>JAIQFK010000025.1 GCA_020073305.1 Terriglobia bacterium
GGTCGCATCAAGGCGCGTGCCGAGGCGCTCCTGCATGCCCTGACATTCAATATCCAAAGGTTACTGAAAATCCAGCCCGCGCTGGCGGTGTAACCGCCGCAGTAATCGGAACGCTTGGCACCGTCGGGAGTAAAATCGGATGCCGCACCACACAACGGATCCGGCGTTTTGAAAAACGCCATTACTTCACAGCTTCCTGTCCCCTTTTCCTGACCCCTTTTCCTCCGCAACGTCCGGAGCGCGAACGACCGCTTGCTTCGCGCGCGGCTCAGCTAGCGGCCGACCGAATCGGGCGTGAGGCGGCAATATATACTGTCTGCATGTCGAAGATGCGAGCCCTGCTCCTCGTGGGAACGGCGCTCGGCGGGTTCGCTGCTGATTGGCCGCAGTTCCGGGGTCCGAATGCTTTTGGCGTGTCGGACACCACGGGCCTGCCCACTGAGTTCGGTCCGGGCAAGAACGTCTTGTGGAAAACGCCGCTGCCTCCCGGCCACTCTTCGCCGGTGCTTTCGGCGGATCAGATCTTTGTTACCGCATTCGAGGGAGATCGCCTGTATGTGATCGCGCTCGACCGCGCGACGGGAAGGATCTTATGGCGGCGTGAAGTTTCCCGGCCGCGCAAGCAGAAGCTTCACACCTCCAACAGCCCGGCATCTCCCAGCGTGGCCACCGACGGACGAAACGCTTACGCGTTCTTCACCGACTTTGGCCTCGTCTCGTACGGGTCCGATGGAGAGGAACGCTGGCGGCTGCCTCTCGGACCGTTCAACAATCCGTTTGGCCTGGCTTCCTCCCCAGTGCTGGCGAACGGCAAAGTGATCCAGGTATGTGATTCCGAGACCGGATCGTTCATGATCGCCGTCGATCAGAAAACCGGGCGGCTGGTCTGGCGCGTGGAGCGGCCCGAGATGACGCGCGGCTTTTCGACGCCTGTACTGTACCAGCCCAAGCAGGGCGCACTGGAAGCGCTGGTGGCCGGAACGAACCGGTTCATCGCCTACGACGTAGAAACGGGCAAGGAGGTCTGGTGGGTTCGCGGCCTTACGTGGCAGATGAAGCCGACGCCCATCGTTGCGGGCGACGTCGCGTATGTTCTTGGCTGGGCGGGAGGCGCCGATCAGGGCAACCAGGTGACTCTCCCTTCGTTCGAGCAAATGCTGCGGGTGGCGGATGCGAACCACGACGGAAAACTGTCGAAAGATGAGCTGCCCGATCCCCATTACCGCGACGACTTCGAGGATTCGGACCTGGATGGCGACGGCTTCCTGAGCAAACGCGAATGGGAGAAATATGCTGATAAGCGCACGATGGTCAACTCGGTGATGGCGGTCCGCCTCGGCGGAGCGGGCGATATGACGGGTGAGAACATTCTCTGGCGGTATTATCGATCGCTTCCCAACGTCCCATCGCCCGTGCTCTACCAAAACGTCCTCTATCTCATGAAAGAGGGCGGCATCCTGACGGCGCTCGATCCGGTGACCGGCAAGGTGCTGAAGCAGGGCCGTTTGCAGGGCGCGCTCGATTTTTACTACTCATCTCCGGTTGCAGCGGACGGCAAAATTTTTGTATCGAGCCAGGACGGGCACGTATCGGTGATCCGGGCGGGCGCTGATTGGGAAGTCCTGGCAGTCAACGATATGGACGACGAAGTGTACGCCACGCCGGCCCCGGTAGATCGTTGCCTGTATCTTCGCACCCGGAGCGCGTTGTACTGCTTCGGAAAACTTCCGCGAGCGGAACGCTAACCACGGTCCGCCGATCGAAGGGCGGCCGGTTGAGAGGAGGATGCTGGCATGCGCGAACGGCTCACTGCCGGTGATCTTCGGTTTCTGTTCATTTGCCTTGCGCTACTGGTCTTGACCGTCTGGTTCTCGGCCACCTACTTTTACAAAGCCTTCCCTGAAGCCTCCATCGACTTTCGGGTCACGCGGGACGAGGCGCGCCTGCTCGCTGAGAGATTCCTTAGCGCACAAGGGCATGATCTCCGCGGCTATCGTGAGGCGTCCCGATTCAGCTTCGACGACTCCGCCAAGACTTTTCTGGAGCGCGAGCTGGGCCTGGAAGCGGCAAACGGGTTGATGGGCTCTCATGTGCGGTTATGGAGCTGGTCGCACCGCTGGTTCCGCCCGCAACAAAAGGAGGAATACCGGGTCGACATCACACCAGCCGGCGAGACCGCCGGTTTCGATCACCAGATTCCCGAGGCGGCTCCACGGCCCAGCGTCACGCCAGAGCAAGCGCGTGCGCTAGCCGAATCTTTCTTGCGGATGAAGATGGGCCGCGATCCCGGCGCACTCGAGTTCGTCGAGGCTTCGGCCGTGAGCCGTCCGGCGCGGCAAGATCACGTCTTTACCTGGAAGGAGCGGAATTTCGAAATTCGCGAGGCGACGTACCGGATGGAGGTCACGGTGCTGGGCAACGAAATCGGCGGCTACCGCGAGTACCTGAAGGTACCCGAAGCCTGGTTGCGCGGCTACGACCGTTTGCGCTCAAGGAATCTGGCGGCGCAGACCATCGATACCGTTCTGTTGGTGGTGCTGGTGGTCGCTCTGCTGGCGATCATCGTCATGCGGGTGCGCCTGCACGATGTTCGCTGGGGCCGGGCCACGGTGGTGGGAGCCGCCGGCGCGGTTCTCTCGTTCCTAGCGTCGCTGAATTCGCAGCCGCTCGCCGAGTTCGCGTACCCCACCACGGATTCCTATGGCAGCTTCATCGCACGCCACATCATGCAGGATCTGCTGATTGCGCTCTCCAGCGGCAGCCTGCTTTTCGTACTCACGGCCGGAGCCGAGCCGCTATACCGGCAATTCTTCGCATCCAAAATCTCGCTGGGCAATCTCTTTCGGCCGCGCGGGCTGAGGACCAAGAGCTTCTTCAAGGGCGCTGTCCTCGGGCTCACGTTGACCGGCGTTTTTGTGGCGTACCAGATCGTGTTCTACCTGTTGGGACGGCGGATGGGTGCGTGGTCGCCGGCGGATGTCCCCTATGACGACCTATTGAACACGCGTTTCCCGTGGCTGTTCGTGTTGTTCGGCGGATTCCTGCCGGCGATTTCGGAAGAATTCCTGTTTCGCATGTTCGCCATCCCGTTCTTGCGGAAAGTCGTACGCGCCACATGGGCAGCGCTCATTCTGGCCGGTTTCATCTGGGGATTCGGGCATGCCGGATATCCGCAGCAGCCGTTCTACATACGCGGCGTTGAGGTCGGGATCGGGGGAGTGGCGCTAGGCATGATCATGCTCCGCTGGGGCATTTTGCCGACTCTGGTCTGGCACTATTCGGTTGACGCCCTCTACACCGCGCTGCTGTTGATGCGTTCCCACAACCTCTATTTTGTGTTTTCCGGCGCACTGAGCGCGGGCATCATGGTTCTGCCCGTCCTGATCGCGTGGGTTGCATATCTTCGCGGCGGGGGCTTCCAACCGGAAGCCGGGCTTACGAACGGGGATGAAGGCTTCGCAGCGCCGGTGGCGGCTGAGGTCTCGCCGCCGACCGAAGAGGTTGTGTTGACTGACAGCCGGCCCATGAGCACCCGCCGTCGTTTAGCAGCCGGCGCCATCGTTGTTGTTTCACTCGGGAGCTTGCTGGCGCCGGTACAGCGGTTTGGTGATCTTCCGAAATTCAAACTGGGCGCTTCGCAGGCGCAATCGGCTGCCGACGCCTTCCTGCGCGAGCGCGGCGTGGACCCGGCAAAATTCCGCATCGCCGTGTATCCGATGAATCCGGCGGACGATCACGCGGTCAAATATTTCCTCGAGCGCCGCCCGGTCGCGGATGTCGCCGGATTATGGGAGCGCTACATCCCTCTGCACGGATGGACCGCGCGCTATTACCGGCCACTCGACAAGGAGGAGATTCGCGCCGCGCTCGATCCCGAAACCGGCAGAGTTGTCAGCTTTCATCACCTGCTGCCGGAGGATCGGGCGGGCGCTGACCTGGGGGCCGAGGATGCCCGCAAAATTGCTTCCGCTTTCCTGATGTCGCGCGGCGTCGAACTCTCCGGGCTGGAGTTGAAAGAGACCACGTCGGAACGGAAGAAGGCCCGCCGCGACTACACGCTGGTTTGGGAGGCGAGTGCAGGCGATCCCAGGAACGTGGAGGAGGCGCGGTACCGCATCAGCGTGGAAGTTGCCGGTGATCAGGTGGCTGCCATGGCTCCGTTCTGGAAGCTGCCGGAATCGTATGTGCGCGAGCGGTCGCGGCGAAACCTGCTATCGAATGTCCTGCTGTTCCTGCGCATCGTTTTCATCGCCGGAGCGGTGGGGCTGTCCCTCTGGCTCATCGTGCAGCGCACGCGCAAGCGCGAGTTGCGGTGGGGCAACATCATGAGAGTCGCGGTGCCGGTCGCGGCGCTGGGACTTTTGGGCGCGATATCGGACGCTCCACTGGCGCTTCGGAACTACGATACAGCCATGCCCCTGGAAACGTTCCGAGCGGTGATGATCGCGGGAATCGTGATTGGCGCGCTCGGCCTGTTCCTGGGAATGGCCTGCTGTGCGGGCCTGTTGTTCGCCGTGCGCCCGGAGAGCCTGGCCGCACTCAAGCCCGCGCATCGCCGGGCAGTGCTTGCCGATAGCCTGATTGCGCTGGCTGTAGCCGCTGCACTCGCAACCCTCTTGAGCCAGTGCGAATGGTTCGTGATTGACCGCTTTCACGCACAGGCCGTGCTATCGG
The DNA here is from genome assembly GCA_020073305.1 of Terriglobia bacterium. Lineage (GTDB taxonomy): Bacteria > Acidobacteriota > Terriglobia > Bryobacterales > Bryobacteraceae > QHXW01. Next base: position 4,675 of record JAIQFK010000025.1, read on the forward strand.
CGGGAAGCCCGGACATTTTCGGCACAATATCGCCCGCGGTGTCAGCTACGGCTGGGGCATTCGAGTCAGCCATTTTCGAACTCGCCCTGCTGGCATTCATTGGTTACGCCGCCGGCTTGCTGGCCCGCCGCCGGTGGCAAACGGGGGTACTCGCGCTCGCCGGGATCGCTGCATTTGTTCCCAGCCAGGTGCACACGGCAGCGGAATTTGCTTTGCACTACGCCATTTTGCTGGCGACCGCGGGCGCGATCTGGCTGTTTGTTCGAGGATTCGCCGGTGGGAACGCCCTCGCTTATTTGCTTGCGGTTCTCACGCTCGGGCTTGGGCGCAGAGCGCTGATGCTGCTGGAGCAGCCGTACGACGGCTTTCGTACGCAAGGCTGGTTGGTGCTGGTGCTCCTGGTGATGATTGTGGGTTGGGTTGTGAAGCCGGCACTGTCTTCTGCGCGCGACTGAAAGCCGCTCTCAGGTTCGCCAAAAGACCGCTTCCTTTGGTCGCGGGTCGGTTAGGGGCCGGCGTTGCCCAAGCCGAGCCAATCGGCAATGAGCCGGTACGTAAATCCCCACAAGGGAACACCGTTCAACTCGATGGCTGGAAACTGGAGTTCCTTCGGCTGGCCGGGCACCGACTGCGGGGCGTGCCGGGCGGGATCGCGTAGCACGCTCAGCGGAGTCCACAGGGCTTCAACGGCTTCTCGCGGATCGAGAGCGGTTGGCAGTTCACCATCCACACGGAACAAGAACGGAGCCACAAGCAGGAATCGTCCCACTTTCCGCCCCGCCAACATGGGCCGCAGCGCGGCTTCGAGATGCTCCCGGCCGAGACCGATCCCGCACTCCTCTTTGAGTTCGCGCAGCGCCGTATGCAACAGGTCGGGGTCCTCCGATTCACGCCGGCCGCCTGGAAACGACCAGTGTCCCGACCAGGGGTCATTCTCCCGTTCCGCGCGGCGGATGAGCAAGACGGACTCCGCCGGCGCGAGCGCATGCAGAATTGCGACTGCGGCTTCGGGTTCCGCCATCCCCTCTATGATCCGTCAACGGCGGTCTCGCCGCCCGTCCCCCGCACGCCGGCCATCGTCGTATGATTAGGCGGAGACGCAGATCCGAGTGGCAGGCGAAACCATCCTGATCGTGGAGGATTCTCCAGTCAGTCTGAAGCTCACGGCTGCACTGCTTCGGGCCGAGGGCTATAAAGTCCATATCGCCTCGAATGGGGAACAGGCGTTGTCCACGCTCCATACCCTCCGGCCGCGTCTCATGCTGGTCGATATTCAATTACCCGGGATCAGTGGACTGGAATTGACTCGCCGTGTGAAACAGGATGACAACCTGCACCAAATGGTCGTGGTCGCGCTGACCGGATCCGCCCAGGAAGGTGATGTGCAGAGGGCGAACGAGGCGGGATGCGCTGGCTTTCTCACCAAGTCGGCCGACACCCGCGCACTGGTGGCGCGTGTTCGCGAATACCTCGGCCAAGGCGGGAACGCGCCGCCGGCGCCGGCCGCGAACGCCACGCCGCCTGTCGAACCTGTGCCGGAACCAGTCTCCTTTGGGCTTCCTGAATCTGAAATGGAGGACCTGCGGCGGAGTTTCCTTGCGGATGGCGTTGTCGAAAGCCGCCACCTGCTGGCCAGCTTGGATTCCCAGTTCCAAGCGTCGACGGCGAGCCGAATCGTTCACCGGTGGACAGGCACCGCCGGGCTGCTTGGCTTCGCCGGAATCTCCGGGCTAGCGCACGAAGTCGAGACCCTATTGAGCACACCCGCTGCGAGCCTTGCGCAGCTCCGCGCGTCCCTCACTAATCTCGCTCATGCCTTCGCCGATCCGGATGTGGCTACCAGGGAAGCCCTTCTTCCGGATTTCATTGTTCAGGAGCTAGCGGGAAAACGGGTTGCGCTCATCGGTTTTGGCGAAGCGGAAGCAGATCGTATATGCGCCGCGCTGGAACGCGCCGGCGCCAAGCCGAGGTTGTTCGAAGCGAGTGATCCGGCGGATTCCCATCCGATCCGCGAGTGCAATGTGCTCATGATCCATGTGCGCGCTGAAACTCTGAGCAGCCAGTGGCTCGACCCGGACCTTCTCGCGCCGCCCCTGATCCCGCTGGTCTTGATCGGCCGGCGAGAGAGCTTGCTCTCCCTGGATACGAACGTCCAATCGCGTGCATGCGAATTCCTGATCGACGGCTGGCAGCCGGAAGAAGCGCTCATGCGCCTCAGCTTCGCGCTCGCCCGCGCCGGCGGCGCCATGCCGGGTACTCCATCCATCACCAGGGCTTCGACTGAACGGGAACCCTCCGCCGCCACGCCCGGCCCTTCCGCAAGGCATCCGGTCACTACGGTAGCAGAAATCGTGGTGGCGGACGACGACGTCACGGTGCGGACGCTGGTGCGCGCGGCATTGGAGAACGACGGAATGCACTGCCGGCTGGCGCCCAATGGTCCCGAGGCGCTGCAACTGGTGCGCGACCACCGTCCGCATGTCGCGGTGCTGGATGTGAATATGCCCGGCATGGACGGCTTCGAGGTGCTCACAACCATCCGCGCGGAGGCCCTTCCCGTTCGCGTTATCCTGCTCACCTCCCGCCAAAACCAGAACGATGTCGTTCGCGGTTTCTCCCTGGGCGCGGACGATTACATCGTCAAACCGTTCCGGCCAGCGGAGCTGGTGGCGCGCTTGAAGAGACTCCTCACCTGAAGCACGCGCTTGCCATGTGCATGTGGCGCAAAGGCATACTGTTCGGGATAACTCTCGTTAGCATTGACGCTGGACCTGAGCTGGATTACCGTGTGTGTTAAGAGCTGCTCTCCAGCAGAAGAGAGTGTCCTTCGTGTGCCCTTCTGCCAGTATGAGCCAGGTGTTCCAAGCTGATGGAACCCATGGACCGAGGGCGATGAAAAATCGGAGAATACCATGCTGAAACGATTCTTACAGGACCAACAGGGCCAGGACTTGATTGAATACACCCTGCTTGTGGCGTTCGTCTGTCTCGCTACGGCTGCGTTGTTCGTCCAGTCGGGCGGAAGCCTTTCCGGCATTTGGACTACCGCGAACAGCCGGCTCAAGGCCGCGAACACATCCGCCAGCTAAACAACCAGAAGCCTGGAAAAGCCGGCTCCACCGCGCATAAAGCCAGGTTGCTTTCCAGGACATAGAATGGATCACCGCGCATGAAGGACAAGTCCTTGATCTGGATCGCGGTCCTGGGCATAGCGCTATGGTTGTTGTTTGCGTGTCCTCCAGCCCGTCGCAGTGCCGTCCGAGTCGCCAGCGCGTGCTGGAACGGGATTCGAGCGAAGCTGCCGCATCCTGCCGCGCGCCCGGGCCATCGTCCGAGAAGCACTCGCCCCGCCCCGTCCGTTTAACACGGCCGGGAGCGGCCGACGCGCCGCACGTCATTCTGCTTTTGCCGGGGAAGCTACGAACCGATAGCCTATTCCGCGAACGGTGAGCAGGTGGCGCGGGCGCGTGGGATCGTCTTCGATGTAGCGACGAAGGCGAACGATGAAATTGTCGATCGCGCGCGTATCGGTATCCTCATGGAGACCCCAAACTTCCTCGAGCATGGTTTTGCGGGACACCGGCTTGCCCTCATGTTCGATCAAGAAGCGGAGAACATTCGCCTCCATCATGGTCAGCGGAAAGGTCTGATCGCGGACGTGGAGTTCCAGAAGATCGAAATGCACGGACTTGTCGCCGAATATGAATGTGTCCTTGGGCTTGGGCGGCGCGGCCACGGCGTTCTCGTGATTCAGAGACGCGCGCATCCACTCGTGACGCCGCAGCAAGCCACGTAGTCGCGCAATCAGAATGGAGAGGTCAAAGGGCTTGGTGAGGTAGTCGTCTACTCCCGCGGCGAAGCCTTGCAGCACATCTTCGGGATGCCCGCGCGCGGTCAGCATGAGAGTGGGAACGAACTTTCCGGCGCGGCGCAGCTCGGAGATCACGGTGAAACCGTCCTTGCCGGGCAGCATGACGTCGAGAATCACTACATCGAAAGCCTGCGCGTCCGACAATAACAATGCGAGCGCAGCTTCGCCGGTCTCCACCAACTGGACCTGATAACCCTCGGCCTCCAGGTTGAAGCGCAAACCCTCCGCCAGGTGTTGTTCGTCTTCCACCACCAGAACCAGGCTCATTTTGCAACGGGGAGTTGCAGGACGAACGTGCTTCCCCGCCCCGGTCCTTCGCTCTCCGCCCAGGCGCGGCCACCGTGCCGCTTGGCCACGGAACGGACGATGTACAAGCCCAGACCGATTCCCTTCACACGCGCGGCCAGCGACCCTGGAGCGCGGTAAAAGCGCTTGAAAATCCGTTTCAGTTCGGTGCTGGGTATGCCCGCCCCCTGATCGGTGACCCGGAGCAATACGTACTTCCCGTCGGTTCGGGTGGTCTCCACGGTTACCTTGACGTCGCTCCCGGAGTACTTTACGGCATTTTCGATGAGGTTGGAAATCGCGGCTCGCACTTCATCCATATCGCCCAGGATCGTCACCGGCGGACCCGGGCGGTATTCGAGTGATTCCGGGCGGATGTTATACAGGGTTCGCGCACGAGCCATACATTCCCCCACTACGCCAACAAGGTCGATGGGCAGAATGTTCAGCTTACGGCTGGCAGCGCCCATGCGCCCCGTGCGCAAGACCTGCTCAATGGTTGTCAAGAGCCGATCGCTCTCGTCCAGCATGATGCCATAGAACTCTTTGCGTTTGGCCTCGTCGACCGCACGCGTCTGCAGGGTTTCGAGATAAAGGCGGATGGCAGCGACGGGAGTCTTCAGCTCGTGGGTGACTGCGTTGATGAAGGCATCGTGCTGTTCGTTGCGCCGGATCTCCCGCACCAGGAAAGCCGTATTCAACACCACGCCGGCGATGATCATCGCCAGCAGCAAGACACCCAGAAACAGCAGAATGCCGCTACGCCAGTTGAGGAGCACCCAACCGATGTAGAGAAGGAGAATGACCGAAATCAGCCCGGCGCCGAGCGCGATGAAGAACGCGATCGACTTGCGCCGGCCGGCGACTACCATGCCTCCAGCTTATGTCAACGGGGGATTGGGTGGCGGGTGCTGAGAAAGCCAAAGAGCCGCTCAGGCTTTGTCAGCCCTAGGCGGCTTCCCGTTCGACCAGAGCAGTAGTGACCTGGGCCACGCGTACGGATTTCGCGATACCGAAGAACTTCAGGATTTTGATCTGGATCCAGGAGGGATCGAACTCGTACCAGGCCAGACCATGCCGCGCGGATGTCGGATGCGCGTGGTGGTTATTGTGCCAGCCCTCGCCGAAGGTCATGAGGGCAACCCACCAGTTGTTGCGGGAATTATCGCGCGTCGCAAAGCGGCGACGTCCCCACATGTGCGTGGCGGAGTTCACCAGCCAAGTGGCATGAAGGCCGAACACCACGCGGAAGAAAATACCCCAGAGCATCAGAGGAAGGCCGCCGATGGCGAACAGCAGGGCCGCCAGCACAAAGGTGGGAACCCAGTGATAATTGTTCAACCAGACGTAGAAACGGTCCTTCGCCAGATCGGGTGCGTACTTCGACATGGCCCTGGTGTTGTTGTGCATGCTCTGCCCGCTCAGGAGCCAGCCGGCATGAGCCCACAATCCGCCCTCATTGGGCGAGTGCGGATCGCCAGGCAAGTCGGAGTTCTGATGGTGGATTCGATGAGTGGCCACCCAGGAAATAGGCCCTCCTTCGAGGGTGAGCGCCCCACATACCGCAAAGAAATACTCCAGGCCCACGGGCACCTTATACGAACGATGCGTGTGCAGACGATGGTAACCCATGCTGATGCCCAGACCAGTGGTCATCCAGTAGAGGAAAACAGTGGCTGCGAGAATAGGCCAGCTGAAAAAGAATAGCGCCGCGATGGCCCCTACATGGAGGAACGCCATGATGCTTGTGACGGGCCAGTTTGTTGGTTGTTGGTTGAACATTCAGGATTTGGTCGCTGCTTCGAGTGGTCTGTGTGCCTTATGAAGTTCAGTCACTACGCTACCAGTGATTTCTCGGGCGATTTGTAAGAGTTGTGTAATTTCGCAGGGTTACCAGCCCGGTGAAACCCTATAAATGGATAGCAGTGTGAAGGGAACGGACCGAGGCGCTGCACTCGCGATCCCGGCATGAGTCGAGTTCCGCGCGACGCACCTGCGCTAGAGCTGCAGACGGTCAAAGCGTTGCCCTGCTAGACTTTAAGTTACGTGCCCCGCAGAATCCTGGTCTCCGCTGGAGAAGCCTCGGGCGACCGCTACGCGGCAATGCTCGTGGAAGAGTTGCGGCGCGCCTGGCCGGATTCAGAATTCTTCGGTTGCGCCGGGCCCCGCATGCGGCGGGCGGGTGTTGAGCCGGTGATCGAAGCCGAAAGCCTGGCGGTGGTCGGATTGGCAGAGGTGGTTACCCATCTACCGCGCATCTACGGGCGATATCGTAAGCTGGTGGAGGCGGCGCAGAGAAGGCTACCGGACGTTGCCATTTTGACGGATTCCCCCGATTTTCATTTGCGGGTCGCCCGGCGGTTGAAACGGCTGGGTGTGCCGGTCCTGTACCTGGTGGCTCCGCAAGTCTGGGCATGGCGCAAAGGGCGCATCCCGCTTATCCGCCGCACGGTGGACCGCCTGCTGTGTATTTTCCCGTTTGAGGAAGGGTTCTTTCGCGAACACGGCATTCCGGCGTGGTACATAGGCCACCCGCTGGCGGGGCGGGTGCGGCCGGCGCTCGAAAAATCCGAGTTTTTTCGGAAACACAGATTAGACCCGAGCCGTCAATTAGTTACGGTATTGCCAGGGAGCCGGAAAGGCGAGGCGGCGCGGCATTTGCCCCCTTTGCTGGATGCGGTGGAGCGAATTTACAGGCAACAGGTCACTCATTTCTTGTTACCAGCTTCGGAAATAACAGGCGCTGCATTTTTCCGGGATCGCATCGCGAGGGCGCCCATCCAAGTGATAGAGGGGGAAACCTGGGACGCCATCGCGCATGCCGACCTGGCACTGGCCGCCAGCGGCACAGTCACCGTGGAAGCGGCGCTTGCGGGGACGCCCATGATCACTTTTTACAGAGTGACTGCTCTGAGCTGGCTCGCGGGGCGGTTACTGGTTCGCGTGCCGTTTTATTCCATGGTGAACCTGGTAGCGGGGCGGGCCGTGGTGCCGGAGCTGATGCAGGCGCAGATGACGGGGGAACGCCTGGCCGCTGAAGCGTTGCGGCTGCTCGGCGACGCGGGCGCGCGCGAACAGATGCGCCGGGATCTGGCGGAAGTAGCTGGACGACTCTCGGGAGAAGGACATGCGATGGCGAAGGCCGCCGCTCTGGTCGAGGAACTAATGGAAGGACATGCAGCACATGTATCGTAATCTCTGGATCGCGCTGGCGCTGGTGGCCGCGGCGGCAAATGCGCCCGGGCAGGAGAGGCGTTCGCGCATCGACGTGGATCATTACGTGATCAACGCCGAAATTAACGAGAACACACAGACGCTGGCGGCTAAAGTCGCCGTGCGTTTCGTTCCTCTCGAAGACAATGTCACGGCCGCCACGTTCGAGTTGAATAACGCGCTTAACGTCTCACGGGTGGTGGATGACGGCGGGCGGCAGATTCCGGCCTCCCGGTCGCAACAGGATTTTACCGTCCGGCTGAATTTCGACCAGCCGCTGGCGAAGGGCAAGCCGGTGACGGCGACGTTCGATTATGACGGCCGGCTCGCCGGGAATGAGGACTCGCCCGTCTACGGCATCAAGTTCGCCGCAATCCACAACGATTACGCGTACCTGATGTACCCGGCGCGCTGGTTCCCTATCAGCGGTTACACGACAGACCGTTATTCGGCGGAGATGAACATCACGGTTGCCGCGGGAAACAAAGTGGTGGCGAGCGGGCTTGAGACGTCACGCTCCAACGGAGACAAGATCATCTACAGTTTTCGTTTTGACGAGCAGTCATTTCCCGGCAGCCTCGCAGTGGTACGTGGCGAGCCCACGAAAGTCAGCTCGTCCGGCGTCATGACCACTCTTTTTTTCAGAGGTGGTGAGCAATCCATGGCCAACGTCTACGGCCAGGAAACCGGCAAGATCATGACCTACTTCACGGCCATGTTTGGTTTGCCTCCCTACGCCAATCTGACCCTGGTCGAAAGCGAAAGTGGCGCGCCCAATGGCTACTCGGCTCCGGGCGTGATTTTTTTGAGTCCACGAGCCATCGGACGCGAAGTGGGAATCAAGCTGATGGCCAACCAGATCTCGCGGCAATGGTGGCAAGTACTGCTCTCCCCTGCAACGCGCAATCATTTGTGGCTCACCAACGGATTTGCGGCGTATTCGGAACTACTGTATGCAGAGCATGTCAATGGCCCGGGAGCGCTCGAGACCCAGTTCCGCGACATGGCCGTGGAAGCGCTGACCATCGACAACGTGCCGATCATCCAGTCCTCGCGCCTCGAAGATTATTCCCCGGAGCTGTGGGCGCTCACCGGATCCAAGGGCGCCGCCGTGCTGAACATGCTGCGGTTTGTGCTGGGCGACGCGAAGTTCTTCGAAAGCGTCAAGGAGTACGTCAAGAACCACGCGTGGAAGTCCGTGACCAGCGAAGATTTTCGCAAGGCGGCTGAATCCGTCTCACAGCAGAACCTGGGCTATTTCTTTATCGAGTGGATCGAATCGAGCGGAGCGCCTGAGTTCAAGATGGATTACACGATTTTCCGAACGCAGAAAGGCTTCCGCGTGATGGGGAAGGTGGCGCAGGATCTGGACACCTTTCGCATGCCCGTCGAGCTGAAGATCGAGACCGAGGGGAATCCGGAAGAAAAGCGCGTGGAGGTAGTGGGAACGTCGTCTGAGTTTTCCGTGGATACATTCGGGAAACCGAAGACGGTGATTATCGATCCCAACACCCGGCTGCTGCGCTACTCAAATGCCATGCGCGTAGCCGTGTCCATCCGGCGAGGCGAGCAATTTGCGGAGATCAGCGAATTCGGGGAAGCGCTGAAAGAGTATCAGAAGGCGCTCGAAACGCAGAAGAACAGCTCGCTGGCGCACTACCGCATCGCGGAAGTATTTTTCCTTCAGAACAACTATCAATCGGCGGCCAACGAATTCCGCGAGGTCCTCAACGGAGACCTGGAGCCTAAGTGGACCGAGGTCTGGTCCCACATCAACCTGGGCAAGGTCTTCGACATTACCGGCCAACGCGAGCGCGCGGTCAACGAATATCAGCTGGCACAACGCACTCGCGATAACACTCAGGGCGCGCAGGACGAAGTAGCAAAATACATCAAGAAGCCGTACGAGCGGCAAAGAAGTGCGGATGCGCTAGACGAAAAGTAACCGCCGTTACCGGCGCAGGGTGGCGGATCGCGCGATGGAGCGCTATTCGGCCGGTTGCACGTCCGGCTGCGGCAGCCTGGGACGGCGGCCTCCGCCCGTCTTTCTGGGGCGGCTCTGCCGGCGGGATGCGCCTCCGGCGCCCGCTGCCGCCGCTTTACGGCGTGGCCGCCGGGCTGCCTTGGCCAGTTCAGACGCGGGCTTTCCCATGATGAGCGGCTGCGGCTCTTCGGTCGGCTGCTCATCGCTGATCGCCTCAGGTTCCGGCTCGGGAACCGCCGGAGGGTGAAACTCCCTGCCGAGATAGACCAGCAAGCCCTTCTCTTCATCCGGCTCAACGCGCACGACGCCTTTGTCCTGGGCGAAGTTCAGCATCTCGCTGAATTCCTGGAATCCGAATTTCTTCCAATCGAAGTCCGGCTGCTCCTCTTTCACCCAGATGGCGAGGTCTTCGGCGAGGGCCCCGTTGTCGATTTCCAGGCGGTGTGTTTCCAACACGTCGCGCAACACCGGCAGCGCCTCTTCAGGCTTGGCCGCACTGGACGGCTCGGCCGCCGTGCCGCCCTTGCGCATGATCATGTACCGGCCTTCGCCGCCGGTCACGTTCACCAAGTCGGCCTTCTGGAGCTTTTCGACGAAGTCGGTGAACGAACCTGCGCCGTAGGCCTTCTCGCTGAAGGTGGAATCGAGCTGGAGCATGGTGGACTTTAGCAGCCCAAGCTGCGGCCGTACTTCGCGGCGCTCCAGCACCTGAAGCGCGCGGTCGACCAGCGGCATGGCGAGCGAGAGCTCGAGCGGCGGCGGCCTTCTCTGCCCGCCCCGTTGCGGAGGCGCGCTCTGCGGCTGGGTCTGGCCCTGGCTGGGGGGGCCCCCGCTGCGCGCGTGCCTGGGCGCGTCCATGAGCAGCGATTCGTAGCTGATGAACTCGTGGCAATTCTTCTGCAAGATGGTGGAGGTGAACGCGCGTCCGCCGACCACGAATACGCGCTTGTCGTATTGTTTGAGCTTGTTGACCAGCGCAATGAAGTCGCTGTCGCCGCTCACAATAGCGAAGGAGTTGATGTGGTCGTGGGTAAACGCCATCTCCAGAGCGTCCAGCGCCAGGTTAATGTCTGCGCCGTTCTTGTCGCCCCGCGGCGACGGATCGCGTTGCACCATCTGCACGGCGTGCTCGGAGAGCTGGCGCGTGAAGGTGTCCTGGCGGCCCCAGTTGGCGTAGGCAATCTTGGTCACGATCTCGCCGCGCTCCTTCAGCGCGTCGAGCACAGCGGCAACATCGAATTCCCGCTGTAGCGTGGATTTGACGCCGATCTCGATGTTATCGAAGTCGATGAATACGGCGATCTTGAACTTTTCTTCCATTTCGTGTCTTCTCATTTTTTCAACCGTATGGCCGGGTCGGCCCCTTTATGCCGGCACGCTCGAGCGGACGAAGTCCACGATCTCCTCAAGCGAAGCCCCGGGCTGGAATACTGCCGCGACCCCCTGGCGCTTGAGTTCAGCGGCATCTTCGTCCGGAATGATGCCGCCGATGATTACTTTCACGTTGGTCATGTCCTTCTCACGCAGCAGATCCATCACGCGCGGCACGATGGCGTTGTGCGCTCCCGAAAGAATCGAAAGGCCGATCACCTGCACATCCTCCTGCAGCGCCGCATTTACGATCATCTCCGGCGTCTGACGCAACCCGGTGTAGATGACCTCCATTCCGGCATCACGCAAGGCGCGGGCGATGATTTTAGCGCCACGGTCGTGGCCGTCGAGACCCGGTTTGGCCACCAGCACTCGGATGGGCGGCAACATGAATCAGACGAGGCTCGTTTCCTGGTACGAGCCAAAGACCTCCCGCAGGGCATCGCAAATCTCGCCCAGGGTAGCATAAGCGCGAACCGCATCCAGGATGAACGGCATCGTATTTTCCGTTCCTTCGGCAGCCCGCCGGAGGGCATCCAGGGAAGCCCTCACCCGACCATTATCGCGCGTAGCGCGCAAAGCTGCCAGTTTCCTGGCCTGGTGCGTCTGGGCAAGCTGATCAATCTGGAGGATTTCGATGGCGTCCTCGTGATCCGACTGAAATGCGTTCACGCCGACGATGATCTTATCGCCGCGTTCGACGGCCTTCTGATACTCGTAGCTGGCGTTGGCAATTTCTCTCTGCGGAAAGTTCTGTTCGATCGCTGCGATCATGCTGCCCATCTCGTCGATGCGGCGGAGGTAGTCGCGCGCCGCTCTTTCGGTGTCCAGGGTCAGCCGCTCCAGGAAGTAGCTGCCGCCGGCCGGATCGGCAGCCGCGGTGACGCCGGACTCGTGCGCGATGACCTGCTGCGTGCGCAGCGCGATGGTAACGGCGTGCTCGCTGGGCAACGCATAGGCCTCGTCCAGCGAGTTGGTGTGCAGCGATTGACAGCCGCCCAGCACGGCGGCCAGCGCCTGAACCGTGGTGCGCACGATGTTGTTGTAGGGCTGCTGCCAGGTCAGCGAGCAGCCGGCGGTCTGAGCGTGGAAACGCAGCTTCATGCTGCGTTCGTCTTGGGCGCCGAAGCGGTCGCGCATCACCTCGGCCCAGATTTTTCGAGCGGCCCGGTACTTGGCGATCTCCTCGAAGAAGTCGTTGTGCGCGTTGAAGAAAAAGCTGAGGCGTGGGGCGAATTCGTCGATGGCGAGGCCGCGCTCGAGCGCCCACTCGACGTATTCAATGCCATCGCGCAGCGTAAACGCCAGTTCCTGGACGGCCGTCGACCCCGCCTCGCGGATGTGATAGCCGCTGATGGAGATGGGGTTAAAGCGAGGCGTGTGGAGTGCGGAAAATTCGATGGTATCCGTGACCAGCCGCATGGAAGGCCGCGGCGGGAAAATGTACTCCTTTTGCGCGATGTATTCCTTCAGAATGTCGTTTTGGATGGTGCCGGACAGCCGGGCCCAGTCAGCGCGCTGCTTCTCTGCCACCGCCAGATACATGGCCCAGAGCACGGCCGCCGGCGAGTTGATGGTCATCGAAACGGTGACGTCGCCCAGCGGAATGCCGCGGAAGAGCGTCTCCATGTCCTCGAGCGAGCTGATGGCTACGCCGCACTTGCCGACCTCGCCTTCCGATAGCGCGTGATCGGCGTCGTAACCCATCAGCGTCGGAAGATCGAAGGCCACCGACAAGCCGGTCTGTCCCTGCGCGAGCAGGTAGTGATAGCGGCGGTTGGTTTCCTCCGGCGTGGCGAAGCCCGAGAACTGGCGCATGGTCCAGAGCTTTCCGCGGTACATGGTTTCGTGAATGCCGCGGGTGTAGGGAAAGCGGCCCGGCTCGGCCAGATCACACGCCGGATCGAAATCCGCGAGTTGTTCGGGGCCGTATAGCGGCTCGATGGGCACGCCGCTGATGGTGGTGAATGGGCGTGCCGCGGTAGAAAGCTTCATCCGACAACCAGTGTAGCGCGGAGTATTGCCATCAGACGGGCGCCGAAGCAAACGCCTCAGCCGCGGTGAGGGCGTACACCTCGGCACACTCCCCAATTCGGCACATCGGCTCGAACTCGTTTGGGCCGTGAGAGACCGTGAGAACACCTGGTCCGTAAGCGAAAGCTGGAATCCTTGCACGAACTTGCCGAGGCCGTAGGATTACTGAAACTCGGTAATGCGTCAGATTGTGATAGTGCGCTAGGCTAGATGTTATTTGGCCTAATTAACGAATTGGACCGATGCCCTCTGTTGAGTTCCTGCCGGTTTCCATGCTAGATCCCCGAACAGCCAGCGAGCTTCTTGCTTGGCATTTTGTTCTGACCGGAATATCCGTCGGCTGACGAACGCAAATGCCTCCATCCTCACCGGCTTTTTCCGGTAGTGAAATGGTAGCAGAGCTATCTTGAACCCATTCTGTCCCTGCGCTGCTCCGATGTAGATCCAAAATTTCCGTGGCTTCATCGCTGTCCTCAACACGGGTCAGACCAATGAAGGTCTCGGTATAGCGTTACCAACGACGCTGTTAGCTAGCCGTATCAACTCCTCTGCGCAGTACTCCTCGCCATCAACGATGTAGGCAAGAACCTCACCAGCTGAGTTACGCTTCTCTGCCGTTGTCTTTCTCAGTCTTAACAGCTGATACTTGGCTGCCTCCACCGTATTAACTAAGTAATAGCCACTCATAACATTATCTCCTTATCTCCTTTATAATAAGATCTTTACGGACTACTGGTGCCCCTGAAAAAAGGATATCGCGAGCCTAGAAAATACGCAAGAAATAAATTGGAATGCCTGGGAGGAGGCGAAATTCTGCGGGAAATTCAAACTGACCCACCATCCAAAACTCGTCGCACGCGCGGGCCGCGTTATACTGCGGCTTAATGCTCAAATCCACTATTTTTCGTGAGTACGACATCCGCGGCATCGCCGATGAGGAACTGCTGGACCCGGGAATCATCGAGCTGGGCCGGGCGATCGGCACTTATTTGCAGCGGAAGAACGGAAAGAATATCAACCTGGGGCGTGACTGCCGGTTGAGCTCCACGCGGTTGCGCAATGCAGTGATCCAGGGCCTGGTGGCTAGCGGCTGCGAGGTGACTGACATTGGGGTCGCGCCGACACCGCTGCTTTATTACTCCGTCTTCCACTTGAAGGCCGCGGGCGCCGTGATGATCACTGGCAGCCACAATCCGTCCGAATACAACGGATTCAAAGTGGTCTCCGGCGGGTCGACCATCCATGGAGACGAAATTCAAGAACTGCACCGGATCATTGAGAAGGGCGATTATCTGCAAGGCGCCGGCTGCGAAAAATCCGTCGACGTCGCAACCCCTTACGTGGACGAAATCAGCGCGCAGTTCCGGTTTGAGAGACGGGTCAAGGTGGTCGCGGACGCCGGCAATGGCACGGCCGGACCGTTGATGCATCGTATTTTCGAAAAGCTCAATTGCGAGGCTACGGAACTGTTTTTCGACATGGATGGCCGTTTCCCGAACCATCATCCCGACCCCACCGTACCGAAGAACCTGGCCCACCTGATTGCCGCGGTGGAATCGCGTGGCGCCGACCTGGGAATCGCCTTCGACGGCGACTCCGACCGTATTGGCGCGGTGGATGACCAGGGCACGGTGATCTACGGCGATCAGTTGATGATCATCTACTCGCGGGAGATTCTGAGGCGCAAGCCGGGCGCCACGTTCATCGGCGAAGTGAAGTGTTCGCAGGCGCTTTACGACGACATTCGCCGGCACGGCGGCAACGCCATCATGTGGCGGACGGGACATTCGCTGATCAAAGCCAAGATGAAGGAAACGCACGCCGAGCTTGCCGGCGAAATGAGCGGCCACATGTTTTTCGCCGACCGCTACTACGGTTTCGACGACGCGCTCTACGCGGCGTGCCGGTTGCTGGAGATCGTAGCCCGGTCCGACCGGCCGTTGTCGGGGCAACTCGCAGATCTGCCGAAAACCGTGGCGACGCCGGAAATCCGCGTCGACTGCGCCGACGAGCGTAAGTTCGAAGTTGTGAAGCGTGTCACTGAACAGTACCGCAAGACTCACCAAATCGTGGACGTGGACGGGGTGCGCATGCTGTTTCCGCACGGATGGGGACTGGTGCGAGCGTCCAACACGCAACCGGTGCTCGTGCTACGCTTCGAGGCTTCGACGCCGGAGTTACTGGCGCAATATCAGCAAGAGGTGGAATCGGCCGTGGCGGAGGCAGCGGACCAGACGTAATCATTCGCGCTCACGGCGGCCCGTGCTCCTTTACGTTTCGGTGCGGCCAGCCAGTGGTTTGACGATGGACGCGCCGCACACCGCTACTCCGGTCTTGGTCAGCGCACTCAAAAAATTGTAGAGAAGCTGGTACAAAACCTGTTCGGTGAGAGCCTGCTTTCCCGGCAGGCGGTAGCTGGCCGGCAATTCCTTGGTGATGGTGAGACGGACGGAGTGTGGCTGGGGCTTTCCAGCACGATCAAGTTGGTTGGCGAGCGCCATGGGGGTCTGCATCACCGCTCCCGTTCGGCCGTCCACGTAAAACTGGCACCGGGAAAACCAGCCCAGGTTGGACGGGTCGGCAGCGTCGAACAGCAACAGCGGCGATTGGCGGCCGGGCGCCGTCAACTCAGCAACCACGCTGCGTGCGCCATCCTTGATCTTGATTTCGAAGCCGGCCTGCTTGGCCACGCTAGCGATGGTCTCGGGATCCAGCTCGAGGAAAATGAACTTATGCTGTCCCGCCTGTAAGACCTGCATGGAATAAACATTGTGGCACATGGGCAGGCGCGCCGCGCCGGCTCAGTACGCCTGGCGGTAGAGGTTCAGCAAGTCTCCCTGAGTGCAAGGACGCGGGTTGAGCTGGTGGCAACCATCCTGGACCGCCTTATCGGCAAGCGCGGGAAGCATGGATTCGGCGACGCCCCAATCACGCAAGCGCGGTTTGATGGCGACCTTTTGGTTCAGCTCGCGAACGCGTGTGGCGACATCACCGCCGCCGAAGAGCGCCGCCAGATGCTGGATGCGATCGGGAACGGCAGAGGAGTTGTACTCCAACACCACCGGCAGCAGGATGGCGTTGGTGGTGCCGTGATGCATGCCGCACTCGGTGGAGAGCGGATGCGCAAGCGAATGGACGGCGCCCAGGCCTTTCTGAAACGCGACCGCGCCCATTATCGCGGCCATCATCATGTTGGAGCGCGCTTCAAGGTCGTGCGGATTCTCCATCACGCGCGGCAGGTTATCCCATACGAGCTTTGCGCCGGTAAGCGCGATGGCATCACATATGGGGTGATAGCCTTTGGCGAGATACGCTTCGACGTTGTGGGTGAAGGCATCCATCCCGGTGCCAGCCGTGATGTGCGGAGGCAGATCGAGCGTTAGCTCCGGATCCGCCAGCGCCACCGAGGGAATCAGGTGCGGGCTGAAGATGACGGTTTTCCGGTTTGTGGCCTTGATGGTGATGACAGCAGACCGGCCCACTTCGCTGCCTGTGCCTGACGTTGTGGCGATGGCGATGTACGGCGGCACGTCGGAGGAGATGCGGTCCGAGCCATCGAGCAGGTCATCGTACTCGGCAAGCCGGCCCGCATGCGTGGCCATCAAGCGAATGGCCTTGGCGGCATCGAGCGGCGAGCCGCCGCCTAGCGCGATGACGCCATCGCAGCCGGCCTCTTTGTACGCCGCCACGCCGTCGAGCACGTTCTGCTCAGTCGGATTGGGATCCACCTTGAAAAATACCGCGGCGTCGGGCGCGAGCTGGTGTACGCGCTCGAAGACGGGGGTGCGTTGAATTCCGGCGTCAGTCACGAGCAGGGGGCGGTGCATGCTGCGTTTTTTCAGTTCGGCCGGAAGGCCATCGACCGCGCCGGCGCCGAAAACGATCGTCGTGGGAAAAGCGAATGTCGATAGGGTCATGAGAAGAGCCAAAATAGCATAGAGGACTGAACTGTACAGATGGTGCTATTCTGTACAGATGCGACCCTTTCTGCGCGAGATCAACCTGACCGAGGCGCGGCGGCGGCTGTCTTCGATCCTCCGTGAGATCGAGGCCGAGCCGGACATGGGCTATCAGATCAAAGTTCGCGGCAAAGTGGTGGCGGAACTGCGCAGCCCGGCACCGCGCCGCGGGTACATGAGCTCCGGAGAGGCGCTCTTGAAGTTCGCCCGTGAGATGGAGGCGCTATACCCACGAAAACCTGGCGAACCTTTGGAGAACATCTCCGGGCACTACAAAGAACACCTTTATGGCAAGAAGCGAACGACCCGCTCTAGAAGGAGCGCGTAGGGTATTTGGCGATACTTCCTATTTCTACGCTCTAGCCGATTCGAGGGACGCGCACCATTCACGTGCATTGCAGTTGTCCCACGAAGTCTCGCGATTTGGAATCGTGGTAGCCACGACTTGGGATGTGGTCGTCGAATCCGTAACCATGCTTCGCTATCGTTTGGGCTTCCCGGCGGCGGCGAGATTCCTGACAACCCTGGATGCCAGCCTCACGGTCTTCTACCCGTCAGAGGACGATCGACTGCACGCAGTGGAGGTATTTCTCAGCCGCAGCCGCGACAAGGAATTGTCGCTCTGCGACGCAATGTCCTACGCCATCGTCTCCAGGCATCTCGATTGGTCGCCCTGTCTTGCGTTTGACGCCGACTTCGCCTCGCTTGGCCTGACCGTCCTCCGCTGATCACACCGATTCGAAATAACGCGCCAGTTCCCAGTCGGTGACCGCCTTTTCGAACTGCCGCACTTCCCACTCGCGGGTGCCGGCGTAGTGCTCGACGAAATCGTCGCCCAGCCAGCAGCGCGCCATTTTGCTTTCGCGGAACAGCTTTGTGGCGGCGGCGAGGGTGCGGGGCAACGGCGCGGCATCGCCGGCATAAGCGTTGACCGTGGGTGGCGGCAACTCCAGTTTGCGTTCGATGCCATCGAGGCCGGCGGCCAGCGACGCGGCCATGGCCAGGTATGGATTGATGTCCGCGCCTGCAAGCCGCAGCTCGACGCGCGCCGATTTGCTGCTACCCGGAATCGCTCGGATGGCGGTGGTGCGGTTGTCGATGCCCCAGGTGGCATTGATGGGAGCCCACGCGCCGGGCACGGTCCGTTTGTAGGAATTGATGGTCGGGCAGATCACCGCGGACAGTTCCGGCAGGTTGGCTACCAGGCCCGCAATGTAGTGCTTCATGAGGGCTGACATTCCGCCATTCTCGCTGGAGAAAAGGTTCGTGTGTTTCCGAGCGCTGGAAAGGCTCTGATGCAGATGGCCGCTCGAACCCGGCAGATCCGGGTTCCACTTGGCCATGAAGGTGGGAATCAAGTCGTGGCGCGCGGCAATCTCCTTGACCGCCGTCTTGAACAGCGCGGCTTTGTCAGCGGCGCCAACGGCCTCATCCACGGCGATAGCGGCCTCATACACACCCGGGCCGGTCTCGGTGTGAAAGCCCTCCGGGGTGCAGTTAAAGGCGGCCAGGTGATCGATCAATTCGATCACGAGGTCCGAATTGCCGGACGCGCGCAGGACGCTGTAGCCGAACATGCCCGGCGTCAACGGCGTCAAATTGCGAAAGTTTTTCGCGCGCAGGCTCTCGGGCGTTTCGCGGAAAAAGAAAAACTCGTATTCAGCGGAAAAGATTGGCGCGTAACCCAGATCCTCGGCCCGCTTAACTACGCGCTGGAGAACCTGTCGCGGCGCAATGGGCAGCGGCTTCCCATCCTTGGCGACGAAGTCCAACAGAAAAAACGCCGTGCCGGGCTCCCAGGGAATCAAGCGAAAGGTGTCGAGCGCGATACGACAGTTGGCGTCCGGATATCCGGTATGCCAGCCCGTGAACTTGGCATTGTCGTAGAGCACGTCGGCGATATCCCAGCCAAAGATCACGTCGCAGAAGCCCAGCCCGGACTGCACCGCGGACAAAAACTTTTCGGTGCTGACGTACTTACCGCGCAGCGTGCTATCGATGTCGAACGCACCCAGTTTCACGCGCTTGATGTTGTGCTTTTCGATCAGTTCCCGGATCTCGCCCGCCTGCATCAGAGAGCCTCGAACGCTCATACGTTAGATTCTCGCATGGCGACTTCGTGGTGACTCCACTTCGGGCCTTTGTAGCGGTGGCGGGCGGCAACTGCATATAGGATGGCGAGCGCGATCAGCAATCCGGCGAGCGTTTCGCCCGCAAGCTCATTGGGCGGCATAATCAGCACCACACAGATGAACACCGCGAAGGCGATGGCGATGGCGTTGATCGCCGGTCCGAACCGGCCCAGGCCCCAGACCGCGGAACCGGGCCAGCCGGAGCCCGCGCGGCGGGCGCGTAGCCCCAGCCAGACCGGGATGATGTAAGCCAGATACAAGGCTACGGTGCTGAGCGAGGTTACGATGGGAACCGCTTTGGTCCACACCATGGCGGCGATGGATGCGAGCACGATCGACCAAATGGCGGGCGCCGGCGTGCCGTGTCTTGGGTTGACCGCGCGCAGGCGGTGCGACCACGGCGTGCCCTCGTCCCGGGCCAAAGAGAAGAGCGCGCGCGAAGCCGAGGTGACGCAGGAAAGGCCGCAGAACCACATGGCCATGGATGCCAGCGCCGCCATGGCGTTGCCCGCTTTCGCACCCAGTGCGGTTCCCAGGATCGCAATCACCGCGGGGATCGCATTGCCATCGGCGTCTTTCGCCGCCAGCACGCCGGGAATATTGCGGATAGCAAGGGTCAGGGAAATCAGCAGCAGGTAGCCGACTACGCCCGAGACGGCTACGGAGAGCACAATTCCCCAGGGCGCATGCCGGCGAGGATCTTCCGTCTCCTCGGCCATGTGCGCCGAAGCATCGAAGCCGGTGTAGGTCCACTGCGCCTGCAACAGGCCCAGCACGAAGGCCCAAGCGTAGAGAGAGCGGCCGTTGCTGTTGACCGCCTGAAACAAGAAACTCACCGGTTGTTTCGGCGCGAGAAAAAGCAATCCGGCCACCAGAATCACGACTCCGGCGATGTGCACGGTAACGCTCAGGTCGTTAAGGATGGCGACGAGCTTGACTCCCCAGTGATTCAGCGCGCCCTGCGTAATGAGAATGAAGGCGAACATCAGCAGCAGATTGCGCGCAGTGGAAGGTAGGCCCAGAAACGGCAGAATGAACTGGGCACAACTGTAGTTGATGCCGGCCTGTGCGGCGATCAGGCCGAAAATATTGAGCCAGGCAACCAGCCAGCCGGCGCCGGGGCCCCCGAGATCGGCCGCCCAGTGATACATGGCGCCGGCGGTCGGATAGGCCGAACACAGCTCCGCCATGCTGGCCGCCACCGCAAGCGTGAACAGTGTCGCCAAAGGCCAGCCCAGCGTCATCTCGAGCGGCCCGCCCATCTCCAGCCCGTAGCCGTACAGCGTTACCGCGCCGGTTAGAATCGAGATGATGGAGAACGAAATAGCGAAGTTGGAAAAACCGCCCATGCTGCGGAACAGCTCCTGGGCGTATCCGAAACGGCGGAGATCTTCCTGGTCGGAGCGGACCTGGGGCACCTACAAGCTCACTTCTTCTTTCAGTTGCTTGCTGACGACCCTCTCGATCAGCTCTTTCAGCGTCTCGCCGGATTCAGTGTGGACAAACGAGTTTTCCACGATATCCCAATCCAGCTTGTAGCTTTTGGCGAGCGCCGAAACCCAGATCTGGCGCACGGGCGTATTCGGGCTGATGACAAACTTCCCCGGCGGGTCTTCGAATTCGATGCCCAGCGCGCCGGCGTTGAAGTCCACGTCGAAGCCGTAATCATCCGCGGCTCCGATGAGCGCGCGATGCAAATGGGACAGTGCTTCGTCGGCGCGCTTTTTGAAATCCTGTTCGTCCATCATTAACGTAATCCGCGGAAGATGATTCCCGTGTATGCCAGCGTCAGGCCGATCATCACTACCACCGTCACCCACGCAATGGCATTATAGCTGCTCGAGTTTACCCACTCGTGAAGCAGACCGGACTTGTTCACAAGCAAGATCATGAAGATCAGCACGAAAGGTAATAATACGCCATTGATGACCTGTGAAATCAAGATCACGCGCACTTGCGCGGAATCCGGAATGAACAGAACCGTGCCGGCGCCGATGACAATGACCAATGTGTACAGCCAATAGAAGATGGGCGCTTCCTGAAACCGGCGGTTCACACCCGATTCGAATCCCAGTCCTTCACAAACGGAATACGCGGTGGACAACGGAAGAATACAGGCGGCAAACACGGACGCGTTGAGCAGCCCCGCGCTGAACAGCAGGTAAGCATATTGGCCGAAAGGTTTGAGGGCCAAGGCGGCTTCGGCGGCGCTTTCAATGCGCCTGGGCTGAACGTTCCAGATCGCGCCGGAACACGCGACGATGATGAAGAAGGCGATCACCGAGGTCATGAAACATCCCACAATCACTTCGATGCGTGATTCGGTGTATTCTTTGGCCGTAATCCCTTTCTCCACCACCGCGGCCTGCAAATAGAATTGCATCCACGGTGCGATGGTCGTGCCCACCATGCCGATCAGCATCCCGATATAGGAACCATTCAGCATCAACACGGGGCGAACGCTGTAAATGGCGGCTTCCTTCCAGTCCGGCTTCACTAAAATGCCGGATATCACGTAGGTGACGTAGAAAACGCAAGCAAACAGAAAGATCTTTTCCACGCTGCGATAGTTGCCCTTGACCACGAGCAGCCATATCGCCACCGCGCTAAGAGGAACGGAGATGTACCGGCTGACATGAAACAATCCCAGCGAGCTGGCAACCCCGGCGAAATCGGCTATGAGATTCCCGACGTTCACCAGTAGTAGCAGCACCATCATGACAAAGGTGATGCGCAGGCCGAATTCCTCGCGGATCAAATCCGACAGGCCCTTACCCGTGACCGCGCCCATGCGCGAGCACATCTCTTGAGTGATGATCAGCGCAATAGTGATCGGCAGGAGAGTCCAAAGCGGAAGATAGCCGAACTCCGCGCCGGCGGCGGAATAGGTGTAAATGCCTCCGGCGTCGTTATCGACGACTGCGGTGATGAACCCCGGGCCGAGAACGGCGAGAAAGATCAAGATCCGCGAGCGTAGCGATTTGAGCATGTGCAGGTTCCATCACTTGTGCCTCAGCACGGAGATAATGTCGTCCGCGGTGATCACGCCCGCCAGGCGGCCGTCTTCATCCACCACCGGCAGGGCGAGCAGGTTGTACTTGTCGAACAGCTCGGTCACCTCATCCTGTTTCTCGGTGACATTGGCGGAAATGAGCATCTCGGCGGCGATTTGGCGAAGCGGTGTCGCGCCCGAAGCGATGAACAGGCGCGCCAGGGGCACGATCCCCGTCAGCCGTCCGTCGCCATCCACCAGGAACAGGGAATTCAGGCTTTCGAGCTGGTCCTCGTTTCCCTTGAGCGCCGCCATGGCGTCGGCAACGGTAGCGCTCTCATGCAACGAAATGAACTCCGTGTTCATCATGCCGCCAGCCGTGTCTTCCTTGAACTCCAGCAGTTCGCGCACTTCCGACTCCGGCGCAACCTCCATCTCCTCGAGGATCTCCTCGGAGGTGGATTCCTCGAGGCCCTTCAAAATATCGGCAGCCTCGTCCGGCGCCATTTCCTCGACGATATCAGCCGCTTTCTCGGGCTCGAGCGACTCCAGGATACTGGCCTGCATCTTGGGATCGACCTCGGTGAGCGCCTCGGCGGCAACTTCGCTGTCGATGGTCTCGAAAATCGCTTCGCGCTCGGCCGGACCGAGTTCTTCGACGATGTCGGCCAAATCGGCGGGATGGATCGTTTCCAGCTTCTCGTGGGAAATGTTCAGCCGCAGGCGCCGCTGGGGATCCGGCTCGACAATGTTACAGAACTCCCACCGGATGGAGTTGGGTGGAATGGCCTTCTGCAGTTTACGGACAATTCGCGAGGGCACCGCTCCCTGGAGCACCCGTCGAAAGATGCTGCGGATCCCGACGTCCACTTCAAGGACGTAGAGGCAGTTCCGGCTGTTCCCGTTCGAGCCATTGTGCCCGTTCCCATTGCCGGTCGCGCTGCGGACCTCAAAGGTAACGTCGTTGACCCGGACCACTTTGCGGCCGTTCACGTCGATGATCTGCTGGTCGAGCAGGTCGCGGCCGATGCGCAGCATGTATTCGTCGGAATGATAGGGGGTGAGCACCTCGTCGCCCAGACGGATGCCATCGAGCGAGATGGAAGCCACTTGATCGTACCGGACCGTCAGCCAGGCCCAACCGCCGCCCACAAGGAAGCGGTCGATGCGAGCGGGATGCACCAGGGGCACGATAGCGGCGTCGCGTACACGGCCGATTCGCCGGCCTCGGATATCGAGGACCGGGAGTCCCAACAGTTCGGTGAAGAAGAGGACCGATTCGGCCATCAGCAACGTCCGGGCGCAGAATCTTACCCGAGCGCGACACGGGCGTTAAGCTTTGCCGGCCAGATGTGGTGCGCTCTACATGCGGCTATTGCGCCTGTTTTCAATATGACTCAGGCGAGTAGAAGGTCGCAAGAAATTTCTGAAAAAATTTGTGAAATGAACGTTCCAGCGGGCGGCCGTCAGCGAATCTCGATGGTATAGGGCATCAGCCGCATCATGCCGCCCCTCGCCCACAGCCGGACTTGCCAGCCTTTGAGAACTCCGCCCAAACGGGACTCCATGACGCTCTCCACCGACTGGCTGAACAGGATATCGAAAATACTGCGCTTGGGAGGGTAGGTCACCAGATCGATGCGCTCGCCTTTGGGGATCTTCGCTTTCTCCTTCACCAGTTCAATCGCGCGGTCAAGCCCCCCCAGTTCGTCGACGAGTCCGTTGGCCTTGGCCTGGGACCCCAGCCAGACGCGGCCCTGCGACAACGGCTCGATTTGGTCGAACTTGCGGCGCCGCGCCGCCGCTACCTTGGTAACGAAGCTGCGGTAGTTCTCATCGATGGCGCTGCGCAGCTTCTCTTTCGCGGCGGCCGACATCGGCTGGTAGTCCGAATCGATATCCGCAAAGCGGCCGCGGCTGAGCAGGTCCTTGGTGACGCCCAGTTTGTCATAAAGCCCGTGAAGGTTTGCTTTCCCGAAAACTACGCCAATGGAGCCGGTGAAAGTGCCGGGGTAGGCGACGATCGGGTCACCGGTCATGGCGATGTAATAGCCCCCGGAAGCCGCGGTGTCGGACATGGAAATCACCATGGGTTTCTTCTTGCTCAGCAGGTTCATCTCGCGCCAGATGGCGTCGGAGGCGAAGACTTCGCCGCCGGGAGAATCGATGCGCACCACCACGCCCTTGATTGCGGAATCGTTCCCCACACGCCGCAGGAGCTTGTCGAAGCCTTCCGATTCAATGCCGGAATCGCCCGAAAAGTCCTGCCCGTCTTCACCGCGCGAAATGCCGCCCTGTCCCGTAACCAGCGCGATCCGCTGCTTCCCGCCGAGGCCGACCGAGGATGCCGGGACCCTCACATAGTCGAAAAGGGAGACCTTGTTGAGGTCATCGCCTCCCAACTTGCTCTTCACCTCGTCATACATCTGATCTTCGTAGAGCAGGCCGTCGATGAGGCCCTGGTCTCGCGCCTGGGGAGACAGGAACGGACCCTGGTCGATGGCCGCCCGGATCTGGTCGGGAGTCTTCTTGCGGGCCGCGGCAATGCCCTGGACCAGGTTGCCGTACAGGTCGTCGAGGATACTGGTCAGCACTTCCTTGGTCTCGGAGCTCATCGAGCTGCGCGTGAACATATCGCCGAAATCTTTGTATTTTCCGGCGTGCTCGATCTCCACTTCGACCCCCAGCTTGTCGAGCGTTTTGCGGAAGTACATCAGCTCGAACCGCATTCCTTTGAGGTTCAGTTCGTCCTCGGGATCCATATAGACGCGGGTGGCGGCGGTCGCCAGATAGTACTCCCGGGCGCCTGGAGTCTTCAGATAGGCGTAAATCGGCTTGCCGGATTTCTTGAAAGTCTCCAGATCGGCGCGGATCTCTTCGAGCTTGGCCCAGCCAATTTGCAGATCGCGCGGCTCGAAGACAATTGCCCGAATGCGGCTGTCCACGGCTGCTTTGCGCAGTGTGGTCCAGACATCCGCCACCGTGGGCGGCGTCCTCTGCTGCAGGAAAGGGATGGGAAACTCTACCGGCGCGCGCTCGGGTATCTCGCCTTCCAAATCCAGGATGAGCGTGGAGCCATCGGCGACTGAGGGGGCCTTCGGCCGCATACGCGCCAGCGCGAAGATACCGATAAACAGAAACAAGAAAACGAGGATGACGCCGGTGACGACACCGATGAGAAATTTAGCCATGGCGGCAGGCTCCTATGCGCCCGAAAGGATCAGCTCGAACCGCCGGTTGACCTCACGCAAATAGGCCTCTTTTCCGCCTTCGAGCTCGACCGTGGCCGTCCCCGCGTAACCGATCTCGGCCAGCGCTTTGTACACTTCCGGCCAGTTGATCTCGCCTTCACGCAAGGGAACCCACTCCGCCTTTTGGCGCTTCTCGAACTTGAAGTCCTTGATGTGAAGCTTCACGATCCTTTTGCCGAGCGTGCGAATCCAATCCTGCGGATAGCCCGAGATTACGACGTTGCCGACATCGAAGTACGCGCGCACCCACGGGCTCGAGAATTCGTCCACGTAGCGCGCGAATTCCAGCGGGCTCAGCAGAAACTTGTTCCACACCTCTTCGATCCCGATGATCACCTTCAACTCCTGCGCCATGGGAATCAATTTGCGGATTTGTTCCTGCGACCGGACCCAGGCGTCGTGATAAGAAGTCTGGGCGTTGACCACCGCGGGAACCAGCAGTACCGTGTCCGCGCCCCAGAAGTGCGCATTGCGCAGACTGGTCTCCATTCCCTTCACGCTCTTGGCGACGACCGCAGGATCCGCTGACGAGAGCGGGTATTCCCAGTGCGCCATATTCATGACGGAATGAATGTTCAGCCCGGCTTTCTCGGCGGCCTTCTTGGCTTCCTCCGCTTCGTGCTCGTCGGGCATGGTGGGGCATTCGATTTGCTCGAAACCGACGTCGCGCGCGAGCTGGAAACGATCGGCGATGCTCATGCTTTTCGGCAGCATCTCGAATTCCACGGCCTTCTTGATCGGCAACCGTGCAGACGCTGTGCCCGATCCGGGCCGTAACAAGGTCGCGGCCGCGCCCGCGGCCAGGAACGTTCGTCGGTTCATGATGTAACCCTCAAGCGAAAGCAAGCCCGAGCTTGCCCGCTACCTTCATAATGTAACGCTTGCCCTCATCGTACTCCTCGGCGGTCTTCAGATGCTCCAGCATCAGCGGCGCATCCACCGGCAGTCTGGAAAGCTCCGTGAGATACGCGCCATAGTCCACCTCGCCCCGGCCCGGCACTACTTCAAGGAAATGTACGTTCATCTCCGGGATCCATTGCAGGTCTTTGGCGTGGCAGGACACGATCCAGGCTCCCAGCTTCCGAAAGCACTCGGAAATGAATTCACCGCTGCGGTAGAACTTGGCGGGGCTGTTGATGCCGTTGCAAACGTCCATGTGGACGGCGAATCCTTTGCGATCCACCGCCCGGATCAGCTTCAGATACGCATCGGGACCATCCGGCAGGCTCCAACCCATCATTTCGATGGTGAATTTAGTTCGGTTCGGCTTGATCTGGTCGATTACGTGGCGGCAGTTTTCCACCGTCGCATCGAAGAATTCTTGCGAGAGATTCTTGAGATGCGGACCGTACCAGACGGTTGGATTGTAGGAACCCGCGATGTCGGGGCAGCAGCGCGCTCCGACCGCCTCGGCCAGCGCCAGCCGCTCCATCACGTAGCTCAGGTTTTTGGCGCGCTTACCGGGGTCGGGATCGAGCATGTTGACCCACGCCCCCACCTCCGCGATCACCACATTTTCAGCGGCGAAGGCCTTTTCGATCTCGCGCACCAGGGCCGTGTCCTCGACCTTGGCCTGGGGGCAATACGCGGCGCTATAGCCCAGCCGGCGATGTTCGCGCGCCAGTTCCCGCGGATCATTGCTCTTGAGGAAGATCGGGCCCCCGAGACGAACGGGGCGGCCGGAAGAAGCCGCCAGCGTGGCAGCGGCCGCGCCGACAAAGGCACGACGAGTCATGGATAGATTCTAGCGCGGTAAGAGCCTTGGGGCAGTGTGGGGCGAAAGGTCTAGCCGACGCCCACCGGGATCTTGATAACTTTCTTGCGCACGGCATACTGCACCAACTGAGCCTTGTTATGGATGTCCAGCTTACGCATCAGGTTGAACTTGTGGGCTTCGATCGTCTTCACACTCAGGTTGAGCATGCAAGCGATCTCTTTGACCGAGTTTCCTTCGGCCAGAAGCTTGAGGACTTCTTTTTCCCGGGGGGTGAGGGTGGCGAAGCGCGGAAGCCGGTCGGTCGACTTCACGCGCGAGCGGAAATCGTCCACCAGTTGCGAGAGCATGCGCGGGCTCAGATAGCTGCCGCCGCGATGAATTTCGCGGATGGCATTCAGCAACTCGGGCGCCGGGCTGTCTTTGAGGACGTAACCGGCTGCGCCCGATTCCATGCATTCCACCAGATAATCTTCGTCGTCGTACATGGTGAGATACAGGATGCGGGTCTCGGGGCGGTCCTTGCGGATCTGGCGCGTGGCTTCGAAGCTGCTCAGCCCCAGCATTCCGATATCCATCAGGACAATGTCCGGCTTGGTTTCGGCCGCTTGTACGATGGCGTCGGCCGCATTGGCGGCCTCGCCCACGATTTCCATATCCGGCTCAGAGCCGACCAGGGTCTTGATGCCTTGACGAAACAGCGTGTGATCATCCGTTACCACTACTCGAATCTTAGCCATAGTCAATTCGCGCTCTCTGCGGCCCCTACCGGTCCTTTCCGGTGTCGCCTGCCGATGGGAAGCTCGACCGAAATCCGGGTTCCGTGACGCAGCCGGCTCCGAATCTCGAGTTTCCCGCCCAGCAGCGCTACTCGCTCCCGCATGCCAACCAGGCCATAGGAGCTGCGTTTGTCCAGCGCTGCCTTCACATCAAAGCCCACGCCATCATCCTCGACGTTGAGCCTCAGTATTCCATCGGTGGAGTGCAGCGAAAGGTTTACGGTAGAAGCCTGAGCGTGTTTGGCTATATTTTGAAAACATTCCTGGGCCAGCCGAAAAACAGCGGTCTCGCACTGGCGCGGCAGCGTATCGCGCTGCACCGGCAAGTGCAGCCGCACCCGGCCGGGGTGGACGCTGCGAAAGCGGTTGGCCATCTGGCGGAGCGCCGCCGCCAGCCCCAATTGTTCCAGCACCGCGGGGCTGAGGGCTGCCACGGTGCGCCGGATTTCGGAAATGGTATGCTCGGCCATCTCCCGCGTCTCATCGATCGAGCCGCGCAGACTCTCCGGAGCGCTCTTGCCGAGCATCTCCAGCTTCAAACGAATGCAGAGCAGCGATTGCCCTGCCTCGTCGTGCAGTTCCCGGCTGATCCGGCGGCGCTCTTCTTCCTCAATCTGCATCATGTGTTCGCCCAGCTCGCGGACCTGCTGCTCGCGCCGCGCCAGGTCCTCGACCAGGCGGGCCTTCTCGGCCGCGCGAATACAGCGCTCGCCCACGGCGTCCAGCAATTCCAGTTCACGCGGCAGCCAGTGGTACTCCGTCGAAAACGCCAGCTGAAGCACTCCGGCCATACGGCCGTGCGCCAAGAGCGGGACGGACCAGAACCAGGGAAATCGCGTTCGAAACGGAGGATCGAGAATCAGGCGATCGGCCGGTTTGCCACGCGCGATGAGGAGCGGTTTGGCCAGGCGCGCGAGAACGCGCCGTCCAAGCTCCACCGGCTCGTGGCCGTCAAACAGCGTGAGCTTGCCGTCCTCGGCGTGGCAAAACCGCACCAGCGCGCTCAGGAAGCGCTCCAGCAGGTCCTCCAGGCCCGCGGCCTGCAGCTCGGCATGAAACAAGCCGTAGAAAGCCTGGGTTTCGGCCTCCCGAACCTGATAATAGGCGTTGTTCACCGTTAGAATGATGCAGAACTGGAGTTGCTCGCGGGCCCATCGGAAATTCTTGTAGTCGTCGGGATACGACAGAATCAGGATGGGATCGAGCACGCGGTCATACTCCCGCAGGGCGCGCACGATGCCCGCCGGAGGGACGTTCAGCTTGGCCAGGCGCCGGCCGCTGTATTCCACCAGCTCGAAAAAGTCTGCCGCCGGCTGGTCCGCGGAAAGCATCCGCGCCGCCGCACCCGGCGTGATCGCGCACAGTGCTTTAATCTGCTTGGGGTCGTGGCGGAGCTGGCGCAAACGGGTGCGAAAGCTCGCATCGAGTTCGGCCAGATGTGGTTTGAGCACCCCCGCCAGGCGATCGAGTTGGGCTCTGAGCTGATCGCTCAACACATCAGCGGCATCGGCCAGCACGGGCGTAGGTTGGGGTGCGCGCACGCGTAGAGGAATATGGTGGGGTTGGAGAGCCGGGTGTCTCCGGGATTTACATTCACTTCCCCAGCAGTTGCCGCTGCCGGAATCGTCTCACTTTGGAGCGGTTCCCGCAGTCCCTCATGTCGCACCATTGGCGGCTGCGGTTGCGGCTGGTGTCCAGGAACATCCATCCGCACTCGTCGCCGCCGCACTGGCGCACTTTGGCCAACTCGCGCGAGGTGAGCAGTTCCGCGGCCGACTTCGCCACGGGCCACAGGACGCGATCGAGCGCATCGGGCCGGTCTTCCCAGTTCCAGGCAAATCCGCCCGGTGATGGGATGAGCCGCTCATGGCCCCTCGAGACCGCCAGTTCGCGCCGGAGCACGTCCACATCGGCCGCGTGGGGCGGCCATCTCTCCACCACCGACTTGAAAATGCGATACAGCGCCTCGCGAAGCGTGGCCGCTCTGGCGAGGACCGACGCTGCTTTTTTCCGGTGAGCCGACGCACGGCGGGCCATGCTGCGCGCTTCCGCTTGGGTCATGACACCGGCGAGTTGCGCCCATGTCATCAGATCGTCATAACCGGCAATCTTGTCCCGGACAACGGTGTCGGCATAATCTCGCAAGCCTATCCTGGCGGCTCTGCTGCTGACACGCCCGCCGACCGTATTCACAAAGTCCAGACACAGCCGTCCGCCGATGAACTTCAGTCCGGACGCGTTTTGTAACTGATGTAAGTCGGTTGACTGGTTACCGGTGCCCATGCTATATGTAACCGCTATGCCAAGCTTAGCAAGTTACGCAGCCCTGGCCACCCTGCTCACGGCCGCCGTGTTCGCCCAGGAACAGAAACCGCCTGCCACGCCGGCTGAATTGAGCCGGTATTTTGCCGGTGTCAACCGGCGTGTGCTGGAAATGGCCCGGGACTTCCCGGAGGACAAGTATGGTTTCCGGCTCCGCCCCGAAATGCGCTCGTTCGGGGAAGTCATCGTCCACATTATGTCTGGAAACGTCTACGCCGCAAAGGCGGGCCGCGGCGAACAGGCGAATTGGGACGAACTCGACGCTAAGAACTACCGCACGAAGGCCGACATCGTGGCCGCGTTGCAGAAGTCCATCGCCGACTCGACCGCCGCCATGAAAGCCTCGCCGGAGGGCTACAAGAAGTCGCTCGAGCCGTGGCTGGGCGTCATCGAGCACTCCGCCGAGCACTACGGCCTGCTGGTGGCGTATTACCGCGCCAACGGTCTGGTGCCGCCGGCATCACGGCCGAAGAGCAAGTAAAGTGCATGCAAATTAGATCGGCCCTTCCGCTACAATCACTGCATGTCAAGAAGCCGCTTCCGCACCGCTGCCGTCATTGGCACGGGCATGATGGGCCCTGGAATCGCCGCCACACTGGCGCTGGGAGGAGTGCGCGCCACCATCCTGAGCCGCACGGAAGAGAACGCCGCGAAAGGCGTTGAAGCCGCCCGCCAGCAGTTGCGCGCCCTCGTGGACAACGGGCTGGCGGATATCGTCGACGTGCGCGACGCCTTTGACCTGCTTGCCGGCTCGTCCGCGTTTGATCCAACCGTCGCAAGCGCGGATCTGGTGATCGAATCCGCCCCTGAAAACATGGATCTGAAGCAGAAGATGTTCGCGCGCATGGGCAGCCTCGCCGACCGGGCCGCGGTGCTAGCGAGCAACACCTCCGGCCTCAGCATCACGGCTATCGCCTCGCGCTGCCGGCGTCCCGAGCGCGTACTCACTACCCACTTCTGGAACCCGCCGCACCTGATGCCACTAGTCGAAATCGTGCCCGGCGAGAAAACCTCGCCGCAGATCGCCCAAGACGTACGCGAATTGCTGGCGGCGTGCGGCAAAATCCCGGTTCTGGTCAAAAAAGACCGGCCGGTCCAGCTCGGCAACCGCCTGCTGCAGGCTCTGGTGCGCGAAGCCGCCTTCATCGTCGAGGAGGGCATCGCGGAGGTTGAGGATGTAGACCTGGTCGTCAAGAATGGGTTCGGACTGCGGATGCCGGTCTACGGGATCTTTGAGCACCAGGATGTCGTCGGCCTGGACATGGGACTCGCTATTGTGGACTACGTGGCCAAGGATCTCTACAACCTGCCGCGAGCGCCGAACTTCTATCGCGCAAAAGTCGCGCATGGCGATCTGGGCGCGAAAACCGGCAAGGGTTTCTACGACTGGTCGAAAAAGTCGCTTGAAGAAGTGAAGGCGCGCCGGGATCAATTCGTCATGAGCGTGCTGCGCGCGAGGAAAATGGAGCGCGAGGCGCCGGCGTCCTAGGGGAAGCTCGCTTCCCTCAACTGCTAGTCCGACCAGTTCATCGCCAGGCTTACAAACGTCCGCACGCCGACGCCGACCGGCCCCTTCGACATATAAGGTTTGGCCTCATCCAGCCAGGCCGTGCCCGCAATATCCAGGTGCACCCAGGGTGTTTTCTCCGCAAACTCGTTGAGGAACAGCGCGGCGGTGATGGAACCGCCCGGACGGCCGCCCACGTTGGCCATATCGGCGAACGGGCTCTTCAGTTGCTCCTTGTAGTCATCATCGAGCGGCATGCGCCACATCTTTTCGCCGGCGGCGTGTGCGGCCTCGAGCACGCGCTCGACCAGGCGGTCATCGGTTCCGAAAGCGCCCGTATTCACGTGCCCAAGGGCCACAACGATTGCTCCGGTGAGCGTGGCGGCGTCCACCAGATGCGTGCAGCCCAAACGCCGTGCATACGTGAGCGCGTCGGCCAGAATGAGGCGGCCTTCGGCGTCTGTGTTGATCACCTCGATGGTTTTGCCGGATAAGGAAGTAACAATATCGCCCGGGCGCTGGGCGCGGCTTCCGGGCATATTTTCGACCGCGGGGATGAGCGCGGTTACCGGAATGGGCGGCTTCAATTGCGCCAGAGCCCGCATAGTTCCGATCATGGCGGCGCCGCCGGACATGTCGTACTTCATTTTTTCCATCCCATCGGCGGGCTTAATGGAGATGCCGCCGGTGTCAAAGGTAACGCCCTTGCCCACCAGGCCGAGGTGCGCGGCGCCCTTCGCATTCGCAGGCCGGTAACGCAGGACGATCAGCGCTGGCGGCTCGGCGCTGCCCTGGGCCACGCCCAACAGCGATCCCATGCCGAGTTGCCGCATGCGGTCCTGGTCCAGCACTTCACACTCGAGACCATACGCGGCGGCCGTCTGGCGGGCAGATTCCGCCATGGATGTGGGGGTGAGCTTATTGGCTGGTTCCGTGCTCAGCTCACGCGCAGAATTTTGGGCCTCCCCGATCACGCGGCCTCGCTCCGCCGCCTGATTCAGCGCCGCGCCCCCGCCCGGCGCCGCCACCGTGAAATGATCCACAACCTTGACGTCTTTTTTGTCGCTCTTGTACCGGTCGGGTTCGTAGTCGCCGAGCACAGCGCCTTCGACCGCGGCTTGCACATGCTCGGGCCCTCCGCATGAACCTTCGAGCCAAATGCCGATATTACGCAGCGACCGCGATTTCAAATGGCGCAACGCCGCTCCGGACACGCGCCGCAGCTCGGCGGAAGTGAATTTCTCGGCAGGCCCCGCACCGGCCAGCAGCAGCCGCCGGGCTTTGAAACCCTGCGGGTGATGCACCAAGGTCATCTCGAAAATCTTACCGGCGACTTCTCCGGAACCGTAAACATCGCTGAGCGAGTCCTTGAACCGGTCATTCGGTTTGCCCTCAAACGTCACGGCAATCAGCGCGTCGCACTCCAGGGATTCAACCGGCGTTTGCTCCAGGTGGATCTGCATTTAGCCTCCGTATTTGGCCTTGCTGCGGCGGACGGCATCGCGCGCCTCGGTTTCCGCGGTGCGGGCGCGCTCGGCCTCGCGCTTATCGTGCATCTTCTTGCCGCGCGCCAGGGCTACCTCGCACTTGATACGGCCGCCCTTCAGATAGATTTTGGTGGGAATCAGCGACAGGCCCTTTTCCCGGGTCTTCCCAAGCAATTTATCAATTTCACGCCGATGCAGCAGCAGCTTGCGGCTGCGCACCGGCGAATGATTCTCCCGGTTTCCGTGCGAATATTCGCTGATGTGCGCGTTGACCAGCCAAGCCTCATTCTTTTCGATAGTAGCGTAGCTCTCTCGCAACTGGATTTTGCCCGATTTGGCGGACTTCACCTCGGTACCAGTCAGTACTATGCCCGCTTCAAAGCGGTCCATCAGGAAATAGTTATGGCTGGCCTGCCGGTTGTCACTTAGAATCTTGATAGTAGCCTCTTTTGTCGCCAACGATGTGCCTCAAATTACATTCCACACCAGGAAGAGCCTGCGCGTCAGTCATTTTGATGATAATCCACAGGTTGAGCGTGTCGCACCCCGGGGGCAGCTTCCACTCAAACTCGTAACATGCTGAGGCCCAAAAGGTTAGCAAAAATCGCGGGGTTCGCGCTGCTGGCGGCCATGGTTGGCGTGACGGCTCTGGAGGCGCGAACGCGAAAAGGAGACAGGCTGCTGGCCCAGAGCCGTGCCGCCGAACTTCAGAAAGACTGGGACCAGGCCCTGTCCTTTGCGGAAGAAGCTCTTAGCGAAGACCCGGCCGATATCGCTTATCAGTTGGCCACTACCCGGTTGCGCTTTTACGGCGCTCAGCATCACGTGGATGAGGGCAGGAAGTTGCGCAGCCAGGGCCAACTGGATCAGGCGCTGGTGGAATTCCAAAAAGCCTACGGCATTAACCCGGCTTTGGCCATGGCGGAGGAGGAGATCGGGCGCACCAAGAGCATGATTGAGCGCGAGAAAAACAAGCCCGCTGGTGAAAGAAACGCGGAAGAGCGCGGTCTGACTCCGGCACAGACCGAAAAGCAGAGGCAGGAGAAGAAGTTTGCCTCGATGGAGGCCCTGCCGGAGTTGAAGCCGCTCAATACGGCGCCCATCAATCTGAAAATGAACAATCAACCGCCCAAGGTTCTGTTCGAAACCGTGGGCAAGCTGGCCGGCATCAACGTGCTGTTCGACCCGGAGTACAATGCCCCAACCGCGACCGGAGGCGGAGGGAAGGGGCAATCCATCGAGTTGAACAACGCCACGCTGGACGAGGCGCTGGACTACGTGGCGCTGATCACGCGATCGTTCTGGAAGCCCATCTCCCAAAACGCCATTTTCATCACACAGGACAATCCCACCAAGCGGCGTGAATTCGAAGATTGGGTGGTGCGAGTCTTTTATCTGAACAACATCTTGACGGCGCAGGAAATCCAGGAAATCGTCACTGCGGTGCGCACGGTGGCCGAGATCCAGAAGATCTTTACCTACCAGGCGCAGAACGCGATCATCGTGCGCGCCGAGGCGGACAAGGTCGCGCTGGCGGAAAAGATCATTGCCGATCTCGACAAGCCGAAGGCCGAGGTGCTGGTGGATGTCGTGGTGATGCAGGTCAGCCGGGCTAGGGAGCGCGACCTGGCGGCGGCCGTAGCGCAGACCGGCATCAATTCGCCGATCAGCTTTACGCCACGCGCGAGCCTCGGTGCCACCGGAACCGGCACAGGCACGGGAACGGGCACAGGGGCCGCCACCACCGCTTCGAGCGGCATTCCGTTATCCAACATCGGCAGGATCAGCACGCGCGATTTTTCTCTCACCCTGCCGGGCGGCCTGCTCAATGCACTGATGAATGACACCAACAGCAAGGTGCTGCAGTCGCCTCAGGTGCGGGCGGTGGACGGCCAGAAGGTCAGCATGAAGATCGGTGAGAAGGTGCCCTATGCAAGCGGCAGCTTCCAGCCGGGCATAGGCGGGGTGGGCATCAACCCTCTGGTCAACACCCAATTCACGTTTCTGGACGTGGGTGTGAACGTCGACATCACGCCAAAAATCCATGGGACCGATGAAGTATCCCTACACGTTGAAATCGATATTTCGAACGTGAAGCAGTTCCTCGACCTGGGCGGCGTCAAAGAGCCCGACGTCGCGCAGACCAAAATCATTAATGATGTCCGCCTGAAGCAGGGAGAGGTGAACCTGATGGGCGGGCTCATGCAGATCCAGGAGAACAAAACCACAAACGGGGTGCCGGGCCTGAGCAGCATTCCGATCATCCGGCGGCTGTTCACGAGTGAAACGCTCACCAAGGATGAGAGCGAGATGGTCATCGTCCTGATCCCTCACATCGTCCGCGCTCCCAGTATCACGGAGGTGAATATGCGGACGATCGGGACGGGCAGCTCGACCGTTGTCAAGTTGAATTATGCGCCGGAGAAGCCAGCCGAAACGCCGCAACCGCCTGCCGCCGCGCCGCAGCCGGTCGCCGGCGTTGTGCAAGGCAATCCTCCGGCAACCGCACTCCCCGCGACCGCACCCCCGGCGGCGGTTCAGCCCGCGCTTCCGCCTGCGACCGCACCCCCGGCGGCAGTTGAACCCACGGCGCCGCCTGTTCCGCCGACCAAACCGCAGACGGCTCCCGCGCAGGGCGCGGAAACCAAAGCCCGCGTGATGTTCGTGCCGGAGCAAGCGAGCGCTCAACTCAACGGAACCATTACCGTGAGTCTCCTGGTGGAAAACGCCACGGATCTCGCCTCCACGCCCATGCAAATCCGTTTCGATTCCAAGGTGCTGCGTCTGAACGATGTGGTGCGCGGCAATCTGCTGGCCAGCGACGGCCAACCGGTGGCCTTTTCGAAGAACGTTCTCAACGACACGGGCGAGGCGACGGTGAATGTCAGCCGTTTTCCCACTACCGGCGGCGTGAGCGGATCCGGGTCCCTGGTGACCTTGGTCTTCCAAGCCGTGGGCAAGGGCGAAACCATCGTTGCCGTGCCGGAGCTAACGCTCCGCAACTCGCAATCTCAACCCATTCTGACCGCAGCGCCTCACTTTTCGGTAACCGTGAAATAGACTCTATGCAACGGCGAAGAAAGCAGGGCGGTCTTACGTTGATCGAGCTGATCGTGGCCTTCACGATCCTGCTGCTCCTCACGAGCATGGCGGTACCGCTGGCACGCAACAAAGTACGCACCGAAAAGGAGCGCGAGCTGCGTTGGGCGCTGCGCGAGATGCGGAGCGCCATCGACAAATACAAAGACATGTTCGACCAGGGCCTGCTTCCGCCAGGGAAACTGGGATCGGAGGGCTACCCCGAGACCCTCGACGTTCTGGTGGATGGGGTCAAGATGGCCGGGCAGGTGGATAAGAAGCAGCGCTTCCTGCGCCGGATTCCCAAGGACCCGATGACGAACTCCAGGGACTGGGGTTTGCGCAGCATGCAGGATGACCCCAAGTCCACGGGCTGGGGCACTCAGAACGTATTCGACGTTTACACCAAGAGCATGGATAAGGCCGCGGATGGAACTCCTTATTCGGAATGGTAAGCCGCAAGTGGCGGCGCGGCGGCGCGGCGAAATTTCGATCGCGGGATTTACCTTAATCGAGTTGTTGATCGTGATGTCGATCATCGTGATCCTGATCTCGGTTGCCATCCCCCTCTATCAAAAGTCCATCCTGCGGACCAGAGAGACGGTATTGCACAACAACTTAATGGTCCTGCGCACGGTAATCGACGAATATACTTACGACAAGCAGAAGGCTCCACAAGCTCTCCAGGACCTGGTCCAGGAAGGTTACTTAAGGGAAGTTCCCCAAGATCCCATGACCGGCAACAACACAAGCTGGCGTATCGTGATGGAAGATGCGAACCAGAGTGTGAGCCAAACGGAGCCAGGCATTTTCGATGTGCATAGCATTTCGGATAAGATAGGCTTGGATGGAACGCGGTACTCGGATTGGTAAGTTAGTTACAAGTGTTGCATTACTTGCCTTCTGTCTTTCCGGCCTGAGTTACTCCCAAACCGCACTGATTTGCATCCCTTCAGCCGTGCCCGCCATCGTCCACTCCGAAGGTCTGGCGGAGCGGGTAGGCGATCTCGTCCTGAGCTGTTCAGGAGGAACACCGGGCGTGACAATCAGGGGGAACTTCACGGTGTTCCTGACCGTGAACGTCACGAACAAACTTGCAGCAAACAACACAGTGGACGCGCAACTATCGGTCGACACCGGCGCCGGCCCCTCGCCCTCTGGCATCGCGGCGCAACTCGTCACGCCAAGCGCTGTCGCCTTCAACGGGCTCAGCTTCACTTTGCCTGCCTCGGGAGGCGTGACCCTGCGAGTGGCGAACTTGCGCGGCAACCTGAGCCAGGTGCAGCCGGCAGCACGAGTCACCACGCCACAGCTGCCCATCACTGCGTCCGTGTCGTTCAGCTCAGCCGGCAATCCGGCGGTGAGTAACAACCGGTTCACGGTGGCAATCGCGCAGCCTGGGCTGCTCACGGAATCTTCTTCGAGCGGAGTACGTTGTAACGGCTCGCCTCTGCCTGCAAAGACCACACTGGCGAACCTGCTCGCTCAAGGAACCGGCTTCTTCTCCACGCGCGTAACCGAGGCGTACGCCAGTTCGTTCCAGCCGAAAGACGCCTTCTCCGATACCGGCACGCGCATCATGGTCCGCTACTCCGGATTCCCCGCGGCCGCGCACCTGTTCGCGCCGGATTTCGTGGCTGGTTCGAGCGCCATCACACCGACGGCGGGCGGCGATCTCGGCGTGGCGGCATCCGGTGGCCAGTATGCGCCCAGCGCCACAGGGTCTCTGCTGCTCATTCGCGTCATGGGAGCGGATGAAAACGGCGCGGGCGGAACGCTGGCTTTTGCTCTCCCGGGAATGGGCGCCACCACGTTCACA
This sequence comes from Terriglobia bacterium, assembly GCA_020073305.1. Lineage (GTDB taxonomy): Bacteria > Acidobacteriota > Terriglobia > Bryobacterales > Bryobacteraceae > QHXW01. The sequence goes on from JAIQFK010000025.1 coordinate 42,473, forward strand.
TCGGCTAGTGAAGTCCCGATGACCGACGGCGCGGGCAACGTGGTCTATGAAGTGGTGGACGCGAACCCGTCTGTCCAGGAAAGTGCTCAGTTCCCCACCTTCGTGGGCCTGGCGCCTACTGGCGGCGGCAACACCATTGTGGCGGATGCGAAAGTCTCCTTTGCGCCCCTGTCGAGCGTCAACGCGGCGTCCAGTGATCCAGTCCCGCGGTTCGCGGATGTGACGCCGCAGTCCGACTGCTCGACCCTCATGGACTGCGATGCGGCGTATTTCCCGCATCTTGTCGTCAACTCGCCGGCGCTCGAATTCACGTCTCCGGTTGGAGGCAGCAGACAGCTAAAGTACTCGGCCGTCAAGAACCAGGGCGGCGGCCTCATGAACTGGACAGCCACGGTCAGCTACCAGACAGGCTCCGGGTGGTTGACGGTCGACCCTGCGACAGGCTTCAATAACGCGACGCTGGACGTGAACGTCAACCCGAGCGCCCTTGCGGCGGGAACGTACCAGGCCACGATTACCGTCGACGCTGGGGCGCTCGTGGGAAGCAAGGCGCTCCCGGTGACGCTCACGGTCTCCACCGCGGACAAGACGCCGGTCATTCGCGCGGTCGAAAATGCCGCGAGTTTCCAGTCCGGGCCCCTGGTGGCAGGGTCCCTCGGAACCATCATGGGATCGAACCTGTCGGGCGCGAATGTCGCTGTGACCTTCGACGCTCTGGCGGCGAAACTCCTTTACACCAGCAGTACGCAGATCAATCTCCAGGTACCCTCCGAACTGGCGTTCATGCAGGCGGCGCAAATGATTGTCACCGTGGACGGGCTGGTTGCGGCACAAACCGTTCCGCTGGCCATCGTCGCGCCCGGCATCTTTAGCGGAGGCGTTCTGAACCAGGACAATACTCTCAATAGTGCGTCGAATCCGGCGGCACTGGGAAGCGTAATTCAGATTTTCGCAACCGGACTGGCATCCGCGCGAAGCGGAGCTATCAGCGCGCGTCTCGGAAACCAAGTGATCTCGACACCCAATTACGCCGGACCCGCCCCAACCGTCCCCGGATTGCAGCAGGTGAACATTACGATTCCCAGCGATCTGGGAGCGACCACAGCGGCCCTGAGCGTCTGCGCCGTCGCCACCGATCCCAACCAGCCGGTGTGCAGCCCGGCGGTGACAGTGTTCGTCAGGTAGCACCTCGACTCCACGCGCTCCTAGCCGGCCGAAACGCTCGTCACCTCCTGAGTGCGCAGTTCCTTGATGCGGTCTCTCAATTGTGCGGCTTTCTCGAATTCGAACTTGCGTGCGGCCTCGCGCATCCGTTCCTCGAGTTCACTGATGAAGCGCTGGCGCTGGTCGGGCGTCATCCGCTCGATGTCTTCATCGGCCTCCACCGGTACGGTCACGTAGTCGCCCTCGGCGATGGCCACCAGGCTCATATCGATAGGTTTGATGATGGATTGCGGCGTGATGCCATTGCGCTCGTTGTATTCCACCTGCGTGCGCCGGCGGCGAGTAGTCTCGTCGATGGCTCTGCGCATGCTATCGGTCATGACATCCGCGTAGAGGACGGCGCGGCCTTCGACATGCCGTGCGGCGCGGCCGATGGTCTGAATCAGCGAACCGCTGGATCGCAGGAAGCCTTCCTTGTCCGCATCCAGGATTGCGACGAGCGAAACCTCCGGAAGATCAAGCCCCTCGCGCAGCAGGTTGATCCCGATCAGCACGTCGAACTCGCCGCGGCGCAAATCGCGCAGAATCTTGATGCGGTCGAGCGTCTCCACTTCCGAATGCAGGTAGCGGCAGCGAACGCCGACCTCGGAATAGTATTCCGCCAGATCCTCGGCCATGCGCTTGGTTAGGGTGGTGACGAGCACGCGCTGGCCGGCGTCGACGCGCTTGCGAATTTCACCCAGCAGGTCGTCCACCTGCCCCTTAATGGGCCGCACCTCCACTTCCGGATCCACCAGGCCGGTGGGCCGGATGATCTGCTCGACCACCACGCCGGCTGATTTGGTCAGCTCGTACGGGCCCGGCGTGGCCGAAACGTAGACCACCTGGTTCACACGATTCTCAAATTCCTCGAAAGTGAGCGGCCGGTTGTCGAGCGCGCTGGGCAGCCGGAATCCGTGCGCCACCAGCACCTCTTTGCGCGAGCGATCACCGTGATACATGCCATGCAACTGAGGCACCGTCTGGTGGCTCTCGTCGAGGAACATGAGGGCATCGTGCGGGAGGTAATCCAGCAGCGTGGGCGGCGCTTCGCCCGGCAGACGGCCCGAAAAATGCCGCGAATAATTCTCGATGCCGTGGCAGTAGCCGATCTCCTTCATCATTTCGAGATCGAACATAGTGCGCTGGTAAAGGCGCTGGGCCTCGATCATCTTGCCCTGCTTTTCCAGTTCCTTGCGCCACCACTCCAGCTCCGTCCGGATTCCGTCCATGGCCTTTTCCCGGGTCTCATCCGACATCACGTAGTGCGTTTTGGGATAGATGGGCAGGCGCAGGTACGTTTGTCGTACCTGGCCCAGCAGCGGATCAATCTGCGAGAGGCTCTCGATCTCATCGCCAAACAGCTCGATGCGGTAGGCGTAATCTTCGTACGTCGGATAGAGTTCGATGACGTCGCCGCGCACGCGAAACGTGCCGCGGCGGAAGTCATGGTCGTTGCGTTCGTACAGAATGTCCACCAGGCGCGACAGGATCTGGTTGCGCGAAATCTTCTGCCCCTTTTCGAGCATGAGCAGCATGCCGTAGTACGCTTCGGGCGAGCCGAGGCCGTAGATGCAGCTCACGCTCGCCACGATGACGCAGTCGCGCCGTTCGAAAAGGGAGCGCGTCGCCGAGAGCCGCAATTTATCCAGCTCGTCGTTGATGGTGGCTTCCTTCTCGATGTAGACGTCGCTTGAGGGAATGTAGGCTTCGGGCTGGTAGTAGTCGTAATAACTGACGAAATACTCGACGGCGTTGGAAGGGAAGAAGCTCTTGAACTCGTGGAACAGTTGCGCGGCGAGCGTCTTGTTGTGGGCCAGAACCAGCGCCGGCCGGCCGGCTTGTTCGATGACCTTCGCCATGGTGAAGGTCTTGCCGGAACCGGTGACGCCCAACAGAACCTGGTGCTTATCACCGTCCTGGACGCCCCGCATGAGTTCTTCGATAGCGGTTTCCTGATCACCCCGCGGGCGATAGTTCACCGCCAGATGAAACGACATAGTTTCAGCGTAGCATTGTGGGCAAGAAGGGACCCCGAAGGTTGGAGCCAGTGAACCAGAATGAACCAGGGACGGACCTCAACTCCCCAATTTCACCGCCCTTAGGCCATCTCTGTCAGGAAACCGGCGGTCAACCGCTCTTTGCCGCCTGCACGAGGACGTCCAGCGTCAGGCGCGCCGTTCTCTTCCAGGAAAATTGGGCGGCCCTTTGCGGCCCTCTGGCGGAGAGTTCGGCGCGCAGCCGGTCGTTGGAAACCAGTTTCGTCATGGCATCCAGCAGAGCCTGGTCGTCTTGCGGGTCGAACCGCAGGGCTGCATCACCCGCCGTGCTCGCCAGCGGTTCGATATCCGAACACGCGGTAGGGATGCCCGCCGCCAGCGCCTCCACGACCGGCAATCCGAAGCCTTCGAACGTGGAGGGATAAACAAAGGTGGAAGCCCGCGCGTAGAGAGCATAGAGATCTTCCCGCGGAATCCAGCCGGTGAACTCCACCGCATCCGAGAGCCCGAGTTCGTGCTGCAAGTGCTCGAGATTCGCGGCTTCGAATCCGCGCAGGCCGGCGACAATCAGCCGGAATTCCGGCCGGACGTGCCGGAACCGGACAAATGCGCGGAGGAGCCGGTCGAGGTTCTTGTGCGGATGCAGCGTCGACACCGTTAACAGGAACGGCTCGGGCCGGCGCGCTCGCGCAATCTCGAAGAACTTCGGATCCACGCCCAGCGGGATCACTCGCACCTTTTCGCCCGGCAGCCGATAAAACTGCATGAGATCGGTGCGCGTCGCCTCCGAATCCGCGATCACCATGCGCGAGAGGTGCGCCGACCAGTAGAGCAGAAATCTCCAGAAGGGCAGATCAAACCACCGGAAGTATTCGGGGTGTCTCTTGTGCTGCAGATCATGAAAGACGGTGACCTGCGGGCAGCCGCACAGGATGGGCGCTGTGAAGCCGGGGTTCAGCAGGACATCGACGTTCTGTTTAGCGATCGCGAGAGGCAGCACCGTCTGCTCCCACAGAATCCGCGCGGGCCGGAAGGACGCCTGGACAGCCTGCGGGACGGTGCGAAAGTTCGGCGTCTGCGGCGCGAGTTCGCCCCTGGTCTCACGGTTCGTGAACAGAACATACTCATTTGCAGTGTCGATCCCGGCAAGCGCCCCCAGCAGGTTCCGCAGATAAATCTCGGTGCCGCCTACGCCTCCGGGAATCAGATACAGCGCATTCACGCCGATGCGGAGCGAGCTCATTCTTAGGGACGGGCTACGTTTCGTTGCGCTTCGATCATGGCCAGCGCCCGGCGGGCCGTTTCATTTCGCGGATTGAGAGCCAGCGCCCGGCGGAAATCTTCGATGCCGGCGCCGGGATTGCCCTGCGCGATGCGTACGCCACCTCGGTAGACGTAGGTCATGTCAAAATTCGGGTCGATTTTCTCGGCGGTCGCCAGGGCATCGAGCGCTTCGGCGTTCTTTCCCTGCTTGCCATAGACCATGCCGATTTGCGAATACACGTGGGCGGTCTGCCTCAGAGCCGCGGCCTGACTGAACTTCTGGAGCGCCTGCTCCGGCTGGTTGAGGCAATCGTAATCCAGCGCCCAATCCATGAGCAAACGGTAATCGCTCCCGTCCAACCGCGCAATACGCTCGTAGAGGGGCAACGCTTGGGCGCAGTGGCCGACCTCGTAATAGGCCTGCGCAAGCTGAAACAGCACGCGGCCTTGGTTCGGTGATTCTGCCGCGGTGTCCTCCCACAGGGCGATTTTGTCGCTCCATACGACATTCCGGTTGTGCGTGGCGATTCCGCCGATCAACAGGACGCCGGCCAGCCCCGCGATCCATTTCGGCTGCTGGACATCCACGCGCCGTAAGAATTCCAGCACGATGAACAACAGGCCGATCATGGATAGATACAGCCGACGTTCGGCTACCGGGTCTGCGATCGGTACAAAGGACGACGTCGGCGCCATCAAAATCAGAAACGCAAAGAAGCCATAAGCTGCCAGCGGATAGCGGCGGCGATAGTAATAGGCCGCACCCGCCGCCAGCAGAATGGCGATGAGCCCGACAAGAGCGCCGTGCTGGAGAAGGGTGCGCGACGGAGGGAAATCGTAATCGATTCGCAACCCGAGCGGGAACAGAAACAAGCGAATGTACAGCCAGAATGCCCGGCACTGGGTGAAGAAGTACTGATACCACGTGAAGTCCTTGATGTTGAAACCGGCGGACGTTGCGCCCCGCAACTGGCGCGCCAGGTACAACACCGCGAGCACCCCGCTGATCGTGACCGGTACGTACAGGCGCCAATTTCGGCGGATTCCGGCGAAAGAGAACGGCGGGTTCCAGAAATAATCCGTGAGCAGGAGGAGCGCCGGAAGAACGACGGTGTGCTCCTTGGACAGCACCGCTGCGGCGAACACAAGCAGAACCATGGCCGTGCGGGTCCAGGTGATTTCTGTGGACCGCCTGTACAGAAACAGCGCGAAGGCGCCCAAGAATAACAGAACGCTCAGATTCTCCGACCGGCTGGCCACATATCCCACCGACTCCGAATTCACCGGGTGCAGCAGAAACAGGGCGCCGGCGAAGACGGCAAGCACTTGGCGCCGCGCGCGCTCCACTTGTGCCCATTCCAAGACCTTGTTCGCGATGAGAAAAATGAGAACCGAGACCATCGCGTGGAAGAAGACGTTAAACAGGTGATACGAGAACGTCTGCTTTCCGGAAAGCTCAAAGTTGATCCAGTAGCTGAACATCAGCAGCGGACGCACGCCCGTGATCCACGCGCGCAGCGAGTCGAATGGAAAGTCAGCCTGCCCGAAAGGCAAGTATTGGTCGTCGAATAAGAACGGACCGTTGAGCGACGGTTCATAGACTGCGAACGCTACTACCAAGGCCGCCGCGAAGCCGATCGCATAGGGCCGGAAGACACTTCGAGGCTTCTCCGCTATGAGCGGCGCAGGTTTGGCGCCCGCACGGCCGCTCTTTCGGGACTGCGCTTTCTTGGTTTTCATTCGCGAATCAGAAGCCGGCTGCCCGATCCTTCAAAGACTGAATGTGGTACTCGAGAATGGCCACGCGTTGCGCCAGCGCGATGTTGTCGTCTTTCAACTGCGAAATGATGAGGGAAAACCGGTAGAAAATAATCAGAAATACGCAGCCCACGATCAACAGCAGGGCCAGCGGCGGATCCGCGACGCCCAGCAGATCCGCCATGGCGTGCAGAAATCCACGGGCGCGCGATAAGGCCAGCAGAGCCACCGCGCCGGTCAGCCACGCGACGGAGTATTCCACGCGAATGCGCGCCCGCCGCACGGAGAACAGCACCAGCACGATGAGCAGCGCGCTCATACCTGTCATTACGTTCAGGAGGCGGTCCAATCATGACCTCCGGGATTCGGTTGGAATCCTGCGCTCGTATTTCAGTACATTCACAAACACCCCGAGCAGCACATGAACAATATAGTAGATGGATTTCATGGGCGTGATCGTGGAGCGTCCGGTTCGCCTGGGAAGCATGTGGCACGGCACCTCCACGAAGCGGAAGCGCCGCCTCTGCAGAACGACCAGCGCCTCGATTTCCGGATACTCGAGCGGAAAACTGTGGCTGAACACTTCGAGCGCGCTTCGGTTCACACCCACGAATCCCGAAGTCGGATCGCGCACGGGCCTGCCCAGAATGGGCCGCAACACGAGGCGGAAGAATCGAATGCCGGTGGCGCGCAGCCAGCTGGTGCCGCCGCTGGTGCCGTTCACATAACGCGAGCCGATCACCATTTCGCAGCCGGATGCGCGAAGGGCCTCGAACACCGTGGGGATATCGCGCGCGTCGTGCTGCCCGTCGCCGTCCACCCGAATCACGTATTCATAACCCAGTTCGAAGGCCAGCTTGTAGCCCGCCTGCACACAACCGCCCAGCCCCAGATGGTGCGGCAGGGGAAGAACACCGGCGCCGGCGCTCCGCGCATTGGCCACGGTGTTGTCCTTGGAGCAATCATCCACCACCAGCACCGGAGTGCCCGGCATCACCTGCTTGACCCCTTCCACCACGCCCCGGATGGCGCCTTCCTCGTTATAGGCCGGCACGAGGATCAACAGTTTCTCGGGATGATCCGGCGCCATCACAGTTCCGCCACTCTGCGCGCCCGAATCGAGTGCGCCCGCAACAGCCGCTTGAATTCGGCGGTGGGAAGCTTGGCCCGGCGGCGGATGTCGCGCCGCTTCCGCCAAAGCGAGCCGGCGTTGCGCAAAAAGGCCCAGTGCGCCTGAATCACGATGAGAACAAGCTGCAATCCGCTATTCCCTTCCCTGCGAAACTGCGCCGCCGTCCCCCGGCCGAGCGCAATGGACCGCGCATGCCACCAGTAACGCGCCAAGGTTCGCAGAGGCACCATCCAAAGCATGCCCGCCGGAAAGTTCTTGAGCGCCACAAACAGCCGGTTGCGTTCCACATAGAACGCTTTGAGACGCGAAGCGCGCCCGGCGGAGTGAGAGTAGTGATGATCCACCACCGCGGCCGGCACATAGATGCACTTCCAGCCTGCCCAGCGCGCCCGCAGGCCAAGGTCGGTGTCCTCGCAGTAGAGAAAAAAATCCTCGTCGAACAGTCCCACGACGTCCAGCATCGTCCGGCGGTACAGTGCCGCTGAAGCGCTCGGCAAAAGCACCTCTTCCTCGCATGCGAATTCCGCGGCGGGGAAAAGGTGCCCGCGCTGCTTGCTGGTGGCGTCGCCGCTAATCACCATTCCCGCCGAGTCGAGATGTTCTTCGCCGTAAAAACGAACCTGCGAGGCAAACATGCCGGCTTCCGGGTGCGCCTCCGCCGCGGCCACGAGCGCTTCGATCCAGTGCGGGCGCGGAGCCGCATCGTCGTTCAGCGCTGCCAGATAGGGCGTCCGGCTCCGGCGAAACCCCAGATTGATGGCGGCGCCAAACCCGAGGTTGTGATCCGGCTCGAGCACGGTGGCGCCGCGCCCGCCGGCTCCGCCTGCGCGCACCTGCCCCTGCCCGCTGTTATCCACCACGATGACCTCGAAATCGCCCCGGGTCTGGTTTGCCAGCGCGTCCAGACACTCTTCCAGGCGCCGGCCCCCCGCCAGTGTGGGGATTACAACTGTAACAACAGATTCAGGCAATTTTGATTCTAACGCGGCGGCAGATTTTCGTACCACTTGAGGTTGGCGGTCGCCGAGCCAATGCAGGTGATGTCCATCCGTCCATCGCCGTTCAGATCCGCCACCGCACACGCCGCGGCCGCGATTCCGCCGTCGTCCAGCTGGTGCTTCGACCAGCGATCGCCACTGGGATCTTCGGGGTAATAGATGACCACTCCGTGGCTTCCTCCGCGAAAGCCGGCGATGATCTCGTCGTTGCCATCGCCGTTCAGGTCCGCCGACCAGATGGTGTGGCCGTCCACCAGCGAGGCGTCAATCACGCGACGTTGCCACTCCTTGGCTTGCTGCCGGTATAGCACCACTTGATTCCCGTGCCAGGGCTCGATGGCAGCCAGATAGCGTTTGCCGCCGATTTGGCCAACCGCCACGTCGCTCGACCCGCCCTTGGGCCAGGCCGACGGATCCCCCTCGGAAATCTCGGTCCGGCTCCATCGCCCATCTTTTTCGAGCTTGTAAAGATGGATGCCCACGAAGCTCGCGGTCAGGATCTCATCACGTCCGTCACCGTCCCAGTCCACCACGTAGATGCCGTGCACCACTCCGCCGTTCTCGCTGCCGATCATCTCGCGCTTCCATTCGCCCGGCCGATAAAATACCAGCGGCGTGTGGTCGCGGTAGTCCGGCGCTTCCGCGCGCGCTCCGGTGAGCGCCGCGTTGACCAGAACCTTCTTGCCGTTGCCGAAGATATCGGCCCAGCGCAGGCGGTGTGAGGTGGTCAACCGGTCGATCTCGGTAACTTTCCACGGCCGGCGCGGATCGCCATCTGCGTGCAGCACCGAGACAATCCCCGCGCTGTTGTTCGCTTCGTTCGAAAAACCGCTGGCCAGCACGATCTCCGGGATGCCGTCGCCATCGGTGTCCCGGGCGGCGCAATTGATCATGCGCGAAAATCCGCCGGCGATGACGTGGCGCTCCCACGTGGGATTCTCATACCAGACCAGCTCCGGCATGCCGCTCGCCAGAGCGATCAGATCGGGCTTCCCATCGTGGTTCAGATCCGCGACGACCACCTGATAACCGCCCTTGAGGCCGGTGGCGATGGTATGCTCGGCAAATCGCGCGGGCTCGGCGGCATGCAGCAGCGAACCGAGGGCGAGAAAAACGGCGAAGCGCAAACCCCAGTATAGAATGGAGACTTATGTCCATTCGGACCACGGTCGTGGGCAGTTATCCTGTGCCTCATTGGTTGCCAGGTGATTCGTCGCGAGTTGCCCTGCGTGACGCCATCATGGTGGTGCTCAAAACGCAAGAACTGGCGGGCATCGATGTGATCGCCGACGGCGAACTGAACCGCTTCGATCCCGGCCATCCGGAAACCAACGGCATGATCGACTATTTCGTGAGCCGCATGGACGGCATCGCCACGCGGTTTTCGATGAGCGATCTCGACCGGTTCCACGCGGATGCGGGCCTGGCCTATCGGTCAGAACCCGCGGGCGTCGTCACCGGCGAGATCAGCGAGGGAATGCTGAACCTGCCGCGCGACTACGAATTCACCCGCGCGCTGACGTCGCGCCCGCTCAAGTTTACCTGTACCGGCCCGCACATGCTGGCCAAGGTGCTCACCGACCGCCATTACGGAGACCGCGCCAAACTGGCCATGGCCATTGCCTGCGTGTTGCGCGCCCAACTGGAGCGCATCCAGGCTGACGTGATTCAGCTCGATGAAGCCAACATCAGCGGCCACCCGGAAGACCGCGAATGGGCCGCTGCCGCCATTAACCATGTGCTCGAAGGGGTTCGCGGCGAGTCCGCCGTCCATGTTTGCTTCGGCAACTACGCGGGGCAAAGCGTCCAGAAGGGTTTTTGGTGGGATCTGATCCCGTTCTTCAATCAGCTCAAAGCCCACCACCTGGTGCTCGAGTTTGCGCGGCGCGGCTATGACGAACTGCAGGCGTTCCGCGATATGGACCGTCGCATCGGCCTGGGACTCGGCGTGATCGACATCAAGGACAACGGAATCGAGCCGGCCGATCTCATCGCGCGCCGGATCGATCATGCCGCCAAAACGCTAGGACCCGATCGCGTCGTTTTCATCCACCCCGATTGCGGCTTCTGGATGTTGCCGAGAACGGTTGCCGATGCCAAGATGCGCGCGCTGGTTGCCGGAAGAAATCTCCATGAAGGCCGCCTTTAGTTTTCTGGTTGCATTCGCGGCGGCCCAGGCTGCATCCCCGCATCTGGCGAACATCCACCAGCTCACATATGCAGGGCAGAACGCCGAGGCGTACTGGTCGCCCGGAGGCAACCGCCTCATCTTTCAATCCACCCTCAAGCCTCTCGAGTGCGACCAGATTTTCATCATGAATAAGGACGGCTCCGACCCGCACATGGTGTCAACCGGCAAGGGCCGATGCACCTGCGGCTATTTCCTTCGCGACGACCGAATTATCTACGCCTCAACCCATGAGTCCGGCGACGCCTGCCCCACGCCGCCCGACCGCAGCAAGGGCTACGTGTGGGGTGTTTTCCCGGGCTATGACATTTATCTGTCCACCGACACCGGCAAAATTCTGAATAAACTGACCGACACGCCGGGCTACGACGCCGAAGCCACAGTCAACCGCAAGACCAACACCATCGTCTACACCTCCATGGCATCCGGCGATCTCGATTTGTGGACCATGCACACCGATGGCTCACACAAGAAGCGCATTACCACCACCTTGGGATACGACGGCGGCGCCGTCTTGTCGCGCGACGGAAAGAAACTCGTGTGGCGCGCCAACTATCCGTCCACTCCGGAGGCGGTGGATCGCTACAAAACCCTGCTCGCAAACAATGTGACCGCGCCCATGAAGATGGAACTGGTGGTCGCGGACGCAAACGGCGAGAATGCCCAGACTATTACAAACTTCGGCTGCGCCAGCTTCGCCCCCACCTTCACGCCGGACGGCAAGAAGATCCTGTTCGCCTCCAACAAGCACGCCTGCGACACCAGCAAGTTCGAGTTGTTCCTGATCAATCTCGACGGTACCGGCCTCGAACAGGTGACCGATTTCGGCGGCTTCACGTCGTTCCCCGAAATCTCACCCGACGGCAAGAAGCTGGTCTTCTGCTCCAACCTTCATGGCCAGGAGCCATACCAGTTCAATATTTTCGTGGCGGACTGGAAGTGAGGTGACCTTACGTGTAAATCGGCTCACAACAATCGCAGCTAGCGGCGTGTCGCACCAAACGCTAGTACCGCTTCCTCCGGTCGCGGCTCAGTCAAAGCTCGCCCGATACCGAGCCGTGATCAGAGGGAGCGGTTGCGACAGGCTAGAGATCCCCTCCAGTTAGTTCCGGTAGCCGGCTCAGCTCACGCTCGATATCCGCTTCGATATCGAGCCCGACAATGAGGTTTGGCATGTACATGATGAGAGCCTGCTTGGCTTTGAAGGCCTCACGGGTCTTGGCTTCCATATCCTCACACGTCATTGCGAGGCGTTCTCGCGTTCTCCAGTCGTATAACTCGTAGCCGCTGTCCGTCATGCGCACTTGAGCGTGTATCCGGGCGTTACGCCAACTCGCAAGCCGAGAAATCGAGTCACAGACCAGCCGTAAGACGGAAGCGTCCGTTGCGTCCGGACTGAAGTGCTTTAGCTCATCGCGGAATTGAGATAAGATCTGTCTGAATTTAAGGTTGAACACTTCCTCAAAAGTAAGATCGGGCTCCCTCCGTAGGCGGAACTGAAATACTGCATCTGCGAGAGTGTCTGCCATGTCGGCGAAGACAACTTGAAAGAGTCCGTAAGCCGCTGCTAGGGAGTCGGGCCTCATAGGTCGCTCACGAGTAAATCGGTTCCAGCTTGTTCACAACATATGCCCCGCACCTCTCATAGCTTGCGCGCGGGCCCCTGCGCGCGGTGTCGAGATCCACGCACAGCCAGCCTTTATATCCGACTGATTTGAGCACTCTGTGGCAGCCGGGGAAATCGATTTCTCCGTCGCCCAAATCGTAGATGCTGGAGAAAAATTTCGCCTCTTCGGAGTCCTTGGGATGCACCTTGCCGTTGTCAAGGACGACGTCGGAGTCGGGCGTGGTCCATCTGGCATCTTTGTAGTCGGCGAAAACGATGCGGTTCTTGTATTTTTCTAACATGGCGACCACATTGGCGCCCGCCAGGTGCAGGTGCGCGGTATCGGGCGCAAAGTACAGCAGCTTGGGCTTGACCTTCGCCAGGATGAGATCGATCTCGTCCGCTTTCTCCACAATCTCGCCCAGATGATTGTGCAGGCCCACCCGGAAACCCAGTTCACCCGCCAGTTCGCCCAAGCGCGTGTAGCATTCAGCCATGTTGTCGAATACTTGCACGACGTCGGCGCCAGGCGGCAGGCGCGGCGGCGTGAAGACCACCAGTTCCTTGGCCCCAAACCCTTTCAGAACCGTCATGGCGCGCCGCGCATCGGCGATGATCTTGTCGTGCTTCGACGCATCGTGCGACGGCCCGCTGAAAGAAACAGTGCAGACGAACAGCTTGCGCTTGGCGACTTCCTTCTCCATCTGTGAGGGGGTGAGGCCGTAAGTTTCGAAGCACCGTGGAAAATCCGTCAGGCGGATGCCGATGAATCCGGTGTCGCGCATCACGCTCAAAATCTCGGTGAACGGCACGGGCCGGAAATGCTGCCAGAGGCCTAGGCTGAGCGCCCATTTGATGTTGTTGTTCGCCGGCACGCTTGCGGCTGCGCGAGCCAGTGTGGCCGAAAGGCCGGTCAAAAATGTTCTTCGGTTCATGATTGCGTGCGAAGAGGGGACAGGCACCACTGTCCACGACGAGCCGTCCGACAGGCGGCGAGTGCCTGGATTGGCGACGGTGGAGCCAGTCCCCGCGCGGTCGATACCCTCGCCGGCCTACGCCACACGATATTTGCGAATCGCCTCTTCATCCAGGTCGATACCCAGGCCCGGCTCCTGTGGGATCGCCAGATACCCGTCCTTCGCGCGCAGCTTCTGGCGTGTGATCTGCTCCCGCAGGTTGGTCTCTTCTTCGGCGACAAACTCACAGATCAGTGCGTTGGGTATGGAGTTCAACCAGTGGAGCGCCGCCGTGACGTTCACATAGGTGGTGAAGCCGTGGTTGGCGATGGGCAGCCCGCGGTCCCAGGCGAGCGCCGCGATCTTCATGGCCTCGGTGAATCCGCCGCAGCGCGTGAGATCCACTTGCACCACGTCGATGCGGCCGCGGTCCATCAGGTCCAGGAACGACTTGCGCTCGCTTTCCTCTTCACCGGCGGCGATGCGCACGTGCGTGGCCTCGGCCAATTTGCGGTAACCGATGTAATCGTCGGGACGCAGCGGCTCCTCCAGCCAGAAAATGTTGTAATCCGCAAAAGCACGCGCCCGTTGTAGAGCGGTCTTGGAATCCCAGACCAGGCCCGCGTCGATGAGCAGGTCGGCTTCGTCGCCCAGTCCTTTGCGGCCTTCGCGGACGAGCGCGATGTCCGTCTTCTCGTCCTGGCCCATGGGATCCCAACCGAATTTGACCGCCGTGAAGCCCTGGTCGCGGAAACGGTGCGCCAGCTCGCCGGTCTTCTTGGGCGTTGGGCCGAACAGCGAACTGGCGTAGCAGCGGATCTTCTGATGGAATCCGCCGCCCAGCAGTTTCCAGACGGGCATCTTCAGCGCTTTGCCCTTGATGTCCCACAGCGCCATATCGATGCCGCTCATGGCGTGCAAGCCCACGCCACGGCGCCCACCGTAGATATTGGCGCGGTACATCTTGTGCCAGATTTTTTCCGTCTCAAACGGATCTTCGCCGACGACAACCTGCGCCAGTCCGGCGGCTGTCGTATGCGAGAACGGGCCTTCGATCGCGCCTTTGACGGCCATGGGGCTCGAATCCACTTCCCCGATCCCCGTAATCCCGGCGTCGGTCTCGACCCGCACGATCAGAGCATCCTGACCGCTGTCACACAGTTGCTTGACCTCCGGCTGGCGGAGATAGAGAGCCTCTACACGGGTGATTTTCATGGCGTGAAACTGGAATCATACCGCAGAACCGCGTTGACGACGTCTTCCACATGGATGTCTTCGAGCGCCGGCCTGGCAATTACACAGACGTCCGGGCCGCACGGCGCCCAAATGCGCGGATCCGTAGGGCCGAAAAGGGCGACAACAGGCGTGCCTACGGCGGCGGCCAGGTGTGTGATACCGGAATCGTTGCCGATGTAGACGCGCGCAGCGGCAAGCCAGCAGCCGAGTTGATAGAGGTCGTCAATCCGAACCGCACCTGCGAGCGGCTCTTCGGGTCCCGCGCACCATTGCACGGGCATATGCGCTGCGAGGCGATTTGCCACCTCCTGGTAACGTTCGAGCGGCCAGCACTTTTTCCGGCTGCCCGAAAACGGATGGATCACGGCGTAACCGCCGTCGTGCCGGGGGCAATCGATGCGCGGGACGGCCGGACTCGCTAACCCAACCTGCGCTGCGAAGAAATCCGCCGCGTGCACCCTGCAGTCGTCCGGCGGAACCGCCTGCAGGAACTCAAACGGCAGACCCTCAACTGCCGCCCGAAACTCCGGCCGGTTCGTGCCGTACCAGGAGACGATCGAATTGAAGTTACGAAGTTCAGCGAAAAGCCGCGAATCCGGCGAGAACTCCAGCATATCCAGGCCGGTTGAGGCGATTGACCGAGTACTATGGGCGAACCGGGCCAGTGGAAGGTTCGGGGAAGTCGCCCAAACCTCTGAATAATCGTCCTTTAGGTGCTCCATTGCGGGCAGGGATAGTATAAAATCGCCAATTGCGCCCGGGCGAATGATGAGTCTTCTGTGCATCGGGAATCATCCTAATGTTGACAGAGATTCAGGGGCTGGTAGAATGGCTAAAAGTATTTCCTTTTGATTCAGGAACATGGCGCAGGCAGCCTCCATTTTGACAGCGGTCGAACGAACCGGTATCCTTTCGCGCATCGGCGACACACCGCTCCTCCGACTGGCGCGACTCACGGCCGACCTGCCGGGAATCGAGATTTACGCCAAGGCTGAGTATTTCAATCCCGGCGGGAGCGTAAAAGACCGTGCCGCGCTTAACATGATTTTGGACGGCGAGCGCACCGGCAGGCTGACGCACGACCGAATTATTCTCGATTCGACCAGCGGCAACACCGGAATCGCCTACGCCATGATCGCCGCGGTGAAGGGTTACCGTGTTGTCCTGTGCCTGCCGGCAAATGCGTCCATGGAGCGCAAGCGGATTTTGGCAGCATATGGCGCGGAGGTCGTACTGACGGATGCGGCTGAAGGGTCGGACGGCGCCATCCGCAAGTGCCGCCAGATGTACGAAGCCGATCCGGACCGCTACTTTTATCCAGACCAGTACAACAACCCGGCGAACTGGAAAGCGCATTTCGAAACCACCGGGCCCGAGATCCTGGAGCAAACCGACGGGCGAATTACGCATTTTGTGGCCGGACTCGGGACCAGCGGCACCTTCACCGGGGTGACGCGCCGGATGCGGCGGGACATTCCCGGCGTGAAATGCTACTCCGCGCAGCCGGCCGGCGCTTTTCACGGAATCGAAGGGCTGAAGCACATGCCCTCGGCGATCGTCCCTGGCATCTACGACGAGACGCTCGCCGACGGAAACGTGTGGCTGGAGACGGAGGACGCCTACCGCATGGTGCGGCGGCTGGCCCGCGAGGAAGGGCTGCTGGTGGGGATCTCGTCGGGCGCTAATGTCGCCGGGGCGCGCGCGTTGGGCCGCGAACTGCACGCCGCGGGGGAAAACGCGGTGATCGTCACCATTTTCTGCGATGGCGCCGACAAGTATCTGAGCGAAAAGTTTTGGGAAGAGGAATGATTGAGATCGAAGAGCAGCCCTGGCGGCAAATGGTGGAGCATGCCCGGTCCACTTATCCGAACGAATGCTGTGGGGCGATGCTGGGGAGTTTGAACGACGGGCAGAAGCGCGTGGTCCAGGCCATGCCGCTCGAAAACACAGCCACCGGATCGCAGCGCGAACGCTACGAGTTGCGGCCCGAGGATCTGCTGAATGCGGACCGCGAAGCGCGCGGCCGGAAGTTGGACCTGATCGGCATCTATCACTCCCACCCCGACTGTGGCGCGTATTTCTCCGAGACGGATCTGAAGAATTCCTGCCCGTGGTACTCTTTTGTAGTTCTCTCCATCCAAAAAGGCGAGTTCGATCACGCGAACAGTTGGCTTCCCAACCCGGATCAGACCGCCGCGGAAAAGGAAGAACTGGTTCACAGGTAGAATAGACATTCATACCTGCTCTTTTCTAAGGAAGCACCCATGGCCAAAGTTTTGATTCCAACTCCGCTCCGGCAGTACGCGGACAAGCACGATACGGTTGACCTCCGCGGCGCGACCGTCGGTGAGGTTTTGTCCAAGCTTACTACCCAGTACCAGGAACTGCGACGCCAGCTCTACAGCGATGAGGGCAAGCTGCGCAGCTTCGTGAACGTATACCTCAACGACGAGGATATCCGCTATTTGAAGAAAGAAGCTACGCCCGTTCAGGATAGCGATACCATTGCGATCGTCCCCAGCATCGCGGGTGGAGCGCCCGCGGTGGAAGCGCCTCCGCGAACCGCCACGCTTTCGAAAGAAGAGATCCTGCGCTACAGCCGGCACCTGATCATGCCCGAGGTTGGCATGGAAGGCCAGCTCAAGCTGAAGTCGGCCAAGGTTCTCATGATTGGCGCGGGTGGCCTCGGGGCGCCACTGGGCATGTACCTGGCAGCAGCAGGCGTGGGCCGGATCGGCATTGTGGATTTCGACGTGGTGGACTTCACCAACCTGCAGCGGCAGGTGATCCACGGCACAAGCGACGTGGGGCGCAAGAAGCTCGATTCCGCCGCCGACACGATGCACGAGATCAACCCGTACGTGCAGATCGACAAGCACGAGACGGCGCTGTCGAGCGAGAACGCGCTTGGACTTTTTAAGGACTACGACATCATCGTGGACGGCACGGATAATTTTCCCACGCGCTACCTGGTGAATGACGCGTGCGTGCTGACGGGGAAACCCAACGTGTACGGCTCGATTTTCCGCTTCGAGGGGCAGGCGACGGTTTTCGCTTACGAGAATGGACCGTGCTACCGCTGCCTGTATCCGGAACCGCCACCTCCGGGCCTGGTGCCGAGCTGCGCCGAGGGCGGAGTGCTGGGAATCTTGCCGGGGACGATTGGGCTGATCCAGGCAACCGAGACGGTCAAACTCATCCTGGGCAAAGGCGAGCCGCTGGTCGGCCGGCTGCTGCTCTACGATGCGCTGGCCATGCGGTTCCGCGAGCTGAAGCTGCGCAAGAATCCCGAATGCCCGGTTTGCGGCAACCACAGGACCATCACCAAGCTGATCGACTACCAGCAATTCTGCGGCATTCCGCAGCACGAGCCTGCTCCCGCACCGGGAGTGGCGGAAGGCGAGATCGATCCGGTCGAAGTGAAAGCCAAGATCGATCGCGGCGACCGTTTCGTACTCATCGACGTGCGCGAGCCGCACGAATACCAGATCTGCAACATCCCATTCGCCAAGCTGATTCCGCTGGGCGAGCTGCCCAAGCGCGTCAACGAGCTGAACTCCGCGGACGAGATCGTCGCGCACTGCAAAAGCGGCATGCGCAGCGCCAAGGCGGTCGATTTTCTCAAACAGGCCGGCTTCAAGAAAGTCAAAAACATGAAGGGCGGCATCCTGGCGTGGAGCGATAAGGTCGATCCGCGAGTGCCGAAGTACTGAAGCTGAAATGCCATTCGTGAAGGTCGCGCCGGCCGCTGGGCTGGAGGCCGATTCCGTGACGGAAGTTCTCGTCGGAGACACGCCGTACGCCATCTGCAACGTGGGCGGGAAGATTACCGCGCTGAGCGGGATCTGCCCGCACCACGGCGGGCCGCTGGGGCAGGGCGCGATCAACGGTCCGAACGTCGTTTGCCCCTGGCACGCGTGGGAGTGGAACTGCGCCACCGGCGAAAACGACATGGACCCTTCCAAGAAAGTCGCCACCTGCGAAGTGAAGATCGAGGACGGCGGCATTTTCCTGAATCTTCCCGCCTAGGTGCCTGAACTTCCCGAGGTCGAAACCATTACCCGTGCGCTAGCCCCGCATCTGCGCGGAAGAAGCATCGTCAGCGCGGAGTTCCGCTGCCTGCGTGTCTTGCGCGGTGATCCGGACGAGACTGCGGCGGCGCTCGCGGGCCGCAAGGTGCGCGGAGTCGAGCGCCACGGCAAATTTATTGAGATCAAGCTGGATGGCGGGCGCTCGTTCGTCGTGCATCTGGGCATGACGGGCAAGCTGTTGATGAACGGCGCGCCGGGCAAGCACACGCACGCCATTCTGACGCTCGATCGCGGCGTGCTGCTCTATGACGACAGCCGCCAGTTCGGTCGGCTGGAACTGAGCCAAGGGCTGCCGGCGCGCGTGGCCAAATTAGGTCCCGAACCGCTTGAGATTTCGCTCAGTGAGTTCGCGGCACGGCTGCGCAAGCACAAGACGAAGATGAAAGCGCTGCTGCTCAATCAGACTTTCGTGCGCGGCATCGGAAATATTTATGCGGACGAAGCGCTGTTCCGCGCCGGGATTCATCCGCTGACCATCGCCGCGCGCCTGCGGCCGGACCGTATCAAGAAGCTGCTCACGGCCATCCAGCGAGTTCTCAGCGAAGCCATCAAGGCCGGCGGTTCGTCGATTTCAGATTATGTGGACGTCGACGGACGCCAAGGCAGCTTCCAGGTGCGGCATAACGTCTATCAGAAAACCGGCGAACCTTGCCCCCGTTGCGGCTCGAAGATTCGCAGAATTCTGGTCGCGCAGCGCGGGACGCATTTTTGTCCGCGGTGTCAGAAAAGGTAGTTAGCTCTAAGCGGCCTTCACCGTCAACCGCACGCCGACTCTCTTCTGCAATACCTGGAGAATCGCGAAAAAGTTGGCCGTGTTGGGATTGCCGCTCGGGCCGAGCATGCGATGGAGACTCTTGCTCGGCTTTTTCAA
The DNA here is from genome assembly GCA_020073305.1 of Terriglobia bacterium. Lineage (GTDB taxonomy): Bacteria > Acidobacteriota > Terriglobia > Bryobacterales > Bryobacteraceae > QHXW01. Next base: position 61,775 of record JAIQFK010000025.1, read on the forward strand.
ATCGGCGGCAAGCTTTTCGAATCCGATGGTCGCGTTGATGACGTCGCGCAAGACGGCTTTCCCCGTGCCCTCATCGCCGTTGAGATATGCGTTCACCGCCTCCGTCAGCAGCGCCTTTCGAAACTTGCTGTCACGCTGAGCCCGATCGTAGACCGTCTCCCGAAATTCTTTGGTCAGTGCCATTCAAGTATGCTCGGGGGGACTGAGTCACCATGCTTTTTCAAGCTCTCAAGGTAGCCTTCGATTGCGTACCGGATGTTTTCGGTGGCCTCGGAGCGCGTTTGGCCCTGGGAAAACACAGCCGGGAAGAGCCGGACAAGTGGCAACAAACACCCCGTCCTCGTCTTGCTCCAGATACACGCGATACTTCATCGGTCGACATTCTATCAGAGCGAAGACGAGCAAAACCGAAATGCCGCTACTTCGCATATCGAGAGCGGCATCGAGCGGCCGGCCTGGGGGAGCCGTGGTAGACAGGGCTGAAGAACATGGAAACACGGAGGCTGTCCCTATGGTGCCTAATCCTATGGTGCCTATCGTTCCCGTTCTATCGTTCCTCAGGATTGTGCTGATGGTGATGATTCATCGATACTGAACGGGAGGAACCATGAGCGTACGGTACGATACCCAAACGGGACAGAAGGTTATCGACCTAAGCGGGCCTAGCTTTCTAACGGGCCTCGTTCGAGTAGTGATCGTCGGATCCGCTCTCGTCGCATTCCTGGCCTGGTGCATGTCCTATTTTGACAGCTACTCTTCACACGACATATGGACCGTCAGAAGCTGGCGGGAAAACACCATAACGCTGGAGAACGAAGGGAAGACGTACACAGCAAAATGCGTCGATCAGCGAGGATGCCTGTACGTTCACTCCAAAGTGGGCAGCGAAATGATCAACAAGGGGTCCGCAACGCTGTTCGGAAACCAAACCAACCCCGCACCACTCCGCATACAGCTCCTCGACGACTACTTGTTCATCGGCGCAGAGCGGGCCGAGAAGTACCAGATCACAGCCGTCTCATCTCGCTAGCCAATTTAAATGGTAGGATTACGCCATGTGTTTGGACAGTTGGAGCGACGCCCTAGAAACAGCAAGGTACTTGTTAGGAAGTGGTGCTGTTGACAAAGCACTAAATGCTGTTGCGAAAGCTCTACTGGACGCAAAAATCGACGGTCTAGAAGAGGCGATTGGGCAGGTAGCACAGGGCGGGAAACGTGGCCAAACCCTAGCATCAATCGAAGAAACGTTACGGGTTCGCCGTAACCAACTGCAAGCTTGCTGTAGCTGATCCGTGGTGTTGAGGACTACAACGAATCAGGAAAACCGCTCGCTGGCGCACGGCTTAGAATGCGTCCGAATGAGCCGCGACCGCCAAGAAGCGGTTAGGTTGATGACGTCGCGCAAGACGCTTCTCCCCGTAAAAAGCCGCCCCGCGCTAATCCGCCGGCTTCGGCCTTGGCGTGGCGTTGCCTTGCGTCATGCCCATGGCCCACTTCACCGCTTCCAGCCACATCTGCTGGATGTCGGGGCGGTCCCAAACCTGTTCTTCGTGTCCTAGCGACGAATAAAAGACGCGCCCTTTGCCATAATCGCGCACCCACGTCACGGCGAAATCGCCGTCGGTGCGGTGGACGTTTTTCTTGGTGAGATCGACGGATTTGGTATCCAGGCTCATCAGCACGCGCACGCGGTCGCGCGAGTAGTTTTTGAACTGATAGATCTCGTCGGTAATCTCGAACGACGGCGGGAAGTGTTTGGCGGCCGGAAACTCGCGGTCCTCAACATTGACGCGCACCTTCTGATGCCAGGGATGGTCGTTGAACCAGCCGCCGATCATTTCTCCGTACTCCGGCCACTTGTAGAAGGTGTCGGTGGCAGAGTGCGTGCCCAGAAATCCCTTGCCATCGTCCTTCACGAACGACAGGAGCGACGCTTTCTGCTCGTCATCCAGGGGAAGCTCGAGGGTGGTGTAAAACATGACGGCATCGAAATAATCGATGTTCTTGGCATTGTTGCCCAGCTTCTTTTTGGTGAGCAGTTGCGTGTCGGTGCGGATATACGTATCCCACAACCCGGATTGCTGGCCGATCTTCTCAATGGTAGCCAGGGCATGGGAAATCGAATCGTGCTGAAACCCCTCCGACATCCCAATGGCCAGCAGCTTTTTGCGTTTCGCCTGCTGCGCCTGCGGGGAAGCGGTGATGGAAAACACCAGCACCAAGGAGGTAATCAGAGCGAATTTTTTCATTTGATAGAGCCTCGCAGAAATCATCTCACCGGGGATGTGCGGGCGCAACCACTGCCGGGTCTCTACGTAATTGCGCTATGATGAATGGCGTCGATCACAGTGAACCTATTTATCCGTTGCGCGATCTGGTGTGCCTGGCTACTCTGCGGCGCGGCCATTTCTGCGTCGCTCGACAGCGTGCCCGATTACCCTGCTGTGATCCAGCAGGTTCGTGCAGGCCAGTCGTCTCAGCTCCAGAGCCACTCTGGCCCAGCCAGCGCAATTCGTCATACGGCCACGGCCGGCGTTATTCCTGTCCTTCCAACAGCGTTCGATTGGCAATCGCTCCCATCAAGATTTGAAAGCACTCCCGCGCCTGGGGGTTTGCGATCCTTTGTTTGGCGGGCATCCGATTCGTCTCCCCCGCGGTATCGCGCCTAATGAAGGTTGCTGACCACTCCCTGGCGGTCGTCGTTCGGAATCCGCCCTCTGCGCTGTCGGGTGCTCACCGAGGCGCGAGCATGAGGAAGCGGCTGCTCAGCGGAGTGGGTCGACACTTGCTAACTTCGGCGCGGTTAGTGATGTCGAGGGTAGTGAACCTCACAGCGGGGTTCTGATTTTCCTGTATCTCCCTCGGACTCCGGCGCGTCGGTGTATGTATGCCAGTAGCAGGACATAAGAACAAGAGACGCAATTCATAGAGAGCGGAAATGAAACCAATCGACTTCGTACATTCCTGGGGAAAAATCCTGCGTGGCAAAATCCCATTGCTCTCGATAGAGATTACGCGAGAGTGCCCCTTATCGTGTCCAGGCTGCTACGCCTATGGAGATTCTCACCTGGCTGGCGGGACCCAGCTCAAGGACTTGAGCGATTTTCGCGGCGACGATCTGGTTAACGGCATCCTGCGATTAGTGGAGCAGCACGATCCCGTTCAAGTCTCGCTGGTCGGCGGTGAACCATTGATTCGCCACCGGGAGCTCAGCAAGGTTCTCCCCATGCTCAGCCAGCGCGGGACCTTCACCATGATCGTCACCAGCGCGGTCATCCCCATCCCCGCCGATTGGTTCGCGCTGCCTCGCGTGACGGTTGCGGTGTCCATTGACGGATTGGCGCGGCACCACGATATCCGGCGCAAGCCCGCCACCTACGAACTGATTCTGAGGAATATTGCGGGCCGGCGAGTCAACGTCCATTGCACCGTCGTACGTGCGCATATGGAGCAGCCCGGCTACTACGATGAGTTCCTCGCCTTCTGGAGTTCCCGCCCGGAAGTGAACCGCATTTGGCTCAGCATCTACACCCCGCAGCGTGGTGAGCAAGCCGCGGAAATGCTCACGCCGGAGGACCGCCTGAGTTTAGCCGATCAGCTTCCGACGCTTTCGCGCCGGTATCCAAAGCTGCTGGTTCCCGATGGAATGGCCCAAGCTTTCCTTCATCCTCCGTCGAGTCCGGCCGAGTGCATTTTTTCCCGGATGTCAGTGAACTACACGGCCGACCTGCGTACTCAGGTCGAGCCATGCATCTTCGGTGGCGATCCGGATTGCAGCCAGTGTGGCTGCTCGATCAGTGCCGGACTTCACTGGGTCGGTGGTTTGCAGGTTGCCGGACCGCTGCGCGTCCGCCATCTGGTGCAGTCATCCATGGCGGTCGGCTCTGTGGTAAGCCGCGTCATTCCGAATCACGTTCGATTTCCGCGATGGTCTCCGGCTCCGGAATCGGTTTCGACATTGGTCCAAATCGACTCGGGTAGACCGGACGGGGAGCTTTCTCAACGGCTGGCGAATCCACAGTCGTAAGAGAATGGGTCAACTACGTCTTCATCACGCGCCGCAGCGTGTACGCGGCCGGATTGATGTTGTCGTGCTCCAGCCGTTTCCAGTCGTCAGTGACGTGGATCAGTTTGCCGCTGACGTGATTAGAGCGCTCCGTAGCCAGGAACAGCGCCAACTGAATTTGCTTTTCCGCTGAAGCGCCGCCGGTAATGCGCACGTGCTCGGCTTCTTCGAGATCCTTCGAGCCGGCGCGGGCGCCCGCCTGAATGATCTCATCGGTCATGCTGGTGTAGGTGCCACCCGGCGAAAGGGCGTTCACCTGCACGTTGTGATCCCTGACTTCCTCCGCCAGCGTTTCCACCAGCCGCACCACCGCCGCTTTGGACGCGGCAAAGACCGCGAAGTTCGGCCGCGCATCCGCCGCGCCTGGTCCGCTCAGCACAATGATCTTTCCCGATCGCCGCTCCACCATCTGCGGCAGCACTGCATAACAGGAATTCATGACGCCAAGAACATTGGTATCGAGCACCTCGGCCCACTGTTTGGGCTTGTCTTCGGCGAAAGGTCCGATTGGCCCTTGCACCGCGGCTCCGGCGATGAGCACGTGCACGCCGCCGAACACCACGCGCATGCGATCCACCGCGGCGCTGATCTGCTCGAAATCCCGGACATCGGCCCGGATGCGCAAGGCCGCGCCGCCGGCGTGCTCGATCTCGAGCTTGGTGGCGTCGAGCTCGGCCTGGCTGCGCGAAAGCAACCCCACGCGGGCGCCGGTTCGCGCAAAACCCAGAGCGAGGCGCTTGCCGATTCCCCGCCCTGCCCCGGTAATCAGAACACCTTGATCCTTGAGTGTCCGCACGCGACTATTCTACGCGCATGTCGAAGATTCCGGTTTCCACTTTGCCGGCGCGTTTCACCTGAACGAAAATCCGGTAGGCGCCGGGCTGGGGGAAGCCATAGGGGAAGGAGACCTCGGCCGGCATTCCCATGGCGTGCATCGCATGCATGGCTTGCATGCCCGCGTCTCCGCCGCCCACCTGGGCCTGAGCGATGGTAAGGGCGGGCATAGGCGCCGAACCCGAAGGATGCACGTGTGCGAATACCTGGAAATCGTCGCGCACGAACGCAGCGTGACCGGGCATGCCCATGTAGAGTTCCATATCTCCGGCCGGCGTGCCGTTTGCGTCTTCCACCCGGAAGCGGAAAAGATCAGCGCGCCGGGTCTTGAGCGGCGTCGATCCCCGCACCCACACCATGCGGTATCCGTCCGCAAGCGGCGAGACCGTGCGATTGAAATCGGTTAGCCCTACTGGCGCGCCGGCGCCTGCGGCGTCATCCGGACCGGGGGGCGAGCCCGGAGCGATTTGCGGAATTTCAATCTCGGTGGTGCCGGTTTCCGGGATGCCGCTCGCGTGCACGATGTCGGCAAAAAGCCGGTACCGTCCCGCGGGCATGGCGGGAAGGTTCATCTGGAATGTCCCCGGTTCGGTTTGATCCGGATGGAGATGCCAGACGCGATCCATCGAAGGAGCGCTCATCACGTACATATGCATCAGGTGGCCGTGATCGGGAAGCAGGTCATCGAGCTTGTTAAACCGCAGAATGATGCCCGCATCCTGAAGGTGCAGCACCAGCCGCCCACCGGGTTCCACGGTGGCCGACATCTCAACCGGCTTGTATATGTTCCGCGCGTAATTGGTGGCTTCCGAGTTCCACCATTTATTGCTGAGATAGACGGCTCCGCACACCAGGACCAGGGTGACGGCCATTATGATGCCGGCGCGCCTCCGGTTTTTTGCGGCTGGCTCAACTCCGGGCTCGAGTTGGGCTTCGCGCACACCGGCCCCGACGATGCTCACGATGCCAACTACCAGGAACAGCATCAGGCCGAACAACCCCGCACCCAGCCCTTTCTGCATGGTGGACGTGCGCATGGCCAGGGCAGGAACCGGGACCGACATTTCGCCTGCGCCTTGCGCGCCGTCAACCCGCACGCGCACTTGCCACGAGCCGACCCCCATCATCCAGAGGCTGCCGGTGTAGAATTGCGGATCGTCTTTGGACCGCTGTGCAATGTCGGGCGTGGGGGCGAACTTGGCTCCGGGCCCTTTTAGCAGCAGCGGAACCACGCGCACGTCGCGGACGTCGCTCGATGTGGTGCGCACCTCGACTTCAGCCACGCCGGGAATCACCACCGGCGGCCGGATCGTGACCAGCAGCCGGTAGGGGCCGGCATTGCCCTCGTAAAACACGTCGGGGCTGCCGACGTGCGCGCAGGCGATCGCCGAAGTGATGAGCAACAGCAGAAGTTGGCGCAATCGAGTGCTCCTATAACCTCAGCGGCGGATGCGCCGCATCCAGTTTCCCCATCCAAAACCCAGGCGCGTGGTCAGCATCGCCAATCCCAGAGCGGCCGCCATTTCCGTCCAGAAGACGGTGCTCGTCTTTTCCACCTGGAAGAACATGTGACGCACATAGAAATCGTTCGGCCGCAGATTGTAATCGAAGTAAGTCGTGCCGAAAACCCAGTTGCGGCTGGCGGGGCTCATCAGGAAACTGGCGAACGGCCATTGTACGGCCACCATCAGGCAAAGAAAGACAGCGCCCGAGACCACCGACTGCTGCCACAATTTCCAGTTTGCGGTGCGCGCCCAGAGCCAGTCCAGCGCCAGCGCCGGCACGATCAGCAGCAGCGGAAATTCCGGCGGGATAAAGTGTGTCACGTTCTGGTATACCGGCCCGAGCTTCGGCATCGCCGGGAACAACGGCAGAATCCAGACACAGCCGATGAGGAACAGACTGTACATCCCGATCACGATGCTAGCCGCCCAGCGCCGTCCAGAGGCCCTGGACACGGCGGCCAGAATCCCGGGCACGGCGATGGCCAGCACGCGATACGGAAACGCGCTGTGCATGTACGGTCGCAGTTCGTACTCGAAGATCAGGATCATGATGCAGACCACGATCATGGCGCTCACGTACAGGAACAGCCATTCGAGCTTGGCCCTGGCCTGGTCGGTGACGCGATTCATCTGCCCCAGAATCAGGATGAGGGCGCCCAACTGGACTCCCACCATGCCCATGATGAGAAGCACGTGCGGAGGGCTGAGAATCTTGACGTCCAGCCCGTAGGCGTTGTGCCACCAGTCATCCAACGGCGCCGAAGTAATCATGGCGACCCCGCCCCACGCAGCGATGAACGCACCCAGCGGGCCGCGGAACCCCCAGATCTTCACCGAAGCTTCCCTCAGCGGTGCGTGCGTGCCGAACGTCGTCGACAGAATCAGGAAACCGCACGAGACGCCGGCCAGAACGCCACACATGTAAATGGCGATGTGCGCGGGCGTCCAGAAAGTGTCGCGGCCAATGGAGCGGTGCCAGGAGATATCCCAGTGCGTGCCGACCATGGCCGAAGTAACGGCAATGACTGAACACCAAACGTACCAAGGGATTGCGGCGGTTGTGGCTGCGGCGCGATCGACCGGGCGCGCGGACACGGATGCGGGGAACGGCATGCTGCCGGCCATATCGGTCTCCAATATCTTCAGATTATACGTTAGCGGCACTTTGCCAAGTTCCGTGGAAACCTGAGAATCCCCCAGCCACTCAAGCACTGTTCTTTACGAATTCAGACTTCTTAAGTCCTTGGACCATGTTGAAAAATCGACGGCAACGTCCGCGCATCTCGATGTTATGGCTGCTGCTTTCATCGATCTTGAATGCCCTGGTGACCCCCTCACTGGCCGGCAACCTGGGTGACCAGGTCCAGTACGTGGGTGGCACCATCTCCGTTCTTTCCAACAAAACCGAGGGCTTTGTCGACACGCGCCAGGACGACGTCTTCCTTTTTCAGACCAAGAAAATCACCGTACAAATCCCTTACGACAAGATCAACGAACTCGAGTACGGGCAGCGCGTCGGCCGCCGTTATGCCGAAGCCATCCTGATCTCACCCGTGTTTTTACTCAGTAAGACACGGAAGCATTTCCTGACGGTTGGATTTATCGACGATCAAGGCCGCCAGCAGGCCATGGTGTTTCAGGTTGGCAAAAACGAAGTGCGTTCCATGCTGGTGGTTCTCGAAGCCAGGTCGGGCCGCAGGGTCGAGTATCAGGACGATGACGCCCGCCGCTCGGGAAAGGGTTGAGCATGTTACTGCCATTGCTGCTGATGGCCGCCGCGGGGGTAGAACAGCCGGAAGCCAAGCCGGCGCCCGCGCCTGCGCCGGTCGAAGAGGAAGGGCTGGGGCAACTACTGACGGTGCGGCGTGTGTACATCGATCGCCTTTCCGGCGGTGAGACCGCTCTGCAGATGCGCGATATGATCGCGGCCAGCCTCCAGAACGCCAGACTGTTCATGATCACGGAAAACCCGGATCGTGCCGACGCCATCCTGCGGGGTTCGGCAGAGGACCTCGTATTTACCGACGTGCACTCCTCAAGCGACAGCATCCACGCGGATGCGCACTACGGCTTCAGCAACGGTGACTCAACCTACAACAACAGCAGTAGCAGCGGTTTGGGGGGGATGGCGGGCCATTCCGGCAGCTCGCAGCGCGATCAGCGCAGCCAGAACGGGGGCATGAGCGTGGGCGACAGCGAGTCCACTCACAGCGTGGAGCGAAAGCACGAGGCCGTGGCCGCCGTTCGCCTGGTGAATAAAGACGGCGACATCATCTGGTCAACCACGCAGGAAAGCCTGGGCGGAAAATTCCGCGGCTCCAGCGCCGACGTCGCCGACAAGATCACCAGGAAGCTGCTTGAAGATTACGAGCGCGCCCGTAAGTTGAAGAAGTAAATTCCCGCCTGCCCATTTGCCGGGAGCCGTGCAAAGATGCCAAGCTGTTAGTAAATGTTTGAGGCCCGCCAGCAGGCTCCGGCAGACGTACTCTCCGGTTTCGATCCCCTCATCGTCGAATGGTTTAGCAGGCGCTTTCTGGCGCCTACCGAGCCGCAAGTCCTCGGCTGGCCCGAGATTCGCGCGGGCAACGATGTCCTGATCTCGGCGCCCACCGGCTCCGGCAAGACGCTCGCGGCGTTTTTGATCTGCCTGGACGGCCTGGTGCGCCTGGCGCGCAGCGAATCGCTCGCGGATCAGACCGCCGTGGTCTATGTATCGCCGCTCAAGGCGCTCAGCAACGATATTCGCAAGAACCTGGAAACGCCGCTGGCCGAAATCGCCGGGATCGCTGCTGAAAGAGGAATCCGCCTCGCCCGCATCCGCACCGCCGTGCGCACCGGCGATACGCCTATGTGGGAGCGGCAGCAGATGGGCAAGCAGCCGCCGCACATCCTGGTGACTACGCCGGAATCGCTGTACATCTTGCTTACCGCCGAAGGGTCGCGGCGCATGCTGCGCACCACGCACGCCGTTATCGTGGATGAGATCCATGCCATTGCGGACGACAAGCGCGGCTCACACCTGGCGTTGTCGCTCGCGCGGCTGGATGCACTGGTTGAAGGCCCCAAGCCGCAGCGCATCGGGCTGTCGGCAACCGTCAAGCCCATCGAAGAAGTCGCACGCTTCTTGAGCGAGCGCGCGCGCATCATCCACATCGGCCATCGCCGCGCCATGGAACTGGCAGTCGAAGTTCCGAAGGATGAGCTGAGCGCCGTCACCACCCACGAGATGTGGGCCGAGATCTACGATCGGGTCGCCGAGCTGATCCGCGCTAACCGCACGACGCTCGTATTCGTGAATACGCGACGCCTCGCCGAGCGCGTGTCGCATGCGCTTTCCGAACGGCTGGGCGCGGATGCCGTGTTGCCGCACCACGGCAGTCTATCCCGCGCGCTGCGATTTGACGCGGAATCGCGGCTGAAGAACGGCGAGCTGCGCGCTGTAGTAGCGACGGCCTCGCTCGAGCTGGGCATCGATATCGGCACCGTCGACCTGGTTTGCCAGATCGGATCGCCTCGCTCCATCGCCGTAGCGCTGCAGCGCATTGGGCGTTCGGGCCACTGGGTGGGCGCGATGCCCAAAGGCCGCATCTTTGCGACGACACGCGACGAACTGGTCGAGTGCGCCGCGCTCGTGCGGGCCATTCGGGCGGGCGAGCTCGACCGCATGGAGGTTCCACACGGAGCGCTCGATATCCTCGCTCAGCAGCTTGTGGCGGCGGCCGCGACTCAGGACTGGCGCGAAGAGGACTTGTTCGCCCTCATGCGCAGCACCGACTCGTACCGGGATCTCACGCGCAGCGACTTCGATGCGGTGGTTGCGATGCTGGCAGACGGCATCGCGACGCAGCGCGGACGCAGCGGGACGTTTCTGCATCGCGACCAGATCAATGGCCGTGTACGAGGACGGCGCGGCGCACGGCTGGCTGCCATCACATCCGGTGGAGCCATCCCGGAAACCGCGAACTATCTGGTGGTCGCCGAGCCCGAAGGGAAGACGGTGGGGACGGTTGACGAAGATTTCGCCGTCGAGAGTCTCGCGGGTGACGTTTTCCTGCTGGGCACCACTTCCTGGCGCATCCGCCGTATAGAATCGGGACGCGTCCGCGTGGAGGATGCGCACGGTGCGGCGCCATCCATTCCTTTCTGGCGTGGAGAAGCGCCCGGGCGCACCGCCGAGCTTTCACGAGAAGTTTCCCGGCTAAGGGAAGAGATAACCGCGCGCCCGCGCGCCGATGCCATCGATTTTCTGATGCGCGAGTGCGCTTTGGACCGCCGTGCCGCGGAGCAGGCGTTTGACTATGTCATCGCCGGCAAGGCCACGCTGGGCGCAATACCCACCCACACGACGGTCATTGCCGAGCGCTTTTTCGACGAGGCCGGAGGCATGCAACTGGTGCTGCACGCACCCTTCGGCGCTCGCATCAACCGCGCCTGGGGCCTGGCTCTGCGCAAACGCTTCTGCCGCTCGTTCAATTTCGAGCTGCAGGCGGCTGCCACCGACAACGGCATCGTGATTTCGCTGAGCGAGCAGCATTCGTTCCCACTCGAGATCATTTTCGGATTTCTGAAATCCGCAACCGTCGAAGACGTGCTCACGCAAGCCTTGCTGCCTGCCCCCATGTTCACGGCGCGCTGGCGCTGGAATGTCACCCGCGCCCTGGCCGTACTTCGCTTCCGCGGCGGCAGCAAGATTCCGGCTCCCATCCAGCGCATGCGCTCCGACGACCTGTTGGCCGCGGTGTTTCCCGATCAGGCTGCGTGCGCCGAGAACCTGACGGGCGAGATCCGCATTCCCGATCATCCGCTGGTGAACGAGACGATTTCGAATTGCCTGCACGAAGCCATGGATCTCGACGGCCTCAAGCAGGTGCTGGATGGCATCGCGAGTGGCGCCATCCGCACCGTGGCCGTCGAAACACCCGAGGCGTCGCCTTTTTCTCACGAAATCCTGAACGCCAATCCGTACGCCTATCTGGACGACGCTCCGCTTGAGGAACGCCGTGCCCGCGCAGTCCAGATGCGCCGCACGTTGCCGGACCTGGCCGAGGGAATGGGCGCACTAGATGCGGCCGCCATCGAACAGGTAGCCGCGGAGTCGTGGCCGGCAGTGCGCGACGCCGACGAGCTGCATGACGCGCTGTTGACGCTCATCGCGCTGCCCGCGGTCGCGGAGTGGCAGCCGTGGTTCGACGAGCTCATGGCGTCACGCCGGGCGATCACTCTTGGCGACGGAAGCGCGCTTCTCTGGGCCGCGGCCGAGCGCGCTGCCATGGCGGAGGCCGCGCATTTCGGCGCTGGCGATGAACAGCAAACCGCCGTCACCGAGATGCTGCGCGGCTGGCTCGAATCCACCGGGCCGATGACGGCTCAGGCCCTCGCCGATCGCCTGATCCTCCGCCGCGAACTGGTGGATGCCGGCCTTGCGCGCCTGGAAGCCGAGGGCCAGATCCTGCGGGGACGTTTCAGCCCGGGCGGCGCGGCGGGCGAGATCGAGTGGGCGAACCGCCGCGTGCTGGCGCGCATCCACCGCCTCACCATGGGCCGCCTCCGCCGCGAAATCGAGCCCGTCTCGACCGCCGATTTCGTCCGCTTTCTTTTCCGTTGGCAGCATCTGGCGCCCGGCAGCCAGTTGCACGGCCTGGATGGCGCGTTGCACATTATTCGCCAGCTTCAGGGATACGAAATCTCCGCGGCAGCCTGGGAATCGGAGATCCTGGCACGCCGCATCGCGCGATACTCGCCCGACCTGCTCGATCAGCTTTGCCTTTCGGGCGAAGTGATGTGGGGCCGGCTTTCGCCGCACCCCGCTTTCGACCGGGAGGACCCCGGCCGCGTGCGCCCCACACGCTCTGCGCCCATCGCGATTCTTCTTCGCGAAGACGCCGGGTGGCTGCTCGCCGCGGATCGCACCGAGGTTGAAGAATCGCTTTCCCACCCCGCGCGGGAAGTCCTGAATGCCCTGAGGCGGCAAGGCGCTTCCTTCTTTGCGGAATTGACGCGCGCCACCGGAAGGCTATCGAGCGAAGTCGAAGATGCGCTCTGGGAGCTGGTGGCGGCGGGCCTGGTCACCGCCGATGGATTTGAGAATCTGCGCTCGCTGATCGACCCCAAGCGCCGGCGCGGCGAAGGCAAGGGACGCAGCGCACGGCCACGGCACGCCGCCGGACGATGGGCATTGCTGCCCGTCTCAGGCGCGCAGGCCGCCGCATCGAACGAGGCGTTCGCCAATCAACTGCTGCTGCGCTGGGGCGTGGTATTCCGCGACCTGCTGGCGCGAGAGACGCTCTCGCCGGCCTGGCGCGATCTCCTGGTCGTGCTCCGCCGCCTGGAGGCGCGCGGCGAGATTCGCGGCGGCCGCTTCGTTGCCGGGCTGGTTGGCGAACAGTTTGCCCGCCCCGAGGCCATCGATCTGCTGCGTGCCGTCCGGCGTTCGCAAGAGCGCCCGGAAAATGTCGCTGTGTCCACAGCCGATCCGCTCAACCTCGCCGGTATCATTCTTCCGGGGCCGCGCGTCAGCGCGCTGGCCGGCGGCACCGTGGAACTGGTCGGCGCACTGGAACTCACCGCCCTAGGGCGCTGAGTCGTATAATCAACGCTCCATGCGTACCCTTCTGATGATTCTCCTGGCCTCTTTTCCGCTGGCTGCTACCGACTTCAAGGCCGGCGTTGGCCGCGTCATCATCACGCCCGACAAACCCATCTACATGTCGGGCTACGGTAACCGGAATCACGCATCCGAGGGCATCATCCATGATCTGTGGGCCAAAGCGCTGGCCATCGAAGACCGAAAGGGCGCGCGAGTAGTCATCGTCACCACGGATCTCATCGGGTTGCCGCGCGGTATCGCGGATGTTGTGGCGGCGCGCGTCCAGCAGCAGTACGGCATCGACCGCTCGCATCTCGTCCTCACCTCGTCGCATACGCATACGGGCCCGCTCATTCGCGGCAACCTCGAGGTGATGTTCGAATTGAGCCCGGCCGAAAGCCAGGTGGTTTCGGAGTATGCCGCCAGGCTCACGGAAAACCTGGTCGCGGTGATTGGCGCCGCCCTCCAGGATCTCGGGCCGGCCGCTCTCTGGTTCGGAAACGGCCGTGCGGCCTTCGCCATCAACCGCCGAGAGCCCACGCCGAACGGCGTGAAGATCGGCGAGAATCCCAACGGACCCACCGATCCCGACGTGCCCGTGCTGAAGGTGACCGCGACCGATGGCAAGCTCCGCGCCGTTGTCTTCGGCTACGCCTGCCACAACACCACGCTCACCGGCGAGTTTTACAGAATCAGCGGTGATTACGCCGGGTTCGCGCAACTTGCGGTGGAGAAGGCAAACCCCGGAGCCACCGCCATGTTCCTCATGCTCTCTGGCGCCGATCAGAATCCACGCCCGCGCAGCACGCTCGAATTGGCAGAGCAGCATGGAGCCGAGCTGTGTTCCGAAATCAACCGGGTGCTAGGCGAAAAGCTCCAAAGCGTCCGCGGCCCGGTGCGCGCCGCGTTTCAAATTGTCCAGCTCGGATTCGCGCCGCAATCCCGCGAGACTTTTGAATCGCGCTTGCAAGATTCCAATGTCCACCGCGTGCGCCACGCCAAAGCTATGCTCAAGCTATCCGACGAACGCAGCCCCATCCTCAGCCACTATCCTTATCCGGTGCAGGCGGTCCAATTTGGCAAAGATCTGACCCTGATTGCCCTGGGCGGGGAAGTCGTCGTTGATTACGCGCTTCGCATCAAGCGCGAGTTCGGCAGCAAGGGCATCATTGTCGCCGGGTATTCGAACGACGTGATGTCCTACATCCCCTCCCTGCGCGTGCTCAAAGAAGGCGGCTACGAAGCCGACCAAAGCATGATCTATTACGGCCTGCCGGGACCCTATGACGAGCAGGTGGAAGAGCACATTATGACTACGGTCAATCAGGTCCTGAAGCGCGTTGGACGGCAGCCGCGGAGCGGCGTGCAATAGAATATGAAGATGGACGCGACCACGCTGGTTTCGCCGAGAGCGCGGGCATAGAAGTGCCCCTTGCCGCCATTTTCGAATAATCCAGCCGCTCGCAGTAGACTGAAGGCATGCGGCTGCTCGCGGCTCTATTCATCCCAATCCTTTCCTGTGCAGCCACCGGCGGCGCGGATATCGCGCGAGGCGTGCGCGAAGTCGAACTGGATGCCGGCGAGTGCTACCGCGTTCACGACGTCCAGATCAACAGAGACGATATCCATTTCTATTTCACCGACGGTTACCTGATCTTCGGTAAGCCGGTGAACGGAATCCGCACCACCGCGGTCTTCAGCAACGAGGTCGAGGCTGGAGATGCCGAACTGCTGCTGCTGCCTCCCATCCGCAGTGAGCGGCAGTCGCTCGCCGGTTACACGGGACGCCCCAACCTGAATGAGCACCTCAGCGCCGCCGTTTTTCTGTTCGCCGATCACACCTATGACGAACTGATGCAGCAAATCAGCGCCAACCCCTTTGACAAGCGTAGCCCCGAAATGGGCGCCATGATGTCGGAGCAGTGGGACCCGGTGGTCCGTAACCTTGCTACCAGCTTCGAAACGCGCCTGCTGCTCGACTTGCTGTCCCCCCGGCGCCGGCAGGATGGCTGTTTCATTGCCGCGGTGATCGGCAAGACGCTTGGCAACTTCGACGTGGTTTATGAGCCGCGCGCCTTCGAACAGATCGGCGCGGGCCAACTGATCTCGCGGGCGAACCGCACGTTCTTCGATATCTGGACGAATTTCGAAGCAGCGCCTTACCGCAAGGGCCTGCGCAAATTTCCCGGGCCGGAAGTGTCGCTCAAGGACTACCGCATTGACGCCAACCTTGAGCCCAGCCTGAACCTTCGTGTCGTCACCAAAGTCAAGGTGACCGTGGCGGCGCCGGGCGAGCGAGTCCTCCCCTTCGACATCACCAGCCGCATGAATGTGTCATTGGCCACCATCGACGGCGCTCCCGCCGAAGTGCTCCAAGCCGATTCCCTGCGCTCCAACCTCATCCGTAACAACGGAAGCAGTCTTTTCCTCGTGGTTGCGCCGGAGCCCCTCCAAGCCGGACGCGATTACGAAGTGGAGTTTCATCACGAGGGCGCGGTGGTCGAAGATGCCGGCGACCAGGTCTATTTTGTGGGCCCTCGCGGCACCTGGTATCCCAATTCCGGAACGCAGTTCGCCCGGTTTGATCTCACGTTTCGCTATCCCAAAGATCTTGACCTGGTCACGCCCGGCGACGTGGTTTCCGACGTCACCGAAGGCGACTTGCGCATCACGCGGCGTGTGGTCGACGTGCCAATCCGCTTTGCGGGCTTCAACCTCGGCGTTTACAACCGCACGCGCGTTATGCGCGCGCCATACACCATCGAGGTCTGCGCTAATCGTGCCGTGGAGGCGGCATTGCGGCCCAAACCGCATCCTCTCACCGCCGGTTCGCGCGCCGGGCGGCAACCGGAAGCGGCGCGCACCCCGGTGCCGCCGCCAAACCCCGTGCCGCGGCTCGAAGAACTCGCAGCTGAGGTAGCTGCCACCTTCGAATTCATGTCCACGCGATTTGGCCCGCCGCCGCTCAAAACACTCGAGGTCTCGCCCATTCCCGGAGCGTTCGGACAGGGATTTCCAGGATTGTTGTACCTGTCGACCATGGCTTATCTGCACCGTGAGGACGCAGCCTTGGCCCATCTCCATCCTCAGGTGCAGAGCTTTTTCGTGGATCTTTTACAGGCTCATGAAACCGCGCACCAGTGGTGGGGCAACGTGGTGACCACGGGAGGTTACCACGATGAGTGGCTGATGGAATCGCTCGCCAATTATTCCGCCCTGTTGTATCTGGAGAAGAACCGCGGTCGAAATCTGATGGATGCCGCGCTCGATAATTACAGGAACCGGCTGCTGGCCAAGAATCCGAACGGGCAGACCGTGGATTCAGCGGGCCCCATCGTGTTGGGTTCGCGGTTGGAAAGCTCCCTTGCCCCCTCCGCGTGGGTCAGCATCACGTATGGCAAGGGCTCGTGGATCATGCACATGCTGCGCGCGTTGATGGGCGAAGACCGCTTTCTGGCCATGCTGGCTGAATTGCGGCGGCGCTTCGAATGGAAGGCCATCTCCACCGACGATTTCCGCCAGTTCGCCTCTGAGTTCCTGCCGCCCAAATCGCCCGACGCGAAGCTCGAGGCCTTTTTCGACCAGTGGGTCTACGGCACCGGCATTCCGACGCTCATGTTGACCTACTCCATTCACGGCCGCGCGCCTGCCGTGAAACTGACCGGCACGGTTGCCCAAAGCGACGTGGATTCCGAGTTCAGCGTTCAAGTGCCCGTGGAGATTCAATGCGGCAGCAAGCGAGAGGTGAAATGGGTGCGTACGTCGAGCTCGCCCGTGCCGTTCACGG
Source organism: Terriglobia bacterium (assembly GCA_020073305.1). Lineage (GTDB taxonomy): Bacteria > Acidobacteriota > Terriglobia > Bryobacterales > Bryobacteraceae > QHXW01. The sequence goes on from JAIQFK010000025.1 coordinate 78,553, forward strand.
TAACACTACCGCAGGCGCCGACCAAAGTTGTGCTGGACACGTCGAATGTCCTGGCGGCATCGAAGTAGACGGGAGCGAGCCGGCACACCAGGCTGCGAATGCTCTGGGGCAATACCGTCCATGACAACTCGCATTACGGCAACCTGGTGACTTACCTGCGGATCAAGGGTTTGGTTCCGCCGTCCACCGAAGGACAGTGAGCACCCTCTCTCACGCCTTCACTGCGTAACACGCGAGCCACGCCTGATTCCGCAGGTACAGCTGTCCGCCGCATACTACCGGGTGAGCCCAGCTTGGCCGTCCCTGATCGGGGATCGAGAACCGGCTCTTTTCGCTGTAACCCTGGGGAGTGGCCTCGGCCAAGCCCGCGACATTGTTCTCGCTGAGCAAAAACAAATGGCCGTCGGCGATGATAAGGCTTCCCTTGCCCACGCTGCGATCCTTCCAGGCCACGCGGCCCGTGGCGAATTCCAGGCACGTCAGGATCGCATTCGAATACCCGTAGAGGTAGCCGTTGTGGAACACCACACCGCCATGATGGTTCTCCATGTCGCGGCTGAAATAGATTTCTTCCGCTTTGACCGCGCCATCCTGGGCCGTGAGCCCCAGCAGCGCACCGCCGGTGCCGTAGGCCGAGGTGTAAAAGACTTTGTTGTCCTGAAAAACCGGAGTGGCGATATTCGCGGTGCGGTTAGCCACGCGCTCGTACCGCCACATGAGCTTTCCATCCGCTGCGCGCACTCCCACTCCGGCTTTTTCGGTGAGCGCCATGATCGTGCGCACACCTTGCACATCGGCAATCACGCAGGACGAGTAGGCCGCGCCGTCGCTCAGTTCCCGGCTGGTCCAAATCGTTTTGCCGGATGCTTTGTCCAGCGCTACGATGCAGGCGTTTGGGCCGCCCGGCGTCACGATGAGGTGATCGCCGTCGATGAGCGGCGATTCGCTGAGCAGCCAGTGGGGATTCCGGCCGTTAAACTCCTGAAGGATATTGCGACGCCAGACCTTGGCGCCATCCTGCGCCCGCAAACAGGCCAGTTCGCCGTTCTCGGCCAGCGCGTAAACGCGATCGCCATCCAGGGTGGGCGTGCCTCTCGGCCCGCTTCCGCGGTCCTGCTCCATCCGCGTGGCAAGCCCGGTCGCCCAAACGCTCTTGCCATCGGCGCGGTTCAGGCAAAACACAGAGCTGTTCCCGCCCTGCACCCCCTGCACGTAGATACGGTCGCCGCGCACGGCCAGCGCGCCATAACCTTCGCCCAGACTCGAGATCGTCCACAGCGCTGGGGGCCCGCCAGACGGCCATGATGCCCGCAGTCCGGTTTCGCGCGAAACCCCGGAACGGTCTGGTCCGCGCCATTGCGGCCACTCGAATGAACGATCGGGCGGGCTCGCGGCGCCGCGCGGTAACAGGGGTGCGGCAAGCAACGGTAGGAAATGCCTGCGCTTCATACGGACGGTTCCTCCAGAAGGCTCACCGCCTATTATGTCGCTGTTTTTGCTTCTGTTGGGCCGGACATGTTCGGCCCCTACGCGGATGTTGGGGCGAGGCATGGCTCGCCGGCGCATGCTAGTGCCGGTCGCCCGAAAGAACCGCCGCAAGTTCGGATTCCGCCGGCAAGGTCTCGGCCGTTTCCGCCACCGCGTAAGTGGTGCGCCGCTTGTAGCACAGCACCATAAACCCCGCCAGAATCAGAACCGGCGGGATCAGCATGATGATGATCCCGAGATTCATCACACGCGCGCGCTCGGCCTGCTGGGCCGCGGCCGTGCGGAAACACATGACGCATTGCGCGAACGCGCTGGACGCCACCAGGGGCGCGACCGCCAGCATCCGTTTCATTGGATTCTCATCTGCAGAGACCGCACCGAATCCGGCATGAAAATCAACATCATCAGAATAATACACAGCACCAGCATGGGAAACAGCGTCAGAAAGAGGCTGAACTTCTCGAACTTCAGGTGCATGAAGTACGCGATGATCAGTGCCGCCTTGATGACCGATAGCCCCAGCAGCGCCGTCAGCATGATCAGGGTCGGCAACTGCTCGTATGCCAGAAAAACTTCGATGCCGGTCATCACCAGCAGCGCGATCCAAACGTAACTGAACGTCACCGTCGTCCCGCCAACGTGCTCCACCACCTCAGAATGATTGCTCATGATCGCTCCTAAATCTTGGCCGACATCAGATAAACCAGCGGGAAGATAAACATCCACACCAGATCGACGAAATGCCAGTAGAGGCCGCTGACCTCCACGTCCTCATACTTGAATTTGCCGCGGCCCACGGCAAACGCAATAATCCCCAGATAGATGACGCCGATAATTACGTGCGTCATGTGCAGCCCGGTCAGAGCAAAAAAAGTTCCGCCGAAAAGCGGCACGCCCCATTCGTTTCCGGAGGTCGTGACGTGCTCGTTGTTGATCAGGTTCAGCCATTCCGTCACGTGCAGCACCACGAACGCCAATCCGCCCGCGATGGTTGCCAGAATCCACCCCACAGTTGCTTTGCGGTTCCCGTGATTCATCGAGTGAACCGCCATCACCATGGTCAAACTGCTGGAAAGCAGGCAAAACGTCATCACGCTCGAGAAGATGATGCTGGGCGAAAAGTGGAACGGCTTAGGCCACTCCGGCGTGGCCAGCCGGACGTACGTGTAGGCCACCAACAATGCCGAGAATGTGAGCGCATCCGAAATAATGAACAACCACATTCCGAACTTTTTGGAGCCGATCGCGTAGGGAGACCCGCCGCCCTGCCAGACGGAATCCATGGTGGCGGCTTTGGCTTCGGACATTCGTTCGTTACCCCCAGAAGAAAAATAACACCATCAGGTAGATCCAGATGGCATCCAGAAAATGCCAGAAATAGGCGCTCACGTCGACCGCCGTCCGCTTGCTCGGTCCCAGCCGGAGCAGCAGGGCCTGCACGTCGATGTAGCCCAGCGCCGAAATCCCGCCCACGAGGTGCACCGCGTGAACGCAGGTCAGCAGGAAAAAGAATGAGCTCGACGGGTTGGTGGCCAGATAGATGCCGGCGTCATTCAACTGGCGCCAGGCCAGGTATTGGCCGCATAGAAACAACGCGCCCAGAATCGTCGCGCCCGTCCAAAACCGGTTGAATGCCGCCCGGCGTCCCGCGCGCAAGGCGCGCCGCGCCAGTTCGAGCGCGAGGCTCGAAGCCACCAGCACCCCGGTGTTGACCCACAGAATGTGAGGAAGCGGCGTATCCACCCAGTCGTTCGACATCCCGCGCCGTACGAAAAAAGCGCTGGTGAACGCGGCAAAGAACATGACACTCGCCGCCAGCAGAACCAGGAGGCCCGTTATAGAAGCCCGCCGTGACGCCCCACGGCCGCCGGAATCCCCGTCACCGCCCCCAAAGTCGCGCGGCGCGGGCGGCGCCCCGCGCCCCCCAATAATATCCGCTGTGGTTGAGCCAGCCATGGCTAAACTGTGTTGTCTCCCCGTCTCCCCGTCACGCCGTCTCCCCGTCCCAAATCACGCCGGGTCCGACTGCATGATGTAGTCCTTGGCGGCGCCGGGCACACTGTATTCGTACGCGCCGTGGTTCACCACCGGATGCTTCCCCGCGAAATTATCGAAAGGCGGTGGTGACGAGACGGTCCATTCGAGCGTGGTCGAATCCCACGGATTCACCGGCGCCTTCGCGCCCTTTCTCATGCTCCAGAACAAGTTGAACACAAAAATGAGCTGCACTACCGCCGTAAAGATCGCCGCGTGCGTCATGAACTTGTGCACCGGCATCAGGTTGTTCATGAATTCGAAGTTAGTGAAATCGGCGTAGCGCCGCGGGTTGCCGGCGATGCCCAAAAAGTGCATCGGCGTGAAGATGGCATACACCCCGAGGAACGTCAGGTAGAAGTGGATCTTGCCCAGCGTCTCGTTCATCATGCGCCCGAACATCTTGGGGAACCAGTAGAACGTTCCCCCGAACATCCCGAAAATCGCCGCCACCCCCATGATCATGTGGAAGTGGCCCACCACGAAGTACGTGTCGTGGAAGTAGAGGTCCAGCGCCGGCTGCCCCAGGAAAATGCCGCTGATGCCGCCGCTCACGAACAGCGACACAAAGCCCAGCGCGAACAGCATGGCCGTTGTAAAACGGATTCTGCCGCCCCACAGCGTCCCGATCCAGTTAAAGGTCTTGATGGCGGATGGCACCCCGATGGACATCGTCAGAATCGAAAACGCCATGGCCGAGTACGGGTTCATTCCGCTCATGAACATGTGGTGGCCCCAGACAAAAAAGCCCAGAAAGCCGATCCCCAGGATGGCGTACACCATGGCGCGGTAGCCGAAGATCGGCTTGCGGGAAAACGTGGCCAGCAGTTGCGACGCCAGACCCATTCCCGGAAGAATCGCAATGTAAACCTCGGGGTGTCCGAAAAACCAGAACAGGTGCTGCCACAGCAGCGGCGAACCGCCTTTATGATTCAGAATCTGATCGTTCACCACCAGGCCCGCCGGCAGGAAGAAGCTCGTACCCGCCATGCGGTCCAGCAGCAACAGCACGCCCGCGGCCAGCAGCACCGCGAAACCGAGCAGCCCGAGGATCGCCGTGACAAACCAGCTCCAGACGGTGAGCGGCAGCCGCATCATCGACATCCCGCGGGCCCGCAGGTCGATGGTGGTCGCGATAAAGTTGATCGCGCCCATCAGCGACGCGCCGCAAAAGATGGCGATGCTGATCACCCACAGGGTTTGTCCCATGCCTTCGCCGGGCCCGGAGAGCGGACCCACCGCGCTCAGCGGCGGATAAGCCGTCCAGCCCGATAGCGGCGCGCCACCCTGAACAAAGAACGCTGACACCATCACCACCAGGGCCAACAGCGTCGTCCAGAAGGACAGCATGTTCAGCACCGGGAACGCCATGTCCTCCGCGCCGATCTGAATCGGCAGGAAATAGTTCCCGAAACCGCTTTGCGGCGCCGTGGTCAGCACGAAGAAAACCATGATGGTGCCGTGCATGGTCATCAGCGACAGATACAGTTCCGGCGTCATGATGCCGCCCGCGGCGCCCGTCGGCCACAGCTTCTCGAACAGCGACACCTTGGCGTCGGGATACACCATGTGGAACCGCATCAGCACCGACAGCGACATTCCCAGGAATACCGAGAACAGCGCCAGGAAGTAATACTGGATGCCGATGACTTTGTGGTCGAGGCTGAAAATATAACGGCGAATGAATCCTTGCGGCGCCCCGTGCGCGTGTACTACCGGTGAGGACATGCTTTCTCCCCTGCTAAGTTATACCTGAAGAAACTGCGGCCTCTTCTCACTTTTGAGCGGCCTGTTCCTGCTTCCACTTCTCAAAGTTCGCTTCCGACATCACTTCGAGCGTGGTCCGCATTTGATGGTGCCCCAACCCGCACAGTTCCGAGCACGGAACTTCATAGACGCCGATCTTGTCCGCCTGGAAGTGGAAAGGAATCTCCATGCCGGGAACAATGTCCTGCTTCAGACGCAGCTCGCGCACAAAGAAGTTATGGATCACATCGCGGGATTTGAGGATCAGCAGAATCGGCTTTCCTGCCGGAACCTTGATGGAAGCGCTGGTGATGTCATCCTTGCCGGCCGGATCCTTCTCATCGATGCCGAACGAATTGCCGCCCTGGTCATTGATCTGCTTGATGTCCGTGCGGCCGAACTTGCCGTCAGGACCCGGGTAGCGGAAACTCCAGGCAAACTGCTTACCCAGCACTTCGATACGAAGGGCGTCGGCGGGCGCTTCGGCAAAATGTACCGCCGCCCAGATGCGCGTCCCGGCCAGCACCAGCCCGATAAACAGAAGGGCGGTCGCCGATGTCCACAGCGCCTCCATCATATTATTGCCGTGCGAGTATTTCGCCGTGCCGCCTTTGTCCCGGAACCGGATGATCACATACCCCAGGGCGATCTGAGCCAGGAAGAAGATGACGCCCGTTACCCACAGCGTGGCGTTGAACTGCGCGTCATACGCCTGGCCGTGTTCAGAAATCGGAGGGGGAAACCACCAGTAATGGCCGAGAAAAAAGTAGCAGATGACTACCGTAAGGATCCAGACGATTACGCCGAGCAGCATGGACTCTCCAGAAAAAATTCACGTGGGAAGCAGGCCAAGGGATTGACCGTAACACACTAGCGGTGGGGATGGCAACTCAATCGTAAAAGACAACAAGGAGATCTGTTGATCGGCAACGTCCGGCAGCGTTACAAAACCGGCGGCAAGGTCAGGTTGGCCTTCGCCAGCGCCTTCTGTAGTTGCGTCACGGCTTCGGCCTCCGGCATGCGCCGCGCCATGGTGAGTTCGGTCACCAGCATGTGGCGCGCCCGGTCCAGCATCTTCTTTTCGCGGAAGGAGAGCGGTTTTTCAATCTGGAGCAGCAGCAGGCCTTTGAGCACTTCGGCTACGCTCAGCAAGCTGCCACCCAGCATCTTCTCCGAATTCTCTTTGAACCGCGATTTCCAGTCCGAATGGAAACGGCAGCTCCCGCTCGAAAGGAACGCCAGCACCCGCGCGATCTCCGCATTGCGCGTGACTTTGCGCAACCCGATGGTGCCCACGTTTGAAAACGGCACCATCACGGTCATACTGCTGTAGACCAGACGCAGGAGATAGAACTTTTCGAACTGAGCGCCGAAGGACCGGCTGCTGATATTCTCGATGGTGCCCACACCCTGATTGGGGTACACCACCTTGTCACCGACTTCGAAGGTCATACGGAGAAACCCTCCCTGAACCACCGGTGCTTAGTTGGTATTGAACTTCACTTGATGAGAAGTTCAGATCATAATCTCAATATTTGTTAATGTCAATATGAAATTTGCTGAAACCCCCTTCAGATGGGCGTTCCGCACAATATGGCCGAGGCCGAAGTAGTAAAAACCGTGTATACTTCGGGCAAGCAAATTGCTAGGGACTGCCAGATAACACCCGGCGCAGGTGGTATATCGGATTCAGCCCAGCAAACGCCGAACAAAGCGCAGGTTCTTGCTTAGATCGTCCTCTACCGCATTCGAAGGGGAATCCGTCTCCAGATTGGCAAAGCCATGAAACCCGACATCTTCGATGGCTTTGACTACGGCGGGAAAGTCGATCTTCCCCTCCCCCAGGTATTGCGGATTGTCTTTCAAATGGAACTGGCAGATGCGATCCTTACCCAGCCAGTGGATTTCCTTCAACACGTCGAAGCCGCCCTGGGTGGAGTTGCCGACGTCGTAGTAGGTCAGCACCACGGGTGATTGACTTCGCTCCATGATGCGGACATTGTCCTCGGCGGATATCGTATCCTCCAGCCCCAGGATGACACCCGCCTTTTCCGCCTCGGGCGCGATCTCCCGCAGCACATCGCCCACGTAATCCATCTCCTGCTGAGTCTTCAGCGCGCACTTACCGAAGAACGGCAGCAGGATGACGCGGGCATTGAGCCTCTTCGTGATGGGAATGGCATCGGCCACCCATTTTGCGCCCAACTTGTCGTTCTTCAGGCCGTTCACGTGGAGAATATCGAGGCAGGTGCCGTCGATCGGTATGTTGTGGATTTTCGAAGCCGTGAGATATTGCTGCTGGATGACCGTATCGTCCAGCGGCAGTTTGCCGTCGATCGGCTTGCGCCCCAGGCTCACCTGCACGCCGTCGAATCTCAGCCGTGCCGCCGTTTCCACGGCTTCGACCTTGCCCGTGAGGTGAAGATTCCAGTCGGTGACGCCCACCTTGAGGCCGCGCACACGGGCCCAAGCGCGCACAAGGGGAACGCCAACTCCACCCGCCAACAAGCTTCTGCGCGAGATTTTCATGAACATGGCACGGACTTCCACTTGCAAAAGACCGCTGATTTAGGTTGCGCCGGCGACTTTGGCCCGAGCCCGCATCGGCTGGCGCTCGGCCAGCAGCAACCGCCGCAGCGTGCGCAGATCGTTTAGCAGCCGCCCGCTGGTTTTCATATGGAAGGATAGCTTGGCCAAATTATACGCGACAATCTGCAGGGCTTCTTTGCGGCGCTCCGCGTCCCCGTGCATCGAAAGCGCGATCTCTTCATCCACTTCGCGGCGCGCTTCTTCGATTGCTTCCAACAGCAGCGCCACGTAGTGATGCGAGCTTTCGATATTGTCGAACGGCGTTTCAGATGTATAGCTCATCCTGCGCCTTTCAGACACGCCTGCCACCCGAGACGCGTCGTTAACGATCTTTAACTTTCCCTAATTCTCGCACAAAACCGGTTCGGAACGAGCCTCGGATTTGTATGGGGACTACCAGATCTCCCGTAAGCGGCAGCAAAGACTGGTAAATTTGGTTACGGCCTCTCTGCCGTGTTACCATCCAAATATCCGACAAAACCCAGCGGGGACGTAGTTCAGTTGGTTAGAACGCCGGCCTGTCACGTCGGAGGTCGCGGGTTCGAGCCCCGTCGTCCCCGCCATTCCTTTCAATGATTTCCGGACTATCGATGATGAACGGTTTCGGCGTTTTTTCGCCGGTGCTACAGTAGCTGCTACAGTATTCCACGCAACTGCCTGACTTGATTGTTGTTCAAGTCTGCGAAACTCCTGGCTGTTTGCTCAACGAAATGGAACCCAGACTGCAGTTCCTCCATTCTGAGAATCTGTTGAACACCGTCAAACTCGCCCAATTCCGGCGGCTGTCGACAGAGGCACTCAGAAGGTCGCTGCTGCCCGGTCAACCGGGCTCTCTGAAGGTTCGGCCTGACGGGACTGTACTCGATGGGCATCACCGGCTATCAATCCTGATCGAACGACACGAAGACATTCACAGCCTTCCAAGGGAGATAATAGAAAAACGAGATTATGAAAGCTGATCTTTTCTGGATCCCCGGTCCCTGGCGTGGACGGTTGGCTATCGCTACCCGGCCAAGAGGTGGAGACTGGCTGGACGACGAGGCGAGCGCTTGGCGGCAAGCCGACATTGACGTGATCGTCTCATTGCTCGAAAACGAAGAGGCCGATCAACTGGACTTGCTCGATGAGCGTCGAGTTGCTGAAGATCACGCGCTCTGCTTCATCTCGTTTCCGATTCCTGACCGCAGCGTACCGGCATCCCTGCAGGAAGCCGTCTTGCTAATGGGCGGAATTACGGCCCAATTGGAGGCGGGTAAGAACGTTGCTGTACATTGCCGCCAAGGCATTGGCCGATCCGGCTTGATTGCAGCCGGTGTGCTCATCGCCTCTGGGACGAGCCCTGCAGAGGCGATGCAAATCGTCAGTTCTGCGCGCGGTATCCCGGTTCCCGAGACAACCGAGCAGCGTCGATGGACTGAGCGATTGCCCTCCGGACTCGCTCTTACGAAGAGCTAACAAGTCAGACAAACTGTAGCACGTACTGTAGCAGGCCCTGGAATGGTCCGCGGCAAGCCGCTCAACATCTTGAGCGCGAAGAGAATGGCGGGTAGCCTGGCAATACGCCCTCTTCCTGTCACGTCGGAGGTCGCGGGTTCGAGCCCCGTCGTCCCCGCCAATCGTTTCGATCAGTTAGATCTCGCCCGGCCGCCTTCCTCAATTCATGTTGCCCGTCCCCCGTCCCGATGAAGCCCTTTGCGTACGTGGCGGCTGGCTCGGATCGCGAGGGACGGGAAAGAGCAGACCTGGACCACGCAAAGTTGCGCCGTTGTGAGCAAAACCCGGCAGTCCGGGGCGGTTTGCGAAGCCTTTCAGTGTGGTGAAATAGTTGGGGGCTGAGTGTGAATCTGTATGGACCAGAGGGCAAATTGTGTCTGAAACACACGGGATAGTTCAGCAGGCTGAGGATGCTCGGTGCAGCCAGAATGAAGACGAACCGGTTCATCTTGACGCGGGACATCCGAGCGCTCCTGGAGAGTGCGGCACGGATCGTCCGCGGCTCAAAGCGGCCGTTGTTGTTCTCGGCATGCATCGATCGGGAACATCCCTATGCATGAATGTTTTGAAGGCTATGGGAACTCAGGTTGATGAGGACCTAATACCTGGGGACGAGCACAATGAACGAGGCTATTTTGAGTCTAGGAGAATCCTGGAGTTGAACGAGAGCATCCTCGTATACATGGGAGCCAACTGGCACACGCTCCCTTCACTTTCTCTGGGCGACGGCTGGGAAAACAACCCCGTATTGGACGCCGCGAAGCGGAAGCTTATGGCATTGGTAAAGGCCAGAGTAGACCAGTGTCAAGGTGTATGGGGATTCAAAGATCCCCGAATTTCGCTGATGCTGCCGCTCTACGAACAGGTCTTTGCCGCTTGCGGTGTAGAGCCTCAATACATTCTGTGCATAAGGGATCCGCGGTCCGTTGCGACATCGTTAATGCGAAGAAATGGGTTCCCTTACCTGTTTTCCGAGCTGCTTTGGCTGGAGCACACTCTAACGGCCGCCAAGTCAGCCGGGAATCGCTTGAAAGCGGTCGTTGAATATGAGAATTGGTTTCAGGATGGACTCAAGCAGGCGGGGTTGCTAAGCAAAGCCCTGGGGCTTCCAACGGATGTCGCCGCTGCCTCACTGAGGGCGGCACTAGAAGAGATCGTAGCTCCCGCCCTCAACCACGGCGATAACGAGACCCGGGCTTTTGAGCTCTCTTGCACCGAATCGATATATCGGCTCGTGCGCGATGGAAGTTTTTCTGCCGCGGTCTCGGCCTATGGCGAGGTCCGGCGGACGCTGGCACTCGTGGCGGCCCCGGTCCTTCACAGCGACAAAGCTAAACACCCAGGTGCCCCAGCGGCCCCACGGATCATCTGCCAGCTCTTCTGGTGCACGACAAAAGAGGACGAATTCTATGAAAGTGACAGTTCGCGCGTGGAGTTGGAAGTCACCCCGATCCGCCGGATCGTTCAGCTTCCGATTCCGAAGGGCCTTGTCTCTTTAAGCCGACTCAGGCTGGATCCAGCGAATTTGCCGGGGCTGGCTCAATTGTTTGCTATGCGGCTCTTGAACTCAGAAGGAGGCCTGGTGTGGGAATGGGATAAGCAACCCGGCACATTGCTTGCGGGCGAACTTCGTAACGTGAGCTTACTGACCCGAAGCGACGAGCCAGGCGTCGTCGCGCATTTCCACAATAATGATCCCAACTTCGTACTCCCGCTTTCTGCAGAACTTGAGGACATCTCCGAAAAAGGCGGCACGCTGGAATTCGAGATCGCCTGGTTAGCAGTCGTCTAACGTTTCAGAACGTTGGGCAGAGCGGCGGGGGCTGCGCCGCAGCTAGAAACTTTTGGTGGAGTGAAGTGTTTGCATTCCCTCTTCGCACATTGCCTCGAAAATCAAGTCCGTTTGGACCAGTAATACCCATCCGTCCCGGTTGGGATAAGGTCTCTGTTTCCTAAAGAAGTTGGAATCGTTTTAGCGGATCGCGCTGCCGTATTAACTTAGGGAAATGCTAATCTGAAGTGTACACACTGCTCAAAGCCATGCCTCCGTCAAGGGAGCGAAGCAAATAGTGACGTCGGACATTACCGCGCCGCTGGTGATCGGCGCGACCGGGGGATCCGGCACTCGGGTCCTGGCCCGAATCGTCCGCAAGGCAGGTTTTTTCATTGGAGCGAACCTGAACCACGCTGAAGACTCGATGGAGTTTCCCGACCTCTATGATCGATGGCTCAACCGGTATTTGCTGCGAGACATCGCGCCGCTTACCGCAGAGGAGGAGGCGTTGCTGCTCCAGGATTTTGTGGCGGCGGTGGAGAGGCACAGGTCCCCTGCGGCGGGGTCAATCCGGTGGGGATGGAAAGAACCCCGCAGCATCTACGTCCTGCCACTTCTGGACCGGCAGTGGCCCGAGCTGAAATTCATTCACGTGGTTCGCGATGGGCGCGACATGGCATTTTCCGACAACCAGAACCAGTGCCGCAAGCACGGTCCCGCAGTCCTGCGGTGCGAACTGCGGGATGCTCCGCAGCCGGTCCGGAGCGCCGCCTTATGGGCGAGAATCAATTCCGAGACCGCAGCCTTCGGTGAAACTCGCATGGCGGGGCGCTATCTACGGGTACACTACGAAAAGCTCTGCAGCGACCCGCGCTCCACCATCAGTGAGATCCTGCGCTTTCTTGAGTCCGCCGACTCGGTACCAGATGACGAAATGCTCCGCGAAGTCGCGCCCCCAGGCTCAATCGGCCGATGGCGACACCTGGGTGAGCCATCCATCATGGACTGGATCTATTCGGTTGCGGGAGAGGCGTTACGTCGCTTTGGATATTGTTAGTGGCTGATCCGTCACTGCCGGCCGACTCGCCCAGAATATCACTGAGTCAGGAATTCTTTCGAAGGACAACGAGATCCTGGTTGCTTGCAAGAAACCCTGGCAGAACATCTAGAACCAGGAAATGCTTCGCCCATTTGTTCCGGATATGATCTGGCGTCTGGTAAATACCGCGGTACCTGCCGGGATCGGAAGTGTGCCCGTCGAGAGCGCCATCGCGCCCTGCGTCCAGGAAGCCGGTCCGGTCGAGTGTGTCGTACAGTTCCGGTGGAGCACCATTCAAGAATGCCGATCTGTAGCCGTGAACCGATAGCAGCATCAGTCCTCCGCTGCGACTGATTCTCGAGAGTTCTCTTAGCCATGCTTCCTGATCATGCTCGCCAAGGTGCGTCATTACTGAGATGCCGAAGACCAGATCGAAGGTGTTTTCGGGAAATGGTAGCGGCGGGTCCAATGACGTTGCCAGGAAGGAACCTGCCAACGATTCCCGGCACCACTCAATATTGTTCACGTCGATATCCACTCCTACCGGTTCCTGTAGCTCGGGGAAAAGGAAGCGTGCCACACGCCCACAGCCACATCCCCAATCCAACACGCGGCCAATGGAAGACAAGGGCTTGCCATTATGCTGCTCTACCAGTGCCCGAATATTATGCGCGATGGTGCAGCCAATGAGATTGAACGAAGACTCTTCTTCGGTGCCATGCACCCGGACGCGACGCGAGGCATCCGGCAAGACGTGTGCTTCTGGTTGAAAATAGTATGTGACGGGCGGCGCCGACGGACGGCTTTCAAAAACTGCCCGGATCTCGATCAGGCCGCCAGGAATATTCTTTCCAATGGCCTCGAAGTGGTGGACTTCATCCACCCTCAACGCTGCTTGTTGCGCCTTATGGGGCTCGTATTTCTGAAATTCCATCAACACGCCGTTAGCGCGGATCTGGAGTGAGTCCGGCTGGTTATTGGGGTGGACTGCGTAGCCGGACACGCGCAGGCGGGACTCATGCACGGACGCGGTGCTCACGACACATATCCCTTCTTGTAGCACCGCCGCTGCACTCGTCATTGATTTCAAATTTGATGTAGTTGAAAGCATTGAGTACTCCGGCTTCCTAAGAAACAAGAGGCATTCCACAGACCCCGCAATAGTAGTGGAGTATAGCATATCGGGTCTGAAAGGTTTCAGTGGTCTGCAGTGACTTCTAGATGAGGTGCAGCGGCTGATCTCCAAGCGGGCTCATTGGCAGGAGTAACGGGTGCAGGTCAGTAACACACAGGATTTAGCCATGTTACCGGAGCGGAGAGAGGGGACGTCCTTCCCCGAACAGCAACCGTAATTTTAACTGTTCCGATTGCCGCGAGGGGAAATTCGACCTTAAGAAATTGGTTTCGTCCGAAAATCCGGTTCTGGTTAAGCGCAACTACGCGTTCTGTCTCACCTTCCTCGCTCACAATTTGCCCGACAGCCTCTATCTGGCAATCCTCAAATACCTCCACAGCTACAAAACAGCCAAACCTACTGCAGACGTTAGATAATTCAAAGACAATGTCTCCGGTTTCTCGATTGGCGAGGTCCACAAATACCGTCGCTCCAGCGCGCAGCGTTGAGAAAGCACTCTCACGCCTGAATTGGGATTCTTTCGCAATATGAAAAAGTCTTGGCCAGCCGCCATTATGGTTCTCGGCGCGTATTTGATGACATCGTCGCCCTTTTGAGGAGACGAAACCACGAGGGCCGTTCAGCTCTGACAGAAGGAATATCCGCGTGCTTCCGCCAACTCTGCCCGGTATCGCCACTCCCGGGACGCGCCAGGAGGCGCGCCCGAGGGTGGCACAGTGACTTTCTTGTGAAACTGCGGATGTTACTGAAGGGCTGCGGCGACCCCAAGCGCTCCTGTAGCCGAGCCTATAACTAAGCTTGTAGCGGGGGTGGATCCTAAGATAGCACCGGTGGCGCTGATAACCCACGTTTTGCCGGTATTCTGCGTTATGAGACAGTTGGCAAAAGTCACAGTGCCCGCCGACGCCGTGATACCATTCGTGTTGGAGACAAGATGGTCTCCAACGAGTGCAATGTCGGCGGTTCCACTCGCGGCGATCCCATCGCCGTTGCCATGGGCGTAGGAATCTGCGACGCTCACAGTCCCGTCACTCGCGGCCACGCCCGCGGTCGTATTACCGTTAAAGCCCGTGTTATGCACAAAGACACTGCCTGCAGCCGTAACCTCAAGGCCATTGACAGCGTTGTCGTTGATATTGGAATCGTAGATCGCAAGCTGACCGGCAAATCCGAATTCTACCCCATCATTTGCGAAGCCCTCGATCGACAAATTGAATAAACGCAGGGCACCCACCTTCGTGACCTTGATTCCGTCATTGCCCGTGCCCCCGCCGTGCAGGCCCAGCCCAATGAGTGTCACGGTCCCAGTCCCGCTAGCGATATTAATGGTGATCGCATTGGCGGCGGGGGTCGTCTGCGTGATCGAGGCGACACCGCCGATGGCCGATATGGTGACCGGTTGTGTGATACTGACCGGTCCATAGCCGCCGGAATTGACCACGACGATTTCTCCGCCAGAAGCCGTAGCTGCGAGCGCCGCCGTGAACGTGCGGCAGGGGTCGGACACCGAGCAATCGTTGGCGTCGCTGCCGCTGGTTGCGACGAAGGTCCGGTTAGCGCCAGACGCGTATGCCGTGGCGGTGCAAGCTAGCGCTACTGCGGCGCCAGCTAAGAAGCTTTTCGTGAAGTGAAGTTTGTGCATTTTCTCAGAGTTCTCCTTTTTCACCCATTTGCCTTGAACGTCGGTCCGTTTGGACCAGTAATTCCCATTTGACCCGGGCGGGTTCCATAGCAAAGTTCCCGCACCGCCAGCGTGTTGCATCGTCTCTTGACACCAGGCGTACAAGCCCTGGTTCAAGAGAGTGCGTTTGCTCCGAAGGGTCCCCCTTCCATCTCTTTCGACGAGCTTTGGCTCTTGCTATTGGTACCGGATGGTTGGAAAAGTTCTCTGGTCCTTAACGAAATTGAAGCAAATCTGGCGGCAAGCTCTGCGAACCGGCCGGTCTGGGCGCCGATGAGACACAAGGGTCAAAGCTCGGCGACAACACCGCCGACTATATTATCTTGGTAAAGGATGTGGGAACAGGACGATCGCCTTCACCGGCCTGCCAGCCCCGAGCGAGCTGCGGTCGAGCAGCGCCTGAAAAAGCTCGAGGCCGAGCTCAAAATTCAGCAGGCTGCGAATCAATACCTCCGAGGCGAAATGAATCGCCTGCGTTCGAGTTTCGAGGCGGATCATACTGAACTGTTTCGCTTGATCCAGGCCTACAACAGGCTCACCGCCCGCCTTAGAGAAACGGAGGCGGTGAGCCACGCGATTGTCAAGAGCCGCATCTGGCGCACGTTGGTCACCATAGGGGGGTGGCTTCTCCGGTTGAGACGAAGCCAGACGCCAACCGCTGGCGCGCCTGTCGTCGCACTTTCTGATCCCGCAGTCCAACCTGCTTCCTTGCGGGACGGCACACTCTCAACGTCTCCCTACGCGTTGCGCAAAGACATCCGCGACTGGGCGACAGAACTGCGAGGCGCCGCGGGTCTTCTCTCACTTACAAAGGACGCGTCGCGACAGCCGTTCTTTACCATCGTGACGCCCACCTGGAACACGAAGCAATCCTGGTTCGCACAAGCTGCCCTTTCAGTCCTTCGGCAAACCGCAGACGATTGGGAGTGGTGCATCGTGGACGATGCTTCCAGCCAGACCGAATTTCATGCGTTCCTGGATGAGTTCACGGACACTGATCGCTTTCGCATCCGGCGGCGCACACAACGTGGTGGAATCAGTGCCGCAACCAATGACGGGCTCCACATGGCCCGCGGCCAATGGGTCTGCTTCCTCGATCATGACGACGAACTGGCTCCGGATGCGCTGGATCAATTGCGAAACGCTTTGGAAAGCGGCTTCGACGCCGTCTACAGTGACTCTGATAAGGTGGATGAAGCAGGCGCGCCCTCCGAGCCATTCCATAAGCCTGATTGGTCCCCCGAGTACCTTCGCGGCGTGATGTACGTGGGTCACTTGTTGTGTGTACGCAGGGATCTCGCACTGGAAGCCGGCGGTTTTGACTCCGATTTTGACGGCGTGCAGGATTACGAGTTTTTTCTGCGGTACACGGAACGGACGCGAAAGATTGGCCACGTCCCGCGGATTCTGTATCACTGGCGTGTTACGCCTGGAAGCGTGGCCGCCAGCACACAGGCCAAGCCGCGAATCTGGGAACTGCAAAAGGCTGCCGTGCAGGCTCACGTTGATCGCCTGGGGCTCAAGGCAACCGCCGAGTTCGGGCCTTCTCCACACCGCATCCGCCTGTCACCGGTGAAGTCCGCCAACACGCCCCGGGTTTCGGTGATCATACCCACTCGTGATGCCCCGGAAATGATCGGACGCTGCCTCGACTCCCTAGTGGGGCTGACCTCCTACCCAAACTTCGAAATTGTGTGCGTGGATAACGACACAAGGGATCCCGAGGCGCTGAGAATCCTGGCCGAGGCGCCCGTGAAACAGCTGCTGTTTCCGGGTAAGTTCAACTTTTCCGTGGCAAGCAACCTCGGCGCACTACACGCGGAGGGCGCCTACCTGGTTTTCATGAACAACGACATCGAAGCCAGGTCAGCGGACTGGATCGAGCAAATGCTGTTCTATGCCGAACGGGAGGACGTGGGAGCCGTGGGTGCGTTGCTTCTGTATCCGAACGGCACTGTGCAGCACGCCGGGGTCGTGCTTGGCTGCCGGGGTACCGCTGACCACGTGCTGCGCGGGTTCTCCGGCGCGAGCGATGGGTACGCCGGATCGTTGTGCTGCGCACGCGAGGTTTCGGCGGTTACCGCCGCCTGCATGATGATCAAGAAGGAGCTTTTCGAAAGCCTGGGCCGATTCAACGAACACTTCTACACGGCATACCAGGATGTGGATCTGTGTATGCGGATCCGTGCGGCAGGCCGCCGGATCATTTTCACTCCGCAGGCAACCTTCATTCACCATGAGTCCTACAGCCGGGGGAAGGTCTACGATCACATCGACCGGAACTTGCTGCTGGATCTGTGGCAGCCCGTCATCGATAAGGGCGACCCCTACTACAGTCTCCATTTCGATCTGGAGAAACTGGACCACAGTCTCAAGCCGGCGGCCACCTTGGCTGTCACCGCTTGAGCGTCTTGCAGGAGTTGACGGAGATCACTCTTCGATACGGGAATTCATCGTAGGCAACGGCTCCCCTCCAGAGGTTGTGGCTCTCCGCGGAGAGGAGGTAAAGGTCATCATCCGACTGAATGCGCTCCAGCAGATCGGCGTATTCGTTCAACCGCGTTTGTGGAGGGTCGCCCTGGAGCTCGCTTTGATGGGATAGTATCGAAATCAACTGCTGACGGTGGAATGCCCGGCTGTGGCCGCTGAGAACATAGTCGATAGCGTGTAACGACAAGCCGTCCGGCTTTAGGAAAGTACGGATTCCTTGAAAGATGAGACCCAGCGTGGGCTCGTGTATGTGCTCGAGAACGCTTATGGAGAAGATACAGTCAAACGAGGCGCGCTCCAAACCCGGCAAGTCAGGGGCGAACAGCGCCCGGCGTAACTCAACAGCGGGATACTGCTGGCGGTATTGATCATACTCCACGGGTCCCCGGCCGGAGCCGTCGTACGGGTCAACTACAACAACCTTATAACCAAGTTCCAGGAGTATCTGCGCCGCCAGGGGCTCACCGGCCCCAATTTCTAACAGCTTTGAGCCCGGGGCGCAGCGGCCCAGAATTGCTTTAACCATCCAGGGCCGCTGGAGATCCTTCAAATCTTTCTGTCGCGTGCTTAAAGTCGGGACATGATCTACGCTGTCACAATAATCGCGCACGGTTCCATAACTTAATGGTGCAACAGCGAACTTGCCGTTATAGCGTCGCAGTAAGTCCCATACCACATCCGCTGTCAGCACCCGCGGTGAGCTTTCAGATTGAAAGTTGGCTGCCATAAAACGACGATAGTTTCTGCGCGCTCTTCGCCCAGCTCAGCCGCTCGCCAAAGAACCGGATCGCCCCTTCGGCGAGTCGAGCATACAATGGCGGATCTGCCATGATGCACCGCACGGCATCTGCGATCGCGAGTCCGTTGGCGTCATCCAGCAGCCAGGCGTCTTCTCGGTGTCGCATGTGCAGCCCGACGTTGGCTCTGGGAAGGATCACCGGCCGACCCACGGAAAGAAACTCGGGGATCTTACTCGGGAACCGATAGTCGTTAAAAGGATCCGGCCTTCCCGGTTGGACCAGGACATCCGCCAGCGCGAGTACAGCGGGTATGTCGTGGTGATCCACTTGACCGAGCTCTACCGAATGCGCGCGCGCCCACGACTCGTCGGGCCCCAGAAAGCGGCAAAAATCACGGCCGGCGCGCACCAGTGTCGCGGGATGTCCTTCGCGATTCAGAATTGCCACCGCCAGGTAGAGGCTGCGCATTTCATGCGCGTTTGCCACGTGGATATTGCCGGTGTACACGAGGACTGTGTTCGATCTGGGAATTCCAAAATGGCGGCGGTCTTCGGGCCGCCGCGGTCGTGGGAAGAACAGATCTTCCGGAGCCGATGGCCAAATCTCAATCGCCGGAACGCCTTCAGGGGCCAGTTCTCTTAGCCTGTCGATGATAACGGTGATGCCCGTGGCTTGGCTCATGAAGAAGACCGCGCGCTCGGGATGAGAACAATTTGGCGGAACCACGCGATCCAACTCTTCTGTGGACAATTCTTTCAGGCTGCGGAGGGAGCGCCCGGTGAACCGCTCCAGAATGTGCCACTCATTATCTTCGAGATGCACAAAAAGACGGCAGCTCGGATATCGCTCGCGAACGGCTTCGGCAAAGACGCGCACACTCTCCCTTGGCGTCCAAGCGTGCACGATGTCCGGAGGCCGCCCATTGCGGAAACAGCTAGGGATTGCCTCAAGTTCTGAAAAATCAAGCGGGACGAAGCGAGCCGATCCAAGGCTGGAGACGGTCGCCTTGTTTTGCGGCACCGCAACGGCGCAACAGTGACCCAGCTGAATCAGATGATTCGCCAGCGCGTGCACCTGGGCTGCGCTGTTGGCTGTGAAGTCGTGATGGAGGACGTAAAGAATGTTGCGATACCCCTCCAGCGATCGACCCGACTCGGCGGTTGAGGCGATTGGCTGAGAGTTCGCTGTGGAAGTTGCCATATCCGTTGGTAGGGATGGGCGCCCCGGTCGCGCAACGCCGGTTCATTTTCACTCCGCGCCGCAAACAGTCGCCGCTGCCATCACTCTCCGTTAGTATACAGAACAGCGCGTCACCTGCGAAGCGGGCTCTAGCTGTGCGGATTCGAAGGTCCAGAGTGGATCTGGACTGACGCCGCGGCCTGATGCCGGCGAGCGACCTGGCAGGCGGCGATCTCTTCGATAATCCGCGGCAGATTGTGCTCTACCTTCCATCCGGGGAAATCCCGGCGCAACTTGGTCAGATCCGAGATGTAGCAGATATGGTCGCCGATGCGGTTCTCGTCGCGCATTTCATAGCGCAGCACAAAGCCCATCTCCTTCACCATGGCGATGGTCTCAAGAATGGAGAGGCTATTGGCTCGGCCGCCGCCGAGATTATAGACCTCGCCGCAACGGGGTGAGTTGTAGAACTCGAGAAATAGCGAGGCCACATCGTGGCTGTGAAGTTGATCTCGCACCTGTTTGCCCTTATATCCGAAGATGGTGTACGGTTTGCCCGTGACGGCGCAATGGACAAGGTAGGCCAGATAGCCGTGCAACTCCACAGCCGCATGCTGCGGGCCGGTCAGACAGCCGCCGCGAAAGACGCCTACGGGCATCTGAAAATATCGGCCGAACTCCTGGCATACGACATCGGCCGCGACTTTGGAGGCGCCGAACAGCGAATGCAGGCATTGGTCGATGGACATCGATTCGTCAATGCCGTCGCGGCCGTCGGCGTAGTCGTAGCGCGTAGCCTCCTCGCGCAAAGGCAACTGATTGGGGCGGTCTCCGTAAACCTTGTTCGTACTCGTAAAGCAGAAGGGAGATTCGCAGCAGAAGTCGCGCGCCGCGACGAGGAGATTCAGAGTTCCTACGGCGTTCACGTCAAAATCCTCGTAAGGGATCGAGGCGGCCTTGTCGTGCGAGGGCTGCCCTGCGGTGTGGATAATCATGGCGGGGCGATGATGTTGGACGAGATCTCGCACCGACTTCCGATCGCGAATATCGAGCCTCTCGTGACGGTAACGCGGGATGGCGTTTTGCAGGTCCTGCTGCATCGCGAGCGTCGAACCCTGCGGGCCGAAGAACAATTCACGCATGTTGTTATCGACACCCACGACGTCCCAGCCGTGCTCTGCGAAAAGCCGCACGCAGGCAGAGCCGATCAGCCCACTGGAACCGGTGATCAGAGCCTTGGGCATAAGTGATACATAGTTAGTGCAAACAAGTCTTAACTTACCGTGGAAAGAATCGGCAGCGCAGAGCCCGGAGCTTTTCGTCCTCATAATATCGAAAGGTGCCTATCTTGTGCAACAGTGCAAGCGTCGGCCCTACATCATTGATGGAACCAACACCCCACGGAGCGCTTGAGTTATCATGACGAGTTCCAATGGGTTTCGAGGATCACTCGCCCGGCGAGGGCATGCCAGATAGGTTCGTTCGGCTCGCGAAAGAGAATCGTGAGCTGCTCCGGCGTCTCCGATACGTCACGCGAAATCAGATAGATCTGGAGCGGCGGCTCGAGCGGGTTGAGAATAGCTTGGTTTTCCGTCTTCTCCGCTGGATTGGAAGCAGGTTCCTGCCGGTGGCCTCCAGGATTCGATCTGGTTTCCGGAGGATCCGCCCTTCCGTGGTCACTGCGGACCCGGATTACATGAGTTGGGTCCAGGAAACCAGGCTTTACGATTCATTTCACCGGTCGTCTCCTGACAGGTGTCCAGTTAGCATCCTGATCGCCGCGCGTCGGCCGGACCGTTTGCGCCTGGAACGAACGATCTCATCCATACTGTCTCAAAGCCATTCGGAATGGAATCTTTTTGTCTGTACGAGTTCTCCTCCACCTGTGTGGTTGAACGCGTGCGTTGGCGCATCACCCAGCGGCGCGGGCCGCATCGAGGTGATCAGCTGCGACGATATTCGCCATTCCATCATATCCGCTCTTCAGAAGACCCGGAACGAATATGTAGCATTGGTGGATCCGGAAGCGATCCTGGAGCCGGACGCACTACAATGCTGGCTTTCCCTTGCGAACAACCAGACCATCGTGGTCTACAGCGACTGGGATCAAGTCAACCCCCAAGGCGGATATCACACGCCTCGATTTACACCGGCGTTCTCTTCTGAACTGCTGCTGCAGACGTTGTACTGGGGCCGTTGCTATCTGGCCAGAACGGAGGCCGTCAGCGAAACCGGGTGGCCGATGCCGGATGCGGGCTTACCATTAGAGCACGACCTGGCCTTGCGCCTGGCTGAAAGGCGCGGACAGATCGTGCGTGCGGCTCGCGTGACCTGGCATCTGCAGGACGGGACCGGCGGGGATGAAGCGAATGCGGCTGCGGTTAGACTCGCGCTCGATCGCCGGAACGAATCTGCTTCCATCGAGCCCGGAAGCCAAGCCGCTTTGCGAATCCGTCGGCTGCCCCGGCCGGAGCAGGCGTCAGTTGTTATTTGTTCCAGAAATCCCCAGCGTTTGGAACGCTGTCTCAAATCATTGCAGCCGACTCTAGGCTCACATCACGAACTGGTTGTGGTCGCCCATCAGACGGATCATGGCGCCGCACTGGATCGAGTTGCTGCGCGTTACGGCGCGATCGTCGTTCCGTATCATGGCGCATTCCATTACGGAGTCATGAATGAACGCGGCGTCGCAGCATCTCATGGCAAAAATATCCTGTTGCTGAACGACGACATCAAGCCCGTGACGAAGGATTGGCTTGAATGCATGCTGGCGCAGTTGTCACGACCCGGCGTCGGTGTGGTCGGCGCTGTTCTCCTCTATCCATCCGGAGTAATTCAACATGCCGGAATAGTCGTGGGCGGGCGCCAGTGGACCGCACATGCCGGTCGATTCCAGGCAGGCTCACCCTATTGGCCATGGCTTCAGATGACGCGAGAGGTGAGCGCCGTGACTGGTGCTTGTCTCGGATTGCGCCGCGCTGTGTGGGACGAGTTGAGCGGATTCGACCCGCGGTTCCCGGTGAACTTCAATGACGTCGATCTGTGCCTGCGGGCTGTGCAGCGAGGCTATCGAGTCCTGGTTGAGGCCGGTGCTGTTCTCATACACGAGGAATCCCGTACGCGGGTTGCGGCGGTTCGGCCGGAAGAGCGTGAACTCTTTTACGAGCTTTGGAGTGATGTGATCGATCTCCCGGACCCCTTTTTCAATCCGCAGCTTGCTATCGTGGATGAACGAATTCAGCTACCAGCACCCTGGACGCTATTGCGGTAGCAGCAGGTGCGCTGATTCCAAGACATTCTGGACCGTCTACCAAGATGCGGAAAAACGGCTTCTGAGGGAAGACGAATTCCGTTGTCTGATCATCCCTCGTTTTGGCCAGTTCGTCAGCTACGCGCATCTGGTCCAGCGCTGGCTTCTCAACAGACAACTCTCGGACGACACGGGGAATTCGGCACTGGCATGACGCCTGGCGAGGCGTTACCTGCAATTTTTGGTGGTAAAAAATACTTTCGACCGCAAGATAGTAACCCGCCAAGACCAACTGCAGCCTTGGAGTGAATCAGTTTGCGTCCTAGAATGAACGGCTTTGCGGAAGCGGCTTATTGGAGGCTCGCGTGCTTGATGCCTCGCTCCTAGTCCAAAAGGGGAGAGATCCGGCGGCAAAAACGCACTTCTTTCGTGCGCCCATTGTTTGAAGCGGTTTGAGCACTTGATCCGCACTCAAGGCGATTGATCGAAGGATAGCGCTCCGGTCCTCTTAGCACCACCATCAAGGGAGTGTAAATGCAACGCGCAACCAGGCTGGTTGGCCTCTCGTTTGTGTTATGTTCGTTGGCCGGCCTCTGCCCCGCAGAGGGCGCCACCGCGGCTCAGCCCTCGGTCGCAGCCACCGCGGCAGGGAGTATAGTTTTATCGCTGGCATCCGGTTCGGGGAGCGCTGGTGGCTCCGTGGTGCTGAACATCAACCAGACCTCGTCGGGAGGAGCGCAGCCCAGCGCATTGCAGTGGTCGTTCAGTCATTCGTCGGACGTCACGAGTGTCACTGTGACTACCGGCTCTTCAGCCACCAATGCCCAAAAGACCGTAACGTGCGCGACGAACACCTGTCTGATCGAGGGGACGAATAGCAATGCAATAGCCGATGGCCCTGTGGCGGTCGCGACCTTCCATTTGGCAGCGAAACCGTCAAGCAGCACAATCCCCGTCCTAATCAACAGTGTGGTGGTCTGCACGGGCGCGGGTGTTTTGATTTCATCTAGTGGGACTGGAGGCACGATCACGCTGACGTCTACGGCGCCGCCCTCTACCCCGGGCAATGTTACAGCCACGGCCGTATCGTCCTCTCAGATCAACTTGTCTTGGAGCCCGTCGACCGATTCTGCTGGTACGGTGGCTGGCTATATCGTTTACAGAAACGGTGTCCAGATAGCCAACGTGACCGCGGGAACCACCTACGCCAACACCGGGTTAAGCGCCAGTACAACCTACTCCTACACGGTAGTGGGTTATGATGCCTCTGGGAACAATTCCGCCGCGTCGGGAGCCGCGAGCGCAACAACCTTATCCTCACCAGTCATTTCCGCGTCGTCTACTGTGACCACCAATCCAGCGGGGCTGAGTATTACGGTTGACAGTCAGTCCTACACAGCTCCGCAAACCTTTAGTTGGACGGCTGGATCGAGCCACACTTTGGCGGTCAGCAGCCCGCAAGGCTCGACGACTGGGACGACCTATGCATGGGCGAAATGGAGCGATGGAGGTGCCATCTCGCACACCGTAACCGCCTCAGCAGCAACTACTTACACGGCGAACTTTGGCCCGATATCGACGCCCACCAATCCGCCCCCGCCGACCCCCAGCCCGGTTGGCGGCTCGATGCTGGCTGCCTACTGGAAGCTGGATGAACCTGCGGGCGCCAATTTGTTTGCCGATGTTTCAGGCAACGGGAATACCGGCGCTTGCGGCCTCGCTTGCCCCACCTTGGGTGTGCCCGGAGCAGTAGGGAACGCGTCGAGTTTCAATGGTATGAACAGCCAGATCGTCGTTCCAGACTCCCCCTCTCTGCGTTTGAACCAATTCACAATAGCGCTCTGGGTGTTCCCGAAACAGATCAAGTACCGCACTCAACCGCTGGTAGTCAAAGAGGATTCCAACGGATATAACCGGAACTACGGCCTCGTCATCCCGCCGAATACGATGCAGGTGCGCTACGCCGTGTGGGACGGCGATTGTACAACGAAGTTCGTGGCCAACAGCCTCGGGCAGCTTGCCATGAACGCCTGGAATCATGTGGTATTCACGTATGACGGCAGCACGGAGTCGGTCTACATAAACGGCACTCTGGACAGCTCCACTGCCGCCCCAACCACGTCGCTCTGTCAAGCCGCGGTGCCAGTAAAGATCGGCATGGAAACCTCGGCATTCCTGCCCTTCAACGGAGTTCTCGACAACGTCCAGATTTACAACCAGGCCCTGACTGGCGCAGAAGTGTCGAACCTGTATAATCCTCTGACCGCCTACTGGAACCTAGACGAACCGTCCGGCGCTACCTCCTTCGCTGATTCTTCGGGCAACGGGAATACTGGCACCTGCGTCGTAGGCGCGTGCCCCGAACTGGGATTCGTGGGAAAAATAAGTACGGCAGCCAGCTTCAACGGAAACACCAGCCAGGTCACCATTCCCGACTCTCCGTCTCTGCGTCCGAGCGAGTTCACGATAGCGCTGTGGGTGAACCCGCGGCAGATAAAGAGCGGCGACTATCAACCGCTGATAGCCAAAGAGGATTCATCCGGTAACAATCGGAACTACTGGATATCCATTTCGCCGGGAACGGCGCGCGTCAACTTTGCGGTCTGGGCCAGCGATTGCGCTACAAAATTCACAGGTGTCAGCGTCGCTCAACTTGCTCTGAACGCCTGGACTCATATAGTACTTACGTATGATGGCACCGGAGAGCACCTGTATATAAACGGCACACTCGACACCTCTACCGCCGTCTCAACCGCATCCCTGTGTCAATCTGCTGTACCCGTCAAGCTTGGGAAGGAGACATCTGCGTTCCAGCCCTTCAATGGACTTCTCGACGAGATCCAAATCTACGGCCAGGCGTTGAGCACCACAAACGTGAGGAATATGTATTTGAACAGTCTGTCCAAGCGATAATAATCTGACGGCTCTCCTTGCTTGCGAAATTGCCCAGACCTTATCACAGGCTCCGGGCTGGAGAGCCGTCGCTTCAAAATTCAGGAATCGACAATTTTCCGGACATCCTCCGACGCGGCAGATAGCGGGGACCGGCGGCATTCAGATGGTCGCGCCTTTGGCTGTGGTCGCTCAACGATTGCGCCACGGAGTGTCGCAGACGCTGTGCGAGACGGAACGCGAACTGTTGATGCTGATCATGCTCAACGAAGCCAGGCCGGACCCAACCCAGCCCTCACGCTGATCTCCAGGGTTGCCAGCGTTTCACGTTTCGACAAACGGTTCGAACTCGAGAGAAGGCGGACTCGATCGGGTTGGTGGTGCGTAGCGAGGGTCCGCAGTTTCAGTCGGCACGCCGAGCCGATGCAAGGTCAGGGTCTCTTCCAATCCTCCCTGCAGGCTGCGTGCCGCACTTGGACTGACCTGTTGCAGTTCGCGCCAGATCTGATCTTTGCCGAACAGAAGTTCCGTCGCATTGTTGAATGTAAGGCGCTTCCCAAACTAATCGCCATACTGGAGGCTCAAACACGGTCCTCCAAGGCGGTCAGTCAGATCGCGTAGACCAAGGAATTGGAGTAAAGGGGAAGATACCAGGCAGAACGAACTGCAAACCTGAGAAAAAGGCACCGGGCCAACATCAACATTGGCCCGGTGCCGTTAAACGTGTTTGACTCTTAGCAAACTAGAACGTCTTGTTCGGATCGCAACTGCACGTGCCGGCTCCGCTGCCGTTCCCGCCGAGGCTGGGATCAGCCGAGATAGCGAAGCACTGTTGCTCCAACTTCTTCAATTCCGACCAGCTCAACTGCGCGTCCTGGAAGTTAATCTCCGTGACCGTATAAGCGGCTCCTAATGCGACGCCTAACGTCCGGCTATGCGTAATCCAGGATTCCAATCTGCCCGACGGCCAGTAGTCGCTGCCCGCATCGCAGAATTTTCTCTCGCTGTCGCTGACGCTGTTGAGCGTCGGCGGCAACCCGGCGCCACGACGTCCGCCGCCGAAAGAGGCGACGATCTTGATGGCTCCGGAGTGCTGCACGCCCGGAGTGTACGGATTCTTGGTCAGGTCATTGTTCAAGCTGAATGACTGCATTCCGTTCGGGGTGATCTTGCAACTGCAGCATTCCGCCAACTGCTGGTCCGGCGTGAACACGTAAACGTTCGCACACAGATCGCCACCCTTAATTGTAGTCGGATCGCCCGACCCAAAAC
>JAIQFK010000026.1 GCA_020073305.1 Terriglobia bacterium
CTGCCGCTCCTTCCTTGCGGTAGGCATCGCGCCAGCGGTACAACACGCTGCGTTTGATCTGCAGTTCGTAGTGCAGCGCCGTCACGCTTTCGCCGTTCAGAATCCGCTGCGCCACATTCTGTTTGAACTCTACGCCGAAGACACGGTATTTTCCAGACAATCCCGACTCCTTTCCATTCAATGAAAAGTGTCCCTAATTTCCGTGTCTCATTTTTGGGGTGCAGTCCAGGATGTCCCTGTTTTCCTCTCCAGCAAAGTGCAGGTCGCTGATGAGCTTGAGGTCAGTCGCCATACGCTGTGGCGAGCCCTGTCGCTGGAGAAGACGAAAAGATCGGGCAAGCCCTGTAACACGGCGGGGGGCTGGAACCACGACGCTGCCGGTACCATTAACCTCTGCACTGCGCGACTGATCGGGCGGAATCGGCCCATGCGGATATTGAGATGACCAGGCGCAAAGCATTTCCGGCCATTCTACGACTACGGGACTGTAGCTACAGAAAACCGATTGAGTAAGTGCAGTGGAAGGCCCTTAGGGCTTTGCGGACGGCGGCTGCCAGAGCTCAATCTTATTCCCATCCAGGTCATAGATCCAGGCAAAGCGACCGTAGGATTCATCCATTCGTTTGGCGTCAATCTTTACTCCCTCTTGTTTTAAGCGGTCGAGCAGAGCATCCAGATCGTCCACGATGTAATTGACCATGAACGGTGCGTGGCTGGGGCCGAAATAGTCGGTGGAGGCGGGAAAAATAGTCCAAACCGTAACGTGTTCCTTTTGCGGGTCATCGTGTTCGCGCCAGGGAAGCATCACGCCTTGGCCTTTGTCAGCGAGTCCAAGATGCTTCGAATACCATTCGCGCATCTGATCACGATTAGCGGATTTGAAGAAGACACCGCCGATTCCAAGGATGCGCCCGCGCTGCTCCATTTTTACAGGGGGCTTCGACTTTTCAGGTTGCGGAGATTGCACTTCCTGTCCTCCTTTTGAGCTGGCCGAGATGAGCAACAGCGAGCCGAGCGCCATTGTGCTCCAGGGTATTCCTTGCATGTGTGGATTATACAAGTTTCGATTCGAATGGAGAAAATTGCGTGTTCATCGGCACGAGGCGCGGATGACTCCTGCAAAACGCCGTAGGCATCCGCAAAATAGTGCCATCCTCGTCGCCCTACTAGCCGTTGCGTCAAGGACCGCTTGCGGGGGCAGCGACGCCGCGCGAACGCGAACGTCAAATAGCGCCGAAGAAAGCCCGTCATTCTTCTCTGAAGATCACAGTTTCCAGCACGGAAATGCCCCTACGAGCAGGGGAACTGGGCGACAGGAAGCACCGTCCACGCGCCGACGTAGAGGGCTGGGAGATTCGCAAGATCAGGCGGCTTGGGACGGTGAAGCCAGTCCAGTTTTTCACACGGTGGGACCCTGTTTGGTTTTAAACCTTTGCCGGTGCTGGTAGACGCGCACGTAATCCACCAGCATCTTCTGCGGAAAGGAACTGGTGGCGTCCGGATTGCCAGGCCACGAACCGCCCACGGCGACGTTGAGCAACAGAAAAAACGGATGGTTGAACACCCAGACCGCGCCTTTCGGAAGCGATGACGGCGTCACCGTGTGATAGAGATGGCCATCGACGAAAAACTGGATATTGCTCTCGGCCCACTCCACGGCGAAAACATGAAACTCATCGGCGACCCGCGCGTTACCGGGCGGAGTGTAGCTCTGGCCGATGCCCTTGTCGCCCGAATAGCCGGGCCCGTGCACGGTGGCATGCACCATGCCAGGCTCCCGTCCGATGTTCTCCATGATGTCGATTTCGCCGCCCTGCGGCCAGCCGCCGTCCGCGCCCAACATCCAGAACGCCGGCCAGATTCCCTGGCCCGCCGGCAGCTTGATGCGCGCTTCGATCTTGCCGTACTCCACCGTGAACTTAGTCTGCGTCTTGAGGCGCGCTGAGGTGTACTGGCCCGGTGAAGCCTCGCGGGATTCGATGACCAGATTGCCGGAGCCATCCAGGTAGGAATTGTCGCGCGAGTCGGTGTAATTCTCGAGTTCCTGATTGCCCCATCCGCTGGCGCCCAGATCGTAAACCCACTTGGCGGCGTCGGGCGCCGTGCCTGCGGGCCCGTCAAACTCGTCACTCCAGATCAGCGTCCAGTAAGGAGGCGCGGCCAAGGCGGGTGCGGCGAGCCAGAGACTCAACCATAACGAAGCCGCGTGCGCCCGCTTCATTCCAGGTAACCCAGCATTTTGAGCTTCTTGATAACGTCCTGTTTCGAATCGGACTCTTCGAAGTGCGCGAGTTCTTTTTCGAGGACTTGCTCGATGAATTCGTCGAGGGAGCAACCGGCGTGCTCGGCGATGCGCAGCGCCCGGCGGCACAGATCCGGGTTCAGCTTGACGGTGGTTTTGGACATCACATGGCCTTCGGCGAGCGACCGCTCCCTCGCGGTCGCGGCTCGGTAAGTGGCGGTTCGGTCATCATCGGAGCTTGCCTTCGACGAATGGAACCTCGAGAACCTTTTCGTGGTAGATAGGCCCGTGTCCGAAATAGCCCTGCTCGCCGAACAGCTCGCCATGGTCGGCTGTCACGGTAATGTACGTATTCTTTGGAACGAGATCGAACAGCTCCTGGACCACGCCGTCCAGGTATTTGACGGCTTCGATCTGGCGGTCGCGCAGTTTGGCGAGTTTGCGATTGTCGAACATCTTTTCCCGGCCGCGCCGCAGCTTGCCGCCTACGATGGCTTCATCCAGGTGCTTGAATACGCCGTGCACGCCGCTGACGCGCGGCCACTCATCCTCGGGCTCGTCCGGCAGGGCATAAGGATAGTGGGTTTCGCCCACGTTCAGAAGATGGAATGAAGGCTGGTCCTCGGGGAAGCGCATCTGGCGAACCATGGCGCGCATATCGTTGTGTTTCTCCATCAGACGATAGGAGTCGAAACCGCTGTTCAGCACCGTGGTCGGATTCAATACTGGCAACGAAACCATGGCGTTCGTACGGTAACCCAGTTTCTGCAAAAGTACTGGAAGATACAGGCGGGGCACGAACGATTTGAACTCGATGCCGCCCTCGCCCAGGCGCTCGTTGAACTTGAAGAAGTCTTTTTTATAGTATTCGGATGCGTAAACGTGCCGCGGGCTGGTGTGCGGCATCAATCCCATCAGCAGGTTGTAATGGGAGGGCGCCGTCCAGGAGGCGTACGACCATCGCGGCTCGACCTTGCCCAGCTTCCGGATGGTGCGCGGACGAGCCGTCATGAAGGAATCGTACCGGCAGCTATCGAAGACGATGAGAATGTAGTGATTGCGGGTGCCTGTCTTCGCTTGATCCTTGACTGTCATCCCAGCCAGTTTAACGTAATGTGACTGTGATCGTTGAAGCGCATCACGAACGGGATGCTACATTGGTTTTGTTGACGGAGGATGTCATTGATCGGCGCCGTGTTCGACCTTCTGTTCTCGTGCAAACACCGGAGGACTACCTTTCCGTTTACCCCGGTCAGGCGAAAGACGAGCGGAGGCCAGGATGAGCCGCCCAGCGGAACTTACGTGGTCTGCCTGGAATGCGGCAAGCAGTTCGCTTACGACTGGGAGCGCATGGAGCTTGGAAAGGCCGTGGACATCTCCGAGGGCACGCCCCTCAGGGAAATCGACACCACGCCGATCCCCTTCCGGACGAAATCGAGCCTCAAATATCTGGCATGGGGCTCGGTAGTGTCCGCAGTCCTGGTGCTCGGCAAAGTGGCGCAGTCGCGGCGCCGATCCCGAAAATCGAACGCTTCCGGACAGGACGATGGCCAAGAAGGCGACATCGAAGACCCGCAAAACCCGCGTACCCCGCAAGCGTAAACCGCAGACCGCGGGCCTTGAGCCGCGCGATTGCAGGGTGGAAATCGGCGCGGAGCTCGCGCCCGTAGCCGGCCGCGTGCAACAGGAAGGCGGCGTCGTGCTGGCGGCCTATCGCGATCCGCTGGGCGGGCATCCGCTGGTGCTCGCCGTGCTACCGATCGATCGCATTCAGCCAACGCCTTTTCAGCGCGACCTTTCCGAAGCGCACCACAAGCGGCTGGCGGGAGTCATTGAGAAGACGGGACGGTTTCTCGACCCGGTCATCGCCGTTCCGGCGCCCGCGGACGGCTTCTGGACGCCCAACGGCTTGCACCGGCTCGAAGCCATGCGGCGGCTGGGCGCGCGTTCCATCACGGCGCTGATTCTGCCGGAGCGGGAGGTGGCGCGGCAGATTTTGGCGCTGAATACGGAAAAGGCGCACAACCTCAAGGAGCGGTCCCTGGAAGTGATTCGCATCTCGCGAGGCCTGGTGGAGGAGTCGCCCAACCAGCCGGAATCGAGCTTCGCGTTCTATCTCGAAGACCCATCACTGGTGACGCTGGGCATCGCCTACGAGCAGAAACCGAAGTTCGGTGGCGGAGCGTACCACCCGGTGCTGCGCCGTGTGGAGGCGTTTTCCGATGATTCCATTCGCAGCGCGATGAAAGTGCACGAACGGCGCGCGGCGCTTCTTCTCGAACTGGAAGAAAAAGTTGCCGAAGCCGTGGCGAAGCTGAAAGAGCGGGGTTTGCAGAGTCCCTATCTTCGCGCGTTCGTGGTGGCCCGCATCAATCCATTGCGATGGATTCAGGGCGAGCCGCCGCCCGCGGAAAAGGTGCTCGAGACTATGCGGGACCGCGCGGCCCGCTTCAATGCGGATAAAATCAAGCAACAGGATCTGGCCGGCGGCTTCGCGCCGGTGGCGGATGAAGAGTAAACAGGAGGAATCTCAGATGAGTGTCGTCGAGAAGCATGCACCAGGATCATTCTGCTGGGTAGAGTTGGGAACGACCGACGCCAAGGCCGCCAAGGCATTTTATGGCGCGCTGTTTGGCTGGCAACCAAATGACATGCCGATGGGTCCGGACCAGTTCTACACCATGCTCAAACTGAACGGCAAGGATACGGGCGCGATGTATGAACTGGACAAGAACATGCGCGCCATGGGAATCCCGCCGCACTGGATGTTGTACGTCGCCGTGGCGAGCGCGGACGAAGCCGCGGCCAAAGCCAAGACGCTGGGCGCGACAGTGATGAAAGAGCCGTTCGACGTTTTCGACGCCGGGCGCATGGCTGTAATTCGGGACCCCGCAGGTGCAATGTTCTGTATCTGGCAGCCCAACAAGAACACCGGCATTCAGGTAGCAGGCGAAGTGAATGCGCTTTGCTGGTCGGAACTCTGTACCGGCGACACAAGCAAGGCCATCGAGTTCTACACCAAACTCTTCGGGTGGACGACGAAAACCAGTACGGACGCTCCGCAGGAGTACATCGAAATCTCCAACCACGGCCAGCCTATGGGCGGCATCATGCAGATCCAGAAGGAGTGGGGAAACGTTCCGCCGACCTGGCTGCCGTATTTCATGGTGGCCAACTGCGATGCCAGCGTGGCCAAAATCAACCAATTGGGCGGTTCTACGAAGATGCCGCCGATGGACATTCCGAAAGTCGGCCGCTTCGCCGTGGTCGCCGATCCGCAGGGCGCGGTGTTTCAGATTATTCAGATGGCCCAGATGGCCGCGCACTGAGGCATTGACAGCCAGCCGCTGAATCGTATATTCCTAAGGCTCCATGAGCCTTCTTGCTGAACCTCTATCGCGACGCCGGTTCTTTCGGACATCCGCCGCGGCGGCCGGCGCCACCGTCTTGTTCGGCGCCGAGCCGCATCTCGAATTTCCCTCGAATCCGCGTGACCGTCTGGCGCTGACCTCGTGGCCCTTCCGCCGCATCATGGACACTCCCGGCAACTCCGATCGCGACCGCACGAAACCCGGGATCGACGCCAAGGATTTCGCCGCCATGGCGGTTGAAAAATTCGGCATTCACAACATCAATCCCCTGACTGGACATTTCCGCTCCACCGATCCCGCCTATCTCGAAGAGTTGCGCAACGCGGTGGCGAAGGCGGGCTCGCACATTGTGGATCTCGGCCACGGCGGTCGCAGCTTTTATCACCCCGACCACGCGAAACGGCAGGACGCCATCGAATTTGGCAGGAAGGGCGTGGATATTGCATTAGCGATTGGTTGCCCGAGCGTCCGCCAGCACATTAACGGTGCACCCGGCATGAAGGCCGACGTCGCTCTCGCTGCCGAAAGCCTGGGCGAACTGGCCGCGTACGGGGAGAAGAAGAACATCGTCATCAACCTGGAGAACGATGCGCCGGTCAGTGAGAGTCCTTTCTTCCTCGTGGCGGTGATAGAAAAGGTCCGCAGCCCCTACCTGCGCGCCCTGCCGGATTTCGCCAATTCCATGAACCTGGGCCGCGGCGCCGAGGAGAACTACAAAGGCGTCACCGCCATGTTCCGGCACGTGTTCAATATGGCGCATGTCAAGAGCGCGTACGTGGATGATAAGGGCAAGGAGCAAACCGTGGATCTCGAGCGATTGTTCGGCATCGCCAAACAGGCCGGGTATCGCGGCTATTTTTCCATGGAGGCCGAGATGCCCGGCGACCCGTTTGTGAACACCGCCAAGATGGTCGATGAGACCCTGCAGTACCTGTCGTGATAGCCTGAAACTTCCCAGGGAGGTGACTCGTGGCTGGAGCAAACGATCGCATTCGTGTGGCGGTGTGCGGAATCCGCGGCCAGGGTTTTCAGCACGTGATTGAATACTCGCGGCTCGAGAACGTGGAAATCGCGGCGGTGTGCGACGTGGATGAGAACATCGTGCGTGGCCGCCTGGCCGACATGGAGCGGCTCGACATTCCCAAGCCCAAGGTCTACAACGACCCGCGCCAGGTGATGGACGACAAGTCCATCGACGCCGTCTCCGTCGCCACGCCGAATCACTGGCACGCGCTGGTGACGATTTGGGCCTGCCAGGCCGGCAAGGATGTGTACGTCGAAAAGCCCTGCTCGCATTTCTGGTGGGAAGGCCGGCAAATGGTTCGCGCCGCGGAGAAATACAACCGCATCGTGCAGCACGGCGCCAACAGCCGCTCCAACCCGGCAGTGAAGGAAGGTATCCAAAAAATCCGGGAGGGACTCATCGGCGATGTGTATCTGGCGCGCGGATTGTGCTTCAACCGCCGCGATACGATTGGACGCGCTCCGGCCGAACCCGCGCCCGCGGGCGTGAATTACGACCTGTGGACCGGCCCCGCTCCCAAGCACGAGTTCACGCGCAACCGGTTCCACTACAACTGGCACTGGTTCTGGGATTACGGCAACGGCGATGTGGGCAACCAGGGCGCCCACCAGATCGACGTGGCGCGCTGGGGATTAGGCGTCGGGTTTCCCATCAAAGCAACTGCCATGGGTGGTCATTTTATGTTCGATGACGACCAGCAAACCCCGAACGTGCTGAGCTGCGCATTCGAGTTTGATGGCGCCGCCAAACGCAAGGTGTTGGAGTTCGAAGTGCGCCACTGGACCACCAATCACGAAGCCGGCATCGGCACTCCAGGCTTCGGCGGCGAACCGATCCCGGGATTCCTCGGCCCTCCCGGTCATGAAGAAAAACTCAGCATGGCAGGCAACACGGTGGGCGACATCTTCTACGGTTCGAAGGGCTTCATGGCCATCACCAACGAAGAGGATTATCAGTCGTACCGCACCTGGCTGGGACGCGAACAGGCGCCCGGCCCGACCGCATCGCGCCGCGGAAATAACTGGGCCAACTTCATCGATTGTGTTCGCAGCCGGAAAAAAGACGAGCTAAATGCTCCCATCCAGGAAGCGCACATCTCCTGTACGCTGATCCACCTGGCCAACACATCCTACCGGCTGGGGCGCACCTTGAACTTCGATCCCGCTACCGAGCAGGTGACCGGCGATGAGGAAGCCAGCCGCCTTCTGCGCGGTGCGTATCGCGAACCGTTCGTCGTCCCGGAAAACGTCTGATCATGTCGAACAAAACCGGCAAACTATCCATTGCGGTGTTGGTGTGTTGCTGCGCTTGCGCGGCTCAGCAAAACGTCGAAGTCCAGCGCAAGGGAAATCAGATCGACGTGACCATCGGCGGCAAGCCGTTCACCACTTATTATGTCGATCCGGTTGTCGCCAAGCCCTATCTCATGCCGCTCAGAAGCGCGCAAGGCACCATCGTGACGCGCGGTTATCCGGTCGTGAACGAGGTACCAGCGGGGAGCCAGCGTGACCCCAGCTTCGAGCCCCACCAGCGCCCGCTCTATTTCGCGCACGGAAACATCGACGGTCTGGATTTCTGGGGTGAAGAGGTGTTCGGGAAATACTTCAATGACCACGGCAAGCAGGATTATGGTCACATGGTGCTCGAAAAAGTCGACGAAGTGCGCGGCGGCGACACGGGCGTCATCAAGGCCGAGTTCAGCCTGCAGGGCCCTGGCGGCCGCGTGATCGGCGACGAAACGCAGGCTTTCACATTTCGGGGCGATGACCAAACGCGCACCATCGATTGCGAATTCACCGTGCACGCGACCCACGGCCCGTTGACGTTCGGCGACTCCAAGGAAGGGACGTTCGGTATTCGCGTGGCCAAGGAGCTCGATTCGCCTCCCGCTCGCATGGTGAATTCGCAGGGCGCGGAGGGCGAAAAAGCCATCTGGGGCAAGCGGGCCAACTGGGTGAATTACGACGGCAAAGTGGATGGCGAGGAGGTGGGCATCGCCGTTTTCGATCATCCCAAGAGTTTTCGCCACCCCACCACGTGGCACGCGCGCGGGTACGGCCTGTTTGCCGCCAATCCGTTCGGGCTTCGCGATTTCACGCGCGACCCCAACCAGGACGGAAGCTGGACCATTCCCGAACGGAAGTCACTGACGTTCCGCTACCGCGTGATCATTCATCACGGCGATTACAAGGCAGCGAACATTGCCGAGGCGTACCAGAAGTACGCGGCTGAGCCGTAGGCCGCCTTTCAGAAGCGCATCAGCATGATCCCGTAGCCGACGCCGGCTTCGTCCGCGGCGTGCGCAATCTGAAACGCCATGAACCGTCCATCGGTTGACACGACGGGATTCGAGGCTTTCCAGCCCTCGTAGTCATTGAAGTACGTCAGGCGCTCAAAGTCTTTTCCCGTGCCGTCCAGCTTCAGCTTCCAGATATCGATCTGGCCGGACCCTCTCGGGCCGCCATACTGCTGGCACTGCCGGTCGGCTTCCACACAGGTGTGCCTGCCATCGGGGAAGATCCCTTCGCACTCGTTGTAGGTTCCCGGCATTTTCGACATGTTCGTAACCGCGCCGGAGTTCAGATCGATGCTCATCACAGACGCGGAATGATTGGGCTCATAGCAGGTGAAGGTCATTTTGGCGTCGTCATCATAGAAGTCTTGCGCTTCGATGGTGCACCCCGCGTCCCGGCTTTCGAAGACCGTCTTGCGATTGACGATTCGCGGTGCGCCCTCACCATATTGCAGATCTGCAGTGACCAGCCTGGAATACCCTTGCGGAAATTCCGGAAACTGTGCATGGGTTTCCGACCACGCCAGTTTCAGACGTCGCTTCGAGATGGCGGCGCCCTCGCTGAGCTTTTGGCCCAGCTTGACCGGCTTCGAACCTGCCGTGCGGCTGAGAAACCACAGTTCGTTGTCCTCGGCACGGCTGGTGTGAATGTCCTTGAACCGCTCGGGACCAATCAGAAGGTAGTCGCCGGTGGAAAGATGCATCACGCGCAGGAAGACAGCAGCCGGCACATTGCACGTGAGGCAACGGATCGCCCGCGTCTTGAGATCGATTACGAATGCATCTCCGAAGCTCTTGGCCATGAAAGCGAGGCGCTGGTTATCGGGCGATAAGTCAGCGCGCTCTCCAAACTCAGTGAGCCGTTCGAGCTTGGCCGGCAGGTGATCGAGAGGGCTGCCCTGTTCTCGGGCTGCGCACAGGGCGATCGAAATTGCGAGAAAAACGAATCCGCGGGGTCTCATCCGTCATATGATAGATCGCGTGGCGTGGCATCGCGTTCTTCCCGTACTCGCTTTGATCGCCGGGCTGGCCCTCCGCGCGGCTTCTCCCGAACCCTCCGGCTGGTTCGCCGGCGATGCACACGTGCACTGCGACTGCGGCGTCGCTGGCGGCCTCACGGTGACTCCTGAACAGGTGTTCGCCGCCATGCAGACCAACCATCTCGCAGTGGTTTCGCTCCTGGCCGACATGGGCAACGGTGAGGTGCGCGATGCCGCGCGCGATCTCCCTCAGATCAACGGAAAAGACTTTCCACTCTCGACTCCGCGGCAAATCCTGCACTGGGATGCCGAGTGGCATTTCGATCCGCGCGGCGTGACGTTCGATCAAAAGGCCATCGGTGGGCATCTCATCGTGCTCGGCCTCGAGCACGGCGAGCGCGTGTTTTCCGAATATACCTGGCCGATCATCCAGCGCGCCAAAAAGCAGAAGGCCGTGGTTGGACTCGCCCACATGCAGTACCTGAACAACGACATTCCGAAGGATCTGGATTGCTGCGCGCCGCTCGAGTATCCGGTGGAGACGGCGCTCGGTTCCGTCGACTTTCTCATGGAGGATGTCAACGGCGCGGAAAGCACCATCCAGGGCTGGTACCGCGTGCTGAATTGCGGTTTCCGCCCGGGACTTGCCGCGGCCACGGATTTCCCCTGCAACGCTCACCAACCCATCGGCACGCAGCTTACCTACGTCCGGACAGCAGACGGCAAACTGACTTACCTGGGCTGGATCGACGGCATTGCGGCGGGCCACACGGTCATATCGCGGAACGGACATCGTGAGTTCCTGGATTTGAAGGTGAACGGCAAGGCCGGCCCCGGCGACGAGATTCTTCTCGACGGAAAAGGTGCGGTCGAAGTGGATGTCCACTGGTCAGCCGCGGCGCCGATCGAGGGGAAAATCGAGTTGGTCCACAACGGCAGGGTTGTAGCTGGGCGCGACGCTTCCGCGCCGGCCGATCTGCATGCCCGGATTGACCTCACCGAGAGCGGATGGATCGCAGCGCGCCGCATGGATGCGAAAGGCCACCAGTTGCACACCGGCGCGGTTTACGTCACCGTCAACCACGCGCCCGTGCGCGCCAGCTCCGCCGACGCTGTTTTCTTCGTGCGCTTCATTGACAACTTGATCCGCCAGACATCGCCCGGCGGAGCATGGAGCAGCTTCTTTGCGCACGATCGCGAGGCGGCGCAAGCCCGATACCGCCGGGCAAAGGCGATCTACGAACAGATCGCCGCCGAGGCGCGCAAGCAAGGACACTGATTACGGCAATCCCGGCTTGTCCCTCCACATACCCAGCAGCTTGTACAAATTCACCAGGTGATGCTGCATGATGGTTTCGCCCGCGCCCACCTCGATGTGCGTGGTCACATCGGCGCCGTAGCCGCCGTACGCCGCCGCACGGATATCCGGGATGTACCCCGGCCACACGCCGCCAGCGCTGTAGGTGTATCCATAGAAGAGAGGATAGGGAACGTCGGCCTGTTGCTTCCAGAATGTCTGGAACTTGTGCATGGCCTCGCCGGGCACGGTGGCGATGGCAATCTCGCGGTTGATGAGTACGGTCGTGATCCCGACCTCGATCGACTGCTCCTTGTCCCAGCGATCGGAAAATTTCAGAACTTCGCTCGTCGACTGAATCTGGTAGCGCGCGGGCGACGTGGCCTTGATCTCGTTGACGCTCCGCAGCACCTGCGCTCCCAGAAGCTCGCCCATGGTTTGCATGGTGGTGAAATCGGCATCTTCCTTGCCGGTGCGGCCTTCGAACAGCGGATTGATGTCGCCCGCGCCGCCTTGCACAAACATGCACTGCGTTCCCGGCATGGCTGCTTCGACTTTGGCCACCATGACGCCGGGATAATCGGCGGACCACTTGCAGCTCGTCGGACCCAGCACAACCGCATGGCACGCGTAGTGCACGACCAGCGCTTTCGTCGCGCCGTTCATATCTTCGATGCGCAGCAGCGTGAACTCGGGATCGAGGGGCCCGTAGGGAACCCGCTCGAGATTGTCGAACAACGCTCGCGCTCGCCCGTCATCCCGCAGCACCAGCCGGTTGTAGCCCAGTTGCAGCGAACCGTGGCCAATGCCCAGCCGCGCCGGGAACATGGACGAGGTGGCCTGTTGGACGGCGCCGAAAACTTTTTTCTCCAGCTCGGCCTGATACGCCGAGGGCTCGAACGAGCCCGGTGTGATGCCTGGGGCTTTATCGCGAGACGGCAGAAAGGACGGTCCCGAGTGCGTGTGCGAGGCCGCGAGCAACAGCACGGGGATGCCGAGTTTGCCGGCCACGTCCCGCTCGAGGTTCTCCGAAACGATGCTTCCCAGATCGAGCGTCACGATCGCCAGGCGCGAGTCGCCCGACGCCAGCACGAGCGCCCGCGCGAACAAAGGATCGTGCGTGCCGTTCGCAGGCCCGCACTTCCGATTGGCGTAACCGTACATCGGGCCGAAAGACGCGGGGGTGATGTCGACCTTTGCCAGGCCGGCCTCGAGGTCCGCGGCGCCGAGCGGCAGGCCAAACACGAAACACGCGAAAAGCCAGTTCTTCATGTCGTTTACTGTAGCGCAGGCCCACGCCTGATTTTGGCGGGGACCTGCGGCTTCTTTCCATTCGTAAGCGAAAAGCCGCAGCTCTCCCCGCAAACCCCGCGGGTAGGCCTGCGCTACATGCTACACGAGCGCCGATTCATTCAACGTTCTCTTATGTAACCGTAAGCCGCAACTTCGCGGCATCCGTGCGATGCGACAATGTTTCTGAAAGCCCTATGCCGCTCCCTATCGTGCAAGTCGACGCCTTCACCTCCAAACCCTTTGCCGGCAATCCGGCGGCCGTGTGCGTCCTGCCGTCGGCGCGCGATGCGGTTTGGATGCAGAATGTGGCGCTCGAGATGAACCTCTCGGAAACCGCCTTCCTCGTGCGCCAGGCGGATGGATTCAATTTGCGCTGGTTTACGCCGGGTGTCGAGGTCGATCTGTGCGGCCATGCCACCCTGGCCAGCGCACACGTGCTTTGGGAGGACGGCCATCTGCAGCCCGGCGAACAAGCGCGCTTTCACACGCGCAGCGGATTGCTCACCGCCGATCAGCGCGGCGACTGGATTGAAATGGATTTCCCGGTCAAAGCCGAGCAGGCGGCCGAGCCGCCGCCCAGGCTGGTGGAAGCGCTGGGCGTTGCGCCCAAGTACGTCGGCCGGAACAAGTTTGACTACATTGTCGAACTGGAGTCCGAAGCTGTGCTCAGAAACCTGAAACCAAACTTCACTTGGCTCTCGGAGATTCCGGTTCGCGGCGTGATTGTAACCGCGCGCTCTGCCAACGGCGGTTTCGATTTTATTTCCCGCTTCTTCGCTCCGGGCTCGGGGATCAACGAGGATCCCGTCACCGGCTCGGCGCACTGCTGTCTCGCGCCGTTCTGGGCCTCACGGCTCGGCAAGACCGAATTCACGGCGTACCAGGCCTCCCCGCGCGGCGGCGTATTGCGCGTCCGGCTCAATGGCGACCGCGTGCTTCTCGGCGGGCAGGCGGTGACGGTCTTGCGCGGTGAGCTAACGGACTGAACGCGTTGAAAAAGGGGACTGGCTTCGCTGTCCCAAGCCGGGTGAGAACTCGGATCAACTTCACCCTGCCGCGGCGTGTGGACGGCGCTGCCTGTCCCCTTTTTCTTACGTTAGACTGTTGGTTTCCAGATGAAACGCACCCGCCTGGCCTTACTCGCGCTTGTTCTGGCTGCATCGCTCGACGCTTCCACCAAGATGCTGGTCACGGTGGTGGAACCGAAATCCGGAAAGCCAGTCACAGGCCTGAAAGCGGAAGACTTCACAGTCCTCGATGACAAAACTCCGCGGCAGGTGGAATCCGCCGATTACAGCAGCGACATCCTCGATGTCATCCTGCTTCTGGACACCAGCCTGGCGGGTCCCATGGTTCAGCCGCTGGCCGATAATTTCATCGCACAGCTTCAGCCCAAGGAGCAGATGGCGGTCGTCTCGTTTCATTCCTCCGCCGATCTGATCCAGGATTTTACTTCCAGCCAGGAACTCCTCCGCCGCGCGATCTCCCAGGTGAAGTACGGGAACACGCCGCATGTGCTCGACGCGCTCTACGCCACCCTCGATGGCGGCTTCCAGTCCAGCACATTTCGCCGCGTGATCCTGATGCTGACGGCGGGCCTCGAAGGTCCCAGCCGGGTCAAAGAGGGCGAGGTCATCCAACTTGCGCGGCGCAACGGGGTATCGATTTTTGTGGCGTACGCGGTGGGCTACGAGAGGTCGATGTTTGAGCTGCTAGCGCGGCAAACCGGCGGCGCGTCGTTCCGCCTGAAAGACATGCGGAAGACGTCGAATGACTTGCCCGGCTCGCGCATTTTCGAAGTGCTGCGTGCCCACTACACGCTCACACTCGCCGGAAATCTCTCGTCAGGCGCGAAGATCAGAGTGGAAGTGAAAGGGCCGGACAAACTCTTCGCCTCGGCCCTGCCGCTGGAGTGAAACTCTTCTTCTGATGGGTGGGCGATTTCGCCGCTAATTCCGCACGACCTGGTCTTTGGGCGTTGCCAGATATCCGACGATCTGATCCTTCTTCACCTGATTGACCACGATCTCGTAAGGCTGCCGGGCCTTGGAGACGTAGAACTGC
Source organism: Terriglobia bacterium (assembly GCA_020073305.1). Taxonomy (GTDB): domain Bacteria; phylum Acidobacteriota; class Terriglobia; order Bryobacterales; family Bryobacteraceae; genus QHXW01. The sequence goes on from JAIQFK010000026.1 coordinate 14,565, forward strand.
ACGGGTTCGTTGATGGTACGGTCCTTCTTCTCGGTGGTTTTGTCATCAGCGACCACCTCGATGGTGTACCTGTTCTTCTTTGGATCGGCCTTCTTCAGCAGCACCGAGATATCGCCGACTCGCTGCGGCGCCTTGGTCTTGGCCAAATTGAATTCGAAAATATTGCGCTCGCCCAGGCGCTTCAGGGCTGAAATTTCTTTGCCGTTGGTGGCGATATATCCACTCTGCACCCCCAAATCGCCGGTAACCTTCTTTAAGTCGGCGACCGTCTTCTGCAACTCGGCCTGCGTGGTGCCGAGCTGTGACTTCACATTGGTCACCTCGCCGCTCACCTCACTTACGCGGGTATTGGCAGTGCCGGCCGACTCTTTGACCTCGCTCAACTGGCTGGCCATCTTCTTCTGCTCCGACTCAATCTGCTTCGAGAGATCCTCGGCGTGCTTCAGCGCTTCGGTCTTAGCTTGGGTGGCCATCGAACTGGCCTGCCGGCGGGTGTTGTCCAATTCCTCTTTGAGCGCGTCGATATGATGCTTCGCGGTCTGGCTGGTCACCGACGACGTTTCGCGCAGGTTTGAAATCTCGGTAAGCAATTGCTCCCGCAGCTTTGCCATGTCGGTCTTTGTGCGGTCAATCTGCAGATAGAGATAGACGTTGGAAGCGAGCAGCGCCACGATGGCGCCGATCATGACTGCGGTCTTCATGGGCGAACCGCTCGGCGGTGGAACAGGATATGGTGCGTCTCCCACAGGTGTTACTCCTTATGTCGTGACTTCGACTGACTATATAGTATAGATGGTCCCGGGAGGCTTTTCCGTTACGTTGAATGCGCAGCTTGGGCGCCGCTCGCCTCATTCGTGCCGCAGAGCCACCATGGGATCCACCCGCGAGGCCCGTCGCGCCGGCATATAACCGGCGGCCAGCGACACGGCGATCATGACTGCCGCGGCCAGCGAGATCGTCACCGGATCTGTCGCTGCCAGTCCGAAAAGCTGGCCCTGGATCAGGCGGGTGCCGGCGACAGCGGCGGTCACCCCGATACTGACCCCGATCAGCGCGACGAGCAGAGTCTCGCGCACCACCATGCGCGCGACATCCCCTCTGGCCGCGCCCATGGCCATGCGGATACCGATTTCACCCGTGCGGCGGGATATCGCATACGACATCACCCCGTACAGTCCCAGCGAAGCCAGCACCAGCGACAGAAGGCTGAAGAAAACCGACAGCTTCGCAATCAAACGCTCCTTCGTCAGAGCGTCATCGAGTTGCGCTTTGACCGTCGTGACGCCGGTAATGGGCAGGTTCCTGTCCACATCCTGAACCGCCGTCCTGATCGCGGCGGCCACACTCGATGGATTACCCGACGTGCGCACATCGAGGCTGGCAGCAAAGCGCATGCGGTCGTTCGGATCGGTTAGTTGCAGCAAAGGCAGGAATGCCACCGGCCAGAATTCCTGTCGCGGCTCGTTAAACTTGAAATCCTTCACCACACCCACGATTTCGATGTCGTAGCGCTTGGCGGGAACATCCATGCTGAATCTTCTGCCGATCGGGTACTGATTGCCCAGATAACGGTGAACGAAACTCTCATTCACCACCGCGACTCTGGGTGCACTTTCGTTGTCCGGAGAGCCGATGTCACGCCCCAGCAAGAGTCTCATCCCTTCCGTCTCACAATAGCGAGGCCCGACGGTAACCCACTGCGCAGAGGCGTACTCATTGACGGGCGGCGTGTAGTCCTCTACCGAGATGGATCCCGACCAATTGTCGCCGCTCATCGGGCTGTAGAGCGAAAGGCTCGCGGCTCGCACGCCGGGGACACGTTCCACGCGCTCGAGCAGCGCACGATAAAGGGAATTGAGCTGATTCGTTCTGTAACCGGCGATGATGGGGTTGATTCCCACCTCCAAAACCTGCTCGTGATTGAACCCCAGGTCCTGAGTCTCGAGCTTCTGGAACGTTTGGACGAACAAAACAGCGCCCACTAGCAACGGCAAAGAGAGCGCCAATTGAGATACCACCAGGATCTTCGCCAGGCGCGATCGGGCGCCTTGGTGTGATCCCGACATCCCACCCTTCAGCGAGGAAGCCAGGTCGAGCTTCGTGGCTTGGAGTGCTGGGACCAGGCCAAAAATAACGCCGGTTAGCAGAGACAGCGCGACCGTGAAGCTGAGAATGAAAGCGTCTGGCCTTACGTTCAGCGGCAGGCTGCTTCCACTGCCCGACACCATGCCGACTAGCGCGTTCACGCCCCAGGAGGCCAATACAACTCCGACCAATGCCCCTAATGCAGCCAGCAGCAGGCTCTCGGTGAGCAGTTGCCGTATCAGCCTCCCGCGGCTGGCCCCAAGAGCCAGGCGCATCGAGATTTCTTTCCCCCGGGCCGCCGACCGGGACAACAGCACGTTGGCCACATTCGCGCAGGCGATCAGCAGCACCAGCCCTACCAGCGCCATCAGGATCTTCAACGGGTCTGAGTACCGGAAACGCAAATACGATATCCCACTCTCGCCGCGTGTGAATACAATGCGAGACTGCTGCAACTCTTTCCGGCGTGCGGCCGATAAGCTGGTTCCGGCATTCTTCATCAGGAACTGGTGAAAGGCCACATTGGCGCCGGCTTGCGCCTGCTCTATGCGAACTCCGGGCTTGAGCCGGCCTATGAGGTTGATCCAACTGACATCCGGATGTTCCAGTGGCGACTCCCCGTCGGGCATAAACCGGTGGATCAAGGTGATCGGGAGCCAGAAATCGGCCACGGGCGCTTCTACGCTCTCACCAAAGAACTCGGGCGGCGCCACGCCGACTACCGTGACCGGAACTCCGATGATGTTAAATACGCGACCCACGACCGATGGGTCGCGATTGAACATGCGATTCCAATACGCATAGCTCATGACGGCCACGGGCGTTACATTCGGGCGATCGTCGTCGAACCGGAGCGTCCGCCCAAGCTGCGCCTGAACGCCAAGAACGGTGAAATAGTTTCCGGATACCAGGCGGCCCCATGCCACCTGCGCGGCCGGATTTGACCCCTCGGGCCGGACGCTCAGGCGATCCATATCCGTGCGGAACGCGCAGATTCCTTGAAACGACGGATCGTGATCGCGCTCAGATTCGTAGAAGGGATACGGAAAGATGTTCCATGTCCCCGTGATCCCGGAAATAAATCCGCGGGATCTTCCATCGCCAAAAAGCACGAGCTCGCCGGGCCGCTGGACCGGCAGGGCTTTGAGCATCACGGCGTCAATCAGAGTGAAGATGGCCGTATTGCCGCCAATCCCCAGCCCCAGCGATAGGACAACCACCGCCGTAAGTGCAGGGCTCTTGCGCAGCATGCGGGAGGCCTGCCGGAGGTCGCGAAAGAGCGTCTCAATCATTTCCGTGCCGCGCGCATCCCGGCACTCCTCCTTGACCTGCTCCACGCCGCCAAATGTGCGCAGGGCCGCGGCGCGCGCTTCCCGCACCGGCATTCCGGCCCGTATGTTCAGCTCAATTTGTCTTTCGAGATGAAAATGAAGTTCGTCGCCCAACTCCTGCTCGACATCATTCCTGCGGAACAGCGATCGCACGCGCAGCAAAAATCGCTTCCACATACTTGCTCCCGCCGGCTCAAGCCGTTTCCAGGATCTGCCGTACCGCCCCCGAAAGCCGGTCCCAATTCGAGGTCTCCACCTCCAACTGGCCGCGGCCCGTCGCCGTCAACCGGTAAAACTTCGCCTTGCGGTTGTTATCCGAGTCGCCCCATTCGGCCTCAATCCAACCCCTCTGCTCCAGGCGATGGAGCGCGGGATAAAGCGAGCCTTGCTGCACCTGCAGCACATCGCTCGACATCTGCTGGATTCGTTGGGAGATACCCCAACCGTGCATGGGCTGAAGGGCCAAGACCTTTAGAATCAGCAAATCTAATGTTCCCTGCAGCAGATCGGCTTTGGAACCCATGCACTCTCCTAGATGTTCTACAAGAAGAATGCGCGCCTTCTTGTCGAATGTCAAGGGGTAACCGCCTGGGGATGCTACAATGTGCGATTTCGGGTCTATTCAGGAGAATCACGGAATGCGTTTTGTAACGTTTGAACACGAGGGGTCGGCCGAGGCCGGAGTGATCATGGGAGACAAGATCGTCGGTCTGAAAGGCGCCGGCTTTCCCACGATGCTCTCGGTAATCGAAGGAGGCCCTGAGGCCCTCGATAAAATCGCGTCCTGGCTCGACGCGAGACCGGGTACCAACGGGGCGGTGCCAGTGGCGAAGGCGCGTTTGCTGGCTCCCCTGCCCCGCCCGCCGAAAATCATCTGCGTTGGCCTGAATTACCGCGACCACGCCATTGAATCCAAGATGGAAATCCCCAAGGTCCCGACCATCTTCGCGAAATACCCCACCGCCGTCATTGGGCCGGGCCAGCCGATCGTGCTCCCAAAAGCGTCTCGCAAGCCCGATTACGAGGCTGAGTTCGCATTTGTCATTGGGAAGGGAGGCCGCCACATCCCAGGCGACCGCTGGCAGGAACACATTTTCGGCTACACCAACTTCCACGACGCCAGCGCGCGCGATTACCAGATGGCCACCAGCCAGTGGATGATGGGAAAAACTTTCGACACCTTCGCCCCCATGGGCCCGGCCATTGTGACGACGGATGAGGTCCCGGATCCCCACGCGCTCGACATTCAGATGATCATCAATGGCGAGGTATTGCAGAGCTCGAACACGGCGAATCTGATCTTCCGGCTCCCCGCACTGATCGAATATCTTTCGGGAGTTTTCACCCTGGAACCCGGCGATGTGGTGGCTACGGGCACGCCCGCGGGCGTGGGTTTCGCGCGCAATCCGCCGCGCTGGCTGCAGCCGGGAGACGATGCCGTGGTACGCATCTCGGGCTTGGGTGAACTGCGCAACCCGGTGGTGGCGGAGTAACGGCTAGCGGCCGACTGGCAGATCGGGCCCGAGCATGACTTGCGCAAACCGGCCCCATACGAACGCCAGGCCGTTCACCAGGTGGAAGGAAACCATCAGCAGGACCACGCCGACGAGGCAGCAAACCGTCGCCTCATCTTTGGAACTCACCTGCCAAAAACCGAAATCCATGGTAAGCCTGCCGTAGGTGAGCGGCGCCAGGATCAAGCCGGCCGATAACGAGAAAGCCGTCACCAGCACCACAAAGGTGGCAACGCCGAAGGGGAATTTCAACAGCAGGTAGAAGAGGCTTTTCCACGTCGTGGGACTGCCGAACAGCGCCTTGAGTTTCGGCCAAATGCCGGGAGCTGGGGCTGGGTGTGGCGGCGCCGCAATGCTCACATGCAGCATCGATCGCGCCATCAACCTTTCGAACGCACCCAGGCCCGAGCACGCAAAGAAAACACCCATCAGAATCGGGATGCCGATAAAGATGACAACCAACCCCGCCCCCAGGCTGAGTCCGAAGATAAGGAAAATGAAGTAGGCGATGCCCAGCGGAAAACCCAGCAGCAGGTACAGCAGCTTTACATAGGTCTGCGCATCGGTGGCCGGACCGAACAGGAGGTCCAGCAGGTCGCGGTCAACCGCTTGCGTAGTCTGGGTCATGGCGTCTCACCCACTATAGAATACGCGTGCGCGGCCCCCGGAGTTCGCTCCAGCCTCCCTGGCGAGGTTAACAGTTATCCATGTGGCGGGTTTGAGAGACAGCTAGAGGGATGGCCGACGGGTCCACGACGGGGCCGGCGGACAATTAAGGCTTGCGAGCCATCTTATGTTCCAAGGCGGTCATGAGCCGGGTATGAATCTCGGGAGGAATCGGGTACGGATCCATGCCCTTGTAGATCTGGATGGTCTTCTTCGTGGTATCGCAGATCACCCAGCAATTCGGGCAATCGTTGATATGCTGCTCCAGTTTGTTGCGGAGCGCCTCATCGGTCTTTTCATCCAGATAGTCACTCAGTTCGTCGAGGAACTGTTTACAGGTAAGCAAAGGTGTCATCTCCCTTGCGTTTAAAGTAGCGAGTAAGTTTATCCCGAAGCTGCAGCCGCGCGCGCAGCAGCCGGCTCTTCACCGCGGGAACGGAAAGGTCCAGGGCTTCGGCGGCTTCTTCGGTTGAAAGGCCGTCGACGTCGCGCAGCACGAACACCGCGCGGTAGATCGGCGTCAGGCCGTCAATGGCGCCGCCCAGAATCTCGTTTATCTCTTCGCGCGAGTACTGCTGTTCCGGGTTTTCATCCCACGCCGCGATTTCCCGCGCCACCTTGTCCTCACCCGTGTCGATGGTGTCGTCGAGCGAAACCGAACGGTCGGACTTGCGCTTGCGCAGTTTCATCAGCGCCTGATTGACCGCGATGCGCACGATCCAGGTGTAGAACTTCGATTGGCCCTGGAACTGGTCGAGGTGCTCGTAGGCTTTCAGAAAAGCCTCCTGCAGCACATCTTCGGCGTCTTCGCGATTCTGCGTAATATGCAAAGCCAGCCGGAAGATTTTGCCTTCGTACCGCCGGAGCAGTTCGGTGAACGCTTTCTCATCACCGAGGCGCGCCTGCGCTACCACTGCGGCTTCGTCGTCGATTCCGATCGGGCTGCTCATAGCTGACATCGCGGTGCCGTGGGATTCTTTTCATCATAGCGCGATCAGGAGCGTGAGGGGAGCTAACAACTGTTACCGCAGGAGCGTGGGCGCCTTCTTTTCGGTGCGATCCTTCGCGATTTGAATGCGAATCGCGGCGCTATCCGGCGCGTCCGGCGCCAGGCGAAGATAATTCTCGAACGCCTCCGCGGCCCGGACGTATTCGCGTGTGGCCTCGTACAGTTGCCCGAGCTCACGGTACGCAGGAGCATAGCCGGGCGCGACTTGTACGAGTGTGCCCAGTTCGCCTTCGGCGTCCTGGTAACGTCCGCGCGAACGATAGTATCCCGCCAGCGTCTCGCGCAATAGAGGCTGGCGAGGATCGAGTTGTACCGCGGTCTTGAATTCCTGCTCGGCGGACTTCCCGCCTTGCGCCTGGTATTGCAGCCCGAGATGCAAGTGCGGCAGCGCCCAGGCCGGGGCGAGATCCGCGGCGGATTTGAAAAACTGCACCGCCTCACGGTTCCTGTTCAGCCGCTCGTAGGCAACGCCAAGCGAGTTCTGGATGTATGCAGCACGCGGATCGAGCGCCGCCGCTTTGTCCAGGGCAGCGACAGCTTCTTCGTACTTCCCGTCCACAACCAGCGCGCGCCCAGAGCAAAACAGGCGTTTGGCTTCAAGCTGCGACTCGGCGGGCCTGAGCGTCTCGAGGTCAGCGAACACCCGCGCCGCACGGTGGAAGGTATCGCGCCGGAGCTCGGTGATGGGCGCGTGCACGTAATCGTTAATGGCGCGCTGGCCGGTCTCCTCCAGGACCGCGCTCAGTTGTGTCTCTACCAGCAGGCGCTGCGGCTCCTCCGGCGTCGCGCGCACAAACCGCTGGTACAAGTCCCAGGCTCCGCCGGCATCCAGAATATTGCCCGCAACGATTGCCTGCCGGATCTCGCCCACAAACGGAGAACTCTGTGACGCGGCCGGCCGCGGCGCCGCGGTGTTCAAACGCAGAACCGTCCTTCCCGCCGACAGCGCGATCTTTTGGGCGGCCGTTTCCCCGCCGGGCGGATCAAACGAAAGATCGTGAGATCCGGCGGGCAATGGTTCCACGATGAGCGTTCCGGCCGGCCGGATTCGCCCGTAGTAGCGGTTATCGAGATAGACCTCTGTCCCCGCCACGCCCTGCAATTCCAGCGTGGCTCCCTCCGCCGCGCGAACCGGAGCGGGCGCTGGACGCGCGACCACGGCGAGCGCCATGGCGGGATCCATGTGCCCGGCGGCCTGCGGATGCTGGAGCGCTTTGGTCTGTTGGGGAACGACGGACGCCAGGTAATCGATCAACTCGGCGGCCCGAACCACTCCGTCATGATCCAGATCCGCTTTCCCGCTGAGCCCTTCGAGCAAAAAGTAGGTGAAGGCCCCGTGCCCGCCGCCCCACTGCGGGTCTTCGTACGACCGTTCATCGGAGCGCGACGCCAGCAGGCGCAGCACGCCCTGCCCGCTTTGCCCGATTTCGGCGAGATAACGGCCGACCAGCACCTGCTCGGCAAGCCCGCGCGATGACCACCCGATATTGCCCGCATGGCAGGCGTCCGCGATGAGGACGATATGCTTCGCGCGCACGCGCTGCGTGATGATCTTGTCGAGCTCGGTGATGGGCAGCGCGGTCGCGTAGAGGTTTTGTGGATCGGAATCGCGCGCCAGCAAATAGCCGTCGTGCTCACCCTCGGTCACGCCGTGTCCGGCGAAAAAGATATACACCATGTCTTCGGGTTGTGCGGATCGCGCCAGCCATGTCCCCAGGGCGGTGCGCACGGCGGAGAGACTCGCCTGGTCGTTCAGTAGGATCTGCACGTGATCCGAGGGGAACCCGCCGCCTGCCGGGCTGCGCAGAAATGCCGCGAACGCGCGCGCGTCCCGGTCCGCGAACCGGAGTTGCGCTTGCGGCGGAACATTATCGTAATGCGAAATGCCCACGACAACGGCCCACAGCCGGCTGCGCTGATCGAGGCCCGTCGCACTGTCGGGAGTTATTTTGAGATCCCGGTGCTGCGCCTGCGCGAGCGAACAGAGCAGGCCCGCGAGAAGGGCACGATGAAGGATGCCAAGAGCCATGTGGTTCTAGTTCAGAGGACCATGTTACGCTGAAAGTTCCCGATATGAGCAGCATCAACGTTCGGCTGCCCGACGGCAGTACGCAGCCGGTTGCGCCCGGAACCCGGCCCATCGACATTGCCCGCTCCATCAGCCCGCGCCTGGCAGACGCGGCGATCGTGGCGAAGGTGAACGGGGACCTGTACGATCTCACGCGGCCCCTGGAGGCGGATGCCGAGCTGAAGATCCTGACCAACAAGGATCCCGAATCGCTCCAGGTGTACCGCCATTCGACCGCGCACCTGCTCGCCGCGGCCGTGCTGGAGCTGTTTCCCGAGACCAAGCTGGGCATCGGACCGCCCATCGATACCGGCTTCTATTACGATTTCGACCGGCCCGCGCCTTTCACGCCCGAGGATCTGGAAAAAATCGAGAGGCGCATGTGGGAGATCCAGAAGCGCGACCTGCCCTACGAGCGGATCTTGACGCCCAAGGAAGATGGGCTGGCCAAGTACTCCGACGCCTGGATGAAATGCGAGCTGATCCGCGAGCGCGCGGGCGAGGTGTTCTCGGAATACACGCTGGGCCCGCAGTTCATCGATTTCTGCCGCGGCCCGCACCTGCCGTCGACCTCGAAAATCAAAGCGTTCAAGCTGCTCTCCATCGCCGGCGCGTATTGGAAAGGCGACGAGCACAACAAGCAACTGCAGCGCATCTACGGCACGGCGTTTTTCAGTCAGAAGGAACTCGACGAGTATCTGCACAAGCTGGAGGAGGCCAAGAGACGCGATCATCGCAAACTGGGCCAGGAGCTGGACCTGTTCAGCATCCAGGAACTGGCCGGCCCGGGGCTGATCTTCTTCCATCCCAAGGGCGGCATGGTCCGCAAATTGATTGAAGACTGGATGCGCGATCAGTACCTCAAGCGTGGTTACGCGTTGGTTTATACTCCGCACATCGTACGGCGGGAACTATTCAAAGTATCCGGACACGCGAATTTTTACGGGGAGAACATGTTCACCCCGATGCAACTGGATGATGCCGAGTACCAGCCCAAGCCGATGAATTGCCCCGGCCACATTCTGATCTACGCCAACAAGCAGCGCAGCTACCGCGAACTGCCGGTAAGACTGGGCGAGCTCGGCACGGTCTACCGCTACGAGCGTTCTGGCGTGATGCACGGCTTAATGCGCGTGCGCGGGTTCACGCAGGACGACGCGCACATTTTCTGCACGCCCGGACAGATCGAAGACGAAGTTGTCGATTGCCTGCAATTCGCCATCGATACGCTTCACACGTACGGGTTCCAAAGCTACGAAGCCGAGCTTTCCACCTGGGACAACGGGAAGAGCGGCAAATACGACGGCTCGCCCGACCAGTGGCAGCTCGCCGAGAATTCGCTCAAGAAAGCCACTGAGCGGTTGAATCTCAAGGTCAAATTGATGCCGGATGAAGCTGCGTTCTACGGCCCGAAGATCGACGTCAAGCTGGTGGACGCGATCGGCCGCCTCTGGCAGCTTTCCACCGTCCAGTTCGATTTCACGCTGCCGCGCCGTTTTGGTCTCGAATACATCGCCGAAGACGGCAAAGCGCATCAGCCGCTGATGGTGCACCGTGCGCTCTACGGTTCGATCGAGCGGTTTTTCGGAATTTTGCTGGAGCATTATGCCGGCGCATTTCCGGTCTGGCTCGCGCCCGTGCAGGCCATCGTGCTGCCCATCACCGACCGGCAGCTCGATTATGCACGCACCGTGCAGACCCGCCTGGATGCCGAAGGCATTCGAGCCACGCTCGACGATCGAAGCGAGAAGGTGAACCTCAAAATTCGCGACGCGCAGTTGCAGAAGATCCCCTACATGCTGGTAGTGGGAGATCGCGAAGCGCAAGCCGGGCAAGTGGCTGTGCGCAACCGCAAGCATGGCGACCTGGGCGCCAAGCCGCTCGACGCGTTCATCGCCGACGTACGCAAGCTGATCGATTCCAAAGCCGTGGAAGAGTAACGAGGGGCATCTAGCCCCTATCGCCGCACGATGACAGGCACGGAAGTAAAACTGTTGAACGGGCTGAATCGGAGTCCCAGGCCTGCGATTCCGGAGCTGGATGCGGGCTGAAACTCGATGGTTCCGAGCTGGCCTTTGGTCACTGCAAACTGGTCTGTTGCCACAAAGGCAAGGTGCCCGTTGGCGGGCAGCACGATGGTTGAGGGACTGCCCAGTTTGTTTCCAAATGCATCTCGTATGGTGACGTTGAGGGTCGTGTGCACGCTGGTGGAGTTGACCAGCGCCACTCCGGTCACGAATCCTCCCGTATTGTCGAAGGGTACCAGCAGATCTGAGATGTTTCTGTCTTCCAGCGGACTCGTACCTTCGGCATATGTGCCGTTGCTGAGCTGCTCGCGGAAAATAGCAAATCCGGCCACGGGCCCCGAGCTATACACCTGAGCCCACCCCACCAGAGTCGTGGCGGATGCCGGCGCCTCCGTATCGATACGCAGAGTAGCACCGGGGTTCATGGTTTGATCCACCGAAGATCCCGTTCCTGTCACCGTGTTGCCCTGCAGGGTCGCGGTGAAGGGCAAGGTCAACGCGCTGCCACTATCGGCCCAGAACTCCACTCTTACCTCGGTGGGAGTTGAGGAGATGTTTTCCAGGGATATGGTCGTCTTCCACCCGCCACCCGATGCCAACTGCGACAGGATGCCGGCTTTCGCGAACTGCCGCAGTGCGGAACCTGCAATGATGACCCCGGAGTCCGTCTCACTGAATAGAATCTCTCCGCCCCCGGAGACGACAGTGAAATTCAGGGCCGTGGAATTCCCCGCGCTATCGGCCAGAGTGGTTGAGCCAGTGCAATTCGAGCTGACGGTGTACTTGCCCGACATGCTCCTGTTGCCCGCCGTGCCGCCGATGCTGGCCGTGTCGCTGAGAGTGAACGTGCCGTTCCCGTCCGAGGTCAGCGTGCCGGAATCCGCAAATGGCTGGAACGTGCCGGTGGAGTCATAAAACCCGCCACGAAGGCCAAAACCATAAGCGCCGCTTACGTCCTGGGCCGTGCAGTTGGTTTGCTGCGGCTTCGCATTGCCTGAAATGGCCGCCCCGGAATCGGATTCCATGAATTGAATCTGCACTCCGCTGCCGATGATCACCATGTTGATGCTGGCCGAATTTGTCAGATTGTCCGTGTACTTGAGAGAGCCGGTGCAGTCTGCGTTGACGGTGTAGGTTCCGGTGAGGGTTCTCGATGCGATCTGTCCATCCACGTTTAGGGTGCTGGAACCGGTGACCTTCCCGCTGCCATTCCAGGTCAGGCTGCCGGAATCAGTAAACGAAACGAAGCCAACCTGCGACAGGAAGATCTGCCCGGTCATCAAATATCCATAGGCGCCGGATAGGGTGGCGCTCTTGCAGACATGGCTCACGGGCTGGGCGCTGCAATGGAAGGACGTTGCCAACAGGACGGCTGACAGTGGCAAGATGCGGGCGATCAGGTATCTCATGGGAAATGTGGCTCCTTGTGGCTAAAGCGAGGACGCATCTGGGAGGGGCGGAAGTTTCACCTTAATCAAGATTTTCCACTGAGACGGCAAGATTATCGAGCCTGCCCTAATCGGTCAAATCCCTTCATAGAGAGATCGACGCGGCTGTGGGCAATGTACTAAGGGAGCGTAATCATCTCGCGCCAATCGGAGCCGGGGGAGGTGCTGGTTGTTGTGCCGGCGATGACACCCTGATTGTTCATCCAGTGATAATCCGAGTAGTTGTCGATCTTATACTGTTTGCCGCTTGTCGGATCCACCACGTCGACCGTACCCAGGATGGAGTTTTCGCGCTTGCGAGCGATTTCATCGTAGACGTGTGATCTTGCCTCGTAGCCTTTGGTGATCATGTCCGAGGTCTTCTGCTGGTTGTCGGCAATGGCCTGACGTGCGTGGGCCTGGATTTCCGCGGAACGGGCATTGTCCTGTGCCACGGCGTTGCCGGCGATCTGATCCTCCCGCTGTTTCCACTGGGCGTTGATGCCCATGGAGTTGAGAACGTGCCGGCTGATGTCGTCAGCTTGCTCGCGGCGCTCGGCGACGGCGATGTAGCCGTACAAGGAGTCGACGTACCAGATGCCGCCCCGGCCCGGAAAGGGGAGAATCGTCGCCGCCGCATAATAGCCGCGCGCTTCGCGCCCATTCCAGGTGCAAGAGAAGGATACACCCGCCGCCGTGACGCGCGGATTCGGCGCACCCTGGCCGCGAGCCTGCTGCGCGGCAGAGCCCGCCAGGTCCTGACGCTCATTCTCGGAAAGGACATGCACATCTCCGCATTCCCGCCTTACAGAACTCGCAACATATTCGCGTATGAATTGCTGAGCCGGCAAGAATCGGCGAATTTGCAGCTTCGAGCCGTCGCCCAGAGACGCGTACGCCCCTTCGCCGAGACCGGCGCGTGCGTACATTTGATTCGGCATGGAGTAAGCGCCGACGTTCGCATCGCCAATCGTCATACGGATCTGGCGGTCGGGCGAGATCAGAATCAGACTTTCACGGATATCGGTCGCGCTCTGGCGGATAGCTCCGCCCGAGATGTTCCATCCCTGCGGGACGGACGCTTGAAACGCGCCTTCGCGCGGATCGGTCCATCGAACCCAAGCTACCGGTTCGGCGGGCGTGACGCTTTTAGCGGGCGCAGCGCTGTTGGTCTTGGGATCGGATACAACGTGGAAACTTCTTAGAATGGCGGCAAAGGTGTCCACCGAGGCGCGATAAAGAGAAGAGGGCGCGGTTACGCAAAACAGAAAGAGGGTTGTGCCTTCGGGCGTTGAACTCCAACGCATCAACGCCGCACCGCTCGTCTGGCCACGGGCGAATACCCGAGCCGTATTGCCAGTCAGTTTCGGCGCGTCCCAGGCCATGCTGGCGTCCACGCGGCGCGCGAGATGTTCGACCACTGTTCCTGCTCCGCGGGCATCCAACTGTTGCTGCGGAACAAACATGGGCCAGATGACCACCTGCTGGCCTTGTGGACCCTGGATGTTGATGCGTCCAACGCGCGGGTCGGCGCGCAGGTTCCAGCCTGCGGGGACACTGACGGAGAATCCCATGGGGTCGTTGTGCGAAACCCAGCGCACTGGCGCAGTCGATGCAACGGTTTCCTGTGGAGCCGCCGTGGCGGCGGTAACGGCTATCGCCGCCGGCGCCGCGGGCTGAACCACCGGCTTTTTCGGCCGAGCCGTGGCGTGAGAGGCCGGCATAGATGCCGAATCTTTCGCGGAGGCTTCTGCCGGCGCCGTCCGCGGAGGCGGCGTCTCCATCATCGCCCGTATGACGCGTTCGGTGACGGAAGACGATTTGAGCAGAATGAGCTGATCGGCTGACAGGTTAAACGACGGGTGCCGGGCGTGGATCTGTGCCAGGATGATTTCGTCGCTCACCCCTGCTTTGGTGAGCCGCACCACATCTTCCACCGTCATTCGGGGACTGGCATTACCTATCCAAGCGCCGGCCACAAGAACAACAACCAACGCGATGAAGCGGCTGAAATTCGGTCTTTTCACGACAGGCTCCCTGGATGAATTCGGCAAAGCGCTATTCCTTCACCCGAAAGGAATAAATCTTCCCTGATCCACTGGTTGAACCGGGCGGCAAGAACCCGTATTCTCCGGGCGCGGACGTCGCTGGGAACGTCAGCTCATAAACCCGGCTGGCTATTTTCTTGCCGTCAAACGGCACCTGGTCGCGTTGCGATCCGCCCTGAGAATGCAGAAACCCGCCTGTGACCGTGCGGAATTCGCGATTGTCTTTATTTGAATGCAGACGGAGCAACTGGTATTCAGCCAGCGCGGCGCCTTCCGGGGCCACGATCAATAATTCAAGGGGATTCGCAAAAGCCGTGTGGCTGCTCGCGCCGGGCACATGACCGTTGACATCGCCATGTCGAGCGCCGGCAGTCGCAATGGTTTTCAGCACGCCGCCCGTTTTCCAGTAGACGATTTCCGGCGGAACTTCGACCCACTGGCTCTGCTTGTGGACGTAAACCCCGACCTCGGTGGGCAACGCCGCTTCACCGGGCGCGGGTATCATGACGGCAGGCGGTGGCCCGGCATCCTTGAAAACGGCGGGCGGCGGCGCCGGGATGTCCCCCTGCGACGGGTCCAACATGACCTCGACAACCCGGTCGCTCACATTGGCCGTTTTCAATGCAATTAACTGGTCCGTCGATAGATCAAAAGCCCGGCCGCTCTTTCTGATCTGCTGGATGATGATATCTTCGCTCAAACCAGCCCTGGCGAGCTTAATGACGTCTTCGGCTGTCAGGCCGGGCTTGGCCGCCTTAGATCGCGCGGCCGTCTGTCCGGCGAAAAGTGGACTCCATACCAATAAACCGACCCATAGCGCGGTCGCGACCGCGCTCCCATTCAATTGCCTCACGAGTGCAACTCCTGTTGTTTTCTCATGGTCATGAAGGGGCACAACCCTCCCCTAACCCTTTATCGGCAGAAAAGTGCATGAGGTGGTCAGTCCGGACTGCCAAACCTCTGATTTCAAATCCCGGTTGAGCTTTGGCTACAGACGCGAGTAAATGGTTAAGTGGTTCGTAGTTTCGTACTCCTGTTGCTCAGCGTAGCTTCCGTGGCGCAGCCGTCGGTCCAGCGCGGCGTGCTGGATCCGGCATTTGAAAAGGTCCCCTTCGATCAATGGCTCGGCGAACGCGACCAGGCGCGGTTCCGATGGACGGCGACCGTCCCCCGCGCCGAACTCTCGTTTCACCAGCGGCTCATGGCCCGAATCGCCATCAAATTGGATGGCCGGGACCTGGAGAGCCGGCGCGGCGAGGGCAAGCTGGTGTTCCTGATCCAAATCACCGACCGCGACGGAACGCGCTATCAGGACCACAGCAGCGTCGAACTCAGCAAACTCGACGAGAACATCAAAGCCGTGAACCTGGAGTACTTACAGCGCGCATTCTTTCTGCCGGGAGATTACCAGCTTGCCGCAGCGATCCTCGATACCGCCACCGGTGAGCACAGCACCAGGCAGGAGCCGTTTCGCGTGGCGGCGCCGCAGCACGATCTGCTGCCGGACGCGTGGCGCGATCTGCCGCCAGTTGAGTTTATCGGCAACGAGGAATCGCCCGACAGTTGGTATCTGCCCGGCATTCGCGGCCGGTTGCGGTGGGTGGCCTCCGTACACTCCCCAGCCCGAGTCAACGTCATTCTGAACGTGGCCCCTTCCGTACCGGCGCCGGGATCGCATCGAAGCCAAAGCGGCGATCTGGCCGCTCTGCTTCCGACCCTCAAAGCGATCTCGCAGACCGGGTCGCCGGCGCTTTCGGAGCACGTTGAATTGATCGACCTCTCCCGCCGGCGTACCGTGTTCCATCAAGACGACGTGCACGATCTCGATTGGCCCCGCCTGAAGGCGTCTTTGGGAGAAGCGAATACGGCGTCCATTGACATTCACTCGCTCTCCGAGCGGCACAACGACGCGCAATTTTTCGTCTCCCAGGTGCGCAGCCTCCTCCGCGCCTCGGAAAAACCCTGCGTTCTCGTCGTGCTCACCAAACCCGTGGCCTTCGAGTCCGGCGAAGATCTGGAGCCGGTTTCCCTAGAGGCCTTGCCGGCCTGCCGTGTCTTCTATATCCGCTACCGCGCTCCGGCCGAGCCCGTTCCTCCCTTTGGCCGAGAGATGGGAGGACGGCGCCGGGGCCGGCGCATGGGCGGTTCCATGCCCGGCTATGAGCCCCCGCAAGACGTCATCGATCAGTTGGAGGCTACCCTGAAGCCGCTAAGCCCGAAAGTATTCGATGTCGAGAAGCCGGAACAGATAACAAAAGCCCTCGCCGAAATAGAGAAGGCGCTTCTGACGTCTGACGCACAATCGACGCGCTAGCCGTGTCGAGGAATGGCCTAGATCGAAGCTTGAGGTCGCACATCTCCGCCCGGGCTTACCTCCGCATGTGTTCGTCCAGGAAAGCGAACACGTCGGGCTCCCAACTGCTCACGCCAAGATAAGGGAAGTCGTGCCCCTCATCGGCGGTGTGGCCGATTGGCGGATAGATCTTCAGGCGATGCGGTTTACCGAGCTGTTCCAGCCGCGCGTCCAGCGATTTGCCCAGCGCGACCGAGTAGTCGTTCGCGGCGTGAATGAAGAATACCGGCGCTGCGATGTGCGCCACGGCTGCAAGGAGCCGCGCCCGCAACTGCGGCGACCGATCCCAGCTATAGCCGGCGCCAGAGAAGATGACGACTGCCCGCAGGGCAGGCTCGCGCTCAGCCAATAGCAATGTGAGCGACCCACCGAACGAGTGTCCGATTGCCGCCACGCGGCGCGCATCGACCTCGGGGAGTGCCTGCAGGAAAGCGAGTCCGGAATGGGCATCGCTAATGTCCCTGTTCTCCAGCAACTGGAGTTGCAGTGTATTCCGCGCCTCCGGTCCGTGAGCGGCGAGTTCGCTGTTCATCAGGTCGATGGCGTTCTTACCTTGGTCAGCGGACAACCCGACACCGCGCCGGAAGAGAAATAGGAACACATAGCCATGGCGAGCGAACAGCGGTCCTAGCATTTCAGCCTGCCGCTTGTACGGTCCGAGCTGTTTCAGTTGCTCAGGAGTGCGGCCACTGCCGTGATTGAGCAGGATCGCGGGAAACGGGCCGCGGCCCTGGGGGCGCCAGAGCAGTGCGTGCAGCGTGACCGGCCCGTTATGCACCACGACGGTTTCCGACCCACCGGACGCCTGTCCCTCGGCCGTCGCGAGCGCAGTTAGAACGAGCGCCGCCAGAATGAACACACGTGGCCCAGTCATTCGTACCCCCGGCCTCATTTGATAGCACAAGCCGACGGCGGACCGTCGTGCCAGCGCTCCAGCCCAGGATCAATCCAGCGGCGCGGTCTCGCGCAGCTCCTTGGCTTTCTGTTCGGCGACGGTGTCGTTGAGAAATGTTCCCGCGCCGCTCTCGACCCCAGCGAGGTACTTCAGCTTGGTGGCGCTGCGCTGGATGGGGTAAAAATCGATGTGGAAGTGAAAGTAGGGGTGGTCGCCCGAGACCGGGCTCTGGCGCAACAGCATCATCAGGGGCATGGGAAAACCGTACAGATTGTCGTACTTCATGCGAACCTTCTTGATGAGCGCGGCGAGGTTTGCGGCTTCCGTGTCGCTCAGTTCGGGGATGCGCCCGAAGTGGCGGCGCGCGCAGATCTGCATCTCGCCGGGCCAGCGCGCGAAGAACGGAACAAAAGCCACGAAATCCGGATTTTCGGCGACGATCCTCACGCCCGACGCCAGCTCGTCACGCAGAATGCGGCAGTAGATGCATTCCTGTTGGTCGCGGAGATAGTCGGATGCCGCGCTTAGCTCACGCTCGATGAGCGGCGGAATGAACGGGAATGAGTAGATCTGCCCATGGGGGTGCGGCATGGTGACGCCGATCGACGCGCCGGTGTTTTCAAAAATGTAGATGTACTGGATGCCGGGGACGGCCACCAGCTCGCGGTAGCGGCGTATCCAGACGTCCACGACCTTGCGCCAGTGTTCGACCGGCATCTGCGATGGCGCGAGCGAATGCTGGGGGTGATAGATTACGACATCGCACGAGCCGCGAGCTCCGGTTTTGCGGTAGAGGCCGGTTTCGGGAGAGAACGGTTCGGCGTCCATGCGAAACGCGGCAAAATCGTTCGGGTAGATCAATACGTCGAACTGATCGGGGACGCGTCCTGAACCGGGATCGAAGGGACACCAGTTTTCCGGCATCTGCGGGCGGTTCTGCCGGTGCGCCGCCACTCCCACCCACTCGCGCAGCAAAGGATGCCATCGAAGCTCGCTCACAGATTCGATTTTGGCACAAGCACGGGGCCGCGAATGAAAGAGGTGGGTGCCTTCATTCGCGTGGATTCGCGGCTATTTCTTTTTGCCTTTGGCTTTCGGTTTCTCGGGCTCCTCGGCAGGGGCGGCGGCGGTTGTATCCGGCTGCAACTTCGAGAGCACCTCGTTAAACAACGCGGATTTGCGATTGTCTACCTTGGGCGGGGGCGCTTGCTCGTGCCGGTAGTCGTGGTCGCTGTAGCAGGTGCGGCAGCGTACTTTGGCGGGGTCCGGCCCCATCATGGAAACCACGGAGTGGTTCATGATGCGCTTGCACTTCACGCAGAAGTCGTCAATGACGTCGCCTAGCTGAACTTCACGCATCCTGCTCTCCGGCGGGCTGATCTCCCGAAGTATATCCGATTGGCGCCGCGGCGGGCGTTGGTTCCGTGGCCGCGGCGGGCAGCACCCATACCGCCGCTTCGAAGCCGATGTATTTGCAGATTCGCAGCTCGCCGCCGTCAGTTTCGAGCAGATCGCCAACCTCCAGGGGCTTTTCCGAAGCGCGCAGATTTTCCCAGGCCGCGTAATCGCTGGCTGCCTCGATCTGGCCGCCTTCTTCGTAATCCCTGCGCTTGACGTTGGCGGCGCCGGAAACGTGCGGAGCCGAGCGGAAATGCTCCCGCGGATTATCCTTCATGCGGTAGATGCGGTAATTGGGCATAAAAGGCTTATTGTAGAACGCAGGGCGTAAAATCGCGACCCGCCGCCGCTGATTGGATAACGCCGCGCGCGTCTTCTGCGCCCTGCTCGATCCAGCGCCGAACGGTGTCCCGATTCCAGCGAACCGATTCGGTGAGGGTGCCGAGCGATGCCTTGGGCTCAATGCGGATGACTTCGAGCGAGCCTGGCCGGGGTTTCCTCCGGCTGAATTGGCGATAGATTTGTGCGCTGGCGCGAAGCATGCGGGAAGGCAGAACGGGAAGCGCGTTGACGGCGATCACGCGCGTCGCGCCCATCTCAAAGGCCGCCCACAGCGGCAGTACGTCGAGCAAACCGCCATCCACGTACCACCGCCCATCGATGTGCACGGGAGGCAGGCCGGTGGGAATGGTGCACGCCGCGGCCAGATGCCGCCAGGTAACTTCCGGTGAGCGCACCAGTCGAGGGGAACGGCTGATAAGATCGGTCAGCACCGCGCCAAACGGAATTTGCGGCGTGAAGGCGGAATGTAACTCCTCCACATGGCGCGAGAAACTGGCATCGTCAAAGAAACCACGCCAGGGGTTGAGAGAGAACCGGAACTTGAGAAAGGCGCCGGAGGATTCGCTGTTCCACCGCTCGATGAGCTGGTCCGGCGAGCAGCCGCCCGCGATGGCCCAGCCGTTCAGCGCGCCCACGGATGTTCCAGCCACCAGATCGGGCTGGAGCCTGGCTGACAACTCCTTCCAGGCACCCGCCTGATAAGCGCCGAACATGCCGCCGGCCGAGAGCAGCAATGCGGTTTTTCCTGGCATGTGCCTGTACCGATCCTACCTCCATGTTAGACAATAGGTTAGGGTAACCGCTCCATTACCATCAGCGGTTTCAGACCCCCATCAAATGAAACCATCGGTGATTCAATGGAATCCAGGGACTTATGGTGCCGAGGTCATGGATCTTCTTGCGCTGGCGGAAAATGGTGAACGCCTGATGCCGCTGGCTGAGGGAGCCTGCTGCTCGGACGCTGCCCGGCGGCGAATTCAGGGGGCGAAGGCCGGCGATCTTTTCCCTGGGGCGCGCGCTCCGCAAGGCGCATTGGCGGGCCTGTATCTTTATTTTTCCTGCCGCGAGGAGGCGCACGAAGCGGCGCAATCGGATTCTTCGGCGGAGGGCAGCTACTGGCACGCCATCGTGCACCGGCAGGAGCCGGACCCCGGCAACTCGTCCTACTGGTTTCATCGGGTTGGTGAGCACCCGGTGTTCCCGCGAGTGCTGGAGGCGGCCGGGGCCATTGGCGCCGAGCATCTTGACGCCACTTTGCGATTTTCCGAAGCCTGGGATCCTTTCGCGTTCATTGAGATTTGCGAGCAGGCCCGAAGACGGCCCGGATCCGCGCTGGAGCGCGCGGCGCTCGAGATCCAGCGGGCCGAATGGCAACTGTTGTTTGATTACTGTGCTCGACGGAGTTCGTATTGAAGCGACGCCACGTTCTGATTCTGCTGGCACCTCTCGCCGTCATTCTCGTTTGGTCCTTCGCAAAGAAAAATGAGCCGCCGGAGGTGCCCTTCGCCAAGGTCAAACGCGAGACGCTAGTAAGCACGCTGGCGAGCAACGGCAAGGTGGAGCCGTTACGGTATGCCTCGGTGCGCGTGGACACAGCCGGGCTGGTGGTTGAGCTTCTCGTGAAAGAGGGACAAAGAGTGGCGCAGGGCGCGGAGCTGGCGAAGCTGAGTGTTCCGGGCCTCGCGGCACAGCTCGCAACGGCGCAGGTCCGCGTGGAACAGGCGAGGGCGGAACTGGCCGTGATCGAGCGCGGCGGACATCGCACCGAACTCGCCGATATAGACGCCAACCTCGCTCGAACCCGGCTCGATCGTGAGGCCGAGCAGCGGGAATACAACGCGCTACACAGATTGGAAGAGAAGCAGGCGGCCACGCGAGAGGAAGTTGAGTCCGCGCGCGGCAAGTTGCGGCAAACGGAGCTGGAGATCGAAGCACTCGATCGCAAGCGCACAGTCCTGGTGGGATCGACGGATCGCGCCGTGGCGGAGGCCCGATTGCGCGAAGCCGAAGCCGAAGTGCGCCTTGCGGAGCGCCGCATTGCCGATTCGGTGGTGCGGGCGCCGATGGGTGGAGTGGTCTACGGCCTGCCGGTCCGGCTGGGAGCTTATCTCAACGCAGGGGACCCGGTGGCCAACATCGGGGTGCTCGACCACTTGCGCGTGCGAATCTACATCGACGAGCCCGAGCTGGGCCGGGTTGCGGCGGGGCTGCCGGTCAACATCACTTGGGACGCATCACCCGGCAAGCAGTGGCAAGGAACGGTGGAGCAGTTGCCAACGCAGATCCAGCCGCTGGGAACGCGTCAAGTGGGCGAGGTATTGTGCACCATCGAAAACCCCGGGCGCGAGCTGATACCTGGAACAAATGTAAACGCCGAAATCCGTGCGAGCGTGATCGAAAACGCGCTCACCATTCCCAAAGAGGCGATGCGGCGGGATACAAACGGAACAGGCGTCTTCGCATTCACGGGCGGCGCGGTTCACTGGCGTCCCGTCAAAGCGGGCTCCACAAGCATCAGCCGCGTTCAGATTCTGGAAGGGGTGACGCAAGGGGATGCCGTTGCGCTGCCCACCAGCTCTACCCTGCACGATGGACAGAAAGTGACGCCGGTGTACCCGTAGCTGCCGGTCCCCATTTCGAAATTTTACGCGGATTCCGGTTGCCTACTTAACTATAGTTAAGTATGATGGAGCCAATGGACACGGCGCGAACCTTCGAACCCGCGCGCTCTCTGGCCGAAGTACATTCTTCGGTGGAGACCACGCACATCGGTTTATGGCGCCGGATGTTCGCATTCGCCGGGCCGGCTTACCTGGTGAGCGTGGGCTACATGGATCCGGGCAACTGGGCCACGGACCTGGAGGGCGGCGCGCGCTTCGGATACCGGCTGCTGTGGGTGCTGGTGATGTCCAACGCCATGGCCGTGCTGCTGCAGACCCTGAGCGCGCGCCTGGGCATCGTCGCCGGCCGCGATCTGGCGCAGGCGTGCCGCGAGACGTATCCGCGGCCGATCACGTACGCGCTGTGGGTGCTGTGTGAGATTGCCATCGCCGCCTGCGATCTGGCGGAGGTGCTGGGAGCGGCGATCGGCTTGAACCTGCTGTTTCACCTGCCGCTGCTGGTGGGGGTGGCCATCACCGCGGCGGACACGCTTTTGGTCCTATGGTTTCAGCGGTTCGGCATCCGCATCATCGAAGCGGTGATTCTGGCTCTGATCACGGTGATCGCGGGCTGCTTTTGCATTGAGATTATTCTTTCGAGACCGGCTTTCTCCGAAATGGCCACCGGACTGGTCCCGCGGCTGAGCACGCAGAATCTGTACATCGCTATCGCCATTCTGGGCGCGACCGTGATGCCGCACAATCTCTATCTGCACTCGGCGCTGGTGCAGACGCGGCAGATTGGCAAGACGCCAGAGGCCAGGCACATCGCGTGTCACTACAACTTCATTGATTCCCTGGTGGCGCTCAACGGCGCGCTGCTGGTGAACGCGGCGATCCTGGTGGTGGCCGGTACGGTGTTCTTCAAACGCGGCATCGTGGTGACGGAGATCCAGCAGGCGCACCTGCTGCTGGCGCCGCTATTGGGAACCTCGGTGGCGAGTGTGGTATTCGCGATCGCGCTGCTGTGCTCCGGACAGTCGTCCACGTTGACGGGCACGCTGGCCGGGCAGATCGTGATGGAGGGCTTTCTCAATTTCCGCATGCGGCCGTGGTTGCGGCGGCTCATCACGCGCAGCCTGGCCATCATTCCGGCGGCGATCACGATTTACTGGGCGGGCGAGCGCGGCGTCTATCACCTGCTGATTCTCAGCCAGGTGATCCTCAGCATGCAGCTCCCCTTTGCCATCATTCCGCTGGTGCACTTTACCAGCGACCGCAGGCGCATGGGCGAGTTCGCAAACAAGACCTGGGTCATCATCCTATCCTGGATTACGGCGGTTGTGATTCTCGCGCTCAACGTCTGGCTCATGGGCCAGTCGATTGCGGATTGGCTGGCGGTGGCAGGCTACTGGCGGCCGTACGTGATCGTGCTGCTAGCCGTGGCCGGCATTTTCCTCATCGCGCTGCTTCTGTGGGTAACGGTGGAGCCGGTGCTGACGCGCCGGGGAGCGCGCTTCGGCCGGGCGCCGGTCACCCTTCCCGCGGCGGCGGTCTCGGCGGCGGACGCTCCCGTCTACAGCCGCATTCTGGTTCCGCTCGACCATACGGCGCTCGACCACCTCGCCATCGCCCACGCCGCCGCCATGGCGCGTATGCATCATGCCAAGCTGTATCTGCTGCACGTCGAAGAAGGGGTGACCAGCCAGGTTTATGGATCGCTGTCCTCAACCGCCGAAGTCGAAGCCGGCCGCAAATATCTGGACGATATTGTCGATTCGCTGCGCGCCGAGGGTGTCGACGTCGAAACCATGGTGGCGCATTCGTCCAATCCCAACCGCGAGATTGTCCGCTGCGCGCGTCAGATCCAGCCCGACCTGCTAGTGATGGGCGCGCACGGCCACGGCGGTCTGAAAGACCTCATCTTCGGCACCACCATCAACTCCGTGCGGCATAAACTGCGCATCCCGCTGCTGGTAGTGCGGGATGTAGGCAAGTAGTACGATAGCGTCACGGTCAAACGGATGCGCCGGCGGTCACTCTGTACGATTGGGCTTATGACAGCGCTTGGGGGCTCGCTCCGCGCCGACTGGAAGATCACTACACAGACAACCTCAGGTTGAACTGCGGTAGCTTTATTCCAACGCGTACAAGTATCCGTCGGTGCTGCCAATGTAGACCGCTCCATTCGCGATCAGCGGCGACGAAAAGAAGGAGCCGACGGTGGACTGTAAATCGAGGCCACTGGCGGCGGCTTCACGCCAGCCGCTGGTGAAAATCATGGGGCCGTTGAATTTCCGGTCCGCGGTCAGCACCCAGTTGCGGTTTTGCCGCGAAGCCTCCGTCTGGTACTCCCAAAGCAACTCGCCGGTGTTCAGATCGCGGGCTTCCAGGCTTCCATTGAGAACGCCAAGATACACGACCTCGCCCGCCACGGCCGGCGAGGAGAACACGTAGGCCTTCGTCGATTGCTTGAGGAGGCTCTTTCCGGTTGCCGCATCGGCGATGTGGAACAAACTCGAATCTGAAGTAGCGAAGACGACCTTGCCTTTTACGATGGCGGGCGAAGTGATCACCCAGCTCCCGTTGTTGTAGAACTTCCATTTCTCCTTGCCGGTGGCCGCGTCGATTGCATACACGTTGGCATCGCGGCAGCCCGTGTAAACCACGCCGTCCACCACGGCCGGAGACGATTGAAACCCGATCTGGTTGTGGACGAGCGGATCATCGCCGCTCTTGAATCGCCACTTTTCTTTGCCGGAGGAAGCATCGACCGCGTAGAGATACGTGTCCCAGCTGCCGAAATACAACGTGCCGGAATCAAAGGCGGGGGAAGCGTGCACAACGTCGCCCGTTCCGAACTTCCAGCGCAGTTCGCCGGAGGCCGCATCCAGCGCGTATAGGTTCCCGTCTCCCGAGCCGAAGTAGACAGCGCCTTGCGCCACTACCGGGCTCGACAAGTACAGGTCCCACGGATCGGCGATGGTCTGGTTTTTCGGCAGCAGCCCGTGGATACCCTTGGCCTCGAAGCGCCGCTCTCCGCCCGTCGCGAATTTCCACTTCAGTTTTCCGGTTTGCGCATCCACCGCATAGAACTTGCCGTCGTAACTGGCGAAATACACGATCCCGGCAGCAACAGCGGGCGTGGACGGAACGGGTCCGTGGGTCTGGAACTTCCAGTTCTGGCGGCCGGTGGCAGCGTCCACCGCGTACACGTTGTTATCATCGCTTCCGAAGTACACAATGCCTTCGTACCAGACGGGGGAGGACACGATACGGTCTCCGGTCGCAAATTTCCATTTCACGCCATGCAACTTCCGCGGACCGGCGCCGGCGTATACGCCCGTGTGGGCCGGATCTCCACGGAACATGGACTGTCCGTGGCACAGTGCCGCGAGTAACCCTCCGATCAACACCATGGCCGGGATGCGCATCGGTTCTCTCATGGCCGCGCCTCGCTCGCATTCTTGGCCGCGGAACGCAAGACCAGCGGCACTTCGAAGGGGCCTTGCTGGAACGTCCCCGTGATCTCGCTCGCTTCCTTGCGGAACCGGCCTTCGTAGGTGATGCCGTTCTCCGTTGATTCCACGGTAAGGATACCGCCTTCATCCGTCACCAGGTTGAGCGGCAGAGGCGTTTCCTTGTTGCGAGTGAATATGAATTTGGCGGTTGCGGTTCCGCCGGCCTCGTTGACAAGGTCGAGCCGGACTTTCACGGTCCCAAACAGGTCCATCTCGCCCTGCCATGTCCCTTCCAGTTCCTTGCGGACGGAAGTGCTGCCGCGCGGTGATTCCACTTGCGGAGGTCCGGCCTTCTGCAGCGTAAAGGGAGCGGTGTTTCCCGCCTGCTGGTAATCGCCCGTCAAGGCGCCGCTGCCGGTGAGACGTCCTTTGAACTTGGGGTCGCCCAGAGCTCCTTTAATGGTGAATGCGACTTCGGACTCATTGATGACGATGTCCGCGAGGGGTGTGCCTTTGATGCCGAAGCCGGGGACGACGGCGGAACCGGTCCACCGGCCCTGGCTGTCTTGCGCCAGGTCGATCACCACGCGCATTTCCCTTCCCGGGATCTGGACCGTACCTTCCCAGCGGGCAGCGGCGGGTTCTGACGCCTGGCACAGGATCGCGCAGGCGAGTAGGAGTGGGGCTATCAAGCGCATAGGCGTAATCGTTGTCAGGTGCAATTCTCGGGCCACGCCAGTACCTCGCTCAGGACATTGAGCGCGGAGCGGTTTACTGCTCTCCAGGCGCAATCCGATGTCCGCCTGTGGGACCCAACCGTCTCGTTAGTGGACAACAGAGAGTCGCTCGACGCTATTTTCCCGACGCGTGATAATTTGGGAACGGAGGCCGTTTATGCGGCCGCATTTCGTTCTTGTTCACCAAGTCCATGACGACCTGGACCGCTTTTTCCAGCTGCGCATCGTGGCCCTGGCGCCAAAGCTTGGGATCCAACTCCACTTCGTAGTCCGGTTGAACGCCATGATTCTCCACGTCCCACTTGCCGTCAGGCGTATAGAACGCCAGGTTCGGTGTTCCGGCAAATCCATCATCAATCAGGTCAACCGGGTTGGTGTAATGGCCCACCAATCCGCCCCAGGTTCTCTTCCCCACCAACGGGCCGATGCCTGTTTTGCGGAAGAGCCACGGCATGGCATCACCGCCCGAGCCGGCCATTTCATTGGTGATCATCACCTTGGGCCCAAAAATGGCTTCGATGGGCGTGGTGATGTCCTCACCCTCGCGCATGTCCCAGTAACTGAGGAGCGGACGTCGCAAGTAGTCGATGATGTAATCCGCGATGTCGCCTCCGCCGTTAAATCGCTCGTCGATGATGACCGCTTCCTTGCCGACCTGCGCAAAGAAATAGCGATTGAAATTGGTGTAACCGCCGGAGTAAGTGTCGGGTAAGTAGACGTATGCCACGCGGCCACCCGTCATCTGGTCGACCTTCCGCCGATTGTCTTCGATCCACGCCAGGTTCCGCAGGCCCGTCTCGTCGTCCACCGGGACCACGGTGACTTCGCGGGAGCCGCTGCCGTCCGGGTTGGGCCCGACCCGCAACACAACCGATTTTCCGGCAGTCTCTTCGAAGAAGCTGTAAATGTTGTTGGGACCTCGCACGTCGCGGCCGCGAACAGCCAGCAGATATTCGCCGGCGGAAACGTCCACGCCAGGCTGAGTGAGCGGCGCCTGCAGCTTGGGATTCCAATTCTCACCGTCGTACACGCGAGCAAACCGGTAGCGGCCGTTTTCAACTGTGTAGTCGGCGCCCAGCAGCCCGCCCTTCACTTTCTTAGTTTCCGGAGTATCTCCGCCACCCACGAACATGTGCCCAACGGTCATCTCGCCCAGCATTTCTTCAAACAGGTAGTTCAAATCGTCGCGGCTGGAGATATTTTCGAGGTAGGACTCGTACTTCTTCTGGATGGCCTTGGCATCTACTCCATGGAGGCCAGGATCGTAAAAGAAATCGCGCTCGTCCCGCCAGATCTGGTGATACATGTGCTTCCACTCCGTGCTGGGATCGACATAAACCTGCATGGTATCCAGCTTGAGCGGGCCGCCTTCACCAGGTTTTGGCGGCGCGCCGCTGGGCTTATCCGCCGGCGCGATGACCCATTGGTCCTTTTGCCTGTACAGCATTTTTTCGCCATTGAACGCCAGCTCGAATGAATTGACGCCTTCCAGAATCTTCTCCGTCTTGCGCGTCTTCAGCTCGAACTTATGCAGGGTCGCCGCCGAACCGCCGTCGTCTCCATCGAGCGAATCCACCGCCGGGCCTTCCACCAGGAACAGTACGCCGGGCTTTCCGGGCGCCAGATCCACATAGTTACGCGCCGGGATCGGCAGAGCGACGATCCGCTGGCCGATGTTCGGGAAATCGATCTCGACGGCCGGCGGTTTCGCAGCTTTGTCCTTGTCTTTATCTTTGTCTTTGTCCTTATCTTTGTCTTTGTCCGTGGGCTTCTCCTCGTCACTTTCCGGCGCCATCGGCGAGGACACGCCTTTCTTTAGCACGACGGCGTAAACGCTGCGCGTTACGGGATGAGCAAGGCTCGACATATCCAGCCAGCCCGTGCTCAGGGCAGCATCGGTGCTCGCCATCAGGTAGAGATACTTGCCCTCTTTATCAAACCTGGCAAACGCCGCGTCGCTCATCCCATCCGTTACCTGGCGAGGTTTCGCCTCATCGATTTGATAAGCAAAAACGGCGTGCAGATGATTCCGAAGCTGCCGGGTGTATGTGAGCCATTTACTGTCGGGGGACCATGCCTGGTTGAACGACTGGCCGGGCCCGGCGTAAGTATCGGTGTCCACCCGCACCGGCGGCTTTTTGCCCTCCAGACTCACGTACCAAAGGTTCAAACGTTTGTCGGTGTAGGCGATCTTCAGGCTGTCGGGCGACCACGTAGGCGAGTAAAAGAAGGACGGCGGAGCCCCCAGATCGATTTTTCGCACCTCGCCCATTCCGCTCTGATCGCGCACGTGCAGAGCATACTCGCCGGATTCGTCGGAAAAGTAGGCGATCGACTTGCCATCGGGCGACCAGGCCGGGTCCCGCTCGGCAACCGCCGGCGTATTGGTCAGATTGCGGATGTCGCCCTTCTCCGCCGGGACGGTAAGAATTTCTCCGCGCGCGCCGAAAACCGCACGCGCACCCGTAGGGGAGATTCCTGCGAAACGGATGCGCCTCGGCTCGATTTTTTGAAAATGCGGACGGACTTCGAGCAGGTCGCCCGTCAGATGGATGCTGACCTTGCGGTCTTCGCCGGAGTTCAGATCATACAGATGGATGTCGCCGAACTGCTCGAAGACGATCGCTCCCGGGCCCGCGGAAGCGGATTTGAAATCGAGTCCGGTATTGCGAACTACCTGTTTCACCTGCTTGGCGCGAGTTTCGTAGGCGAACAGAGATACCGGGCCGTTGCGGTCGGAGAGGAAGTAGACGGTACCGCCGACCCACATTGGATTAAAGTCGTTCGAATTGTCTCGGGGGATCTCCGCCTCTACGCTCGAATCCGACAGGTTGACAATCCAGATCGGCTTGGTCTGGCCGCCACGGTAGCGTTTCCACGCGCGCTGCCATTGCAGCCGGGGCACATAAGCCATATGTGTGCCATCCGGTGAATAGGAACCCTCTTCGGCTCGCGGCAAGGGGATTTCGGAAGGAAAACCACCGGCCAGTGACAACGCGAAAAGCCGGTTGAACCCAAACGAATAACTGTTGCGCGAGGAGCGAAAAACGACCTGCTTGCCGTCCGGCGTCCAGCCGACAACTTCGTCGGCGCTTGGGTGATAGGTCAGGCGCCGGGGCACGCCACCGGCAGCCGAGACAACGTAAACGTCGGTGTTGCCATCATACTGACCCGTGAACGCGATTTGGCTTCCATCCGGAGAAAACACAGGGTCGGTTTCCACGCCCGGAGCTGCGGTGAGGCGCGTCGCGTTGCCCCCTTCGCGCGCAACAATCCAGAGGTCGCCTGCATAGCTGAACACGATATGAGTCCGGCTGACGGTCGGCTTCCGAAAGAGCATCGGTTTCTCCGATTCGCCGAGGCAGAGAGCCGCTGAAATGAGAAATAAAATCGCGACGTATTTGCGCATGGAAGTTTTCCTCAGGGTTGAGGGAATTATATCCCCAACAGCAGGCCGGCAAGAAGCATCACCGGGTTACCCTGCGACAGCTAGTGCGTCAGGTCCAGCGCCATCATTTCGTGGCGGTCGCGAATGTAGAGCCGCGTGCCGGCCAAAGTCGGTGGCGTCCACGCGTTATTCTTCAATAGCGATGGAACGGCGCTCAAGACTTTCAAACCCGCGGCAGATACCGTGGCCAGCGACAGGTTGCCGTCCTGGTCCAGAATGATGACTTTGCCGTCTGCGTAGATGAGGTTCGCCTCGGGATAGCCGCGCAGCAGGCCGGCGAGCGAAAATCTCATCTGGGCTTCACGGCGTCACTTCCGGATTCAGTTCAGGCTTGGCGCTGCCCGGGACCTGACGCTCGGCTCCGCGGCCGGGCGCGGTCCATCACCCAGGTTCCCTGCCCGACGACCTTGCCCCTTGGGCCTGCGGCAACGTGATTTCCGTTCGCGGTGGCCTCGAGAATGCCCGCCAGCTTACCTTGGCGGAGCTGGCCGGTGAAGCTCATGTCGGCATCGCCTGCCTGCACGCGGAAGCAAAGAGAATCGCCTTGGACTTTGATGTCCTCGAGCGGGCCGCTATGCATCGCGCCGTCCGGTCCCTGGATGTACAGCTTTCCCACCCACTGCGGACCCGTCTTGGCGAGCATCAACTCAAGCGGCCCCGACGGGCCGGTCGAGCGCAAGGTGCCGACCCAGTTGCCACTGAACTGGACCGTCGTCACATCGGGCATACCGTCCGCCCATATGGCGCGGCGCACATAAACGACATTGGGAGACCGGCTCATCATCGGGAGCGTCATGACGAGGAACAGCGCCATGTGAAGGACTCCGCCAAAACCCGCCGCCGCGAGCGTCATCGTGCCGGGACACCTGATCCACTGGCGCACGAGCGAGAAAAAGCCGTCGGCGACGAGTGACACCGCGCCTCCCGTTTCCTCGAAAATCCACAGCATCTCTTCGCCGTACTGCCGGCGGAAAGCCGGCGGGTGCAACCAGAGCAGCGATCGATAGAGAGATCGGATCATCACACCCTCCTCGGACTCGGCGCGCGCAAGCGCATCCTGGCTTCGCGAACCACGCCGCCCAACCGCACAATCTCGGCGGAGAGTACGCGGCGCCCGAGCCCGGTCAGCCGGTAATAGCGGCGCCGCGGGTCCTCGTTCGCCGAAGGCGCTGGAGCCTCCTCCACCATCGCCTGGTTTATGAGCTTTTCCAGGTTATCGTAGAGCGTGCCCGGACCCAGCTTGTACTGGCCCTCGGACTGGCGCGCAACCTCCTGCATGATGCCGTAGCCGTGCCGGTCTTCCCCGGCCAGCGCCAGCAAAATGTGCAACGTCGCAGGGGATAAAGGAAGGAAGGGACTCAGATCTTCGGTCATAATCGGATTCCGTTATATCGGATTCCGAGTATGGTGTCAAGGAAAATGTGCAGTCAGCGCTCCGCGATGGCGACGACGTGTCCGCGCGTCCGGTAATAGATTACGTCTTCAGAAACGGCCGGCGAGGCCATGGCAATATCCCCCAGTAGGTTCTTGGACAGCAGCGCAAATTGCGGGCCCGCCTTGATCACGTAGACCTCGCCTTCTTCGCTGGCGAAATACAACTTGGAATCGACGGCGATGGGCGAAGAACTGAAGCCCGTGGTCCCGGCGCCGAGGCGTTCGGTGTAATGGAGCTTGCCCGTGCGGGCGTCAAACACTTTCAAAACGCCGCGATCTGAGCAACTGTACAGAAGATCGCCCAGGATCACGGGCGTTTGCATATAGGCGCCATTGTTCGGCTCAAACCACGCAAGACCACGGCTGGAGGTAGAGTCGCCTTGCGGCGTGATGTCGCCGGATGCGTCGGGCTTGACAGCGTAAAGAGGCTTCGGCCCGCCATGGGCATTCGTCACGTAAATGAGTCCGTGGGCGAAAACCGGGGTAGGCACGGGGATGTCGCCGCCCGATTTCAGCCGCCATAATTCCTTGCTGGTCTCCAGATCGTATCCGGCAATGTAGGGCCAGCCGTTCGAGACAATCTGCGTTCGCCCGCCGGCTCGAACCACCGCAGGTGTTGCCCAACTGTGGTTGGAGACGCCATCACGACCCACGCGCCACAACTCCTTCCCGTCTTTAGCGGACAGCACCACCAGAAACGAGCCCTTCTTCTGATCGCACTGCAGAACCAGCTTGTCCTCGAACAAAACCGGCGAGCTTGCGGTGCCCCACTGCAAGTCGTAACCTTGCGGGCCGGGATCAAACACACCGAGATCCTTCGTCCAAAGCAGCTTGCCCTCGAGATCGTACGCGTACACGCCTTCGGAGCCGAAAAACACGATGAGCCGTTTGCCATCGGTTGTGGGCGTCGCATTGGCGTGCGTCGCCTTGGTGTGCCGCTTGGTTTTCGGAGCGCCCTTGTGGGCCACGCGCTGCCAGAGGATCTTGCCCGTGTTCTTGTCCAGGCAGTAGACCACCCAGCTCTGCTCGGTGTTGTCGTCCGCCGGATCCCCGTCGCCGTAAAGTCCCACTTTGAGCGGCGCGGTCCCGGCCGAGCTGATCGCGGTCGTCACAAACAGGCGGTTTCCCCAGATCGCCGGGCTCGAATGAGCCAGGCCCGGAATGGCTGTCTTCCATCGAATGTTCCGCAGCGCGCCTTGCGACGGATCAGCATTCCACGACGTCGCGGCCTTGCCCTCCGCCACGCCCCCGGCTTCCGGCCCGCGGAATGACGGCCAGTTGACCGTAGCCGCGCCGAGCGCCGCGGCGAGGGTGCCGGCAAGCAGAGTTCTCGGGATCACGTGGATAGAATACACCATGGTGGGGCGGCTCCCGTTTGCCTCCACTTTCGCTATCCTATTGAGAGTTGGCCATGACGGCAGGGAGGCAGTTTGCCTTCGGTGACGGGAGTTCGAGGAGAGACGCATGACAACGGAATCGCCGAAGGATGTCCGTCCGGAAGAAGCCACCGCAGCCGGTAATTATTTTGTCTCCAACTATCCTCCGTATTCTTTCTGGACCCGCGAGCGCGCACACGAAGCCCTTGCCGCGTTAGATCGCGCCCCTGCGCCCGATACTCCGCTAGGGATCTACCTGCACATTCCCTTTTGCCGCAAGCGGTGCCACTTCTGCTATTTCAAGGTCTACACAGACAAGAACGCGGACGAGATCGAAGGCTACCTCGACGCCGCCATCCAGGAGCTGACGCTTTACTCGCAGAAGCCGTTCATCGGCGGCCGGAAGCCGAAATTCATTTACTTCGGTGGTGGAACGCCCTCTTACATTTCCTCGCGGCAGATCACTCACATCGTCGACGGAATGAAGCGCCTCCTGAGTTGGGACGAGGCCGAAGAAGTCACCTTCGAGTGCGAGCCTGGGACCCTGACCGAGCCCAAGCTGAGCGCGATCAAAGACCTCGGCGTCACGCGCCTCAGCCTGGGCATTGAGAACTTCGATGATCAGATTCTGCAGGTCAACGGACGGGCGCACGGCTCCCGGGAGATTGACCGCACGTATCAATATGCGCGCTCCATCGGATTCCCGCAGATCAATATCGACCTGATCGCCGGAATGATGGGGGAAACCAACGGGAACTGGCGCGACTGCGTGCAGAAAACCATTGCGCTCGGTCCGGACAGCATCACCATCTACCAGATGGAAATCCCCTACAACACCACGATCTTCAAGGAAATGAAAGTCCTGGGGCAGACCGTCGCGCCGGTGGCCGATTGGCGAACCAAGCGCGCGTGGGTCGATTACGCGTTCGCGGAATTTGAAAAGGCCGGTTACACGGTAGCGAGCGCATATGCGGCCGTTAAGGATCCTTCACGCACGCGCTTCCTCTACCGCGACCTGCTATGGACCGGCGCCGACATGATCGGCTTGGGCGTGTCTTCGTTCTCGCACGTCGGCGGAACGCATTTTCAAAACGAACACGAGTTCGAATCCTACATAGCTAAGCTGCGCCAGGGCGCGCTCCCGATCTTCCGCGCCTTGACCACCACCGAGGAAGAGCGCGTGATTCGCGAACTCATTTTGCAGATGAAACTGGGACGCGTTCACCGGCCCTACTTCGAGCGCAAGTTCGGCGTGGATGTGGAAAAGCGGTTCGCCGCCCCTTTGGGCAGATTGCGGGATCAAGGCTTCCTGACGGCGGACCAGAACAGCCTGCGGCTCAATCGGGACGGTTTGTTACAAGTGGATAAGCTGCTTCACGAGTTTTTCCTGCCGGAACACCGGAGCGCGCGGTATGCCTGAGGGTACCGCTAACCAAAACCTCCCGGCTTTCGTCTCCGATATAAGGTGAATCCGGAATCGCACTTGATCTATCCATTGAATGAGTTTTACGAACAGTTGGGGTTGCCCCAGCCGGCGGCTGCCCAGGTGGAAGGCCGGGACGTGCCCGAGCCATACCGGAGCCTGCTGGTACACGACCGCGACATGACGCCGACGCTTGAAGACGCCCATAATCGAACGATCCAGCTTCGCGTTCTGCAATACACGGTGGCCGGAAACATATTGTCGCGGCAGGTGGTGCTGGTCCCGGAAAACGAGACGCGGCCGGTGGCCTTCGGCGCCATCAAGATCAACCTGGAACACTTTCACGGCGAGGCGAAACGGCTGGTGCTCGAGAGGAGACAGCCGCTAGGAACCATCCTGCACACCCAGGGAATGGAGCACTCAGGCCACGCAGACGCGTACATCCGGATAACGCCTGACGCTCTGATTCACGACGCGCTCAGCCTGCGGGAACCCACCACGTTGTACGGCCGGCGGAAGGCGATGGTGGATGCCGGCGGGCGAATCCTGGCTCAGGTGGTCGAGATTCTGGCGCCCCGGAACGGAACTTCACGCACGGAGAGAACTGGTGCCTAAAGCGAATCGATACGATGCCATCGTCATCGGGGGAGGTCCCGCCGGCTCCACGGCGGCGGCGGTGCTGGCCCAAAAAGGCCGCCGTGTCGTGGTGCTGGAGAAGGAGAAGTTCCCGCGATATCACATCGGCGAATCCTTGCTCCCCTACGGCTACTACACGCTCCAGCGCATCGGTGTGCTGGACAAGATGAAAGGGTCCGAGTTCACCCGGAAATACAGCGTTCAGTTCGTGGGCACCAGCGGCCGGGCCTCTCTGCCGTTTTACTTCTTCCAGCAACTGAAGCACGAGGCATCGCAGACGTGGCAGGTGTTGCGCGGCGAGTTCGATCAGTTGCTGCTCGACAATGCCCGCGAGAAAGGCGCCGAAGTGATCGAGGAGACCACGGTGCGCGGTGTCATCCGCGACAATGGCGCGGTCGCCGGCGTGAACGGCGTCACCCCGAGCGGCGAAACGCTGGAGTTTCATGCGCCGATTACCATCGACTGCAGCGGGCGCGATGCTTTCTCCGTCACGCGCAACGGATGGAAGGTGCGCGATCCGAAGTTGAATAAGATCGCGGTCTGGACGTATTACAAGGGCGCGCTTCGCGACCCGGGAGTCGACGAAGGCGCCACCACCGTGGCCTACGTTCCGGAGAAGGGCTGGTTCTGGTACATTCCGCTACACCGGGATATTGTGAGCGTGGGCGTGGTGGCTGAGAAGGACTACTTGTACAAGGATTCGCACGACCTTCCGGCCATCTTTCATGGCGAGGTGGAAAAGAACAAGTGGATCAAGCATCACCTGGCAGCGGGGCAGCAATTCGGGCCCTACCGGGTGACCGGCGAGTACTCCTATCGTTCCCGCCATTGCGCGGCGGACGGGTTGATTCTGGCCGGCGACGCCTTTGCTTTCCTCGATCCCGTCTTTTCTTCCGGTGTCTTCATCGCTCTCCGCAGCGGAGAGATGGCCGCGGACGCCGCCGACGCCGCTCTGGCATCGGGTGATTTTTCGGCCGCACAATTCAGCGGTTACGGAGCGGATCTGTGTGGAGGCATTGAGGCCATGCGACGCCTGGTCTACGCTTTTTATGACCACGCCTTCAGCTTCCGCGTTTTTCTCAAGCACCATCCCGATATGCATGGCGACATGACCGACTGCCTCATGGGGAACCTGTTTCGCGATTTCGATCCGCTGTTCTCGGCCGTGGCGGAATTTGCCAAAATTCCCGAACCTCTGTCGCACGGCAGGCCCCTGGCGGTGGACAAAGTCGAAGTCACGCCGTAATCTTTCAATTCATGGCGCTTTCCGGCTTTCCCGACCGCAGCAGGATTGAAGCCGACCAGCTCGGCAAGCTCAGAGCCCTGCTTGGGATTTTGCTCGGGGCCAATGCCTTTTATTCAACGAAGCTCAGCGCCGCCGGCGTTGGCGCGGACCTGGCGAGCCTGGAAGAGTATTTCGAGCGCTGGCCTTTCACTCAGAAACGTGAGCTGACTCAAGACCAGCGCGAACACCCGCCATATGGCACGAATCTGACTTATCCTCTGGAGCGTTACACCCGCTTCTGCCACACCAGCGCCACCTCGGGCCGGCCCATGCACTGGCTCGATACGCCGCAGAGCTGGGCCTGGATGGTCGACAACTGGACCGAGGTATTCCGCGCGTCCGGCGTGACCTCACAGGACCGCATCTTTTTCGCGTTTTCCTTTGGGCCGTTCCTGGGGTTTTGGACGGCGTTCGAAGCGGCGCTTCGCATGGGCTGCCTTTCGATACCCGGAGGCGGCATGCGCAGTTCTGCCCGATTGCAGGCCATCGTGGATACCGGCGCGACCGTGCTCTGCTGCACTCCTACCTACTCCATCCGCCTGGCGGAGGTTGCGGCGGAACAAAACTTCGACCTCAAAGACGCCCGGATCAAGAAGATCTTCGTGGCGGGCGAGACCGGCGGCAGCATCCCGGGCACCGTCGCCCACATCGAGAAACTGTGGCACGGAGCGCGCATCGTAGATCAGCACGGGATGACCGAAACCGGCCCGGTCAGCTACAGTTGCTCCGTGCGGCCGGGAGTGCTGCACGTGATGGAGTCGGCCTACATCGCCGAAATTATTTCCACCGACACCGGCAGGCCCGTTCCGCCGGGAGGCACGGGCGAGCTGGTGCTGACCAACCTGGGGCGCACCGGTTCACCCATTCTGCGGTATCGCACCGGCGACCTCGTCCAGCGCGCGGCGGAATGCCCGTGCGCTTGTGGCCGCCACGATCTGGCGCTCGAGGGTGGAATCCTGGGACGCACCGACGACATGGTGGTGGTCCGCGGCGTCAACGTCTATCCCAGCGCGGTTGAGGACGTGCTGCGCAGCTTCGGCGTGGCCGAGTACCGCGTCGAGATCCGCACCGAGCGCGCGCTTCCCGAATTGAGCATTCAGGTAGAACCATCTCCCGGACAGCAGGACGGCGCGGGCCTCGCTCACCAGCTCGAAGCCGCGCTGAACAATGCTTTTTCCCTCCGGATTCCCGTGTCTTGCGTGCACCTCGGCGAATTGCCGCGTTTTGAAATGAAAGCTCGCCGTTGGGTTCGGGTGTGAGTTTTTGTGAGCCCGTCGGCACACTCTCCAACTCTGTCCAAATTCCCGTTGCGCCCTAAACTTTGGGACAACCTGCCCCAGCGCGTGTCCATCGAACACAGAGAAGTTAACTTTGGATATATTAAGTTCTTTGTTATTATAGGGATGTGACTGGTATGCGACGTGCACTGCACGGGTCTATGCGGCGCGTTCTGCTTCCACTCCTATTCTTCGCCGCCCTACTCCCAGCCGCGATTCTGGAACGCCTTTCCCTCGATGACATGGCCCTCAAGTCCACCGACATCGTGCGGGCGAAGGTGGTGGGTTCCTATGCGGATTTCCGGGGCTCGATGATTTATACCCACTGGAAGGTCCAGGTAGTGGAGCGGTGGAAGGGGGCGGACCGGTCTACGATCGAGGTTCTCATTCCGGGCGGAAGCGCTCGCGGGTCTCACCAGGACGTCTCCGGAGCTCCAAAGTTATCGATCGGCAAGGAATATCTGCTGTTTTTGTGGAAGTCGCGAAGCGGGTCCACCTACATCACCGGGCTGAGCCAGGGACTGTTTGATCTGGGCAAGAACGCCGGTAACGAGTGGGTGGTGTCGCGTGCAGCCAGCGGCGAACCGATGATCGACCGCGCCACATGGACACCGGTCGCCGATGAGAGCATTCAGATGCGGTACGCCGAGATCACCGCGCGGATTTCCGCCACGCTGAACCAGGGAGGCGGCCACTAGCCCATGCGTTTCCCCCGGCAAACGGCGGCTCTGGTTCTCGGCTGGGCGCTCACGGTGTCTTCCGCGGGCGCGTATTACCATTACATCCACTACACCAGCACGACGGCACCGTACCTTCCGGTTCCTGAGAAGTTCGACCTCTCGGTTCTGCCGAACAAGACCGTCACAATTCTCGTCTCGGATGCCGGCCCGAAAAAGTACTCGGCGAATGACAATCTGCCGTCGGTTTTGACCCAGGTACGCCAGGCGGCCGAAGTCTGGAATCGCGTGGCGACCTCGGATCTTCGGGTAACCTTCGGTGGACTGTATGCGGATGGAACGGCTGGCGTGACGCCGGGCGGTGAACTGGTATTCGACGACGAAGTTCCACCCGGTTTGTTGGCCATCACCACGCACACGGCGGCCAATTCGCCCGTGGAGGGGCCGAACGGATCGTTCTTCCCGATCACGCGGTCGGTCATGCATTTCAGGAGCGACTTAACGCAGGCCCCGGGACCCAGTTACACCGAAGGCTTCTTCCTGACCGTCGTCCATGAGATGGGCCACGCACTGGGATTGCAGCACACCTTCACATCCAGCGTGATGTCGACGGCCGTGACGCGCGCGACCGCCGAACTGCAACCGCTCGACGCCGACGATATTGCCGCGGTTTCGCTGCTCTATCCGCACAATTTCGGCGGCAATACCGGCACGATCATAGGCACGGTCACCGCGGGGGGTGCGGGCGTGCACATGGCTTCCGTGGTGGCGCTACGGCCCGGTGGCGCGGCGGTCAGCTCACTAACCAATCCCGACGGCACTTACCGCATCGACGGCATTCCACCCGGAAACTACGTGGTTTATGTGCAGCCGTTACCACCCACCGCGAACATCACGCCGCCGCAGGATGTGAATGGGAACCCGGTAGCGCCAAGCAGCGCGTTCAACGGCGTGTTTTATCCCAATGTCAGCGATCCGAGTAAGGCCACGGTCGTCACCATCCAGGCGGGCGCCTCGGCCGACGGAATCGACTTTGCCGTCAACCACGCAAACACTGTGCCGGTCTACGATGTTTCCACCTACAGCTTCTACGGCCAGGCGGCGGCACATCCCGCGTACGTAAACTTCGTGCCCGGACCGGCCACCATAGCGGCAGCGGGAGTTGGCCTCGGTTCGAACGGCAAGGTAGCCTCCGGCTTAAGCGCGACCATCCTGGGCACGGCGTTCCTGGCTCCGGGTGGCCTGCGCGCCTACGGCACTACCCCGACGTACCTCGCACTCGACCTGATGTTCGGGCTCGCCACTCAAACCGGACCGCAACACATGGTCTTTTCGCAGGGCAATAACATCTACGTGCTTCCCGCCGCCTTGAAGGTGACCAACAGCGATCCACCCTCCATCACGTCTGTGGCGGAGGGCGCGAATGAACATGTAGAGGTCACTGGAGCGAATTTCGTCCCCAACAGCCAGGTTTACTTTGACGGGCTGCCGGCGACGACAACCATCGTGGACGCCTCGCACGCGATCGTGATCCCGCCGCCGGGAGTGAGCGGCCAAACCGCGGTGGTGACGGTGTACAACGGCGATGGACAGAACTCGATGTTCCTGGCTCCGACGTCCCTTCCCACATACAGCTACCCCGGTTCCAGCGCCACGGCGCCAACTCGGAGCGTGACGCTTTCCCCGAGCGTATTGCCCGCGGGAGCCCGCGCGCTGGTCGACATCACTGGCGTCAACACAAACTTCGCGGACGGATTCATGAGTGTGGGTTTCGGATCCAGTGATGCTCTGGTACGTGGGGTATGGGTGCTGAGCCCGACGCATGCGCTGGTAAACGTGCAGGTGGCCGACAGCGCGCAATCTGGTTCATCGTACGCAACCGTGATTTCCGGCTTTCAGACCATCTCGCAGCCGAACGCTTTCCAGATCGGCGCCGCGGCGCCTAACGCCCCGGTGGTCGAGCCGACCCTGATCAACGCGGTATGGCTGCCGAGCGGCGTGTATCCGGGCGCGATCACCAGTCTGTTTGGGCTCAACCTGGGCGGCGCCCAAACTACCGTCACCATCAACAATGTGCCGGCGACGATTCTCTACGCCTCGGCGTCACAGATCAATTTGGTGGTTCCGGCATCGCTCAAGGCCGGACCCGCGATCCTCCGCCTGAATAATGGGTCCACGAACGCGTATCCCGTCGTGGTAGTGATCGGACCGGCGCCACCCTCCATCACCGCCATCGAGAACGCATCAAACGTCACTATCAGCGCATCCAATCCGGCGCAGGCAGGCGATGTCCTGAACGTGCAGGTAACCGGGCTGGCGCCCTCCGGTACGGCGGTAGCTCCCGGGCGCGTAAATCTTACCGCCGGCGGCGTGGACATGCCGGCAGGCAGCGTGACGGATGTGAACGACACCACGTCTGTCATTCAATTCAAGCTCGATCCGAACGTGGCTCCGGGCGCTCAGATCCCTCTGACTGTTTCTATCGACGGCAAGACCAGCTTGCCGGTCTACATCCCGATCGTTCCTTAAGTCCTCCAGAACTCTCGCTAGCGCCGCAGTTCCCCTCCCTCGGATATGATGTTTAGTCCGTACGGGAGGAAACATGCCGATTCCAAACGCTCCGCGGCGCAGCTTCTTGCAGCGCCTTGGCGGACTCGCCGGTTTTTATGGGTTAGCAGGTGCGCCATCCACCGCTCTAGCCCAGCCACGCCCAGGATCGGGCGATCCGCCGTTTCTCTCGCGCTACGCGCGCGCACAGAACTACAAGTCGCTCAAGCAATCCAGCTTCGACCGCAGCGGAGGCAACGAGGATTACTGGCCAATGGCGGCAGGCGCCACCCAGGAACTTTTCAACTCCAATGGACCGGGCGTCATCACGCACATCTGGTTCACGATCGCGGCCGAGAGCTCAAATCACCTGAAAGAAATCGTGATCCGCGCCTACTGGGATGGCAACTCCAAACCCAGCATCGAGGTCCCGGCGGGCGATTTCTTCGGGTTGAATCTCGGCCAGTACTTCGTGTATCAATCGGCGTTTCTGAACTGCTCTTCGATCAAGGCGCTGAACTCGTATTTCGCCATGCCATTCCACAAGTCGGCGCGTCTCACGGCCACCAACGAGAGCGAGCACAAAGTCGACGCCTTCTATTCGAATATCGATTATCAGCTTGTGCCTTCCCTTCCCGACGACGCACTCTACTTTCATGCGCAATACCGGCAGGCCACGCCCAACACAGCGCATACCGAATCCGACAAGAATCCGGACGGCCGGCATAACTACGTGTACGTCGAGACGCGCGGGCGTGGCCACCTGATGGGCGTGACGCTCGGCGTACTGCAGAACACCGATCACTGGATGGGTGAAGGCGATGACATGATCTTCGTCGACGATGAGACCAAACCCGCGATCACCGGCACCGGCTCGGAGGACTATTTCAACGGCGCGTGGGATTTTGGCGGCCGCGACGGCGCCATTCCGTTCGCGCACTTGTACAACGGCGCGCCGCTCATGATCGCGCCGGAGCGTGCGGGCGGCCGGTACTGCCTGTATCGCTGGCATGCCGACAACCCGGTGACCTTCACGCGCTACCTCAAGCACACCATGGAACACGGACACGCCGACGATCGCGCGGACAATTTCTTTTCCGTGGCCTACTGGTACCAGGCTGAGCCGTACACCAATTTTCCGCCGCTGCCGCCCGCGCGCGCACGCATTCCGAATTTGAAAGCAGTACCCGGACCGGGCGGCGCCCAGCCGGCATAGCGACTCAGGAGAGATGAATATGAGAACTGTCTTCACATTGCTTATAGCTTCTGCCGCACTTGTAGCGGCCGACCCCGCGGGTGTCGTCCAGTGGAAAGGCGCGGAACTGAAGAACTACGAGAAAAAGCTTGCGCCTAAAATTGATGCTCACAAGGTTGCGACGGCCTCGCTCGGCAACTTTGGCAATCACAACTTCATGGTTGCGCATCGGGAAGGCAGCGGCGAAGCCGAGCTGCACGAAAAGCAGGCTGACCTGTTCATTGTGCAAACAGGCGAAGGGACGTTGATCGTCGGCGGGACGGTGGTGGATCCCAAAACCACCGAGCCCAACGAGATTCGCGGGCCCTCGATTAAAGATGGCGTGACCAAGCATCTGGGACCCGGCGACGTCGTGCACATCCCTGCCAAAACGCCGCACCAGTTAATGGTCGACGCCGGCAAGCAGATCACGTATGCGGTGATGAAGGTGAATGAGTGAAAGCGGCTAAGCCTGATTTTGATTCGCGTTGATTCGCGTTCATTCGCGGCCTAGTTTTCTTTCCAGTAGAGCTCGGCATCGGAGCGGCGGATATAATCGGCATCGATACCGGCCGGATCGCGGGCGAGGCCGGCGCAATAACGCTCGTAAGCGATCGCACCAATGGCCGCCGCCAGAGCGCGCGGCGCGGTCGTGATCCTGGATTTCTCAAATCTGGTGCCTTCGAGCGCCGGTTGAAATGGGGCGAAGTCGGACGAGATGAACTCGATCTCGCCCTCGGGCAGCGTGGCAAGCCACTCCGGAAAGCGTGCCACGATCGGGTCGTGCAGAGAATGCCCCGCCGCATCATAGACCGCTCCGTAAATCTCGCCGCGGCGCGCGTCTAAAACCACCGCCCGCTGTTTCGCCGTGCCGAAGCGCGCCAGCGCTTCCAGGTTCGAGACCGTGACGACCTTCCGCCCCGCGGCTTCCGCCAAACCTTTTACGCACGCCAAGCCGATACGTACCCCGGTAAACGATCCCGGTCCTGAAGCTGCGGCAAAACACTCCATGTCATCCACCCGCCGGCCGTGACGTTCGAGCAGGCGTCCGAGATGCCCGAATAGCACGTGACCGAAGCCGTCTGGAGAGTGAAGCAGCACCTCTTCCCTGAGCTTCCCGCCTTCGACGAGAGCGATGCTGCCAAATTCGTGCGTGGTGTCGAGAGCAAGAAGGAATGCGTTCACTGAGTGATCTGGTAGGTCCGGTCCTGCGAGTAGACTTTGCCGTTGGCGTTCATTCCGAAAAGGCGGACGTGAAAAACCGCCGGATAATGTTTCGCCATGTTCGCCGGAATCTGAAAAGTGCCTTTTTCACCCGTGCCGATCACACGATAACCTTGGAGTTCATCGGCGATCTCACCGGTCCAAAGATACATCACGGAACGTGTGGCGTGGGTCTCGCGCGTCAGCTTCACGGCATACGGGGCCGGTGAGCGCAACGAAATCGTATCCGCCGACGGTTGCGCCACCTGGAACGGAACCTTGCTGACTTCAACTTCCTGCATGAGAATGCGCCGCGACTCGAACTTGTACGATTTCAACATTCCCTGTTTGTGGCCCTCACGCGAGATATGCAACACCCAGTCATGCGACCGGTCCGGGGGCTCGCTGGCGAAGCGCTCTGTCTTGACGCCCTTGAGCGGGACCGTTTCTCCATTGGCCGGATTGAGCCAGACCACGTCGTAACCATGCCTTTCGAGCAGGACCTCGACGGGGCCCGCGGGCTTCTCGACGTAAAGAATGTACTCGACGTCTTCGAGCGCAGCCGCGCGCCCGCCATCGACATCGAAGAACGGCTCCAGCTCCCAGTGCCGGTTGTCGGCGAAGAACTCGAAGAAGATTTTCATTTCGGCGGCGCCGGCTTCGTCCACTCCCGCCGCGCACACGTAATCGCCGTCCATGGCGGCGTTCCAAAGCCGGTGCCGGAACGTGTCTCGGTCGGCAGCCGCCTTCCCGGCAAAGGCCATATTGACGAACGGCGCGGAATAAAGCTGGTGCTCGATCGCTCCCACTTCGTCCGCGGCGGATTCGTGAGTGACGTAGTCCATCCAGCCGTCCTCCAGCAAGGACGCCGACGTGGCACGCGTGCCGGTTGAGCGAAGATGCTGATAGGGATCTTCGTTCTTCAGCAGCAGCCCGATCTCCTTGAGCAAGTCGCGGCCATCCTCATAATCTTCGAAATTCTCCACGCCGCCCCATGTGATGTTCATGCCCGCGTATCGGGCAATCAGGTAGCGCACGTAGCGCGCCCGCTGCTCCCAGTCGGGAAACCGTTTACGCAATTGATTCGCGCCGCCCGCGAGCGCCAGGTCCACGGTGATTCCCTTCTGGTTGATGTAGCGAATACGCTCGTCGAGTTGGCGGAAGTAGCCAGGATCGGGAGCATCCGGGGTGGGAAAGGCCTTGGCGGCGTCTTCACCCGCGCCGAGCGCGTTGCCGCGAATGTGAGTGAATTTCTGCCCGGCCCGGGCGTCCACGAACTGGTGGAAGGCGCTTTCATCCGTCTGCGCGAGGCGCATCAGGGTGTCGCCCATCCACAGGTGGGGCGTGTTGCCGGTGCCTCCGGTATAGGCGAAATGATGAACGTTGGCAACGCGCACGAAACCTGGCGACTCCGACTCGATGGCGGAGAACTGGCCGATCTTGCCGTTGAAACTCTCGATGTTGCTGGTTACACGGTAATCCCAATCGCCGCCTTCAGTGGGGGTAAAGCGGATCACCATGCGCTGGCCCCCGTCCCAATAGGCGGGCAGGAGAAACGTTCGATGCCGCGGCGACCGGAACTCAGCCCTCAGTTCGACGGACCGATATGGATTCGCGTGCGCCGCGAAGTCCGCCTGGCTTAGCTCGAAAACGATCTCGCAGGGCGAGAAAGCCGGGGTCGAGGGGCACACGGTTTGTGCTTTTGCTGCGCACGCCAGTAAAAATGAAGCCGCGAACAAACACGAATGAATGCGAATAAAACTCGGGTATTGGATTCGCGTGTATTCGCGTGCATTCGCGGCCC
Organism: Terriglobia bacterium; assembly: GCA_020073305.1. Lineage (GTDB taxonomy): Bacteria > Acidobacteriota > Terriglobia > Bryobacterales > Bryobacteraceae > QHXW01. The sequence goes on from JAIQFK010000026.1 coordinate 58,870, forward strand.
AATCAACACCCATCCTAATAGTGTAAACTCAACCCTTTCGGCCTATGGCGCAAAAGAAGATCGGTGTGGTGCTGTTTCAGCTCGGTGGACCGGACTCGCTCGATGCGATCGAGCCGTTTCTTTACAACCTTTTCTGTGATCCGGATATCATCGACTTTCCCTTCGCCAGGATTGCGCGACAGCCGCTCGCCAAGCTCATTTCAATGAGCCGCGCCCGGCACGTGGCACACCATTACGCCGAAATCGGGGGAAGATCGCCGATTCGCGAATTCACGCGGCGCCAGGCGGAAGCGCTCGAGTTGGAGCTGCGCCGCGAATTCGACGCGCGGGTGGTGGTGGCGATGCGCTACTGGCATCCGTTCACCGAGGAAGCTATTGAAGAGCTGGCAGCCCACGCACCCGAAACCGTCGTCCTGCTGCCGTTGTACCCGCAGTACTCCAAAACCACCACCGGCAGCAGCATCAACGAATGGCGCCGGCGCTTCCAACCCAACGGATGGAATCCTTGCGTGCACGTTCTTGCGGAGTTCTACCAGGAAGCGGCGTATCTCGACGCGGTAACCGCTGCCATCGACGCGTCGCTTAGTGATTTCGAGAATCCGGCGGAGGTCGACATGGTTTTCAGCGCGCACAGCGTCCCGACCGCCGTTATTGACCACGGGGACCCGTATCAGCGGCAGATCGAGCGCACGGTCGAACTGGTTTGGGGGCGCGGCCACTGGCCGGCGCGCCGCCACCTCTGTTATCAAAGCAAGGTCGGCGCCTCGAAATGGCTGCGCCCTTCAATGCATGAGACCCTGAAGAGCCTCGCCGCGGCGGGATCCCGGAACGTCCTGGTGGTGCCGATTTCTTTCGTGTCAGATCACGTCGAGACGCTTTACGAGATCGATATCGAACATCGCGAGCAGGCACGCAGCCTCGGCATTGAGAATTACCGCATGATGCCCGGTCTGAACACTGCGCCTGAGTTCATCGCGGCGCTGGCGGGGCTGGTACGAAGGCGGGTTGGAGCGCCGCAACTTCTTTCCACCGCAGCGGGAGGCCTCCCGTAGCCGTCGCGGCAAGACAAGAACGCAGCGTTTCCGCGCAAGTATAATCGAATGGTGAAACGATTCCGGGCCTTATTGGCCATGATTCTCGTATTGGGCGCGATGACTGCGTGCAAGCGCGGCGCCGGCAGCCAGGAAGAAGCCATCCGGCAAGGCGTGATCGACTACCTCTCCAAGCGTTCCAACCTGAATATGTCCGGAATGAACGTGGTGGTCACTTCGGTGATCTTCAGGCAGGACGAAGCCGACGCCGTGGTTGCCATTACGGCCAAGGGAGGCGCCGCGGGACAGGGGATGTCGATGCGGTATACGCTCGAGCGCCACGGCGAACAATGGGTGGTGAAGAACAAAGCCGAAGCCGGGGGGAGCCCGCATAGCGCCGGCGGCGCAAACCCGCACGGCGGAGCCGCGCCCGAGATGGGAGGAGCCTTGCCGCCGGGACATCCATCCGTCGACAGCACAAAACCCAAGCCATGAAACGTGTCGCCATCTTAGGCGGTGGACCGGCGGGCGCGTTTGCCGCCGAACAACTGAGCGCGGCCGGTCTCGAGACGGTCGTCTTTGACGAAAAACTCGCGTGGGAGAAGCCGTGCGGCGGCGGTCTTACGTACAAGGCGTATCATCAATATCCCTTCCTGATCAACAACAGCACGCCGAAGAAGCTGATCGAAGAGACCGTGCTGGCTGCGCCCCGGGCCGGAGCCGTAACTTTGCAGTTGCGCAATCCCATCCTGATTTATTCACGCTTCGATCTGAATCGAATGCTGCTCGAGCGCGCCGAGCGCGCCGGCGCACGAATTGAGAAGGCCCGCGTGACCGAGATGACGCGGGCCGGAGGCGGCTGGCAGCTCAAAACAAAATCCGGCGCTCTGGATGCCGACTTCTGCATCGTAGCTACGGGCGCGCGCAATCCGCTGCGTCAGGTGGGCACCGAGTTGGGTCCGCGAGACACCATGGCCGCCCTGGGTTACTATGTGCCCGGCGAAAGTGAGCGGATCGATATTCAGTTCCTGCCGGAGCTGGAGGGCTATATTTGGGTCTTTCCCCGCTGCGGCCATCTCTCGGTGGGCATCTGCGGCAAGGGCGTGCCTGCCGGTGTACTGCGCAAGTGGCTGGAAGATTACATGGTGGAAAAGGGCATGTCCTGGAAGAACGCCTCGTTCTACAGTCACGTGCTTCCCTCGCTCGAAACGCCTTCCTGGAAACGAAACCGCGTGGCGGGCGATGGGTGGATGGCAGTGGGCGACGCCGCCGGCCTCGTGGATCCCATCACCGGCGAAGGCCTTTACTATGCGATCCGATCCGCGGACCTGGCGGCCAAGGCCCTGCTTTCGGAAATCACCGGTCTCGCCGGCCAGGCCTATCGCCGCATGCTGCGGCGCGATTTTACCGCGGATCTCGAATTCGGCTCACGGCTGGCCAAGCGCATCTTCTTCGGGCGGTTCCTGTTCGGAAGCGTGCCGGCGCGTATGGTGCAATTCACGCGCAGCAGCCCGAAGTTTGCGGGAATTGTGCAGGATCTTTTCGCGGGAACTCAGCCTTACCTCGGCTTGAAGCACCGTCTGATGGAAAATCTGAACGGCAGCCTGCTCGAAATCGCCATGAACGTGAGCCTGCATCGGCTCGTGCCGGGCCGGGTCCGCGCATGACGCGCGCCAACTCCGAAAAAATCTTTTCCAAAGCGCAAAAGCTGATCCCAGGTGGCGTCAACTCGCCCGTGCGGGCGTTTCGCAGCGTGGGCGGGTCGCCCCTGTTCATCGCGCGCGGCGAGGGCTCCCGCATATTTGACGTCGACGGCAATCAGTACATCGATTATGTGGGCTCCTGGGGACCGCTGCTGCTCGGTCACCGGCATCCGGCGATCATCGAGGCTTTGCGGGAGACGCTTGAGACCGGAACCAGTTTCGGCGCGCCCACCACCCGCGAAGTCGAGATGGCCGAGGCCATTTCGAGCGCCGTGCCTTCCATCGAAATGGTGCGCCTGGTGAACTCGGGCACAGAAGCGACCATGTCCGCCCTCCGTGTGGCGCGCGGTTTCACCGGGCGTGACCTCATTGTGAAGTTCGAAGGCTGCTATCACGGGCACGTGGATTCCTTGCTGGTGAAGGCTGGCTCCGGCGTGGCGACCCTTGGGCTGCCAGACTCGCCCGGCGTTCCCAAGAGCTTTAGCGACACCACCCTCGCGCTGCCGTTCAACTCCACGGATGCGCTCGAACAGGCTTTTCGCCAGCGCGGCGATCAGATCGCCGCCGTGATTGTCGAACCGGTGGTGGGCAACATGGGCTGCGTGCCGCCCGCGCCCGGCTTTCTCCAGATGCTGCGCGACATTACCGCCCGCCACGGATCGCTGCTGATCCTCGATGAAGTGATGACCGGTTTCCGCGTCGCCTTCGGCGGTGCGCAACAGCTCTACGGAATACGCCCGGACCTGACGACGCTGGGAAAGGTGATCGGCGGCGGCCTTCCCATCGGCGCCTACGGCGGGCGTGCGGACATCATGAACCGCGTGGCGCCGGCCGGACCGATCTACCAGGCGGGCACCCTTTCCGGCAACCCGCTGGCGGTTGCCGCCGGGCTCGCCATGCTGCTTTATCTCAAATCACATCCACAGATCTACGCGCAGCTCGAAGCCCGGTCCGCCGCCCTTTGCGCAGCAGCGCCGCGTGGGACCACGGTGAATCGCGTCGGATCAATGTTCACCATTTTCTTCACCGATCAGCCAGTGACGGATTGGGAATCCGCGAAGAAATCCGACACGGCGCGATTCGCGGACTTCCACCGGACCATGCTGGACGCTGGAATCTACCTTCCGCCTTCGCAGTTCGAGGCCGCGTTCGTTTCCGCCGCACACTCCGAGGAAGACATCCGCACCACCGCCCGGTGCTTCCAGGGATTCTCAGCAAGTTAACCAAAGAATACTGGCCCTGCTTCAGCGCCGCAAGAAACAATAGGAGGCATGTGGTTTCTGAAGCAGCGGCCGTCCATCAGCGTTTTTGTCTTCCTGCAAGTACTCGACATTCTCACCACCCTGATTGGACTGCGGCTGGGCGCCGGTGAGGCCAGCGCTTTTATCGGCAGTTTGATGCATCTCGGGGTCGTCCCCGCGCTGATGATCTCCAAAATAATCGCGGTACTCCTTATGCTGCTGGCTCTCAAACGAGGGCGGCCACGGATTGTAGTAATGGCAAATCTCTGGTTTGCGGGAGTCGTAACCTGGAACCTGGCGCTGATCTTTTCGCAGGCGTGGCGAAACGGGGTCGCGTAGCTACTTCAAATTCAAGACTTCGTTGAGCGAACCCTGCCGGTAGCCCTCGAGATCCAGCGTCACGTACTTGAATCCAAGTTTCTTGAAAATCTGCGTGAAGTGGGCCGCCATCTCCGGCGTGAGCGCCTGCGCAAGCTCGTCTTTCGCGATCTCCAGCCGCACCAGCTCTCCGTGAAACCGGACGCGGAACTGCCGGAATCCGAGAGCTTTGATCTCCTCTTCACCCTGCTCCACGGTCTTGATGTTCTCGATCGTGACCGGCGTGCCGTATGGAATGCGTGAACTCAAGCACGCCGCCGCCGGACGGTCCCAGGTGGGCAGCCCCGCCATGCGCGACAACTCGCGGATTTCGGCCTTGCTTAAGCCGGCGTCCGCCAGCGGCGATTTCACTTGATGGATCTTGGCCGCATTTTGCCCGGGCCGGTAGTCCCCCAGGTCGTCCTGATTCACCCCGTAGATGATGTTGGGGATGCCGCGCGCGCGCCCGACTTCTTCCAGCTCCGTGAACAACTCATCCTTGCAATGAAAGCAGCGGTTCGGGTCGTTCTTGACGTAATCGGGATTCTCGAACTCGTACGTCTCGATGTACTCGTGCGCGATCCCGAACTGATGTACGAAGTCTTCGGCGTCGCGCTTGTGGGATTCGGGAATCGAAGCAGAGTCGGCGGTGATCGCGATGGCGTTCGCGCCCAGCATCTGCTGCGCGGCCCAGGCCAGATACGCCGAATCGGTCCCGCCCGAATAGGCGACGATCACGCGTCCCATTTCACGCAAGATGGAAAACAGCTTTTCCTGCTTGGCCGCCAGCGCAGCCGCGTCCGTCACTCCGACCAGAGTGGCCATAGCCCGATTATAAGCTATGCCGGAGTCCCAGCCCCGCTGTGCTAACCTGAAGCCGTATCCTCCATATGGCTTTGACCCGGGAAAAAGCTCAGCTCATGAGCGCGTCGGAAGTAGACCGCACGCTCGTCCGTTTGGCGCATGAAATCCTGGAAAAAAGCGACGATCTGGACCGCCTGGCATTCGTCGGGATTCGCCGCCGCGGCGTGCCCCTGGCGCAGCGTTTGGCGCACAAGATTGAAGCCCTCGAAAGGCGCCGGATTCCCGTCGGCATCCTCGATATTAATTTGTACCGGGACGATCTGACCACCGTCGATATCAAACCGGTGGTAAATGCCACCGAGATTCCTTTTCCAGTGCACGGGAAGGATATCATCCTGATGGATGACGTCCTGTATACGGGGAGAACTATCCGTGCCGCGCTCGATGCGTTGTTCGACCATGGACGCCCGGCGCGCGTGCATCTGCTGGTACTGATCGACCGCGGCCACCGCGAGCTCCCCATCGAAGCCAAGTTTGTCGGACGCACGGTCCAAACCACCGATGACGAGATTATCGAGGTGAAGTTCCAGGAGGTCGACAAGATGGAGAAGGTGCTGCTGGTCGAGAAAGTAGCTACCGGGACCGCCTAGCGTAGAGGAGAAATGTCAGTCGGACTGCTCGGAATCGAAGAACTGACGCGCCCCGAAGTGGAAGCGATTTTGCAGCGGGCTCGTTTCTTCCAGCCGGTGCAGACGCAGCCTTTCAAGAAACTCGATACGCTGCGCGGCAAGATGATCGTCAACCTGTTTTTCGAAGCTTCCACACGCACCCGCACGAGCTTCGAAATCGCCGCCAAGCGCTTAGGGGCCGACACCGTTTCCATCACCGCTTCCGGCTCGAGCGTCTCCAAAGGCGAATCGCTGGTGGACACGTTGAACACGCTGGCGGCCATGCACCCGGATGCCATCGTGATGCGCCATTCCGCTTCCGGCGCGCCACATTTCCTCGCGCGCCATCTGGTGACTCCCATTATCAACGCGGGCGATGGCACGCACGAGCATCCCACCCAGGCGCTGCTGGATGCGCTCACCATTCTGGATCGCCGGCCGGCGCTCGAGGGTCTGCGCGTCGCCATCATCGGCGATATCGCCCACAGCCGCGTGGCGCGCTCGAATGTCCACCTGCTCGCGAAATTCGGCGTGGACATCGTTCTGTGCGGTCCGGCCAGTCTTCTACCACCCGAATTGGTCGAGATCGCGCAAGGCGTGAGCCTGACCACCGATATGAGCGAAGCCATCGCCGGCGCCGACGTGGTGATGATGCTGCGCGTGCAACTGGAACGCCTGCACGATCCGCCGCTGTCTGCGGGCGAATACTTCCAGTTTTACGGACTGCGCCTGGAGCACCTGGCGCTGGCCAAGCCGGACGCCATCGTCATGCATCCCGGTCCCATCAATCGCGGTCGCGAGCTATCATCCGAGGTGGCCGACTTCCAGCGGTCCGTCATTCTCAACCAAGTGGAAAACGGTGTGGCCGTGCGCATGGCCGTGCTCGAACGCATCGTGGGAGAACATGCCAATGGACGCGCTTCGGCGTAGCTTGAGCCTCCTCGCGATATTGCGGCCGATGGGGAGACGGGGTGACTGGGAGACGGGGAGACCCCCCATTCCCCTTGTCCCCCCTTCTCCCCTATCCCCCCATCAGCCGAGATTACCCACATGTCTTCCCTTGTAATTAAGAACGGTCACGTCGTCGACCCGGCTTCCGGCCGGGAGGGCCCATCCGACGTACGGATCGAAGACGGCCGCATCCGGGCCGTGGGCAAGAATCTTGACGCAAGCGGAGCCGAAGTGTTCGATGCCACCGGCCTCGTAGTGACGCCCGGGCTGATCGACATGCACGTGCATCTGCGCGAACCGGGCATCGAGCATTCCGAAACCATTGAGACCGGCGCGCGCGCCGCTGCGGCCGGCGGATTCACCTCCATCTGCTGCATGCCCAACACGCTGCCCGTGAACGATAATGCCACGGTCACCAGCTACATCATCGAGCGCGCCCGCCAGCATGCCGTGGTGAACGTCTTCCCCATCGGCGCCATCACCAGAAACAGCGCCGGCGAGGAACTAGCCGCTATCGGTTCCATGAGGAACGCGGGAATCGTGGCCATTTCCGACGACGGCCGGCCCGTCATGAATGCGCGCGTCATGCGCCGGGCCATGCAACTGGCCCGATCCTTCGACCTGCCGGTGATCGACCACTGCGAAGACCTCAACCTGAGCGCGGGCGGCGACATGCACGAGGGCGCGCAATCGACGCGGCTGGGGCTGCGGGGCATTCCTGCCAGCTCGGAGGACGTGATGGTGGCGCGCGATATTCTGCTGGCGGATTCTACCGGCGCCCGCTTCCATGTGGCCCACATCTCGTCGCGCCATTCGGTCAACATGGTACGGTTTGCGAAAAAGCAAGGCCTCCCCGTCACCTGCGAGGCCACCCCTCACCACTTCGCGCTCAGCGACGCCGACATCACCGCGTATGACAGTAGTTACAAAATGAAGCCGCCGCTGCGGTCGGAGTGCGACGTCGCGGCTGTGATCGACGGCATCGTTACGGGAACCGTGGATGCGATTGCCACCGACCACGCACCCCATCCCGGCAGCGAAAAAATGCAGGAGTTTGAGAAGTGCCCCTTCGGCATCATCGGCCTCGAGACCGCGCTGGCACTCTCGCTGGAAAAGCTCTACCACACGCAAAAGATCTCGTTAATGCGCCTGGTCGAGTTGTTCACGACGGGTCCCGCGCGCATTCTGGGCCTGAACCGGGGGACCCTCGCCACGGGCGGGCCAGGGGATGTCACCATCTTCGATCCCGAACTGGAGTGGACCTACGACGTGAACCGGTCTTACTCCAAGAGCAGGAACTCACCTTTCGACGGCTGGCAACTCCGGGGTGGGCCGGTCGCCACCATCGTCGCCGGTGTCGTCGTATGGCGCCGGGAAACGTAGACCTTCTGTCAAAACACGATGCCTGAACCACCGGATCTCTTTGAACCACGCATGCCCGAGGTAGATCACCCCGCCGACATGAACCGGGTTTTCGATCAGGCGCGCAAATCTGCCGATGCCGGGCACGGTGCGGGAGATCCCAGCCGCCAGGTCGTCCTGATCACTCCTGGCCGTATGCTCATGCTGCAGCCGTGCCCGCCTCCCGGTTCCATGCCAGCCAACGTGGTCACCCAGATTGAACGGCTGGTATCGCCCAAGGTGAAGAGAAAGATCGCCGTCATCGCGTACACCGACTTGAAGGCCATAACCAAGGGCCTCGCGAAAGCCATTCCCTTCTTCGGAATGTTGGTGGGAATGGCTTACATCGGGCACTGCGTTTGGATTTTCGAGGGCCATCCTTCGGCTTTGGCAGCCGGCTGCAAAGAGGCCGACGTCCTTATCGTGGATAGCGGGATGCTCCCGCATCTGCCCTCGGGCTGGCAGACTCTCGCCTCGAGTGAAGCGCCTAAGCTCGAAGTTTACATTCACGACCGCACGAACCACTCGCTTCGCAAAGCGAACTGAGTTCCCAAGCTATACACGCTGCTCGCCTTTGATTGCGTAAACCGGAGGTAACACCGCACTGCTAATTAAAGATAACTAGTGGAGTATCGAGATAGTACGTTAACATGAAGTCGCGAGATAAGTACCACCGTACTAGGGAACTTAGTATGCACGTTTTTCCAGCGCCGGATTGCTTCGTAAACCGGCGAAATCCGCGGCCAGCCCCGCTCCTATAGACAAGGCTCGGAGCGATTCAAAATGAAGCTTCTACGCCCATCCGTAAGCCTTACCCTCTGCTTAGCTTCGTTCGTGTCATTCAGTGCGGCCGCCGAGATCAGCGGTAAGATCATCATTGCCAAGCGGCTCACTAAAAAGCAAGTCACCTTGCCAACGTATCAATTCCGCGGGGTATCATCCAAGCTACCGCCGGATGATTCCGCACCCATCAATGAATACAGCGACATGGTTGTCTTCCTGGAAGGCGAACTGCCCGGCGCCGGCAGCCCCATTCGCGCCGAGCTGATCCAGCGAAACCAGCGATTCGAGCCGCAACTGCTCGTCATTCCGGTTGGTTCGACGGTATCATTTCCCAACGCGGATCACATCTTTCACAACGTCTTCTCTCTGTCCGGCGCCAAACAATTTGATCTTGGATACTATCCGGAAGGCCGCACCCGCACGATTCAGTTCGACGAGCCGGGCGTAGTGCAGGTTTACTGCCACCTTCATCCGAATATGTATGCTGCAGTCGTCGTGACTCCTAACCCTTGGTACACGCGCCCCGCCGTGGATGGAAGCTTTGCATTAAGTCGCGTTCCCCCGGGGGATTACCATCTGGTGGTCTGGCACATGCATGCAGGCTTTTTTCGAAGGGAAGTCCACGTAGAGACGAATAACCCCACGAATGTGGTCGTGGCCATTCCCGAGCGCGCGCTGGAGCGCCCGCGCTAATGCGCAAGCTGTCTCTGGCCACGCGAACATTCCTGCTCTCGCTGTTACCCCTATGCCTGGTGATGACCTTCACTTTCTTTGGTCTCACCATTGTGCTGAAAGAAAGAACTCGTGAAGGACTCAGAAACTACGTTCACGCGTCGGAGTTGCTGCTCGAGAAAGTCAATGAAAGTAATGCCCAGCGGACCGCTCAAGCCGCCTCCCTGCTGGCTGAAAATGCCGGGCTGAAGGCATCCATCGGATTGCTCAGGGAGACAGGAGACAATAGCGAGCTCCGAAGTCAGGCCGAGCGTACCATTGAAGAACAACTGAGGGGATTGCGAGGAGTCATTGGTTACGAGTTCCTGGCAATCTCCGATTCGCAGGATAGAATTATTCTGGCTCTGGAGCTTCGGGCAGGAGCGTTGACACGTGTTAGCCCGGCTCTGCCCCTCAACGGCGCCTCATCTCTGCTCGAGGTCAACGGAACGCTCTACGAAGTGGCGGCCGCTCCCATCAACCTCAACGACCAGCTTGCCGGTCAGCTTGCCGTCGGCAAGAAATTTGACTTGGCTTTGCTGGATGCGATCGGCGACATGGCATTGATGCGTGGGGGAAAGTTGTTGCGCTCCACCCTGGCTCAGCCGTCGCGCCAGGAGATTGAGCAAAAGTTGTCTCGGGAATGCATCGCGCGTCGCGATGGATGTGAGGCGAAGTTGAACGGCGAGACTTACCTCGTGCTCCCTTTGCAGACAGCTTCATTCGGGAATCAGTACAAGCTGCTGATGTTGTACTCGCTGGATCACGCGGTGCACAACGTCCTGGCAGGGTTTGCAGGAAAATTTACCATGATCGGCTTCGCTGGCGTCGTGTTGGCTTTGGTGCTCGCCCTGTTGTCCTCCTGGGCTGTATCGAAGCCGATCCACGACCTGGTCGCCCGATTGAAACAAAGTGAACAGACGGGCCAACTCCCGGCCACCTTGCCGGCCGATTCCCCCACTCGAGAAGTCAACCTTCTGGCCGAAGCTCTGAACGGCGCCGCGGAATCCGTCCGGCGTTCCTCCGAAGAATTGAAGGCAGCGAAGAACGCGGCCGAAGCCGCGAATCGGGCCAAGAGCGAGTTCTTGGCCAACATGAGTCACGAAATTCGCACGCCCATGAACGGGGTCATCGGAATGAACGCTCTGTTGCTCGATACCGAACTGACCGGGGAGCAGCGCGAATATGCCGAAACCGTGAAGGACTGCTCCGAGTCACTCATGACAATTCTTGCCGACATCCTCGATTTCTCGAAAATGGAAGCCGGCAAACTCACTCTGCAGCCGGAAGTTTTCGACCTGCGGAGAACGGTAGAACACATTTCCGTCCTGCTCAAACCCAGGGCTGTGGAAAAGAATGTTGAGTTGAGCGTACGCTGCGCGTCTGATGTGCCGCATCAACTCATTGGCGACCGTAAGCGCATCGGTCAGGTGATTACCAACCTGGTATCGAATGCATTGAAATTTACAAACAAGGGATATGTGCACATCGGCATCGATGGTGAGGAGCCAACCGATATCGATGTACGCCTTTGCCTTTCGGTTGAGGACACGGGCATCGGAGTGCCCGAAGATAAACTGGCTCTGATCTTCGAGAAGTTTGCGCAGGCCGATGGGTCGGTCACGCGCCGGTACGGCGGTACGGGTCTTGGGCTCGCCATCTCCAAACAACTCGTGGAGGCGATGGGCGGCACGATGGGCGTGCGCAGCCAGGTGGGAACGGGTTCCACGTTCTGGTTTAAACTCCGGCTGCCGGTCGCCACTCCAGTGCCGTCCCCCTCCCAGGAACGCTATGCCCATACATAAGATATTTGGGCTATGGGTCGTGCCGCTTCTGTGCATGCGGGCATCTGCGCAAGAGGCCGATGCGGGCATCACCTTGCCGGTCACCCTCACCGGCGAGGGCCTGTACACTCACCGCCTGCAGTCTGAGGATACGCATGCGAGTCCCGTCACGGGAGCGTTCCACGCAGTTCTATACCCTGGTCTGAAGTTTGGCCCGCACTGGTTCATATACTCCTCCATCCACCTCAGCTCGACGCCATTCTATTACGGTGACGCTTACCAGCCGGACCATGAGTTAGAATCTCGCGTCGTGCAGGCGTTTCTCGGTTACACACAAACGCACGGGACAACCTCGGTGATGATCAAGGCCGGCAAGCTCGCCTCTGCCTTCGGCTCCTTTCCTCTTCACTATGACGATGCAGACAATCCGTTGCTCGACCAGCCGCTTCCCTACTCGGCATATCTAAGTCTTCATGCCAATCAGTTACCCTGCGGTGTAGACGATCTCAGTCAAGAATACACGGGCTCGTTGAATTATCATTGCGGTGGTGCATCAAGCGCCGGCGAGGGACTGATGCCTGTCACACTGTACGGGCTGCCTGGGGTCGAAGTCGACTTATCTACGCATAAAATCGATGCGCGATTTCAGTTGACCAACAGTTCACCCGTAAACCCGCAAAGTCTTTGGTCCGCAAGCCAAGGGGCGCAGTGGACAGCAGGTGCCGGATATACACTGGTTCAGGGATTTCGCGTGGGCGGCTCCGCCTTCCGGGGTCCATTTCTTGAACACAGTGTAGCCGCCTTCCTGCCTTCCGGCCGCAGCGTGAGAGATTTTCCGGCGACCGGCGCCGGCCTGGACGCGCAGTGGGCGCGGGGCCGCTGGTCGACCAGTGGTGAATGGCAGTGGTTTCGTTTTGCGTATCCGAACTTCCGCCGGCAGCCGACGACGTCGTTTGCCTACGCCGAAGCCAAAGCGGTGCTCAATGCCCGCACCTACCTCGCAGTGCGCGCCGGATACCAACAAAACAGCCGCGTCGCGGACCTGCACGAGGTGTCGGATGAAAGTTACGCGCAGAATGTGCAATCGTACGAATTCGCCGTCGGCGTCCGCCCGAATCGTTGGCAGTTGTTGAAGGTTGGCTACGAGTGGCTGCGCGGCGAAGATATTTCGGGCACGCGCGATAATGTCTTCGGAATCCAGTTAGTCACGAGCATCCAGGCGTTGTCCAAAGCTCTGCGCTAAACACAAACGCCCGACCTACTGTCTCCTGACTTCATTCATATTGACGGGCCTTACCACTAACCCAAAGAAACTCCAGGTTGTATGCAGAGCAGAGCAAAACCCGGGACCTTCACTATTTGCAGCAAAGATCTAATACTGCTTTGCCAAGCGCGGCAGTCACTTCAGTGTAGTCCCGTCCCCAGTAAGCCGCGGGAACGGTCTCCTTCCAAACGCGCAAAAGCCCGAGCCTTGTGGGCTCGGGCTTTTGATATAACCGGGCAACTTCCTACTCTCCCACACACTTGCGCGTGCAGTACCATCGGGGCTGAGGGGCTTAACTGCCGCCTGTCCGTGCCTTGCCTTTCGGATGTTCGGGATGGGAACGGGTGGCTCCCCCTCGCTAGGGTCACCCAGAACTTCTGTACGGGCGAGCATGCCTCGCCCCTTCATTGAATATTGACGGGCCTTACCACTAACCCAAAGAACTCCAGGTTGTATGCAGAGCAGTGTAGTCCCGTCCCCAGTGAGCCGCGGGAACGGTCCTTCCAAACAGCAAAAGCCCGAGCCTTATGGGCTCGGGCTTTTGATATAACCGGGCAACTTCCTACTCTCCCACACACTTGCGCGTGCAGTACCATCGGGGCTGAGGGGCTTAACTGCCGTGTTCGGGATGGGAACGGGTGGGTCCCCCTCGCTAGGGTCACCCAGAACTTGTTCGAAGCCGCTTCCTTAGGGTCGCGGTTCGCAAACTTCGTATTGAATATTGACGGGACTTACCACTCGCAAAGAACTCCACGTTGTATGCAGAGTAAATTTTATGGTCAAGCCGAACGGGCAATTAGTAACGGTTAGCTGAATTGGTTACCCAACTTACACATCCGTCCTATCAAACAGGTCGTCTTCCTGTGCCCTCATTAGCCTCTTTCGAAGCTTGGGAGATCTCATCTTGGGGAAGGTTTCACGCTTATATGCATTCAGCGTTTATCCTGACCGAACTTCGCTACCCAGCTATGCCACTGGCGTGACAACTGGATCACAAGAGGTTCGTTCATCCCGGTCCTCTCGTACTAAGGACAAGCCCCCTCAAATCTCCTACGCCCACCACAGATAGGGACCGAACTGTCTCGCGACGTTCTGAACCCAGCTCACGTACCGCTTTAATAGGCGAACAGCCTAACCCTTGGGAGCTTCTACACCCCCAGGATGCGATGAGCCGACATCGAGGTGCCAAACCGGAGCGTCGATGTGAACTCTTGACTCCGATCAGCCTGTTATCCCCGGCGTACCTTTTATCCGTTGAGCGATGGCCCTTCCATACAGAACCACCGGATCACTAAGGCCTGCTTTCGCATCTGCTCGACTTGTTGGTCTCGCAGTTAACCTGGTTTATGCCTTTGCACTCGCCGGCTGATTTCCAAACAGCCTGAACCAAGCTTCGCGCGCCTCCGTTACTGTTTAGGAGGCGACCGCCCCAGTCAAACTACCCGCCTTCCATTGTCCCTCTCCCGGATTACGGGAGTAGGTTAGAACCACAGAACCATCAGGGTGGTATCTCACCGTTGGCTCCTCCGAGCCCGAGAGCCCGGAATCAAAGCCTCCCACCTATCCTGCGCAGATGGCCCCATAGTTCAATGAAAAGGTATAGTAAAGGTGCACGGGGTCTTTCCGTCTAGTGGCGGGCACCCGGCGTCTTCACCGGGACCACAAGTTCGCCGGGCGGCTTGTTAAGACAGTTCTCAGATCGTTACGCCATTCGTGCAGGTCGGAACTTACCCGACAAGGAATTTCGCTACCTTAGGACCGTTATAGTTACGGCCGCCGTTCACCGGGGCTTCAGTTCAAAGCTTCGCCTTGCGGCTAACCTCTCTCTTTAACCTTCCGGCACCGGGCAGGCGTCAGCCCCTATACGTCGTTTTCGACTTTGCAGAGACCTGTGTTTTTGTTAAACAGTCGCCTGAGACTATTCACTGCGACCCCCATTGCTGGGGGTACCCCTTCTCCCGAAGTTACGGGGCTAATGTGCCTAGTTCCTGAACAAACCATCACCCGAGCGCCTTAGAATATTCATCTCGTCCACCTGTGTCGGTTTGTGGTACGGATACCTAACTCTCCTTAGAGGCTTTTCCTGGCAGCCGACCCGGCGGATTTGCCAATCCGGATCTCCCTTCACCCATCCTTGTAACCATTGCGCGAATGGGCTTACGGTCTGCGTCCCCCCTTCGGTCTTGATCGAGCTTCGGTAGTGCAGGAATATTAACCTGACTGTCCATCGGCTACGCCTTTCGGCCTCACCTTAGGATCCGACTAACCCTGAGCGGATTAACCTTTCTCAGGAATCCTTAGACTTACGGCGACCAGGGTTCACACCTGGTTTTTCGCTACTTATGCTGGCAGAGTCTCTTCCTAACCGTCCAGCCGTCCTCTCGGTCGACCTTCACTCGGCTAAGAATGCTTTCCTACCATCCGCGGACTCCCTTGCGGGAGGACCGCGAATCCATAACTTCGGTACTGTGCTTGAGCCCCGTTATATTGTCGGCACCGAGCGACTCGACCAGTGAGCTGTTACGCTTTCTTTAAAGGATGGCTGCTTCTAAGCCAACCTCCTGGCTGTCTGAGTCTCTCGACTTCCTTTCCCACTGAGCACAGATTTTGGGACCTTAGTTGATGGTCTGGGCTGTTTCCCTTTCGACTATGAAGCTTAGCCCCCACAGTCTGACTCCCGCGCTACGCGTCTATGGCATTCGAAGTTTGGTTGGATTCGGTAACCTGGGAAGGCCCCTAGTCCATTCAGATCTCTACCACCACGACGGACCACGCGAGGCTAGCCCTAAAGCTATTTCGGAAAGAACGAGCTATCACGGAATTTGATTAGCCTTTCACCCCTACCCTCAGCTCATCCAAGCTGTTTTCAACCAACACTGGTTCGGACCTCCATCCGCTGTTACACGGACTTCATCCTGGCCAAGGGTAGATCATCCCGCTTCGCGTCTATTCCCAGCGACTCAACGCCCTATTCAGACTCGCTTTCGCTGCGGCTCGCTTACGCTTAACCTTGCCACTGAGAATAACTAGCCAGCTCATTATGCAATAGGCACGATGTCAGGCATTCTCCTTGCGGAGCATAGCCCTCCAACTGCTTGTAAGCGTGTGGTTTCAGGTACTATTTCACTCCCCTCGCAGGGGTTCTTTTCACCTTTCCCTCACGGTACTGGTTCACTATCGGTCGCAAGTAAGTATTTAGCCTTGCCGGATGGTCCCGGCAGTTTCTCGCAGGGTTCCACGTGTCCCGCGATACTCAGGAGCCACTGGAAGGAGAATTGCATTTTCACCTACGGGGCTGTCACCCTCTATGGCCGGCCTTTCCAGACCGTTCGATTAACACTTTTCTATCCCTCGTTTACTCGGTCTCGATCCTGTTGCCAGGCTCGACACCGAATATTGTGGTCCTACAACCCCGAGCTTTCCTTTCGAATCGCTCGGTTTGGGCTTTTCCGATTTCGCTCGCCACTACTATCGGAATCTCGGTTGATTTCTCTTCCTCTGGGTACTAAGATGGTTCACTTCCCCAGGTTCGCTCCGCCACCCTATGAATTCAGATGACGGTAACGGGTGTTCGCACCCGTTGGGTTTCCCCATTCGGACATCCCCGGATCACAGCCTGTTAGCGACTTCCCGAGGCTTTTCGCAGCTGACCACGTCCTTCTTCGCCTACTTGCGCCAAGGCATCCACACACACGCTCTTAGTAGCTTGACCATAAAATCTACTCTGAACACAAAGTGAATTCTTTGCGCTTTGCATTTACTTGTAGTAAATGCCCGTCAATATTCAATTGTCAAAGATCACAAACACCGAGGTGCTAGGTGTTAGGTTCTAGGTGTTAGAAGTTACCTAACACCTGGCACCTAATACCTGGAACCTGCTTCTGGTGGGCCTGGGTAGAGTTGAACTACCGACCTCACCCTTATCAGGGGTGCGCTCTAGCCACCTGAGCTACAGGCCCGCTTACCGCCTACAACCACTTCTGGTGGAGCTGGTCGGGATCGAACCGGCGACCTCCTGAATGCAAATCAGGCGCTCTCCCAGCTGAGCTACAGCCCCCGAAAATCTTCCGAGGCCGATTGGACGCAAGGACCGCGAAGACCTGCCTCGCAGCCACTTACTAGAACTTCAGAACTCCTACAGAGATTAACCGAAACGGGATTCCGCAATCCTGCGACTGCGGTTTGGAGTGGAACGGCTGCCAGCGTGTACATGATCGCTGACTCCACCCACGTTCTCTCTTAGAAAGGAGGTGATCCAGCCGCAGGTTCTCCTACGGCTACCTTGTTACGACTTCACCCCAATCATGAATCATACCTTGGGCCGCTGCTCCCCTTGCGGGTCAGCCTGCGGACTTCTAGTACAATCCACTTTCGTGATGTGACGGGCGGTGTGTACAAGGCCCGGGAACGTATTCACGGCAGCGTTCTGATCTGCCATTACTAGCGATTCCAGCTTCATGCAGGCGAGTTGCAGCCTGCAATCCGAACTGAGACCGGTTTTTTGCGATTGGCTCCATCTTGCGACTTAGCTGCGCATTGTACCGGCCATTGTAGCACGTGTGTAGCCCTGGACATAAAGGCCATGAGGACTTGACGTCATCCCCACCTTCCTCCAGCTTATCGCTGGCGGTCTCCTGCGAGTTCCGCCTTTCGGCATGGCAACACAGGACAAGGGTTGCGCTCGTTGCGGGACTTAACCCAACATCTCACGACACGAGCTGACGACAGCCATGCAGCACCTCGACTAGACCCCCTTGCGGAGTAACCGTGTTTCCACGATCGTTGACTAGCCGTTCGAGCCCAGGTAAGGTTCTTCGCGTTGCGTCGAATTGAACCACATGCTCCACCGCTTGTGCGGGCCCCCGTCAATTCCTTTGAGTTTCAGCCTTGCGACTGTACTCCCCAGGCGGCATATTTAACGCGTTAGCTCCGGCACAGATCAACTGAATGACCTACACCAAATATGCATCGTTTAGGGCGTGGACTACCAGGGTATCTAATCCTGTTTGCTACCCACGCTTTCGTGTTTCAGCGTCAGTTGCGGTCCAGAGAGCCGTCTACACCACCGGTATTCCTCCTGATATCTACGCATTTCACCGCTACACCAGGAATTCTACTCTCCCATCCCGCACTCTAGCCCCCCAGTTTTCGGCGCACCCTCCCGGTTGAGCCGGGAGATTTCACACCAAACTTAGAGAGCCGCCTACACACCCTTTACGCCCAGTAACTCCGAACAACGCTTGCTGCCTACGTATTACCGCGGCTGCTGGCACGTAGTTAGCCGCAGCTGCTTCTGCAGGTACCGTCATCATCTTCCCTGCCGAAAGAGCTTTACACCCCGAAGGGCTTCATCGCTCACGCGGCGTCGCTGCATCAGGGTTTCCCCCATTGTGCAAGATTCCCCACTGCTGCCTCCCGTAGGAGTCTGGCCCGTGTTTCAGTGCCAGTGTGGCCGTGTGCCCTCTCAGGCCGGCTACCGATCACAGCCTTGGTAGGCTTTTACCCTGCCAACTAGCTAATCGGCCGCGGACTCCTCCTCGAGCGCATTGCTGCTTTCCCCTCTCGGGAATATGCGGTATTAGCGCCGGTTTCCCAGCGTTATTCCCCACTCCAGGGCAGATCATCCACGTGTTACTCACCCGTACGCCACTTTACTTGCGAGATTGCTCCCGCTTTCTCGTTCGACTTGCATGTGTTAGGCGCGCCGCCAGCGTTGATTCTGAGCCGGGATCAAACTCTCGTTTGAAGTTGTGAGAATTATCGCTCCGGTTTTGACTCAGAGTTCTGACGAAGTTCTAATATTTGCGTCCAACCAGATTTTCAAAGATCTGTGTGGCCACGCACCGACATCTTGCGATACCGGCGGCACCACAGGCCTCGAAACTTGTTTCGGCTGGTCAACCCCGCAAACTGGCAAGGCTTCAAAGCGTCCAACGACGCAAAACCAACCGATTAAAATTTAGAAATCTTGAAAGAACTACCAGGAAGGCCGTATTCCGCCCGACGCGATGGCCGCGCCAGGTTTTGTTACCTTTCCTTACTAGGATCTCTTGGTACTATAGCACCCTTGCCGCGCCCGGGCAACCCCAAACACTCCCCGGGCCCTGCAAGATCCAAATTTTTGCGGCACTGGAGAGAATAGCAAATACAACCGCCGAGTGCAACACCATTGTCACAAAATCGGTAACCCTTTTTTTTTCAATCAACAACGGTTAGAGCCACGCTATGAAACCCGGCGCCTTTTGTGATATCGATCACGTCGGCAATTTTCCGGAACTCGAGATCTTTCTCCCCCCGCACAAAAATCACACCATCGCTGTGAACGCGAAATATTTGTGCCAGCCGGTCCGGCAACGCGGATAGATCGACGCGCTCGACGTTGATACGCACGGCGCTGCCTTTGCCAACGGTAATCACGATATCGTGCAGCCGAGGTTGCTGGTCTTCCCGGCCCGGTGGAGGCGGCTGCGGAACCAGCGTGGGCAGACCCGTCGAAGTGAGCGGAGTGATCACCATGAAAATGATGATGAGCACCAGCAGTACATCGATCATCGGCGTAATGTTGATCTCTGCTTGCATGCTTCATTCGACATGCGAAACGGCACAGAAGTTCCTCTACCCCCTTGCGCCCCGCGCCAATGCTCATTAAACTGGTGAGGCCTTTTTTTACCATCCTGGACCGGCAACGGCTGCTTGCTCGATCGCTCCCGGCAGCCGACCGGTTGGTTCCGGCTGGAGGTTCCGGCCAATTGGCGCTAGTGGCTTATCGGCCGGCTGGCGCGTGGGCCCTTGGCATCATAGCCGCTTTACTGAGCGGCCTGGACAAGGAGGGTTGGGATGAAGCGCACGTTCGCAGTCGCCATCGGCGGCGCGGCGGGCCAGGGCGTAGCTACCCCGGGCGTGATTTATGCCCGGATATTCGCTCGCCGTGGTCTTCACCTATACGCATACAACGCTTATCAATCCATCATTCGCGGTGGGCATACTTTTCTGACCATTCGCACGGGACCCGACAGGGTCACCAACCAGGGCGATCGCATTGACCTCATGATCCCGCTCAACCAGGACACCATGGATCGTCATCTTGGGCTGCTCGGTGAAGGCGCGGCGGTGATCTATAACTCGGACTCCATCCAACCCGGCACACCGCCTCCGGGGGTGCGGCTCTGCCCGCTGCCCGTTTCGCAGTTGCAACACAATGCACGGGCCAAGCAGGAGCAGAACACGCTGGCCGTGGCGGCGTCGCTCAGCATGCTGGGCGTGGCGTTCCAACCGCTCGAAGAGATGCTCATCCAGCAGTTTAAGAAGAAGGGCGATGCCGTCGTAAAAGACAACACCGAAAGCGCTCGGACCGCGTATCAGTACGCCACCGATCACTTCGAACCGTTCCCCAACCCATTGCCGATGACCGACAACAAATACGCGGTTCTCACCGGCAACATGGCGCTCGCCATGGGAGGCGCCGCCGCGGGCGTGAAGTTCTATTGCGCCTATCCTATGAGCCCGTCCACTGGCGTGCTGCACTGGATGGCGTCGCACGCGCGCCAGGCCGGCATCATGGTGCGCCAGGTCGAAGACGAAATCGGCGTGATCAACATGGCGATCGGCGCCGCTCAGTCCGGCTGCCGCGCCATGTGCGCCACTTCCGGCGGCGGCTTTGCGTTGATGACCGAGGGCCTCGGCATGGCAGGGATGATTGAGACGCCGGTTGTGGTGATCGACGTCCAGCGGGCCGGACCATCTACCGGCGTCCCCACCAAGACCGAACAGGGCGACCTCTGGCAAATGCTGGGAGCGGGCCACGGCGACTATCCGCGCGCCATCGCCACACCCACGGACATCGTGGACTGCTTCAAGATTATCCCGGAGATGTTCAATCTGGTGGACAAGTTCCAGTGTCCCGGAATTGTCCTCGGCGATCTCCTGCTCTCGGAGGGACATGCCAGCGCCGATCCATCGGAGCTGGACTTCAACCCGCCGATCGATCGCGGCGAACTGATCACGTCTGCGAATGGAAACGGCGCCAATGGCTACAAGCGCTACCTGTTCACCGAAAGCGGGATCTCGCCGCGCGCGATTCCCGGCGTGAAGGGACACGCGCATACGGTCGCCACCGACGAACATATGGAAGACGGCGTACTCATCAGCGATGAATTTACCAACCCCATCAAGCGCCGCCAGATGATGGAAAAGCGCCAGCGCAAGATCGCCGGCATTGAAGCTGCTGTGCCTCCACCGGAGCTGGTGGGGCCGCGCGATGCCGAAGTCACGCTGATCGGCTGGGGATCGACCCAAGGCGTGATCCAGGAGGCCATCGAACTGCTGGGCGACGAAGGCATCACGGCAAATCAATTACAGATTCGCTGGATGGTGCCGCTGCACGGCGACGCCATCGTTGAGCAGCTTCGCGGCGCGCGCCACACCATCATCGTCGAAAACAATCACAGCGGGCAGTTCGCGCGCTACCTGCGCAGCGAAACCAGCTTCGTCGCGGACGGCCACATCCGCAAGTATGACGGCGAACCGTTCATGCCGCATCACATCGTGGAAGCCGTGAAGGACCAACTGGCCGGGAAGACCAAACTTTCCGTTCCCATGCACGAAATCATGGTTTGAGGGGGAATTCATGGCGACAACGGAAGTTGCGTTAAAGACCGTCACCTTGCAGGAATTCAAGGGCAAGGTGGATCCCGACTGGTGTCCGGGGTGCGGCGATTTCGGGGTGCTCGCCGCGCTGCAGAAGGCGCTGGTCGAACTGCAGATTCAACCTTACAACGTGGTGACCATCAGCGGCATCGGCTGCTCTTCGAACCTTCCCGGGTACGTTAGCACCTATGGCATGCACACGCTGCATGGCCGCGCGCTCGCTGTCGCGACGGGGGTCAAAATGGCGAATCACGATCTCACCGTCGTCGTCACCGGCGGTGATGGCGACGGCTTCGGCATCGGCGGCAATCACTTTATCCACACCATGCGCCGCAATGTCGACTTGCTCTATCTCGCCATGGACAACCAGATCTATGGCCTGACCACCGGGCAGGTCTCGCCCACCAGCCGGCTCGGCATGAAGACCAAGAGCACGCCCTTCGGCAGCGTGGAAGGCCCCATCAATCCCATCTCGCTGGCGCTCGCGGCCGGCGCCACTTTCATCGCGCGCGGATTCAGCGGCGACCAGAAGCATCTGACCGATCTCATCAAGCAGGGGATCGAGCACAAGGGATTCTCGTTCATCGACGTGTTCAGCCCGTGCGTGACGTACAACCACGACAATACCTATCCGTGGTTCAAGCAGCGCGTGAAGAAACTGGAAGACGACAAAACGTATGACCCGTCGAACTGGCTGATGGCCTGCGAGCGGTCGCAAATCTGGGGCGAGGAGATTCCCATCGGCAAATTCTTCGAGCGCACGGATCTGCTGTCGCTCGATCAGGCGGAGCCCGTGCTCGATTCCGGCGGGCCGCTGGCGCTGCGCGAGCTGGGGATACCGGCGGAAATCACGCGGGAGTTTGTGACGGAGTTGATGTAGCCTTAGCGACCGCGCAAGAATAACTTCACATTTGCCTGGCGGGCGCTACGTCCCAGCTGCGCAGTTGTTTTTGCGCGGCCCCCAAACCGGTACCGTGGCAGAGTAACCGCGACAACGGGTTGCCGGGGTACGCATCGAGGGCAGATACTCAACTCAGTTAATGTCATGCCCAAACGGCCGAAATTAGTCCTTCCGTCGGAAGAGACGAAACACATCGCCGCACTGCTGGAGCGGGAACTGATGCAGTGGCCCGATGTCAGCGTGCGCCCGATGTTCGGCATGCATGCCGTATATCACGGAGCGGCTATATTCGCCGCGCTTCCCGACAAGCGCGCCATGAGAAGCCCGCGAGCGATCGCGTATAAGCTGCCGCCAGCCGCCAGGAGTAAGCAGGACGAAACGTGGCAGGTCTTCGAGGTCGAAAGTGCCCGCGACATTGGCCGGGTATTGGAGCTGTTGGATCAGGCCTACAGAAAAGCCGCCGCGCCCCGCCGCCCGGGCCAATGATGTCCGTTTCTGTCCAGTCCCACGCCCCCGATCAAGTTCACCGCGAAATCCGTCTGTTGGCACAGACGAGCGCGTGCGACGTAATCGTGCACGACTTGCTCGTCCAGGCTATACCGTAGACGAGACTTTCTCTTTCACGAACAAGTACTGCGTGGATGCAGGTTGATGCAGCAGGAGACCGGCGGGATGCTTGCTAACGGTTTCCGCCGCGCGGTATCCACCGAGGCACCTTGTTCAAGTACTCCTCGTACGACGCGCCGAACTTGCGCTTGAGCGCAGGCTCTTCATAGAGGAGCACGAACAGGTTGAAGAAGACGAAGACGAGGGCAGCGTAAATAAGGATGCGCGTAGATCGGAACGCCAGGCTCTCGCCCAGCAGGATCAGCAGCACACCGACGTACATGGGATTGCGGACAAAACGGTAAAGGCCCCGCACTACCAGACGCTTGGGAGCATCAACCGGCGCCGGCGTTCCCTGCCCCGCTGTGGCAAAATCCCAGGCGCACCAGAGATAGATCGCCACACCCAGCGCGAGCGGCAGGAATCCGATGGAGGAATAGAGGGTTGGCGCAGTAGCGTCCCACGCGATGTTGCGCGGGATGACTACCGCCACGGTGCCGGGCACAAGGATCGTGAAGATTACGGTCTTCACGATGCTGCTGGTCATTTGCAATAGCCAGACTTGAGCTTACACCTCAGACTGCTGACCTTGATAAGATGCGCGTCAAGGCTGCCATCTCTCGAAGCTAGCGCAGGTCGCTTGGCGCTCTGCACGCGGGGATAACGCCTTGGAGGTGAGAATTGACAATAAAGAATCCATTTTCGTGGCTGGGCGCGGCGGCGTTCGCCTCACTGTGCGGCGCTCCGGCGGTTTTCGCGCAAGCCCGCGCCGATGTGCCGGTCTATCTGGATGCGAAACGGCCCGTCGAAGAACGAATCGTCGACCTGATGAGCCGTATGACGCTCAAGGAGAAAGTGGGGCAGCTCAATTTGCCTTGCGTCTATGTGGATGAGTTGGGGAAGGACATCCCATCGAAGATGGAAGCGTGCAAGAAATTCGCAGCCGGAACGTATACTCGCGAAATCGGGCCAGGCTGCGGTTTCTTCACGCTGGCCGATGAGATTCTGCACAAGGACGCCCGCCAGCAGGCGGAGTACTTTAACGAGCTGCAGAAAATCGCGCTCACCGAGACGCGGCTGAAAATACCGCTGCTGGAGGATGAAGAGGGCACGCATGGCGCGATGATGCCTGGCGCAACCATTTTTCCCGAGGGCCTCGCGATCGGCAGTTCGTTCGATCTCGACCTGGTGAAGTCGGTCTACGCTGCCGCAGCCGCGGAAGCCAGGGCCGTCGGCATACACATGCTTTCCACTCTCGTTATGGAATTGGATCGCGACCCGCGGATGGGCCGCAACGAAGAAGCCTACACCGAAGATCCGTACCTTTATGCACGGATCGGCGAAACCATCGTGCAAGGGACCCAGGGATTCGACATCTCCGCGCCGGACAAAGTCATCGCCGTGCTCACCGATTTCCCCACACAGAGCGAGCCTGCCGGTGGTCTGGAGCGTGGGGCCATCGAATTGTCGGAACGCTCACTGCGCCAGAATTTCCTGCCTCCCTGGATTGCGGCGATCACGAAAGCGGGCGGTCTGGGCGTGATGGCCGGATACCCGGAAGTGGAGGACGTGCCCGCGCATGGCTCCGAGAAGTGGATGAACGATGTCCTGCGGCAGGAAATCGGCTTCCAAGGAGTGGTGGTGAGCGAAGGCGGCGGTTTCGGAACGCTGATCTCCGAGAACATTGTGCGAACCCAGAAGGAAGCGGGCGCGCTGGCCCTGAAAGCCGGGGTTGATGTGAATATCACTTACGAACCCGCCTACATGGGCCCTTTGATCGAGAATGTGGAGGAAGGACGAGTGCCCGTCGCGTTGGTCGATCGCGCGTTGCGGCGGGTCCTCGAGCTGAAGTTCCGCCTGGGCCTGTTTGAACACCCCTATGTGGATGTGGAGCACGCCGTCGAAACCGTCCACTCACAATCGCACCAGGAGCTGGCTCTGCGCGCCGGCCGCGAAGGCATCGTGCTGCTCAAGAACGAAAAGAACACGCTGCCGCTCCGGAAGGACCTGAAGTCGATCGCGGTCATTGGACCCGATGCCGAGAATCTGATGAACCTGCTCGGGGATTATTCGCCCAAGAAAATCACGCAGCATGTCGTCAGTATTTTGGAAGGGATCAAGAGCAAAGCCGGTCCGCAGGCCAAAGTCGTTTGGGCGAAGGGCTGCGGAGTATTAGGCGACGACAAAAGTGGATTCCCCGAAGCGATTCGTGCGGCAAAGAGTGCGGATGTTGCCGTTGTGGTGGTGGGAGAGAACCAGGGCCAGAATGACGTGGACGAAGAGAAAGACCCTCCCACCGACGGAGAAGGCCACGACGTGGCCAGTCTGGATCTCACCGGCGTTCAGGAGGACCTGGTCAGGGCCGTCTACGAGACGGGAACTCCGATCGTGGTCGTGCTGGTGAACGGCAGACCGCTGTCCACCCGCTGGATCGCCGAGCACGTGCCGGCCATCGTGGAGGCGTGGCGGCCCGGAGAGCGCGGCGGGCATGCTGTGGCCGACGTGCTGTTCGGCGACTACAATCCAAGCGGCCGTTTGGCGATTACCATTCCCCGCCATGTGGGCCAGTTGCCGGCATACTACAACTACAAACCGGCGAAAGCTTACTGGATGCAGGAACTGAAGCGCGGTTATGTGGATATGCCCGCGACACCGCTTTATCCGTTTGGCTATGGCCTGAGCTACACGAATTTCGAGTACAGCAGCCTGCGGGTCGAGCCCGCGGAGATCCGCCCTGGGGGCACGGCGCGGGTGAGCGTGCAAGTGAAGAACACCGGCGGCCGCGCGGGGACGGAAACCGTGCAGCTTTACATCCACGAGACAGCGGCCCCGGTTTCGACGCCCGTGAAGCAGTTGCGCGGTTTCGAGCAAGTAAACCTGAGACCGGGCGAAACCAAAACCGTAACGCTCACGCTGGGTCCTGAAGATCTGCAACTGCTCGATCTTGACATGCATTGGCGCGTGGTTCCGGGCGACTTCGAGGTCATGGCGGGAAGGTCGTCGGAAGATCTGCCCCTCAGGGGGACGTTGAAAGTGACGCCATAGCCGCACCACCGGATCGGCTCCTGATGCATATCACCCATATGCGTTGCACGAGGGCCAAATAGCCCTCTGGGCAGGCATCACGCGTTCGGGGCGCGGCTCGGATCTAACTGCCCGATTCCTGGGCACTTCTGGCCCATTCCTTACAGGGACACAAACTGGCAGGTGGATTGCACTTTCTGGCGAATATCCAAGGAGGTGGGTGTATGGACGCTACGGCAGTAAGGCCGCATGCGGAAACGCTCCGTACGCTGCCTGGCGACGATGTCCGCCAGATCATGTGGAGATTTGCGGATCGGCTGGACTTGCAGATGCTCGTGCAATCGGCTCGTGCGGTGGCTCGGGGGCCGGTAGCGCGACTTGTGGCCAACGGCGCGCGTTCCACGCACGAATGGACCGAACAGAAAGCCCTGTTATTGAAGGAGTTCGACGCCGCAGGCATTACGGGGGCGCCGCTCGAACCGGCAGACGGTGGTTATATTGAAGGTCCAAAAAACCTCGCTCTGGCGTTAATCGCCTTTGAGCTAGCCTGGGTGGACGCCGGCGCCGCGACCGGAAGCCTGGCGGGTTGCCTGGCACTGGCGCCGATTCACGAGCGCGGCACGGCGGAACAACGCCAGCGCTATACGCGCCTGTGCGCTCCGCCCGAGCCAGGGGAGGATCGCAAGCCGTGGCGCGGGGCATTCTGCCTTACGGAGCCGCTGCCTTATGTCGGCGTCGAGACCAGCCTGCTCGGCGGACGCGTACGCGTTGTCGAATGGGAAGCGGGCAAGGAGCCCTTTCTCGAAGTCGACAAACGCGGGCGCTTCATCACCAACATGGGATTCGCCAACTTCGTGACGGCCGCGGTGGATTCCGATGATCCGCGCATTAAGGGCACATGCATGGTGGTGCTCGAAGAGACCGATCCAGGCACGTTCGATCGCGGCACGCCCACCCGGAAACTGGTACATCAGTTATCTTCCACCTGCGACCCGGTTTTCCGCATGCGCGTCCCCGCGGACCGCATTATCGGCGGTTACACGGTGAAGGACGGAATCATCATCCCGCGCTACAGCCACGGCGAGATCATCGAAGCGGTGTTCCGCCGCACGCGCGTCACCGTCGGGCTGATGACCTCGGCGAAATTGCTTTCCGCGGTGGAGCCGGTCATCCGCTATCAACGTGACCGGTTCCGGGGTAGCAGCGCGGTGTCCGCCGGATCGCCGCGATACGAACTCGGCCTGCAGCAGAAACCGGATGCGTTGCACCGGTTGCTTGACGTTTGGGCTACCGGAGAGGCGAGTGCGTCACTCGGATTCACAGCCGCGCGGTTGTTTGACGAGCTTGAACCGGTCGAGAAAGAGAAAGACCGGATTCTGGCCGGTCAAGGCATCCATGGCGGCAGCGCAGCGTTCAAGGCCCTGCGCAAGGTCCAGAAAGACGCGCTGGAGTACCTGGAGCTGCGCCGGAAACCTGTGGGGCGGCGTGAGAGCCAGCGCTTCGAAAAGCTCGAGAACGACCCGCTCGTGAAGTATCTGCTGCTCGATTCGCTCGCCAGCGTCTACTGCCCGGCCTGCAAGCTGTGGAACACCGGGCACGGCGCGAACATGATGCGCGAAGCCGTCAGCCTGATGGGCGGTTACGGCATCACCGAGGACTGCCCGGGCTTCCTTGGCTATAAGTGGATGGACGCGCAGTTGGAAGCCACCTACGAAGGCCCGGAAGCCGTGCAACGGCGCCAGCTTTCGGTGACCATGATCAATGAGGTATTCCTGGCGCAGTTTCGCGGATGGGTCGCCGAAATGCGCGAGATCGCGGCCACCAGGCCGGGAACCGGCGCCTGCTCGCTGGCTACGGCGATGCAGATGTGGCTGTGGACCGTGCAGCACCTGCAAGTAGCCAAGGACGCGGACGGGGCGGCTCTGTACCAGACAAACCGGCAGGGCGTTACTTTCGCGCTGGCGGACGCGCTCTGCTGGCTGCTCTCGGCCCGGTCGTTCATCCTCGACGTCATGGAACTGGAGCAGGCGGGCCCACAGAATCCGGTAGTGGCCGAAGGCCTGGCCGGAACCGTGCAGTTCCTGAGCGATCTGTGCCACGTGCAGACGGCGCGTTCCGCGGGAGAAGCGGGCCGGATCTGTGCCGAGCTGGTTTACGGATACAACCGCCACCCGGCGTGGGACGAAGAAGGTTACAAAGGCTGCTACCACATGGACGAGTTGATGGCGCTCGAAAGCATTATCCCCGGTCTGGCAAGCATGGCGACGGACGTCATCGAATCTGACGGTTCTCACCCGGCGAAGGCGGGTCCGTGCGCCAAGTGCGAAGGACTCGAGCCGTTCATTCGGCTACGTACGAAGCTCGACGGTTGCCTGACCGGATCGCAGCTCGCCAAAGACCGGGCGGCCGAAGCACTCACGAAAGTCATGATTCCCGCGGCCCTGGACTACCCGGCGTAGACCGATGAGCGAACGTCCCAGCATGGACGTGGATATCGTCTGCGTCGGATTCGGTCCGGCGATGGGCGGTTTCCTGACGACGCTGGCTCCGGCTCTCGCCGAACTCCCCTCGCCCCCACAAGTGGTCTGCTACGAGCGGGCCGACGGTCTCGGTTTCGGTGTATCCGGCGTGGCGACGCGCGCGCGGGGGATCCGGCAGTCGTTCCCCAATCTCGATCCGGCGCAAATTCCGATGGCGGCGCCGGTCGGAGAAGAGAAGATCGTCTACCTGCTCGATCCGATTGGCGCCAGCCGCCGCCCGGCGTCGTTGCGTTTAGCCGATCGATTCACGCGACGGCTCGCGAATCGGGAACTGCAGGCTATCGAGCTGCCCGGGAGTCCCGAGTTCCTGCATAAAACCGGCGGCCTGGTGCTCTCCATCGGACAATTCAACCAATTCGTCGGCGAGCAGTTGATGATGTCCGGCGCGGTGCAGCTCTGGCCGGGCGTGCCGGTGGCCGAGCCGCTGATTGAGGATCGCCGTGTGGTGGGAGTCCGGCTGGCGGAACAGAACGGCCAACCCGGAATGGACATTCGCGCCGCGCTCACCGTGATCGGGGATGGGCCCTTCGGGCCGGTGGGAAGGCGGATCGACGAGACCTTCGGCGTGCCTGGCGGCTTTGAGCGGAATGAGTGGGCCGTGGGTGCGAAGATGGTGATCGATTTGCCCGAAGGCGTCGCACTCGAACCCGGAACGGTGTTTCACACGATCGGCTATCCGGAGCCGGAGATCTTCGGTTTCTTGTACGTGCATCCGGAGCGCATGGTCTCTGCCGGAATTTTCGTGCCGTCCTGGTTCGCCAATCCGGTCCGCACGTCTTACCGTTACCTGCAGCACTTCATCCAGCATCCGTATCTTTGGCGATATCTCAAGGGGGGACGTCTGCGGAGCTGGGGAGCGAAATCGCTGCTCGAATCCGGCCGGCGCGGCGAGCCCTGGCTGGTGGGAGATGGATACGCTCGCATTGGCGAGGGCTCCGGCAGCACGAACATGCTGACCGGATCGGGCGTGGATGAAGCCTGGACCACGGGCATCCAGTTGGCGCAGGGCGTGATTGAACTACTCGGCGAGCGGGCGCCATTCACCAGCGAGAACCTCGAGCGGACGTATGTCGCCCGGCGCCGGGAAAGCTGGGTGGAGCGAGAGGGGCGGATCGCCGAGAATGCGCGTGACGGTTTTCAATCCGGATTTCTGAAGGGGATGATCGGCATGGGTCTGGCCGGCATCACCAAGGGATGGTTCACGATTCATCAGGAACCCAGGCCGGCGGCTGAAACGCTGAGCAGTATTGAGGCTTATTTCTCCGACCGAGTTCCCCTGAAAGAGATCGAGACCATCCGCGAGCAATGCCGGGCCACGGGCGCGCCTCTGCACGACGTGCTGATGGAGCGCAGCGGCTGGCCGCCGATTCCCTATGATGGCCAATTGCTGGTGACTCACCAGGACGCATTGCTCGTGGGCGGCAAGGTGCAAGCTACGCCGGGCTTTGCCGATCACGTCGAGTTTCTGCGGCGAGAGTTGTGCGAGACCTGCCTGACCCAGGTGTGCGTCGAGATGTGCTCTGGCGAGGCGATCACCCGGAAAGAGGGCGGCGCACCGGTCTTCGATCGTGAAAAATGCGTCCATTGCGGGGCCTGCCTGTGGAACTGCTCGCGCGCGGTTGACGGTCGCACCAACATCGAGTTCCGCGCGGGCGCGGGTGGTCTGCACTCAGCCGAGAACTAGGTTCATCATGAACATTCCTTACCAGATCGTCGTCTGCGGCGGCGTTGTGCCGGACCCGCTCCAGACTCTTGAGCCCATCGCTACGGCAAACGGCCCGGCGCTGAAGAACGAATTGTTGCTGCCGCATGTACTGGATCCGTGGTCCGCTCACGCTCTATACGAGGCGGCACACCTGGCTCGCCGGTCGGCCGGAAGCAAAGTCTGGTTAGTGAGCGTTGCGCCCAAGACGAAACTGCAGCAGGTGATGATGACGATCGGCCAGCGCGTGCCGCTGGAACTGGTCGCCATCGAGGGGCCCGCCAGCGGCTTCACCGACGCAGCCGACGTAGCCGCTGCCCTCGCGGCTGGGATTGAAGGGATTGCCGGGCTTGACCAGTCACGCCTGCTGCTATTCGGTGGATGGGAATCGGCTTCGCGGGCGGCGGGGGCAACCATGCAGATGGTGGGCGAGCGGCTGGGCATCATCGACCAGTTTCAAGGTGTGGACGAGCTGAGTGTCGCGGACGACGGTGCGCTGCGCATTCTGGAACGCATCGAGGGCGGCCAGCACCAGGTGTCGGTCTGCTCCGGTCCCCCAGTTTTGCTGGGTTGGGCCACCGGCAATCTCCCAGAGCCGCCTAATCATCCTCAAATTGGAATGCAGAACATGCGCGCCATCATGCCTGCGCTGCAAAAGGCCAGGACGGCGCAGATCAGCGGTGGCGCACGATTCGAGAGCGTCACCTTGCCGAAGCAACAACGGGCCACGCGTATCGTGAAAGACAAGCCGGTCGAGGAAATCGCCCGTGAAATCGTGACGTGGGTGACGGCGGAATAACATGGCGGAGACGATTCTTTTTCTCGGACACACGGAAGCCGCAGGCGAACTGAGCCGCATTACCCTGGAGGCGCTGGGAGCCGCGAAGTCGCTCGCCGGTGAACGGGTGGTGGGCCTCGTAGGTCGGGAAACGCTGCACGCCGCTGAGTCCATCGGGAGCTGTGGCGCCTCGCGATTTCTGGCCGTGACAGGGGAGCCATTTAGTGTGTCCCGCTATGCGACCGATTGCGCCGCGGCGGAGGCGATCTGCCGCGCGGCTGGAGCCACCATTGTGATCGCGCCGCACACTTCGCGGTGGGCGCGTTCCCTTCCCGGCGTCGCGCAACGTCTGGGTGGCAGAGCGGATACCCACATTACGGGAATCACGTCGAATGGAAGCAGTCTGCAAGTGGCGCGCTGGTTCTACCGGCAGCGTATGGAAGCTTTGCTCGGGCGAGCCCAGCGCCCCTGGATCCTCCTTCTGGAGTCCGGTTGCCGCGCGGCATGGCAAGGCGACACGGCGCCAGTGACATTGGAAAACATCGAGGTCGAGATCACACCCGCCCTAGTGCGCACCACGGTGACCGGCAAACAAGCGCCCAGGAGTGAGCTGCAGACCATTCGTCCCGATGCCGCGCTGTTGTTCGTCGCCGGCGCCGGCTGGACCAAGAAACAGAAAGACGGCGCCATGCACGTCGGCCAGGCGGCAGAGCTCATCAGCCGGTTCCTGGAGGTCAGCCAGGCTTCACTCGGCAGCAGCAAGTCCCTGGTCGACCTGAGTGGGGAAGGCCATGCGGTGCTTCCCTTCTTGTCTCACTTGAACCAGGTCGGCCAAACCGGCTCAACCCCGCGCCATCCGAAGGGCCTGGCAACCTGCTGCCACGGCGAAGAACCCCACGTTGTCGGTTGGCGCTTCATCCAGGAGCGACGCGCGGTGAATCTCGATCCCAACTGCGGATGGGCGCGCGGAAAAGCGGATGTGTTATACGTGGCCGACGCGTTCGAGGTGATGGCGCGCGTGAACGCGCTGCTGGAAGAAAGGTAGTCCTGAGGGGAGCGGAGCCCGGCCGGCCGAGCCCCTCGCGAGCGCCTGGAAATCGGGTATAGAATCCTTGGTGAGACTCACATGACTACCCGACGCCAGATTCTCAAGACCGCTGTCGCACCCATGATTGTCCCGAGCCTGGTGCTCGGCCAGCAAGCGGGGGCCGTTGCGCCCAGCGACAAAATTGTTTTCGGCGGCATCGGCATCGGCTCTCGCGGGGCATACGACCTCAGCAAACTGCTCAACTTCGCGCAGGCTAGATTCGTCGCGATTTGTGACGTTCGCAATGAGCGGCGCGAAGAGGTCAAGTCGATGGTTGACCAGAAGTATGGCGACCGCGACTGCCGGATGTACGACGATCAGTACGCCCTGCTCGCCCGCCAGGACATCGACGCCGTGCTGATTGCGACGGGCGACCGCTGGCACACGCCGCTCGCCATCATCGCAGCGCAGCATGGCAAGGATGTCTATTGCGAGAAACCGTGCTCCATGTCGATGGAGGAGAGCTGGGCGCTTGCCGACGCGTTCCGCCGTTATAACCGTATTTACCAGGCCGGCTGCCAGCGCCGCAACGGCGGCAACTTCGAGCTTTGCAGGGAGCTACTGAAATCCGGAGTGCTGGGCAAGCTCGAAACCCTGTACGCAGACGTCGGCCCCTCGGTGAATTGGCCCCCGGTTCCCAGCCGTGACTGGCTGGCCGCCGAGGAGTTGCCTCCCAGACAAGTGCTCGACTGGGATCGCTGGCTGGGGCCCGCTCCCTGGCGTCCCTATCACTCGTCGTACGTAAGCGGCGGCTGGCGCAACTTCTACGATTTCCACGGAGGGGGGATTCTCGAGTGGGGCTCGCACACGGTGGACCTGTGCCAATGGGCCGCGGATCTCGATGATACGCAGCCGGTAGAGTACGAGCCTGTCGGGACCAATGTCGGCCCGTACAAGGTGCTCTGCAAGTATGCGAGCGGCGTGAACCTTGTCATGCGCGATGATGGCTGGGATGGCAGCTTGAAGACGGGTTCCTGCAGCTTCCGCATCGAGGGCGACCAGGGCTGGGTGGAAACCGGAGACGCGACCAAGATCGAATGCTCCGACAACGTGAAACCGTTCCTGCGTCCCACGACGCCGGCAAGTCTTGCATTGTCGAATCACATTGAAGACCTGCTGCGTTCGATCAAGACGCGTCAGCAGCCACGCGCCAGCGCAGCCGCGGCGGCAAACTCGCACGTCGTCTGCCACGCGGCATTCATCGCATACCAACGCAGCAAGAAGCTGACCTGGGACACGGCGAAGCGGGAATTTACTAACGACGACACCGCGAACAGGATGCGGTCGCGCGCCTTGCGCGAGCCGTGGCGAGTCTGAGCGGAGGAGACACACGATGCCACAAACGACACAGACAGCTCCCGCACCGCAGGCCGCGGCGCCTCCAAAGCCGAAGCCGCCGGAGCCCCCGCCCGAATTTCAGGAGGGTGACATCGCAACGATGGATGCCGCTGCGCTGATCAGGATTCTCACGGATGCAAGCTCGCCGGAGTTCCAGAAGGCGAAAGCGTGCCAGCGCGCCGGCGAGTTGGGGCCGAGAGAGGCCGTGCCTGCGTTATCCGCTCTGCTCAGCCATGAGCGTTTGAACACGTACGCACGCTACGGCCTCGAGCCTATTGTCGATCCGTCGGCGGATGACGCTCTGCGTGCCGGCTTGTCGAAGCTCAAAGGGAATTTACTGATCGGCGTAATCAACTCGATCGGGAAGCGCCGGGATGCGAAGGCCGGACCTGTGCTGGCGAAGATGATCTATGACGCCGATGCCGGTGTCGCCCGTGCGGCAGCCGCTGCGCTGGGCCACATTGGCGGTTTGTCCTCGATGAAGGAGCTGCAGGCCGCCCTTGTGAAGACGAAGGGCATGACGAGGATGGCCGTCGCCGATGCTTCGCTCGTATGCGCGGAGCGTCTGCTGGTCGAGGGCAACCGCGATCAGGCCTTGGCGCTCTACGCCTCCCTGAGTGCTCCCGACGTGCCTAAGCCCGCGCGTTTGGCAGCCATGCACGGGATCATTCGCGAGGAAACGTCCACCAGCCGCCCGCGCTAGAGCAGGGTCCGGATCACGTGGGCGGCCGCGATTCCAAATCGGCTGCCTACTTCACAGAAATGTACAGCGTCTGCGGCAGATTATTTCCGCCCTGGGACACCTGCAACGCCAGGTCGCCGCTTGCAGCATTCGGAGGAACCGTCACGTTGAATTGATAGAGACCCACGAAGCCGGGGGCGAGGCCCTGGTATAGGACGGTGCCCGGCTGCTGGCTATCTCCGAAAAGGAACTGCACCGGAGTGGAAAGAGTCGTCTGGCCGGTGGCAATTTTGCCCGCAATCGCCGCGCCGGACTTGACCGGGCCGAAGCCGAGGCCGTAGAGCTGAACCGTCTCACCGGGAAAAGCCGGGGCAGCCGGAAAACCGGGTATTTGGCCGTTTGTGACCGGGGCGCCGTTCACATGATACGCGCCGACAAATTGTTTTCCGTTGACCTTGAAGCTGGTGGGCGCAAGCATCGCTCCTCCTTCCGCTTTGATGGCGAAGTCGATAGGGGCACTGGGCCTGCCGTTGTAAGTTAGAATCACCGGCACGGTTCCACCGGCGGGGACGCCGGCAGGGACCTCGACATTCACCTGCGCCGGACTGACGAAGCTCACATAAGCCGGCGTTCCGTTGACGGTGACGCTGACTTTATCGAGTGTGGTTGGTGCGTTGCCGTTGGAAAAATCGCTCGCGCCCCACGGCCTTTTCGTTCCAGCCAGGTTCGTCCCGTAAATCTCGAGGTACGACCCCGCCGCGGCGGTCGAAGCCCCTCCATAATCGCCGGGCGCGACAATGGCGTTCGACGCGATTCCGGGCACCACCAGGATAGCCGTGATGAGCACGAGGCTCTGAGACGAAAAGGTGCCGTTGTAGTTGACGAGCGGCAA
Source organism: Terriglobia bacterium (assembly GCA_020073305.1). Taxonomy (GTDB): domain Bacteria; phylum Acidobacteriota; class Terriglobia; order Bryobacterales; family Bryobacteraceae; genus QHXW01. The sequence goes on from JAIQFK010000026.1 coordinate 93,764, forward strand.
ATTGCTAAAGTCGGGTCCAAACGTGCCCGACGCATCGTAGGTGGGCTCGCTCGCAATCTGGTCCATGACCGCGAGGCTGGCGTCGTTGGCTACCCGGCCGAACACCGTAAAGCCCCCGTTGGTGTTGTCGAGATTGGATGAATTGTCGACTTCGTTGAAGTACCATTGACTGGTCGCGCTGTTCGGGTCGCTGCCCAACTTGGCCATGGCGAGGGTGCCGCGGGTATTCGAGACCTTGAATTCATTCACAACCGGCGCATTTTGTGTGATCGGAACGGGGCCATTGGTGTCCGACCATTGATAACCGCCGCCCTGGAAAATGAATTGAGGCACAGAGCGGTGAATGAACGAGTTGGCGTAAGCGTTGGCGTGGAGGTACGCCAGAAAATTCGCCACGGTCTTTGGCGCGTCGTTGGGCAGCAGCGCCACATCGATGTTGCCAACATTCGTTTCAAAGCGAACCGTTTGGCCGGGCAGCGTGAGAGAGACAAGCAAGAAAATATGGAGACCGCCAAAAGCGAATAAACGCATATATAAAAGATGGTTCCGGCCGATCGCGGGTTACCCTTTACCTGAAAGTATGCAAGCCGGGCCCCTTCCCGGAGCGGCCCGTCGGATTCACACCCGATATCCCTTCGCTCGAAGCACCGGCGCCAGCAACCGGCGCAGGTTTCCGCCCAGTATGAGTTCTTTCGCGGAATCCGGGATTTCGGCGCCGAGGACCTTTCCGAGTTGCGAGGCGAAGCTCCGGCCTCCGACGTCGCTGCCATAAATCACCCGTTCGGCACCGAGTTCCCGCACTGCCATTTCCACGAACCCCGACGTTGGATTCGATCCCGCAATGTCGGCCGACACATTCTTCGTATCGCGAATGATGCGGATGCCCCGCTCCCAGTCTCCTCCCGTGTGGACACACACGAACTGAACCTCCGGGTGCCGCTTGGCGAGTGCAACCACGTCATAAGGTGTAGACTCGCCGGACTCATTGCCGCCGATCTTGAGCCAGGTGTGTTGCAGGATCGGTACCTTCATGGATGCGGCCCGCTCCACGATCGGATCCATCTCCGGAACGCTGCAGGGCTTGTCCGCTTCCACCTCGCCGATGCTCACCATGGGGCCATCGCGCACGCAGCGATCGAACTCCTGCACACTGAATTCGGGAAAGGCAGGGCTCAAATACACGGAGCCGTAGGAACGGTCCGGAAAGCGGCGCACCGCCCGCAACACGCGATCGTTCTCCTCACGAAACTGATCGGGAGTGGGGTGCAGCTCGGCAGAGTAGCCTTGGGAGAGAAGAAGCCGCTCGATCCCCAGGCGATCGGCGAACCGGACCAGAGCCGTCATACGCTCCTCGGGAGTATCGCCGGGAACGGAACCGAGATGGCAGTGCTCATCCCAAATGCGAAAAGGCCGGCCGGATTCCGATGCGGTGTTCTGTAAGGGCTTAGCCGGCGCAAGGGCCAGGCTTGCGCAAAAGCCCTTGAGAAGGGTGCGACGGTCGACCCTGGAGGAAGAGCCGGAGATTGCCCGCACGTTTCTTAGGGTAGCGTGTTTCGAGAAGGGGCGGATTGGGAACAATAACGCGCTTGGCTCCGATATACTTCGGGCAGAAAGGAACCGTTATGCGCAACATTTTGCTTGTCCTCACACTGGCTACCATGACGACACTTCTGGCGGAGCCATCCTCGTCTTATCACGTCACCCACACGTACACGCTGGGTGGGGACGGGAGCTGGGATTACATCGTGCCCGATCCACCCCATCACCGTCTATTTATCGCCCGTCAGAATCGCGTGATGGTCGTCGATGAAGACACCGGGACGCTGCTCGGCGAAATCACCGGCATCCAGGGCGCGCACGGAACCGCGCTGGCGGATGGTACGGGGCATGGATTCGCCACCTCGGGTAACGACCAGTCCGTGGTCATGTTCGATCTGAAGACCTTCAAGGTGCTGGGCCGGATCCCAGCCGCTGAAGATGCCGACGCGATCCTCTACGACAACGCGTCGAATCGCGTTTTCACACTGAATGGCGACGCGCATTCCTCGACCGTGATCGACCCGCGGGCCGGGACGTTGATCACGAACATTCCGCTCGGCGGCAAGCCGGAATACGGCGCTTCAGCCGGCGATGGCAAGGTGTACGCGAATCTCACCGACACCAGCGAGGTGGTTGAGATCGACGCGAAAACCGCGACCGTGACGCGGCGCTGGTCCACTGATCCGTGCAAGCAACCGGTCGCCATGGCCATCGACACCGCGCATCATCGGCTGTTCAGCGGATGCCGCAGCGGCCTGATGGCTGTCTCCGACTATCAGGCCGGCAAGGTAGTCGCAAGTGTCCCGATCGGCAAGGGCGTCGACGGTGCTGGTTTTGATGCAGCCTCAGGGGACGCATTTGCTTCGAATGCGGACGGCACGCTCACCGTGATTCACCAGGACGCCCCGGACCAATATCACGTCATCGAAAACGTACAGACCCCACAGAGGGCGCGCAATATGGGGCTCGACCCCACAAACCATCGCTTGTTCATCGTCTCGGCGAAGTTTGGACCGGCGCCCGAGGCCGGCAGGGGAAGAGCGCCGGTGTTACCCGGAACCTTCACCTTGATGGTGATCGAGCGCGAACCAGCAACGCGCTGACGTGGAAGGCTCTGGCCACCTGAAGCCTCCTTGGAAATTGCGCAGTCGTTTTCAGGTTGGTTGGGTTTAAAGACCCGACTCTACGATTCACGGCGCAAATCAGCCTCCTAACCGCAGAAAACAAAAGGGTAACGGAGCGGCAGGCGATGTGCTCAAAGTCATTAATCCCGTCATGAGCATCGAAGTCGGCGTCAACCTCGAGTTCATCCGCTGTGAAGACAAACCCTTTGAGGCGGGTGTCGCCCGGGCGGCGGCGCTGGGGTTTCGTTACGTCGAGCCGATGGTGCATAACGGCCGGGAACTGCTCAGCGAAGCCGGCTACTTTCACTCGTTCTCCATGGACAACGACCCGCTGGAGATGAGGGATGTCCTGGAGAAGTACGGCGTGAAGGCCTCCGGATTGAGCGCGCACACTCCGTTGATGCGCCCGGAGATCAGCGTGCCCTATCTGGAAAAGGCGATTCGACTGGCGGCTGTGGTTGGGGCGCCGGTGGTGAATACCGATGAAGGAATCCGTCCCCGGTGGCTCGAAGACGAAGAATGCTTTCAGGTGATGCGCTACACGCTCAAGAAGGTCCTGCAAGTGGCGGAGCGTTACGGTGTCTGCGTAGGTATCGAGCCACACCAGAGCATCACCAAGAAAACGGAAGGGCTGTTGCGCATCGCGACGCTGGTCAAGTCGCCGTGTCTGAAAGTGAACTACGACACGGGAAACGCCTTCCTCGGCGGCGAAGATCCCTACGAAGGGCTTAAGGCGGTGTTGCCGCTGGTGGCGCACGTCCATGCGAAGGACATCTCGCTTGGGCAGGCGGAATCGGAGAAAGGGAAGGTGACCGGGACACCGGTGGGATGCGCTTGCGGCGATGGCGTCATCGCCTGGGTAAAAGTCGTCGCCATCCTGAAAGGCGGCGGGTATGACGGTGTGCTGAGTGTGGAGTGCGGCACTCCCCTGCAGGCCGAGCGTAGCCTGGCGCACCTGCGCAAGGTGATCCATGGCTAGGCGGGTCCTCCTTCTGCTGCTCTTTGCGGCGGCGGCCTGGTCGCAGAACACCACAGCATTCTTCCAGCCGGGCAAGATCCGGGCGCTGATCATTTCCGGGCGCAACAATCACGACTGGCGCGAGACCACACCGCTGCTCCGCCAGCAACTCGTCGACACCGGCAAGTTCGACGTGCGCGCCACCGAAGAGCCTTCCGGCATGACCGCCGAGACCGTGGCAGCGTACGACGTGCTGATCCTGGACTACAACGGGCCTCGCTGGCGTGAGGCGGCGGAGAGCGCCGTCGAGGAGTTCGTGAAGGCGGGCAAGGGCCTGGTGCTGGTGCATGGCGCAAGTTATGGCTTCGGGGAGATGGAACTACTCGGCGACCGCCATGTGAAGACGGGAATTCACGAAAAACCCTGGCCTGCGTTCGTGTCCATGGCCGGAGGGACTTGGTCCGCGCAAACCGGCCACGGCAGACGCCACGTCTTCACTGTGAAATACACGGACCGTGAGAACCCGATCGGACGCGGCCTGCCGGAAACTTTTCTCACGAGCGACGAACTTTACCACCGTATGAATATGCGGCCGGAAGCTCACGTGATCGCGACCGCGTTTTCAGCAATAGAAACAGGCGGCACCGGCAGAGAAGAGCCGATCTTGTGGACGGTCGCCTACGGCAAAGGCCGGGTATTCCAGACCGTGCTGGGCCACGACACGGCGGCGATGATGGAACCGGGGTTTGCAGCTTCCTTCACGCGCGCCACGGAATGGGCGGCCACCGGCGGTGTAAAGCCGCTGGTCGAGACGCAAAAGGAACCGCCTATCCGCGTTCTCGTCGTGACCGGTGGTCATGACCACGCACCCAGCTTTTACTCGCTTTTCAACGGGCGGGAAGACCTGGCGGTGACTGTCGATCCGCAACCCGGCGCCTTCAGCCACGATCTCCGGAAAATGTACGACGTGCTGGTGCTCTATGACATGTACCAGGATGTCCCTGAGACAGAGCGCCGCAACCTCCGCGAGTTTCTGGAAAGCGGGAAGGGTGTCTTGATTCTTCACCATGCCCTTGCCAGCCTGAGTGACTGGCAGTGGTGGTGGGAGGAGGTGCGCGCTGGGAAGTACTTCCTGAAGGAAGAGCCCGGGCATCTGGCCTCGACGTATCTGCATGACCAGGATCTGATTGTCGAGCCGGCGGGTAAGCATCCGATCACCGACGGTATCGGGACCATACATATCATCGACGAGACTTACAAACACGTCTGGGTTTCACCGGAAGCGCGTGTCCTTTTGAAGACCGATCACCCAACCGCGGACGGGCCGCTGATGTGGGTGAGCCCGTACCAGAAGTCGCGCGTTGTTTATTGCATGCTCGGGCATGGACCCGAAGCGCACAACCACCCGCAGTTCCGGCAGTTGATTCACAACGCCGTGAGGTGGGTGGCAGGAAGGTAAGGGCATTTATGCATCGACGAGATTTCTTAAAGACATCAGGGATTGCGGGGATGACCGCCGCGTCCGCTTCCCGCGTGATGGGTGCTAATGACCGCATCCGCCTGGGCATCATGGGAACAGGCGGCCGGGGGTCTTATCTGATGAGAGAGGCCAACAAATGCGGCGGCATCGAGTGGGTGGCGGTGTGTGATGCCTGGGACGTTCGCCGGGACGAAGCGCAACAGCTTGCCGGCTCCGGGGTGGACAAGTATGCGGACTACCGCGCGCTGCTCGACCGGAAAGATATCGACGGCGTGATCGTCGCCACGTGGGATAACACGCACTCCCGAATTTCGATTGACGTTTGCAAGGCCGGCAAGGACGTGTATGTCGAGAAGCCCATGACGTCGCGTCCCGAGCAGGGCCCGCCGCTGGTGCGTGCGGTGCGCGAGTATGGCCGTGTATTGCAGACGGGCGTGCAGCAGCGCAGCACACCGCACTTCGCGGAGGCCAAAGAGCGGTTCTTCGACAGCGGGCTGATCGGCGAGGTTCACATGGTCCGGACGATCTGGAACTGCAACGCTGGCTACCTCATGAAGCCGCCCGCCGGCATGGAGAACAAACCCGCAGGTCTCGATTGGGAGGCTTGCCTGGGTTCACTACCGAAGATCCCGTGGGATCCGAAGCGCTATTTCAATCACTTTTCTTATATGGACCTCTGCTGCGGGCAGTCCGGCGGTCTGTTCGTGCACATGATCGACGTGGTGCAGTGGTACCTGGGTATTACCCGGTGCAATTCCGTTGTAGCGGGCGGAGGAATCTACCAGTACGACGACGGGCGCGATACGCCTGATAACGTCAACCTGATCTGCGAGTACCCCGGCAAGCTGGTGGTCACGTTCGAGGCCAGCATCACGGACACCGTGCCGGCCGAGAGTGAGGACATCGTCTTCATCGGATCCGGCGGCAGGTTGCAGATCTTCCGGCGCGGTTACCGCTTTCTGCCGAAGGGAACGCGCAATCCGGCGGAAGCCACAATCGCCAAAGGGACGCCGGACCAGCACATGAAGAACTGGCTGGATGCGATCCGCTCGCGCAAAGGTCCCAACGCCACCGTGGAGCAAGGCCACTACGGCGCGATGGTTTGCCACATGGGCAACCAAGCCTGGCTCGAGAAGCGCCGCGTGACATGGCAGCCGGAATGGGACATCTGATTTCAGCGGGAGGTTCACCGTGTGCATTGGTTTGGAGAAACAGGGACTCGGGGCGCTCGGTAGACTTGCTGCGATTCTCCTTGTTCTGCCCGCCGCTGCGCAGACCGTCTGGACCATCGGCGCCTTTGACAAGTCCTCCGAGGAATTCAAAGCCGAGGCGCACACGCGGAACATCTATCGCGCCGGACAGGGTGACTGGCGCCGCGAATGGCCGCGGTTTCTGTCGCCAGGACAATCCGCGGAGATTGAATTCACCCTTCCGCGCAGCCCTGCGGTCAGCTATACGCTCGCGCTGTCGGTTCTCACATGGATGCCGCGAATCCCGACGCTCCACGTCAGTGTAAACGGGCACGCAGGGACCTTCTATCTGCACCCGAAGTTGAACCGCACGTTCGGCGACGGCGTGTTTGCCTTCGATCCCCACTATTCCATCTCGGAGCTGAAGATTGCCATCCCCGCACGCTTTCTTCGCTCCGGCAAAAACTCGTTGATGCTCGAACCAATCGACGACCCTCCCTCCCCGCCAGGCCGCGGCGACCTTTCCGGAATCGCCTGGGATGCGCTGCAGCTTGCGCGGGGAGAATCGGCGGAAGCCGTTTCTGCTTCGCTAACGCCCACCATCTTTTACAAGCGCGCGGGCGGCGCAGCGGAGGTGGTGGAGGCGATTGTTCGGCTAGATCATCAGCCGTCGGCGGGAACGGTTGTGCTCAACATCGCCGGACATCAGTATCAGGCGGATCTGTCGCCTGCTGCCGAATTCGGGGAGCAGCGCCTTTACTTCGATGTCCCGGAATGGAGCGGCGAGACAGAAGCCACGCTCACCGTGGATGCCGGCGCACCGCACGCGTTCCGGTTCAGCATCATCCCGGCGCGAAAATGGAAGATTTTCGTGGTGCCGCACACGCACCTGGATGTCGGATTCACCGACTACCAGGGTAAAGTGGCCGAGACCCAGGCACGCGTGCTGGAACAGGCCGGGGAACTGATTCGCGAGCACCCGGATTTCCGCTTCTCCATGGACGGCTCATGGAATCTGGAGCAGTTGCTGGACACCCGTTCCCCTGCGAAGCGCGACGAGCTCCTGGACCTGATCCGCCAGGGGAAGATGACCGTGCCGGCGCAGTACTGCAGCCTGCTCACGGGCTATGCTTCACTCGAAACGCTGTACCGCTCCTTGTACTTTTCCAGGAACTTCGCGCGGCGCTATGGCCTGCCGTTCGAGTATGCCAACATCACCGATGTCCCCTCGTATACGGGCGCGTACCCGTCGATACTTGCCTCCGCCGGCGTGAAGTATTTCGCGGCCGCTTCGAACAATGATCGCGCCCCGGTGTTCGCGCACGAGCGCTGGAACTCGAAGTCGCCGTTCTGGTGGGAAGGTCCCGACGGGCAGAGGATCCTATTCTGGTACTCGCGCCATTACGAGCAGGTGCAGACCTTGTTCGGGCTGCCGCCGGTGCTCGATGCCGTCCGCGAGTCTTTGCCCATTTACCTGGAGGCCTTTTCAACGCCCGACTACAAACCGGACGTCGCGCTCCTCTACGGCACCCAAGTGGAGAACACGGACCTGTTTCCGAGCACGGCGACCTTTGTACCGCAGTGGAACGAGGAGTTCGCGTACCCGCATCTCGAATACAGGACGTTCGCCGACTTCTTCGCCTATATCGATAAGAACTACGCCGCCGACCTGCCCGTATACAAGGGTGATGGCGGTCCTTACTGGGAAGACGGCGTGGGCAGCGATGCGCTTTATACGGCCCAAGATCGCGAGAACCAGAACCGCGCTCTCTCAGCCGAGGTGCTGTCTTCGGCGGTTAACTCCTTCCGGCCGGACGTGCACGCGCCGGAGAGCCTGATGACGGACATCTGGCGCAACATCGTGCTCTTCTCGGAGCACACATGGACCTCATGGAACTCGGTTTCGCAGCCGAATCACAGCGAGGCCGTGGATCAACTCGAGGTGAAGGACAGCCGTGCTGTAACCGCGCGTCTGGAAATTCGCGACGCTGTCAATCGCGGCATGAGCCAGCTCGCGAACGAAATCCATGTGCCGGCGGAGACGCTGGTGGTCTTCAACCCGCTGAACTGGCAGCGCGATGCGCTGGTGGAGACCGATCTGCCGGACAAAGCGAGCCTGGAAGATCTGACCACGCACCAGCCGGTCGCGTATCAGGTGGTGGAGAAGAAAGAAGGCTTCGTGCACGCGCGCTTCCTGGCGGAGGCGTTGCCGCCGGTCGGCTACAAATGCTACAGGATCGGCGAATCCAATGCTGCGGCGGCAGAACCGTTGCACGGCGGGCGGGCCGTCGAGAACGAGTTCTATCGGGTGGTTTCGGATCCGGAAACGGGCGCCGTGCGCAGCATCTACGACAAGCAACTGCAGCGCGCGCTGGTGGACGAACGCAGCCCATACCGGTTCGGGCAGTACGTTTATGTCAGCGGCGGCGAAGACACGAGCATGATCCACCCCGTCAGTTCGCTGCCGAAGGCGCATCTCGTGATCGATCTTTCCCGAGACGGGCATTGGACCGGCGGCGGCAAGACGCCCTTCGGAGCCTCGTTTCAGCTGCACTCGCGCGCGAAGAACACGCCGGACATCGGCCTGGAGGTCCTGCTCTTCGACCATGCGAAGAAAATTGAGTTCATCTACCACGTGCGCAAGGACGCCGTCACGGCCAAAGAAGCTGTTTACCTCGCGTTCCCTGTGGCCGCGCGGCAGCCGCGATTCGCGTACGCCCTGCAGCAGGGCTGGGCCGATCCGGCGCGAGATATTTTCAAAGGCGGGAGCCTGGAGTGGTTCACCGTACAGGACTGGATGGCCGTCGGCGACGATCACGAGACGGTGGGCATCGTACCGCTCGACGCCCCGCTGGCCAGCTTCGGCGACATCAATCGCGGCGAGTGGCCCGGCGAATTTCGGCCGAAGAGCGCCACCTTGTTTTCCTACGCCATGAACAACTACTGGCACACGAACTACCGCGCCGCGCAGGGCGGCGAATTTACGCTCCGCTACGTGCTGACGAGCGGGGCGAAGCTGGAGCCAGCGGCCCTGACGCGGCTCGCCATGGAGAGCATGCGGCCGCCGGAGGTGAATCACATCGTCGGGCAGGACAAGCCTGGCAATCCGGAGCGGCCACTCCCACCGGAGGGCGCGAGCTTCCTTGAAACAGACCAGCCCAATATCGTGATGGAGACCTGGAAACGGGCGGAGGACGGCAACGGCGCCATCATCCGCCTGCGCGAGACGCGCGGGAAAGCTACGACTGTTGGTATCCGTCTGCCGCACGGCAGAAATGAGAGTGCGACGTTGTGCAACGCGGTGGAGGACGATCTGAAGCCAATTCCCCTCGGCGCAGACGCGACGATGGAAGTGCCGGTGGGAGCTTACGCCGTGACGACCGTGAGGATCCGATGAATCCACGAAACCAGCGCGTCCGCACGAATCCGCCAGGGTGTTCGACTCTGGGTCAGTTCTTCAAAGCGGAGCTCAGCTTCCAGCAGGACAGCGCCGGATAAACGTATTACAGTGAAATCTATGAACCGCCGCCAGGCGCTCGCCACCGCTTTGCTCGCCGGTCCTGCCGCTGCGCTGGCCAATACCCCGCAAGGGGACCGCCCGCGCACCGCGGCCAAGCCCGCGAGAGTCACCGGCGTCGAAGTGCTGTACCTCGAGAAGGCGCTCAAGGAGCGTTTCTGGATGGCCAACGCACCCATCGGCGGCTATGCACCCAAGGCTTCGCGGCTCATTGTCCGGCTGCACACGGATGCCGGAATCACCGGTGAAGGCGAAGGCTCGGGCGGCGCCGACCTGTTCCGCCAGGGATTCGCAGACCTGGTCATCGGCGAAGATCCCTTCATGGTCGGCCGCATCTGGGAAAAAATGTTCGCCGCAACTTACGGCCGCGAACCCTCGATGCGCGGCTGGTCCCAGCGCGGCATCATCAGCGCCATCGCCCCCATCGACGCCGCACTCTACGACATCATGGCCAAATCCGCGGGCTTGCCGCTCTACAAGTTCCTCGGCGGCTACCGCGATTCCGTCCCGGTCTACGTTACCGGTGGCTACTACCGCGAGGGCAAAGGTATCCCCGAGCTAGTTCAGGAGATCCGCGGCTACACCGATCAGGGTTTCAACGCAATCAAGCTGAAGGTCGGCGGCATCAGCGGCGGCTACTCCATCGAGGACGACTACAACCGCGTCAAGGCGGTCCGTGACGCCGTGGGGCCGGCCGTGCGGCTGATGCTCGACGCTAATAACGGCTGGGATGTCGAAAACACCATCCGGGCCTCCAACAAGATGTACAACCTTGACATCACATGGCTCGAAGAACCATTGCACTGGTACGACGATTTCGAGCCCTTCAAGCAGATCAAGCTCAACACGCGCATCCCGCTGGCGTCCGGCGAGAGCGAAATCACCCGCTGGGGCGCGCGGCGGCTGATGGACACCGGTGCTATCGACTTCATGCAGTTCGACGCCAACGCTCACGCCGGCATCACTGAGTGGCGCAAGATCGCCGGCATGGCCAGCATGTGTCACA
>JAIQFK010000045.1 GCA_020073305.1 Terriglobia bacterium
GTCTCCATCGGCACGCGATGGATGCTCCTTTTCCCGCGCCGCTGATCGAACAGCCCGGTGTAGCCATACTCCTGATACGCCTGCCGCTTGCGCTGCATGTTGCGCACGCTCATCCCGGCGATCTCTGCGGCTTCGATCCAGGTCAGTTTCTTGGCCATGGCTTTCAGAATCACGTCCTGCAGTTTCATCATCCGCTCCATCTCTCGGGCGGGTATCGGCTGGCTGGGTTCCACTCCGCCAGCTTCCTACTCCGCCCGGCCTGGACCGGACAACTCACGTGTTAATTACACCGGACAACTCACATGCTAACGACAGGGTCTGTGGCTCTTCTTGCGATCCTTCGGTCAGTAGCGATAAGCTTTGTGCTGATTCGGACAGACTCGCCGGAGTTTCCGAAACGCGGCGAAGCCGATAACCCGTGAAACTGAACGCCTACTTATTGAAGAGCGCCGTGGTCGCGGCACTGGGCGGCCTCCTGTTCGGGTTTGACACAGCGGTCATTGCCGGAACGACTCGAGCTCTCACCGACACCTATCACCTGACGCCGGGGACGTTAGGTCTGACGGTAGCTAGCGCACTCTGGGGGACCATCATCGGCGCGATATTCGCCGGAATCCCGGGCGACCGTTACGGCCGCCGCGACAGCCTGCGCGGCATGGCGGTCCTGTATTTTGTCTCGGCGGTCGGCTGCGCGTTCGCGTGGGACTGGTATTCACTCGTGTTCTTCCGCTTCGTGGAAGGGCTGGCCATCGGCGGTTCGTCGGTGCTAGGCCCCATGTACATCGCCGAAATCTCGCCGCCCAATTGGCGCGGCCGGCTGGTGGGTTTCTTCCAGTTCAACGTGGTGCTCGGCATCTTGCTGGCGTACTTCTCGAACTACGTGGTCGGGCTTCTGCAATTTGGCGATGTGGAGTGGCGGTGGAAGCTGGGCATCTCGGCCTTTCCGGCCGCGTTGTTCCTGGCGATGCTCTTTGCTATCCCACGAAGCCCTCGCTGGCTCGCAAAAACGGGCCGGGTGGTCGAGGCCCGGGAAGTGCTGCGCCTCACCGGTGAGCAGAACTACGAGCAGGAACTCGCGGAGATTGTTGCCTCCATCGATCTGGAACACGGCCATGGACAAGAACCGCTGTTCCAGTGGAAATACCGGGTGCCGATCTTTCTGGCGGTATCCATCGGCATGTTCAATCAGCTCTCGGGAATCAACGCGATTCTGTATTACCTCAACGATATCTTCGAACGCGCCGGCTTCAGCAAGGTGTCTGGAGATCTGCAAGCGGTGGCGGTCGGGGCCACGAACCTTCTGTTCACCATGATTGCGATGTCGGTCATCGACCGGATCGGCCGCAAGACGCTGCTGCTCACCGGTTCGGTCGGCACGGCCGCGTCTCTCGCCGGAGTCGCCTGGATCTTTTTCACCGGGAAGAACGAACGTTTCCTGGTTTGGCTGCTGATCGGCTACATCGCTTCATTTGCGTTCTCGCAGGGGGCGGTGATCTGGGTTTTCATCAGTGAGGTCTTTCCGAACCGCGTGAGGGCCAAGGGGCAGAGCTTGGGCAGTTTTGCGCATTGGTTCATGAATGCGCTGATCTCGGGGATCTTTCCCCTGATGGCAGCTTCCTCAGGCGGGTCCCCTTTCATCTTTTTCTCGCTGATGATGGTGCTCCAGTTTTTCGTTGTCCTGTTTCTGTATCCCGAGACCAAGGGTGTTTCCCTGGAAGCGATGCAGAAGAAACTGGGAATCAGTTGAGGTTCAGCCAGCCGCACGCTGCGAAATTTTCCGGAAACTGAGGGCTGCGGAGTTCATGCAATATCGCAGATGCGTCGGCGGTGGTCCGTCATCGAACACATGGCCCAGGTGCGCGTCGCACTTCCGGCATCGGACTTCAACGCGACGCATGCCGTAGCTGGTGTCGGTTTCGGTTTCGATGTTTTCCTCAGCGATTGGCGCCCAGAAACTCGGCCAGCCTGTACCTGACTCGAACTTGGTTTCCGAGCTGAACAGCGCATTTCCGCAACAGATGCACCGATAGATGCCGTCCTCGTGCAGGTTGTAATATTCGCCCGAAAAGGCAAACTCGGTGTTTGCCCGACGCGCGACGGCGTATTGCGGCGGGGTCAACTGTTTCCTCCACTCCTCATCGGTCTTCACGACCTTATCGACCGTGACGGTGGCTTTTCTCGCACCGGAATCGTCGAAGTCCACCAAAGTTACAGACACAGGCTTGCTCCTCCTGGCGATGTCCACACTGCTGCCCCGGCCGCTGCTACATGCTACCGTACCGCTGCAGCCGAGTGCCTCGAACAGAAACGCTCTTCTGGGCAGGCCGGCGTTTGATTTCACCCGAACACCGCCTTCAACTTGAACTCGCGCGCGGCGTTGTTGTGATACACCTTGCGCAAAATTGCGTCGGGCAGGGCGATGCCGTAGATTTTCCAGCGGCCCTGCGGCGGCACGGCAGAGGGAGCGTAGTCGAAGTACTCATCTTCCGTTTCCAGAAACCGGAAATAGCAGCGATACATCGGCGGCACCAAATCCTGCTGGGGAAATTCCTTGCCCGCATTAAACGTGGCGTCGGTGCCGAACATGATGCGGTCCTGATACCGGTCGAAGAACTTTCGCGCGGTACGCGGTTGCCGGCCCAACTCACCAAGCCGCGCACCGAACTCCACGTTAACGTTGGTATAACGGTCCAGCCAGTCACTCACTTGCGCCAGGTCTTCGGCATCATTTCCCACGTGCAGATAGATAAACCGGGTCTTGGGATGCCTTGCAGCCACGCGATTGCGCGCTTCGTGTAGTTCGCTGCGCGGCGGAAAATCGCGGCCATAAAACGACCATTCGGGATGATGTTGCAGCTCTTCGTAGCGCTCGTTGAAGCGGTCAATCGGCGTGAAGAAGGCGCCCGGGTCGCCCGTGTGGATCAACACCGGCAGTTCGAGGGAGCCCGCGGCTTCCCACATGGGATCGAAACGCGGGTCGTCAATGCTCACCAATTTCCCGTTCTCGCGCAGACCGAGGCCGAGCGTCTTCAGAATCTTCAAACCGACGGCCCCTTCCTGCTTGCATTTCGCGAGATCCTCAGCCTGCCATTGCGCGTAGCCCATTTCATTCGCGCGGGCCCATGTAGGCTCCGCAGCCGTCAAGAACTTACCGCCGAACGGCGTCATGACCCTGCGAATGGCCGGGATTGTTCCTGAAATGCCGCCGGTTAGATTGATGAGAGTTTGAAGATTGCACTCGTCCATGCACTGCGCAACGCTTGACAGCTCCGCAGCGCCCTCGGGAGAGTCAGGGGCCGCCCTGCGCCCCGTTCCGAACAGGTGCGTGTGCACGTCGATGACCGGGAACTTCGCGCTTGTCGCCGGGTGCGCGGCCACGTGCAGCATGCTCTTCGGCTGAAATTCCGGAAGTGTGATCGCACCACCGGCCGATACCTGAAAAAAGTTGCGCCGTGTCATAAGACCAACTCGCGACTGGCGAGCAGGCTGCGAACAAATCGCAGGCTCGGCTCCACCAGCTCCCAGGACCCTGCCCAGAAACACATGTCGATGCACCACCACTCGATTCTTGGCAGATCGAGTAGTTTGGGCGCCAGGGCTTGGAAATCAACGAAGCCCTGGCCAAACGGCCGGTGCGTACTGGTTTCGTCTCCATGCAGTGTGCCATCGGAATCGATCAGGTGAACTGCGCCGATGCGTCCCCGCAATTTGTCCAGGAATTCGGAAACGCCGCCCGGCAGAACTTCCTTCGCCCCGTGCTGCCGCGAACCCGCGACCGCGCACATGTGGGCGTGCGACGTATCGAAAAGGATGAAGAAATTCGCGTGCCCGACCGCATTGTGCATGCCCACTACCTCGGATGGTTTGTTGAACGCGAAGCCCGGTTCAAATTCCCATACCAGCCGAACACCGCCCTCCCGTGCGATGCCCGCCGCGGCGTGCCAGACTTCCGCCAGGCGGTCGAAAGCGGCGCGGTAGTCGCGGTCTTCGATCGATCCGGGGGCCGCGATCGAGTCCACGCGAATATTCGGACTGCCGATATCCACACACATCTCCACATTACGCCGGAACAAATCGAGATATTTCTGCTGGTTCCCCGCCACCACCGGATTTACGCTGGTAAAGTCCGCTGCATAGCCGGAGACGCCCAGCTTGTTGTCCGCGAGAAACCGGACCAACCGGCGGCGCGAATCTTTGCTTGGGTATTCTTCGAGCGTGATGTGCGGCGGGAAGCCGCAGACCTCGATTCCGTCATACCCGGCTTCGGAGAGCCGCTTCACCGTCTTTTCAAACGGAATGGGATTGTCCGCGAACGGCCCGAAGGAAAAAGCCCAACTACCTAATGAAACTTTCATATTGCCTCACTCGCGGTCATCGGCTTCACTCGCACCCACCGGTCCGAACTCGACGCTTCCATCACGGCATCCAGCACGAGCTGGCACTTGAGTCCATCGTCGAAATTCGGTTGCATCGGTTTGTTCTGCGCGATCGCGTTCATCAGGTCGGCCGCCTGGTTGCCAAATGTGTGCTCGTAACCGATGGCGCAGCCCGGCACCCACCAGTGCTTCATATAAGGATGGACCTCTTCCCAGACCGAAATGTGCCGCCAGCCTTGCACGTGCTTAGGGTCGCGCGAGTCGAAGTACCACAGCCGGGACATGTCCTCCAGGTCGAAGTAGAGACTGCCCAGCTCACCGTTGATCTCAAAGGTGTTTCCGTTTTTACGTCCGTTGGCGAAGCGCGTAGCTTCGAAGTGGCCGATGGCGCCGTTTCTGTACTGCGCTACGAATATGGAGGCGTCTTCGATCTCAACTTTCGCCTTGCCGCCTTCGGGACGCTCGCGCTCGTTGACAAAAATTCGGCTCGTGCCGGCCACAGATTCGATATCGCCCGCCAGGTAGTTCGAAAGATCGACAATGTGCGAGTGTAAGTCGCCGGTCACCCCTGAGCCTGCAACTTCTTTGTCCATGCGCCACAGAAGCGGGACGGAGGGATCCATGGTCCAGTCTTGCAGGTAGAGCGCGCGAAAATGGTAGACCTTGCCAATGCGCCCTTCATCAATCAACTGCCGTGCGAAAGCAATTGCCGGCACGCGGCGATAGTTGAACCAGACCGTGTTGATGGCTCCGCTTCTCCGTGCCGCCGCCGCCATCTGCTCGGCTTGTTTGCCGCTCATCGCCAGCGGTTTTTCGCAAGCCACGATTTTTCCCGCTTGAAATGCTGCTATGGCGATGTCGTGGTGCGTGTTGTTCGGCGAGCAGATGTCGACAATTTTGATCTCCGGATCGTCGATAATACGGCGCCAGTCGTCAACCGCGTTCTCCCAGCCCCAGCGCTCGGCCATCTTCTCGACTTTGGCGTTGTCGCGGCCGCAAATACTCTTAAGGCGCGGCCTGAGCGGTAAATCGAAAAACTGGTTGATCTGCCGGTACGCATTCGAATGGGCTTTCCCCATGAACTTGTAGCCGACCATGCCGACCGCAATGCTCTGGCTCATATTGTTTGCGTCGAGGAATCCTGTGGTTCGCCTTTCTGAATACAACATTCAGGGCGTGGATGCAACCCGCTGGGAACATGCCGCCGCTGCTGCGCGAGATCTCGCGCACGTAGAACCGCCGGAAAAGTATGTGGAGTTCCGGAAAAGTATGTGGAGTTGAGGGGAGAGCCCGTCTCGATGCCGTAGCTCTATTTGCCATCGACCGAAAAAGCCAGCAGCATATTGCCCGGAATGCCCCCCATGGCCCCGTATCCCGAAGTGACGTACAGCGTCCCGCCGGCGATCACCGGGCCGGGGCCGTCGAACGAACCGCCGCGCGCCTCAACCCCATTCACGGTTTTGAATTCGCGGACTGCATCGAAATCCCAGAGGATCTTTCCGTCATTGACTGAATAGGCGCGCAGGTGGCCGTCGCTCGATCCGGAGAACACTGCACCCGGGATCACGGTGACTGCCGCGGACTGCGCCGGACTGCAGGGACGCCGGTCGCCGCATCCCGGGGGCGGAGCGCTCCAGGCGATTTCGCCGTTCGTCAGGTCGACCGCGAACAGTCCTCCGCCAGCCTTCGGGTCGAGCACCAGCCCGGCTGGTGTCATCTGCCGCATGATGTCCGAAACAGCGACATAGACTTTCGCTCCATCTGTCCCCGGGCCCCACTGAATTCCGCCCAGGGTGCCGCCCCGGCCGACGCGCCGCTGCCAGACCACTGCGCCATCATGATCCGGATCGAGAGCGTGGGCGATGGCCGACTTCTGTCCGGCTACCAGCATGCGGCGACCGCCCGCCAATTCAACCAGAATGGGTGAAGAGCCGAAATCAAAATCGACATTTTTGGATTCGGGGCAGTTGGTTTTGTCCGCGCCCGGGCAGGCAAGGTTGAATGCGTCGCCTACGGTCAACTGCCGTACCCAAAGAATTTTCCCGGAATCCATGTCGAGCGCCAGGATGGCGTCGGTGGTTGAGGCGGGTGGATCGGAGTAGCTGTTGCCGGTGCCCACGTAAATCGCGCGGCGTTTGTGGTCGATGGTGGGAGCACTCCACACCGCGGCGCCCGAAGGCGCCCAGAGTTGGGTGCCGGATCTGTTTTTGCGCGTGCGATGTGGCGGATCAGGGATCGTATAGGTCTTCCAGATTGTCTGGCCGCTGGCCGCATCGAGCGCGACCACGCTCCCGCGGAAACGGCAGCACTCATAGGAGGGGTCCGTGGCACTGAGTTCTTCCGACGATGCAACAGGAATGAAGAGCCGGTTGCCGTCCAGTGCCGGGGCGCCGGTAATACGCGCCTCCGAGTGCTCCTCGACGCGGACCTTCCAGAGTATCTCGCCCGTCGCGGCGTCGGCCGCGTACACGTTGGCGTGCAGGTCGCCGAAATAGATTGCTTTGCGCGAGCCGGCTGCCCCAATACTGATGGCCGTGCGGACGGGTGCTTCGGCTTCGAGGACCCACTGGATGCAACCGGTCGACGCGTTCAAGGAATAGACGCGGCCTCCCGCGCTGCCGACGAAGATCCGTCCTCCTGCGACGGCCGGCTGCGCGTTGGCCCAAATATCGTCCGGGAATCCAAACGCCCATTTCAATTGCAGGCGCGGCACGTCGTTCACGCGCAAGCCAGCCGCAGCCGCGGATTGAAAACGCTGGTTCTCGAGGCCGGCGCCCCAGCCGTTCCAGAACGGGCTGGAAAGCAGATTGTCCGGGAGCGGGGAAGCCGGGTCCCTGCAAAATGCCTCTCGCGGGAGCCGGCTGGTGGGCTCGGTCCCAAATGATTTCACCGAGAGAAATTCTGCGAGAGCGCGCCGTTCTGACGCCGTGCGCCGCGAGCCGATGATCATCATGGTTCCGCTTTCGAGCGTCAATAGGATCCGCTCCGGTGAAAGCCGCTTGAGAGCTTCGCGGCCGGCCGCCCGGCCGGAATCATGGCACGCGGCGCAGTGTTTCTGATACACCGCCGCGCCCTCCTGAGCGTCGCGAGCCTGTGCCGTGATGGTAACGATGGCGCAAATGAGCGCCGCGCGGGTTAGCATGACCGTTATGTGGCTGCGCCGTGTTGTTGCCTGAGGCGGGTATGACCTTGCAGCATGCTTCCTGGAATGGACGTGCTCAAACCGAGAGTGTACCGCAAGCGTCGAGTTACAATTCGGAATCTGCTCGGCGCCGTTCCGCCCGCCGCACCCGCGCTTCGTCCATTCCGAAATAGTGCGCCACTTCATGCCAGACGGTGTCTTCCACCAGTTTTTCGAGATGCGCGACTGAGCGCGCCATGCGCTCGTGCGGGCCCTGAAAAATGACAATCTGGTCGGGCATGACGAAACTATCGGACACACTGCGCTGGGTTAACGGCCGGCCCCGGTAAAGCCCCAGCAGTGTCCGGCCCGGTGGCACGCGCGCTGCGCGAAGCTGTTCCCCCGAGGGTTCCGCCTCCACAACAAAAACGAGATTGCTGAGCTTTCGCCGGAACCGCCTCGGGATTTTAGCGCAAGCGCGCTCTACCAGCAGGTCGAAATCGTGAGCCGTCATCGCCTCTTGCTATTCTACGGATGACTCACTATGGCCATCGTAATCGCCATTGACGGCCCCGCGGCCGCCGGCAAAAGCACAATTGCACGCCGCCTGGCTGCGCGATTAGGTTTCATTTACATCGATAGCGGCGCCATGTACCGGGCGGTGGCGCTGTGGGCGTCGCGCGAGAAACTGGATCCATCGGACCGGCACCACATGGAGCAACTGGCGCTCGCCGCCGACATCACGCTGGAAGACGACGGCGCCCGCGTTCTGCTGAATGGCGAAGACGTCACCGACGCCATCCGCGCGCCGGAGGTCTCGCGTGCGGCCTCGCTGGTGGCCACGATTCCGGGTGTGCGCCGCGCCCTGGTCGAAAAACAGAGGGCCATCGGGTCACAGAACAACGTAGTGATGGAAGGCCGCGATATTGGCTCGGTGGTGTTTCCCAATGCCGACGTCAAGGTCTTTCTCGATGCCAAAACCGAGGAGCGGGTGCGGCGTAGGGCGGCAGAAGTGAACGGCAACCGGGAGGTCATCTCGCAACAGTTGCATGAGCGCGACGAGCGCGATCGTTCCCGCGTGGAAGCGCCGCTGACACAGCAGCCGGATGCCCTGTATCTGGATTCCACCGGCCTCTCCATCGACGAGGTGGAAGAGGCCATTCTGCGGTTGGTGCGCGCCCGCATTTCGAATGGAAAGGAATATCGTTGAAAGATCTTCTGGTGATGAAATTCGGGGGCACGAGTGTCGGCAGCGCCGCACGCATGCGGGTCGCCGTCCGACTCTCGGCGGAGCAACAGAAAAAACGGCCGATCGTGATGGTTGTCTCGGCCATGTCGGGCATTACCGACCTGCTGATCGAAACCACCAAGCACGCCGAAGCGGGTGATCGCGCCGGTTTGGAGGCTAACGTCCGAAAGCTCGAGCAACGCCACCATGAGGCGTGCAAGGAACTATTGCCGCGTGCCGCGCAGAAGCCCGTGCTGGCGGGCATTCGTCAACTGGTAGGAGAGTTTCAACGCATCGTTCAGGGCATGCTGATGCTCAACGATCGCCCGCCGCGCTCGGTGGATGAAGCCATCGCTATTGGGGAGAGACTCTCCGCGCTGATGATCGCCGCTTGCCTCAATGCCCAAGGCACGAAAGCGGAGGCCGTGAATGCCGCGGAGTTGATCGTCACCGACGCGGTTTTCGGCAGCGCGTCACCGCTGATGAAGCAGACCACCGAGAAAGCGCGCCAGCGCCTCATTCCCTTGATTCGCCGAGGCGTATTGCCTGTGGTGACGGGATTTAACGGCGCGACGGCTGATGGCCGGCCGACCACGCTGGGCCGCGGGGGCTCGGATTTTTCAGCGTCGATCTTGTCCGCCGCGCTCCGGGCCCGTGAGTTGTGGATCTGGACCGACGTGGACGGGATCATGACGGCGGACCCGCGCCTGGTGCCCGATGCCGCGGTCCTTTCCGAAGTGACCTACCGCGAGGCGGCCGAGCTTGCCTACAACGGCGCCAAGGTGCTCCATCCCCGAACACTGGCTCCGCTGGTGGAGAGCCACATCCCGGTGTGGAGCAAGAACAGCTTCTCTCCGGAGAAACCGGGCACCAAGATCGTGCCGCGAATTGCGGCCCCAACCGGTGCGCGTGCCGTGACATCAACGGCGCGCGTGGCGCTGGTTTCGCTCGAACCTGCACACGCCACTCTCCCGGGGGCCCATGTCATGGCGCGCGCTCTCGACGCGATGGCCGGGGCCAACGTCGAGGTGCTCTCGCTGTCCAGTTCCAGTTACCGCCAGAGCTTCTGTTTCCTGGTGCGCAGTGAGGAGCTGGAAAAGACCCTAGAAGCTCTCGAATCGGCGCTTGCGCTCGAGCTGGCTCACGGTTACCTCAGGCCCATCGACGTGAACAACGAGGTCGGTCTGCTGGCGGTGGTCGGAGAGGGGATGCAGGGGACGCCGGGGCTTGCCGGCCGCATCTTTACGGCGATTTCGCGCGAGCGGATCAACATCATCGCTATTGCGCAGGGTTCGAGCGAACTGACCATCGCCATTGTGGTGCGCCGCGACGGGCTCGAGACTGCGGTGCGCGCGGTTCATGCCGAGTGCGGGATGGGACGGCCGCGGGAAGGTAAAAGCCGCAGGCCCGTTCCGGGGCATAAACCAAAACACAAAAGTTGAATTCGGGCGGATGCATCCGCCGGTCTGTAGTGACCCCACTACCCGCCGGTCTGTCTGTATGGCAATCCCCTCGAGGTTGGTATACTGGTAGATTCCACGCAGAAGGTCCACGAAGTTAAATTTTTGCCTTTTGCCTTTTGCCTTCCGGCCGCCTTTGGCCGGTCGGGGCGCCGGAGATCTCATTATGTTTGACTTGTTTCGCAGCCGCGATAAGGCTGTGCGATTTCTGTTGAGCGGGCTACTTCTGCTAGTCGCGCTCTCGATGGTCACGTACTTGATCCCCAGCTATGGGAGCGGGGACCGCGGAGACGATGCCGTGGTGGCGCAGATCGGAAAAGAAAATGTCACTACGCGCGAAGCCCGCCTCGCCATTCAGAGTCAGCTCCGCGGCCGCACCGTACCGCCTGAACTGTTATCGCTGTATGTTCCGCGGATCATTGATCAGATCATCACGCAGCGCGCCCTGGTCTACGAGGCTACGCGGCTCGGGCTCAAGGTGAGCGACGAAGATACATCGAATGCCATCCGCATGGCCATACCGCAGTTGTTCCAAGACGGAAAATTCGCCGGCCGCGAGGCCTACGCCGCCTTTCTGGCGCAGCAGAATCTGACCATTCCGGAGTTCGAAAGCGAGATGGCGCGGCAGGTACTCATCAACCGGTTGCGGATTGTGGCGGTGGAGGGCACCGTGGTCACCCCCGCCGAGATTGAACAGGAATATCACCGCCGCCAGGACAAGGTCAAGATTCAATATGTAAAGATCTCGCCCGACAAGTTGAAATCGGAAGTTCAGGTCTCTCCTGCCGAGATCAAAGAATATTACGACAAGAACCGCACCGCTTTTTCCGTCGGCGAGAAACGGAGCCTGGCAATTTTGATGGTGGACCAGGCCAAGCTCGAGCAGTCGATCAACCCGACGGATGCGGATCTGCGCCGCTTGTACGATGCGCAAAAGGATCAGTTT
Organism: Terriglobia bacterium; assembly: GCA_020073305.1. Taxonomy (GTDB): domain Bacteria; phylum Acidobacteriota; class Terriglobia; order Bryobacterales; family Bryobacteraceae; genus QHXW01. The sequence continues at coordinate 11,132 of JAIQFK010000045.1, forward strand.
CGCACTCAAGAGCGCGTCCAGGTTCGTCACATCCTGTTGAAGACCGCGGGCAAGCCGCCGGATGAGGATGCCAAAATGCGAGCCAAGGCCGACGATCTGCTAAAGCAGATCAAGGCCGGGACCGACTTTGCGGCGCTGGCCGGAAAGAACTCCGAAGACCCAGGTTCTGCAGCCAAAGGCGGGGACCTCGGCTGGATTGTACGCGGCCAGACGGTAAAGCCGTTTGAAGACGCCGCATTTTCCCTGAAACCGAAAGAAACCAGCGGGGTCATCAAAACGGAATATGGCTATCACATCATTCAAGTGCTCCAACACGAGCAGGCGCACCAGAATACATTTGACGAGGTGAAGTCTCAGATTGCGGACCAACTCCGCAAACAGCGTGCCAGCCAGATCATGCAGGACCTGCCGGACCGTGTGGAATCCGCGCTCAAGAAGGATCCGCCCGCCAAAGTGGCGAATGATCTGAATCTCCCGCAGCCGATCACTGTCGAAAACGTCGGACCCGGTGACCCGATTCCCGAGATTGGCGTCAACAAGGACTTCGAACAGAGCATCGCGGGGCTGAAAAAAGGGGCGGTTTCGCAGCCTGTCGCCGTGCCGCCAAACCGGGTCGCGATGGCCGTGGTGACGAATGTCACCCCTCCGCGCCCGGCGAGTCTGGAGGAAGCGCAAGCACGCATCCGGCAGACGCTCGAGAAACAGAAGCTCGATCAACTGGTGAACAAGCGTGCCGATGAACTGGTGGCCAAGGCGCAGGCTATGAATGGCGATCTTGAAAAGGCTGCGAAATCCCTCAGCCTCGAGGTCAAAATGCCCGAAGCCTTCGGACGTGCTGGCGCCGTGGAAGGGCTGGGACAGGCGGCTTATGTCGGGCAGGCTTTCAACAAAATGGATGGAGCGATTTTCGGCCCCGTACCCCTTCCGGATGGGAAAGTCGTGGGCAAGGTGCTTGCGCACATCACCGCGGACATGTCGAACTTCGCGTCGCTCCGGTCAGGGTTGCGCGATGAGTTGAAGGGCAAGAAAGCGCAAGAACGCGCTGAACTGTTCGAGGTCGGCCTGCGCGACCAACTCATCAAAGAAGGTAAGGTGAAAATCCACCAGGATGTTGTGAATCGGCTGGTTACAAGCTATCGCGGCTGATCGGCCAGTGCATGGTTCATCTCATTCTGGACTTTCTCAGGGCTCTTACGGACCCGGAGCGCCTCATCCAACTCCTGTCGGGAATCCTGGCAGGGTGGGTGGGGTACGCCCTGTTGTTTGCCATCGTTTTCTCGGAAACCGGGCTGCTCGTCGGTTTCTTTCTCCCGGGGGATTCCCTCCTGTTCACTGTCGGAGTGGTGGCGGGCGCTGGCGATTTGAACATCGTCATCGTGAATCTGGTGCTGATGGCCGCCGCCATGATTGGAGACAGCACAGGCTACCTGATCGGACGCAGCACCGGCCCGCGCATCTTCAATCGTCCGGACTCCCGCCTGTTTAAGCGAGACCACCTGGTCCGGACGCAGCGTTTCTATGAGAAGCACGGCGGCAAGACCATCATTTACGCCCGCTTCATTCCCATCATCCGGACCTTCGCCGCGTTCATCGCGGGCGTGGCCGGGATGCCGTATTTGCGCTTTCTTCCCTTCAGCGTGTGCGGGGCGACCGGATGGGTGGCGTTTATGACGCTGCTCGGCTACAAGCTCGGTAAGGTGCCCTTCATCCGGCAGTACTTCGACAAGGTAGTGTTACTGATCATCGTGCTCTCGCTGCTGCCGGCGATTTCGGAGATCATCAAAGCGCGCAGGCAATCACCCACGCGCGGTTGACTGGGTGTGCTGACAGCCTGCTTAACTGAGCCGCGCCCAAAGGAAGCGGCTGTTTCCCCCTCTTGCATTATGATGAAGGCGCTCCCAAAGAGGCAGCATGAAAATCCTGGCTGCGATTTCGTTTGGCCTGGCGGTGGCGGTCTCTTGTTTGCTTCTGATTGTGCCCACCTATTCCGTGACTTCGTCGGAATCGCCCGTCGTGCGGCACGCCACGCTGCTTGAGGTCAACGGTCCTCAGGCGCTGTTCTCCTTAGCCATCCCGGTGCTGATTGCCCTGGTACCCGTCCTCATTCCCAAATGCCTAATGCGGATCATTTCCGGGCTGCTTCTCGCCGCATTCGTCGTGCTCGGCGGCTTTACGATCGGACTGTTCTACTTCCCGAGCGCCTTCCTGATGCTAATGGCCGGTCTGCTGTCGGCCCCGGTGCGGAAAAGGTGACGGGTCCGTCTGTCACCGGGTTGTGTCACCTTCAAGTTGGAGGTGCTGGCTAACCTTAAACTTGACGATGTGACGAGAATCGTTGATGCGGCCAGCCGCCGTGGAAGAAGTGCTTCGTTCTTCGAGCGCCTGGACCGGCCCGACCAAGAGTTGGAATACATTGCTTGCGGATTCCGACCAAACCTTCGGACTCGAAGCTGACTCTAAAGCCCAACTGCAGACAATTTGGCGCTTACGCAATCTTGCCGTCCACAGCCCAAGCACAACAGAAATATCGAAAAGGGATGCAGAAGCCGTACTTCAGGCTGCGAAGGACATCCTTATAAAGACGTACAAGCTAAGCTCGTAGTAGTGAGCAATCCGTAGCACGCTCACCAAACATTAGAGAGCCTCGTGTCGCGTTCTGTGTCAAATGGCCGGTAAGAATGACAAATCCAGGGCCGCGTAACACCCGTTTCGCTCTCTGGAGCACCATGTGTGCGGCCTGACCGATTTCGAGATCTCATGCGAAACTCCGGCGCGGGGGCCACATCAACGTGTGCACGCACGCGCGCGCTTATCGCTAGACGCCAGGCTCGATGCCGCCGCCATGTGGCGCAAGGACAAGCGTCGTACCAGCCGTGCGAGTGCGAATCTGAAAATCGGTACCCTCGACCTCATTCTTCGCGAGATGCTTGAAGTCCGGGTATGCGCCGCCATTCATAATGAATATTATCCGCACCTTCTGCTTCTCGCCATGGGCGGAGAATCAGCTGCGCACAGACAAAGGGAGAAGGACGTGATTTGCGAAGCGCAAAATGTTTGAGCTCAACCCCGCTTCATCGTGGCCCGGCATCAAGGCGGGCACCTGTGTACGATTGTTGTCCCCAGTTGGGCTCTATCCATCACGCGTCGCATTCCGAACACCGGAAGTTGCAATCGTTGTGACGCCCGGCGTGATTGCCCTAGTCACCAGATTCTCCTCGGTCTCGCCACCGGAGGAATACTTTTACTCGGAGGTCGAATTCCTGTCGGCGTTTGAGGTTCGTGCGTTGGCGGCAACAATGCTTTCTCGAAAGCATGAGACTGGCGCAATGAGCCTATATCCAGTTGTCGCGCATTATGTGGATTTGAATGCCAATCTGGACCTGTCGAAAATGTCCGTTCTCCGGGGTCTTCTGGGAGGGCTGCTCTCTCAGCATGCTGAAGATCAGCGATGGTCGGGAGCTCATAAACCACCATGCTCGGGAGGCCGACCTTACGATTTCAACGAGTATTCGGAAATCGACAAGAGGCGATTCGGGCGGCTGCTCAGAATGATTGACGCCGAAGATCACCTTCTGATTCGGGGCCTCGGCGCATTGATAAAAGCCGCGATGCTGAATTGCCACCAAGAGTTTCTTGAACACGCCTGCATGGCTCTCTGGGTATCGCTCGATGCCAGCTTCAGAATCCTCCTCCGCGAGATGCGTAAGGAAGGTTACGTGAATCCAACTGCGAAGGATGCGGGCGAACTCTTGGATGAGGTATTCGATAACGAGTACGATTCCGGCGGTTTTTTCGCGGACTTCTACGAGGAAAGAATCAAGACGATTCACCCGGAAAGCCGCTTCGGAGTCTACCCGGCAGCACCACTGAACGCTGACGAATACTACCAGTTAGAAGCGTCACTCCGACCGCTTTATGAATATCTAATCACGGGCCACGTTGATAAAGCGCTAAAGGGACACTAAGCCTCTTCTGCACTGTCAATTGCCCAAACGACCCAGGGTCAACCGTGCACACTGGCGTAGAATTGAAACGTAAGACCCGACCGGCTTCGGTCGTCCGGTGACGCCACAACGCGCCTGCCACTTGGACGAAACAGGCCCGACCCAGAGACCTTCGCCGGGCCAATGCGGGGCCCGAGTCGGGCTGTGTTCCTCGTAAGCTCTCGATCTGACGCCAACGCGGCCAGCTCTGCGCGGCGCGACCACGCCACTGGTCAACTAGATAGTCTCTCGATTGGGCGACGGCACCACCAGAGACTCTTAGGGCTCGTTTCCTACGCACAGCCGAAATTGCTTTGGTCGGAATCTGCCATGCCATGGGGGGTCGACAATTTTTCCCCGTAGGTCTAACCCCCTCCGATGGTTGACGCCCTCTTGCCAATGTGTTAACTTCTTTTGTTCAAGGCATTTCGTAAGCTTCTCCTTACATTTCCATGGATGCAACTCTGCGCGCGCTAGGTGAAATACTGCTGAAGGCCGCGCCTACGTTTGTCCTGGTCCTGTTGCTTTATCTGTATCTCACGCGCGTTTTCTTCCGGCCGCTGGAAGAGGTTTTGCGGAAACGCTACGAGGCCAACGAAGGCGCCCGCAAGCTGGCCGAGGACAGCTTGGCGAAAGCTGAGGCCAAGACGCAAGAGTATGAGGCCTCCATGCGCAAGGCGCGCGGCCAGGTCTACCACGAACTCGGCGAACTTCGGCGCCAATTGCAGACAGAGCGCACCGCAGCCGTCGAGGAGGCGCGCCAGCGGGCCGAAACGCAGATCGCAGCCGCGAAAGCCGATCTGGAACGCGAGGTCACAACTCTGAAACAGAGCCTGGCCGGTGAAAGCGAAGTTTTGGCGAACAAGATTGCGGAATCGGTTTTGCGCCGGAGCGCTGCATGAGGAAGCTGGCCGCTGTCGCCGTTTTTGCAGCGGGCCTGCTGATTAGCGCCTCGTCGACGCCGCTTCTGGCACAACCGTCGGCGGGCGAGAAAGAAACCAAAGCCGGGGGCGAGGCAGAGGGCGTCTCGCCGTTGTGGGCTTGGGCAAACTTCGCCATTCTTGCCTCTGCCCTGGGTTACCTGATGGTGAAGAAAGGCGGACCGTGGCTGGCAGCCCGCTCCGTGGCCATCCGCAAAGGAATTGCCGAAGCCGAGGAGATCCGCGAGGATGCCGAAGCGCGGGCCGCGGAAGTGGATCGTAAACTGGATGGTCTCGACGCTGAGATCGCCGCGTTGCGCGACCATGCGCGCCATGAGCAGGCCGCCGAGGCGGAGCGCATCCGGCAACAGACCGCAGCCGACTTGGCCCGCATCCAGGAGCATGCCACCAGCGAAATCGATGCGGCCGGAAAGAGTGCGCGTCTTGATCTGAAACGCTACGCCGCTCAGTTAGCCGTCGATTTGGCCGAACAAAAGATCCGCCGCCAGTTGATTCCTGCGCTTCAGTCCGTCATGGTCGAGAATTTTGTCCGCGATTTGGACCGCCCGTCCACAGGCTCGCATCTGAATAAGTAAGCTGAATGACTTCATCCGCCATCGTTTCCAGGTACGCGAGCGCCCTCGCCGACGTGGTGACCGGTCCTTCGGGAATGGACGCGGCCCAAGCCCTGCAGCAACTGCGCAGTTTTGAAGCGTTGCTGGCCGGGTCTGTGGATCTGCAGAATGCGCTGGCCTCCCCGGCGGTTGCCGCCGCCCGGAAACGCGCGGTGGTGCGCAAGCTTGCGGATCAGCTCGGTTTGGCCAAGATTGCGCGCAATTTTCTCCTGGTACTGACCGACAACCGACGCATCGGCGCGCTGGCCCAGCTCGTCGATGCGTTCGAGATTCAGTTGGACGAGCGGCTGGGGTTTGTGCGCGCCGAACTTAGTTCGGCCGTTACGCTCGATGAGCGCCAAAAGGCCGGGCTGGCGGACGAACTATCACGGCTGACGGGAAAGAAAGTCCGAGCACGGTTCCAAGTGGAGCCCGAGTTGATCGGCGGCGTAATCGCGCGCATCGGTTCCACCGTCTACGACGGATCCGTGCGTGGCCAGTTGGACACTCTAGGGCATAAACTGGCAGCAGAGTAGATGATTGGGTGATTTGCAATTATGGCTCAGATTCGAGCAGACGAAATAACCAGCCTGTTGCGGCAGGAAATTGAGAACTACGAGCGGGCGATCGATGTTAGTGAGACCGGCTCGGTAATCTCGGTGGGTGATGGCATCGCCCGCATCCACGGACTCGAGAAGGTAATGGCCGGCGAACTGATCCAGTTTCCGCACGATGTTTCCGGCATCGCCATGAACCTGGAAGAAGATCAGGTCGGCGCAGTTCTGCTCGGCGAGTACACGCATATCCGGGAGGGCGACGAGGTACGGCGTACCTCGCGCATCATGTCCGTCCCCGTGGGTGAGGCGATGGTCGGGCGTGTGGTGAACGCGCTCGGTGAGCCGATCGACGGCAAGGGGCCTATCCACACCACCACGTTTAACCCCGTGGAGCGCTTGGCGCCCGGTGTGGTGGACCGGCAGCCGGTTAAAGAACCGCTGCAGACCGGAATCAAAGCGATCGATGCCATGATTCCCATCGGCCGCGGCCAGCGAGAGTTGGTGATCGGCGACCGGCAGACCGGCAAGACAGCCCTGGCCCTCGACACTATCATCAACCAGAAGGGCGGAGACGTCATTTGCATCTATGTCGCCATCGGGCAGAAACGTTCGACAGTAGCCCAGGTGGTGAGGACGCTCGAAGATTTCGGCGCTATGGAGTACTCCATCGTTGTTGCGGCGACGGCGTCGGATCCTGCACCCATGCAGTACATCGCCCCGTATTGCGGCTGCGCCATGGGCGAATACTTCCGCGATAGCGGCCGCCACGCAGTGTGCATTTACGACGATCTTTCCAAGCACGCCGCGGCGTACCGCGAGATCTCGCTGTTGCTGCGCCGCCCGCCGGGACGTGAAGCCTTCCCGGGTGACGTTTTCTTCCTGCACAGCCGCCTGCTTGAGCGCGCGGCAAAATTGAACAAGGAAAACGGGGGAGGGTCACTCACTGCGCTGCCCTTCATCGAAACGCAGGCTGGCGACATCTCGGCGTACATTCCGACCAACGTTATCTCCATCACCGACGGCCAGATCTATCTTCAGACGGACTTGTTCAACTCGAACATCCGGCCTGCGATCGACGTAGGCCTTTCGGTGAGCCGCGTAGGTGGCAACGCGCAGATCAAAGCCATGCGGCAGGTGGCCGGAACGCTGCGCCTGGATCTGGCGCAATACCGGAATCTCGCGGCGTTCGCGCAGTTCGGTTCCGATCTGGATAAAGCCTCGCAGGCGCAGCTCAACCGCGGCCGCCGCCTGGTCGAGGTCTTGAAACAGGGGCAGTATCAGCCGTTGCCCGTGGAGAGGCAGGTGGCCATCATCTTTGCGGGAACCGCGGGTTTCCTCGACGATCTGCCGGTGGAGCGGTGCCGCAGGTTCGAGCAGGACCTTAATGCCTTTATCGACAACGCTCACCCCTCCATCTGGGAGCAGATCCGCGAGAAGAAGGCGCTTGACGACACGCTGCGCAATGAACTGCAGAGTGCGATCAAGGAGTTCAAGGCGCGCTTTACTTCCGAGGACAAATAGGCTGTGACCGCCCATGCCTAGTCTGATCGACATCCGGCGCCGCATCCGGTCGGTACGCAACACGCAGCAGATCACCAAGGCCATGAAAATGGTTTCGGCGGCGAAACTGCGGCGCGCTCAGGATCAGGTAATCTCCGCGAGGCCCTACGCCAGCCTGCTCCACAAGGTGTTGTCCAACCTGGCGGTGGCCGCATCAGAAGAGGGGGAGTCAGCCAACCCGTTGCTGGCGCGGCGTTCGGAGCGGCGCATCCTGCTTCTGCTGTTCACGAGCGATACCGGGTTAGCGGCGGCGTTCAACTCCAACCTCATCAAGGCCGCTCAAAAGTTTATCGAAGACCATCGCGAGGCCGAGTTGGAGTTCGAAGCGATCGGCCGCAAGGGGCGCGATTTCTTCCGCAAACGCGGCGCGCGCATTTCCGCCGAGCATATCGGGATTCTGGGGAAACCGCGGTATGAAGACGCCGTGGCCATCGGGCACGGCGCCATCGAACGATTTCGTGCGGGTGAGATCGATGCGGTGTATGTGCTGAATAACGAATTCAAGAGCATGGTTGCGCAAAGGCTGGCGGTCTCGAGACTGTTGCCGGTTGAAATCCCGCAGCGCACCGAAGCCGTGGATTATATTTTCGAGCAGCCGCCCAACGAGATGTTGGAAAGCCTGCTACCGCGCTACGTAGTGACGGAAGTCTTCCGGTCGATGCTGGAGACCGCAGCCGCATACCATGCTGCACGCATGATGGCCATGGAAGCGGCAACCTCGAACGCAGGCAAGATGATCGAGACGCTGACCCTCTATATGAATCGCGTCCGTCAGGCGAGCATCACCAAGGAGCTGATCGAGGTAGTGAGCGGCGCCGCTGCCGCGGAGTAAAAAGGTGTTAGGTTTCAGGTGCAAGGTCTTAGAGTTTTCGCGCCGTGTCGCCGCGTCCCCGCGTACGGCTCAAGTGAATCAAGAATCGGAGTCATAGCATGGCGATAACAACATCCGCGCCGGTGATCGGCAAAGTCGTGCAGGTAGCGGGCCCCGCGGTCGACTGCGAATTTCCAGAAGGCCAGATCCCCGAGCTGCAAACGGCCATTCGCATTACCAGTGAGGGTTTCGACGTTCCTCAGCCGATCGACATCATCTGCGAAGCCCAACAGCACATCGGCGAGGGGCGCGTGCGTACCATCGCGATGAAGCCCACAGAAGGCTTGGTCCGGGGCATGCGCGCCGAGAGCCTGGGCCACCCAATCATGGTGCCGGTGGGCAAGGAAACTCTCGGGCGTGTGCTTAACGTGCTGGGTGAGCCGGTCGACAAGATGGGCCCCGTCAATGCGAAACAGTTTTATCCCATTCACCGCCCCGCGCCATCGTTTGAAGAACAGTCGACCAAGCTGGAAATGTTCGAAACCGGTATCAAGGTCGTCGACCTCATCGAGCCGTATCTGCGAGGCGGCAAAATCGGCCTGTTCGGCGGCGCGGGTGTAGGCAAGACCGTCATCATCCAGGAGTTGATCAACAACATCGCTATGAAGCACGGCGGTGTTTCGGTTTTTGCGGGCGTCGGAGAACGCACCCGCGAAGGCAACGATCTGTGGCTCGAAATGCAGGAATCGGGCGTCATTGACCCTCACGACTACACCAAGTCGAAGTGCGCCTTGATTTACGGCCAGATGACGGAACCACCCGGGGCGCGGTTGCGCGTGGGTCTGACCGGACTTACAGTCGCCGAATATTTCCGTGATGAAGAACACCAGGACGTGCTGCTCTTCATCGACAACATCTTCCGCTTCACTCAGGCGGGGTCCGAGGTTTCGGCGCTGCTGGGCCGCATGCCTTCGGCGGTCGGATACCAGCCGAACCTCGCCACCGAAATGGGTGACCTGCAGGAGCGCATCACTTCCACCAAGTCGGGCTCCATCACATCCGTGCAAGCCATCTACGTGCCTGCTGACGATTACACCGACCCGGCTCCTGCCACGGCGTTCGCGCACCTGGATGCCACGACCAACCTTTCGCGCGCCATCGTCGAACTGGGCATTTATCCTGCGGTCGACCCGCTGGCCTCGACTTCTCGTATTCTCGACCCGCGCATCATCGGCGAGGCGCATTATGAATGCGCGCAATCAGTGAAGGGCGTGCTGCAACGCTACAAGGATTTGCAGGACATCATCGCGATTCTGGGCATTGATGAGTTGTCGGACGAGGACAAGCTGAGTGTTTCGCGCGCGCGCAAAATTCAGCGCTTCCTCTCGCAGCCGTTCCACGTGGCCGAGCAGTTCACCGGGCTGGCCGGCAAGTACGTGAAACTCGAAGACACCATCCGCGGCTTCCAGGAAATTGTGGCCGGCAAGCACGACGATCTTCCCGAACAGGCGTTCTACATGCAAGGAACGATCGAAGATGTGCTGGAGCGCGCCAAGGCGTTGAAAGCCGCCGCGTAATATGGCCGACTCGTTTCAACTCGAAGTGGCAAGCCCCGAGCGCCTGATCGTGGAAGAGCGCGTCACCGAGGCGCAGATTCCGGCGCGCGATGGCTACATCGGCGTTCTCGCGGGTCATGCGCCCCTGGTGGCAGAACTCCAGACCGGCGTCCTCAGCTACGTGGCGGAGGGCCGGACGAGGTATCTTGCCATCCACCGCGGTTTCGTTGAGGTACTGCCGGACCATGTGCGCGTGCTGGCTGACCTGGGCGAACGCGCGGAGGAAATCGACGTCGCGCGCGCGCAGGCGGATCTAGAGCACGCGCAAAAACTGCTCGAAGAGCCGCACGTGGATCTCGATCCGGCCGCCGCGCTGGCTGAAATGCAGAGCGCGCAGGTGCGTCTGGAAGCCGCGTCGCGCGCGCCCCACGATTCACGCGGAGTACAATAGAGTCTTCGGGCCGTGGCGCAGCCTGGCTAGCGCGCTTGCTTGGGGTGCAAGAGGTCCCGGGTTCAAATCCCGGCGGCCCGACCAAATAGCCGAAGTCCCAACGTTGCATTAATGTCGGCTCTACGCCAACAACGGGGGCAAATCCCGATCCCAAACTGATTTCTAAGAACATAACACCTTCACGCGAAGTCTATAATTTTGGAAATTACGAAAGCCGTAGGCCTGGCGGTTGATGAGCTCCATTTTGTTGTGAAAACCTTCGGTGATGCCGTTGTTGCGAGTGAAGCGCCACATGCCCACGATTTCCTCCGACCAGGCGGAGAG
>JAIQFK010000046.1 GCA_020073305.1 Terriglobia bacterium
CCAATCTCTGGCTGAAAGAGAAGCTGAAGTTCCGGAGATTCTCGGTGCGGGGTCGCATCAAGGCGCGTGCCGAGGCGCTCCTGCATGCCCTGACATTCAATATCCAAAGGTTACTGAAAATCCAGCCCGCGCTGGCGGTGTAACCGCCGCAGTAATCGGAACGCTTGGCACCGTCGGGAGTAAAATCGGATGCCGCACCACACAACGGATCCGGCGTTTTGAAAAACGCCATTACTTCACAGCTTCCTGGCTTCACCGTCCCAAGCCGAGTGATGTACCGAACCAAAAGATCCAGCCCCACCGGCGCGTGGACGGTGCTGCCTGTCACCGTTTTTCAACAAACTCCCGTACGATTCGCTGGACGCCTTCTTGAAAAGTCTGCCCCTCAGTCAGCAGGCTGAGCACCAGGAACGCTTCGAATTCGAAATCGTAAAAAAAGCCAGGCTGCACAAGCACATCGTGGTGCTCCAGCAAGTCCAGGCACCATTCCTCTTCCGTCCTCGTGCGGGGAACACGCAACGTCGCGTACCAGCCTCCCTCGACTTTCAGCACCTGCGCGGGTGAGTGATCTCCGACCGCCGCCCGCAAGGACTCGAGATTCTCACGAACGCGAGCGGCAATTTGTTGCCGTACGGTTTCGCCGGCCGCGAGCAATCGCGGAAGCGCATGCTGCACCGGAGTTCCCACCGGGAGATAAGTATCGGCGATCAGTTCGAGCCGTTCTGTAGCCTCGGCGCGCAAGGCGGCCGGCCCACCGGCCACAATCCACCCCATCTTCATCTGTGGCAGCCCGGCGATTTTTGACAGGCCGCTCAGGCAAAACGTCAGAGCGCCGCCGACGCCGGTGAGCGTTGGAATCCGCTCGACGTCGGGTCCGAACGTGTAGTCAGCAAAGACCTCGTCTGAAATGAGCGCGATGCCCCGTTCGGCGCATAAGGTCACCAAGACATCCAGTTCGCAGCGCTTCACAAACGAACCGGTCGGATTGTTAGGATTCACCAGCACGATGGCTCGCGTGTGCTCGCTCAGGGCCGCGGCCAGCGCCTCGGCATCAATCGACCAGCCGTCATGATAAGCCAGCGGATAGTGCGCCACGCGAACCGATTCCATTTGGGCCAGGAACTCAAACAGCGGATAGGAGGGCCGCGGGACCAGCACTTCATCCCCGGGATCGGCCAGTAACTTAAACAGCCATCCATAGGATTCGCTGGTGCTGCTCGTCAGGAAGATGCGAGCGGGTTCGACGGCCGCGCCCCGCGCCGCATAGTAAGCGGCCGCGGCTTCCCGTGCGGCGCGCAAACCTGCGGGGGTGGGTTCGTAGACGAGCGCATGCACATCGGCCAGTGCGTTCAGGATTTCGCCGGACGGATAAGAAAAGCCCGCGCGCGTCGGATTGGATTCCGTCAAATCCAGAACCCTCGCGCCCGCGCGCCGCTTGGCCTCCAACGCCCGCGCAAGGCGGTTGGGCCGCAGATCCCAGTGAAGACGCGACGAGAAGGTCGAGCGCACCTCTCCATGTTAGTTTGAGTGGATGCCTCATCGCTCTTCGCTGGGCCTCATGGCCGCCATGGTTCGCGAGCGCCGGATCTCTCCCACGGAACTGGTGGATGCACACTTCCGCCAGATTGCGAAACACAATCCGAAAATCAATACGTTCGTCGTGCTGCTCGAGGATGACGCGCGCAGCGCCGCCAAAAAAGCGGAGGCCGCCATCATGCACGGCGACGCGCTGGGTCCGCTGCACGGCGTGCCCGTTACCGTGAAGGATAGCTTCGACATGGCAGGGCTTCCGACGCTGTGCGGCAGCAAGTTTCGCGTTGGCCATCGCGCGGCCGAGGATGCAACCCCCGTGGCGCGCATGCGGGCCGCCGGCGTCATCGTGCTGGGGAAAACCAACTGCCCGGAGTTTCTTTCCAACTACGAGTCGGACAACTACATCACGGGGCGCTCGAACAACCCCTGGAATCTCGATCGCACGCCGGGGGGATCGAGTGGAGGCGAATCCGCTGCAATCTCGGCGTACTGCTCCGCTGGAGGGATCGGCAGCGATGGTGGCGGCTCGGTTCGCATCCCGGCGCACTTTTGTGGCATCGCGGGCCTGAAGCCAACGCCCGGCCGCGTCTCCGCAGCAGGCCACTTTCCCGCGATCGGCCACCCCGGCGGCCTGCTGGGCGTGGCCGGTCCCATGGCCCGCACCGCCGCCGATGTACGTCTGTTGTTTTCTGTGCTCGCCGGTTACGATTCGCAGGATCCCTTCTCCGCACCGGTCCCGCTCCAGACGCCGAAGTCCGACGTCATGCGGATCGGCCTCATGGAGCAGTTCTACCACGTGCCCGTCGAGCCGGAAACGCGCGAAGTGGTGCGCAAGGCGGCTCTCCTGCTGGAGCAGATCGGGTTCAGAGTGGAGCCGTTCAAACCCAGCGGCCTCGAGCGCGCTCCGAACCTCTGGTGGTTCTTCTTTGGCCAACTGCCCGCGCTACTGACGAAGCAGCTTTTCAGTGGCCACGAGCAGGATGCTCACTGGAGCAGTACCGAATTCCTTGAAAAGGCACTCAAACAACCGGCGCCGTCGGCCCAGGACGTTCTCACCAATCTGGCCGCGCGCGATCGCATGCGAGCTGCGTTGTTGCGCGAGATGGAAGCCATGCCGCTCATCCTATCGCCCGTCTGCGGCGTTCCCGCATTCCGCCATCGCGAGCGTAGTTGGAAGACCGACAGCAAGGCGATTGGCCTGTTTGAAGCGATGATGCCGGCAACGCCCTGGAACCTTCTGGGAATGCCGGCAGCGGCGATTCCGTTTGGCATGTCAGCGGACGGGCTGCCCATCGGAGTGCAACTGATCGGCAGGCCATACGAAGAGGAACTGATCCTCGAAGTGGCCGTGCGTCTCGAGCAGGCGCGCGGGCTGTTTCCCTCGCCGCCGGGCTTCGGCGGCTAACCTCGCGTTAGCGTTTTCCCACAACAACAGCGCTCCAGATATTCTTGGCATGCGACTCGCGCACCGTCGCGCCATTCGCCGCGAGTGCAGCTTCTATGCCGCCAACTTCCGCCCCTTCGAAACCGCTCACAATGGCGACACCTTGCGCCCGCAGTACGCGCATCACTTCCGGTGCCAGCGCGATGATGGCTTCCGGGCTAATATTCGCAACCACCAGGTCGACCGTGCCCGTGCGCACTGCGTCCGCTGTGCCAACAAAGGATGACGGCTGCCGCGCCAGTTCCACCGCGACGGGATCAATATCGCATGCGATCACCCGGTGCGCTCCCACCAGCGCCGCGGCACGCGCCAGAATCCCCGAGCCTGTCCCCACATCGAGCACCGTCATCCCCGGCTTGATCTCGCGTTCGAGCGCTTCCAGGCACAACTGTGTGGATTCGTGCGCGCCTGTGCCGAAAGCCATGCCCGGATTGACTTCGATGCGGAACCGGCCGGGCGGCGTCGGATCGTCGCGCCAGTCGGGAACCAGGAAGAATCGCGCACCGACGCACAGCGGCTCGAGACGCCTCCGGGCGATGGCCACCCAGTCGCGCGGCTCTTCGGCCTGCCATCGCGCCGACCAACTGGAGAAATCTCCGGCCAGCTCGGGCGCGCTCGCGTCCGCCTCAAAGAACGCACTCAGCCCGCAACCACCGCCGCGCAGGTCGGATTCCGTGATGCCGCACGACCCGCGATCCCATAGCTCGGCAATCAGCAGGTCTTTTTCCTCTTGCCGGCATTCCAGGTAGAGAGAGAACATGGTTGGCGGATGAAACTTCAAGGAATCTTCGCCGACATCACGACGCCATTCGACCACAAAGGAGACATCTACAAAGTCAAAGTACAGCACAACGTCGAGAAATGGAACCGCACCACGCTCGCGGGCTACCTGGTGTGCGGCCCCGCGGGCGAAGGCGCACTCCTGTCCTCCGAAGAGAAAATCGCCGTTTGGGAAATGGTAGCGAAGCTCGCCGCCGAAAATAAGCTACTGATCGCCGCCTGCGCCGCGCCCGGTGTCCGCGAAACCGTCGGTCTGACCCAGCGTGCAGCAGATCTGGATTACAAGGCCGCATTCATCGAGTCGCCGCATCGCCTTCCCGAAACGGCGATGTTGTATTTCCGATCCGTGGCGGATCAATCGAACCTGCCGCTGATTCTGGCGGGTGCAGAACCGGATCAATTAGCGGCCGCCGCGCAACATCCCAATGTGATTGCCGTCTGTGACCGGCAGGGCCGCGCGGCCCGGCCCGGACTACATGTGCTGGTTGGTTCCGCGGCCCATCTGTGGTCCGCCCTCGAATCCGGCGCTTCCGGCGCCATTCTCGACTTCGCCGCCGCCGCGCCCTACGCTGCCATCTCCATCTGGGAGGCGCATCGCACCCGCGAGCAGGAGGCAGGTCTCGATTTGCAGAACCGCATCCGGCGCGCCGCGGAACTCATCAGCGAATGTTGTGGCGTCCCCGGTCTGAAGCATGCCATGGACCTGAACGCCTACTATGGCGGTCCGCCGCGTTTGCCGCTGGTCGTACCCGCTGCTGCGACTCGGCAGGAAATCGAAGAAGCTTTTCGGGAGCTGAAAGGCTGACTCAGCGTCCGCCGATTCGCCGCGCCATGTGCTCCTCGTCGACGTAAACATCACCCCCCCGCAGGGCATGGCGCTCGCAACCGTACGACTCAAAACCGAGAGAAGAATAGAGCCGCACGGCTGCTATCTGCCCCGTGGCGACCGTCAGCCGGATCTGTTCGAGGCCAGGCAGTTCCGCGGCCTTGCGCAGCAGTTCGACAAGGAGTTCTCTGCCGATGCCTTTTCCGCGCCATCTCTCCGCAACGTAGACGCCCCAGACAAAAGCCTTGTGCCGCGACTTCTCCTGTTGCTCGCGCACGAAACCCGCTGTCCCAATCAATTGCCCCTCGGCGAAAGCGCCCACTTCGAAGCTGTTGCTCGTAGGATTCAGTCGCTTTCGTACTTCATCGATGCTTGTTGACCGGAATTCCTCGGCCGAGGTGCCAAAAGCATACGGCTCCTTTTCGAGCGCTTCCAGCCGCAACGGCCAAAACGCCTCTGCGTCATCACTAGTGAGAACGCGAATCTCCATGCACGCTTCAAGCGCCGGATTTCAAGAACTTTCGGATTCGCTCGATCACAACCGCCGGCTTCTCATGCACCACCCAGTGTGATCCATCGGGGATGCGCTCGATCTTCAGCGGCTTGACAAACTGGTCGAGCCCTTCGAGGTTGCCGGTGAGCAGCGCCGTGTCTTTCTCGCCCCAAATAACCAATGTGGGCGTGGTGATCGGCGCCAGCGGCTGGATCGCGGAAGGCTGGGCCGCCTCTCCTGCCGGTGCCCCCGCGGGCGAGCGCAACTGAGCCGCGCGGTAGAAGTTCAGGCCGCCGGTCAGACCTCCCGGCTGGTTCCAGGCAGCCAGATACTCCTTGCGGTCTTCTTCATTGAGCGCCGATCCGAACGCCTGCAGCATGCCCGCATAGTTATTGGCGCTGAGGACTTGTTCCGCCTGTGGCGACGTGAACAGATTGAAATAGCCGCTGGCCTTCTGCTGCGCCGGATTGTTCGCCAGCTCGCGTGCAAACACCGTGGGATGTGGCGCGTTGATGATGACGAGCTTGTCGAGCATCTCCGGATGCTGCGCCGCGAAGGCCCACGCGATGACGCCGCCCCAGTCGTGTCCAACAAGAACGAACTTTTTGGCCTTCAGATTCTCCGCGAGGGCGCGCACGTCCTCGACGATAATCGGGACGCGGTAAGCATCCACCGACTCTGGTTTCGCCGACAGATTGTAGCCGCGCATGTCCAGCGCTACCGCATGATGGTCGCGGCCAAAATCGGCGAGCAGGTCCTTCCACGAGTACCAGAACTCCGGGAACCCGTGCAGAAACAGAATCAACTCGCCCTTGCCCTGCTCCACGTAATGCAGGCGCACGCCGTTCACTTCGGCGTAGCGGTCTTTCCACGCTGGCTTGTCCGCAGCCATCAGCACCGTACACGCCAGCAAGGCACTATAACTTATCCAGAATCGCATCGGTCACCTCCACCGTTGAACTCTTGCCGCCCAAATCGGGCGTACGCACAGGGCCTTCCGCCAGCACATCGGCTATCGCACGCTCCACGCGCCGTGCGGCGTCCGCTTCGCCAAGATGATCCAGCATCATGGCCGCGCTTAAGATCGTAGCGAGCGGATTGACTATCCCCTTGCCCGCAATGTCCGGCGCAGAGCCGTGCACCGGCTCGAACATCGAGGGATACCGTCTCAGCGGATCGAGATTGGCGCTGGCCGCAAGACCCATGCTGCCTATGATCATCGCCGAGATATCGCTGAGAATGTCGCCAAACAGATTTGAGGCCACCACAACATCGAAGCTCTCCGGCCGGCGAATGAAATTCATGGCAGCCGCATCCACCAGCAGAGATTCGGTCGAAATATCGGGAAATTCCGCGGCCCCGCTCGCGAAGGCGCGATCCCACAGCACCATTCCGAAGCCCTGAGCGTTGGACTTGGTGACACTCGTCACGCGCTTCTTGCCATTGCGCCGACGCGCCAGCTCGAACGCAAAGCGCACAATCCGGTCGATGCCGCGCCGGGTGAAGACCGCGGTTTGTATCGCCACCTCTTCCGGCTGCTCGTGATAAACGAAACCGCCCACCTGCGCATATTCGCCCTCGGTGTTCTCGCGCACCACGACGAAATCGATCCGCTCCCCCTTGCGCAGCGCCAGCGGCGACTCAACACCTGGAAAAAGCACCGCCGGCCGCACATTCGCAAACTGATCGAACGCGCGTCGGATGGGCAGAAGCAGGCCGTTCAGCGTGACGTGATCCGGAATTTTGGGGTGCCCCACGGCGCCCAGCAGAATGGCGTCCGAAGGGCGCAGCAGTTCCAGAGCATCGACAGGCATCATGCGGCCGTGGCGGAAGTAATGGTCGGAGCCCCAGTCGAAGTCGTGATAGTCAAGCCGGAACTGGCGCCGCCGCCCAGCCTCATCAAGCACGCGCTTGGCCTGCGGGATTACCTCCACCCCCACACCGTCGCCCGCGATCACCGCAATGTGAAACGTCCGCATGGAATTTTCAATGGTAACGCAGGATGCCACGAAATCGAGGTTTGTCGCCGTTCTCGGCGTCTCCGCGTCTCGGCGTTAACATCCACGCCTCGGCGAAATGCAAGCCTGTCCGATACAATTGTTGAGTACTTGAACACTTGTCTTTTCCCAGGTCAACCGTGAACCCTTTCGACAACATCTTTTCCCTCTCCGGCAAAACCGCACTCGTCGTCGGAGCCAGCCGCGGAATCGGATGGGCCATTGCCCAGGCCCTCGCCGCGCAAGGCGCGCACACCATCCTCGCCGCGCGCTCCGTCGACAAATTGGAAGCCCATGCTAAAGAGCTGCCCAACTCTCGCGCGTTGCACTTGGACTTAACTAGCTCCGATTCAATCCGCACCGCCGCCGAGTCCGCAGGCGCCGTCGATATCCTCGTAAACGTCGCGGGAACCAACCTCCGCAAGCGCTTCGAGGAGTTCACGCGCGACGAGTACCAGCGTATTCTTCAGACCAACCTGCATGGCATTTTCGAGCTGACGCAGTTGGTCGGCGCGAAGATGGTCACGCGCGCGCAGGGCGGAAAAATTATCAACATCGGCAGCCTGATGTCGCTGCTCGGCCTTCCCTATCTGACGGTCTACGCCGTCAGCAAGGGCGGCATCGGCCAACTCACCAAATCGCTCGCCGCGGAATGGGGCCGTTACAACATTCAGGTGAATTGCATCGCTCCGGGCTTCATCATTACGGATCTCAACCGCGCCATGTGGGAGCCGCCTGAGATGGAAGCGTGGCTGAAGCGTTCGCAGGCCAGCCCCCGCCTGGGCCGTCCCGAAGACGTCGCGCCGCTGGCGGCATTTCTCGCGAGCCGCGCCGCAGACTACATCACCGGCCAGATCATCGCCGTCGATGGCGGTTACTCCACCACCGCCGTATGGCCCTTCGAACCGTGATCCGCGGCATTTTTTCGTGTGCGTTTTTTGCGCTGCTGATCGCCGCCGCCCAGGCTCCCGCCCCCGAACCCCCGCCCGCGCCGGTCGAATTCATCTGTCCCATGGACCCTGAAGTGCGTTCCCAGGCGCCCGGCAAGTGCCCGCGCTGCGGCATGACGCTCGTCGCAAATATTCCCGAGCCGGTCGAGTACCCGACCCGGTTCACATTCACACCCCCGCAGATTCCCGCGAACCAGCCTTTGCACCTGAAGATCTCCGTCGCCCACCCCAAGACTGGCACACCCGTGAAGCATTTCCAGATCATCCACGAAAAGCCGGTTCATCTCTTCATCGTGAGCGAAGACCTGGAATACTTCTCGCACGAACATCCCGGCCTCGGCCCCGACGGCGCCTTCCGCCTGGACACCCGGCTGCCCAAACCCGGCAACTACAAGCTGCTCGCCGACTTCTTCCCGGAAGGCGGCACGCCGCAGCTCATCTCAGACCTGGTCACGACTGCCGGATACCAGCGCAGCATCGCACAAGCCATAACCCAGCCCGCGGCCGATTTAGCTCCCAAGCATGGCGAGAATCTGAATGTCGAACTGACTGTCGATCCCGAACAACCGCTTGCCGGCAAGAAGACCATGCTGTTTTTCAAGCTGAAGCCGGCTGAAGGCGTCGAGCCCTATTTAGGCGCCTGGGGCCACATGCTGGCCGCAAGCAACGATCTGGTGGACATGATCCACACGCATCCGATTTACGTCACCGACCCCTCGCCCGCCGAAAAACAGATTCAATTCAATCTCTTCTTTCCGCGCGAGGCGATTTATCGTGTGTGGGTGCAGTTCGAGCGCCAGGGCAAAGTGAACACCGTGGCCTTCACCATTCCGGTGTCCAGTTTGAAATAAGATCGTGTGCATGATCCGACGAATTCTTCCGATCGCAGTGCTGCTCTGCACGATCGCCGCCGCTCAGACGTCCAGCCCTTTGCCGGGCACGAAGCTCACCATCGATCAGCTCAAAGAGCAAATGTTTCGCATCAGTGCCGGCCGGCGGCTGAAGCCGAAGTCCTGGCCCGGCGGTGCGAGAGTCGCCGTCGCACTGAGTTTCGACGTGGACAACGCAACCACGTCCCTCGCGCGCGGCCAATTGGGCGCTAACGAACTCTCCCAGGGAGAATATGGCGCCATCGACGGCCTGCCGCGCATCCTGCGTCTTCTAGACAAGTACGACGTGCCCGCGTCGTTCTTCATTCCCGCCGTGAGCGACATTCTGCACCCGCAAATGATCCGCGATATTCTGTCGCGCGGCCGCCACGAAATCGGCGTGCATGGCTGGATACACGAACATCTCCCGACGCTCAACAACGAATCCGAGGAACGCAGGCTGCTTCAACAGGCTATCGATCATCTCACCGAGGTAACCGGTAAGCGTCCCGTGGGCTACCGCGCGCCTTCCTGGATGTTCAGCCCTTACACTATGCAGCAGATCAAAGAAGCCGGCTTCCTCTATGACAGCAGCCTGATGGCCAGCGACGACGCTTACGAAATCCTGATGGCAGGCAAGCCCACCGGCATGATCGAACTGCCGATTGAATGGATCCTGGACGATTACGTCTATTTCGGCGGCACGGTCAACGGCTCCCTGCCATCGCCGGAGATGGTCGTCAAAGTGTTCGAGTCGGAATTCGACGGAGCCTATGAAGAAGGTGGCCTGCTCGTACTCACGATGCATCCGCACATCATCGGCCACCGCTCACGCGCCGCCGCACTGGAACAACTCATCGCCCACATGAAGTCCCGGCCCGGCGTGTGGTTCGCCACGCACGAGCAGGTGGCGAGATACGTGAAGAGTCAGTTAGGGCAGTAAGTTCGAGAGGCGAAGAGGAGGTCCCATGGACTGGAAGGTGATGGATGACCCGGCCAACATTGAAAATCGGAACGGCGGAAATGGGGGCGACTTGGTAAAGCACACCGTTTATCTAGCAACGCTCCGCTTTTTACTGGCGCGCGAGCCATGGAGGAACGGATTACTGGTTAGAGAATGCCACGCAGGACGGGGCGTTTATCGCATTCCGGATGGAGACATGCGCGCCCACTTGCTTGGCTGCCTTTACACAAACCCGTTCGGCGATTTGATCCTGCTTCAAGAATCTCAGCGGCAGATATTGGGCGCACTAGGCTGTTGGACATCTGAAACCGAGGCGCTCCGTTGGTACGCTGGGTCGGCACTCATCAACGCCTCTACGCTGGCTGCCAACCACGACAACTTGCACCGACTTGACCTCTACGAATGGCTACCTGAAACACGGCGAAGCTTACATCGGGCGACAGATCAGTGGATGGGGCCAGCAGAACCTCATCTTGCTTGATCCATTCGCGATGTGGCGGCAGCCGTCTGACCAACGGAAGCGCAATCGCTACGGTGAGATTGTTGAAGGCTTAGTTCGCCGCGGAGCCGATGCGCCATCCCTGATCATGTTTTGGACCTGGGGAAGGGCTTTTCCAATCGCGGAGGGTGATCTCAATGGCACCATTGAACCTGTGAGGAACGGCTACGCAGAGTTGCGCGCCAAGTTCCACGCTGGGGGCTTCCATTTCGTGCTTGTCAGGTGGCGGTGGGGTCTTCAATTTGCGATGTGGGTCGTAGTGCGCGCGATGCATCTCGCGGCACTGAGAGACGACATCGACCTGCATTGCCGTTCACTTTCGGATCACCTGAACCGACACGGCTGCGGACACCGTTTGGGCCATCCAGCCGTCGAAGTTGCAGTAGATTGAAATTCCCTATCACGCAGTCCCCCCCTCACCACGGCACCCGCAGCGAAACTTGAACCCCCATCGCGAGGCGTGGTTGCAACGGAAGTAACAAACTGGGCAGAACCAGCGGGTTTGGACGGTTGGGTGTGATCGAAGACTATGGCACAGGATCATAGTCATGAAGCAAGAGGTAGCCGCTACCCTCTTCAAGGCGCAATGCCTCAGATTGCTGGATGAGGTCCAGCGGCAACGCAAGGAAATCGTGATCACAAAGCGTGGGCGGCCGGTTGCCCGGCTCGTCCCAGTCGATGATAAACCACAGGTCATTTTTGGCCGCCTGAAGGGCACAGCCCGAATTCTAGGTGACATTTTCTCGACCGGCGAGTCTTGGGAAGCCGACTCCTAGCGCCCAACTGAAATCAGCGCCGCAGCCGGCGCTATCGCATCTACCGCAATGCGCGTCCCCGCCGGGAGCCGCACTGGATCGCGGAACCAGTACGCGCGGTTCCACTCTTCCCGGTAATGGCGCAGCCAGATCAAATGCTCGACCTCGCCGTCGGGCTTGTAAGCGGTCACTTCCATCGATGACCCTTCCGGCGTGTCGCGCGGGGTGATGGCGACAGCGGCGACGGCCTCGCGCAGCGTGAGCGGCACTCCAGCTTCGACAATCAAGCGCGGTTTTGCAGACGATGCGCTCTTGGCTTCAGTGCCGAACGCCGGCGCGGGCGGCAGATAAACCGCATCCCCCTCGGGCGCGCCGCCCTCCACCCAACCCACCAGCATCTCGATCTCAAGCGCTGTCAGACTGGGATCGTCGCGAAAGGCTCCGACGCCCTCCACCGCGCCCCACGGCGGCATCCTGCGCTCGAGTACTTCTTCGCGAATGGCCTTGGCCCAGGGCCGCGCTTCGTCGTACGTTGTGAGCGAAAACGCCGTGCCGCCCTCGTGATGACAGCTCGCACAGCGCTTGTAGATGATGCGGGAGATTTCCTGGGTCCAGGTGAGTTTGGTCGTGATGGGCTCGTGGGCCCGGGCGGCGGTCACGCCGATCAGGCCCACGAAGAGGACATACGCTTTAATCCGACTTCTTTTCGTCTTTCTGCTCCGGGAACAGGTGCTTCAGTTCCATGTTCGCATCAAACGCCACGTCGAAGAACCCGATCATCATCTCATCCCAGCTCTGGTCACCCCAGCTCACTTCCTTGCTGGGATCGGGGTTGTTGGGATTGTTCGGCGAATTGTCGAAATGCGCGGTGCACTCGAGCTTGGTGCCCTTGGGGAGCACGAGCTGCTTCACCGGCTGGTAATAAAGCTGCCAGCTAAAGCTGTAGTTGGGAACCTTCAGCAGCGTTTCCGCTTCGCCGGTTGGATAAACCACGCGGTATTCGAAATCCTTCCCGCGCAGATGCATGTGCGGTTGCATGCTGACCAGCTTGACCTGCATGCCCAGCTCAAACTCGGAGTCCACTTTGTAGTTCGCGTCGCGCGGAGGGATCTTGAACTTCCCGTTGACTGCGCCCAACGTGAACACTCGCTCCTTGGGCGGCTCCGTGGCGAACACTAGCCCGACTCTGCTGCGGTCCGTGCCCGGTTTACCGTTGGCCGTATAGTGCAACTGAAATACGATGTCAGATCCTGCCTTGATCAGCTTGGCTTGCCCCGGCTCGAGCTGCATGGGGAACATTCCGGGCGCATATCCGGCAATGGCATCGCCTGAAAAGGCGCCGCCATCGTCGTCACCGTCATCGTCCTTTTTGTCCTTTTTGCGTTTCTCCGGCACAAACGGCACACCCGGCCTGGCATCCTTCATCCACTTGGAGTCCGGCTCGCGGATGAACGCGATGATGTGATGTACCAGCGCGCGGTTACCCGGCCGCGCTTCTGCGAAACGAACCCATTTGTCTTCCTTAAACCCAGTCGGCACAATAACATACTGGTACTCGATGGTCCCTGCCGCGGGAATATCAAAGTTGCCCGGCATTTCGAACACGACGTCCGGCTTGGGAATCCGCCAGCCTTCGATGAAGCTCACCGGCGCCGGCAAGTCTTTGGGATCGCCCGCAGGCGCCCCCGCATCGGCCCAGGCCACGAGTGTGTCTATCTCCTTCTGGGATAGGGATTTATCGTTGGCAAACTTGCCATAGTGCGGATCCGCAAACCATGGCGGCATCTTCTTTAAGAGCACCGCCTCTTTCATCGCCTTGGCCCATGGCCGGGTCTGATCGTACGTCAGCATGGAAAACGGCGCGGCTTCCCCAGGACGGTGACAACTTTGGCAGTTCTTCTGCAAAACCGGCGCAACATCTTTGGTAAAAGTCACGGGCGACGGGTTGGTCGCCGCAGTGGATGCGAAAGCGAAGAGAAGTCCGGTAAGGACGGGTTCGAAACGCATAGCTCTCCTTTTAGCTAATACTTATCGATTATACGAAGAACGGCGCCAAAAAGATCAGGCGGTTTCGCCGCGCACCAGTTCGTCGTAGTTCTCGCGCGTGCGGATGATGCGCCACTTGTCGCCCTCGACCAGCACTTCCGGCGACCGGAGGCGCGCATTGTAGTTGGAGGCCAGCACGAAACCGTACGCTCCGGTGGTCGCGATGGCCAGGTAGTCGCCCGGCGCGACGTTCGCCATGGTTCGATCGCGGGCCAGAAAATCTCCGGTCTCGCAGACCGGACCGACCACGTCAGCCACAATTTCCGGCCGGTCGTTCTCGCGTAGCGGCATGATGTCGTGGTGCGAGCGGTAGAGCGCCGGACGGATCAAGTCGTTCATGGCCGCGTCCACCACCACGAATTCCTTGTTCACGTTTCGCTTCCGATAGAGAACCCGCGTGAGAAGCACGCCCGCCGCGCCCACGATGGAGCGGCCCGGCTCAACCATGACCGTCAGTCCCCTGCCCTGGAGTCTCTTTCGCACGCAGTCCGCGAAGGTCCGGATCTCCGGGGCTGGATCCTCTTCGCGGTAAGCGATGCCCAAGCCGCCGCCCAGGTCGAGGTGCGTGATCGCGTGCCCGGCCGCGCGCAAGCGTTCGACCAGCGCCAGCACTTTGTCCAGCGCCTCAAAGATCGGATTCACGTCCAACAACTGTGACCCGATGTGGCAGCTGACGCCAGTCACCACAAGATTCGCGTATGTCCTTGCCCGCTCGTAGACGCCCTCCGCTTCATGGATGTCGATGCCGAATTTGTGCTCGCGCAGTCCAGTGGAGATGTAGGGATGCGTATCGGCGCTGACATCCGGGTTGACGCGAAGCGCGAATTTCGCTTTCATGCCGCGCCGCGCCGCCAGCGCGTCGATCAGCGCCAGCTCCGGTTCCGACTCGCAGTTGAAACTGTGAATTCCGTTCTCGAGCGCGTACTCAATCTCCTCCGATCTCTTTCCCACGCCGGAAAATACGACCTTCGCGGGATCGCCGCCCGCCTTGAGCACGCGGTACAACTCACCGCCTGAAACAATGTCGAAACCCGATCCCGCACGCGCCAAGAGCGACAGAATGCCCAGCGAGCCGTTCGCCTTAACGGCATAACAAACCGAGTGCGGCAGATCGCCCAGCGATTCATCATAGGCCCGGAAGTTCTCCCGAATCGTCTGGCTCGAATAGACGTAGCACGGCGTGCCGGCGCGTTTGGCGATGTCGGCGAGAGGGATTTGCTCACAGTAGAGCGAATGGTCGAGGTAGGAAAACATAAGTCAGGTTCCAGGTGCAAGGTTATAGGTGCCAGGTGCTAGCTAACCCCTAACACCTAGCACCTAACATCTCTTTCTAGCCGGCTCCGGCTGCCTCCCGATGCACGGCGTCCAGCACGCCATTCACAAAATGCACTGATTCTTCGTTCGAAAACCGGCGGGCCAGCTCCAGCGCTTCGTCAATCACCACGGCAGCGGGCGTTTCCGTGTGCCGCATCTCAAAGATAGCCAGGCGCAGGATGTTGCGGTCCACCGCCGGCATGCGCTCGATCCGCCAGTGCTCGGCATGGCTGGAAATCAAGGCATCAATCTCGCTCGACTTATCCACGGTGCCCCGCACCAGGTCTTCCAGAAACGGGTCGCGCTCGGGCTGCACAGCGCTTTCTTCGGAGTAGAGCGTGCCGTAAAACGCGGCGATCGATTCGTCGACCGGCTGCTTACGCATGTCCCACTGGTACAGGATCTGTAATGCGTGCTCCCGGGAGCGGCGGCGGGAAGACATGCTATGCGGATGGCTGCCGAAGGCGGCGCATCAGATTGGCCATCTCGATCGCGGTCATGGCCGCATCGAAGCCCTTGTTCCCGCCCTTGACGCCTGCGCGGTCGACCGCCTGTTCCACCGTATTCGTCGTGAGGACGCCAAAACACACCGGAACACCCGTGTCGGACGCTGCCTGCGCCAAGCCGCGCGCCACTTCAGCGGCCACGTAATCGAAATGCGGCGTGGCGCCGCGAATCACCGCGCCCAGAGCGATGATGGCGTCGTACTTCTTCGCCCGCGCCAGCTCGCGCGCCACCACCGGCATTTCCCAGCAGCCCGGGACTTTAACGATCTCGATGCTCTCCTCGGAACACCCCGAGCGCGTGAGCGCGTCGAGCGCGCCGGCCAATAGCCGGTCCGTGACGAAGCTGTTGAACCGGCCCACGATGATGGCAAACTTCAAACCCTTGGCCGAGAGATCGCCCTCGATGATCTTGTTCGCCATATCTATTTTCCCGCGAATGCCGGCTTGCGCTTCTCGAGAAACGCGCGCGTGCCTTCGTGACGGTCCTCGGTAGCCGCCGTGAGGCCGAACGCCGCGGCCTCAAACCGGAGGCCTTGATCGAGCCCGCAATCGAGCCCGATGTCCACGGCTTCCATGGCAAGCGCAGTGGCTTGCGGCCCGTTGGCCATCACCTTGTGCAGCCAGGCGCGGCTGAACGCCAGCAATTCCTGCCGAGGCGCGATGTAGTTCACCAGACCAATGCGGTGAGCTTCGGCGGAATCGATCATCTCGCCCGAAATCAGCAAATCGAGTGCGCGCCCGCGGCCCACCAGGCGCGGCAGGCGCTGCGTCCCGCCATATCCAGGCAAGATTCCCAGCTTCACTTCCGGCTGCCCAAACTTGGCTTCCGGCGCCGCCACGCGGATGGTGCAACTCATCGCCAGCTCGAGACCTCCGCCCAAGGCAAACCCGTTGATCGCCGCCACCGAAGGCTTCGGCGTGGTTTCGAGCGCGCGAAAGATCGCTTGCCCCCGCTGAGAGAGCTGCTGCGCCTCCGCCGCCGAAAGCGCGGCGAGTTCTTTGATATCCGCGCCCGCGACGAACGCTTTCTCCCCTGCTCCGGTCACGATCAAGCCGCGAATCGCGGCATGGTCGCGCACGCGAGTGAATGCGTCCGAAAGTTCTCCCATGGTATCGCGGTTCAATGCATTCAGTTTGTCGGGACGATTCACCGTCACGATCGCGACACCGTCATGACCGGCCTCGAAACTGATATTGCTGTACGACATATATGGGATAATTCGGGAGGAGCGAGCGTGCCTCGCCCTTAAAGCACATCATACCGCATGGACCCCGGATTCATCCGCAATTTCTCTATCATCGCGCACATCGACCACGGGAAATCGACCCTGGCCGACCGGCTGCTCGAAGTGACGGGGGCCCTGTCGCAGCGCGAAATGATGGAGCAAGTGCTCGACACGATGGACCTGGAACGCGAGCGCGGCATCACCATCAAGGCGCACGCCGTGCGGCTGAACTATAAGGCGGACGACGGCGACTGGTATCAACTGAACCTGATCGACACGCCGGGCCACGTAGATTTTTCCTACGAAGTATCGCGCAGCCTGCAGGCCTGCGAAGGCGCGCTGCTGGTGGTCGATGCCTCGCAGGGAGTCGAGGCCCAGACGCTGGCTAATACGTATTTGGCGCTGCATCACAATCTGGAAATCATTCCGGTCATCAATAAGATCGATCTGCCTTCGGCCGAACCCGCCCGGATTCGCGAGCAGATCGAGCAGGTGATCGGACTTCCCGCGGATGACGCGCTGCTGGTCAGCGCCAAGCAGGGCACCGGCATTCACGAAACGCTCGAAGCCATCGTGAAGCGCGTTCCTCCGCCACGCGGAAATCCGGAAGCGCCTTTGCGCGCGCTGATTTTCGATTCCTGGTTCGATCAATACCGCGGCGTCATCATTCTGGTGCGCGTGCTGGATGGCCGCCTGCGCATGCATCAGAAGATCCGGCTGTGGTCCAACGGGCAAGTCTTCGAGGTGGAGGGCCTGGGCTATCAGGCGCCAAAAGCCACGCCGCTCGAGGAACTCTCCGCCGGCGAAGTGGGATTCCTTTTTGCGACCATCAAGACGGTTTCCGACGCCAAGATCGGCGATACCATCACCGACGACGAGAACCCTGCTGCCGAGCCGCTTCCGGGATTCGAAGAGATCAAGCCCATGGTGTTCGCGGGGCTCTATCCGGTGGAATCGCACGAGCACGGCCTCTTGCGCGATGCGCTCGAAAAGCTGCGCCTGAACGACAGCGCCTTCAACTTCGAGCCCGAGAATTCGACAGCGCTAGGTTTCGGATTTCGCTGCGGCTTTCTCGGTCTGCTGCATCTGGAGATCGTGCAGGAGCGCCTCGAGCGCGAGTTCAACATTAACCTGATCACCACCGCGCCCAGCGTCCGCTATCGCATCACTACCACGCGCGGTGAAGTGATCGAGGTCGATAATCCAACCAAGTTTCCCAATCCCACCGATATCAAGGTAATCGAAGAACCCATCATCGACGCGACCGTCATCACGCGCGAGGAATATCTGGGCGGCATCCTGGCGCTGCTCGAAGAAAAGCGCGGCGTGCAGAAAAAGTTCGAGCACATCGGCGGCGGCCGGGTGCTGCTGGAATACGAGCTGCCGCTCAACGAAATCGTGCTGGATTTTTATGACCGGCTGAAATCCGCTTCGCGCGGCTACGCTTCACTCGATTACCACCTCTCGGGCTACCGCGCTTCGCCGATGGTGAAGCTCGACGTGCTGGTGGCGGGCGATCCGGTGGACGCGCTGACCATCATCGTCCACAAGGATTTCGCTTACGAGCGCGGCAAAGTGCTCATCGAGCGCATGCGCAAACTCATCCCGCGCCAGATGTTCGAAGTGGCGCTGCAAGCGGCGATCGGCAGCAAGATCGTGGCCCGTGAAACCATCCCGGCCATGCGCAAGAACGTGCTGGCCAAGTGCTATGGCGGCGACATCTCGCGCAAACGCAAACTGCTCGAAAAGCAGAAGGAAGGCAAGCGGCGCATGAAGCGCGTGGGAAGGGTGGAGATTCCGCAGGAGGCGTTTTTGGCGGTGTTGCGGGTGAGTGGGGAGGAGGGGGAGTAGGCGGCGCTCGCCCTCTGCGACTCCAATGGGAAAGCGCGTTTATAAATTTTTGAAAGCAGAGCATGGGCGCAGCAGCCTCAAAAATCGGCGGCTAAAGGTTTCCACGATCGACGATTTAAACGACCCATTTGATTTGTGCTCGATCGACACGACAGATCCACGGATTGAGGCTGCGGTCGAAGAATTAATTCGGTCGTTCAAGGGGAGGACAGGGCTCCTATGTTTTAGCCGAAACTGGGACAATCTCTTGCTCTGGAGCCACTACGGGGCGTCACATACAGGCGTCTGTCTAGGTTTTAACATACCGGATGACCAGCCAGATCGTGGTTTCGACATGGACGTTCGATACCAGCCCAATCTCTTGCGGGTGGGTTGTCCAGAGGACGTGAATTACGATCTCGCGAACAGGTTGCTTCGTACCAAACACGAGTGCTGGAGCTACGAGCAAGAGGTGCGAATGTTCGTAAGCCTTAAAGACCCTCCCGACGAAAACGGCCTGTCGTGGTTTAATTTTGGGCGGGACTTGATACTCAAGGAAGTCATTGTCGGGGCCCAATGCGAGCCCAGCGATAACAGGGCCTTGACCGACATCCTTGAAGTGTACGGGAACACTGTGGAATGTACTTGGTCAAGTATGAGGAAAGACGCCTTTCTACTTGTCCGTCTCAATTCTCCTCCTTCCTGGTTTTCGTGAACGTGCGCGGCAAAGCGGAATCAGAATTAAGCTGAACATGCATGCGAACCAGCGAAAAGGAAATAGACGCATTTTCGGTTTGCCCGATGCCGTAACAGATGGCATAATTGCGTCTGTCTCGTTTTCTGACCAAGAGTCCGCAAGTCCCCGCACAAGCGGCGTGAACCTGCGCTACATCAGCCCCAAGTTATCTCAGCGATCATCTCGTCAATGTCCGCTGTGGGCGCGTTGAGAGAAGCGAGGCGAGCCAGCAGATCGTTGAGTTGCGGTTCAACGGCCGAGCGGCGGTTCAGAGCATCCTCGATGGCCCGGCGAACCCATGCGGTCTTGGACGTCTGGCTGCGGCGCGCGGCTTCTTCCACGCGGGCATTCAGCTCTTCAGGGATCAAGACCTGCAGCCGACGAGTCATATGAGCATGCTCACATACTCAACGCGACACCTCAACCTCAGCGGCGCCGAGGATCTCTACTTTCACTTTTCGGCCGAATCTTCGCGGACCAACGGCGAAAAACCGCAGGTCCCCGCAAAATCGGCGTGGACCTGCGCTACATCCAGGAAACGCGGATAAGCACCTGGCAGCGCACTGGGCACACTCTGAGCCGCGACCGTCAGGGAGTGGTTTTCGCCGTTTGCAGCAATCTCTCAACGGGCCAGTGCAACCTCTGCGGCACCTAGCACCTTGCCGCTCGCATCCTGGACGAACACGACAGCCCGCAGGTTTTCCGGTTTCCATTGTTTCGCGAGCTTCACTAACGGCTCGGCGGAAAATGGCTCGCCGGCCTTCACGGTTCCGATCGCACTCAATTTCCGGACCACCGCGGAGTGCTTCAGATTTCGTCCGGCATTTTCGCCGCGCGCTACGTCGGTGGAAAGGCCGGTCTCGGCGAGCGCGAGCCACACGTCTCCGGAAGAACCTGCGGCATCTGCGTGCACGTCGAGTGACACCCGGTCGGGTGAATAGTCCCGCACGGCGACGTGGACCGGCGTTTTTGGGGTTCGTGCGGCATTGGCCAGTTCGTGAAGCGCGCGGTTGGAGTCGTTCCCGACAAACTCAAGGCGGCCGTCGATCACCATCTGCGGCGTGTATGGCGATTCGACGTGGAGCGATTCGGCATACCGCTGCTGCCGGGCGGTGAAATCGGCAGATGAAAATGGATCGCGCCAGCCCAGATGATCCCAATAGTCCACGTGCTCCTCGAGCGCGATCACGGTGACGCCGGTTACCGGCTGGAGTTCATCGAGCTTGGCCAGCAGCGCATCGGCGGGAGGACAGCTCGAACAACCC
Organism: Terriglobia bacterium; assembly: GCA_020073305.1. GTDB lineage: Bacteria > Acidobacteriota > Terriglobia > Bryobacterales > Bryobacteraceae > QHXW01. The sequence continues at coordinate 20,034 of JAIQFK010000046.1, forward strand.
TCGGAGGTAAACAGTTCCAGCAGTACCGGCGTGCGCGCGGGCGGGACGGAATCGGCGGCCGGGAGCGCCGGAAGCATTAATAGGCAAAATGCAAGAGATCGCGTCATCACTTACTAGATTCCCTTGAAGGACCGAAATATTCCAGCGCCGCGAGCCTTCATTTTACAAGCCCGCGGCGGCAACTGTCGTTAGCTTTTCAAGTTGTCCGGTTTTATTAACACAACACTTGTCCGGTCAATTGTTTTAGGCGGCGTGAGCCGCCTTGGTTTTGGGTTTGGTCTTTGAAGCCGAACCCGTGGCCGGCGCGGTGGGAAAGTGGGAATCTCGCGCCGTTGGCGAGATTTCCAAGGGAGTGGGGGAGACGGTGGGAACCGTCTTTTGGTTTCCACCGGCTTCCACGCTCCCGCCTTTTCCACCGCGCTCTTGTCTGGTTGCGGCGCGCAGCGCCGCACCGCTTCCCTCAAAACGGCCCACCACATGGGGACCGTAGCGAATCGTCACCGTTGCGTCCAGGTGATCATGCACCACCACCGTCTGCCCCGCCAGACTGTGCCGCCAGCGGCATTTCTCGATCTGCCACCAGCGGTCCCCAATCGCCACGGTGTTGTCTTGCGCCACCACCCGCTCGGTTTGGATCGAAAACACCCAGTCCAGATCCTTCCTTCCACAGCGCCGAAACGCGGTTCCGCGTAGTTGCGCCGGCTGCGCGAACTGGCGGTTGAACTCGGCCATGTAGCGCTCCCGCAGGAACCGGTTAGCCTCTGCCAGGCTGCCGATGCCCGCCAGACGCAACTCCTGCGGCAGTCGGTTCTGCCAGGTCCCAAAGGTCCGCTCACATCGCCCGCGCGCCTGCGGCGAGTAGGCCGGAATCATCTGAATCCCCAACGCGCGCATGGCCCTCCCCACTTGCGTCAGCCGGTGATGGTCCACCCGCTCCCCGGCTTTGGGCGTGTGGAAGAAATGGCTACCGCGATCGCTGTACAGCGCGCAGAATAATCCCTGCTTCTCGACCACCTCCCGCAAGGCTGCCATCACCGTGCGCGTGGATTCCTCCTCCACCAGTTGCGCGTAGTAAATCTCGCTGTTGGCATCGTCCAAAATCACGATCAGGTCGTAATAACGGTCATCCTGAAACCAGCGATGCTTGCTGCCGTCGATGTGCAGTAGCATGCCCGCCATGGGCCTGCGCGGGCGCCTTCTCCGGTGCGACCCTCGCCTCTTTCGCCGGGCTACTAGTCCGGCCCCTTGCAGCGCCTGCTTCGCCCAGCTGTAGCTCAGTCGAAGGCTGTGCTCGTCTCTCAGCTTTTCGTGAAAGTGCCGCACGCTCAGGTCGAAGTACCGCTCTTGATACAGCGCCAGCACCTTTTCCGCCGTCTCCATCGGCACGCGATGGATGCTCCTTTTCCCGCGCCGCTGATCGAACAGCCCGGTGTAGCCATACTCCTGATACGCCTGCCG
>JAIQFK010000027.1 GCA_020073305.1 Terriglobia bacterium
CGCTCGCGGCGGAACTGCGGCCCGATGTAGTAAAGCTTTTGCAGTCCCCGCTCCCAGAGCTTGTGTTCGATGTAGGCACGTACGACTCCGGCGGTGTTCTCTGGACGGAGAGTCAGCGACTGACCTTTCTCGCTCTCCGCGCGCGCGCGATCCTCCCAGGTATACATTTCCTTAGCGACGATGTCGGTTTCTTCGCCCACGCTGCGGGCGAAGAGTTGCGTCTCCTCGAAGATGGGCGTGCGGACTTCGTGGAAGTTGTAGGCGCGGAAGACGTCGCGGACAGCGGCTTCGACGAAGTTCCACAGCGCCGTTTCCGGCGGGAGTAGGTCGCGCGTTCCTCGGACGGCTTTGATCATTGGCTTTTGGCTTCTAGCTTCTAGCTTAAACCTTGGCGACAGGTTCTTCGCTCACGACGGGACTTCTCGGATGCTGGTGATCAACGCTCCCGCAAGTACGACTCTTTGTATCCCAAATAATTATGAGCGTAGCGCAGGATGCTCTCTTGATCTCTTTGTTCCAGTTTGCGGCGGAACTTTCCGGGCGAGCCTATCCAGAGTGAACCGGGCTCGACAATCGTCTTCTCGGCGATCAGGGTGCCGGCGGCGATGATGGAGCCTGCGCCGATGCGGGCGCCATTCAAGATGATCGAGCCCATCCCAATTAAACAGCGGTCTTCGATCACGCAGCCATGCAGCGTCACGGAATGGCCGACCGTGACGTATTCGCCGAGGAAGACTCCGTATTGCTCCTTCATGCCGTGAAGCACGCTGCAGTCCTGCACATTCGAGTGCGCGCCCACGCGGATGGAGTGCACGTCGCCGCGGAGCACGGCATTCATCCAGACGCTGGCGTGTTCGCCGAGAACCACGTCGCCGATGATCTGTGCCGAATCGTCCACGTAACACGAAGCCGGAATGGTCGGGGTGATGCCTTTATAGGATCGGATCATCTTCATATTGTGGTCCAGACTTCCGCGGCACGTCGATACCGTAAGCCCGCTCGCTGCCCTTAGTTACCGCGAACAAGGTCAATAATGTACCTGGGAAGCCGAAAACAAAGGTCAGCACCCTCCAGAATGTGCTTCCCCTCGCTTGGGCACGCATCGCGGTAAAGCTCAGGTTGGCGAAAACCCAAACTGCTGACACGCCGCAATCGGTCCGCGATACCTCCAACATGTTGTTCTCTCCTGACATGACGTCACATAGATCGGGCGTCCAATAGGAAGAAATTAAACATAACACGGGCGTGGGCTGAGGCGCAGGAGACGCCGACCATTCAAGTCGGCTCGGAGTAAAGGTTCTGCGGAAGACTCGATTGCATTACCTCATCGGCTAGAGCCTTCTCTGATTGGATAGCACCCACCGCAGCGCGAAGCGCTACGCCACCCCAAAGCGCTGGTCAACCAAAGGCGCTGCGGAGCTTTACTCCGCCGGGACGGGCGGGACACCCGTCCTCCACGAATCTGTGCTTAGTTCTCCGTCACCTGGGGAACTTTCGGCGGCTCGGGCGCGCGAGGTGCTCTGGGTGCCTTGGGAGGCGTCGGCGTCTTTGGTCCTTCAGACTCTTCTGCCATTGACGCGGCAGGCCTTTCCCATGTGGGCCGATCTGTGGATGCCGCTTTCGCTGCTCGAACCGGGCCTTGAAAACGCGCGGCGGTTTCATCCGCTCGAAGTGATTGCACGCCTCCGCCGCGATGTCAGCCAGGAGCGGGGGCAAGCCGAGATGCAGGCCATCGCTCAGCGGCTCGCGCAAGCGCATCCCGCCACCAACCGGACCGTGGGAGCGGCCGTGGTCCAGTTGGCCGAACAGGTTTCGGGCAGCGTGCGGCCGGCATTGCTGGTGGTCTGGACGGCCGTCGGATTGATTCTGCTGATCGCGTGCGTGAATGTCTCGCACCTGCTGCTGGCGCGCGGCGCGGCTCGCCAGCGGGCCGCGGCCATTCGCGCTGCACTGGGCGCAGGGCGGGCGCAACTGATCCGCCTGTTTCTGACCGAGGGCCTGGTGATCGCCATCTTCGGTGGTGCGCTGGGCCTGGTGATGGCGCTCTACCTGACGCCAGTGCTCACGTCGCTGGCCGCGCAAGAAATCCCGCGGCTGGCGGATGTGTCGATCGATCGCGGCATCTTCGGATTCACCTTCGTGATCGCTTCGCTGTGCGGCATTTTTTTTGGGCTTCCCGCTGCCATTCAGGGCGCGCACGCGAATCTGAACGAAGTTCTCAAACAGACGAGCGCGGTCTCGGCGGGTCCGCGGCACGTTCGAATTGGCGCCGTGCTGGTGCTGGCTGAAATCGCGCTATCGCTCGCCGTTCTGATCGGCGCGGGTCTGCTGGTCAGAAGCTTCGCCGCGCTGCTCGAAGTCGATCCCGGATTCCGCGCGCGGAATGCTCTGACCGTGCAGGTTCATCTTCCAGTCACCAATTACGACTGGGAACAGGCCGGAAAATTCTTTCACGAGGCGCTGTTTCCCCGCATCCGTCGGTTGCCCGGCGTGCTTGAAGTCGCGGCCGCGAACACCGCGCCCATGAGGATCGACCGCACCGAGCACAGCCGCTTTGCGACGCGCTTTGGCATAGTGGGGCGCACGCTTCGGCCGGGCCGGTTTCCGACGGCGCAGACTCGATGGGTGAGTCCCGATTATTTCACCACCCTGGGGATCCCGCTCAAACGTGGCCGGCTTCTGACGGAAAGCGATCACAACAAGCCCGTGACGCTGGTCAGCGAGTCGCTCGCCCGGCGCTTTTTCCCGGGACAGGATGCCGTCGGCCAGCACATTCTTATGGACGTGACGACACCCAAACCATATGCCCTCGAGATCGTGGGCGTGGTTGGCGATACGCGCGATTTTGCGCTCGACATCGAGCCCGAGCCTACGTGGTACAGCGTGGGTATCTCGCCCACTATGGACCTGGTGATTCGCACCGCGCCCAATGCAGGCAACCTGGCTGGAGCGATACGCCGCGCCGCCCGCACGGCCCATCCTGAGCTGGGGGTGGATGAAATCGAGACCATGGAACGTGTGGTTGAGGATTCCGAAGCGCAACGGCGGTTCGCACTGTTGCTGGTGAGCGGACTTGCTCTCATCGCGGTGGCGCTGGCAGGCATCGGCATCTACGGCGTGCTTTCGTATTCAGTTGCGACACGCACGCGCGAGCTGGGTCTGCGAATCGCGTTAGGCGCCGAGCGACGCGACATTCTGCGATTGCTGCTGTGGGAGAGCCTGATCACGCTGGCGCCCGGACTCGCCGCTGGATGCGGCATCGCCTTCGCACTGACACGCATCATGGCGTCGCTCTTATATAAGGTTGCGCCCACGGATCCGGTCGCCTATGCCGGCGCGGCCCTCTTTCTGACTACGATCACCCTTCTGGCAGCGTATCTTCCGGCGCGCCGCGCCACCACAATCGATCCCATGGAGTCTCTGCGCGAGCCCTAGACCGCTGTCCGCCTGTGGGATTCGGCTTTGCGGAACTGAACGAATCCCGGCGGAGTGTGAACTCTGTAGTTGAGCTTTTTCAATAGCTTACAGTCTTCGAGCCGATGGCAGGGCGCGTGCGTAATCACTGGCATGACCAGCGCACCGCGAACCTTGATCGCCGACGATCAGCCCGACGTGCTGGAAGCTCTTCGGCTGCTGTTGAAAAGCGAGGGGTATCAGATTGAGGCGGTCAATTCTCCGACCGCGGTCCTGGACAAACTGAAAACCCAGCCTTACGACCTGCTGCTGATGGATCTGAATTACACGCGTGACACGACATCCGGCCAGGAAGGGTTGGATCTGCTCGCGCGCATCCAGGACATCGACAATACTTTGCCGGTAGTGGCGATGACGGCGTGGGGTTCGGTGGAACTCGCGGTCGAAGCCATGCAGCACGGCGTGCGCGATTTCGTGCTGAAACCGTGGGAGAATTCGCGCCTGCTGCGGACGCTGCGCGAGCAGATTGAAAAGGGGCGGCGCAAGCGCGAGAACCTGCGCAAGGAAAGAGAAGAGTTGGAAGACGCGCGCTCCGTGGGCCAGGCGCTGCTTCCCAAGAGCATTCCGGAAATCCCCGGTCTCGAGATTGCCACCACTACGGAGGCGGTGCGCACCCTGAGCGGCGATTACTTCGATGTGCTGAACCTCGGGGAGAACAAGCTGGCCATCTCGATCGCGGACGTGATCGGCAAGGGCGTGCCGGCAGCCTTACTGATGTCCAACGTGCAGGCATCGGTGCGCGCGCTCGCGGAAGAATCGCCGGAACCCGGCGCGCTGACCCGCAAGCTGAATCGCAGCGTGTGCCGCAACACCACGCCGGGCAAGTTCGTGACGTTCTGCTACTGCGCGGTGGACGTTGGGGCGCGCAAGCTCACCTACACGAACGCGGGACACTGTGCACCGCTTCTGGTGCGCGCGAACGGCGACGTCAAACGGCTCGAGGCCGGCGGCGCGGTGCTGGGCGTGTTTCCCGAGTGGCCGTACGAGCAAGGCGAAGTTCTGCTCGCGCCCGGTGACCGGTTACTGCTGTACACCGACGGCATTACTGAAGCTTCCAACGCGCGCGACGAGGAGTTCGGAGAAGAGAGGCTGGCTCAATTAGCCTCGGCTCTGCGCGACCGCGGCCCCCAGGAGTTGAAGAATCGCATCCAGCAGGCCATCGCGAGCTTTACCGGCGGCCGCACGCAAGACGACGCGACGCTCGTCATTGTGGCCGTTCTGTAACGCCAGCTGCTGATTCCTCCCTCGACCGTCTTTTTTCGCATGCTGCTCCAGGGCGGTTCCACATGTTTTAATGTATCTACACGTGAACATCACAGTGACGGGCGCGACAGGCTTCATCGGGCGGCACCTGGTGGAATCGCTGGCGCGTGAACGGCATTCCGTTCGCGCGTTGAGCCGAGCCGCATGGGATGTCCTTGCTGGTGAGCCTCCGCCCGAAAGCCTGACGGGCGTCGACGCGGTGGTACACCTCGCCGGTTCGCCCGTGGCTCAACGCTGGACCCCCTGGGCGAAAAAAGAAATTCGTGCCAGCCGCGTCAAAGGAACCCATCACCTGGTGACGGCGCTCTCCACCATGAAGCAGCGTCCGATGGTGCTGGTGTGCGCATCGGCAATTGGCATTTACGGCGATCGTGGCGATGAAGTGTTGACCGAGGCATCGCCGGTGGCGACTGGTTTTCTCGCCGACGTATGCCGCGAATGGGAAAGCGAGGCCGATCTGGCTGAATCGCTGGGCGTGCGTGTCGTGAAACTGCGTTTCGGAATCGCTCTTGGACGAAAGGGCGGCGCGCTCGAAAAGATGCTGCCTCCATTTCGCGCCTTTATGGGAGGAAGGCTTGGCACGGGCAGCCAGTGGATGTCGTGGATCCACATCGATGACATCGTGGGCTTGATTCGCTACGCCCTGGCCTACCCACTGACCGGGGTGGTGAACGCCACAGCCCCCAATCCGGTACGCAACAGCGAGTTCACCCGCGAGCTTGGCGCCACGCTCCACCGGCCTGCGATTTTTCCAGTTCCCGCAGCGGCACTAAAGATCATGCTGGGAGACATGGCTAGCGTCTTGTTGGCCAGCCAGCGGGTATTGCCGAAAGCCGCCGAGACCGGCGGTTACCGGTTCGCGTATCCCGAACTGGGTCCGGCGCTACGAAACCTGTCGAACTAACTTAGCTCTTCAGCGCGAAGAAGATCACCAGGAACAACGCAACTACGAACAAGGCGCCCAGGATGATGTAGAGGGTGATGTTCGAAGATCCCGGCCGGGATGTGGGCACGTGCGAGGCCGGAAGGTTCAAGGGAGTAGACGGTGGTGCAGGCATGGTGGGCGCGTGTGGCGGCATGGACGGCGGCTGCATGGGAATTCCGTACATGGGCGGCGCCATGGGCGCGGCGGGCCGTCCTGCAGCGCCCATGGGGGGAAACGCAACGTTGGGCTGCGCCGGTACGCCGGATACCGGTGGAACCATCGGAGTCGCAGGTGGCGCGGGCATTCCGTACACGCGGGGTTGCGCCGGCGGCGCTGATCCAACCGGAGGCTGCGAGGGAGAAGAAAACATCCGCGTGTATTCACCGGGCCCCTGTTGCACTGGCGCGGGAGGAGCGGGCGGTGGAGGGGTTGGGCTCGACCCGGGGGGCGCAGCTGGTGAGCTGAACAGCCTCGTGTACTCGCCGGGACCGGACAGCGGCGCCAGCGGCGGCGTTTGCGCGGGCGGAACGACGGGCCTCGCTTCGGAAAATACGTTGGTCGCGCCTCCGGGCAGCACGGGCTGTGGCGGCGCCACGGGCTGCTGCAACGGCGGCGTTTGGCCGGGCCCCCCGCGAGAACCGAACAAACGCGTGAATGCGCCGGGATCCTGTTGCGCGGGTGCTGGCGTGGGCGGTGGCCCTGCAGCGGGCGGCCGGTTGAGAAGCTCGCCGCCGGGTCGCGATTCCGGGAACGGAGATTGAAAAAATTTCGTGAATTCGCCGCCACCCGCTGGTGGAGCGGGCGGCTCAGCGGACAGCGGCACAGCGGGCGCGGATGCTGGTGGTGCCGGAGGCGACTGAAACATTCTGGTAAATGCGCCAGGCTCTGAAGGCGGCGTCGCGGGTCCAGGCGGCGGTCCGGCTTTGACGGTTTCCGCCGGCGGAGCACTTTGTGCCGGCGATCGAAACATCCGCGTAAATTCGCCAGGCTGCTGCTGCGATTGCGGCGGGGGAGCGGGAGCCCGCGGAGGAGCGCTGGGCTTCGCGGGCGGCACTATCGACGCCGGTGTTGCGGGTGATTGGAACGATCGCGTGAATTCGCCCGGCTGCTGCTGCGACTGCGGCAGGGGAGCAGGAGCCTGCGGAGGAGCGCTGGGCTTCGCGGGCGGCACTATCGACGCCGGTGTTGCCGGCGATCGAAACATCCGCGTGAATTCGCCCGGCTGCTGCTGCGACTGCGGCAGGGGAGCGGGAGCCTGCGGAGGAGCGCTGAGCTTCGCGGGCGGCACTATCGACGCCGGTGTTGCGGGTGATTGGAACGATCGCGTGAATTCGCCCGGCTGCTGCTGCGGCTGGGGCGGAGGAGTTGAAGCCTGCGGAGGAGTGCTGGGCTTTGCGGGCGGCACTATCGACGCCGGTGTTGCGGGTGATTGGAACGATCGCGTGAACTCGCCCGGCTGCTGCTGCGGCTGGGGCGGAGGAGTTGAAGCCTGCGGAGGAGTGCTGGGCTTTGCGGGCGGCAGTGTCGACGCAGGTGTTGGGGGTAATTGAAACGAGCGCGTAAATTCGCCAGGCTGCTGCTGCGAGGGCGGCACATTCGAAACCGGTAGAGCAGGCGGCTGGAACCGGTGAGCCAAATCGTCTTCACCGGGCTCCTTCGCTTCGGGTGTCGAAGGCGCAGGCTTGATCAGCGGGAGGGTCGCGACCTCGGCTTGCTCCGGCTTGGGTTCCGGAACTCTCCAGCGCCCCGCTTTTTCGAACTTCTCGCGCTCCTGTCGGTCAGGGTGCTCGTCTTCAGGGTTCATAAACAGAGCCCGTAATTCATGATGTCATCCCGCCGAGCGGCTTGTCCAACAAACTGGCGGAATGCGCCGGATTACTGTCACTTGATCAATGCCGGAGCAACCTGGAAATCGCGCTGCTCAGGACTGAAAGGAACAGCAGTCTATGCTACATTAGCGACTTGTGAAGTTTCTGTCGAGGGTCGTGTGGTCGGAGGGAATGCACCTGGGGCCACACCACTTTCAGGCGCAGAGCCGGTATTTCGAAGATTCCATTCAATTTGCTACCTCCTCGCTTTGGTTCGAGCCCTTCGGTCTGGTGGGCCTGGAGTTAGACGCCGAAGCTCTTGGGAACGGCACGGTTTCCATCGTGAACGCGCGGGGAATTTTTCCAGACGGGTTGCCGTTCCACATGCCCGAATGCGACCCGCTGCCGGGGCCTCGCAACATTGCTGAATTGTTCCCCCCGACTCGCGACACCCTCACCGTGCTGATGGCCATTGCGCCGATGCAGGCGGATGGCCTGAACTACGCGCTTTCAGAAGGCGAGGCCAATGGTGCGCGCTTCATCGCCGAAACGCGCGTATTCCACGATGAGAACACAGGGCGCGACGAGAAGCCGGTGCGGTTGGGACGCAAGAATTTCAAGCTGCTGCTGGACACCGAGCCTGTCGAAGGTCTACTGACCATGCCGGTGGCCCGCATCATGCGGGATGGCCACGGGCATTTTGTCCCCGATCCGCGCTTCGTGCCTCCGGTGCTGCAGATCAGCGCGAGCGAACCCTTGATGACGATGCTGCGCCGGCTGATTGAAATATTAGAAGACAAAAGCGCTTCCATCACGGGCATGCGGAAGACCCAGGGAAAGACGCTGGCCGAGTTTTCCACGCGCGAAATCGCGAATTTCTGGCTGCTGCACGCCGTGAACTCCAGCCTCGCGCCGTTGCGGCACCTGTTTTTCTCCAAGCGCGGCCACCCCGAAGAGCTTTACGTGGAGCTCGCCCGGTTGGGGGGCGCGCTGTGCACCTTTGCGCTCGATTCGCATCCCCGCGCCCTGCCGCTTTACGATCATCAGCACCTGGACGATTGCTTTGAGGGCCTGGACCTGCACATTCGCACCCATCTGGAGACCATTGTCCCTACCAACTGCCTGTCGATTCCATTGAAACGCACGCGCGACTATTTCTGGGAGGGCCCCATCACCGACCAGCGCGTGCTCGGCCGTTCGCGATGGGTGTTTGCGCTGCACTCCCGCGCGGGCGAGGCGGAGGTGATTGCGCGGGCGCCACAACTCGTCAAGATCTGCTCCTCGCAATTCGTCGGCGAGCTGGTGAAACGCGCGCTGCCGGGCATGGCGCTCACGCATTTGCCCGTGCCGCCGGCGGCGATTTCCGCGCGCGTGGATATGCAGTACTTCGGCGTCAGCAAGGCCGGTCCGTGCTGGGACCACGTCAACCAGACGCGCCAGGTTGGCGTCTACTGTCCCGGCGAGCTTCCGGATCCGGAACTGGAACTTCTGGTCATATTGGAATCTTAGCCTCGGGGTCTTCGAATCTATGACACCGTCCGCCGTTGCCCACCGTACAGAGAACCTGGCGTTAGTGCTGCAGGAGGTGCTGACCGCGATCGTGCGCCTGCGCTCCAATCGCCAGGCTGTTTCCGACGCGGGTTCATTTCGCATTCACATGCGAGAAGCGCTGAAATCCGCCGATCAGGAAGCGCGCAAGCTGGGTTATTCCGGAGACATCGTGCAGATTGCGACGTTCGCCGTAGTGGCGTTTCTGGACGAATCGATTCTGAACTCGCGCAACCCGATGTTTGCCGACTGGCCCCGCAAGCCGCTCCAGGAAGAGCTCTTTGGCACTCACATGGCCGGTGAAGTGTTTTTCCAGAACCTGCAAAAACTGCTGGGCCAGACCGACTCGCCGGAAGTCGCCGACGCGCTCGAAGTTTACTATCTGTGCGTGCTGCTCGGCTTCGGCGGCAAATACAGCGCGGGCAACAAGGGCGATCTGCGCGCGATTATGGACGCGGTAGCGGACAAGATTCATCGCATGCGCGGCCGGTCGGTGGAGCTGTCGCCTTCCTGGATGTTGCCCAAGGAGGCGGCGCGACGAGCCGGGGGCGACCCCTGGGTTCGCAACCTGGGAATCGCAGCCATCGGTTGCGCGGGGCTGGCACTTGTACTGTTCCTCTTTTTCTTCTGGTCGTTGGGTTCAGGCGTCGGCGACCTGCGCGCGTTGGCGGCCCAGGGGCGCTAGGGGTAGACATGAACATCTACCTGGTGACGGGCGCGATCCTTCTGGTTTACCTGGTCATGGTCTGGTTCCTGGGTACCCTGATGCACCTTCACGGGCGCGATCTGTGGTTCCTGCGGATCGGTCTCTCCGTAATCGGTGTCGCCGCCGCGGCGATTTTCCTATGGTTCAAACGCAAGGAGCAAAAGCAGGCGCAGGGCAACATGTCGGCACAGGCGGCTGGGCCCGCGCATGCCGAAATTGATGCGCTGATTCGTGACGCGGAGGCGAAACTCGCGGCCGCACGCATCGAGGGCGGCGCGAAACTCGGCAACCTCCCGGCGATAGTTCTGATCGGCGACGCGGGCGCCACCAAGACCAGCACCATGATCCATTCGGGCCTGGAGCCCGAGCTGATCGCCGGCCAGGTGTATCAAGAAACCACCGTGACGCCGACGCGACTGGCCAACATCTGGTTTGCCCGGCGGTGGATTTTTGCGGAGGCTGGAGGAAGGCTGCTGGCCGACAACGCCGGATGGCAGCGGCTCATCCGGCGGCTGCGGCCCGGCAAACTCGCCGCGGTGATGGGGAAAAACCAGCAGGCCCCGCGCGCTGCCGTGGTCTGTTTCGATTGCGAAGCATTTATACGGCCCGGCGCCACCGACGCCGTGGCCGCCGCCTCGCGCGGCTTGCATGCGCGGCTCTCTGAGGTCGCGCAGGCGCTGGGCATTCACCTTCCGGTCTACGTTTTGTTCACGCGCACCGATCGTCTGCCTTTCTTCAGCGAATTTGTACGCAACTTGAGCAACGACGAGGCCCTGCAGGTGCTGGGCGCGACTCTGCCCATGACCGACCGCCGGTCCGGTGTTTATGCCGAGCAGGAAGCGCAACGTCTGACTACAGCATTCAACGATCTCTACTACTCGCTCTGCGATAAGCGGATCGAATTCCTGGCGCGCGAGCACGAGGCTGCGAACCTCCCTGGTATTTACGAGTTTGCGCGCGAGTTCCGCAAGCTGCGTACCTCCATGGTGCAATTCCTGGTGGACATGGCGCGGCCCAGCCAGCTCACGACCGGACCCTTTTTACGAGGTTTTTATTTCTCGGGCGTTCGTCCGATTTTTGTGAGCGATGTGGCGCCCGCGGCGGTGGCGCCGCAGCAGCAGGAGCGCCAGGGCTTCGAAGCGTCGCGTGAAGCCACGGGATTCTTTCGCATGGGGCAGGCGCAGCAGCCCATCCAGGCGCCGGCGGCTCAGCAGATGCGGGGCGCCAAAAAAGTTCCGCAGTGGTGTTTCATCGGACATGTGTTCAGCTACGTCCTGCTCGAAGACAAAATTGCGATGGGGGCGAGCGGGGCGAGCACGCAGGCTAACACGCTGCGCCGCGTGCTGCTGGGCGCGGCTGCCGTTCTCAGCCTGGTCTTCATCATCGGCATGCTGGTCTCGTATTCGAACAACCGCGAGCTCGAATCGGCTTCGCTGCAAGCGGCGCAGGGCATCTCATCGGCCGAATCGAGCGGCGCCAATCTGGTGTCGCTCGATGCGTTACGGAAGCTCGAGACCTTGCGGCAATCGCTCCAGACTCTCACCCGGTACGAGCGTGAGGGCGCGCCGTGGAGCCTGCGCTGGGGGCTTTACACCGGCGGTTCACTCTATCCGGAAGTGCATCGCATCTACTTCACTCGCTTCCACCAGTTGTTGTTCGGCCAGACTCAGGCCAACATGCTAGCCATGCTGCAACGGCTGCCGGTGACGCCGGCGCCGGGCTACGAGTACAACCCCACCTACGACACGCTGAAGGCATACCTGATCACGACGTCGCACCACGACCGAAGCACCAGGCTGTTCCTCTCGCCGGTGCTGCTGAACCAATGGTCGGCGGGGCGAGGGGTGGATCCGGAGCGCATACAGCTCGCACAGAAGCAGTTCGACTTTTATGCCGAGGAGCTGAAGGTAGCGAATCCGTTCTCTTCGGAGAACGACTCCCTCGCCGTCGAGCGGGCGCGCCGTTACTTGAAGCAGTTCGGCGGCGTCGACCGCGTATATCAGTTCATGCTGGCCGAAGCGGCGAAGAGCAATGCGCCGTTGAATTATCACCAGGTGTTTCCTAACGCCGCGCAGGCCGTAGTAGACCGCACCATCGTACCGGGCGCGTTCAGCAAAGGCGGCTGGGCGTTCATGCAGAGCGCGTTCAAAGATCCGAGCCGCTTTTTCAGCGGCGAGGCGTGGGTGCTGGGGGAACAGGGCGCGGCCGGCCTGGACGCGGCGGCCGTCGACCAACTGAGAACCCGCTATCAGAATGACTTCATATCCGCATGGCGCACGTTCATCAAGGGCGCCGTAGTCCTGCGTTATAGCAGTCTCAAGGAGGCTGCCGAGCGGTTGAAGCTGGTTTCCGGGCCGCAATCGCCGCTGCTCGAGCTGTTCGCGCTGGTTTCGCAGAACACCGCGGTCGGCTTGCCGGCAATCGACAGCAACTTCAAGGCGTCACAAGCGGTGGTGCCGCCGGGTAGCGTGGATCAATACATTGGCCCGTCGAACACGGCTTATATGAACGGACTGGTGTCTTTGCAAGTTGCGATCGATCAGCTCACCCAGCAATCCGGCGTTCCCAACGAAAACGCAGCCGCACAGACCCTGCAGCAGGCGGCTACGGCCAAGGGCAACGTGGGGCAGATGGCTCTGACTTTCGGAACCGATCCCGAAGCCGCCGCCGTGAGGCAACTTCTGGAGGCGCCCATTACGGCGATTGAACCGCTGCTGCGCAGCATGGGCCCGGCGGAGTTAAACGCGAAGGGCAGAGGGTTGTGCAGCCAATTCCGCGCGGTGATGGCCAAGTACCCATTCAGTCCGAATGCCACCATCCAGGCGACGCTGGCAGAGGTGAACGGCCTCCTCAAACCGCACGAGGGCGCACTGTGGGCGTTCTACGATTCCAGCCTGCAGAAACTGCTTCAGAAGCAAGGCGGGCAGTACGTGCCGGTTCCCTCAGGCAGCATGACGATCACACCGACGTTCACCGGATTTTTCAATCGGGCGGCGGCGTTTTCCGATGGGCTCTACGCCGGCAATTCCGCCGATCCGCACCTGACCTATACGCTGAAGCCGCTACCGAGTGAAGGCATCAAGAACTTGAACATCGCGCTGCGCATTGATGGCCAGACGCTGGCTTACAGCGGCGGCGTTGCACTGGCGAAACAGTTCGCCTGGCCGGGAGCGGGGCACGAAGCGGTGGCCACGGTGAAGTTCGGCGGCCAGGACGTCACTTGGTCCAACAATGCGGGGCTGTGGGCGCTGTTTCAATTCTTCGGCAAAGCGGAGCGCCAGGAAGGCAATGTGCTGGAATGGGTCGCACGCCTGGGGAAAGACCCGATGTTGGTGAATGGCAAGCCGCTCACCGTACGCGTGGAGGTGGGCATGAGCCCGCCGCTATACCAGCGCGGCTACTTCTCCAGCCTGGCTTGCGTCGCCGAGGTGGCGCGCTGAGGCATGCAGCTTCCCGCGAAAATCGGTAAATACGAATTGCAGGAATTCCTGGGCGGCGGGATGGCCCGCGTCTATCGCGCGCGCGACACCGTGATCGGCCGAACCGTGGCGGTGAAGATCCTGACCGAGGAAGGCTGCGCCGACGAAGACGCAAAATCACGCTTTTTGCAGGAAGCGCGTTTGGCCGGCAACATCACCCACGACAACATCATCAGCATTTACGATTTCGGTGAAGACGCCGAGGGCCGCCCGTTCATGGTGATGGAGTTTCTCAAGGGCGAGGACCTGCGCCATGCCATCAAGGACGGCTCGGTGGGGGACACGCGCAACAAGCTGCGAATCGCGCTCGACCTCGCCCGGGCTCTCGAGCACATCCATACGCAGAGCATCATCCATCGCGACATCAAGCCGGACAACGTACACATCACCGATGCCGGCGCCGTCAAGCTGATGGATTTCGGCATTTCGAAAACGCAGGACTCCACCCGCACCACGACAGGCGTGGTGATGGGCACGCCCTATTACATGGCGCCGGAGCAGGTGCTGGGCAAAAACATCGGCCCGCTGGTCGACGTGTACGCGTTCGGAGTGTTGCTATTCGAATTGATGACCGGATCGAGGCCCATCGTGGGCGATACGGTCGAGCGCATTTTCTACCAGATTCTCCAGGAGCCGTTGAATACGGAGCCGATGCGTCAGGCCGGCATTCCGGAGCCGATCATCGATCTGGTGCGCAGATGCACCGAGAAGGACTCCGTGCAGCGGCCGCAAGGGTTCGGTGAAGTTTGCGCCCGCATCCGCGCCATTATTCACGACTGGGATGCGACCACGCGGCCCATGAAGAACGGCGAGGCCTTCGCCCCGCCGCCCCCGGCGCGCAAACCCTGGCTGATACCGGCGGTTGCAGCGGCCATGCTCATCGTGCTGGGCGGCGCTTACTTAGGTGTGCGAACGCTGCGCGCGCCGGCTGCCGGCACTCCGCAAAAGACCGAGCCTCCGCCGAAAGCTGTGCTCAAGCCGTCCATTTCGACACCGACCGGCACTATGGTGTTGGTCGTCGGAAGTCCGTTCCTGTTTGGCAAGGACAAACAGAGCGTGACGCTGCCGGCTTTTTATATCGACGAGGCTGAAGTCACCTACGATGCGTACGCGAGGTTCTGCGCAGCGAAAGGCCGGCCCATACCGCCCGGAGCCGAGGGGGAGCGGCCGGAAGATCCCATTGTGGACGTGAGCTTCCTGGATGCGCGGGAATTTGCAAAGTGGGCCGGCAAACGGCTGCCCAGCACGCAGGAATGGGAGAAGGCCGCGCGCGGAACCGACGGCCGGTCGTATCCGTGGGGCAACGCAGCGGGATCACCGCCGCCGGCGAATATCGAGAATCCCAAGGGTGTGATGCAGGTGCATAGCAATCCCTCGGGCGCCAGTCCGTATGGAGCGGTCAATATGGTGGGCAACGTCTGGGAATGGGTGGACGAATCCACGCAGCCCAGCGCAATCGCCATAGAGAGACTGTCAAAGGTCATGCAGCCTCCCCCGACCAGCGCGGAACCCTGGTTTATGATCCGCGGCGAATCCTATGCCGAGCCGCTCTCGGAAGAATGTCTCACGGATTACGCCCCCGTTCCCGCCCGCCGTCACGCTAAGAATATCGGCTTCCGCTGCGTGAAGACGCCGTAAACGCGCTCAACCCGTCTCTGGACCCTCGTAGGGAAACCGGTGTATGGCGCGGATGCACTCCGTGAGGGCATCGACGAGAGTGCGGCCCCACCCGCAAGGACTGAACGGAGCGGTCTTCTGGTTGGTCTGCCTGTCGGCCTGCGCGAAGAAACACATGGCCGGATCCGGCGGCCGCACATACTCATACACGGTAATGCGAAACTCGACCGAGCCCTGCGCGTGCGGCTTCTTGATGGAAAAATATTGCAGATGCGCCAGTTGGTCGGTGGGCAGGATTTGAGCGAAGCCCCACTCTTTCATATCTTTCACGGTTGTCTCCTCGGTAGCGGATCGGGCACTCGGTGGAGAACTTAACAGACTACCACGCCACGAAGCTATCCCCAGAGTGGCCGCGAGTTCTGCCCCCGTCACGAGTTGCACAGCCGGGAATGCGGCGGACACGAGAGATTGTCGCGAGCCTCCTCATGTCGAGTGCGCTCGTAGCGCAGTCTCGACCTCAGGTTACAATTCGTGTACCGGTGCGGCTGGTCAACGTGCCCACGTTAGTGTTTTCGATGGAGGGCCGCGTCCTGCCGGGTCTCGAACGCACGGATTTTCGTGTCTTGGATAACGGCCAGCCGCAGCAAGTGGCGCTGGACACTGCTTCCGCACCGGTTTCGGTCGCCCTCGCTGTCCAATTGAACGAGGCCGTGCGCGCCTACGTCCCCTTCATTGCGAAAGCTGGCGGTATCGTTGACACCCTGCTCGTCGGCGAACCTGGCCGCTGCAACGGGAGGAATCCAGCTTCATTTCCACAAGCGAAAAGAATTCGAAGATGTAGTCGCCACCATAGGCGTGGAATTGCGTAGCGAGTATCTGCTGACTTACTATCCCAGCTCAACCGAAACCGGCTATCACGCCATTCGTATCGAAGTGAATGCGCCGGGGGCGAAGGCGTAGGCCCGTCCCGGCTACTGGCTGGGCGCGAACTGAGCCTTACTGTTCCGGCTGGGGAGGGGAATGGAGGATGCGAGCAAGCCGTCAGAGTGTTACGGCTTTGGCGGTCGCGTTTCGAGTGCCATAACGCGCTCTTCGAGCGCGCCCAGACGTTCGGCCAGATCAGCGTCAGATACTTCAAGCCGGTGAAGCCGGGCGAAATTGCCGCGAGCAAAGCGCTCCAGCCCACGCAGGATTTCCGTCTGCGCGTCGCGCACGATTTCACGTGTGTGGTCCAGGTCTTGCGCGTCGAGAGGCATGGCTACTTATGCTTACATTCTCGCATACAAGGCGCTTGGAGTCGGCGCGGGCATGTGTCTTCGGCAGCGCGGCTTCGTGATGGCCAATAGCGCCTGGTTGGTCGCGCTCGAAGAAACTCTTCCGGCATTTGCGGCGTTTGCGCGCCGCGGTACAATTCATACGAAATAGGCTTATGACGGTTGAGATCGAAGGCATCGCCCTGCACCTCGCCCATCCGGACGAGTTGCCGGTGCGCTGGGTCGGGCAAGAGGAACTGATGCGGCAGTTGCTGGCGGCCTGGCTGGTGGTGAACGATCAGGACGTGCCCATGAACCCGCGCCTGCTCGGCAAACCCGGAGTGGGCAAGACCACACTGGCATACGCCGCAGCCAAGCGCATGGGACGTGAAGTCTATATTCTGCAAGCCACGCTCGACACCCGGCCCGAGGATTTGCTCATCACGCCCGTCATTGAGGGCGAAGGCCAGTTGCGTTACGTGGCCTCCCCGCTGGTTACCGCGATGATTCGTGGCGGCATCATCATTCTCGACGAAGGCAACCGCATGAGCGAGAAGAGCTGGGCGAGTCTCGCGCCGCTGCTGGATAACCGCCGCTATGTGGAGTCGATCGTTGCGGGCGTCAAGATCAAGGCGCATTCCCAGTTCCGTCTCGTCACTACCATGAACGATGATGCGTCCACCTTTGAGCTGCCGGAGTACATCCATTCGCGCTTGCAGCCGCAGATTTACATCGATTTCCCCGAGCGCGACGAAGAGTATCACATCCTCAAGGAAAACCTGCCGTTCGCCGAGGAACACATCCTCACGTACGTGACTGAGTTTCTGCAGCAGGCGCATGCCGCCGATGAGCGGTATACCGTCCGCGACGGCATCAACATCGGGCGCTTCGCCATCAAGCTGAAGAGCCTGGCCACGGAGCGAAGCCATGAAACGGCGGCGCTCGAGACGGCGATCATCGAAACTCTGGGTGAAGAAGCGCTGCGCTATGCCCGAAGAGCCCGACCTATCGTTTCCTGACCCGGGCAGCCTCCAGCGCGGCCGGTTTACCTATTTTCCGGTTGTGCCTGGGAAGTTGGAATTTGCCGTGGAGCTGCGCCGCCGCTTGTTGCGCGACCGGCCTCAGGTCGTCGCAGTGGAACTGCCCACCACACTGCGGGATGCCTATCTGCGGGCCGTGGAACGGCTGCCGCAGATGTCGGTCATCCTCTACGACGACGATCAGGAGGAAGACCGAGCGGTTTATGTGCCAGTCGAGCCGTCGGATCCCTTTACGGAAGCCATCCGCACCGGTCTTGAGATCGGAGCGGAGATCGTGTTTGCGGATCCGGATGCGGGGGAACGCCCCCATCTTCCGGATGACTACCCGGATAGCTATGCGCTGCGGCACATTCCGCTCGAGAAATATGTGGAGGCCTACCGCTTGTGGCCGCAGCCGCGGTCGGAGCAGATCGTGGCGCACGCCGAAGGGATTGCCTGGAAATTGCAGGGCTGCGATCCCCAAGTGAACGTGCTGGTGGTGATCTCGCTTAATCTGCTCGACCCGGTTCTGGATGCGATGGAGAGGCCGCAGGCACAGCCGATGGCGCGTCTACGGCGCAATGGCCTGCAGGTCTTAAATCCGCATCCGGAATGTCTGGCGGAAATCACCCTCGAGTACCCGTACCTGCAGGAGCGCTACGAACAGTTTCGCGGCGAGATGAGCGACTCCCATGGCGTGGAACGCCGCCGCGTCCAGCTAGCCGTTTTTCGAGAGGCGGAAAAGACCTACGAAGCCAACACCGGCGAATGCGTAGCGCACTGGCAGCGCCGTTTGCTGGCGCGCTACACGCGTAACCTGGCGCTGGTCAATCGCGAGCTGGCCGCGCGCATTTTTGATATCACCGTGGCGGCCCGGGCTGTGGTGGATGACAACTACGGCTGGGAGGTCTGGGAGGCCGCCAATCGCTACCCGCACCAAAAGGTCGAGAGCGACCTCGCGACGGTCAAGATCTCCGGCGAAGAGGTGTGGCTCGACACCAAGAAGATGCGCCTGCGCCGGCGCCTGCCCAGCAAGAAGCGGCGGCTGCGCCCGGTCGGCCTCAAGCCGCGCAAAAAGGAAAAAGTTCCGGGCGAGTGGGCCAGCCAGCTTAACGGCGCGAGTATCTGCTCGTATCCGCCGGAGGATCTGGTCATTGAAGACTACGGCCGGTTCCTGAAGAAAAAGGGCAAGAGCATTCTCTCCGAGGAGCGCGCGCGCACTGAGCCCTTCACTACATCGCTGCTCGATGGAATCGATATCCGCGAGACCATCCGCAACTGGCACGAGCGGCAGATTTACGTTCGCAGCTTCCAAAAGATACACGGCGAGGTGGGCGCTGTGATCGTGATCTTCGACGAGGACCGCGACGATCGCTACCCCTACATGACCACCTGGCTGGGCGAACATCAGAACGAATCGGACATGGCGTTTTACTCCACGTTTCCGTTCGACAACCTGGTCGGGCCGGGCATCGGCCGAGGGGAATATGGCGGCTTCCTGATGAGCCTGCCGGCGCGGCGTATGTTCGATGTCTGGCAAGACCCGGACTACGATTTCGCTGACAATAAGCCGGAAAGGCTGTTGCTTGCCGGGCTCGACTACTCGCTGCAGAAGTACGTGGTTTATGTGGCGGCCAAGCCGCCGCGCTCAGTATTCCGGAACATCGCTGCGCGCTTTGGTCGCACCATCATGTACATTCCCATCGGCCAGCTCTCCCCGGTGACGCTGAAGAAA
Source organism: Terriglobia bacterium (assembly GCA_020073305.1). Lineage (GTDB taxonomy): Bacteria > Acidobacteriota > Terriglobia > Bryobacterales > Bryobacteraceae > QHXW01. The sequence goes on from JAIQFK010000027.1 coordinate 18,828, forward strand.
GTGCGCGTGGTGCACGTGCTCGACGGTTACGACAAGCGGGAGACTGCGAAAGACTATATCTGGTGAATGCCGCAGTACGTCTCGCCGCCGGTTTGCCAGGGGCCTTGCTCCAGGCGGTCATTGGGTGCAAGCAAACGATTTTGCTTAATAGCGGCCCGTCGCGCCGTTCCGCACTCGCCAAAACCTGATTTCGAATTGACGATGGCCAAGGCCATCTGGCCGTTCAGGAGTAACAGATCTTCTTAGCGTTGACACCCGTTCGGGTGACGGTCATAATTAAATCAGCCGCAACTTCGAGAGGAGTCTTACAAAATGAAACTTTCCTGCAAAGGTCTGGGGGCTTTTCTGTTCTTGTTTTGGCTCGCCGCTTCAATGGTTCCGTGCGTTCGGGCGCAGTTGTACAGCGGGTCGATCACGGGCATAATCACTGACCCCTCGGGGGCCGTGGTGCCGGGAGCCAGAGTGATGTTGACCGACATCGGAAAACAAACGTCACAGACGTTGACGACGGACTCCGGCGGGCGTTACCTCATTCGCTCACTGTCGCCGTCCACCTACAGGCTGACCGCGGAGATGCAGGGATTCAATAATTTTGTTCGCGACAACATCGTCTTGGAAGTGAACCAGAACCTCTCGGTTGACGTGGCGCTGACGTTAGGCGCAGCGGCACAAACCGTCGAAGTGCAAGGTGGCGCGGCGGCCTTGGCCACGCAGGACGCTGCCACCGGCCAGGAAGTTAACCGAACCCTCATCAATGATCTGCCGCTACTGGGCCGGGGTGTCTTCGATCTGGCCACACTCGCGCCGGGGGTCCACCAACGCGAAGGCGGCAGCGGTGGCGCCAACAATTTCATCTCCAATGGCAGCCGGAATTCCACGGCCGACATCCTGATGGATGGCGTCAGCGCCACCAGCTTCGAGCAAAACAGCGGAATTCTGGATCCACTGTACACGCCTTCAGTGGACTCAGTGCAGGAGTTCAAGATTCAACAATCCAACTTTAGTGCGGAAATCGGATTCAGCGGCTCCACGATCATTAACATGGTTACTCGCTCGGGCACCAACGAGTTCCACGGCAGCGCGTGGGAATTTCTGCGCAACAATGTGCTTACCGCGAACAACTGGTTCTCCAACGCCAGCGACACGCCGCTTGCGGCGCGCCGGTACAATCTCTTTGGATCGACCGTGGGCGGCCCGATCAAGAGGGATAAAACGTTCTTCTTCTTCAATTACGAAGGCTTGCGTGATGTGAATTCCGGAAACTACACCGCGGGCGTGCCCAGCGCGCCCATGCGGCAAGGCGATTTCCGGGAGTTGTGTGCGGAGGGATTTGATGCCAACGGCAGATGTCGCGGTGCGGGGCAGCTTTGGGATCCCTACTCCGGTGTCTACGATGAGACCGCCGGTGGAGCCGTGCGTTCCACTTACATTCCCTTCAACCGCCTGGACGTTTATCAAAGCCCGGGCAATCCGAACTTGAACGGAACCTCTTTCCAGCTTCCGGCCAAACCTGGGAATCTGATCGATCCGGTGGCCTTGAAGATCATGCAATATTTCCCGCTGCCCAACGTTAACGTGGGCAACGCGAACTATAACCCGTACAACAACTGGCTCAGCGCGGGTTCCAACCGGTCGCAGAACGATCAGTGGGACCTCAAGATCGATCACAACTTCAACGACAACAATCGGATCAGCGGCAAGTTTTCCCGGGGACTCAATAGCTCGACTCCTGCCAATCCCTTCAAGAATGCGTTGGACCCCACGGTCGAGCCCGGCGCCAGTCACACTCATCTGTTTGCCCTCAATTACACACGAAGCTTCAGCGCCGACACGCTGCTGAACCTGTCCTACGGATTTACGCGCCGCTACGACAACTTCACGGATCCCAAGGTCGATGCAACTGCGACGCTGGGAATGCCCGATTACATCAAGACATCGGGGTTCGTCACCGCCCCTGCCATCCAGATCAGCAATTACTACTCCGCGACTTCTTATAACAACAACATTGGAGCGATGGCTTGGGGGATTCTGCGGCAGTCGCCGGAAACTCACTTGCTGTCGGGAGGCTTGAGCCACCTGAAAGGAACGCATGATCTGCGGGTAGGCGGCGAGATTCGTTTGCACCGTATGAATGAGGTACAGCCAGGCGAGCAGTCCGGATACTTTGCCTTTGACCAAAATGGCAGTTCGCAGAGCCCATGGGTCGGCGGCGATGCCATGGCCAGCTTCCTGGTCGGCTTTCCTAACTGGGGAGAGTACGAAGTGCCTGTCTTTGTCAGCTCGCAGAGCTACCAGATCGCCGGTTTCTTTCAGGATAACTGGAAAGTGAATAAGCGGCTGACCCTGAATCTTGGGCTCCGATACCAAGTAGAGACCCCGCGTACCGAACGCTACAATCGGATGAGCTACGTGGACCCGAGCGCCCCGTCTCCTCTGCAAGTTCCCGGATTCCCGGACATCAAAGGGGTACTCGCCTTTGTCAACGACAAGAATCGTCACAACTACGGGTACGACCTGAATAACTGGGGTCCGAGATTCGGCTTCGCTTACAGCCTGAACGACAAGACGGTCATGCGGGGTGGCTACGGCATTTTCTATCAGATCACCACGCGCGGTGCGGCGGGCAATGGCGCCTATGGATTCCAAGGGTTCGATCGCTACACCGAGATGATGACCACGTACCAGTGGGACGGCGCCACGCCTGGTGCGCGTCTGAACGATCCTTTCCCCGGCGGACCGCTCCTTCCGCCGGGAGCTTCGCTCGGCGGTATGTCTTACGTCGGCGAGGGCATCCGTGGGCCCATCAAAGGAATGAATGCCACCCCCTACGAGCAGAGCTGGACATACGGATTCCAGCGGCAACTCCGGTCAGACATCATCCTGGAGGCTGACTACGTGGGGAAGAGAGGCACCAAGCTGTTTTTCGGAGGCGCCTCCGAATTAAATCACCTTGGCCCGCAAATTGAGAACTACAGTCGAGCACAAGTTGAGGACCTGATTACTTACGTCGACAATCCGTTCTACGGACATATCTCTGATGGCACTTCACTGGGCAGCCCGACTATTCAGAAGTTCCACCTTCAGCTTCCGTATCCGCAATTTACAGGGGTGAACGGTGTTGCTTTCCCGGTAGCCAACTCCATGTACCATGCTTTGCAGTTGCGCGCGGAGAAACGTTTTGTGAGCGGTCTTCAGTTCCTGATCAATTACACATGGAGCAAGTCCATCGACAACTCTTCCATCACGCATGACGGGCTGGGCTGGCTGGGAGGCAATATCAGTCTGCAGGATCCCAACAACTACGGGCTCGAGCGCAGCCTCTCGCAATTCGATCTCCCGCACCTGCTGAACATCAGCTATGTTTATGAACTGCCGTTCGGACGAGGCAAAATGATCGGCAGCAACTGGAATCCAGTGGCCGACGCGATTCTGGGTGGCTGGAAAACCAACGGCATCTGGACTTTCTCCGACGGGTTCCCTATAGGGCTCTCCCTTTCCGGCGGCTTGGCGCTGCCCACGTACGGGGGCCAGCGGCCTGATCTTCTCGCTACTCTGAGGCGCAATACGGGATCAAACTTCCGCGACCAATACTTCGCGAATCCGGAAGTGGTGGTGGCGCCGGCGGATTACGCCATCGGGAGTGCGCCGCGAACACTTGGTTCCGTCCGCACACCTTCGACGCAAAATGCCAACCTGTCGCTCTTGAAGGAATTCTCCCTCAAAAAGTTGCGGGAAGGAGCGCATTTGGAATACCGGGCGGAGTTCTTCAACGCCTTCAATCATCCGAAGTTCTGCGGGCCAGACACTACGCTCAATGGCGGGAGCTTCGGCATAGTCAGTTGCACCGCCAACTCTGCTCGCGAAGTTCAGATGGCATTGAAGTTCTACTGGTAAGGTCGCTTCTGGTGATTCTGCAAAGCGGGGCCTCGCGCTACGTCCTCTTCTGGATCACATTCACCAGATCAACGCTGCGGCGCTCTTGTTGAGCGTTGCCTGTTGTTCCGCGGTCAGCCGCCCGCCGGCAGCTGAACGGTGAAGATCGTACCTTCTGCTGGCGTGGAAGTGAACGATACCGTGCCTTTCAGATAGCGTTCGGTAAGGATTTTGACGCTGAAAGTGCCGATTCCGCGCCCGGGTCCCCCTTTGGTGGTAAACGACCGCTGAAAGATCTGGCGTTGAACCGGTTCGGACATCACAGAGTGGTTGTGGACCGTAAACGAGGGCCCGTCAGCCCCTTCAAAGCGAACGGTTACCGTCTGGCCAGGCTCCGAGGATTCCAAAGCGTTCTTGATCAAGTTACCTAGAACACGGCGCAGCAAAGCTTCATCCGAGCAAATGGTCATAGGCGGGGCCTCGGGTTCGGTGACCAGACGTTTGTCAGATTGCGAGGCATAGTGGCTGTACGACGAGCGTAGAGAGGCGAGAAATGCCGCCACGTTGATCTCGCGAAGCTCCGGCACAAGTTCTCCGCGCTCCGCAGCCGTGAGGTCGCGCGCGGATCGGATCTCCTCGATGATCTGCTCAGCCAGATCACACGCCGTGGCACTGATCTCCTCAGCCTCGGGGCCGCTGATGCCCTTCCATAGCTCCACGATTCCCAACAGACTAGCGGCAGGGTTTAACACGTCGTGGAGAAAAATGCGTTCGAGAACGGCGCGCCGTTTCTCATCACTAATGTCCTTGATGGCGAAAACCGTAAACGGGCCGGCGGCCGGCAGGGGGGTTGCCCAGACACGCAGGTCCAGGGGGGACGGCTCATGCGGGGATTCGCGCATGATGCGGCATTCCTCCACGCGGGCGCCGGACGTCCGCTGGCCTTCCACCATCGCCTGCACCGCGCCGCAATAACGGCAGAACGCGCCCGTTCCGCAACCGCCGGGAGTCTCATCGCAATGCACGCAATCCAACGCCTCGCCCAGGCGCAATCCCACCAACTCCTCTGCAGGTGACTGCAACAAATCCGCGAAGGCTCGATTTGCCAACGCGATCTGACGTTGCTGGTTCAGAATCAACACGGGGTCGGGAAGACAGTCCAAGAGCTGGGCAGTCAGGGCATGCGAACGCAACTGCCGGTTCTGAACGGAGAGTTCATCGGCGTCCAGGCGTTCGGCGGGAGCAAACGACGTAGGCAGATCTCCAGACACCATTCCACCCTGTTGATCGGCCGAAAACGGATGAAGCTTTAGCAGCCTGCAAGACGGCTATCCTGCTTGATTCCTAGACCTGGTCGCGGCCGCGGAATGACGCCGGAGAACTTCCGTTGGAACGCGCCTGAGTAGAGAGGCAACCGCCTACATCCTCGTCATGATCACGTCCACCAGCTCTTTCACCGCCGCGGCGCTCTTGTTGAGCATCGCCTGTTCTTCCGCAGTCAGCTTGATCTGGTAGATCTGCTCGATGCCGCGCGCACCCAGTTTCACGGGCACGCCGACGAACAGGCCGCTGATGCCATACTCGCCTTCCAGGTATGCCGCGCAGGGCAGGACCTTCTTCTTGTCTTTCAAAATGGATTCGGCCATCTCCACGGCGGCGGCGGAGGGCGCGTAGTAGGCGCTGCCGGTCTTGAGATACTTCACGATCTCGGCGCCCCCGTTTTGCGTGCGCTCCACCAGGCGCTGTATGGTTGCCTGATCCATCAGCTCGGTGAGTGGAATGCCGGCTACGTTGCTCAACCGGACGACCGGTACCATGGAGTCGCCGTGGCCGCCCATCACCACGGCCGTCACGTTCTCGACCGCGACGTGCAGTTCCTGCGCGATGAACGTTCGAAAGCGCGCGGTGTCCAGCACCCCGGCCATTCCGATCACGCGGTTCTTGCTGAATTTCGAAACGATGAAAGCCGCCTGGCACATGGCATCCAGCGGATTGGTCACAATAATCAAAATACAGCCGGGCGAATATCTAACGCACTGCTCGGTAGCCTGGCGAACTACGTCAAAGTTCGCCAGCAGCAGATCATCGCGGCTCATGCCCGGTTTGCGGGGGAAGCCCGCGGTGATGATCACCAGATCCGAGTTGGCGGTCGGCTCATAATCGTTCGAGCCCGTGACCGTCACGTCGTAGCCTTCGACGGGTCCTGACTGCAACAGGTCAAGCGCCTTGCCCTGCGGCACCCCTTCCACCACATCCACCAGAACGACGTCCGCCAGTTCTTTGTCCGCGATACGCAGCGCGCAATTCGCGCCGACATTTCCCGCGCCTACTACCGTCACTTTTCTACGCAATGGAATTCACTCCTTCAGAGACAAACCAAAGTGCGATTATAGCGAGATCCGGCCGTCTATTTCGTCGCCAGCGCCTTGATTTCGGCAGGGAGATCGAACCGGTCCTTGGGCATGTCAATGTTGTACTCGATTTGGCTGATCGTAATCTCAAACTCTTGCCCCAGCACCGTGTGATGGCTCTTGCGCGGCGACAGCAGGCCGCTCTGTTCCTTGTAGTCGCTGACCGTCGTATCGGTGGGAATCTCACCCATCTGGCTCACCACCGTCATACTCATCTTCACCAGCAGATTGCTCTTCTTGTCGTAGTACTGCGTCTCCGGCTTGCCTTCGTTCGGCGTCAGTACGACCTTGTAGCACGCCTGGCCGTTCACATCCACGACACCGGCGGTTTCAGCGTTCTTGTAGACCTTGCGCCACTCCAGAGGTGCGCGCAGCATGGCCTCCCGCAGCGCGAAAGCCCGCTCTTCGCCCTGCGCGATGTGCGGGCCCTGCAACGCGGAGAGCGTCCAGGCTGTTTCTCCGTCGGTGCCGTTTTCCATAGCGCCTATGTTTTCCAGCTCGACCCGCATATACATCTTGTTCGGTTCGGCCCGGTAGTGAACCATCGTTCCCTTGACACCTTTGCCGACGAATTCGAATGTGCCCGTCGCCTTCTCATTGTGGACCTTTTGGTAGGCCGCCTTGCCGCCGGTCGCCTCGACAAACTTGTCGAGGATTTCCTCGGCCTTCGGGAGCGGCTCCTCGGCTCGAACGTGTGCCGCGCAGCACAGAAGGCCCGCGAGAAAAACTGCCGGCGTCAGACGATGGCGCAGGTGCATGAATCCTCCTATTTTCGCGTGCGAATCCATTCTATCGCGGCCTCCAGAACGGCATCGCGGCCCGCCAGCAACGCTTCGCGCGTAAGCTTCACTTCCACGTCCGGAATCACGCCCACGCCCTCCAGGGTCCGGCCTCCTTCGGAGATGTAGTCGGCCAGCGCGTGTTGCAGCGCGTCACCGTTGGGGAGGAGATCGATGGCAGACGGCAGCGCCGCGCCCGCGGTGCGCGTTCCGAAAATGCGGGCCCGCCCCAGATCTTTCATGCCGCCGGCAAATACCTCGGAGGTCGATGCGGAGCTTGCATCCACCAGAATGGCCAGCGCGCCGCGGTAGACAGGCGGTCGCGGATTCACGGCAAATTTCACCGGGGCCTGCCGCGTGTACATGGTGCCGAGTTTCTGATCGGGTTTGTCGATGAACCACCCCGCCATGCCCATCGCCATGATTCCCAGGCCGCCCGGATTTCCCCGAAGGTCGATGACGATCCCGGCGCACTGTGCCCAGGAATGGACCGCGTCGCCGAACTGCGGCATCAAACGCGCCGGGTCGAGGAACAGGTTGAACGCAACGTAACCGAGGTCGCCGGCGAGCTTTCGCGACTTGATCCAAACGTAGCTCGGCGGCAGGTAGCCGAACTTCGCCAGCGACCCCTGGGGGTGAATTCGTTCAATCTCCTTGGAGACGCGTGCGCCACTGCCATCGCGGAACTCCACGCGTGCGAGGCTCCCCTCTTCGCCCGCAAGCTTCGCAAGCACGGTCCGTGCCATGTATAGCTCTCGAGTAGTCATGCCGTGATAAAGCTCAGCGACTTTCTCAAGGCGCGGCGCCAGCTCTTTGCCATCAATATTGAGGATCTCCCACCCAGGATGCACGCCGTGCGCCGCCGCGGGAGAGTCTTCTTCGACGGAGGTGACGATGGCGCGGCTCTCCAGCACACGAACGTCGAGACCGGCGGTCGCGCTGCCTCCGGCCTCCTCGTGGCTGCCGAGATCGCCGTAAATATCCGCCGGAATGATGGCGAAGTGTGATTTCCCGAGGCGCCCGAGCATCTGGCCCATAAGGGAGCGGGTTTCTGGCATGGTGGTCGCCCGCTCGATCCGCGGACGGAATTCGTCGTGCACCGCGGTCCAGTTCACCCCGCCGAATGTGGGGTCCCAATTCTGGTCGCGAATCGTCGACCAGATGAACTCGAAGGATTCGAGATTGAGCCGCTTTTGCTCCGCCGTGAGAGCGGGCTGCGCACCGGCAAACGCAGCAAAGGCAAGCACGATGGCGATAAGGCGCAGGCTTCTCAATCCCCAATTCTACAAAGGCGGGCCGCAAGTTGGTGAGAGAAATCGTAACCGCCGGCGACCAGTGTTATGACAGGACGAAAAACTTGACGACTCAACCTCCGCTTTCCGCTCTCATGCTCTTCGCCGCGCTTGCAGGCTCTTGCCTGGGCCAGCCGGCTGCCAAGCCAGTTGCTACAGCAAAAAAGGCAGCGGTAGCGCCCGCGCACCCGGCGGCTCACACGGCGCAAACCGATGCGCAGCTCGAAAAGGCAATTCGCGACCGTTTTGCCGCCTCGAAAATCTCCGAAGACAAATTTGACGTGCACGTCCAAGGCGGCCACGCGACCCTAACCGGGAACACCAATGTCCTGCAACACAAGGGCACCGCGACCCGGCTGGCCCGTACGGCGGGTGCCACCGACGTCATCAACAACATTGAGCCGAGCGACGAGGCGAAACAGAAGGCCGCCGATAATCTGACGAAGGGACGCCGCCGCGTGCAGGTCAAGCGAAGCGAAACCGCCGCACGTTCCGAACCGCGGTAAGCGGCAGGCGCACTGGCGCTGTTTCTTTTAGCCCCGTGCAGTAGAATAACCGCATGGTGATGCGGTCCGCCCTGCTGTTGCTTCTGACTTGGTGCTCGCTGGTGCATGCGCAGCCCGCGCCCAAGCTCATCGATGCCCACGTGCATTACAACGGCGATTCGGCATTTCTCAAGCGCCTGCTTGTGAAACTAGACGAGGTCGACGGCCTCGCATTTCTGATGGTCCAGCCCAAAGACTTCGCCGGCGTCAAACAGTCCATCAAGCAGCACTCCAACCGGCTGGTCGGCTTTGGCGAGATTCAGCTTGATGATCCCAAGGTCCTCGAACAGATCGATCAGTTTCACGCCGCGGGGTTCCGTGGCTTGGGCGAGCTCTCCGGGCCGAAAAAGAATTACGACGATCCGGCATATGCGCCCATTTATGCGCGTGCCGAAAAGTACGGCATGTTCGTCCTGTTCCATACCGGCATCGTGAACCGCACCCAGCCCGACATTCCTGAGGACATCAGCGTCGATCGGATGCGCGCCACTACGCTCGACAACATCGCGCGCCGGTATCCGAAAATCACCCTCATCGGCGCGCACCTGGGCAACCCCGATTACTCCTGGGCCGCGGAGATCGCCCGCTGGAATCCCAACATTTACTGGGATCTATCCGGCTCCACATTGATCAAGAAACAGGAGGACTATACATTTTTCAAGTCCATTTTCTGGTGGTCGGGCATCAGCAGCCCGCATTCGCCCAAAGGCGGGCCGAGCGCATTTGAGAAGACTGTTTTCGGTTCCGATGTTTTCGGCGGCGAGCTGGAGGAATTCGACCGCGAGGTGGAGCGCTACCACAAGATGCTCGACGCGTGCGGCGTGCCGCCGGAAGCCCAGGCCAACATCTTCGCCGGAACCGTGTGGCGCATTCTGAACAAGAAATAGGAGAGGCCATGTCACGCAATGAATTAACTCGTCGAAAATTACTCGCGGTTGCATCGACCGGTATCGCCGCGACCCGCGTCGCCCGTCCCGCCGCTTCATCCGATAAACCCGCGATTCTCGGCGGCCAGCCCGTGCGTGCCGCGCCGTTCCCCTCCTGGCCCGTCATCGACGGCAACGAAGAGCGCGCCTGGATGGAGGTGCTGCACGGCGGTAAGTGGAACCGCCTCGATGGCGACCACGCGCGTCGGTTTGAAGAGACCTGGGCGTCGACGCTCGGCGCCAAACACTGCCTCGCGACAGCTAACGGCACAAGCGCTCTGTTCGCTTCTCTCAATGCGCTTGGCATCGGGCCCGGCGACGAAGTGATTGTGCCGCCGTATACGTTTGTCGCTACCGTCAACGTCGTCCTGCTGCAACACGCGCTGCCCGTTTTCGTCGACACCGACCCGGAAACTTTCCAGATTGACGCGCGCAAGATCGAAGCGGCCATCACCGACCGCACACGCTGCATCCTGCCGGTGCATCTGGGCGGTTCGCCCGCCGATCTCGACGCCATTCTTGAAATTGGCCGCAAGCACCACCTGCCCGTGCTCGAAGATGCCTGCCAGGCGCATTTGGCCGAGTGGCGCGGCCGCAAAGTGAGCACGCTGGGCGCGCTCGGCTGCTTCAGTTTCCAGGCCTCGAAAAACCTGAACTCCGGGGAGGGCGGCGCCATCCTCACCAACGACACCGATCTCTACAACGCGTGCCAGAGCTTTCACAACAACGGCCGCGGCAACACGGGTTCGGGATTCGGTTACGTGCGCAACGGCGCCAATCTGCGCATGACCGAATTCCAGGCGGCTCTTTTGCTGGAGCAGTTCAAGCGCGTCGACCAGCAATCGCGCACACGCGAGCAGAATGCCGCATACCTGACTAAGCAGCTCGCTGAGATCCCCGGGATCGCTCCGGCGCGTATGTACAGCGGCGCCACGCGCAACGCCTATCACTTATATATGTTCCGGTACGACAAGACGCGCTTCGCCAACCTCCCGCGATCGCGCTTTCTCGCGGCGTTGAACGCGGAGGGCATCCCTGCCTCCAGCGGTTACACGCCTCTGAACCAGGAGCCGTTTCTAAAGCACACGTTCGATTCGCGCGCCTACCGCGCCGTCTATCCGGCTAAGCAACTAGCGGAATGGGTTGAGCGTAACCACTGCCCCGCGAATGACAGGCTGTGCGAAGAAGCGGTATGGTTCACGCAGACCATGTTGCTGGGCCCGCGCGACGACATGGACGCTATTGCCGCCGCTGTCCGAAAAGTCCAGGGTCACGCGCCGAACCTGCTTGAGCGCACTTGAGCCTTGGGCGCTGGCGCCATTTTTCGATACACTGCGCAAGACATGCCGCAGTGGGATGCCGGAGTCTATCTAAAATTCGCGAGTGAACGAACGCAGCCGAGCCTTGACCTGATCCACCGGATCAAACTGGAGGAGCCGCGGCGGATCGTCGACCTGGGATGTGGCCCGGGGAACAGCACGCAAGCGCTCCGCCAGCGCTGGCCGCACGCAACGGTCGTGGGTCTGGACAACTCAGCGCAAATGATCGAGACAGCGAAGGAGACCTACCCGGACGGCATCTGGGAGGTGGGCGATGCTCTGTCCTGGACACCTGGCGAGCCGTTTGACCTGGTTTTCTCCAACGCCATGTTGCAGTGGCTGCCGGATCACGCGCGAGTCTGCCGGCGCCTGTTCGATCAGGTCGCCCCGGGTGGCGCGCTCGCCGTTCAACTCCCCTACCACTACGATTCTGCCCTTCATCGCGAAATCATCGAAGTGTCGGGAGACCCGGCCTGGAACACGCGCATGCAATCTGCACGCACTGCGCTGACGCGCGAGCCCCCATCGCTTTATTATGACGCGCTGCAGTCTGCGGCCTCGCGCGTGGATTTGTGGGAGACAACGTACCACCACGTCGTGGCTGGGCCGGAGGCGGTGCTGGAGTGGTTCCGCGGAACCGGGTTGCGGCCGTTTCTCGAAGTACTGTCGTCCGAGCCCGAGCGCCACCGCTTCGAAGCCATGCTGCTTGAACGTTACACCGCGTCTTATCCGCGCCGGCCGAACGGAAAGGTACTGTTTCCGTTTCGCCGGCTGTTCTTCGTAGCGTATCGCTGAGGGCGGTTACTTGCTGTAAATCGCGGCTCCGACCCGGCGCATCCAGGCCAGTTCCTCGTCCGACATGGGTCCCCGGCGCAGGGCTTCGAGTGCCTCGGTCATCTGCTCGGCGTTCGACGGGCCGGTCATGCAGACGTCCACTTCAGGCCGCGCGAGAACGAATCGATAACAATCGCTGGCCCGTGGCGTCTTCTCGCCCATCGGCACTCTCTTGGAATCCATCAACTGCTTCCAACTGGTTGCGGTGTAAGCCGCCATGCCGGGGCGGCTCTCGCCGGGCAGGGAAGGAAAGATGTCATGCTCGGCCCCGGTATGGGCCGCATTGTAGCGGAAGTGAAGGACGTCGAATTCGTGGCCGGCGGCCCAGCGTGCAATGAGCGGCCGCCTGTGCGATGACGCCGCCAGATACCGGACTAAGCCTCGCTCTTTGAGCCTTCGTGCGGCGTCCAGGATTCGTTCTGGAATGGGCTTGTTCCAGAGTCCCAGCAGCAGGATGTCGGCATGGTCTAAACGGAGCTCACGCAGCGCACGCTCCAGACTCCACCCCATCAGTCCGGCGATCCGCGAATAAGACTGGATCAGCACAACCATCCGGTCGCGATCCGAAGCCAGGTTGCGGATCGCCTGCCCGAATCCGGACCGGCGGAAGCTTCCCCAGTAAAAATAATTAACGCCTAGCGCGAATGCGGCCTCCACCGCCGCCGCCGGCACACCATAGCTGGCTGCGACTCCGAGACGGCAGACTTCGAGTCCGGTGCTGCCCAGGAGGGTGCGCTCAAAAGTGGCACGGGCAGGAGTCATGGCTCGATTTCCTTATGTTTCAACATACTCCATAGCGTTGCGCCGTGCGGTCGAACGGGAATGAAATGCGGGAGCGAGAAAGTCGGTGGCCGGGGTGGATTTGGAATCTAGCGTAATCCTTGCGATTCGGCTCCCAGAACGAAAATTTGATGACGGAAAGTGAGATCCGGGCAGAAGCCGAAGCACTGGACGTATTGTAGATGCCGGCCAGATGGGATAGCCGGTCAAGGGGGTGTCAGTGTCAAGGCTAATCGGGAAGGTGAGCTTGATGCTCGTGGCGGGTTTCGGATGGCAGAATGTCGTCGTACCTCCGATTCTGGCCCAAACCACTGCGGGAATCCTCAACGGCTCCGTGCACGACGAGTCCCGCGCACCGGTTTCCGACGCCGAGGTCACCGTCACCCATCAAGGGACATCCAGCAAGACCACCACCAAAACAAACGAGACGGGTGATTTCATCGTAACCGGGCTCCCGGTGGGAACGTACAAGGTGGCCGTTGTGAAGGCGGGATTTCAGACATTCCAGGCGGTCGACCTCTTTTTGGGCGCTGCGCAAACACTCACCGTCAGTGCAGTGTTGCAGATCGGCCAGGTGACATCGGAAGTCACGGTCGCGGGCGGCGCGCAGGAGGTACAACTCAGCACGGCTGAAGTCTCCAACCTCGTGAGCCAGGAACAAATAGAGAACCTGCCGCTGAACGGCCGGAATTATCAGGCTCTAGCCGCGCTCATGCCGGGGGTGGTGAACGTCAATATCGGCACAGAGATGGGCACAGGTGGCCGCCAGACCCGCAATGCCATGGCGATTAATGGCATGGGCACGTCGGCAACGCTCTACACCGTGGATGGGGTCTGAACATGAATACCGGCAACATGGCGCAGACCACGATTCTGCCCAACCCTGACCAGATCCAGGAAGTGCGCACGTACCTGCGCGGCATATGGAACACGCCCTATTTTTCCGAGGCGTGGTTTGATCTGTTGCGAGATACACGGCCCTAACGCTGGATCCACTGAGCGGCTTTTGTGGCCAGGCGGTCCAGCGCGACCACCGATAACTCCAGGTGGTCTTCGAGCGTGTCTTCGATCTTGTTGTGACTGATGCCTTTGAGCGACTGTACGAACATCATCACCGCTGGGATGCCTGACCGGGCGACTTCGGCCGCGTCGTGCAGCGGTCCTGACGGCAGGCGATGGCTTCGGCCTGCGGTCTCCTCGACTGCCTGATCGCACAGATCGATCAGCGCCGGGTGGAAGGGCACCGGCTCAATACTCCAGATGCGCGACCATTCCACGGTACAGTTCTCTTCAGCGGCGAAACGCTCGCTGGCTTCGCGCGCTTCGTGGAGCATCTGGGCCACGACGGCCGTATCGAGATCGCGCTGGTCGAGAGTGGCTTCGCAGCGGCCGACCACGGCGGTAGCGATGCCGGGAAACGTCTTGACGTTGCCTATGGTCGAGACAGCGTCCGGGTGCTTGCCGGCGATCGCGCGGATTTCCAAAGCGAGTTTTGCGGCAGGCGCCAATGCATCGCGCCGCACCTTCATGGGAGTTGAACCGGAGTGCGCTTCCTGCCCGAAAAACGTGACGGCGTGACGCTCGACGCCCTTGGTGCCGACCACCACGCCGAGCGGCAGCCCCAGGCGCTCGAGCACCGGACCCTGCTCGATGTGCAGTTCCAGATACGCCGCGGCATTCTTGCGTTCCCGCTGAGCTTCGGGGAAGCGATCGATCTCGACGCCGCAACGCCGGAGAGCCGCTTCGAGGCGAATGCCATCTTTGTCGGCGCGAACGCGGTCCGCCTCGATACTGTGCGTACCGGCAAAGGCTGAAGATCCGAGCAGGCTTCGGCTGAAGCGCGCGCCTTCCTCGTCAGCCCAGTCGACCAGGCGAACCGTTACGGGCGGACGGCCCGCATACTCCTCCGAGAAACGGCGCAACACTTCGAGCGCGGCCAACACATTCAGGGGACCGTCGAGCCAGCCGCCGTTCGGCACCGAATCGAGATGCCCGCCGAGCAGCAATGCCCTGTCCGAAGCCCCCGGCAACGTGACCCAACTGTTGCCCGCGGCGTCGTAATGATATTCCACCGGCAGGCCGGCCAGCTTCGATTGAAACCACTGGCGGGCTTTTAGCCAGACATCGGTCCAGGCGACGCGTTGAGCGCCGTTCTCATCGCTGGTCAGTGCCCGCAGTTCTTTCAGCTCGGCAACGGTTCGCTTTGGATTCAAGCTCATAATCTTTCTTCACTGCGCGTCTCTGAAGGCATAGGCGCCTTCACGCTCGGATCTCGCGGATCGCGTTGTAGCATCCTACCGTATAGAGGAGTTTGAAGGTCCGCCAAGACGCCGCCCTTCCGGCCCGGCACGGTTCCCCAGAGTCCGCCTGGAATCAATACGGCCAAGCCGTCTCGTCCGCTCGCCGGATGGCGGGCCGCAACCGGCGCAGGTACGGATACTTGGCTGCTGCCGTTTCGTTCACTTCCACGCCCAGGCCCGGTTTCTCCGCCACGTTGACGTAGCCATCCTCGAAAACCGGCATGGCGGAAAACACTTCATGTACGGCCGGCGCCCACTCGACGCTGCATTCCTGTATGCCGAAGTTTGCCACCGAGAGGCTCACATGCGCGTTGGCCATGTGGGAAATCGGCGCGATGTTTCCCGGCCCGTGCCACGCCGTCAGGATTCCTTTGGGCTCGCACGCGGTCGCAATCTTCTTGCCCGTGGTGATGCCGCCACAATGCGCGAGATCGTTGCGGATGTAGTCGATGAGGTGCTCTTCAATCAGGTTCAGCCCTTCCCACGGCCCCACGAAAACTTCTCCCATGGCGATGGGCGTGCTCGCGTGTTGCCGGATCAGGCGAAACGTGTCGAGATGTTCCGGCCGCAGCGGGTCTTCGAGGTAGAACAACTTGTACGGTTGCAGATCCTGTGCCAGGGTCACGGCCTGGTTCGGAGTCACGCGCTCGTGGACGTCATGCAGCAGCCCGATATCTTCGCCCAGCGTCTTCCGCAGATGCTCGAATAGCTTCGGCACGGTGCGCACATAGGCGCCCGGTTCCCAAACCTCCGCAGGCGGCAGGCCTTCCTCGTACGCCTTGTCGGTGGCGGCGCGCTGCCGCTCGGACTGCGGAACAGAGTAGCCGCTCTCCATGCCGGGCGTCGCCACCTGCGCCTTGATGACCTTGTATCCGCGCGCCATCAGCTTCCGGGCGTTCTCTTCAACCTCCTGGAAATTGCGCCCGCTCGCGGTCGAGTACGTGAGCAGATGCTTCCGCGCCCGGCCACCCAGCAGCTCGTACACCGCGAGGTCCGCCACCTTGCCTTTGATATCCCACAACGCCATGTCGATCCCGCTGATGGCCGACATATGCACCGACCCCGAACGATAGTACGGCAGGAAGAACAGGGTCTGCCAAAGATCTTCAATCTGCATCGGATTGCGCCCCACGAGACCCGGCGCCATGTGCTCCTCGAGAAATTTCGCCACGCCGAGTTCGCTGCCTGAGCATGTGCAATCACCCCAGCCCCACAAACCCGCCTGATTGGTTTCGATTTTGACCAGCACATAATTTCCGAGCGCCACCCGAGCGGGATTGGTGACGACCACCTTGACCGCCGTGATCTTCAGATTCCGCGGCACGGCCGCCCACGCGACCGGCGCCAGCCCCGACAAAATGAAAGCGCGCCGTTTCATCCATTTTTCTCCACCAGCGCCCACGCCGCCGTGTTGGTACTTGGAACGAAGTTGCGGATGAGTATATCATCACCAACTGGCAGGCATACGAATTCCGTTAGGGAGGCGCATATGAATAAAGTTCGGCCGCTTACACGAATCGTGGTTGCGTTGATGGTAATGGCGGCGCCGGTTTTCGCGCAGCCGGTTTCGGATCACCAGGTCCAGGTATTCGGCCAAAAGATCCACTATCTGGAGGCCGGCTCCGGTCCGGCTGTGATTCTGCTGCACGGGCTTGGGGGCGACGCGACGAACTGGGTGCAGACCGTGCCCGCTCTCGCGCCGCACTATCACGTCTTCGTGCCGGACCAGGTCGGTTTCGGCCAATCCGACAAGCCGCTGATTGACTACCGGGTTGCCACTCTGGTTGATTTCCTGGATGAATTCTGCAACAAGCTGAACATCAGCAAGGCCTCAGTGGTCGGCAACTCTCTGGGCGGCTGGACAGCCATGGCTTTCGCGCTGGCGCATCAGGATAAAGTCGACCGGATGGTTCTGGTGGATAGCGCGGGATATTCGCCTGCCCGGCTAGGTGGCGAAAAGCTCTCCCGCGAAAACCTCCTCATTTTGACGGCCCCCACGCTCGACGCCACACGGCGGCTGATGCAACTGATTTTCTACCACCAACAAATGATCACGGACTCCTTTGTCCACCAGGCTTACGCCTCCAAGCTGCAAAAGAACGATGGTTATACCATCGATCGGTTCCTCGACTCCATCGTGCGTGGCGAGGATTTCGTGGATGGCAGGCTGGGCGCCATCAAAGCACCGACGCTGATTGTCTGGGGCCGTGAGGACAGGTTGACTCTTCCGGCGAATGCCAAAGCACTGGGCGAGGATATTTCCGGTTCGAAGACCGTGATCCTCGACGAATGCGGGCACGTGCCGCAGATCGAATGCGCCGCGCCGTTTAACAAAGCCCTGCTGGATTTTCTGAACCCCGGGTCCTAACCTGGCAGCTGGCACTTCCTCGGCTGAAAGTGCCCCGGAACCATCATCGGAGTCATCCGACGGCATGCGAAGCGGCGCTTGCCTTTCACCCTAACGCAGCGACGAGGTCGCTGGCATTTTTTTGCACTTCACAAGCAATTGCGAAAGCGCATGGCGACCCTGATAAGGCCATGAAATAACATCGTGATTGGCAAGAGTAACCATCCGAAAATTTGGCGCATTGGCACTCCTAAATAGAGCGTACCCGATTCTCACTCCCTTCATCTACTCCAAAGGGCTACTTATTTGGACACCCCCAGATCAGGCAGGCATATTGACAACGGGACAGCGCAGGCGCAGAATCATGTTCGGGAAGCCAGAGGGGACTTCCCGAGCTGAGCCGCTGGCGCGGCGGGAGGTGACGTATCGAGCCTGGCAACGATGAGGGCGGTTGCACCTGGTTCCATGAAGGCAGGCAGTAAGAAGACTGACGGCTGATCGGATAGGCGTGCGTGGATAAAACAGCCTCCGCGCCAATAGCGCTGTTAAGCTGCTGATGATCGGTAACGACTGACTTCGAGTCTGGAGGGAAAAAGCGGGTGGGCCGCCCTTTTCTATTTGTGGCGCCGAGCGTTTGTGGTTCGTGAGGAGCTTCCGCCATCCCCAAACCAGCCGTGCTCCAGCGATATAATCACACTATGCCCACTTCAAGAGATGATCTGCAACCCCTCACCAACGAGCAGGCAGTTCAGCTGCGTCATGACTTGACGCTTGTCGAAGAGCGACTTCAGGATATCGCCATTTTGATGCGCGTCTGCTACGGCGAAGACAGCCAGGCGGTTATTCGAGCGGACGAAACTGCCGCCGCCTTGCAGCGGCTCAAGTGGGAGTTGGAGAGAACCAAGCTGCGGCAGCACGCAGCGGCCTCAGCCTGAGAAGGCGCTGGGCTCTCAAACACCGCACACGCGGTGCCTTGGCACCCCTTTCCAGGGTGAGCATGAGTTTTATGCTCAATCCAAATTCTCCGCTACGGCCATCTATCTTGAAAATATTCTTCAATTCGAATATGCTTGTTTCTTAATGAAGGATTCGCTGCGGCGTTTCAAGGCCGAAATTTTTCAAGGCCTGGCTCACCCGACTCGAATCGCGATCGTCGAGGCTCTGCGCATCGGCGAATTGCCGGCAGGCAGGCTGATCGACCAGTTGGAACTCGAACAGGCCAATGCTTCTCAGCATCTGTCGGTTCTACGGGCCAAGAAGATCGTGGTAAACCGAAAGGTTGGCAACCAGGTCTTCTACTCTCTGCGGGATCCCGTGCTGATTGATGTCCTCGATATTCTGCGGCGCTATTTTTCGTCGCAACTGACCGACACCGTGAACATGCTCGAAGAGATGGGTCCGGAAGAGACTGCCCGGAAATCAGCCACACCACCCAAGATGCGCCGAAAAGCGGGAAGGCGCGCCCGCAACACGACGGGAAGGACTTGAGCGCACTGGTCGGCTACGCTTTTTTCGGGGGCTTGCTAGCCTACGCGACCGGCGCAGCCGCCAGTCTGATCACTGGGCGCAGCGCACGCCTGGCGCGCGTGCTGTGCTGTAGCTTCGCATTGGCTGGAGCGCTGCTCGAGACGCTTAGCTCCTGGCTGGCTCTGTTTGCGGCGAGTGACGCTCGGTGGGAGATTCCCGCAGGCGTCCCTTTTCTTGTTTACAGTTTCCGGCTTGACGCGCTCTCTGCATATTTCAATCTGATTCTGAGCCTGCTGGCTGTAGCCATCTCCATCTATTCCTTTGGTTATCTGCGTCCCATGGACGAGAAGCGGACGGTTGGCGTCTTCGGGTTCTTCTACAACCTGTCGTTACTGAGCCTCACCGCGGTCTTCACGGCCTCGAACGCATTCTTTTTCCTGATCGCCTGGGAACTGATGGCGCTTACGGCATATTGCCTGATCACCTTTGAGCATCAGCACGAGACCACGCGTCAATCCGGAGTCCTGTTCTTTGTCATGTCGCACGCGGGCACAGGCTGCTTGCTGATTGGTTTCTTACTCCTCAACTTATTTTCCGGAGGCTTGGACTTTTCCAGTTTCTCCGCGGCGTCGGGGAAACTGACCGGTGTCTCGCAATTAGCCGTATTTCTGCTGTTCTTTGTGGGATTTGGGGTCAAAGCCGGCGTCATTCCGCTTCACATTTGGCTGCCCGAAGCTCACCCCGCGGCGCCGAGTAATATCTCGGCGCTGATGTCGGGTGTTGTCATCAAGACGGGCATCTACGGTATGGCGCGCGTGCTATTTGAATTCCTGGGGGTTCCGCCCTTGTGGGCCGGAACCGTTGTCCTTATCGTCGGAGTCGTCTCCGCTTTGCTCGGAGTGCTCTATGCCCTCATGGAGCACGATCTCAAACGCTTGCTGGCCTACCACAGCATCGAGAATATCGGGATCATCCTGATCGGCTTTGGCGCGTCGCTGATGTTCATCACACTCGGTTATCCGCGACTGGCTGCGATCGCACTGATTGCGGGCCTCTTTCATACCTTGAACCATGCCATTTTCAAGTGCCTGCTATTTTTGGGCGCCGGATCCGTTTTGCACGCCACGCATACGCGCAACATGGAGAAACTGGGAGGCTTGATCCGCCGCATGCCGCGAACCGCATTCTTCTTCTTGATCGGAGCCATCGCCATCTCCGGATTGCCGCCGCTCAATGGGTTCGTGAGCGAATGGCTTACCTACCAGGCGCTTCTGGCGGGCTTCGGCACCACCGAAAAGCTTACGCGCGTTCTCTTTCCGGTAGCAGGTTCTCTGTTGGCGCTGACCGCCGCTCTGGCGGCGACCTGTTTTGTGAAGGCCTTTGGCATCACGTTCCTGGCGCTGCCGCGCAGTAAGGAAGCCGATGATGCCCACGAATCCGGCTTTTCGATGGTGGCCGGAATGGGGGTGCTTGCGGCGGCTTGTGTGGCGTTGGGGTTAGGGGCGACGTGGTTTCTGCCCGTGTTCGACGGCATCACGGAACGCCTGCTGGGCGTACGCATGAGTGGAGAACTCGTGGCTGTCAAGGGATTGGTTCTAACCTCTGGCTCTGCCCGGGGTGGAACCGTCTCGACCGCCGGAATTGCCGCCATGTTTGTCATTCTGTCCGCGCTTCCGGCTCTATTGTGGTTGCTTTGGGGCCGCAAGGGACATCGCTATATTGAGCCGACTTGGGATTGCGGTCTCCCTGGGCTTACCGCGGAGAACGAATACACGGCGTTCGCTTTCTCCAAACCCTTGCGAATGATTTTTGCGGCCCTCTATCAGCCTCGTCGTGAAATACAGGCTGAGTACGAGGTCTCGCCCTACTATCCCACGGCGATCCGGTTTGACAGCGAGATTGAGTCGCCGTTCGAGGAGCGATTGTACGCGCCCCTGCAGAAAAAGATCTTGTCCATTGCGACCTGGATGCGCGGCATTCAGGCGGGAAGCATACACGCTTATCTCGCTTACATCTTCATCACTCTGATCGTACTGCTCTTGTTCGGAGTCCGCCCGTGAACGTCATCTTCCCGGCGCTGGCGCAGCTCCTGCTCTTTTTAATTATTTCACCTCTGGTAACTGGAGTGATCCGAACCATGAAGGCCAGGTTCCAGACGCGCCGCGGCCCGCGCGTCTGGCAGCCTTACCTCGATCTCCACAAACTCCTGCGTAAAGGAATGATCATTCCGGACACGGCCTCATGGCTGTTTTCCGTCACGCCGTACGTGGTTTTTCTGACCGCTGCGATGGTGAGTCTGATGATTCCGATGGTCGCCACCGAGGCGCCGCTGAGCCTGTTCGGCGGGGTGCTGGCCGTGGTGTACCTGCTGGCGCTGGGCCGATTTTTCCTGGCGCTGGGAGGACTCGACACCGGCAGTTCGTTTGGGGGGCTGGGCAGCAGTCGGGAGATGACCATCTCCGCAATCGCCGAACCGGCCATGATGGTCGCGATCTTCACCGTGGCGATTGCCGCGAACTCTACCAACTTGAGCGAGGTGGCGAAGTCCGCGGTTGGCCAGAGCTGGCGTTTCCTCGCTCCGTCGCAGATGCTGGCGTTCGGAGCGCTGTTCATCGTTCTCATCGCTGAGACCGGCCGCATCCCGGTCGACAACCCGGCGACGCACCTCGAGCTGACCATGATTCACGAAGCCATGATCCTGGAATATTCGGGACCGTACCTGGCCCTGATCGAGTGGGGAGCTTCTTTGAAGCAGCTAGTTCTCATCACGCTGCTGGTCAATACCTTCTTTCCGTTTGGCTTAAGCTCGGACTGGCACTCACCCGGTATTGCGATCGGACTGGGATTCTATCTGATAAAAGTTTTGATCATTTGTTGTCTGATCGTGCTGGTGGAAACGACGAACGCCAAGATGCGTCTGTTTCGGGTCCCGGAATTGTTGGCAGTGGCATTCATTCTGGGCGCGTTGGCATTGATCTCCACGTTTTTGTTCTGAGGAGCCATGTACTTCTTTGAAGACCCCCAATTCGGAAACCGAATGATCACCTTGATGGCTGCGTTTGTGCTCGTGCTACAAATTGCCATGGTGGGTCAAAGATGGCTGGTGACGAATATCCGGGTCTTCGCCGCGCAATCATTTTTGCTCGCCGGCATTGCGAATACGATCGCCTTTTTCAATCATGCCCCGCATCTCTACGTGGCAGCGTTTCTGACGTGCGTGCTGAAGGGCATCGTGCTGCCGGTCCTGCTTGAACGCCTGGTTAAGAGAATCGACATCGGGCAGGAGATCGCCCCTATTGTGAATGTGCCGCTATCGTTGCTCATCTCGGGAGGACTGACGACGGTCGGCTATGTAGTGGCGGAGTCTTTTCATCACCCTGAAGGAGCGGCCTCGCCCGCGAGCCTGGGGCGCAACACGTTGGCGGTCGCCGTCTCTCTCTTTCTCATCGGTTTCTTTATGATGATCAGCCGGCGCAAGGCGATCATGCAGGTGCTGGCTCTCCTTTCGCTGGAGAACGGACTCTTCCTGGCGGCGATCTCGCTCACTTACGGAATGCCTCTCATCGTCGAGTTGGGAATTTTTTTTGATCTTCTGGTTGCGGTGATGGTTCTCGGCATCCTGGTCTACCGTATTCAGGAGACCTTCGATTCGATGGATGTGACCAAGCTTTCGAAATTACGGGGTTAACGCCGCCATGTTGCTCCTTGCCATTCTCGCGATTCCCTTGGCCGCTGGCGCGCTGTCATTCACCGCGCGCAACCGGCGAGGCATGGAGATGATTAACGTAGGCGGGTTCGTCGCGCTGTTGTTACTGGCCGCCGTGCTGGCGACACAGGTACTCCGGGCGGGCGCCGTTTCGATGTGGGACGGTTTTCTTGCAGCCGATTCGCTCAGCGCTCTGGTGGTGCTACTGACCGCGTTCGTGGCTTTGGCTTGCTCCGTTTACGCCGTGGGTTACTTCCGGGAGGACGAACGGAATCACGTCTTCGAATCGGACGTCCTGAAACCGGCGGCGATTTCAAGCGTTCGCAAGTATTACTCCCTGACGCCGCTCTTTGTCTTTGCCATGCTCCTGGTCGCGCTCGCAAACAATCTGGGCGTGATGTGGGTCGCCATCGAGGCGACCACTCTGGCTTCGGTGTTTCTGATCAGTTTCTACGGCCGGGCAACATCCATCGAAGCGGCCTGGAAGTACACGATGATCGGCGGCGTCGGATTGTCCATGGCGCTGTTCGGCACCATCCTCACTTACTATTCCGCTCACCATGTTCTGGAAACCGAAACCCTGGCCGGTTTGAACTGGTCGGTCCTGGTGGTGCATGCGTCGCAGTTTGATAAGACGACCATGAAGCTGGCGTTCATTCTGATTCTGCTCGGCTACGGGACCAAGGCAGGCATCGCGCCCATGCACACCTGGAAGCCCGACGCCTATAGCGAGGCGCCGGTTCCCGTGGCCGCCATGCTGGCCGCCGCGGTGCTGAACTGCGCCCTCTACGGTCTCATCCGCTTTTACGTGCTCACCAACAGGTGCCTCGGCCCGCAATTCGCGTCGCAGCTCCTCATTATCTTCGGCCTCTTGTCGGTCGGCGTCGCCGTTCCGTTCGTGCTTGTCCAGAAGAGTTTCCGCCGGCTGCTTGCGTACTCCAGCATCGATCATGGCGGCATCATGATTCTTGGCCTGGGCTTCGGCGGCGCGCTCGGCGCGCTGGGAATGCTGCTCCACCTTACGTTTCATTCCATTACCAAGCCCCTGCTGTTCTTTTGCGCTGGGAACGTAGAACAACATCAGAAGACCGATCTTTTCCGCCGGGCCAAGGGTGGCGTCATCCATGCCATGCCCGTCAGCGGACCGATCTTTTTGATGGCCACGCTGGCGGTAACCGGCACGCCTCCATTTAGCATGTTCCAGAGCGAGTTTACGATCCTGCGTGCGGGATTCGGCGGTTCGTATATAGGGCCAGCCATTCTGCTGATCGTTCTTTTGGTCGCGATCTTCATCGGATTTCTGGTGCACATCGCCAGGCTTGTTCTCGGCGCAGACCCGGGTTTGCCGCCCGGTGATTCGTGCCCATGGAAGAAGTACTCGCTGATTTGCCTGGCGGGCTTAGTCCTGATTCTCGGGTTTTGGCTGCCAGCGCCTTTGTTCGGACTCATTCAGGATGCCGCGCGGGTTGTGGGGGCACAGCCATGACCGTGGCAAGATTTCCCGAGGCTGCAGCACTGCAAGAGTTGTTCGGTGAGCAGGTTCTGTCGATGCGCACCGGGTCGGATGAACACCTCTACCTCGTTACCGGCGGGCCGGATATTCGTGGAATCGTCGAACATTTGCGGCGTGACCACGGCGCCCGGATAGTTACCGTATTCGCTGAAGACCGGCGCTCTGAGGACGGCGCATTTTTCAACTATTACGTCTTCGAGCAATTCGGAAATCCGCAGTACCTGATCTTATGCGCGCCAGTCCATCCGGAGAATCCTGAGTTTCCGTCCCTCTCTGCCGAGATTCCCGCCGTGAACTGGCAAGAGCGGGAGATGCAAGACTGGTTTGGCTTGAAAGCCGTCGGACATCCGAATCCCCGAAGAGTGGCGATGCACGACAACTGGCCGGACGTTCATCCCCTCCTTAAAGATTTCCCACTCCGGACGCCCTTGCCTCGCTTCGAGGGAGAGAGGCATATCTATCGGCCGGCGATGGGTGAAGGGGTTCTTCAGGTCCCGGTGGGCCCGGTTCATGCGGGGATCATCGAGCCAGGACACTTCAGCTTCGCGGTGGCCGGCGAGCCCATCCTCTACCTGCAGTTGCGGATGTTCTACACGCACAAGGGGACCGAGAAGCTCTTCGAAAACTTGCCGGTTCACAAGGCCGTGTTTCTGGCGGAAAGCATTTCCGGTGATTCCAGTTTTTCTCACGGCACGGCCTTCTGCCAGGCGATCGAGCGGGCGTCCGACATTGACGTCCCGCGATCCGCGCTGCTGACGCGCACTATTTTTCTGGAGCTTGAAAGAATTTACAACCATGTGGCCGACATTGGGGCGATAGCCACCGACGTTGGATTTGTTGTCGCCAACGCCCATGCCAGCCGCCTCCGCGAGATGTTATTCACGCTGAATGAACACCTGAGCGGGAGTCGCCTTCTCCGTGGCGTGGTCTGCGTGGGAGGTGTGCGAAGGGCCTGGCAGTCTGGCCAACAGAATATGCTCCGCAACGCGGTAGACGCTTTCGAGAGCGAGTTTGACGACCTGGTCGCACTGATTTACTCCTCTGACTCTACGCGGGACCGTTTGGAGCACACCGGCATCCTGCGGCCGGAGAAGGCCAAGGATCTGGGCATCGTCGGTGTCGGGGGCCGCGCCTCCGGGATCGATTTAGACGTTCGGCGCGATCACCCTTACGCGGCCTATGACCAGTTCGCATTCCGCGTTCCGGTGTATCAGGCCGGTGACGTCTGGCACCGCATGCAGGTTCGGATTGACGAAGTGAAAGAGTCTGTCGGGATTCTCAAGAGTGCCACAGAACAAAATCTCTACGGCACTCATTGTGCTGTGCCTCGTCCCATCCCACCCGATCGGTGTGCCATCAGCTCAGTTGAGGGATGGCGTGGCGAGATCATTCACTGGGTTCGAACCGGACCCGGCAATCGCTTGGAACGGTGTAAGGTCAAGGACCCTTCGCTGAACAACTGGCCGGCTCTGGTCGAGGCGGTGCAGGGAAATATCATTGCGGATTTTCCAGTGATCAACAAGAGTTTCAACCTTTCTTACTCGGGAACGGATCGCTGACCGATGTTCAAGATCATCCAGCAAACAGTTCGTACCGGGATCGTAACCACTACCTATCCGGCAACGCCCGCGGATGTTCCGGCATTTTTCCGCGGCAAGCCAGTCTTTGACTTTGAACGCTGGCAGGACGCCCGGCCGGCCGGGGAAGTTTGTCCCACGCAAGCCATCTCTGTTCTCGACAACGGAGATCAGCGAACCGTAACGGTAGACTACGGACGCTGCGTGTTCTGTGGCCTGTGCGCGGAAGCGGGGCCCGACCAGGCAGTGCGTGTCACAAGGGATTTCGAGCTCGCAACGCACAAGCGCGACTACCTCGTCGTGACCGCGGATTATCAATTGAACCCGGATGGTACACACGGTGAATTGCTGGGTGTCTCGACACGGGAAGACGATGTCGAAACGGCGGGGCGAACGACCCAGACCGCGATTCACAAGCTGCTGGGGAGGTCCCTGGCGATTCGGCAGGTCGATGCCGGTTCCTGCAACGGCTGCGAGCTCGAGATCGTTGCTCTGAACAATCCGATCTACGACATCGAGCGGTTCGGCATCCACTTCGTGGCTTCGCCGCGTCACGCCGACATGCTGTTGGTCACCGGACCGGTTACCAGGAACATGGAATTGGCATTGCTCAAGACGTTCCGCGCCACGCCCGACCCCAAGGTCGTCGTCGCCGTCGGAGCCTGCGGCATCAGCGGCGGCATTTTCGGCGAGAGTTATGCATCCCTTGGAGGGGTCGAGAAAGTTCTGCCGGTGGATGTGTATATCCCGGGGTGTCCGCCGCGACCGCAAGCGCTTCTGCATGGCATTCTGCTCGCCGTCGGACGCCTGGCTGAGAAGTAGCCGAGTGCCGTCATCCGCTTCGCACGGCGATCCAGTTGTTTGCTGAAGAACGGCCAAATCAGTGCCGGTGTGACTGGTATGATAACATTCGGTTTTTGGCTGGAGAGTGTATTCATCGCCGTCTTGAACTCGGTGCTGGCGGTGTGGATCGCCTGCACCAACGCCGCCACCCGAGTTTTTTTTCGCCATGGGACGCGGTGGCGCTTTGCCCCACTGGCTGGCTAAAGTGCATCCGCGCTATCGCACACCCACCAACGCCATCTGGATGTAAACCCTGCTAACCCTGGTGATTGGGTTGGGCCTGGGCTTCTGGATCGGTCCGGACCAGGAGTATTAGTTCCTTGGAGTCGCGATCACGCTGGGGCTGGTGTATGGCATGAGCAATTTCGGCGTGTTCCGGTTCTATCGCGGCGAAAGGAAAAGCGAGTTCCGCGTATTTCGGCATTTTGTGTGTCCGCTCGTTTCCACACTCGCCCTGATCTGGGTTGGCGTGCAGTCGGTGGTTCCGCTGCCGCCGTCACTACTCCGTTACGCGCCCGCACTGGTGGCCGTCTGGATCGGTGCTGGTCTGTTGTTGCTGTGGTATATGAAGAAGCGCGGCCGTGAACCATGGTTGCTGCAGGCCGGACAGGCCGCACACGAAACTGAAATCGTGATCACTGAGGAGACGAAATGCCTGAATTGACGATGCTCGCCGACTATGGCGACCTGTGCGGGGAAGGCCCGATGTGGGATCGCCGGACCCAGACTCTGTACTGGACTGATATTACCGGCAAGCGCTTTTATCGCTTGAATTGGGTCACACGCGAGCATGAAATCATCCGGTCCGGGTTCGAGGTCGCGGGTTACGCGTTCGACGAACGCCGCGGGTTCGTGGTGGTGAACGCGCAAGGCATCTGGCAATGGGACGGCGTGAACGACCCGCGCCTGGCGATTACGGAAGCCGATGGGACGAAATGCCAGATGAACGATTGCATCGCCGATCCGAAAGGGCGTCTCTTTGCCGGTTCTTGGTTCTATGACCCGTCGCGCGAGGATTATCCGCTCGGGAATCTCATCTGCGTGAATACCGACGGCTCCGCCCATGTCGTGGATGAAGGCATTCATCTTGCGAACGGATTGGGGTTTTCGCCCGACCGGAACAGGCTTTATTTTTCCGACTCCGTCGCGCGACTGGTGTATGCCTACGATTACAGAGAGAGCGATGGCCGCGTTTCGAACCGCCGCGTATTCAAGAGATTCGCCCCCGAGGAGGGTTTGCCGGATGGGCTGACGGTGGATGCCGAGGGATTTATTTGGTGTGCCCTGTGGTTTGGCGCCGCCGTCGTTCGTCTGGACCCGGACGGAAAAGTCGAGCGGAAAATCCAGACACCGGCCACACAAACTTCGTCACTGACGTTCGGCGGGCCGGACTGGACTGACATGTTTGTCACGACGGCCGGCCTGCCGGATTCTCTGCTGCTGGCCCCTCCCGGATATCAACCCGAAAGCGTCTATTCGGGCGGCCCGCTCTATCACATGAATCTCGGCATTCCGGGCCGGGACGAGTATCGCTGCCGGATTGCATTCCGGACGGAGGTCACGGCATAAGCCGGATTGCCGCGAAACCGTGGGCTTTCAGGTCGAGCGTGACTTGGCCATCGCGGATCTCGAGCCGCTTTTGGTCACGCTCCAGCAAATCGGTCAAGACGGCCTCCCGATAACCCGGCACACGAATAGCGATCGCGCCGGAACGGCCGGCGGTTTCCCAAATTCGCAGCAAGTGGCCCCGCTCTTCCGCTGGTTTGAACGCCAGAGCGATGGCGCGGCGCGGGGCGAGAACCACGGTGGGCATCCCATGCCTCTTGAGCTTGCCGAAGGCAGCGAGCAGCGGAGTCGAAACGGCCCGGCTCCACGCTACGATCTCAGCGTTGTTGTACGCTCCGGCATGCGCGCGCAGCGAATACCGGAACCGGAAGTCCGTCACACCGTGCTGGTCCCGTGACGATTCTTTATAGTTCTGGTCACTGCCCAGAGCTTCGAACGTAATGCCGCCCAGGTCGCGCCGCAGCGCAAAGGCCTCGAACGGCGCAACGGTCACTCCAGATCCGCCCGGGACGGAAGTATCCACGAAGCCTTGCACCACGAAGCGCCGCGTATCGGCTCCCGGGAGCAGATCTCCGTCGGGTTGGAGCGCCGGCCGCTCCACTGCACCCATGGTTTCCAAACGCTCCACGGCGCCCGGAGCGATGACCGGGAACATTTGCGTGAGCCGCTGCTCCTGCGTAGTGACGGGCTTGTGAATGCGGATGTCGAGATCCACGCGGTCAAGGGCGGCGTAGAGAGTGACGCGCGTGGTCACGTCGATGCCTTCGGTCGAGCCGGTGACTTTGAGCCTGGCCAGCACCGGCCCGATCGACTCCACTTCCGATCTCACGTTGGAAAGCCTGTGTTCCTTACCATCGAAAAAGACGGTCTGTCCGATGGTGTAGCTATTGCCGGTGTGAAGCAGTTCTTTGTCCGTCGATTTGTCGACGAGGCTGCCCATGCCGCCCGTAGCGGCATCCAACCGCAAGCGGTAGCGCGGGCTTTCCAGTTCCTCGGGAGTGGCCCGGAGGGTTGCATTGTTGTTCGACTTGCCGGATTCCGATTTTGTCCGCAGGGTCTCAAAACCGAATCCATCGATTTCGGGCGAGACGAAATACAGAATGCGCTGACCGTCTTCCTCGACGATCTGAGCGGGAATCGCTTTCTCACCCAGCGCGACACCGGCGACCGCTTCGGGCGCCTCGATGCGCACCAGATCTGCGCGAGGCGATGAGAGACCGTTGAAAATCGTGAGCGAGGCAGCGTCGGGCGTGAGGTCCGCGGCGTTCCAAGCCTTCTGAGTCAGGTCCTGCGCCAGGCGGTTCAACTCTTCACCCCATTTTCGGCGCAACTCGGCATTTACGTTCTTGTTCGCCGCATCCGTGCCGTTCCACGCGTGGTCGGCAAGCATGATCCAGTTCCACTCGGCTTTCTCCCGCTCTTCGCGCGTGGCCTCGACCGCGCTGGAGTTGCCGGACCGCGCCAGCAGCACCTCGGCCGAGAGCAGCGCGTGCTCGCCGACGCGTTCGTCCGCTGCGTACTTGGCTAATGTAACGGGCCAGAGATCCCAGGAATGCCCGAAATCGCCGCGCAAGGTCCGGAGCGCGGGCCGGGCCCGGTCCACCGCATCGAAGAACATGGGCAAGGTGGCGTTGATCAGTTTTGCATGCGGCTCCTGCTGCGCGTTGTACAGCACGATGGCCTCAGCGAAGCCGGCTGCGCGGCTACCGTTGGTGGGGTTATTGTCGCCGTGAGTGCCGCTGGCCAGAATGGCGCGGACGGGGTAGTCTTTCAGTTGGGAGTAGTGCGGCAGCCACTCTTCCGCGATTCGCTTCGGCTCCTTCAGGATGTACGCGCCTTGCACGTAGTTGGCCTTGGGCGACGCGAAATTGTCCATGACCACGCGTACCGTCGCTCCGTCCGGCCCCTCCCAGACGAAGATCGTCGGATTTTTCAGCCCGGTGAAGGTGGAATCGTAATCCAGGTACGGCGCCGATAGCCAGCGGAACCCGCTCGCCGCCAGAATGGAGGCCGCGCCCCACGGCAGGCCAGGTTGCTCGATATGCTGTGCGATGCGAAGCGGGATCCCCCAATCTCGCTCCAGCCTGCGCGCCGGATAGAAGGTGCGGATTACGCTCTCGGCGCTTTGGAATCCCCAAAGCGCGTTGTTGTAAACCGGACCCACGAAAATGCGGCCTTCCTTGATCCTGCGGATGAGTTCTTCCTTGCGTTCCGGGTAGTATTCGACGAACGCATGTGCCTCCTGCGTGATCGAGAGATTATAGCGGTCTTGATTTTCGGGCTTCTCGTGATCCGTGCGCTGCATTTCGTCGAGATGCGCGCGCACGACATCGGCGTAGGCTCGCCGTGTCTGTTCCTCGTTGAATCCCCAGGTGTAGTCGGAGCAGGCGTCGTTGGTGATGTAGATGGTCCAGCCGGAGGCACGGTCGCTGGTCTGGCCACTGAGTGACAGAATCGCCATCATCGGCAGGAACAGTAGAATTGCTTGGTGCTTGGTCATTTCTTTGTCAGCGCATGCTGTATATAAAGCTCTGGATGGCGTCCTGCTTTTCAGTATTCTGCCGCAACTTCCTGAACATCACTTCGGCCTGGCGCGCACGATCGGCATCCCCGCTGCTATGCGCCGCCAGGTACAGCCGGTACCACGCCTCTGTGAGTCCGGGCTCCAGGCGAACGGCGGCTTCGTATTGTGGGACGGCGTCGTGAAACCGGCCCAGTTCGGCATAAGCGCGCCCCAACTCGTAGTGCGCTTGCGCGTGATTCGGCTGGAGGCGAACGCTTTTCTCAAGCAGTTCAGCCGCGGCCCTGGCGTCGCTGTCCCGCAATAAAACGTGGCCCCGCAGATACAAAGGCAGAAACTGCTGGGGGTATCGCTCGTGCTGCGCTGCGAATCCCGCCTGGCCATGATCCAGCACATTTCCTATTCGGAAGACTTCATTGTCAACGCGTTCCGGGATGCAGAAGGCGTCGAAGCGCGGCCCGAATCGCTGAGTACTGTCTAGTAAGCTATTTCAAGTCGTCCGGCAGCGGGATGGTCACTTTTCCTGTAGCCGCCCATTCCGCCCCGCGACTCAGCGTAGCGGTGAATCCCGCGCCCTTCATGGCGTCAGGGTCGTGGCCGAGCGCGGTCACGAACACGCGGCCATTGCCGTAATTCACGGTCCACAGCATCGGCTGGTTGAGGCCCGACCCCGGAATCGGTTGCTTCTCGCCGGGCGTATACTTCGCATGATCATCCCACGCCGTGGCGAGCACGTGGTAGGCGCCTTCCGGCTGCCACTTCAGATTGGCGTACAACTCATCGTTCGCCTGCAGAAAGGAAGCCTTCATGCCATGGGTGATGGGGTGTTCGGTGTCCTTGATTTCCACGGTGAAATCGTGGCGCGCCGAGTGGTGACCGTTGTTCGGCCGCCAATTGGCCCCGCACATTTTTTCGTACTCGCTCCAGCCGTCGAACGCCGCCATGGAAAAGTGGTAGACGACCAGCCCCTTGCCTCCGTGCACATACTTCTCAAGCGCCGTGTCCGCACGTTCCCCCCAGCGGAGCATCGGTTGTTTCTTCTCGTAGTAGTTCAAGATGACGACGTCGTAAGGCGCGAGCGTCTCCGGGCCGGCGCCGCGGAATTCTTCAGTGACTCGCACTTCGAACTTGCCGGTGTCCTCCAATAGCTTGCGGAGAACAGGCGTAGTCGCGCTCCAGTCGTGACCGTTCTGGCCCGTGATGATCAGCGCCTGGATCTTGGCGGATGGTGTTTGACCGGGTGCCAGTGAAACAGCGACCAGTAGTACCGTGCGGAATGCAGCTTTCAAGATGCCCTCCCTGTGAACTTGCAATTCTACCGCCAGCACCGCGCGATCATCGTGTTGGTGCAGCGCTATGCACGAGTCCAAACGTGTGGCAGTTGACGGTCCCGGGCTCGATCCTCAGTCCGAAGGCGCCGGACAGCCGGTTCCGTGACGAACCCCGGGTCGCGGCAAGGGTGCTAACAAACGCCAATATTGACGGTAAGCGAATCGCGATCCATCATGGGTCAGTTTAGGCTCTACGCTCGCGAAGCTGGAGTTGACGCCTTGCATGGCGTGGGCCGATACTGCCGGCCGTTTGTGCAGAATTCAGGTTGGTCTGCCGATAGATAATCTTGGAACCGCCACCCACTATCGTTCTGTGTTTCGTGCTCGCGATTGTCGTCGGATACTTCGCGGGCAGACTCATGACTATTCGAGACCGGATTCGATCCGATCGAGAGTGGTAACGGGCGAGATCGCTCTCCAACGGCACGCTCTCCCACCCGGATGCTGGGCCAGGTTCAGGCAGCGCGCCGAATCGCGTGGTACAAAACAAGGACCACGATGGCGCCAACAACAGCTACCGCGAGGCTGTAGAGATTCAGTCCGCTGACTCCACTGGCGCCGAACATGGTGAACAGCCATCCTCCAACGATGGCTCCCACGATTCCGAGAATGATGTCGAGGAATAGCCCCTCACCCTTCTTGTTGACGATCTTACTGCCGATGAAACCGGCAACCAGTCCCAAGATGATCCAAGCGAAATACGACATACTCCGTATCCTCCACTGACCAAACATGGTCGAACCCGCCTAATACCAAAGTTCCGCGTCTGAGCATTATACATGAGCCGAGAAGCGGACCTTGAAAACCGGATCTGCACATTCCCTTAAGCCAGAAGCAAAAACGTCATCCGGCTACCATCCCAGCGGCTGAACCAGGCCAGCGACGAGCGAATGGGTGCCGGGTTCCAGGGTCGCAGGCTGAGTTGATGCCGTCGCTCTGTCCGACATCCGCTCCGCAAGACTACTGCACTGCGATGGACGAACCGTTCACCGGCCCGCCGGGGCCGATCCAGGTGAGATTCTGCAGGCCCGATGCGAGTCCCGCCGGCACCACCGCGTTCACCTGGTACACTCCCGCCAGTCCGGGGGTGAGACCGGCGAACGTAATGGCTGCCTTCACGCCTCCGATCTGCAGTTGAGGCATCTGGCGCGCGCGCGCCGGGGGTGAGGCCGGCGACGGAACGCCCGCGTCCACCACCGGATCCGTCACTCCAAATCCGAGTCCGTAAATCTCCAACGTCTCGCCTGCGGCTGCCGGGTGGTCCATATCCGCCGCGATGCCAGTCCCGGCGTGGAATGCGGCCGCTTGCGAATAGGACAGGTTTCCCCGCGTGAACGGGAAAACGAAGTTCTCTGGCGAGACACTGTTGACCTCCACGCTGGCCGACGGTAGCGCAACACTTCCCACCCGAACCTGGAACGTGGCGGACGCGGCCGGCGTCGATTGGGGCAGTTGCGCGTTGATCTGCCATGGCGTGACGGCGAGCACCGGAACCGGCTGCCCGTTTACCAGCAATGAGACGCTATCCAGCGACATCGGCAGCGGAAACACGTTTGCCTGCGTCAATTCGGCCGAGCCGAGGTTGGCGCCGTATACGCTGATCAACGACCCCGGCGACGGCGCGCCATAGCCGGCCGCGCTTGCCACGCCATTCGAGTTCAGGAGATGCGGCGCATAGATGCCAAGGGACGAAAGACTATTGCTGGCGGAATCCGTGGGGATGCGGTACACGGCCGCTGCACTCCCAGACTGTGGACCTCTGGTGAAAACCAGCTGCGCTCCGTCCTGGCTCAACGCCGGATTGCGCGGCGCCGATATCGAGAGCTTCGTTAACGTCAGTACGATTCCATCGCCGCTCGTGTCGACGCGTTTGATCTGCCCGCTCTGCAGGAATGTCACGACGGACCCATCCGCGGAGATCGACGGGTCGCTGGCGAGGTCCGGACCCGTGGAAATCTGCCGCAGGCCCGACCCGTCGAGATGTACCAGCCAGATCTGATTGTTCTGGGGCGCGCCATTCACCGAGAAATTGCTTTCGAACGCGATCAGCGATCCGTCCTGGTTCATGGTCGCGTTGCTGGCAAAGAACATCGCGCTGCCGAATTTCGTCACATGGTTGAGCGCCGTGCCGGCAAGATTCATCGTGTAAACGTCGGTTGCGGCGGCCGCGAAGGTGGGGCCCGATGGCGCCGATGATGTAAAGACGAACAGGCCCGAGAGACTGATGACGCGCTGCGGCGATGGTGCGAGCGAGCCGGAGTAAACAGGGAGATGCACCAGACCGGTGCCGTCCCCATTGACCACGAAGAAGGGTTGTTGCCTCGCCACCGCGTAAAGCGCCTTGCTCGCGTCTGCGCTGAGGTGCACCGGGCCGACACACGGCCGAAAGCAGCTTACGCAAGCCGGTTGTATGCAACTTCCGTGGTCAGAGACCAGCGTGCGGTCCTCGGCGCTCGATCGATCGATCAGATGAACTTCCTCCGCGCCGCCAGGACCAGTGGGGAGCGAGGTGAAGGCGCCGAATCCTACGGACTCCGCATACGTCACACTGGTTACCCCGGTGAGATTCGAGTCGCCCGCATAATGGGTCAGCTGGCGAATCGACCCACCCCCGAACAAATACAAGTTCGTGCCCTTCTGTGCTGTGCCGTCCGGCGCGACCGAAGCGCCGAACAGAACCGTGAAGCCTTGGGCGTCCGTTGCGGGTGAGATCAGGTTAACGGGGTCGCCGAGGCGGACGGGCGACGTCTGCGCGTGCAAGATGATCGAAAGAACGAAGGAAAGAAAGGCATGCCTCATTACCCTACCCATGGAGCGGAGGCTCGGAAACACAGGTTACTGAAGTCCGCCTCTGCTTGTCTTATTTTTGCACATGTACGACCTCGGCTTAGCCGCGGGTAGTGGTGTCATAGCGTCCTGTGATTTTCCCGCTGACCCGGTGGACGATCGTCGGCGCACTGTTTGTCGTGGGCTGGGTATTTCAGTTTGTCGGTCATGCATTCGAGCGGAAGGCGCCGGAATTCTTTAAGGATTGGCGCTTTCTGTTCGTCGGTCTGCGATGGTGGCTTGCTAAGATGGCTAACAAAGTCTGATCGAACAACCTATCTAGACTGACAGCGGGGAATCGTGTCGGCATACTCCACTAGTCAATCCGGATGGCTGACCAGCCGCCACAATCCGAAGAACCCAGTTCAAATAAGTCCGGTGTGGGCAGTGGCTGCAATTTCGGGCGACATCACTTCGTTCGGTAGTGGCTCAGCCAATATGGTGCGCTGCTTTCGCGACTACGACGACCTCTGGGGTAAACTACATAGCGCCATACCCGATGAAGCCGCTTCCTTCCACCAGCGGATACATTATCGTCGGCGCAGGGTTCGCCGGCGCCGCCACGGCCTGGGCTCTGAGCCGTCGCAGCCACTCCGGCGGCGTGATCCTGGAACGGGAGTTCTCTTTTGGGGTACATGCTTCGGGACGCAATGCCGCGCTGTCCAAGCTGTCGGAGTCCGATAGCCTGATTGCTTCGCTGGCTTGGCGCACGACCTCGCACATTCGCGCGCTGGAGGAGTCGCCATCCGAGATTCTGCGAGCGACGGGCGGCCTGACCCTGTGCGACGAGCCCCACATTGAGGAGGTAGACGCCGCCTTCGCCGTGCTGCAGTCGCAGGGCATCGCCTGCGAGATGCTTACTGCTCAGAACGCCAAGATGCGGTTCGCCTTCCTTCGGGATATCCGATTTGATCTGGCCTTATGGTGTCCCGAGGAAGGCGTCGTCGACATCCATGCGCTGCTCAGCCGCTACTTGGGCATCGCCCGCCGCGCCGGATTCACCCTGGCAACCAACTGCGCGGCTGAGGAGTTGATCCTGAAAGGCGGTCGCGTGGTCGGCGTCCGCACCAGCCAGGGCGAGATCTTTGCCGATACGGTCATCGACGCCAGCGGGGCGTGGGCCGGCCGCCTCGGGCGCGCCGACAGTCCGCTGCCGTTGCAGCCCCGGCGTCGTCACCTCTTCGTCTCCGGCCAACTGGACTTGGTCGGCGCCAGCGATCCGTTCGTCTGGTTCGAGGATCCTGCGCTCTATTTCCGCGCCGAAGGGGATGGGCTGCTGCTGTCGCCATGCGACGAAACACCCTCCGCGCCGGGGATTCCGCCCACGGATCCGGCGGCGGCCGAATTGCTCGCCGAAAAGTTGGCGCGCCACGCCCCCTTCCTCGGCGATCTGTCGATTCGCCGCCAGTGGGCTTGTCTCAGGACCTTTGCTCCCGACCGGCGGCCGCTGATCGGCCCCGATCCGGCTCTGCCCGGACTTTTCCATGTCTCAGGTCTCGGTGGCTCAGGCATGATGACCAGTGCCGCCGTGGGGGAACTAGCCGCGGACCTGATCCTCGGGGCCAGCCCCGATTGGGCGGACGCGGCACAGGTTGCGCCGGGCCGCTTCCATTCCCCTGCTCGTCAATCATCAAAATCTTCCTTACAAGCAGAATGATATATTTGCGGCCAACGAGAACCCGCTGGGCCGCAAAGGCAATTGAAATCGACGCCATTGAAGCGAGAGTTGCCGCGCTTGAACAAGCGTGGGGGGACAACGCGACAGACATTATGAAGGCGGTCTTCAGACGACTTCGCCTTGCCCGTCCCTGCCCGGGTTAGAACAGGAACGGCACAAACCGCTTCGTGCGGCTCATATATCGCCGGTATGAATCGCCAATCGTCGCCAGGAGTGCGCGCTCCTCAACGCCGACACGATAGCCGTAGGCGACCGAGACAGTGCCCATCAACACGACCAAGCTGATCCAATTGGCGAGGGCGAGTCCTATGCCGAGGAAGAGGATCGCGCCCGCAGTGTACGACGGATGGCGCACGTAGTGGTAGGCGCCGCGGTCAACGACCACTTGATCCGGCCTCACGATCACGGCGCCTGTGAAGCTCGCCCCGAGCATCCGCCAACAATGGCGGCGCAGCAGGCTGCCGCCGATGATCGCGGCGAGGCCTGCCCAGAACAGCGAGAAGCGATGCGGGAGGCCCGCCGACGACACGCTTGCCGCGATCAAGAACGCAGCGATCGTCGCCAGACCCTGGCCGACCGCGATCAGCCGCTTCGAGCCGGCGTCCTGTGGACTCGTCGACGGTTCGGCCTGCCTTGAGATGATCCGAAACTCCGGCGCGAACGCCCAGAACAACACGGCCAAGAAAAAAAGGCCGTAAGGCCACGAGAAGACGACGAGCGGCGGCATACCGCCACAGTGTATACCTTGCGTCTGTCTGAGCCGGACCCATGCGCCGCTCACTCCGGAGCCGTGGCTTGGCATTTAGAATCGCTACGTGTCCTGAGAGCACACGTCGATTTCTCTCAGGAGAAGAGAGCTATTTGCGGCGGTCATTGAGCAGGTTTCGCCACATTTCCATGGGTGCATGGTTCGGATCGTTCTTGGTGTCCCAGTTCGCTCCGATGATGTCGATATCTCCATCGTGGTCTACATCGGCAACACGGATGTTGTGCGATCCTGTGTTCGCCACCACTTGCAGCTTCCAACTCTTGCCTTTGCCCTGGTTCAAAAAAAAGCCCACACGTTTTTGCGCTGAATCCTGCATTTCCGCGAAAACGACGTCGGGTATCCCGTCGTTGTTCACGTCTGCCACCTTGAAGGTGTGGACGTAGTCGACGTGGTCTTGGATGAGATGTTCTTTCCACGTGCCACGAATAGCGTCCGTGGGGGCCTCAAACCAAGAAAGACGGCCTGCCGAGTCCGACGCGGAAAGCACGACATCCGGCCTGCCATCCTGGTTGATGTCGGCGACGGTGACGCCTGCCCGATCCGGCCAACCGCGGAAGAACCAGTGTTGCTTCCACGTGTCATGGATGGGATCCTTAGGATTTTCGAGCCACCAACCCGCTTTGACAATGTCCACTCTCCCGTCGCCGTTCAGATCGGCAAGGCACGTTCCCTCGCCGTAAGTGTTCGAGACGACGACAGCGGTCCATGAGTCAGGGTTGTTCTGAAAGAACACGACCTGCTCGGGCTGGTTTGAAGGGCGGGGAGCCTCCCACTTCTGGTTGGCGATGACGACATCCACTTTGCCATCGCCGTTGAGATCCACCACCTCGACGTCATGCGCCTCCTCGAACTGAAACCTGGTGTAGCCGCCAATGACGTGCACCTTCCACGGATCGGTGCGAGGGTTTCCATTGGGCCTGGGATTCTCATACCAACGTACTTCCTTGGCGCCGTCCTCAGGCACCACGATGTCCAAATCTCCGTCGCCGTCCACGTCAACCAGCTGCATGTCGTCGGCAAAAGTGCCGTTCGCATCAATGGCGTGTTTCGCCCATGTGGGGTACTCGTACCAGTAGAGACCTGCGTTCGCCGGAGCGGTTCCGCGATCCAGCGGCCCTTCTCCGGAACTAACGACGTCCACTTGCCCATCACCATTAATGTCACCGACCCCGATGGCCCACTGATTGAGCGGAGGGTGGTCGTCGATGATCACGTGCTCAAACGGAATGTCCGCAAAAGGGCGTTTACCGGAGGAATGCGCCGCGATCCCTGCCATTGTCCACGCCAGGACAACTCCAGCCAGAAGCACTGTCTGTTCGGGCCGAGTGAGCCTCATGGAGCTTCCGAACCAGGCTTTCGGGCTTTATCCGAATCCGCCAGCCGCTTTAGTTCCGCGACGCTCCTGACCACCGCCTGGTCCTCATCGTTGCCGTAGTCCGGATGCAGGAAATCGATCTCCACGGCAAGAAGACCCTCGTAGCCCGTATCGGCCAGCAACTGAACCAGCCTGCTGTTGTCCACGAGTCCGTCCCCAACGGGCGTGCAAGAGAAGAAATACCACTCGTCCGCGGCAACACCCTTTTGCACCTTCAGGTCCTTAATGTGGGTGGCATAGACGTAGGGGGCCAATTTGGCCATGCCTTTGATCGGGTCGTCCAGTAATCGCAGAAAGTTCCCAGTATCAAAGTTGATGCCAAGCCAGGGCGAATTCACCTCCGTGAGCAACCAGAGCATTTCGTCCGCGGTGAAATCGATGTGGTTTTCAACCGCCATCTGGACGCCGTACTCTTCCGCCACCTTTACGGCTTCCCGGAACATCCGGGTCAGGCACTCGATCTGCGGCCCATGCGGCCGGTTGCGGAACCTCAAGCTGCTGCCCACCACGCGCATAACCTTCGCCCCGATACTCCGCGCAGATTCGAAGCAGCGGATCATCTCATGGTAGGCATTCTGGTTCGTGCCGCCTTCCAGCCCATCGGGATGTCCCCAAGCGAACACGCGGTCCAGGTTGTATTCATCCAAAAGGCTGCGGACCTGCGCCAGGTACTCGGTATCCAGGCGTGGAATGAAGCAGGATTCCAGCGAAACGCCATCTACCCGGAGTTCGTGCGCGCGGCGCAGGAACTCCTCCAAAGTCATGCTCGTCGCTGGCGTGGACTGCTGCGGATAGACCTCACCGAAGAACCTGTGGTAGCAATAGCTATCGATCGCTGTTTTCATGAAGCGCGGTGATGATCTGTTGGATCGCGGCTCGATCCTGCGCAGGCTCAAGGCGCTACGCCGTCGCCTACGAGATATTGTATAGCCCAATGCACGGTGGATACGTTCCGGCAATGCTAGCCGTGCGGGAGATCCGCAGGTTTTGCATAGGCATACGCGGCTCGGGGTGCCGCGCCAGGACTGGTAATCCGCTCAGGGGGCCGAACGTGATATATGAGGTCAAATGTCTTTCGCTAGGCGTCCCGTGAAGATCCCCACAGCCGGCATCGCGCCTTTCTCCCGGCGCGAGCTGCTCACCGGCATGCTGTCCGTATCCGCCATTGCGGCTGCCACGCCTGGCCGTCCCATGATCTCGACCGTAACCGGACCTGTGCCGTGCAATTCCCTCGGCACTACCCTGATCCACGAGCACCTCTTGTGGTTTGGAGGCCCAGGTCTCCAGCATCCGGGTTACTCTCCCATCCCTGAAACGCTTCAGTCCGATTCCGTCGATTTCGCCGTGTCTTTGTTGAACGACGCTGCCCGAGTCGGCATCAAGACCATCGTGGATCTCACGCCGCACCGCCCCATCGATCTCTATCAACAGATCGCCCGCCGGACAGCCGTGAAGATCATCCCGTCCACCGGCTTCTACCGCCGGGCCAAAATTCCGAGCTCATGGGCGGAGATCGAGGACGAGAAGCAAATGGAAGACCGGATGCACAAGGAGCTCGTCCAGGGTATCGACGGAACTTCCATCCGTGCCGGAATCATCAAGATCGCTTCGGAAGGCGCGCCCCTGACCGACTGGGAAAAGAAGGTGTTTCGCGCGGCCGCCCGAGTACAGCAGGCGACGGGCGCACCCATCGCCTCTCACTCTGGCCCCAACTCCGCCCCGGAGCAGCACGATCTCCTGCTCCGGTCCGGCGCAGCCCCCCGCCTGATCGTGCTATCTCACATGGACGTCGGCACGGCCAGCCGCACCGAGCGCCTCCGGGCTTTGCTACCGCTTCTCAAACAGGGGAGCTACTTCGAAGTTGACACCTTCGGCCAGGATTTCTACACGCCCTGGTCCGATCTGACGGCATTCCTGCGCTTCTTCTGCGACGCAGGCTTCGCTAATCGGCTATTCATCTCGGTAGACTGCAACTGGCACTGGGAGAACGGCGTGAAGCTTTTCGAAGGAGCCGAGGCCCCCACCCGCGACCCCAAAGCCTCCCAGCGAACCTACGCCTACATGATGACTTTTGCGGTGCCGAGACTCCTTGAATCAGGATTCAGCCAGAAGGAGATCGACACCTTTCTGATTGACAATCCCCGCCGAATCTTCTGCGGCCTCTAATGCGCGGCACCTTAGCTGCCGAGTTCTTGTCCGGCAATGTTCCCACAACGAGACTTCTGACCGCTCCGGTCGAGGGTTGGGACAAGGTTGAGATTTGGATACACTATGGCGACGCCACCGTTCACCGGCACGCCATCACGGTAGCGGAAGAACGGAGAAGTCCACGAATGCAACTTGCCAGCGACGAACTACTCAGAGCGTACCGAATCATGAAAATGATCCGGGAGTTTGAGGAGCGTATCCATATCGAATTCGCCACCGGTGAAATCCCAGGGTTTGTGCACCTGTACGCGGGCGAGGAGGCCATCGCCGCCGGCGTGTGCATGCATCTCGACGAACGCGACAAGATTACCAGCACGCACCGCGGCCATGGACATTGCCTTGCCAAAGGATGCGATGTGTACGGCATGATGGCCGAGATTTACGGCAAGAAGAAGGGTTTGTGTGGCGGCAAGGGCGGGTCCATGCACATTGCCGATCTCAGCAAGGGCATGCTGGGAGCCAATGGCATCGTGGGTGGTGGACCGCCGCTCGCCTGTGGCGCCGCTCTGGCGCTGAAGCGGGCCGGCGCCCATGGCGTTGCCGTGGCCTTTGTCGGCGACGGCGGAGCTAACCAGGGGACCACGCTCGAAAGCCTCAATCTCGCTTCCATCTGGAAGCTGCCGTGTATCTTCGTCATCGAGAACAACGGCTACGCGGAGGCGACCTCGCGTAATTATTCCGGGGCAGGCCAGAGATTCGCCGATCGCGCCGCCGGTTTTAACATGCCCGGCGTGGTGGTGGACGGGCACGATTTCTTTGCCGTCTACGACACGGCGGCGAAGGCGATTAGCCGCGCGCGCGATGGAGGCGGCCCCACGCTGATGGAATGCGCGGTCAACCGCTACTACGGTCACTTCGAAGGTGATGCGCAGAGCTACCGGGCGCCCGACGAGGTGAAGAAGATCCGCGAAACGCGGGACTGCATTAACAATTTCACCCAAAAGATGATTGCGGACCGCTTGGTTGACCGCGCCGAACTGGAATTGGTTGACCAGGAAGTGTTGGCACTGATCGCGGATTCGGTGGCGGTGGCGAAGGCTGCCCCGAAGCCCGCGGCCGAAGATCTGCTGACGGACGTGTACGTCTCCTATTGAGGACTCGAAAAGAAGGATTGGATTATGGAAAGACAAATCACGTTTCGCCAAGCGATCAATGAAGCTCTGGATCAGGAAATGCGGCGCGATCCGACCGTTATTGTGATGGGGGAAGACGTCGCCGGGGGCAGTGGCACGCAAGGCGAAATGGACGCCTGGGGCGGTGTTCTCGGCGTTACGAAGGGGTTGTGGGGCAAGTACGGCGACCGTGTACTGGACACTCCGATCAGTGAATCCGCGTTCATCGGCGCTGCCATCGGTGCGGCCACATCGGGGCTGCGCCCGGTGGTCGAGCTGATGTTCGTCGACTTCATGGGCGTCTGCTTCGACCAGATTTTCAACCAGGGCGCCAAATTCCGCTACATGTTCGGAGGCAAAGCAGTAACGCCTCTGGTGATCCGCACCATGATCGGCGGCGGATTCAGGGCGGCCGCGCAGCATTCACAGTGTCTCTACCCGATGTTCACTCACATTCCCGGGCTCAAGTGCGTAGTCCCGGCTACGCCCTACGACGCCAAGGGCCTGTTGATCCAGGCTATCCGCGACCCCGACCCCGTCATTTTCTTTGAGCACAAGATGCTGTATTCGCTCGAAGGCGCGGTTCCCGAGGAAGCATACGCGATTCCCTTTGGGGAAGCGAACTTCATGCGCGAGGGCCGGGATGTTACCATTGCCACGGTCGGGCGCATGGTGCACGTCGCGATGGAAGCCGCCACGATGATGGTGGACAATCGCGTGGACTGCGAGGTCATAGACCTGCGGACTACCTCGCCCATCGATAGCGACAGTATTCTCGAAAGCGTCGAGAAGACCGGCCGGCTGGTAGTAGTGGACGAAGCATCCCCCCGTTGCAACCTCGCCACCGATATCTCCGCGCTGGTCGCCCAAAATGGCTTCCGCATGCTCAAGGCGCCGATCCGCATGGTGACGCCTCCACACACGCCTGTGCCGTTCAGCGACGTGCTCGAAGATCTCTACCTCCCCGACGCGCGTAAGGTTGCGACAGCGGTTTGTGAAGTAATGAGGTACAAGGCGTGAGTAGTGTCCATGCCCTGACGATGCCAAAGTGGGGCCTCTCGATGACGGAGGGCGAGGTCGGGAGGTGGCTGGTCGGGGCGGGAGCAGAAGTCGGCAGAGGAACAGAATTGGTCGAGATTGAAACAGAAAAGATCGCCGGCGTGCTGGAAGCGCCAACGCCAGGGGTTTTGCGGCGGACGGTGGCCAGAGAGAGTGACATGGTACCGGTTGGCGGGTTACTTGGCATTCTTGCTGACGCCGGAATCCCCGACTCGGAAATCGACGCCTTCATCGTGAGCTTTCAGGCCCATTTCGTGCCTGAGGTCGAATCGGAGACTTCCAGATCCAGGTCAGAAACAATCATGGTTGACGGCCTCGCCCTGCGGTATCGACGGTTGGGCAGCGGAGCGGAGCAGGCCGTGTTGATTCACGGATTCGGTGGGGATCTCAACACCTGGCTGTTCAATCATGAGGAACTTGCTGCCGGCAGGACCGTCTACGCCCTCGACTTGCCGGGACATGGCGGGTCCTCGAAGCAGGTTCGAAGCGGCGCTTTGGCTGACTTGAGCCAGGTTTTGGGCGGCTTTCTGGATGGGGCTGGACTCACCAAAGCGCACCTGGTCGGTCATTCTATGGGTGGCGCCTTGGCACTGGAATTCGCACTCGCACATCCCGAGCGGGTTCCATCCATCTGCTTGATCGCCAGCGGAGGACTCGGTTCCGAGATCGACGGCGACTATATAGACGGCTTCATCACCGCGACCCGAAGAAAGGAGATGCAGCGCCAGATCGAAAAGGTGTTTGCGAATCCCCAGTTAATCAGCCGGCAACTGGTCGAGGACGTTCTGAAGTACAAGCGCCTGGACGGCGTGGAGGCGGCGCTGCGCACGATCGCCGCTCAGTTCTGTCCGGGCGGCCAGCAAGCGATTGTGCGGCGCCACCAGTTAGGAAGTCTGACCATGCCCGTCCTCGTCATTTGGGGCGCCGGCGACCGGATCATACCTCAGACGCATGCTGCCGGTTTACCCGACAGTGTTCGCAGGGAGATCCTCACCGGCAGCGGCCACATGGTGCAGATGGAAGAAGCCTCCAAAGTGAACAAGTTAATCCGCTCGTTTTGGGATTCCGTGTAACACCAGGGAATTCGAATAGAAGACAGGTGAGCTATCGATGAAGAGTGTTGCTTTCGCCTCTGGTTTGCGCTTTCCGGAAGGGCCGGTAGCGATGCCGGATGGAACTTGGCTGGTGGTGGAGGGCGGTGATCGCGGCTGCGTGACCCAGATTACCGCGGATGGCAAGGAGCGGCGAACGGTAGCCGTCACGGGGCTGCCCAATGGGCTCGCCGTGGATTCCGCTGGTTCCATCTGGGTTGCCGAGCCCAAAGTGCCCTCTCTGCTGCGCGTGACCCTGGACGGCAAGGTTGAGGTATTCATGACCGAATGCCACGGCGAACCGTTTCTTTATCCGAACGACCTGTGTTTCGGACCCGACGGCGCGCTCTACCTCACCGACTCAGGAATCACCGCGGCGGAGTTCGAGCCGGGTGGCAACGTGCGTCCCGATTTCGAAACATGTCCCATGGACGGGCGGGTGTATCGCATCGGCGTCAAGACCAAAACGATTGAAAAAATTGATTCGGGCGTACGCTTTACCAACGGCATCGCCTTTGGTCCGGACAATGACCTGTACGCAAACGAGACTATAACCGGAGCCGTGTACCGGTATCGCCGGCAGAGCGACGGCTTCGGACCCCGCGAGCCTTTCGGCAACGTGTGGAACGATTCCCGGTATCCGACCTT
The DNA here is from genome assembly GCA_020073305.1 of Terriglobia bacterium. Lineage (GTDB taxonomy): Bacteria > Acidobacteriota > Terriglobia > Bryobacterales > Bryobacteraceae > QHXW01. The sequence continues at coordinate 63,524 of JAIQFK010000027.1, forward strand.
GCGTGGCCCCGATGGAATGGCCTTCGGCGCCGATGGCAAACTCTACGTGGCAGTTTACGGACAAGGCGACGTGACCGTACTGGGAACCGACGGCAAAGTGGCCCAGCGGTTGCGCACCCTGGGCGGTTTGCCCACGAACGTCGCGTTCGGATTAGCCGGACAGAGGAAACTCTATGTGACGGAATATCAACTCGGCCAGCTCGAGGTATTTCCCGTTGAGACGGATGGCTTGCCGCTATGGACGTAGTGTCTTAGGAGAGTGACTGCATGTCGAGAAAGTATCTGCCTTTTGTAGAGTTGTTATTCATCGCACAAGGCCACACCCAGCCGATCAAGCTTCATGAGGCGAACCCGCACTACTACCTGTTCAACAATCGGCCTACCATCCTGATTACCTCGGCTGAACATTACGGCGCGGTGGTCAACAAAGACTTTGACTATGTGCCCTATCTTGACGCTCTGAAGTCATACGGATTGAACTATACGCGGATTTACGCGGGTGCAATGTTCGAGCCGCAGGGGAAGTTCATCAAAGGCAACCCGCTCGGTCCCAAACCCTGGAGTCTGGTTGTTCCCTGGGCCAGGAGTGACCAGCCCGGCTACCTTTTCGGCGGCAACAAATTCGATCTCGATAAGTGGGACCCGGCGTATTTCGCGCGGCTGAAAGATTTCATCGCCAAAGCGGGCGAGCGGGGTATTGTCGTGGAGATCTGTTTCTTCAACGCGCAATACTCCGACAGTTGGCTCATCTCGCCTCTGTACTACGAAAACAACGTGCAGGACGTCGGCAAGTGCGACTATCAGGATGCCCAAACCATGAAGCACGCGGATCTGGCGCGAAGGGAAAGCGCCTACGTAGCCAAGATCACGCAGGAAGTTAATTCGTATGACAACGTGATCCTGGAGATGTGCGACGAGGCGCCGGACATTGGCTTCCCGCCCACCCCGCTGGCGGAAGCGGGCGCCTGGGTCGACCATCTAACGGAGGTGGTCACAAATGCGGAACGCAACCTCCCCAAGAAACATCTGGTGGCTGCACAGGTAGAAGGCCCGGTGGGTGGGCCGTTGGATTTGTCGGGCCGGCCCAACGTGTCCGTCATCATCACGCAGTATGTTTGGCAGGCTGGGTTTCAGATGGGAGGAATGAGAGCTCTCGAGTTGGAGTACGGTCATAACAAGCCGATTGAGTTCAACGAAACCGACTGGTACCCGGTCTGGTACAAAGGCGACGCAGTTGCCGATTCCCGGGTGGAAGCATGGGAGTTTATCGTGGGGGGTGGTGGAAGTTTTAATCACTTGAACGGACGGTTCACGGCCGAAGATCCCGCCGGCAAGACTCCGGACAACGCCCAGATCCTGAGCGCGCTTAGGAACCTGAGGGAGTTCATGTACAGTTTCGATTTCCTGAAGATGGGCCCGGATCGAACTTTCGTGGTCAGCGGAGTCCCGTCAGGCGTTTTCTGCAGGGGGATCAGTGAGACGGGGAAGCAGTATGCTCTGTATCACCACCATAGTGAGTACAAGCCTGGAAGCCAAAGCTCGTATGTTGTGACGCCCGGCAGTTATGTCGACAATCTTCTGTTCAATCTGCCCGCCGGCGCCTACAAAGCGGACTGGGTCGATCCGGCTTCCGGCAAGGTGCTTGGCACCGAGACGTTCATTCACCAAGGGGGTGACCGAATCTTCCACACACCCGAGCATGCCGTGGACGTGGCGCTACGGATCAAGCGAGCCTAGCAGCGGACGATTCCAGGAAGTGGCGACGTTGCGGGGGCGTGCCAGCGCGGCGACGAAACCCTCCCGAAGATACAGGAGATGCCGGATAAGACGCTGCAGTGCACCAGTGCGCAGGCGGGCGTCCAGGCGATTAATGCCTCTGACGATGTGCCGCCCGTCGAACCCGGCGATCTTGTTACCCATGGAATCAGATCTGATGCGGTCAGACGGCGCCTGTCCCGTCTGCGTCTATGTGAGTACACGTTTTCCCAGGACTGGACTGGATGAAGAACGCCGGCCGGCCGCATTCCTCTTGTGAATTGGGAACCCGCCAAGGTCGACTTTGCCAAGATTGCCGCCGGCAGCCTGGATGCAACGATCACGCTGGGGGCCGTCGATGCCGCACATCCCCGCTTGGCGGCGGCGTTCGCGGAGCAATTGTTATTGGAGGTCAGTAAGGAGTAAGCGGCCGTTTTCTTCCGGCTTCGACATCTGCGGATTGCGGCAGGCGCTTCATCCGCAGGGCAATGTCCACAGAGTGCCGCGGCGTTTCAAGAGCCGTGTCGCCGCCTTTTGAGTCCAGCGAAGTGGACGTGATCACTGCACCCGATGACGGATTGACCCACTCCACCCTGTAGACGCCCGGGGGGATCTTCAGGATGACATTATCCGTGAACCAATTCGCGTTGACGTTGAACCGGACGGCAGTCGAGCCTTGTGACCAGTCCTCCCACTTCCGGCTTCCGTGAAAGAGATAAATGGCGTACTGCTTTCCCGGCTCGGCGATCCCCCGGGCCAGCGCCTCGGAATCGGCCACTCGAAACTCCGTGTACTTCGTCATCTTGACGAAATCGAGGTTCTGCATGAAAGCCATCAAGACCCGTTTCTGCGGGAGGATTTCTTTCTCTGTACTGGTTCCCTGGCCCGAGGGGTTGGCGGTGGAGAAATCCGCGTTGAGATGGATCATCCCGGCAAGTCCCCCCAACATGCCGTACCAACCCTCGGCGCGGGTCTCTTCAACAGGATGGGATCCGTACCATCGCGGGTAATAGGCTGTTTCGACGTCAATGATGGGCTTGTTGTCCAGGTAATTTTCGTCTAGCGTCTGTTCCATCGGCGAGATGTATTCGGTGGGCAGCCAGGAGATGCGGCTGTCCTTTGTAAAGTCGGGAGTCGCACTATGGGCTGTCTCGCCATATATGTGTCTGTTATGGTCCACTCCGATGAGGGCGTCTAGCAGGGCGCTGTTCCATGGCCATGACTTCTGTCCCTGCATCTCCGGCTCGTCGGATATGTCATAAATGACGTTATCGAATTCGTACAGTGCGGAGGCCACTTTCTCGACATATTTGCGCTGGACCTCCACGAGCGCCTTGTCGGCAAGGGTCGTGAATTGTTTGAAGTCCAAAATCCCCACGCCTTGGATGTTGTTGGTGTGGTACAAGGGCTGCGCCGCCCAACGGTCGTCGTACATCCCGTTGAAGAACGCTATTTCCACGATGATGTCGCGAACCGAAGCTTGGTAGACATAGTCCCTGAGCCGCTTGAAATAGGCATCGTCCCATGAGGCAAGATCGTACTTGTATTGACCTAAGTGCGGGCTGGCTCCGGATTCCCCCGATTTCTTCCAGGGCAGAAGATAGCGGTCTGGCGAAGGCCCCAGCGGATTGCCGGGTGCGTACTGATCCTTGAGTTCCACGTAGCCTCCCGGATAGATGCGGGTGAGATTCATCCCATACTCCCGCAGACGATCCAGAAAAGGAACATAGTCAAAGTCGAGATTGATCACCGCGCCGTAATGCTGGTCGGTGGTGATCAGAACCAGTGGCCTGCCTTGGTAGACGAAATAGTGAGGATTGGCGGGATGTTTGCCGATCGGATTGGCGAGCAGGCCGTGAGCCAAACACAAAGCAGAAAGCACGCAAATGAGTCTCATCTTGTTCCCTGTCAGACAATCTTAACTGTCGAGTTGATTTTTTGTCAGCCATTCGCGTTTGTCAAGTGAGTTCGTCCCGTGCCTGGAACGGCCCCACGCGCTTGCCTAACCAAATCGACCCGAGAATGTGCCCCGCGGCGAACGCGGATCTACAACGGGCAAAACATCCCACGCTGGAAATCGGCGGCAAGAGCCTGCCCCCGAGAACCTAGTGTGGGCGCTTCCGCAGCCGGAACGGTCGCCTTACGACTGAGGGATGACGCCGACCACAAGCCACAGTTTGCGCTTACAGGGAGTTGAGGGGAGGTTGTGGTGCGCTCTAAAATTGGTGCAACCAATTGAAAAAATTGGTTGCGGGGGGTGGATTTGAACCACCGACCTTTGGGTTATGAGCCCAACGAGCTACCAGACTGCTCCACCCCGCACTTCTATCGTAACGTCACGGAATTGCGAGAGTCAAACTTCTGGCGCAGTTTTGACCATGGCGCGATCGCCGGAATCGGATTCAGCCGGCCGCTGCGTGCGGGGCCGGTGCCTTTTTCGCTAGAATCGTAGAGATTCCCTCGAAAGGAAAAGGATTGGCAGCCAAGCCGGAGACCGTCGTCGCGATCTACCCGGGGTCTTTCGACCCCATCACGAACGGGCATCTGGACCTGATAGAACGCGGATCGCGGTTATTTGACCGGCTGATTGTGGCGATTTTGCAGAACGAGGAAAAAGAATCTCCGCTGTTCACGGTCGAAGAGCGAATGGAAATGTTGCGCGACGTGGTGGGCGGATATGCCAACGTGGAGATCGATCATTTCCATGGGCTGCTGGTAGACTACGCCAGCGCGCGCGGCGCCACGGTGCTGCTGCGTGGCATCCGCGCCATTTCGGATTATGAGAAGGAGCTGCAGATGGCGCTGATGAATCGCCGCCTGCGGCCGGAAATCGAGACCCTGTTCCTCATGGCCGGTGAGGCGTATTCGTTCATCAGCTCGCGGCTGGTAAAAGAAGTGATTGGACTGGGCGGCAACATCGCGGAGCTGGTGCCGCCGTCAGTGGAAGTGCGTCTCCGCGAACGATTCAACGCCGCGGGAGCAGGTGTCCAGCGGCGCTTACGATAGGAAAACATGGCACTGGAACTCAAAACAGAAATCGCAGACCGCATCGCTTTGATTAGCGTGTCCTCCACCATGAAGGTCGCCGCCGACGCGGAGAAGTTGCGCGCGCAGGGTGTCGACGTGGTGGATTTCGGGGCCGGAGAGCCCGATTTCCCGACGCCCGACAACATCAAGCAGGCCGCCGTCCGGGCCATCGAGCAGAACTTCACCAAATACACCGGCGCGGGCGGAACAGCCGAGCTGAAGCAGGCGGTTTGCGAGCGGCACGCGAAGGATTTCGGTACCGGCTACACGCCGGCGGAGTGCATCATCAGCGTCGGCGGCAAACACGTCATCTTCAATCTCACGCAGGCTCTGATCAATCCGGGCGACGAAGTCATCATCCCGGTGCCGTATTGGGTCACCTATAAGGATGTGGTGAATTACGCCGGGGGCAAGTGCGTATTCGTCCAGACCGACGAGGAGAACGGCTTTGCCCTCACCGCCGCGATGATTGAGCCGCATCTCACGGCGCGCACCAAGATGATCCTCATCAACTCGCCGTCGAACCCGAGTGGCGCCGTGCTCGACCGCCAGGAGTTTGAGAAAATCTACCACCTGACGTCCAAGCGCGGCATTTACCTGCTGACCGACGAGTGCTACTGCCATTTTCTCTACGAAGGCTCGCCGTACTCCATTGCCTCATTGCCGGGCGCGAAAGAGACGGTGCTCGTGGCGGGGACCGTTTCTAAGACCTACTCCATGACGGGATGGCGGATAGGCTTTGGACTGGTCCCACAAGCGGTGGCCGGCGCCATGTTGAAACTGCAGAGCCACTCGACTTCGAATCCCACTTCCATCTCGCAGAAGGCCGCGGTCGAAGCGCTGCGCGGGCCGCAGGATTCCGTGCCGGCCATGCTCGCCGAATACCGCAAACGCCGCGACTTCGTGATCCGGCGGCTGCGCGAGATTCCGGGAGTGAAGTGCGCGGAGCCCAAGGGCGCGTTCTACGCCTATCCGAACGTCGGCACGGCGCTCGGCAAGAAGGGCATCCTTAACACGTTGCAGTTTTCGGAAAAACTGCTCGCTGAAGCGCACGTGGCCGTGGTTCCGGGTGAAGCCTTCGGCACCCACCAGCACGTCCGCATCTCGTACGCCACGTCGATGCAAGAACTGGAACGCGGCCTGGACCGGATCCACCAGTTCATCGAGGCCTTGGCTTAGCGCGCCCTAAACTGAGCCGCGACCAAAGGGAGCGGTCCCGTGCGCAGGGTCTCCGACTGGATCATCGATCAAATCGTGCACTTCGACTTTGCACGGGACACTATCAAAAGCGGTCTTGCTCACTTTGGTTTCTACGACAGACTGGGCCGGTATTTCGCGGTCGCCCACACGAAACACTTCGTGGGCCTGGTTGGCGAGCACGATCGCCTCGAGTGGACCGTCGACGCCAAACCGGTGCTCGCCGGCGTGCCGAACATCCCGTCTCCCATCGAGCTTCCCATGTACGTCGACGCTTTGTCCGATGGTGCGCTCGTGGTGTCAAACTTCAAGACCGCCGAGTTGTACCGCATCGATCCGTTCACGATGACCGCGCGGCTCCTCGTTGATGGTCATGTGCTTGACCTTGTCGACATGGGCAACTGCGTCGTCGATGACCAAGGCTGCATCTGGGTGAATGAGGTGACCGGCTGCCGGCTCTGGCGTTTCGACCCAACCGGGCGCCCCGCCGAAGTGCTCGGCGACGGAACTCCAGGGTTTCAATCGGACACCGTGCCGTTCGGCGAGTTGCGTTTCAGTTGGATCTACGACATACGGCGAGGCCCGGACAACACGATCTATGTACTGGACAGCCGCAACTTCGCCCTCCGCGTCGTCGACGTGGCCCGGCGATGCGTCCACACGATCGCGGGTGACGGCCGGCCAGGATACCAAGACGATGGCGGAAACGCCCGGCACGCCCGGTCGGCGGCAATCCGCACGCCAAGTTCGACGGCCCGATCTCCCTCTCAGTGGATGAGGGGAGGAACGTGTACATTGGCGACCGTTTCAATCACGTCGTCCGAATGATCGATAGCACAACCGGGGTCATATCCACGATTGCGGGCACTCAGGGGGCCAACGATGAGCGGGCAAACGACCTCAACGAGCGCAATCCGCTGCGCCTCAACCTACCGAAGATCAGCAGTATGGACTACCACGACAATCGCCTCTTCATACCCACGGATCTGACCGCCGACTCGGGCGATCTTGTCGTGCTCCGCAGGCTCCCTGGCAGTGCGGCCGGCGCAATGTAGATGCCAGTTGCAGCGAGGGAGTTTCGGACAACTTACGCAACACCCATTGCACCGACCAATCGGAATTGCGCGCGAAACGGGGACTGGCTCCGCCGTCCCTAATCGAGTCGCCCCCCAAACCACCAGCCCGCTCGTCGTGGACGGTGGTGCCTGTCCCCGTTTCTCCCCTACGCGTGCTCTCCGCAACTTCCGGAGGCCACCACTTGCTGTGCCTCTACAGCGTCCGGGCCATACTCGTACGCGGGCTTGTCGGCGCCAGAGTGAGACGGCCTCGATCACACCGCGCGGTTGCCAAGCACGATACTCCAATCTCTCGTCCTTTTCATCCCTCGTTGTGGGCCTGCAAAGGACCATGAATTACTCGTACCTCAGCGTCTCCACGGGATCGATTTTGATCGCCCGGCGCGCGGGGAGGGCGGCGGCGAGCAGCGCAGCGGCCAGCAATACGGCGACGGATTGCGACACCGACACAGGATCGAAACTGTCGATACCGTAGAACTGGCTGCCGAGGAAGAGACCCCAGAAAAATGCCACCACGACCCCAGTCGCCAGTCCGGCCACCACCGGCACGAGGGAGAAGCGCAAAATCATCCTGACCACGTCTTCGCGCCGTGCTCCGAGCGCCATCCGGATGCCGATTTCCCGCGTCCGTTGCGTCACCACGCAGGCCAGCACGCCGAAAAGCCCCAGCGAGGCGAGGCCGAGCGCCAGGATTCCGAAGAAACTGGAGAGGTACGCTACCAGGCGCTCGTGCGCCAGGCGGCTGTTGATGTACTCTTCCATCAAGCGGGCGTGCATTAGGGGAACGTTGGGGTCCAGGTCCTGGAGCGCACGGCGGATACTCGCGATCACCGGGGCGGCGCTCCCGGCAAACCGCACCGTCAGCCAGCGCGCTCCGGCACCGTTTGACCAACTGGGCTCGTAGAGAGTCCCCATTGGGTCCGGCCCGGCGATTTCACAATAGTGCATATTCTTCACCACGCCGATAACCTCAATACCTTTATCGCCGGAACAATCGGAGCCCGGATAGCAGAAACGGCGTCCCACGGCATTCACCGTCCCGAACTGCTGGCGCGCCAGCGATTGGTCCATGATGCAAACCCGGGACGCGTCCCCCTTCCCCCCGCCGCTTGGTGTAGCGACAGGCTCATCCTCGTGCCGGAAGTCACGGCCCGCCAGGAGTGGAATGCCCAGCGTGGAGAAGTAGCCGGAGCTGACGGGATTGAGAATCATCGCAAGAGCTTTCGGCCCCTCCGGTGTACCTATAAGAATCCCGGTTAAGCGGTTGCTAATCGGCGTCAGGCCCGTCAAAGCGGCCGTGCGCACGCCGGGAAGGGTCCGCGTGCGCTCGAGGAACTGATCGTAGAAGGTGCGCAACCTCTGCCCACCATATCCCACGCTCATGGGGTCGATCTCGAAAATCGCGGTACTCTCGCGCTCGAACCCGAGGTCGACATTCTGAAGATTTCTTAGCGTGCGGGTAAACAAGCCGGCGGCGACAAGCAACACCAGGGACAAGACGATTTGGTCAGCGATCAGGAATCTGGAAAGAAGTGACCGGGAGAGCGTTTCGGTGGCCATTCCATGCTCCTTCATGCTCTCCGCAAGGTTCATCCGCGTGGCCCGCAGCGCGGGAATCAGGCCGAACAGGATAGTGGTGAGCAGCGTAATGCCGGCACACGATGCGAGAACGAAGAGGCTGAGCTGGAAACGAAAATCCGGGTCCAGAACATTGAGTTGGGCAAGAGCGCGTATGCCGTAATAGGCGATGCCGAGCCCCAGCGCGCTCCCCGCCGCGGCCAGCAGGAGGCTTTCCGTGAGGAATTGGCGAATCAAGCGCCCGCGCGTAGCGCCCAGCGACAGACGCACGGCCGTTTGTTTCCAGCGTTGCGAGGCGCGCACCAGCAGCAGATTCGCCACGTTCGCGCAGGTAAGCAGCAGCAGCAGACCGGTCACGGCAGCCAGGGCCTTAAGCGGATTTAGAAAATTCTCGTTGCGGATAAATAAGGGGTCACGGGCCGCAGGCACGAGCCGGTACTCATCCTTCAGAAGGCGATGAGCCTTGGTGACACCTTCAAGGGCTCGGTCATTCACGTTTTCCACTGCCAGCGCCCACAGAACCGGCATGGAGGCTTGAGCCTGCTGAACGGAAACGCCCGGCTTCAAGCGCGCTACGCAGGTGAGCCAGTAGCTGCCCGTCGTGTTCCATTCCTGTGCCGCGCCGGGGTTTGTCACCGGGTACATTGCCAAGGTCATCAAGACGTCGGGCTCGTTGCGGTTGAACAACCCGCCGAACCCCTTTTCCGCCACGCCGACAATAACCAGCGGATAGTTGTTCACTGAGAACTGCTGGCCGATCACCCGCGGGTCCCCGTCAAAACGCTGCTGCCAATAGCGATAGGAAAGGACAACCACCGGTGGTGGTCCGCCTGCCTTATCGTCAGCCGGCGTGATCACTCGTCCGCGAGCGGCTCCAACCCCGAGGATTTGGAAGTAGTTGCCGCTGACGTATTCCACGTGGCCGACTTCCACGCCCGGCGACCCGGCGGGCCGAAGGCTGGCATCCAGATTGTCGCTGCTGGCGAGGACTCCGTCGAAAACCTGGTTGAGGTCCCGATAGGCACGGAAAATGGGATATGTGCGGCTGTAGATCCCTTCGATCTTCACCAGGCGATTCGCCTCGTGCGCCGGAACGGACCACAGCAAGAGCTGATCGACAAGGCTAAAGAGGGCCGTGGTCAGGCCGATGCCGAAGGCGAGTGTGGCCACTACTACCAGCGTGAAGCCGGGACTCTTGGCGAGAGCCCGTGCCCCAAATCGAATATCGTCGACTAATGTGATCATGAGACCCTCCTCAAATTGGTTCGTGCCACCGAAAGGAGAAACCGGGACAGCACATTCAAATCCCACTCCTGAAGGCGTGTGCTCGGGTTGAGTGTACTCTCCGCCTTTTCCCGTGTCCGACTTCCGCTTATCCCATCCCCAACTCATCCGCCTTCTCCAGCGGCGTGCCGCAAACACGGCAGATCACCGCGTGGCAATCGCCGCACACCAGCGGATCGTCCACCGGTTTGGCGCATGTGGGACAGTAGAAGTCGGGCTTTGGTTCAGCTTCGGGCATTGGTGATCAAACGTCCTGCAACCTATATATACCTTCCCGTCTGTATTTGCAGCGACCTGCCCCAGTTCGGTAAAATCTTGACTGCTTTTCTTTGATCGGAGGAGGACCGCCGTCATGTTCCGCCTGGATGCCGACAAGCCGGTTGAGTTCTGCGATGGCTTGCGACGGCGCGATTTCCTGCACGCCGGGTCGCTCTCGTTTCTCGGGCTGGGGCTGAACGAACTGTTCGGCCTCAAGGCGCTAGGCGCGGTTGATCCATCGAAACGCGACGTCAACTGCATCATGCTGATGCTGGTAGGCGGTCCCTCCCAGCTTGACACCTGGGACATGAAGCCGAACGCGCCGGCTGAGATCCGCGGGCCGTACAAGCCGATTAAGACCAACGTCGCGGGAATCGAAATCTCCGAGAACTTTCCGCGCATGGCCAAACACGCGGACAAGTACGCTCTGATCCGCAGCGTCTACCACACCGCCGCGGCCGTGCACGATACCGGTCACCAGATGATGCAGACCGGCCGCCTGTTTCAGGGCGGCATCGAATATCCGCATATTGGCTGCGTGCTCGCCAAGCTCAGAGGCCCCAAGGGGGACGTGCCGGCGCACGTGCTGATGCCGCATCCCATCGGCAACACCGGCGGCAACATGCCGCACGGCCAGAGCGCCGGCTTTCTGGGAAAAACGTTCGACCCGTTCGTGCTGAACGCCGATCCGTCAGATCCGAATTTCAAAGTTCCGGACCTGCTGCCGCCGGAATATCTTTCCGCGTTGCGCGTGGATCGCCGCCGAAACTGGCGCGAGATGGTCGACCGTACGGTAAGCAAATTCGAAACCTCGCAGGACGCACGGCTGCTGGATGCCACCTTCCACCAGGCCTATACGCTGATGTCCTCCCAGAAGGCGCGGGAGGCTTTCGAACTTGCGAAGGAGCCCGAGAGCGTGCGCCAGCGTTACGGCGAAAACCGCTTCGGCCAGAGTTGTCTGCTGGCCCGGCGCCTGATCGAGGCCGGCGTGCGCTTCGTCACCGTGAACATGTTCGAGACCGTGTTCGACGAGATCACGTGGGACATTCACGGCTCCAAGCCCTTCAGTCCGATTAGTTGCTACCGTGACCTGGTTGGCCCCATGTTTGACAACGCCTTCAGTTCGTTATTGGAAGACTTGCAGGACCGGCGCCTGTTGGACAATACGATGGTCGTCGCCATGGGTGAGTTCGGACGCACGCCGAAGGTGAACCCGGCGGGCGGACGTGACCACTGGCCGCAATGCTGGACCATGATGATGGGCGGTGGCGGGATCAAAGGCGGGCAGGTGGTGGGCGCATCCGACGATATCGGCGCCACTCCTAAGGACCGGCCCACCACCCCCGGGCAGATCGCCGCTACCATTTACCAGGCGCTGGGTGTGCCGCTCGAACTGGAACTCCCCGGGGCGCAGAACCGGCCGATTCCGCTGGTGGAACGCGGCGTCGAGCCCATCAAGGAATTGTTCAGTTAATGGAATCGGCATTGCCGCGTGCTATGTGGAAACCTCTAACGCTCCTCGTTGTAGCGTGCCATCTCCTGTCCGCCGCTGATAATCTTGCGATCCTTCCCACCGCCGTCGAGCTCAGCGGTCCGGAAGCGCGCCAGCATCTGCTGGCGGAGGCCGGTTTCGCAGATCACCAGGAAGACTGGACGCGCAAGGTGGTGTGGCGTTCGTCGAATCCGAAAATTGCCATCGTCGACGCTAACGGCGAAGTGAGGCCGATGGGCGACGGGCAAGCGGCCATCACCGCGAACGCGGGAGGCCGCAGCGCCACGGCTACCGTGCGGATCAAAGGCTCGCAGGCTGCCCATACGTGGAGCTTCCGCAACGATGTGATCCCGGTGATGACCAAGGTTGGGTGCAATCAGGGCGCATGCCACGGCGCTCTTTCTGGCAAGAACGGTTTCAAGCTCACTCTCCGCGGCTACGACCCGGACGTCGACTACGACACGCTTACGCGCCAATCGCTTGGGCGCCGCGTCGATCCCGAAGAGCCGGCGCGCAGCCTGATGCTGCTCAAGCCCACCATGGCCGTGCCGCACGGCGGAGGCAAGCGCTTCGCGACGGATTCGCTCGAATACAAGGTTCTATCGGGATGGATCGCGCAAGGCATGCCGCGGCCGCACGACGATGATCCGCAGGTGACGGCGCTGGAAGTGTTCCCAGCCGCGGTTCGCCTCGCTCCGGGCGCGGATCAGCAACTTGTGGTTCGCGCAAAGTACTCCGACGGCCAAATCCGCGATGTCACGCGTTGGGTGAAATTCAGCTCGAGCGACGAAGGCGTCGCGTCGGTCGATGACGCCGGCCACGTGAAGATGAACGGCAATGGAGAGGCGGCCGTCACGCTGTGGTATTCAAGCCGCGTGCTGTACGCGCGCGTGAGCGTGCCGTATCCCAATCAAGTGGATGCCGCGGCCTACGCCGCATTCCCGCGCCACAACTACATTGATGATTTGGTGCTGGAAAAATGGAAGACGCTCAACATCGCCCCGTCACAGGCGGCGGACGACTCCACTTTCATCCGGCGCGCATACCTTGACGCCGCCGGCATTCTGCCAACAGCCGATGAGGTGGAGGATTTTCTGGCCGGCAAGTCGCCGGACAAACGGCAGAAGCTGATCAGCAAGCTCCTCGATCGTGATGAGTTCGTGGATTATTGGGCCTACAAGTGGTCGGATTTGCTCCTGGTCTCCAGTCGCAAGCTGCGGTCGAACGCCATGTGGTCCTTTTATTACTGGATCCGCGACAGCGTCAAGAACGACAAACCCTGGGACAAGTTCGCACGCGAGATTTACACATCTTCGGGCAACACCCGGCAGAACGGTGCGCTGAACTATTTCGTCATCCACAAGGATCCGATTGATATCGCCGAGAACTCGACGCAGGCATTTCTGGGCCAGCGGCTTACTTGCGCGCGATGCCACAATCATCCGCTCGAGAAGTGGACGCAGAAGCAGTATTACCAGTTCGCCAACCTGTTTGCGCGCGTCGGCGAGAAGAACGGCGCCGAGCCCGGCGATATCGTGGTGTTTGCCAAGGCTTCGGGCGACATCAACCATCCGCGCTTGTTGAAGCCGCTCGCGCCCACCCCGCTCGATGGCGCGCCCATGACCCTCGATTCCCCCGAAGACCGGCGCGTGCACTTCGCCAAGTGGCTCACCAGCCCGGATAACGCCTTGTTCCAGCGCGCCATCGTCAACCGCGTGTGGGGAAATTTCATGGGGCGGGGCATTGTCGACCCGGTGGACGACGTCCGGGCCACCAATCCGGCGTCAAACGAAGAGCTTTTTAATGCGCTGTGCAAAGATTTCGTCGAGCACGGATTCCACATCAAGCACCTTATTGCCACCATTATGAATTCGGCGGTGTATCAGCTATCGTCGGAAGCCAACGCAACTAATACGAACGACAACAAATATTATTCGAAGTACATTGTGAAGCGGCTGCCAGCGGAGGTCCTGCTGGACGCCATGTCGCAGGTGACCGGGGTTCCGGCGAAGTTCAGCGGATATCCGGCCGGGACGCGCGCTCTCCAGCTTCCGGATACCCAGATCAAGTCCGAATTTCTGGCATCCTTCGGGCGGCCGCCCCGGATCTTGTGCGATGCGGCGGAGCGATCGAGTGCGCCGAGCGTGGCGCAGGCGTTGCATGTTATCAACGGCGACACGCTGAACAAAAAACTGATGGATCCGGACGGATTTCCAGCGCTGGCCATCAAGCTGGGTCTCTCGGACTCCAGAATTCTCGACCACCTTTTCCTTTCGGCATACAGCCGCTATCCGGCCGACGCTGAAAAGCGGCGCATGCTGCCTGCGCTCGGCGAAGGGCGCGCGACGGCCGGTTCGGCGGACGTGCAGCGCGAGGCGCGCCGGCAGGCTCTCGAAGACATGATGTGGGCCCTGCTGACCAGCAAGGAATTTTTGTTTAACTACTGATGCGACCGGTATTCATCGGGGGAATCGGCGTGCTCGCGTGCGCGCTGGGTTACGGGCAGGACGCTCCCTCCTTCGCCGGCGACGTCGCGCCCATCTTTGCCTCGAACTGCGCCGGCTGTCACGGCGCGAACGTTCGCATGGGGAGCCTCAACCTGGATACCTTTGAAGGCGCCGCGGCGGGCGGCAACCACGGCAGAATCATCGAACCGGGCAAAAGTGCGGAAAGCCGGCTGTACCTGATGATTACCGGCAAAGCGGCTCCAGCCATGCCTTTGAGCGGCAAGCCGCTGGCTGAGGGCGACATCGAGATCATCCGAAAATGGATTGATGCCGGTGCGAAACCGCCCACTCCCGAGGAGGCTCAGCAGCTCGCGGCGCGGCTGGCGGCTCCGGCGATCCCCGATATCAAGCCGGCCAAGGCGGTGAAAGCCCAGATTGGCGCACTCGCCTACCGGCCCGACGGCAGACTGCTGGCGCTTGGCACATATAAAGAGGTCCGGCTGATCGATCCCGAAACCAACGCCGCGGTGGCTACGCTCAGCGGCCACGCGGAAGCCATTCGAGCGCTGGCTTTTTCCCCGGACGGAAAACTGCTGGCGGCGGCTGGCGGCCTCGCGGCGCGCTCGGGCGAAGTCAGGATCTGGGATGTCGAGAGCCGCAAGGAAATCCTAACCATCAAAGGCCACAGTGACTGTATCTACGCGGTGGCATTTTCTCCCGACGGGAAGAGCATCGCGACTTCGAGTTATGACAAGCTGATCAAATTGTGGAGCGTCGAAACCGGGCAGGAGATCCGGACGCTCAAAGACCATATTGATGCCATCTACGCTCTGGCGTTTACGCCGGACGGCAAACGCATCCTCTCGGGCGCCGCGGACCGGACGGTGAAGGTGTGGGACGCCGGGACAGGCGAACGGCTGTTTACCATGAGCGAGCCGCAGGACGGTCTGAACACGATCGCGCTCGATCCGAGCGGAAAGCTGGTGGCCGCCGGCGGCCTGGATAAGACGATTCGTGTCTGGTCCCTTGGGCCCAAAGATGGCATGCTGGTCAATTCCCTGATCGCGCACGAGGATGCGATTCTGCATATCGCGTGGTCGCCGGACGGCAAGTTTCTGGCCTCGAGCGCCGCGGACAAGACCATCAAGATTCTAAACGCCGCCGATCTGAGCGAGGTCCAGACTCTCGCGGATCAATCCGATTGGGTGTTGTCGCTGGCCTTTGCGCCCGACGGCAAGAAGCTGGCCGCGGGGCGGTACGACGGCTCGTTCCAGATTTACGATGTGGGCCAGGTATTGAAAGCGCCGGTCCATCAAGCGCAGAACGCGGCACGTTGAGGTTTTCTATGCAGCGCATTTTGATCATGACGATTGTCGCGGCGGCCATGGCGCAAGCCGCCACGGAATGGCCCACCGGCAACCGCACCACTCCTCCAACTATCGATTCGGTTTCGCCGCTCGGCATCCCGCGTGGCGCAACGGTCGAGGTGGAGGTGGAGGGTCTGAACCTTGCGAGCACCAGCGCCGCGTACTTCAGCGAACCCGGGATCAAGGCGCGCGTCCTCCGCATCAAGGAACTACCCGATCTTCCGGATATTCGTCTGGGCTCGAATGGAACGCCCTCGACCGTGGATCTCGGCCCGCTGCCGCCGCGCAACCAGGTGACGCTTGAAATCGAGGTCAGCCCGGATGCTCCCATCGGCACAGTCGCGTTTCGCCTCCAGACGCCGCTTGGTACCAGCCCCGCGGCGAGAATTGCGATCGAGCCTTATTATGGCGAGAGTCCCGACCGCGAGCCGAACGATAAACCCGAAGAAGCGCTGGAGACGTACCTGCCCACCATCCTGGTTGGGACCATCTCGAAGCCTGGGGACGTCGATTTCTACAAGATCAAGGTGAAGGACGGGGAGCAGCTTGTTTTTCAGAATCCTGCCCGCGAGCTGGGATCGAGTTTGCGGCCGGTTGTCGGAATCTATGATGAGAAGCAGAACCTGGTGACGGAGTTCGGCGACGATGGCGGGCGCGACACAAGCGCCTTCGCATACCCATTCGCGAAAGGCGGCACTTATTTTCTCCGCGTCTCTGATTACCAGGAAGGCGGCGACGATGAGCACTTCTATCGCATTAAGGTCGGGCGGTTTCCGCTGTCCGTATCAGCGTTTCCGTTGGGCCTGCAAAAAGGGAAGAGCGCGGCCATCCATCTGACGGGATTCAATCTGGGCGCAGACTCGGTCGTGGTAAAGGGCGAACCCTCGCCCGAAGACATGCGGGCGGTCATTTTCCGCCCTCAAGCGCCAAAGGGCCCGGCATTCAACCGCGTGAAACTGGCGCTGGGGAACGAGCCCGAGATCGCGTCCACCGGAGCGAACACCACGCTCGGGCAGGCCCAGACCCTTGCCATTCCCGTGACAGTGAACGGCAGGCTGGAAGCGCAGGAAAACTACTACCGGTTTCGCGCGCGCAAAGGCGGCAAGCTGGTCTTCGAGGTGAACGCGAGCCGCCTGGGCTCGCCACTCGATTCAATCCTCGAAATTCTGGATACAAAGGGTGCGCCTGTGGAGCGCGCGACGATCCGCTGCGTGCTGGAAACCTCGACGACGCTCTCCGAGGCTTCTTCCTCTGGCCGCGGCATCCGCATTCTGTCGCCGACCGGATTCGCCGTAGGCGATCACATGATGATTGGCTCCGAGATCATTCAGGTGGACGCGATGCCGCGGGGCCCGGACGATGATTTCATCTTCACGGGCTTCGGCGATCAGCGCGTCGCGTATCTCGACACGACGCCCGAGGCGCATCCGGTTGATCAGGCCGTTTACAAAGTTCAGATCCATCCCGCAGGAGCGCGATTTGCGCCGAACGGGCTGCCGGTTGTGCACTTACCCTTCAGGAATGACGACGGCGGCCCTGGATTTGGCAAAGACTCGCTGCTGCACTTCACGGCGCCGGCGGACGGCGATTACGTGGTGCGAATCCGCGACGTGCGCAAGCTCGCAGGACCGGATTACTCCTATCGCCTGACGGTCCGGCAGCCGTCTCCGGATTTTATGCTGAGTGTCTCGCCGCGCAATGCCAACGTGCCATTAGACGGGCGCATTCCCTTAACCGTTACGGCCCTTCGACTGGATGATTTCGACGGGCCGATCGAGGTTTCAGCAAAGGATGTTCCCGAAGGGGTGCATGCGACCCAGGGAACCATCGGCCCTGGCGAGATCAGCGCCACGCTGCTCCTCAGCGCAGACGCGAGCGCTCATCTCGACCGCGCGGCGCCGATCGAAATCACGGGCCGCGCGCGGCTTGCCGATCAGTGGGTGGAACGCTGGGCGAATCCCGAAGACAAACTGAAGCTCATCTCACTTATGCCCAAGCCGGACATCGTGATGACGGCGGAAACGAAACAGGTGGTGCTCGAGCCTGGGGGAACTGCCGAAGTCGAGGTCGCGCTTCGGCGCAACAACGGTTACGGCGGCCGCGTTCCGGTGGAAGTCCGCGACCTGCCTCCCGGTGTGCGCGTTCTGGATGTCGGGTTAAACGGCGTGCTGATCAATGAAACGGAGAATCGCCGCAAATTCACGCTCGCGGCGCTGCCCACCGCGCCGGCCATTGAGCAGCCTATCGTGGTGACAGGTGACGTGGAGACGCGCGCAGACGATCAACAGAACTCGTACGCCGCCGAGCCGGTTCTCCTGAGGGTGCAACCGAAAAATCACGCGAGCGCTTCGGTCGTGAACCGGGTAGTGGATCAAAACGTTACAGCGAACAAATAGATGCCTCACACAGCCTTGCTGAAGGACGCCCTGACCGCGGGAGACGGTATTGTACGACTGGCGCCGTGCTGGGTGCCGCGATCGTTTCTCATGCCCGGTGGACGGTTAAAACTCGATCCGCGCGATCTCTATGCGCTCGGCGCGCACCGGGGCGGCATCGACGAACGCTGGTTCTCATCCACCACCAAAGCGGATAACGGCCCGGGGACGCCGCCGGATGAGGGCTTGAGCTACATCGCCATCGATGGCCAGCGCGTGCTTCTCAAGGAAGGCATCGAGACCAGGGGCGATGAGTTTTTGGGCGCGGAGGTCATGCGCGACCAGGGTGGCTGGAATGTGCTTTGCAAGTTCTTCGACAACCTCGGTCCTATTCCGCATCACATGCACCAGTCTGAAGAGCACGCGCGAAAAGTCGGCCGCCGCGGCAAACCTGAAGCGTATTACTTCCCTCCGCAATACAACTTCAAAGACAACAACTTTCCCTATACCTTCATGGGCCTCGATCCCAGCACGACGAAAGACGACGTGCGGCGCTGTCTCCAGCGCTGGAACGAGGGGGACAACGGAATCCTGTTTCACTCGAAGGCGTATAAATTGAAGCCGGGCACAGGCTGGCAGATCGATGCGGGTATCCTGCACGCGCCGGGGTCGCTGGTCACTTATGAGCCACAGGTGAACTCGGATGTGTTCGCCATGTTCCAGTCAATGGTGGAAGGCCGCGCCGTGCCCTGGGACCTGATGGTGAAGGATGTGCCGCCCGAAAACCACCACGATCTCGACTACCTGATCGCGATGCTCGATTGGGACGCGAACGTCGACCCGGCATTCGTCGAGCGCCGACTCTTTCATGCGAAGCCGGTCAAGCCCGAGAAGGAAATGGCAGACGCGGGCTATTCCGAAAAATGGGTTGTCTACTCCACCGGCCACTACACCGCCAAGGAGTTGACGGTATTCCCCGGCTGCTCGGTGACTATTCGAGACGCTGCGGCATACGGAGCCATCGTGGTGCAGGGCTGGGGCGCGATCGGAAAACTGGATGTGGAGACGCCGTCGTTTATTCGCTACGGTCAGATGACCAAAGACGAGTTGTTCGTGACCGCCGCCGCGGCCCAGCAGGGGGTTGCGATCACGAACCGCAGCGACAAGGAAGATCTGGTCATGTTGAAGCATTTCGGTCCAGGCAATCCGGATGCAAGTGGACTCAGGAAATGAAGTACGGTGCGAACGTCCTCATCTGGACGGCGAATTTTACGCGCGACCAACTGCCCTTGCTCGCTGAGATCAAGCGTCATGGCTTCGATGGCGTTGAGTTTCCGATGTTTCATCCCGAGGATTTCGCGCTGCGTGATATCCGCAAAGGCCTCGAGGAGAACCTACTCGAGTGCACGGTCTGCTCGGCGATTCCCGGCGGGCTGAGCGTGTTCGCCGAGGACCCGTCGATACGGCAGAAGACCCGGCAGTTTCTCGAAGACTGCATCAAAACGGCAGCGGAAGCGGGGGCGAAGATCTTCGCGGGCCCGTTTTATTCGCCGGTGGGATATCTGCCCGGGCGGCGGCGTACACCGGATGAATGGAACCGGGCGGTGGAGTGCTATCAGTCGCTCGGCTCAATGCTGGCTCAGCACGGCGTGACTTTGGCGATCGAGCCGCTCAACCGCTTCGAGACCTACTTCCTCAACACCGCGGCGGACGCGGCGAGGCTCTGCGACCAGGTCGGCCATCCGAACGTCGGCATTCTGTTCGATACGTTCCACGCCAACATCGAGGAGAAGAATGTCGGCGAGGCCTGCCGCGCGGTGGCACGCCACTTGAAGCACGTCCACACGTGCGAGAACGACCGCGGCATTCCAGGCTCGGGCCACGTCGAGTGGAAGGATGTTTTTCAGGCGCTCGGTGACATACGCTACGACGGCTGGCTCACCATCGAGAGCTTCGGCTTCGCGCTCCCTGAGATCGCGGCGGCGGCTGCCATCTGGCGCGACCTTGCACCCACGCCCGAATCGATTGCCTTCGAAGGCCTAAAATTTCTCAAACAGAACACGGCCACCGCCGCCAGGGGATAACTGTGCCCAAAACCAGTCGCAGACAACTTTTCGGTACGTTGGCGGCGGCTGCCGTTCATGCCGCGCAAGGAAAAGACAAAGTGACCAAATACATCCGTTACCGCCGCGGTTCCACTGTCGCTTACGGCATTCTGGACGGGGAGACGGTCCGCGAGATTCACGGAGATCTTTTCGGTGATCAGAAAGAGACCGGGGTTACGCACGCGCTCAAAGATGTCAAGCTGCTCCATCCGTGTGAGCCCTCGAAGATCCTGGCCGTGGGACTCAACTACAAAAGCCACGTGGGTGACCGCAAGCTGCCCGAGCGCCCCGAGATCTTCTACAAACCCCTTACCGCGCTGCAGCACACCGAAGAATCCATTGTGATCCCGCCGACGGCGAAGAATGTTCACTATGAAGGGGAAATGGTGCTGGTGATCGGCAAGCGCACGCGACGACCTTCCATGGACGAAGCTCGCGCCGCGATCTTCGGCGTGACGTGCGGAAATGATGTCAGCGAGCGCGACTGGCAGGGAGGTCCGGCGAAAGACCTGCAATGGTGGCGGGCCAAGGGCGCTGACACCTTCGCACCCCTGGGCCCCACAATCGTCCGCGGCTTGGATTATGGCAACCTACTGCTGCAAACGCGCCTGAACGGCAATGTGGTGCAGAAGCAGTCCACCGCGGATCTCATCTTCGATGGCCCGTCGATCGTGAGCTGGATCAGTGAGTTCGTCACCCTGATGCCGGGTGATGTGATCTACACCGGCACTCCGGGCCACACCAGCCGCATGAGCGAAGGCGATGTGGTCGAGGTGGATATCGAAGGCATCGGCGTGCTTCGCAATCGCATCGCCGTGGCTTGAGAGGTTGAGCTAGTCGCCTCTCCTATCGAATCGACTGAGACGCGGCGGCGCCGGCTGCGGCGCGCTGCATCGGCGGGTCGAGCACGTTCTGCACGCGCTCCAGCAGACCGTCCGAAGTAAACGGCTTGGGCAGGAAACCTAATGCGCGGTCCAGGATTTTCACGCGCACCACTTCAGACTCGGTGCAACCGGACATGAACAGCACCTTCTGATGCGGCCGGATGGCTTGAATGCGTTCGGCCAGGTCAGGCCCGGTGATATCCGGCATCAAGACATCGATCAGCATCAGGTCAATGGCCAGGTCGTCCCGCTCGGCCATGCGCAATGCACTCTCCGCGCTGTGAGCGATGAGGACGTTGTAGTCGCCGCATTCCAGCATGCATTTGATCACGCTGAGAACAGAAAGATCATCGTCAACCACAAGGATGGTTTTACTTAGAGACTCTTGTTGAGTATTCATATACATGTCGTCAACCCTAAACTAACTTTCGCTATAATTGTGGCGCTGGACGAAGCCATATACAAGCAAACTTCTCATCTCTTTTGAGTGGGAACCGGAGTTAACTTTCAATTACTAACTTAAGATAGTGGAAGAGTCTGCCGTTTAGCAGCGCATCTTTTGAGCTATCGGCCGATGCGGCTAGCTCCAAACTTGATCGATCACTTTGCCGCCAAAATCAGTGAGTTTTTCGTTCCGGCCGTTATGCAGATACCATAGGCGATTTTGATCGAGGCCCAAGAGCTGGAGAATGGTCGCGTGAAAGTCACGCATGTGATAACGCTCACCCACGCCGCGTAACCCGAATTCGTCGGTTTCGCCCACGATGCGCCCGCCCTTGGCACCACCGCCCGCGAACCACATGGTAAAGCCGTGCGGATTGTGGTCGCGCCCGTTGCCGCTCTGCGACATCGGCAGCCGTCCGAATTCGCTTCCCCAGACGACCAGCGTGGAATCGAGCAGGCCACGCTGTTTCAGGTCCTTTAAGAGGGCGGCGATGGGCTGGTCGGTGTGGCCGCACATTTTCTCGTGATTGAAGACCAGGTCCTTGTGCGCGTCCCACTGCATGATGATGGGGCCGCCACCCGAATAGAGCTGCACGAAACGCACGCCGCGCTCCACCATCCTGCGAGCGAGCAGGCAACGCGTACCAAAATCCGCCGTGTGTTTCTGATCGAGGCCGTACATGCGCCGGGTGGCCTCGCTCTCCTGCGAGATGTCGACGGCTTCCGGCGCGTGGCTCTGCATTTTGAACGCGAGCTCGTAAGAACTGATGCGCGCCGCCATTTCGGTGTCGCCTTCGGCGGTATCCAGATCGTTCATCTTCTGCAGAAGGTCGAGCGTGGCGCGTTGCCGCTCACGGGTCATGCCGGCGGGAGGCTTGAGATTCAGAATGGGGTTCGCGCCGCTTCGCAGCAGCGTCCCCTGGTAGACCGCCGGAAGAAAGCCGGAGCCCCAGCACGGCGTGCCGCCTTCGGGCGTACCCTCGGGCTGCGGCATCACGACGTAGGCCGGAAGGTTGTCGCTCTCGCTTCCGAGACCATACGTGACCCAAGAACCCATGCTGGGATAACCCATGAGGATGCGGCCGGTGTGAACCTGGTACATGGCCGGCGCATGCACGACGCTCTCGGTGTAGAACGAACGTACGAAGCAAATGTCGTCCACGCACTCCGCGAGGTGCGGGAATAGCGACGAGACGTCAATGCCGCTCTTGCCATATTTCTTGAAGGGCCACGGCGAAGAGAGCAGCGGCGTGTCGCCGTTAGTGAACTGGCTGGGTACTTTGCCGAAGCTTTCGGGAAGCTGCTGTCCTTCGTATTTTTTGAGCGCCGGTTTCGGGTCGAATGTATCGATGTGGCTCGGCGCTCCCACCATGTAGAGAAAGATGACCGACTTGGCTTTGGCCAGGAAGTGCTGCGGTTTGGGCGCTAGCGGGTTGACTCGCTCGGCGGCGAAGCCCTGGCTTTCGAGCAGATACTGCAGCGCCAGAGCGCCGAAGCCATGCGCGGCACGCGTAAGTACGTCACGGCGGGTAACGGCAGGGCGAATATGCCGGGCCGAATCTTCAGGGGACATAAACGAACTCATTCCGATTCATCAGGGCAAGGCAAAAATCCGCCAGCGTTCCACCTCGCGCGAAGAACTGCTGGCCGAGTTTCATCTCCGCCGGTTTGGGCGCTCGGGCCAGCGCCAGTTTGTAGGCCCGGCGCAACTGGAAACCGCGGTCGCGGCCGCATTCGCGCTCGAGCCGCGCGCCGAAACGCTCGGATTCCTCCCGCATGAAGTCGCTGTTGAAAAGGGAAAGCGCCTGCAATGCGTGGGTACTCACGGGCCGCGCCGGGCAGGAGGTCATGGTGTCGGGTTGATCGAACGCCGTCATCATCGGCAATCGCACGGTACGTTTGTTCAGCAAATACAGGCTGCGGCGATGCTGTTCGGATTCGCCCGGCGTCACCGGCCACAGGCCATCGCGCTCGCTTTCCGTGAAAATGAGCTCGTAAACCTCCTGCTCAATGGGCACACGAACCGGTTTGCCGCCGAGCCGCGGGTTGAGCGCGTCCGAGGCCGTGAGCACGGCGTCGCGAATGAGCTCACCCTCCAGACGCTTGCGGTTCATCCGCCAGTAGAGTTTATTGTCGGGATCGATTTTGGCCTTCGCCGGATTGCCGGCCGAAGCCTGCCGGTAGGTACTAGACAGCACGATCATTCGGTCGATGGCCTTGACGTTCCAATCGCGCTCCATGAACTCGACCGCTAGCCAGTCCAGCAGCTTCTGATTGGACGGACGCTGCCCGAGCACGCCGAAATCGTTCGGTGTGGCGACAATTCCCGTGCCCATGCGGAGCTGCCAAATGCGGTTGACCATGACGCGGGCGGTCAAAGGGTGTTCGGACGATGCCAGCCAGTTCGCCAGCACCGCGCGCCGGCCGGAAGAAGTCGATGGAATTTCGGCGTTGTTGGGGTTGAGAACCGTCAACAGGCCCGGTCCGACTTCGCCCATTTTGTGCTTCACGTCGCCGACCTTCAGGATGTACGTCGGGGGCGCGGGCTTCTCGCTATCCGCCACCGCATATGCGGAAGGCTGGGGATCCGGCTCAGTCAGCTCGATTTCGTGCAGCTTTTTTCGCAGCTCCGCGCGCTTCTCGCGCTCCTCGGGCGTCAGCGCATCAACCACCTCGCTCCACAGCGGCTCCAGTTGTTCCTCGGCATTCATTGCGAGGGTTTTCTGATCCGCGTCGCGCTTGTCCTTGGGCACATCCAGGGCCGCGCGCAGCTTCGGATCAAGCTGGGCCGTCTTTTTCTCGCGCAAGACGCCACGAGCGCGCTTCTCGGTATCCTCGATCGCCTGCTTGACCGGTTCGAGCCGGGCTTCGTACCCTTTCTTCGCCCAGCAGTACGCGGCCTTCTCATCAGGAGTCGAGATGTCGAGGTCCTTTAGCTCAGTAGACGCGAAGATCGCTTGCAGCCGGTAGTAATCGGACTGCAGAATCGGATCGAACTTGTGATTATGGCAGCGCGCGCAGCCCACGGTCAGGCCCAGGAACACGGAGCCGATGGCGCCTGACATTTCAGTGACCACTTCCTGGCGGTTCGCCTCCTCGTCCTGATTGCCCCCCACCAGGTGGATGGGGCCTGCGCGGTGAAAGCCGGTGGCGATGAGGCCTTCCTGATTTCCGGGGAACAATTCATCGCCCGCGATCTGTTCTTTCACGAAGCGGTCGTAAGGTTTGCCGGTGTTGAAAACCTTGACGACATAATCGCGATAGCGCCAGGCCTGCGGACGTTCGGCATCGAGTTCGTAGCCGTTCGTGTCGGCATATCGCACCACATCGAGCCAGCGCAGCGCCCAGCGTTCGCCGTAATGCGGCGAAGCGAGGAGGCGGTCGACGACCTTTTCATAAGCCTCCGGGCTCTTATCGGTGAGAAAAGCGTCGATTTCACCGGGTTCCGGCGGCAGGCCAGTCAGATCGAAAGTGACGCGGCGCAGCAGATGTTCGCGATCGAGTGTTGGGGAGGGCACGAGCGTCTTCTCTTGAAGCGCTTCCAGAATGAAGGCGTCAATCGGATTGCGGCCCCAGACATTTTCAATGCTGGGGAGGGGGCTCTTGACAGGCTTCTGGAAGGCCCAGTAATGCCGTCGGGCGATGACCGAAGCGACGTCCTTATCTGTCCCCGCAGAAGCGGCGAGTGCAAGGACAAGTAGAACTGCGGCGGCGGCCGCGCCGCATTTTCGAGCCATCACTTCGCTAGTTTACACTGCTATGGCCGGGTCCGGATTAGGGCTGGGTGGCGGGAGGATAGACGCAACGCGCCATAGGCCGCGAGCGACGTCACCGAGGCGATCGAACAGGCTGGCGCATAGCCGAACCGGTCGATGAGCGCACCGAGCGCCGGCGAGACCACGGCCTGCATAGCGCCATACGCGGAGACCAGCAGCGAGATCGCGAACGCCGCACGGGCGCCCGCATAGATATCGAGGGGCATCGTATATAAGTTGACGCTGAACGCCGACACGGCGAGAATGCTGAGCGAGATTCCCGCCGATGCCCACAGAGCGTTGGGCGCGAAAGGTATGGCAATCGCGGCCACGCCCGCTATCGCACATGCCAGGCACACACGTGTCCGCGCCGCCACCGGCTCCATGCCCTGCTTTGCCCAGCGGAACGAGAGCCACCCGCCCGCGAACCCTCCCAACATCGCCGCGAGCGGTGGGAGCCAGGCGAAGTAGGCGGCTTGAACAAAGGTCAGCCGGTTGACTTCCACCAGATAGAGCGTCGTCCAGTTGCTCCACAGGGAGTAAGTCACCATGCTCAGCGCGTTGGCTACGATGAATCCCCACATTTGGCGGTCCTGCAAAATGCCGAGACTGTGCGAAAGCGGCTCAATCAAAGACGGCCGCGAGGGCGGGGCACGATGGGCGACCAGGTTCCACAGAGGAATCCACAGCAACCCTGCGATACCCGTCACCACGAACGCCGCGCGCCACTCGAAGCGCACCGCCAGCAACGTCGCCACCGGCGGCGCCAGCATGGCTCCCAGAAAGACCGCGGCCTGATTCAACCCGTTGCCCAGCGCGCGCTCCTCGGGCGCGAGGTATTCGTACATGGCTTTGCCGGCCGCGGGAATGCCGCCCGCTTCGGCGAGTCCTAGCCATGCACGGCACGCCACCAGCCCGCCTAGTCCGCGCGTGAAGCCCGTTGTGATTCCGGCCAGCGACCACAGCCCAATGGCGAGACTGATGCCGCGGTTCAGTCCGATGCGATCGATCAGCAGACCCGCAAACGGCGCCGCCGCGGCATAGGTGACGGAGACGGCCGTGAGGATCCAGCCGTAATCCAGATTGCTCAGGTGAAATTCAGCCCGCAGCAGCGGCGCGAGCGTAGCCAGCTCCTGGCGGTCCAGGTAATTGATGCTCGAGGAAAGAAAGAAAATGCTTAGCACCAGCCAGCGGGTGCGCGGGACGGCTAACGGCTTAGCGGCCATCAGGGGAACTGGATCGTGGCCACTTCTCCCACGGTTGCGGTTTTTGCGTTGCGTTTGGCGAAATACTCCACCACGATGCGCCGCGGCTTCTGCACGCCGCAGGCAAGCTTTTCGTCGCTCCCGCCCAGAATCGCGAGAGATGATGGATCGGGCACCAGCAGATTGGTGAGCTTGTGATCATCGGTCTCCACCACCAGGCGGATCTGCCGGCCCAGGCAATCCACTTGCTTCAGATTTCCCGATGCGTGCCCATTGGGCTTGGGACCTTCCCACCACGGCTCCACTTTCTCCGGCGCCGCGCCTTTGCCCGCGTTGGCTTTGGCTTCAGCGGCCCGCAGATCGGCCAGGGCCTGCACCTTCAATTTCTGGATGTCGCGCTCATGCTCCGCCGCCAGCCGCCGTCGTTCTGCTTCTTCCGCGTCCAGGCGCTGCTGTTCGATGGTCTGGCGTCCGGCTTCCATGCGCGCGCGTTCTTCCGGCGTGGTGGCGGCCTGTTCGGCATTGCGCCAGGCCTGCGCGGCTTTGTCGTACGCTTGCTCGTTCAGACAAGCTTTCGCCATCTCTTCCCACCGGGTTGCGTTGCGCGGCTCGAGCTGCGCGGCCTTTTCAAGATACTGGATGCGTTTGATGTTGTCGGTCTGGCGGCGCCCGATGAGCGCGTACGTCTCCGCCAGCTTCGGATTCAGCTTCACCGCTTTCTCCAAGGCCGCGATGGCCTTGGCGTTGTCCTGCTCGAGCCGGGCATATTCCAGATACGACCGCGGCGATGGCGTCCCCGCGCTGATGGCTTCGGCAAAATCGCGCCGCGCCTCGTCCTGCTGCTTATCGCCGAGGGCCAGAATCGCCAGACCCTCATACGCCGCCGCAACATTCTCCTTCTGCTCGATCATGGCCTGATAAGCCGTGCGCGACCGGTTATCCAGCAGGAGGTCGGCAAGAGCTAGTTGCACTTCCGCGGGCAGCAGCAACTTCTCGTCCTTGTAGTCTCGCTGGACGTCGAGCGCTCTGCCGTCCACGGCCGCGGTCTGAAAATTTCCACCAGCCATGTGCTGATCCAATTCCTTTTCGATTTCAGCGCGCGCTATCCCGAATGCGTTGCCGTAGGCCGCGTCTTCGTCCACACCCTTCTGCAGGTTGAAAAGTAAGATGCGGAGCTTGGCATAGTAGTCCGGATTGGTGACGAACAATTGCATGCGCGCCCAGTCCCGGTTGCGCTCATTCGCGGGTGGCGGCGCGCCAAGGGTCACGTGCGTTCCGTTTACCTGGATGGTGGAGAGCACGCCGGCAATCCCGTGCTCGATCGGCGCGGGCATGCGGCCGCTGTTGTTTTCGAGCAGCAGCCGCGCGCATTCGCGGAAAACTTCATGCGGGATGCGCGCATCGGAGCTCAGCAGGACGTACCAGCGGTCGCGCCCATCGATCACCGCCGGAATCGACGGATACGTGTCGCGCTCCTGGGCGTTCTTGAAATAGAGGATGCGGATGGGTCGCGCGGTCTCGAGATCCTGCTTGCCGAGCATGTAACCGAGCACGTACCGGAACTGATCGAACCAGCCCAGCGTTTCCCGCGCGTGCTTGGATCCGCCTTCCAGGTAGATTTCGAACGGACCGGAGCGGAGTTCCGTCCAATGGCTCTGGGCCGAGAGGATTAAGGGAAGCAGGCTAAGCAGAAACAACCGCCGCATCTGAGGGTATTATCGCGCAGGGCGGCGCCTCGCAGCCGCCAACCCGCGACAGCGCCTCGGCCCGGTTGTTACAATGGCAAAGACCCCGGCGCTATCGTCTAACGGTTAGGACGGAGCCCTCTCAAGGCTTAAATACGGGTTCGATTCCCGTTAGCGCTACCAATTCCTCATACACTTACAGGCAATGCGCTGTGACGCGCTGTGACGCGCAACGCGCCAGCAAAAACCAACGCCTATCGCGGTCAACTTCTCTCCCCCCGCATCCGTCCGCCGGGAGTGCGTCTCGGAAGAACGACGGCATGAGCAAGTCGAAGACGCATGCAGAGTCCATCATCGGTTCCCGGCGGGTCGGAATTCTGCGATCATATCGATCATGTCGACGAGCGAGGCTCGGCCGAGCGCAGCCTTAAAAGCGAACATCGGTGCCCCGAAGGGCGTTGAAAATGCCCCTCGATAACCAGCTCGGCCCCGAAAGCCGTGACTGGAGTTTCATGGTGTTCAGTGGCCTGCCATCTGGGTCTGGTGTCCTTTTCGAAGAGATCACTCTCGACGAACGCATCGGACCGGAAGCGGTGGCTCTACTGATCGAACCGGAGCCGGACGAACTGCTCGCAAAGGGAAGGCTGGATCTCAATCTCAAAGCGGGTATTGCTGCGACTGCCTACGGCCCTGTCCTCTTCCTAATCTGGTGGATACCACCCATCGTCAGCGGGCGCCCTGCCGCCTTCTACGAACAAGTCATGAACCCGTTGTTTCCAAACACGTCCGAGGTCCTTCGCCGCGTGGCCGAACAAACCCACCTTCACGTGATCGTCACGGACGGGGCCGGCCAGGTTCTGAACCTCTTTGAGTACCAGAACAGGTTCGGTTTCGTTGGAATCCGGGCGGCAGTAGATGGTGCGCGCGTCGCGTGGGGCGGTCCGGGTGATTTTGCCGAGGCGAAGATTGCATACGAGCGGCAGTACGAGATCGACGATATTCTTGCCGGTCGGTATGATTGAGACACCATGATCGGCCCGCTACCCCGAACTCGGCTTACCTGGCAGGCGACGCCCCTGATTCATAGCCTAACGTCCGCACTCTTGGTTAGCGCGCGTCCAGGCTTTCCGCAGGGCATCTGAGAACAAACGCGTGCGGGCACCAGTTGGTTCATTGGAAACGGTGTGCTTCACGCATCGAGTCAATCTCCGGTAGCAGCACGATCAGGATGAACCGACGAAGATCCAACTCACTCGGCCACAGACACTCACACGCCCGGATTCGGGAGCGCCTGCACCCTGCAGCAGGTGCGCCATAAGCGCGGAAAGCGCGGTAAGTCTTCGCTACCCCGCCCTTTCGCGGCTTTTCGACAAGAGCCGGGCACGAGACCTTCTTTTCTGTTGACGACTGAACTCGCCGAATGATACTTATCAGTTGAACGCTGGCGGAGCGTTCCCGAGCGTCGGGACGCTCGCTAATCCCTTCTCGCAGCTTTTCCTGCTGCCCTACGTGTGTCCAAAAAACATGAATGCCTTGATTCCCGTCTATCACGCCGACGGTAGTCTGTACGCCTGGGCATCCGACCAACGGCTGGCGAGGCTGCAGTCCGCCGGACTGGTGGCGCGGGTGGTGCGCCATCGCAAGGGCTGCATCAACCGGGCGATTCTCTTCATGCGGCTGGGTGAGCCGAAGCCGATGTCGGCCAGTTCCGTGATGGGCACGAGATACAGCTTCAAAGAGCTTCTTGAACACGGGCCGGCCTGGGAACTCAAACACCTTGGCGGAGGCCACGGCGGAAAGACGTATGCCCTATCGGAGACGCGGGCGGCGTTCCTACAGGTGGTTCAGGATTGCACGGTCCCGTGAAAGCCCGACGACAGATCGGCGCGCGGCACGTTGCCTGGATGCGGGGCGCGTTCCGTGGCAGGCAGGCGCGCCCGTGGCGTCCGGTGGTCCAACCGGGCAACGCGAAGCCGGACGGCGCAACACGTGGCGCGGGGGCGCGAACGGGGCCAAACGTCGCGTTGGACGCGGGCGCGGTCCAAATTCAGGGACCTGGCTTTCCACTTTTCGCCGAGGGTGGAATGGTCCCACAATCTCTCTAGTTAGAGCGACTTAATCAGGTTGTCACCCAGGGTTGTCACCCTCCTAATCCGATGAGTTCCCTCAGGCAGACCAAACCCAAGACCCAGGCGTTCGCCGTCGAGTGGTGGCCGATTGGCCGGGTCACACCGTATCCGAACAATGCACGGGTGATTCCTGCGTCCGCGATCGAGAAGGTTGCGTCCTCCATTCGATCCTTCGGGTGGCGGCAGCCTATCGTAGTCGATACCGCCGGCGTGATCGTGGTTGGCCACGTCCGTCTGCTGGCCGCCCAGTCAATGGCGCTGGCCGAGGTTCCCGTTCACGTGGCGAGGGATCTCACGCCTAGCCAGGTGAAGGCGTACCGGCTAATGGACAATCGCTCGCACGAAGAAGCGACCTGGGATCTCGATCTGATCGGCCCGGAACTCCAAAGTATCCAGGAGCTGGACAGCGATTTCGATCTGGCGTTGACCGGATTCGATCAGGATGAGCTGAACGCCTATCTGTTTCCGCCAGAGAAAACCAGCGGGGAAGAGGACCTGGTTTCTCTGCCGCCTGCCACGCCGGTCACCTTGCCCGGAGACCTGTGGCTCTGCGGTGATCCGCCCCGTCAACACCGCGTGCTCTGCGCTGATGCGACCAGCCCGGAGGCGGTGTCCCGGTTACTGGGAGACCGCAAACCGTTTCTGATGGTGACGGACCCACCATACGGAATCGAGTTGGATTCGGAGTGGCGCGATCGTGCCGGGCTGAACGGTTGCGGACCCGCCGAGGCGAGCTACATGAAGCACCGCACCGAGGGCCACACGCAAACGGAAATCTCGGGCGACACGCGCGCGGACTGGTCGGAAGCCTTCGCGCTGGTGCCGAGCCTCGAGGTGGCCTACGTCTGGCACGCGTCGAAGTTCACTCGCGAGGTCCTCGATGGCTTGCTGCGAATTGGTTTTCTGCACCACCAGCAGATCATCTGGAACAAGGGCCGCACCGTTCTCACGAGGACGCACTACTGGTTCCAACATGAGCCGTGCTGGTACGTCCGAAAGAAAAACGCGCCGTGGTTTGGGAAGCCAGGCGAGAACTCGACCATCTGGGATTCGCCGTCGCCCAAGTTCATCATGGGTGGCTCTGATGAGGAGAAGCTCGATCACCCCA
This sequence comes from Terriglobia bacterium, assembly GCA_020073305.1. Taxonomy (GTDB): domain Bacteria; phylum Acidobacteriota; class Terriglobia; order Bryobacterales; family Bryobacteraceae; genus QHXW01. The sequence continues at coordinate 94,695 of JAIQFK010000027.1, forward strand.
CGCAGAAACCCGTCGCGTTAATGCGGCGCCCGATCCTGAATCACACCAAGCAAGGCGAGTTAGTGTACGAGCCATTTCTTGGCAGCGGAACCACGCTCGCTGCTGCTGAACTGACCGAGCGCGTCTGCTATGGGCTGGAGCTTGATCCGAAGTACGTTGACGTCGTCGTCGAGCGGTGGCAGCGGCTCACAGGCAGACAAGCAACGCTCGATGGCGATGGCCGGACGTTCGAGCAGATGAAAGCTGAACGCGTGGGGATCGCGGCATGAATCGCCCGCTGCCACCGCGAGATCGCGGAAATAGAAGCGCTGATCCTTTCCGGGCACCCCGATCTGCAAGGCCTGTGCCTCGCGCTCTCGGACTGGTCGGCCGAGCTGAGGATCATCGAAAGCAATGCTAATCCCACTTGAGATTCTGATTGCCGGCACGGGACTCGCCACCGGTCTGATCGGCTCCTACGTTGGTCTCAGGAACCGGGTGCTCCTCGCGGAGGTTCGAAAGGAAGCTGCGGAACTGGAGACCCGAATGGTCACCAGGATCTGCAACATCTATGTGCGCGCGGGCGAGTGCCGGTTGCACGAAGATCAGGTGCTGGAAGCGCTGGGCAAGCTGACTCACGAAGTTCACGACCTCGCGGAGCGCGATCCGCACGAGAAGCATGAACGAAAACCGCCGCCGGATCGTTGAACCCGGCGGCGGCTTGGGAAGCGAGGAGAGGCTCCTACTTGGCGATCTTGTAGTATGCGGAGCACATTATTATGCGGAGTCGGCGGCGACGATCATCGGTTCGCCGCCGAAACACGCGGTTGGCGCTTTACATAACCATGACACTGCGAGAATTCTCCCTGGAGAATTCTCATGTCTACTTCAACGTTCGCAGTGGCGCAGCAGCGGTGGGCCCTCAACCCTGGCGCGTTGCAGCCATTGGTTCAGTCTTATATCAATCATCTCGTCTCCCGTGGATATCAGGCGGGCACGATTCATCACCTGGGGCATAGCGCCAGGCATTTTTGCTATTGGCTCAATCAGTCGGATGTCGGCGTCGCACACATCGACGACGGCGTCATCGATCGGTTTGCACGGCATCAATGCCGGTGCCCTGGGGACAGAGCATCAGACACTTTGAGCGCGGCTTTTGTCGGCATGATTCGGAAATTCGTTCGCTTCCTTGAAGAATCCCAGGTCGTCAACCGTGTCGCGCGTTCGACCGGCGATGGCCGCGTCCAAGCCTATCTGGATTGGCTTAAGGAGCATCGAGGCTTGTCGGAGCATACCATCAACGCGCGCCGCAAGCTTATGAACCAGCTTCTGTCTTTGCTCGGGCCAGACCCTCGCGCATACGATGCGGCCGGAGTCCGCAGCATAATCTTGTCGGAGTCCCAGCGCCGCAGCACGGCCAATACGAAGAACATCGTGACAGCCCTGCGCTCCTATTTGCGCTATCTGGCCACGCAGGGACTGTGCTCACCATCGTTGGATCAGGCGGTGCCAACGGTGGCCCACTGGAAGCATTCGAATCTTCCCAAGTATCTGCCCGCCGCCAAAGTAGAGGCTTTAATCAACTCGTGCGATACGACGACGCCGACCGGCATTCGCGATCGTGCCATCTTGCTGCTCCTGGCGCGTCTTGGCCTGCGAGCGGGAGACATTATGAGGCTGCGCATCGACGACATCGACTGGCAGCAGGGCAGCCTACGCGTTTGCGGCAAGGGGCGCCGAGAATCGAAACTCCCTTTGCCGCAGGACGCCGGCGATGCACTACTGAAGTATCTGACCGAGGTGCGGCCTGATGTTCCTATCGCCAAAATCTTCCTGCGTTCACTGGCGCCGTGCGGACCGTTTGTCGAGTCGTCAACCGGGATTTCCACGATCGTCCGTCGGGCCTTGGTCCGCGCGGGCATCGATGATGCGCCCTCGCGCGGAGCTCATATGCTTCGACACTCGGCGGCCACGACCTTGTTACGATCCGGAACGCCGTTGGCGGCCATTGGCGCCGTTTTACGGCATCGGTCCATAGACACGACGGCACAGTACGCGAAGGTCGATGTCCCGTCACTCAAACAGATTGCCCAGCCCTGGCCCGGAGGTGCGTCATGTTGAGCCAGGACGTAGAACGCTACATTACTCTGCAACGAACCCTTGGATACAAGTTTGGCGATCAATCCTGCTCGCTCAAGCTGTTTGCCGCTTACGCAATGGCTTACGCCGATGAGTTCGTCCGTGTTGAACGTGTGCTGGCTTGGTCGGCGGCGCAAACACCTTCAGCGCAGCGGCGCTGGACGCTGGTGGCGCGGGTACGACGCTTCGCGCTCGCCATGCACGCCGAGAATCCACGCCACGAAGTACCTCCGCGAGATTGCGTGGGCCACGCCAAGATAGCCAGGAGATCGCCCTACATCTACACCGCCGACGACATCGACCGCATGATGCGCAGTGCCGGCCAGATGCCGGCGAAAGGCTTCATTGCGCCTGCAACACTCACCACCTTGTTGGGGCTACTGGCTTCAACGGGCTTGCGCATTTCCGAGGCACTGTCGCTGCAATGCTCCGATGTCGGGGACGATGGTCTCATCATCCGCAAATCCAAGCATGGCAAAAGTCGCCTTCTCCCGCTGCATGAGACCGCCCAGGCGGCGCTGGACCAGCACCTGAGCGAGCGCGCTCGGCGGCCAGTCTTTACCGAGGCCGTATTCGTGTCCCGCAACGGGCAAGCCCTCATGTACCATGCCATCCGGGACACGTTCCGGCGGTTAATGGTGCGTGCCGGTCTGCGGCCGAGGTTCTCAGGCACCGGTGCGCGCATGCATGACCTACGCCACACTTTCGCGGTGCGCTCGCTGGAGCAATGCCAGCATAATCGGCAGGCAGTTGCGCAACACATGATCGCACTTAGCACCTACCTCGGCCATACGAACGTCACTTGCACCTACTGGTACCTCGAAGCGACCCCCATCCTCATGAGTGACATCGCCAAAGCAGGCGAAGCAATGCACCAGGGAGGTGACGCATGACCACCCTGGCGAGCCATCTCAGCAACTTTCTGCGCGAGTACCTGCCAAGAGATCGCGCGGCGAGCGCACATACTTGCGAGACTTACGCCTACAGCCTGATGCTGCTGTTGAGGTTCGCGGCCGAGCGTCTGAGCGTAACGCCTTCGCAAATCAATCTCGCTCAGATCGATGCCCCTCTCGTGCTTGCGTTTTTGACACATATCCAAAACGGACGCGGCAATACGGCGCGAAGCCGCAATGCCCGTTTGGCGGCAATCAAGTCGTTTTTTCGTTACCTCGAATATCGTGAGCCTCACAGTATCGAGCAGTCGCGGCAGATCCACGGCATTCCGCTGAAGAAAACCGACGAGGGCTTGGTCGCGTATCTGAACAGGGAAGAAACCCAAGCTCTGCTTGATGCACCTGATGCCTCGACAGCCTTGGGCCTGCGCGACCGCGCCATGTTGCACATGGCCTACGCATGCGGGCTCCGGGTAGCCGAGCTTGTTTCGCTTCGACTGGATCAACTCGATAGCCAAACTCCGCCATCCATCCGGGTAATGGGTAAGGGGCGGCGAGAACGTGTTCTGCCGTTGTGGAAGGAAACCACTGCTGCCCTGCACGCCTGGCTCAAGGTGCGGCAGGCCCGCGGTGCCGAGGAAATGTTCCACAACGCTGGCGGGCGAGCCATGACTCGCGCCGGGTTTGAGTACATCCTTGATAAGCACGTTGGTACCGCGAGACAAAAGCAGCCGTCGATCACGAAGAAACGGGTGACGCCCCACGTGCTTCGCCACACCTGTGCGATGCACATCCTGCAGGCCACAGCTGACATCAGGAAAGTGTCCCTATGGTTGGGACACGCGAGCATCCAGAGCACGGAGATCTACCTCCGCGCCGATCCGACCGAGAAGCTGGATGCTCTCGCCATGGGAATCCCGCCGACCCTCAAACGGGGAAAGTTCAACGTGCCCGACAAGCTGATGGCAATGTTCAAAGAGGTCGGGAAAGCCGGGTAATTATGTAAGGCGCCAACCACGTGTTTCGGCGGCGAACCGATGATCGTCGCCGCCGACTCCGCATAATAATGTGCTCCGCATACTACAAGTTATGTGGTGCACCACATAACGAGTAGACGCGGTCGCCGGCTTCGTTCTTCGAGGATTCGATGTTGATGTTGTGCTTCTTGGCGGCGGTGGAGATGAAACCCCTGACGCTGTGGGCCTGCCAGTCGGTTGCCTTCATGATCTCGGCGAGGGTCGCGCCCTTGGCCCGTCCGATCATGTCGATGATTTTCGCGCCCTTGCTCTCGGCGCGCGGCCCGCTGGATTCCTTCTTGCGGGCGGGCTTGGCGGCTTTCTTGGATGCCTTTTTCGGCGCGGCCTTGGCTTTGGCACCCTTGGCAGTTTTCTGGCCCTTGGGCGCGCCCTTCTTCTGGCTGGCACCCTTCTTCGAGGGGGCCTTCTCCGGCGCGACGTGCGCGCCCTGTTCCGCAACGGCGGCGGCTTGGGTGGTTTCTGTAGCTTGGTTGTTCTTCATGGGTCCTAATCCTTTCTGTTCAATGGCTTGCGCGTCTCCGCGCAGCACGATTCATCACTCCGGTTGAACCGGAAAGCAAGTGAATTCTTCAGGAACAGAATGATGGGCATTTCGCTTAGGGCTTATGCCCGGATGCGCGGATGCAGCCTGACCGCCGTCCAGAAGGCGATTGCCAGCAAACGAATCTCAACGCTCCCGGACGGGACCATCGATCCCGAGCGCGCCAACCAGGACTGGGAGAAGAACACGTTCGCGGGCCAGACGATTAACAGGGCGCAGAGCGCTCTTCCACCGGTGCACGAGTCGCCTGCCGCATCGGGAGATCCCGTTACCGCGTACCTGCGGGCCCGCGCCGTGAGCGAGACGTTCAAGGCGAAGACGGCGCAGTTGGAGTATGAGGAGCGCGCGGGAAAACTGATCCAGGCTACCAAGGCCGGGGAGTATGCGGCGCACTGGTCGGCGATTGTCGGTGATGCGCTCGCGGCCTTCGCGGATCGGGCGGCGCCGTTGGTAGCCGCCGCGAAAACGGAAGCGGAGATTCACCGGATCCTCGCGGGCGAAACGAACGCACTCCGCCGAAAGATGTCGAAAGCCATCTCGGACGCCGGTTACTGATGACCACACCATTCTCGATGTACCAGGTCGGCGCGGAGGCGTTGCTGCCACCACGGGACATCTCCGTCTCGCAGTGGGCCGACGAGAACGTGGTGCTCACCGCATCGGGATCGGCGGAACGGGGCCAGTGGCACACGCGACCGTACCAACGTGAACCGATGGATGTACTCAGCCCGTCGCATCCGTGCAAGCAAGTGGTGTTGATGTCCGCCGCGCAGATGTTGAAGACCTCGGTGATGGTGAACTTCCTGGGCTACATCGCGGACGTAGATCCGGGGCCGACGCTGGCGGTGGAACCGCGATCGGAAGATGCCAAAGCGCTCTCCAAGGATCGCGTCGCGCCGCTGTTCCGGCACTCGCCAGCACTCCGGGGAAAGCTCGCCGCCGTGAAGTCGCGCGATTCGAACAACACGGCGATGCACAAGGTGTTTGCCAACGGGTCCGGGCACATCACCTTCACCGGCGCTATCTCGCCGTCGGGCCTGGCCATGCGTCCGATCCGGTATCTTCTGCTGGACGAGGTGGACAGATATCCATTGAGCGCAGGATCGGAGGGAGATCCGGTGTCGCTCGCGATGCAGCGCACCGGAGAGTTCGAGCACAACAAGAAAGTCATCATGTGCTCGACGCCGACCATCGATGGGGAGAGCAGGATTCAAGCCGCGTGGAATGCGAGCGACCAGCGCGAGTACTTCGTGCCGTGCCCGCTCTGCAATCACTTTCAGATCCTGGTGTTCAGCGACGGCACTGACGGCGGGCTGGTGTGGCCGGAAGGCGAGCCGCAGAAGGCCGCCTACTGCTGCGAGAAGTGCCGGGAGCTCATCCCGCACAACCAAAAGTCGTGGATGGTGGAGCGCGGCGAGTACCGTCCGCAGAATCCTGGGTCGCCGATCCCTGGGTTCCGCGTGTCGCAGATGATCTCTCCGAAGCGTTCCTGGGGGACGATCGCCGCGGAGTTCCTGGTCGCCAAGCTCTCGACAGAGACGCTCAAGGCTTTCTTGAACACCGTGCTGGCGGAACTCTGGACGGAACGCGGGTCGGCGCCTGACTGGGAAAAGGTTTATCTGCGGCGCGAGGATTACGATCTCGGAATCGTGCCGGCGAAGGGATCGCTGCTGGTGGCTGGCGTTGACGTGCAGGACGACCGGCTCGAGGTGGAGATCAAGGCCTATGGGCGAGGAAAGGAATCCTGGTCGGTGGATTACCGGGTGATCCAGGTGCCCGATCAGGCGGGGCAGGCGCTCAAAACGTCTTCGCCAGAAGTATGGCAGGAGTTGGAAGTATTGCTGGCGACGGACTGGCCGCGCGAGTTGGGCGGGACCATGCCCATCATGGCCATGACGATCGACACGGGATTCCGGCCGCAGATGGTGTACGAGTTCGCCTCGCGCCATCCGCAACCGGCTCACGGCCCGGCAGGCGACAGGATTTCTGCGCCGCGTACGGTGGTGGCGACCAAAGGAACACCAGATTTTCTGAAACTGATCGCGCGGGTGTCGGCGACGGACGCGGCGCGCAAGCGGCAGAACGTCCGGATCTGGCACATCGGCACGCACTGGGCGAAGCAGGAGTTCTACGACTGGCTGCGGATCGTGCTGCCCGACGATGGCACGTACCCGCCCGGTTACCAACACTACGCGTACAAGGATCAGGACTTCTATCGCGGTCTCTGCTCCGAGTCGCGGATCGTTCGGTCGAGCGGCAAGGTTGAGTGGGTGCCGGACAAGTCGATTCGGAACGAACCACTCGACCTCGCGGTGCTCTGCCGCGCGGCCGCAGCCATCTGCGGTATCGACTCGTTCTCCGATGATGATTGGGCGGAGCTGGAGGGCAACACTCCAACCGACGCGACGCGCCCGGCGAGCACCGATGGCTACTGGGGTGGGCGCGATGACCGGTGGGGCACGCGCGGCCGTGACGGTAGGGACTGGTTCAA
>JAIQFK010000008.1 GCA_020073305.1 Terriglobia bacterium
CGGAGATCTACCTCCGCGCCGATCCGACCGAGAAGCTGGATGCTCTCGCCATGGGAATCCCGCCGACCCTCAAACGGGGAAAGTTCAACGTGCCCGACAAGCTGATGGCAATGTTCAAAGAGGTCGGGAAAGCCGGGTAATTATGTAAGGCGCCAACCACGTGTTTCGGCGGCGAACCGATGATCGTCGCCGCCGACTCCGCATAATAATGTGCTCCGCATACTACAAGATCGCCAAGTAAAAACAGCCCGCCTAGCCCACCCAAGCCGCCGCCGGGTTCAACCATCCGGCGGCGATTCTGCTTTGTGAAAGCCCGCCGCTAGCAGCCTGATGCTTTCGGTGACATCCCTTCACGGAGGTGACACTCTCCCGCGCGGACATACGTAACGTTGATCCTCGAATATCCGGTTCTCCAACTCCGCCATCTCCTTGCAGATTTCGGCGAGCAACGCCCGGTTCTGCAGGCTTACAGACGTGGCGATCAGGCGGAGGCTAAACCCGAACACGGGGCACGAATACCCGCAGCACGTGATGCCTCATCGCGGTTCGCGTTCCAGAGTTCTCAACTCGGCCCGCCAGTCCGATAGCGCCCGGCAAAGTTCCTCGACATCCGGATAAAGATCCATCCAGAAGCCGGCCGAGCCCAGCTACATGAAGAAGTGACCGCAGGGTATAGGCCTGAATGTGGGTTCACTGTGGAATCCGCCAAGCGCGAGGACGGCGAGCGCATTTATTCCTTATGTGGTGCACCACATAACGCTGGATCAGGCGCTACTCGAAACTCGTTGATCGCGATCTCGCGGCGGCAACGTTCTATATCCAACATCAAAGTGTCAAGATGCCGCGAGTGCTATAAATGCTCATCTGCCGCGGCGTCCTCACGATCGCGCGCGCCAGCGCGTTGACCGTTGCTGCGATTCCATCGATGCGCGATGAACTTTTCGACCGCTCCGGCTTTGTGAACATCAAGTTATCGTTGTTCTCCTTCGTCGAGAGGCAACTCGCGTTCCAGCGTAGCACGGGATGTCCGCCATGGTGGAGTTTCCCAGCGGCAACCAGTTCAAGCAACTTCTTGGATGGCTCCGATAGCGTGGCGACGCCCTGCCGAATCTCGACACAGGCGTAACCGTGCTCCGTCATCGGGACCGAGATCTGGCGTGAGTTCCATGGGTCGAAGCAGATCTCTTCCAGGTCAAACAAATCGGATGCCCACTCCAGCCGTGCCGTAATGTCGCGGTAGTCGATCACGTCCCCGGACGAAAGCTCGATAAATCCCTGCTCAGCCCAGCGCTGGTACGGCATGCCGTCGCGCCGTTCACGCTGGCGCACGGCCTGTTCTGGCATCCAGAAGAACACCAGCACGTCATAGCCATCGTCCTCGCAGGGGAACACAAGCGAGACAGCGGAAAGGTCCGTGGTCATCGACAGGTCTACACCGGCCCAGCAGCGCCGCCCCTGGAAGCGCGCCAGCAGCGTATGAGGCAACGAGCGCACCTTGTCCCCGGGTGATTTCGCAAGCAGTCCCGAGGCATGCCAGTCACCCGCGGACGCGTCCCATTTGACCATGTCGATCGCGCGGCTTTCTTTCTGGTCCCACATATTGAGGTAGTACCTCTTGAACGAAGTCAGGTCGCCCTCGGCCTCATGCGAGACGAATTTCTCCCGAATCTTTTCGATATCGAGGAAGCCGCCGTTTTGCTTGAGGGAAGGATTGGCCTTGATCCAGGTCGCCGGATCGGCGGGGTCATCTTCCTTGGCGGCACCGTATATGCGGCCGTAGAACTTCGCATCGGAAACAATACCCGCTTCGATCTTGCGGGCCTTCTCGTGCAGCCGCCAGGCCAGCGGAGATTCGTTCTGCACTCCCGCCGTGGTGATCGCAATCGTAAGCGTCTGCCGGCGCGTGATGCCGCCGTTCGAGAGCACGTCCCAGTTGTCGAGCTGCTTTCGCGTCTTCCAACGATGGATCTCGTCGGCGATCACAACGGCGGGATTTACGCCGTCTCCGAAATCTCCATCGGCTGCGACCGCGGCATAGAAGGATTCCGGGTCCGAGCGTTTGATAATTCGATGCGTGCCGCGCAGTACGCGGAGCCTCTTGCTAAGGATGGGCGATTGGTCCACCATTTTACATGCCGCGCGGAAGACGTTCAGTGCCTGGCGGGTAGCCGCGGCCGCACCGTAAACCTGGCACCCGGGAGTGTTGGTGGTCAGAAGAACGAACAGGGCAAGGCCTGCTGCCATCTCCGACTTTCCGGCCTTTTTCGGAACCTCTAAGTACGCCATTTCGATGATGCGGTTCCCGGCCTCGTCTAATTGGCCGAAGATCGTACTAAGGGCTTCTTCTTGCCACGGAACGAGCAGAAACGGTTTTCCGTACCATTCGTCCGCCGTGTGCTTGAGAATGTGCTCGAAGAAGTTGCACGCGGCATCAGCTTGAGCTTGGGAGTAAGGCACATCTATTCGCCGCGCGCGGCCAATTCTTCGCTGGATAACTCGGCGGTGTCTTCGCCCGCTGGTCGCCGTTCGAGCTCCACTTGCTCAAACGTCTGTTGGCAGCCGTCGAGTATCGCGGCACGGCCCGTAAAGTTCTGCCAGCGGGTCACGATCACGTCAACGAAGCGCGGCTCGATTTCGATGCAGTAGCAGTTCCTGCCGAGGGTCTCGCTAGCCATCAGCGTGGTGCCCGAGCCGCCGAACGGCTCATAGACCGCACCGTCATGATTCTTAATCGGCCGCTCCATGAGCGCGATCGGCTTTTGCGTTGGATGGTCGAACTTCTCTTCCTTCGAGCCACTCGATATCTGTTTCGGGCTGGCGGCTTCCCAGATCGTCGTCTGATCTTTAGTACCAATCCATTTGGCCGTCTGTCCCTTCCGCACAGCGTACCAGCAAGGCTCATGCTTCCAGTGATAGGCTTGGCGAGAAATCGCGGCCACTGTTTTTTCCCAGATGATCTGCTGGCGAAGTTCGAACCCAATCGACCGCAGTCCCTGCGCCACTTCGATCATGTGCGAGGTGGCGTGCCAGACATACGCGATCGCGAGACTGGGGACCAGCGCGAACGCTGGCGACCAGTCGGCAATCGTGTCTCCCGAGATCGAGGTGGTCGTGTGGCCCTCGATCCTCTGTTTCATGTAGCTCGGCTCAGCAGGTCCACAGCCATTTAACCCGGCCCGATCGCGCCACTCCATGTCCAATTGCACACCGTACGGCGGATCGGTGATCAGCAGCGTGGGCTTACCCCCATCGAGCACGCGGGCCACGGTAGCTTCGTCTAAGCAACTTCCACAAAGCAGGCGGTGCGGACCCAGCAACCACAGGTCGCCCGGCATTGACACGGGAGCCTCGGGAACCGGCGGGCATTCGTCGGGGTCGGTCAAACCGTCCGTCTTCTGCATCATGGCGCTGGCCAGTTCCTGCTCATCGAAGCCCGTCAGATCGAGGCCGAAGCCCAAGCGATCGAGGTCGATCAACTCCGGCCCTAGTAGGTCGAAGTCCCACGCGGACTCCTCGTGGCTGCGGTTGTCCATCAGTCTCAGACCACGGACCTGCTCTGGCGTGAGATCGTGCGCTACGTGGACCGGGCACTCTGTCATCCCCGCCTTTCGCTCGGCCGCGCGGCGCAAATGGCCGATGACGATGACATCTTCGGAGTCGCAAACGAGTGGTTGCTTCCAGCCATACTCCTTGATCGAGGCCGCCACTTTGTCGACGGCTTGCGTGCTCCACTTCCGGGCATTCTTTGGATAATCCCGTGGTCGATCGATCGGCCACCATTCGAGTGCGAAGTTGTGTTCGGACTGGTTCATTGGATCACCTCCCCCTGCTGCTGTTGTTTCCGTTCGCGAGGCTTGGACAGAATTTCTAAGAGCTCGTCATCGCCGTCGGCTGGTTTCTCGATGGCGAGCCGTGTGCGGGAAACGGGGCTCAAACCAAATTCGCTGCAGAACATCTTGAGCAACGTCCATGCCGCGTTCATTTGCGCCACGGCCGGGTTAGGCTTGACGTTGGCCACCACCAAAGTGTTTGTCTGTGGGTCCAGAATGCGCTTCGCGACCAACCGCCCCTGCTTCTGGATGGTCTCGTAACATTCCACCGCTGCCTCGTACGCAACGCAGGCACCTTCAAGCATCTGGGCGTCCGGGCGGCAATCGAGGTTCATTCGCTCCAACTCCTCGCTCCAAACCTTCCAGGCTTTACGAGCTTTGCCTTGCAAATAAGCGGGGCACCTCGGTAACCCGCGAGACCCTTTAGCTTCCGCCTGGAGTTTTTGTTCGAGCTTCTGGGCGCCGAGCCGCCGAGGATCACCCTCAGAAATCTGCACCGCGGTCGGCTTGGGTTTTCGACCTCTCATGCTAGACTCCTTTTCAATTGGTTTACGACCTATCCTTGAAGCGGCGCGGGCACCGGGGAACCGATTCCTGGCCGCCCCATTCTGCAAATTTCATTTCGAATTTCGCGGATTTTCACACGTGCCTGCGCCATGGTCACGGAAGGCGAGAGGCCCGAGGAAATGAGGTACCCCCTACCGGTCCCCCTGCACACACTCCCGCATGGCGTTAGTCTGGTGACACCGATCGCACTTGGTCCGCAGGTTCCCGAGTTCAACCGGATCATCTCTGGATATCAATACCCAGCACGTAACCAAAGTGTGCACAGTCCCAAAATCCCCAGCGAGTGCCGGTGTAGTGAGCGTGCCGACCCAACCCACCAAATGCCTGTCGCAGGAATGACCAGCCCTATCCCCGCAGTCTAACGGCTTGAAGAAACGGTTGGCGGAGAAAGCGGGTATAGCCTCCGCCCATTTCCATTTCCCAACACATGTGTGCGCGCTGACGCGCGCTCCGCCAAAACGACCCCCCGCGCCGCGCGTTAGCAACGGAACTATCCCCGCTATCCCCGCACGATCTTTGTTTTGAATGTCATCGGCTGCGGGGATAGCGACCAGAATCCGTTAGAGTCCTCCGCCAGCGAACGACGGAACTATGAAAGGGAGGAACCCTCTCAGGCAGGGTACGATTATCGAGCGCGGGAGCATCTGGTTAGTGATGCTCGGCATGGGCGGGTGGCCGCACGATGCGCGGCCATTTTCCGCCGAGTTTGTCGCGGCCGACTGTGGTCTCTGGGCGAGTTGAGCGAAACGCGAAAAGTGAGATCGCTCCAAAGGTGAGATCCTTGATCGAGGAACGCATGCACCGGCCGCTTCCGGAGATCCGGAGCCGAGAGGGTGCATCGGAGTTGACCATGCCGATCATTACGTTCGATCTTCCGCCAATTCAGGACGAATTCGCGGAAGACGACGTTCGCAACATGGATGTCGGGCGACGCCAGTTGAGAACTGAATGGGCGAAGACGCTCTACAAACCAGACAGTCCTGAGAACGATTGGTGCTTGATCCTCCCGTTTCCGAACACGTATCAAAACGCGTACTTTAGCATGTGCGACGTTCATGCCCATCAGCACCAGGCGGCAACCGGAAACTCTGCCTCTTTCTCCGGGGAATCGGCCCTGACAAGGAGCCACCGATCGAGGTAAACCAGTGGGTAGATACCGTCGGAAGATATGTCGCAATGAAGGACTTCCTCGCTCTGTCCTTTGCACTAGACTATGAACGGAAGGGCGGCGACCCGAACCGGCCCCAAACGAAAATTGGAGCCCTCCGCTCGCAAGCGAAACCGTATGGCAGTCAGGCCGCCACGAAGCAAACAAGCGCTGCGGCTGATCAGCTCGTTGAACATTGCCTTGCATTCTTGAATGAAATGTCCTGTTACGAATCCGCCGACTGTGTTGTAGCCATGCCGCCGTCAGACCCCGCAAAGAGCTACAACCTTCCCCGCCATCTGGCTGGACGAATCGCCGAGAAGTGGAAGCGGGAGGATCTGACTGAGGACTTGCGGACCGTCAAGTCGCGCACTTCGATCAAAAATGTTCGGCTCGCGAAGAAATTAGATACACTGCTTGGAACGATCAAGGCTACCAAGAACGTTTTTGACGGGAAGCGAGTATTACTTATTGATGATCTCTACCAGTCCGGTATCAGCATGAATTACTGCGCTTTGCTGCTCTTGAAAGCCGGCGCGCGGAAGGTCTTTGGCCTCGCCTGCGAGAAGACCTGCCGAAACGACGACAACGTGAGTGGGAGAATGTAATTATGGCGGCTCATGCATTTGATCTGATGACGCTGCTTGACGCGCCCGGCGTTGGCCCTGGCCGTATTCGGAAACTGTTGAAAAAATGGCAAGGCGTACCTGAAAGCCCCTTGCTCGACAATCACTTGCTTCGTGAAGCGCTCACGGAATCTCAGGTGGCCGCACTGCCGGCGAGCCGTGAAAGGGTGAAGCGCCAATGGGAAAAACTGGAGAAGAAGCACGTACACATCCTCTCTGTCGTTGATCCGGGCTATCCGCAGGCTTTGCGGCGGACGCTCGGAGACGAGTCTCCCGTCGTATTGCTTTGCACGGGCGACTGGGAACTCCTCGGGAAAACATCGGTCGGATTTTGCGGCTCGCGGGAGGCAAGCGAAACGGGCTTGGCGACGGCGTGGGACTCGGCAGAACTTCTCGCTCGCGAGGACATTAACATCGTCTCAGGTTTTGCCTCCGGAGTCGACATGAGTGCGCATCGCGCCGCGCTTGTATCCGGGGGAACAACCACGGTAGTCCTCGCCGAAGGCATTCTCCGCTTTCGAGTGAAGAAGGAAATTCGGGATGAATGGGATGAACGCCGAACGCTCGTGGTCAGCGAATTTGGTCCCAACCTGCCATGGAGCGTCAATCAGGCTATGCGGCGAAATCGCACCATTTGCGGGCTGTCTCGTGCCATGGTGCTAATTGAGGCGCGAGCCACGGGCGGCAGTATCCAGGCGGGCCGTGACTGCTTGAAGTTAGGTTTGCCCCTTTTCGCGGCGGTGTATGAAGGCGCACCAGAATCGGCGACCGGCAACGAGGAGCTACTAGCGCACGGCGCACGACGCTTGCTGAAGAGCCGCTCTGCCGATCGTCCGAACATTCGCCCGATTTTGGACGCTATTTCCAACCCGCTAGCGAGTGCGGACAAGGTGCAAGACCTCACCGTTCAAGATGCCCAACTTGGGCTTCTCAGTTAGGCTGTGAACCATGGCCGTCCGCAACCGCACATTTCCAACTTCGCCCGAGGATTAATTGACAGGGGGCGCAAACGCGCCTTAGAACACCAGACAGCGGGCAGGCCGCCAAGCGGAACTCGTTGTGGTACTGGACCTTGGGTCAAACAACCACGGCCGACCATACCCTCCTTGTCCGCAGCCACATCTCCTTCGCCATGCTGTGTGCCCTTGGCGGCGAACACATGCAATGCGGTGAGTAACCCGAGGATGCGATCGACCAGATCGCGGCATTGCTGGCAGCGGCGTATCGCCGGCGCGCCAGGCTCCGACCTGTTCGCACGACCCCGTCAACAAAGGGACTTGCGAATACGGGTGAAACGAGCCGCCATGAACTGACGTTGGCGCGTCGGAGATGCGCGCCTACCAATGCCGGGGAGCTTGATCGTGAAGAAGTACAAGGCTCAGACCTTCGTAGTGAAGGTCCTTAACGATGGTTCGAATACGATGGCCGTCGATTCGCCTCGGATCACTCACGCTTGGTATGTCAAGGGAGTTCGGCCTTTGGAGCTGGCGGCTCGAGGCAAAGGCGGCCATTCGACTCGTTCCAGACGGCAATCCTGCAGCGTGCGTCGACTTGCTCGGCATGTAGTAGTCGTGGCTCGCGGTTGGCGAACGCCCCACTGGAGCAATAGCGCATGGAATATCCAAACGCAGCGTGTCCGGGGAACGCGAATTCAGTTGTTCGTGATCACTTTCCAGCGAGCGACCTTGCCGTGTGAATCCTCACCGTCGCGCTCGATCCGAAATTGTGCATCGCCGTAGCGACGTCCGACGCGCTCACCGAAAGCGAAGCCAAGCCGTTGTTTGAAGAAGCCCTCGCGATCCATCATCTGTCCAATGAAGTCCGGAAGCGCGGCACGCAACTCGTCGGCGTGCTGTGTTGGCACAGTCTTGCGCGTATCCACGTTGTACGTTTTTTCGTTAATTTGTTCCCAGACTTGGGCCACGATAAAGGACTCGCTATAAAACACGCCATCGAGGGTCTTGAGAAAGGCCTCCCACTGAATCGATTCGGCATCGGCCAGCTGATATAGCTGAGAGGAGTTCGCCAGAAAACCTTCAACACCAGCGTGCTGCAATATGCCGCCGATGATCGTTGTCCAGTCTTCAAAACTGCCTACGGGTATCACATCCGGTTGTGGGCGACCGGCGACAAACCAAGCACGGGCTAGTGTCAGCAGCGCGGCGAGAAGTTCGCCCCGATGAGCGAGCGTGTATTGCTTTAGCCGCTTATGCTGGAACCCAGTCCGTTCAAACGGTCTTGGGCACTTGGCGTCCATCCGCACCCAATAGCATCGCCGCGGCATGTCGCCACCCAGTTGGATATTGTTGCCAGTGGCGATCCAAGTGCACCGGACCGGCAAGTTGATGATCTGTGATTGGCCGAGAATACGATCGCCGTGGATCGTCTCCGTAAGCGCCTTACAGAGGTCAGCGGAATCAAGACGATACTTCACGTTGTCGAGAATGACGATGGCTGATCCCTCACGCAGGACCGAAGTCAATTGTTTGCGCCATTCTTCCGCTTCCCGTGGGGCGGAGAATAGTGGGCCCTCGCGGCCGCTTACGATTAGTGATACGACTTCGGAAAGGAGAGTCTTCCCCGTGCCCTGAGCAGTCGCATCAAAGAGTACCAGAGGCGTGGGGCCCTTGATGGCAGGTCGGCAAACCGGCGTCAGCATCGAGGCGACCGCATTTGCGCGGCTGGCTACATCCACAAAAGGGAACTCCCGAATTATGTCCATGACCAGTTCGATCGCCACTTCAATGTGATCCGTGGTCGGCTGCTCCGGGATCTCGGGAAGGTTCAACGCCGGGTCGGGCGCGTAGTACAGTCTACTCGCCTCATCGTACCCCGGCGAGGTAATCAGCGTTCCATCTTCGCGGAGAGCTGGCGACTCGATAGTGCCCTGCAGCGGCGGGAATTCCCACTCGACTGGCGGCATCGCCAAGATGTCCCTGACTACGTCCATGGGCGGCGCGCAATTCCGGACGTTCTTGTGTCCGACTTCGTAGAAATCTGCGGACCTGGTGAGCCGGTTCCGGAGAATCCGGTCGGACACCTCGGTGATGACATGCCGTCCGGTTTCCTCCTCGGTGACACACACCGACTTGCCAGCCCGCGCGAACAAGGAGGGCGGATTATTGAACAGCCTCAATGCGCCAAGCGCGTCGCGACTGATATCACGTAATTGCCGATCCGTGGTCTGGATATTCGGCAACCGAAGGCCATCAGCGGTATGCCGCTGTGCTCCAGATTTGTTGTCGACGGTTGGTCTCGCGCGCTTGGGCACCCCCAGCACGATCGGGCTCCTGATTTTGCCGCGGTGCTTGCATCGACTGCAGTATTCTCCTTGGCCCAACTCGTTTTCGATGAACGCGCAGGTGGATGGCCCCGCCGCGCCCCTAGCCTGGCGCAGTTTCTCCTCGGTCTCTGCGGCGGTGTACTTCGGATACGGCTTGCTCATATCATGGGCGATCTGGTTGCCGTCTCGGCACCGCGCCACGATGGAGAGCATGCGATACCACTCAGGTTCCTGTAGCCTGACGGCGTCGTCTTTGCAGTGTTGCATCCAGGGGCAGCCCGCCAGTACACGGAGAAACTCCGCACTCGGGCTTTCGGGCGCCGCGCCCTGGATGTGAGCCTTGAGCTCCGGGTCGGCCTCCAGCTCGACAAGTTCCTCGAACTCTAACGGGTTGTAGCGTTGGCCGCCATCAATCACTTCATATTGGACCAGAGCCGACGTTTCCTGTTTGCGGTTGTACGTGCCGGGAACGCGCAAGAGGCGACAGAGGTCGGCGGTATTGTCGATACTCCAGCCACTGAGTGCGGCGATTCTTACCAAGAGCTCCTGAAAGCCTTTTGAAAGCCGCTTCGCGGTGGATCTATCCTTCTCCGTGACCGTTTCCATCGGCTCTCGAAACAGCCAATGGAGCTGAATACCACCACCGGAATAGACTGCGACGGTGGGCTTGAACGGTATCGTCCGGACAATACTCCAGGCATCCTCCAGGGTCGGGGGCAGATTCGTGGCGGCGTGATTTGGCCCTAGCACATCGATGTCAGCCCAAAGTCCAGGCAGTGCGATGACCCCCGCCTGCTTTCCGCGGCCCCGATGGGGTTGTTGACCCTGCACGCCGATGGCGAAGTAAACATTCTCCTTTTCCCGCGCGAGCATCGCAATCCTTGCGGCCTCGGCGTACCAACTTTCGTTGCCGAGGCGCAGGAATGTCGAGTGCTTGCTGGGCTTGTTGAAGAGAGCGATAAAGCCGGTCTGCTGGCCGCCAAAGACACCGCGGAGGAAATCAGCGGCGATTCGCTCATGATTCCGCACGGTGTTGCCCTAATCAGCGCTCATCCGGGCTCACGCTGCTTCGCGGCGGTTGGTATGAAATCCGGCGCGGACGAACGCTTCTCTGATCTGACGAGTCATTTGGTAGACACGCGACCGTGATTTGCCGGTGCGCTTGCAGACCTCCTTGACCGGCATTTGGGCAAGCAAGACAGCAAGGGATCGAAGCTGGGGCGGCAAGCCTTCTACGACGCCGCGGACGTCAAGGCCGACATGCAACGAATCCTCCAGTTCTGGACGACGGCGTCGATCAAGAACGTCCATCGGCTCTTCCGGGCTGCCATGGTCTCTTATGAACAGGTCCGCTGCAAGGACTTCCAGCGCACGCTTCCGGTGGCGCATAACCAGGACGCAAGCCTGGTTTCTGATCACACCACAAACGAAGCCTCGCCAATCGCCACGCGCTGGATCGAACTTCGGAGACCGCCGGAAGCAATCAAGGATCATTTCCTGTTGTAGATCTTCCAGCTCATCTGTCCGGAAACCTGCAGTCGCGATTAACAGATTGGCTTGACGAGCGGCCCGACGCGCCATGAAGTCGTCGAAACGGAAACTCATCGCAGCAGGCTCCCCACAGGCGCTTCGAACTGGATTCGCCGGGGCAAACCGGCCCGTATCTCAATGCGACTGACCTTGCCATTTTCAAGGCGGTCAAACTCCGCAAGCAAACTTCTGAGTTCGTGGCAGAGGTTGAAATCGGGCAGCGACGATTCACGACGCGGCGAGTCTTCACTATCGAGCCGGACATCGACTAGGAGACGCGAGGCGGAACCGAGAAGGGGTTCCCGATTTCTTACTTCGATGTCACGGATTTCTCCGAAGTTGATTAACTGGCAAAGCCGTACGAGGAGTTGTCGCTCACTGCAGAGTTGTGAGAAGCGGAAGGATGGCGAGTCCGCTCCGGCGCCTTTGGATGTTCCGGAGGACGTGGCCAATTCGTCTCTGTCTCGCTCTCGCACGTTCTTTCGCGAGAATAGCTAGAGCGATATTTTCGGGGAAGGTTTTGCAACGTCGGAGGGCGTATGCGATAGAAACGAGGGCGAATTGAGTTTGCGAATGTTTGCGAACTGGCCCCGGCGAAGAATTCGAAGAATTCGTGAAGATTACTTCTTCGCTCGCCGCAAGCGGTATTTGATGGTCTTGATGAAGTTGACCGGATCACCTTCATGCTTGTCCAACCAAGATTCGACTCCCTTCATCCGCGATCGTTTATCGAGGGGAACGCCTTCCAAGTCCATCCGTTCGGCAAGCTGTAGTAGCTTCTCTGGGTCGCTCCGCCAGTTGCCGCCAAGACTCTCAACCATGGAAGCGACCCGTCTATGCTCCTCGGACTGCGGTCGGCGTCCTCGTCGCGATCCGCCATCGAGAGAGAAACTCGGATTCAGCAACAGGCGGCCACTCCAGTGAGATATCCGCCCTTCGAGCGATTCAAGAAGCGCCTCCACCCGCCATGGCGGATAGAACTGCGATCCGAGGCGGACGTTGAAAATCGCCGTCGGCTCAGTCCTTCCCATTGGCTCAGCCGACCAGCCGCCGCCGTCACTGGCATCCGCAACCATCTCCGGGATGGATCGCTGTAAGACCTCCTCCGACAAGAGCCCAGCCGGATCGAATTTACCCGCGATCAAATCGTAAGTTAGGCGGCAACACTCAACGTAGCCGATCGTTCCGTCCAAGTGGGATCCATGGATTTGGAGCAAGTCGGACCTGAGCGCTCTCCGAGTATCAGCCGACAAACCGTCGAGCGGCCAAGCCAGGAAGTACATCAATGGAGTCGAAGACTCTTGTCCAGAATCGCAGGGCACCGCCGGGACTGCCAACTCGGGACGTATTCGGGCCTCGTACCTCTGCCATTGTTTGCGAGCCTCCAGCCACTCGATCAAGGCACAATCAAATTCTTGTTCTTTCCGCTCCTGGCAGCCGCGGCCTGGGACCCGTGGGTTCGGCCACTTCGTCTGCATGACTTCTTTCCGAAGAACGACAAGAGCCTGGTTCACCTGTTGTCGCAATTCGTCGACGGACAGTTGCTGCGAAGAAAGTTCGTCGAGAAAAAAGAAAAAGAGAGAGCCCCAGAATCGGAGGCAGGCTTGCTTGGTGGCATTGTCAACGATGTCGCGGCGCTCCCATGGATCGTAGGGATCGATCCCAACAACTCCAATGTCTGTTTCGCGCGCTGAATCGACCTCTCGCTCGTATTTGCGCTCGGCGAGTTCGCTCCTTCGCTCAAAACGCTTCCACGCGGCATCTGAAAGCTCCATCATCCGCACCTATGACATTTTCTAACTTGCGGAGGATTTTTGCATTGCCTTGTCCAGCCGCGGGGGGACGGAACAGGCTCCAGTGAGCTAGGTCAAACGACCTTGTGATGCGCCTTAAGTGTTGTCCACTCCCGGCGCTGGTCCGGCCAAGAAAGAGAATTGGCGATCCGACGCACAGCCGCTTCGCTGATGGGATACCGGCCGCCAGTGGGCGGCAGATAGAGAATTTCTTGCTGAATGTCCGGTGCGAGCCAGACCAGCTCCATGATCTGGCTCATCCGTTCCCGCGTGAGACAGCCAAGCCGGGCCAGGTCGGCGTAATCCCGCGCCTCCCCTCGCTGGATCATGTCCTGGAACTGAATAGCCAGCGCCATGACCTGCGTGACCCGGGGCAGACGCCCATTTCCGGAAGCTGGCGCATCAAGCGGCCCCGTTTTCCCCGGCGGCCGTCCTGTAGCGTGCAAGCGGAACTGAATCTCAACGGTGCTGTTTGGCATGCTCATGCTTCTCGGTCAGGGCTGGCGCCCAACCGCAAAATTCTTTGATTCCCCGTGAACGAAAACTAAGGGTCACCGTCCCGGTCTTGCCGTCATAGCGGACGTGCTCAACCAGCGTATGGATGAACCGCTCTTGCTCCCATGTAGACAGCTGCTCCCAAAGCGGATCGAAGTCATGGAGTGCCGCTTCCACGCCTTGGGCGTCGACGCCTTCTGCTTCGATGGCAGCCAACTGCTGGCGAAGGTCGGTCAATCGGCTGCTTAGGTACGACACTCGGTCCTGGAGTTCGGCTAAGCGGCTGGTGGCAATATCGGCCGAGGAACCGGCGCTGCCGGCCGCCGAGACGGTCTCCTTCATCTCCTGCGCGATGCTCTGGAGTTCCTTCTCGATGTCCGTCTTTTCCCTTTCTGTCTCCGCCGATTCTCTGTTCCGATGCTCAGCGAGCTGTCGTAGGACCCCGAGCAGCATGGTGGGATTCTGGCCAATACCTCGGAGTTGCTCTACTACCGCGTTCTCAAGCGCTGGAGCGGACACGGACCGCGTCTCGCACTGGGTCCAGCCCCGCTGGTGGGCTTTCACGCACACGTAGTAGCGATAAAGCCGATCCTTCTTGTTGACGTAGGTGTGAATCATGCCGACGTTGCAGCTAGCACACCGTACCAGTCCTTTGAGCAGCGCGGCATACTTGTTGCCAATGTTGCGGCCGCCGCGACGGCCATTCCGGTTGAGGGCACTCTGGACCCCGTTCCAGGTTTCGTCATCAACAATGCGGTCGTGTTCGCCGTCGTAGACCTGGCCGCCGTAGTCGACTTTGCCCACGTAGATCATATTCGTGAGCAAGTTGTAGAGGCTGTTTTTTGCAATTGGCTTCCCGCCCGCCTGCCGGCCTTCGCGCGTCGTCCAGGATTTCATCCGCCATCCACGGCGGTCGAGTTCCTCCACCACCGGGATCAGTGATCCAAGCTCAAGGTAAAGCGCGAAGATGTCCCGTACTCGCCGCGCCTCCTCAGGGTTCACAACCAGGGCGCCTCCTTTCGGAGCGACGTCATAACCGATCACGGGAACGCCGCCAACCCATTTGCCTTTGCGGCGCGCCGCCCCCATCTTGTCGCGAGTGCGCTCGGAGATCATTTCCCGCTCAAACTGGGCGAATGAGAGCAGGATATTAAGGGTCAGGCGGCCCATGGAACTGGTCGTATTGAACTGCTGCGTCACCGACACGAACGTCGCGCCGTGCTTGTCCAGGATCTCCATGATCCGCGCAAAATCGAGCAGCGATCGCGAAAGTCGGTCCACCTTGTAGACCACAACGCAGTTCACGGTACCGGCTTGGACATCGGCGAGGAGCCGCTTCAGCGCCGGGCGCTCCATGTTGGCTCCGGTGTAGCCGCCGTCGTCGTACTTCTGTGGCAACGCCCGCCACCCTTCCTGGCGCTGGCTGCTGATGAACGACTCCGCAGCCTCACGCTGGGCGTCGAGAGTGTTGAAAGCCTGGTCGAGGCCTTCATCCGTCGATTTGCGCGTGTAGATCCCGCACCGAACACCCGTCGGTGTCCTGAAGCCGTTGCCGTTTTCCTTCGGCCTCTTGTCACCGCGCACGACGCCTCTCCTTCTCCAGCCCAAAAAACGCGAAGCCATTCCAACGCGTGCCGGTTATCTCGCCGGCGATCGCACTGAGCGAGGCGAATCGCCGGCCATCGTATTCGAATCCCTCGTTGAGGACCTTCACCACGACGGTTTCGGCCTTGTACTTCTTCACGATCAAGCTCCCCGGCATCGGAAGGCGCGCGTCCCGCGTCTGTATGACCGTCGTTGTCACGGTCTGCTCCAGCGGGACCTGAGCCAGTCGCCGGGCTGCGTTCTCTGAGATACGCAATCGCAATTCTGTTCCGCGGGCTATGGCGATAGCGTATTGCCGGACCGATTCCGGAAGGCCGTCATTCTTCGCCGCCTGCAGGTGCCAGGCTATCTTCCGCCTCAGGTGCTGGCAGTTCGCAATCGGATGCTCCGCTCCGAACAATTCCCGGTGTACGGCCTGTAACTGTGGAGCGTTCATCATCGGCAGATCCCCGATTGCTGGCAGCCCACCACGTTTCTTCATGATCTCGCTGACTCCTTTCTCCGACGCGTCAACGTCAGTTCATGACGGCTCGTTTCACCCGTATTAGCAAGTCCCTCTGTTGACTGGAGCGGCTCGGGCGTCGTGTGAACAAGCCGGATTCTGGCGCGCCGCGTATACGCCGCGGCCAGTAACGCCGCGATCTCATTGATGGCATCGTCAACCTTGGGTTCTTCGCCACGCTGCATGTGTTCGACTCCAAGGGTGCGCAGCCTGGCGAGGATGATGTGGGCGTGGACAAAGGAGGGGCATGGCCGCCGTGGTTGCTTGACCCAATGTCCAGCACCCACAACGAGTCCCGCTTGGCGGCCTGCCCGCTGTCTGGTGTTCCGGGGCGCGTTCGCGCTCCCTGTCAACTAATACTCAGGGAAGTTGGAAGATGTGCAACATTGTTTGGCCGAACTGGACGGGGCCGTCAACAAACTCGCAGAGGCTACAGCCACTCCAGCGCCAACGAGTCCGGAATGCTGTGTCGCTGAAAACAGTTTGGGCACTCAAGTAGAAGTCTCTCGCCCTCCTCCGAAACGGCCGAAGACCTCCCATCCCAGCCTTTCGCCTCCATCCGGGTTCCGGATAGCTTGATGAGATTGTGTGTGACCGTCATGCCTTCTTCAAGCAGCGCTGGGGTGCCTGGCAGTTTGCATTTCGCGCAAATCAGTTCTCCTCCGACGACGGTTGCCTCTGAGTACAGCATGCGTTTAGCACCATCAATCAGCGAAAACAACTGTTCCTTGGTGAACTCGCTCATATCAATCGTTGTGAGAGCCACTTTGCGCTTCCTTTCTCGACATGCCAAGGTCGACAATAGCATTTGGACAACCGGCTTCGACCAGTTTGGACCGAACCTGAAGTGAGGTCAAGAAGCCAACCCTCTTGTGGGGGTCCGGTTTAGAATGGTCCGCTCGCGCGAAGAAGCCAGACGGACGCGGAAAGCGTTGGAATTCCACTGGATAGCGTGATTCCAAGCCTTCAGATATGATCGGTGCAGCATGTCTTCGCTTGTCGAAGAACCGATCGACAAGGCAGCGCTGATTGCCAAGGTTGCCAGCAGCCTGGCTGACGACTACCACCGGCGCGGAGGGTATCTCTCCGGCGATCACGTCCTTCGGGCAGTCGAAAAGCGGGGCTTGGACCCGGAAGACGATGTCCTGATTCGACAACAACTGCGCGACCTTGGAATCGAGGTCGACGATCCCGAAAGCGCCCTCGATTTCGAACGACTTGAAGAAACTGACGCAAGATCTGAGGACCTAGTTCGCAAGTACTTGCTGGAGATTGGCTCCATCCGGCTACTGAAACCGGAGGATGAGATAACCCTAGCCAGAAGGATTCAGGCAGGCAAACAGGCAGCTCAGGCGCTGGAAACAAACTCCTTTGAGCAAACCACCTCGGCAGAGCTCGGCAAACGCGTAATCGAGGGACAAGACGCAGAGAACCACATGATAGCCGCTAACTTGCGGCTGGTCGTCAGCATCGCGAAGCTGTATTCAACGCGAAGTAGCCTGGAGCTCCTCGATCTGATTCAAGAGGGCACCTTTGGCCTTTTCAAGGCGGTCGACAAATTCGATCACCAAAAGGGATTCAAGTTGTCCACGTATGCCACTTGGTGGATACGCCAGAGCATTACCCGGGCGATCGCCGACACTGGTCGACTGATCAGACTCCCAGTTCATGTTAACGAGTCTATAGCGCGGATCACAAAGATCAAACGAGCACTGACAAGGGAGAGATTTGGGAAAGAGCCGTCGATAAAGGAGATAGCGGAACAGCTTGGGTGGAAGCCGGAAAAGGTGCAGTTCCTGATGGACATAACCATGGAGCCCCTCTCTTTGGACACCCCAGTCGGGGATGACAAGGAATCTCTGGCCAGTTTTGTGAGGAGTGCTGCAGAGAGGAGCCCCGAGAGAATCATGATGGCCCTGGAGCAGTCGATGTTAATCGACGGCGTTCTGTTACAGTTATCTCCCCGCGAGCGCAGTGTTTTGAGACGGCGCTTCGGACTCGATGGGTCTAGGCCAGAGACCCTTGAAAGGATTAGCCGGACTTTTGATATCACGCGCGAGCGGATCAGGCAGATTGAAGAAAAGGCCCTGAAAAAGCTCAGACACCCTGCCCGAAGGCGCCTACTGAGGGAGTTGTGGCCTGCGGCCAGCGGAGATTCACAACCCGACACCGATGGCGGAGCCGCCGCAGAGGCCGGTGGCAAGAAACCTAAGCAGAAGACCGGACCGAAAGGAAAGAAGAAGCGTGACGGCACAACAGGCAACGACTCGATTCCTCGCATGGCTTGATCAGCAGGTGCGGAATGCAGGCCGCGGCGACTCCCTGAATGAATTGTCAGTAGAGCCGAAAGGGCGTTTTTGGCTTGGGCGCCTCGCATCGGAAGAAGCCGTCATTGATTCCGGCCTTGGAGAGCGCGGCGAACGCCTCGATCCGTGCGCAGTTGGAGTCCGTCTCAGGCCTTCGGGAAACGCTCCGTGGACTTTCGTTGTCGAAGTAGTCGCCTGTGTTTGGATGCGGGAAGCAAACGGAACGTGGCGTAAGTGCCCGAAAATTCGTGAGCCGATTCCGGTTTCCATAGGCGATGCGGAGGGGGACTACGAGTTGGGAGAGGTGCAGTTGACAGAGGCGCTCCGATTAAGCTGCGGCGAGGCCGGTTTTACCTGTGTTATTCGAGTCGAGGTGCGGAGGGACATGGCTTCGCGCACGGAGCTGACGATTCTCCTGGTCAACACCTCGCCGAAGGATTCGCCTCCGTTGAGGGACACGACACTCTACGAGTGCGCAGTGGAAGTCAATGGGATCTTGACCGAACCGTTCGTCCTCGAGTCATTGCCGGATTCTTTCCGTTATGACCGACGCGTCCCCGCATATGGGATTAATTGTGGCGTCCAACTGACGGAGAACAATGGCGTCAGGACGACCGATGCCATCGTCGCTGACAAGCCCCGCCCGAAGTATTGGAGTGTCGACGATCCCCCTCCCGATCTGACGTTTGCAAAGCTTGCCACGGACCCGGTGCGGAGTCTTACGCAATTGGTTGAGGCGCACACGAAATGGGGTCGCGAAATATGGACGGCAAGTGGTTTGGACGATCGTTCGCGGAAAGGCTCTTGGTCGTCGGCGATGAGAGCCCAAGCCGACGTCGCGGCAGCCGAGTTCTGGGCGGAAAACAAACGGTTGATCGACGGTTTGGAACTACTGGGAAGCGCTACCCAGCTTTTGAAAGCCTTCACATTGATGAATCGGGCGATGTCGTATGCAGCGAACGGCAAGTACGACGAGTGGCGTCCTTTCCAGATCGGCTTTCTTCTCGCCAACCTCTCGTGCATTACATCTAGCGACAACGAGGCGGAAATCGCTGACGTTGTTTGGTTTGCCACAGGAGGAGGGAAAACCGAGACGTACCTTGGATTGCTGATCACTGCCGCTCTCTATGATCGCCTGCGCGGCAAGATTGCGGGCATAACCGCCTGGAGCCGATTCCCGCTCAGGATGCTGTCGCTCCAGCAGACACAACGATTCGCAGACGCAATGGCAGGGGCGGAGCGTGTGCGTCGCGAGGAGGCAATTTCGGGAGATCCGTTTTCGGTCGGTTTTCTTGTCGGGCAGGGCGCAACCCCCAATTCAATTTCGGAGGATCCGCCACCTGGTGATCCCGACCCCGAAGACGACAAGATGCCGGGGCGATATAGAGTGCTGTTGAAATGTCCCTTCTGCCATGAGAAGTCAATCACGATGGCGTTCGATCGTCGATATTGGCGTCTCGCCCATCAGTGTTCGGGCGAAAATTGTCCGTGGCCCGAGCGAGATTTGCCTTTCTACATTGTTGACGACGAGATCTACCGATTTCTTCCAACCGTCATCGTCGGGACTCTGGACAAAGCCGCGTCGATTGCGATGCAAGGAGGAATGCGCTGTCTCGTGGGCTCCCCGCTGGGCGTGTGTTCCGAGGAGGGCCACGGCTATACCTATGCACCCCGCAGCAAAAAGCCGAATGGTTGTCTCGTTCCAGGATGTCAAGGGCGTCCTGTCGGTCTTGCTAGCGGAGAGGAACTTTACGCGCCGACCTTTCGACTACAAGACGAGTTGCACCTCTTGAAGGACAGTCTGGGCGCAGTGGATTCCCATTACGAATCGCTTCTAGATCACCTTGAGTCGGAGGTTTCCGGGAGAAAGCCCAAGATCCTTGCATCGTCCGCAACACTGACTGGCTACGAGAGGCAAATAAGGCTCCTCTATCGGAGGGAGGCTCGGGTCTTCCCTGTCCAAGGTCCGTCTTCAGAGGAGGGATTCTGGACATCGACATCAGACGATTTAGCCCGTCGTTATGTGGCTGTGGCCCCTCGTGGCGTGACGATTGAGTATGCCGTCGACCGAACGGTGACAGAGCTGCAAAGTGCCGTTCGTAGATTGACAACCGAACCGCAGGCAGTGTGCGCCGAAGCTTCAATCGACGCGAGCTGGGTCGAGCAGCTTCTATCGTTGTATGGGGTTGATGTAACCTACGGCAACACTCTTCGCGATCTTGACGCGGTCGCACGTTCCTTGGAAACGCAGGTCGACGTCGATGGATCACTGAACACCGCCTCTCTTACCGGAAGAACAGACTTTGAGGACGTAAGAGCAACGCTCGACCGGCTTGAAAAACCCGAGTTGGCGTTCGATGATCGACTCCACGTCATCACGGCCAGTTCGATGATGTCACACGGCGTGGATATCGACCGATTGAATGTGATGGTCATGCTGGGAATCCCCCTCACCGCCGCCGAATTCATCCAGGCGACGGCTCGCGTCGGGCGTCGTTGGCCTGGCTTGGTCTACGTGATGCACAAGATGGCTCGCGAGAGGGACGCGAGTGTGTTCCGGAGCTTCAAGAAGTTCGTCCAGCAGGGAGACCGATTTGTCGAACCAATCCCTATCACTAGGCGAAGTCGACGGGTTCTCGAAAAAACAATTACAGGGCTGGTCTTAGCCCGAATACTGATGGTTCACGAGCCAGGAAGCCGGGACGCTTTGACGACTGTCAACAAGCTGAGGGGCTACTTCGTCAAGAACGGAGTTACAGAAGGGGCCGAACTTGAAGCCGTCATCAGGATGCTGGGTTTCGACAGCAATCTGGATGAGGCGCTTCGGAACGATCTTCAGAAATGGTTTCGGCGCTTCTTTGAGAACCTCATGGACCCGGGTGGAACCTTTAAGTGGCCCTCCGATCTTTCCCCAACCGGCAAGGCGATGCGATCACTTCGCGATGTTGAAGAGGAGGCTCCGATTCTCGGAGTCTAAGGACGCCAATGAAAGAATATCGAAGCGCATCGCAGATTCTCTTCGGCTTCCTTCCCGAACAAACGGTTGACCTGAAGGGTATGGTTTGGAAGGTCAAGGAATGGGTCGAGCCTTACGGTCGTTCGATTGAACAAGAGAGTCTTCGTCAGGAACTGGCGCGGGTTGCTGCTCCGTGGGATGTCGCGGGCAAAGACGGAAAATACGTCGACAATCTGAGGCAGGGCTATACGGTTCGCGTTCTGGCTTTGAACAAGGAGCTCGGCGTCAAGGTCGAGAAGTTCCCAAAGCTATGGGTGTGCAAAAGCTGTGATCGGCTGCACCAAGGGAACGAGCCCACCAGGTGTATTTGCATCGGCACGAGATTTGGCCAGCTCCCCTTCGTTGGATATCATGATGAATGCGGCGGGGTTCGGTCGCCTTACATTTCCTCCTGTCCAACCCACAAACAAGTGAAGATCATCCTGCCCGGCACGGCGCGGGCGGAGGAAATCCGATTCGTGTGTCCAATTTGCAGCAGGACCTTACAGAAGGGATTCGGATTTCCAAAATGTGACTGCGGAAGAGGAAGCTGGACTTTCAACGTACACCGTGCGGCATCGGTCTTCACGCCGCGCACGATTGTAATGATCAACCCACCCTCGCTTGAAAAGGTTGCGAAGATCCGTGATGCGGGAGGAGCGGCACGAGCTTTATCCTGGGTCCTAAGCGGACTCAGTGCCAACTCCTTCGACGAGACCGGCACCACTATTGAATCATTCAAGGCAACTCTTCTCAAACAAGGAATACCCGAGGCACTGGCGGATCAGATGGTCGACCAGGCGACCAACAGCGGCGCAATCAGCAAAGCGGATGGTGGCCCAATCAATCTTCAGGGTGAGTACCTTAGAGAGGCGCAGGCCGGTGCAGTCAGCATCGCACTCGCCTTGTCTGACTCCAGGTTACGGGTAGGTGATCTGGCAAAGGCGACGGACGCCAGTTCAGAGCTTGGTAGGAAGTATCGGTCGGCATATCCGAAGGCATCGCGATTTATGGGGATCGAAGATATCGAGTTTATGGACTCGTTTCCGGTTCTGACGGGGTGTTACGGCTATACGCGCGGCGATTCCGATCCTGGCGCCTCGAGGCTCGTCCCCTTCAAGAACAAAAAAGGGGACTACGTAGTATACGGCGAGGTCATCCAAACGGAGGCACTCTTCGTGCGTCTCGATCCACGCCGTGTCGCTGAATGGCTGGTTAGGAATGGCTGGGCAATTCCCCCATGGACCGACGCGAGGAGCGCGCGCGTATCGATACTGAGAAACGCTTTGGTACCGGCACCAGGATCTGAAACGAACCCTCCAACCGCGGGATCGCGATTGCTCACGCTCGTGCACAGCTATGCTCATTGGTTTACCCGTCAACTTGCCGTGAGAGCAGGGATCGAACGAAGCTCACTCTCCGAATTTCTGGTGCCGCAGCACTGCGGCTTTTTCATCTATGCTGCAACAAGGGGCGACTTCGTGCTCGGCGGCCTCCAGGCGGTCTTTGAGACGGAGCTCGACTCGTTCTTGAGCGAGTTGGCGTCTTTGGACTTGAGGTGCCCTCTCGATCCGGGTTGCATGCGGATCGCCGGCGCCTGCATGGCCTGCCTCCACTTGGGAGAACCGTCCTGCCGCTACTACAACGGCTATTTGAATCGTCAGACCCTTGTCGGCCCCGGAGGTTTTCTTTCCGTTGTGGCTGCTAACCGGCGGCTGGAAGAGGGCTCGGCAATTTCAACGTGACGACTGGCGTTCGTCAGCAAAACCATCATTCCGGCGTGCTTTTCGACACTCCAAGCTCTTGAATCCAAATAACCTCTGGCCATAGGGAGGTTCCTGCACCAAAGCCAGGCAGCCGGTCACTGCACTCTGCGCCCTCCAAGGCGTCGGGCTGCCGGACATTCCTTTGAACGAGCCGCTTACAAAAAGCTGTTCGGCCACTTGACCGATAGACGATTATAGGAGATTATAGATTCATGCCCGCAAGTAACCACAAGAATAGAGTTCAGCCGGCACAGTCTCGACGAGAAGAACTGCTGAGGATGAAGAGCCAACTGGAGGACCTGCTGAGTGGCGTCGAAGCACAGATCAGGGAGACAGGAACTCCCGAAATGGTTGACCCGAAGGAATCCAGCGGCAGAGCGCACGAAATTCGTTGGACTGGATCAAAACGGCCCGTTCGTGAATTAGTGCTCGATTCCCTGGACGAGCTTGGTTGGCCCGCATACACGCGGGAGATCACTCAATACAGCGCAGCCCGTTTTGGCCGCGAAATCGCCGCCACCCGCTACGGATCTCTAATGAAGGATGAGATGCAAGCATTTCGCCCCGGTACCAGTCGGCGGCCGGTTTGGCTTTGCTTCGCGCTCACGAGCGATCGGCATCAAGCAATCAAGCGGCTTCTGTGTCGTTCGGACTGGCCTCTGGATCGGCGCATTCTAGCGCCCACCTCGGGTCTGGTGCAGTATCTGAACCTCACGGCTCGCTTGTGTGAGCTTGCAGCAAAGTTCGAGTCCTCGGCGGCAGACCCGCAGATGCTGAGGATCATTGCAGCCGACCATGCACGCGACCTGCCAGGTGTTCGATTGATCAAAGGGAAATTCGATCTGGAAGGCTGGCGTTCGGTCGCGCTAGAGCAACTTCGCGACGCCGCAGAACGGGACGAAGTAGCACGGAAGGCTTCTGCCGAACGCTTGGAAGCAAGGTCTGAACTCTACCAGCTCTTCGGGATGCCGGACCTTCATGAAGGGCCGGCGACCGAGGCCAATGAGCAGAGGGTGGGATCGTAGGACCGCATGAGCCTCTCAAGCACTCGCGGCTTAGTCAGGATCTCCATCAATCCAAGATGCGAGTTCCAGGCGGCCATGGTAGCGGAGGGCGTCCGGGAGCCGGAGTTGTTCCGGCGGGTGACCGGTCGGGAGTACGATCGCGAATATGGCGAGCGGGCTTCAGCGCGTAGCCGCGGGGCCAAGTTTGAAGAGAACTTATGCATGAATAATGCCGCGTTGCTTAGGTCGGCACTTGCTCGCCTTTATGGTTACAACCCCGAAGAAATGGTGGTTCGCAATTTCGCCGACGAGGTCCCTGGAGTGAAAGGTGTGCGGGTGATACGGCTCAACCGGACTAGGCAGGTTCTGCGAGACTTGGCCGCCGGGAACGAGGTCCCACATCTGCTCATTCAACCGCAACTATCTCTTCCTATTGAGCTCGATCGGAGCTTCGTCGAATACGTGGCTCCAGATTTCATGGTTCTCGATGGTCGAACAAACATCTATCGCCCCGGCGAAATGAAGAGCTTCATTATCCGTGAGGGTAGAGCAGACAAGGCAGACTTAAACCTTACCCGCAGGCAAGCCGCCGCGCAGATCCTCGCATTGCGCAGTGAATGCGTGCCCTACGATCTTGCCGGACGGGTGACCAGCGCGGCGACGTTTATTTTTGCGACACCCTACGGACTCTCGCCCGCTGCGCCGTTCGAGGATGTCCTTGAAGGGCCAATTCGAGAGATCGGCCGCGCAATTGAGGTGCTTCGAGCGGCCCGCCGCCGTCTGGAATCTCGGCGGCAGCAGGATGGAGCACGGCTGGAGATGCTTTACGACGAGATCCCGGTCAGTTTCCAGGAATCATGCCTCGGCTCATGCATTATGGCGGGCGAATGCAAGAAGAAAATGGCCGCTTCTGGACGAGTCCTGGGTGACGAGATCGGTGATCTGCTTGGCGAGGACATCAGCCTCGAGCGCGCCGTCGAGCTACTGGGCGGAGCGGAGCCGGAGAACCCGGCTGAGCGCGAAATCGCGGAACGGCTCTCTGATGGAGCTTCTATTCTGGGTTCCGGCGAACCCGGCACGGGGCGGAGGGTGGCATGATCGACAATTCGATACTGACCGCTCGCCTATTGGCGCATCGAGACCGGCGAGCGGTGCGGGTACGGGATAGAAGAACCGTATGCGATGACCCGCTTATTGTCTTTGGAATCGCTCCAATTCGCGTGGTGGCTGAGCAACGGGTCCAGGCCATCGCATTCGGACAGGTTGGAGAGACGCCCCAGATCGTGGTGAGCTGGAATCCTCTCAGCCGCGAATCGGCCAATATGAACCCGTTTGCGGAGGCGTTGAATGACTACTTCCAAACGGCCATATCCAGCGATCAGCTTCCAAGGATATGGCTGCCACATCCAGCTGCCGTCGAATTAATCGATATTCTCGGGTACCGTTACCGGACTAATTCACAGGCCAGCGATGCGCTGAAGCGCATGGGGGCCCAATGTCGCGCCATCATAGAAGAGGCTGCGTACAACGACCAGCAAGTCGTCATGGTTGCCTCAGAACTCTTGAATCGGCACATCGTGACAGGCCAAAGCGGAGTCGAAGAACTTCATCTCGGCGCACTGCTAGCATGGGTCAACTCGCCAGCGGGTGTCGACCCAAGGGAAGAGGCGGATCGGCGTTCAGCCATGCCAGCCGCAGCGATGTTGGATTGGAGGGATGACGAGCGAGTCGAGGAGCTTAGACGCCAAGCGAAGGAGGAGTCGCCGCGGGGGCTCGCAGCGCGCAGCCGTATTGAGCGGATTCTGACAAATGGAGCGCAGGCAGAGTGGAATTTGCTCGAAGAAGCTCGAACAGCTTTTTGGGCGTTGGCTATTCCCCCTGTCTCAGGCGTCGATATCTTGCGATCCGAATCACAAAGACGATTCGCCGACGCGCTTTCAACTCCCTTGAATCCTCCCACGCGCGTCCACAGCTTGGGTCGCCTAATGGATGATTACGAGCTAGCCTTCGACGTAGCGGAGGACAGGGAGATCAGTTCCGACTCAATGTCCAGGGAGCGTGCTCGGCGGGCTGGCCGTGTCGTCCGTGCAGAAATCGAGCAGATCGTCCAACCACGTTCAAGCCGGAAGCCGTGCACCATCAAGCTCCTCTGCGACCAGCCGGTGATTCGTATTCGTCGCGGGACGGCGCTCAAATCGCTGAATGGTCGGGTCCATGGAATTGTGACTGACCTAGCCGAAGCCCGCCCTGGGCTGGTGCGAATCAACATAGATGTGACGAAGGGAGTCAGAAGGGGCGACCTCTCAAGCATCCCGCGGACCGGAGATTGGATTGACACGATCATTGTCGATCTCCGATTCCGACGGCGACAAATCTACGGACGTCTGAGGAATGCCGCTCCTGCAATCGTCTATCAAGGGACGCTACCTTCGCCGATAGTTCGACAGGGCGGTCCAATCGACTGGATCTCTATTGCGGAGGCGTTGCGGCGATCATGAGACCGGTATTGACTGTGGAACAGCTGATGAGACGGACGGCCAACCGTGTATTCGAGACCCTCTTCAACGAGGGTGCGCGGATCACTATCGTTGACTCGCCCCCAGGCGCGGGTAAAACGGACCTCGTCGAGAAGACGGCCGCTCTGGCAGTTCAACAGCTCGGATTGAGTGTCGCCGTGGTCACGCCCACTGTTGAACAGTCCTTTGACCTAATCCGCCGCCTCGTAGCCAACTTCGAAAGGCTACCGATCGAGATTCTGCTCAGCGAGAGTCGCCAGCTGCCCGCCGACTTGGCGGCAGATCCGCGTGTACCTGCGCCCATATCGATGCCCCGCGCATTACGTCGCGGCCGTAGCATCGTTATCGGAACCGTAGACAAGTTCTTCTTTGGCTCGGACGATGCCGGACTGCAGGGATTTGATGTGATGGTGTGCGACGAAGCTTACCAGGTCGCATATAGGAAATTCGCGCCCCTTCTTACCCTCGCCGAGCAGTTCCTTTTCGTCGGTGATCCCGGTCAGCTCCCCCCGTTATCGCGAGTCGAACTTGCGAGATTTGAAGGAGCACCATCCAAAGTGCATTGGGCCGTGCCCAAAGAGTTGCTGCGCCTGCATCCCGAGATTCCGGTAATCCAACTGCCGGCATCCAGGCGCCTGCCTCAAGACACAATCGATTTCCTCCAGCCGAGCTTCTATCCGACATTGCCCTTTCAGTCTTCTGCTCCGGTGCAGCAGCGGCGGCTCTCCGTTAGAAACCGAGGTTTCGGCGGGTTGATCGACATAGCTGTTGATCGTTTATGTCGTGGTGAAACGGTGGTATCGCTGATTCTGCCTCCGTCGCCGACGTTAACCCCTGATTTCGATGAGGAGGTTGCGGAGACGATGGCAGACGTTGTGCGCCGAATCATCGATCGTGGGATGACGATGGGTGCCGGGCTCCGACTCACGGGCGACAACATCGGGTGCGTGGATGCTCACGTGGCGTCTGGGGCAAATGTAACCAAGGCATTGCGTGCTCGCACCCTCGGGAGCGAGATCATGGTGGGCACACCTGAGATTTGGCAGGGCCTTCAACGGCCAGTGATGGTTGTCAAGCATCCGCTCAGCGGGCTCAAAAAATTGGATCGGTTTGCTCTAGACCCTGGACGCTGCTGCGTCATGCTGTCACGACATCAGGCAGGCTGTGTAGTCGTTGCGCGGGACGGTGTTGAGCAGGTTCTCGACGCGCACCAGCATGACTGTGAGTCGACTCCAATGGCCGCCGTCGACGCGGAATGGAACGGATGGCGCGCCCACCGTACTCTATGGGACGGACTAAGGAGCGGAGGTCGCTTGCTGTCCGCCAACTGAACCACATCCAAGAAATTTCACAACCGCGTTAGTCCGAATGGTCAATGTGCCTCTTCAAGTCATGTGCGAAGCGCGACGGGTAATGAAGAGTACTTGCCATCAAGCGGCGATAGAAGCCTTCCGCCGCCTTCCGAGATAGCGGTCGGCAGGGGAACTGAAGAAATCTATCGATTCGCGTCATGGCCTTGTTGACGGGCCACGTAGAAACCACCCCTGCGTACCGCTTGCCTTTTCCTCCGAAAGCGGCCTTGGGCCATCCCATCCTGACATTGAGTTCACACGCGTCGTTCGGCTCACTCGCAGGAGAACAGCGTAATGCCATGCCCAGCCATTCGGAGACTGGGGTGGTGACTGCGTTTCCGACAAGACGCCACCTACACCCTCGAGTTGCGACTTGTTCGGCGGGTGCGGTCCAGTCGGCGGAAAATCCTTGAAGCCGCTCGGCGTCACGGATATCTAGCGTCATGATGTGTCCTTTGGGCATCCAGATCGCGGGTGGCGAAGGTATTCCCAGAGTTGATCCACCTTTGAGGGTCGGTACACAGCCCTGGGCCCAGCCAAGCCCGTTATTACCCTCTGTCCAATAGAACCCGCACGGAGGAGTGTCAGTCTGGATAGAGTCCTCTGGCCCTGCGTCTTGACTCAGCAGCACGCTGGCGGGGTCGCCATGGATTGATGCGAGCAAGAACACACGGAGCCGTCTTTGAGGGATGCCGAAAGCCCTGGTGTCGATCGTGCGATATGCCCACTTATAGCCCAAGTCTTCAAGGGAACGCACGACGTAGTCAATCATGGCACCTCTGTGAAGCTGCAGCATGAACGGAACGTTTTCGAGAAGCACCCATGGCGTTTGTATTTGCTTGAGGATTCTGAAAACGTGAGACACGATTGTCGACTTCTTGCCGTTCAATCCTTGGGTAAGCCCCACTTGCGACAAATCCTGGCAAGGGAACCCAGCAGTGAGCAGATCAACATCTCGCGGAACAGCATCGATTTCTGCGACATCTGTGATGAGGAGCCTTCTCTTGAAGTGCTTCCGCAAGACAGCCTGCGCGGCCAAGTCGTTCTCGCAAAGAAGAACGGACTTGTGGCCAGCCCTCTCTAAACCGACTTCGAAGCCGCCAATACCAGCGAAGATGCCCGCCACTCTTAGCGCCTTTTGGCGTTTGAATTTCATCACGATCCTTGTTTTTGGCCGGCGTGCGAGAAGAGAAGCCTCGCCAGGCGGCCGCGAAGCTGGGCGACGTTTCGTAGCTGGCACTCCCAGACAATGACAACACGAAAGCCGAGGCGCCTCAACGCCCGGCACTTGTGCGCGTCGCGACGCCTGTTATCTTCAAGCTTGTTCCTCCAGAAGTGATGCCTCACTTTCGGTATGCGGGAGCCAGCCCCCCCTTTCGTCTTTGGGCAATTCTTGTGCCCGTGCCAGAAACACCCGTTCACGAAGACCGCCCACCGCTTCGTTCGATTCGCAAGGTCCGGGGACCCTGGCAGATCTCCATTTCCCAGACGGTATCGAGTACCAAGAGCTGTCATCAGCTTTCGCACCTTGAGCTCCGCACCGGTGTTGGTCTGCTTGACCGCTTTCATCATACGAGAGCGGGTGGCTGGCGAAACAATGTCCCTTGGGCGTACCAAAGCAACATTCTAGGATGTTGAACGTCCGCCCGGCTGCTACTCTGCTTTCCCTGCCGCCTGGAACGATGTTGTTTTGATCGGAGGTTGCGGCCGCCCAGCTTGTACGGGGCTGTCAACAAACGCTTCCTGTCAACCGGAGAAACCGGAGAATTCGCAAGTGAAAACGTGGGGTTCGGCCTCAACCCTGGGGTTGAGCTTGCGCCCCCGCGAAACCTCTCTTTAAACCGGAGAGCACTGGCGACGCGCGAAAACCTGCGGAATGTTGCGAATACGGGCGGGGTAGATGCGGGGCGCTGCTGTCAACAAAACAGGCGCTACGAGTTGCGGTAAGAATGTAGTGGCTCCCCGGCATGGATTCGAACCACGATTCACGGCTCCAAAGGCCGCTGTCCTACCATTAGACGACCGGGGAAAACGGGAGAGCGATTCCAGTGTAGCGTTCACGCACAAGTCCGCGCAAATGATCTGTTAGAATCGGCGAGGAAGCTAGTCTTGGCCGGTGCCCGGCGCGGGCTTCAAACCCGTCGTGCGGCACTTTCGTGTCGCAGGTGGGTTCGACTCCCACTAGCTTCCGCCAGCCATCTTTCTCTTTCGCATTGCCTACGACGTGGGTTTCTCCCGGGGTGCGAGGTATGCCTGGAAATCGCGCTGGACGCGTTCGACATAGCTCCCGAGCAGTTCGCGGATCCGCGCGGCGCTGGGCGACTTTACGATAAGACCTACATGGTGCGGCCGGTCCATGCGCCACACGATTTCGGGATCGGTGTAGGCGGAAGTATCCGGGTGCTCCTGCCGGGCCAGCGAAACCAGCAGGCCGGCGTAATCCTGCTTCGGCTGGGGCGGCGCATACGGCGCTTTGCCGCCTGCAACCTCCACCTTCGCCCACTCGGCCCAAAGATTCAGGCCCGTCGCGGCTTCCACCAGTTCGACAATATGCGCACCCCCGACGCGGGCGGATGTCTCCAGGAAATGGATCTCGCCAGTATCGCGCGCCTGAATAAACTCAGTGTGCGAAACGCCATTCACGAGTCCGAATGCAGCCATCCCACGTTGGTTCATGCCGAGCAGATCTCGAACCAGCTCCGAGTCGCGCTCGAGGATCGCCCGGTTACAGCGAATCGGACGCGCGACATCCGGTTCTCTATTTGCAGGACGGCCAGAATCTTTTCGATCCTGCCACCGCATTTGGCGGCCAGGACTGGCGTGCGGATGTCACCGCCGATGACCTGATCTGCCGCGGCGAAATCGAACCGGTCATCATGGTCGGGATTTATAACACCGGCGTGCGCCGTGTATCCGAATACACGCCGACGCGGGACCGCCGCCTGCGGAAGGGCGGCAAGGCCGTCCGCTATACAGAAATGCTCGCCCGCGAAATCAAGCCGCTCATCGATCACGAATACCGCACGCTGAAAAGCGCTCGACACACGGCAGTTGGCGGATCCTCGCTCGGCGCGCTGGCTTCTTTGATTGCCGCGCTCGAATATCCGCGGGTATTCGGACAGGTCGCCATGCTGTCTCCGTCGGTCGCTGGGACGGGCAGTCCATCGTCGCCGCGGCGCGCGCTTATCGATCCCGATTACGGCCGCGCATCTGGCTGGACATGGGCACGAAGGAGAGTGATGCCGCGCAGTTGGCGGTTGAGGAGGCGCGCCTCCTGCGGGACACCCTGGTTGAAAGCGGATGGCGCATCGGAGCCGATCTCGAGTACGAGGAAATTGAAGGAGCCGGCCACAATGAAGCCGCCCGGGCGGCGCGATTCGGGCAGGTGCTCGCTTATCTATTCGGCAAGCGGCAGTAATTAAGCAGTTGTCGCTTCTGCCTTGGTGAGGGTCGCAAGCGCCGACTTGACCTGGCTGACGGTTTCGTTCACGCGGGCGCAAGCTTCTGTGGCGCCACTCAGGTCGCCGCTGCGAGCTAAATCTTCCAACTGCTGCGCCGCCTGGAACGCGTCCTTGGCCAGAAAGTTTCCCACAGCGCCCTTGAGCGCGTGCGCCGCGTATTGCAGCGCCGGTGCGTCCTGCCTGGCAACCGCCTCCTCGATCTCCTTGCTTATTCTGGCGTGTTCGGTCACGAATAAACCAGCCAGTTCTTTGAGCAGGCTGGTATCGCCGCGGAATCGGGCCATCAGCGCCCGCACGTCGATCGCCGTGCTCTCGATGCCGGGCAACGGGCTGGCTGCGCTCTGCGCCGGCTTAGAACCGGCTTCGCCGATTACTTGCGCGAGTTCCTCGGCTTGCACGGGCTTTGAGATATAGGCGTCCATGCCGGCCTCCAGACATCGTTCCCGATCGCCCTTCATGGCATGCGCGGTCATGGCCACAATCGGCAAGTGCCCGCCCGTGTGCTTCTCGCGGGCGCGAATGGCGCGCGTAGCCTCGAATCCTCCCATCTCGGGCATCTGCACGTCCATCAGGACAAGATCAAATGGCCGCTGCTTCACCGCCTCGAGCGCCTCTTTGCCGTTGGTGACGATCACCACCTCATGGCCCCACCTTTCGATGAAGCGGAGCGCCACCCGCTGGTTGACGGCATTGTCCTCGGCCAGCAGGATGGTGAGCCGCCGGTTGACTCCGGGAGCCGGGGGTACCAAAGCAGCTTGTCCCTTGACCACGCGCTCGGCGCCCAGACACGTCAGGATGGAATCCAGCAACGTCGAATGCTGCACCGGCTTCGTCAGGTAGGCCGCCACTCCGATCTCGCGGCAGCGGGCCGCGTCACGGCCCTGGCCCGCCGACGACAGCATCATCAGCGTGGCTCCCGCAAAATCCTTGCGATTGCGGATCCGCTCGGCTAGTTCGAAGCCGTCCATTTCGGGCATCATGGCGTCCAACAGCACCAGCGCAAAAGGCTCACCCGCTACGCCCGCTTGCTCGAGCGCAGCCAACGCCGCAGCCCCGCTGGCCGCTGTGGCCGGCCGCATGCGCCAACTGGTTAGCATTTCCTGCAGGATTCGCCGGTTGGTGGCATTGTCATCGACCACCAGCACACGCAGATTCTCGAGGGACGCCAGATCCGGCGCGGTTCTCGTTGCCGCTTCCGCCGCCCGCCCGAACGTGGCCGTGAAATGAAACGTGCTTCCTTTCCCCACCTCGCTCTCGACCCAGATGCGTCCCCCCATCAGCTCCACCAGTTGTGCCGCGATGGCGAGGCCCAGCCCCGTGCCTCCGTAGTGACGGGTCGTCGAGCTGTCGGCCTGCGCAAAGGCCTCAAAAATCACCTGCCGCTTCTCGGCGGGGATGCCGATTCCGGTATCGCTGACGATGAAGTGCAACTGCACCACGCCCGCGAGCAGCCGCTCCGCCTGCACGCGCACGACGACCTCGCCGTGCTCGGTAAACTTGATCGCGTTGCCCACCAGGTTGACGATGACCTGCCGCAGCCGCCCTGGATCGCCCACCAGAGCGTCCGGCACGTCGGGCAGGATGTCGCCGGCCAACTCCAGGCCCTTCTGCTCGGCCCGCAGAGCGAGAATACCCAGCGTGCTTCCCAGGCTGTCTCGCAGATTGAAATCGATCGATTCCAGTTCCAGTCGTCCCGCTTCAATCTTGGAGAAATCGAGAATGTCATTGAGCAAGGTGAGAAGATCGCCGGCGGACTGCTTGACGGTGGTTAGATATTCCCGCTGCTCGTCGGTGAGCCTCGTATAGAGCGCCAGTTCCGTCATGCCGATGATGGCGTTCATCGGAGTGCGAATCTCATGGCTCATATTGGCCAGGAAATCGCTCTTGGCGCGAGTGGCGGCTTCCGCACGAACCTTGGCCGCCTCCAGTTCCGCGAGCAAGTGCTGCTGCTGCGCGTTGGCGGTTTTCAGCTCGGCGGTATACCGCTTCAACTGCTCCTCGGCCTGTTTTCGATCCGTGATGTCCAGCATGGCGGAACGGATTCCCGTCACATTGCCCTGGTCGTCCCGAATCAGGCTTTCATGAATCTCCTGGATGCGCTGCCGGCCGTCCGCGCGCACGTACTCTCGCTCAAACGGGGCAATCGCCATACCTCCCGCGAGTTTCCTCCGCACGGCCTCCCGGCTGGCGTCCCGCTGCTCGGGAGACACAAACTCCCAGATGTGCCGGCCAATCATTTGTTCCGGTTTGGTGCCCAGCATCAGGCATTCGGCCCGGTTAACGCGGCGCACGATGCCCTCGGCATCGATCTCGTGGTACGCCACCGGAGCCTCGTCAAACAGCAGACGAAATCTTTCTTCGCTCTGCCGCCGCCCTTGCTCCGCCCGCATGCGCTCGGTGAACTGTCCGATCTGGCTGCCCACGGTCGCCATCATTTCTAGCAGGTCCTGGTCCGGCTGGCGAATCTCATGGCTGAAGAATTCCATCACGCCCAGGAATTCGTCGTCGAGCAGGATGGGGAAACCGAAGGCTGCATGCAGCCCCACCAGAGCCGCGGCAGACGCCCGCGGGAAGTTGGCGTCCTGGACCACGTCCGGAATCCACGCGGGCGCCTTGCTGGCCCAGACACGGCCCGGCAAACCGACACCCTCCGGGAACACCGACTCCTCGCTGAGTGCCTCGAAATCCCAGAAGTCGGCTCGCGCAGCATGCCACGTCTCCAGGCAGCGCAGCGCGTTTGCATCCCGGTCAATGATCCACAACGCCCCGTGTTCCCACTCGAGGCTCTCGCAAATCGCTTGAAGAATCTTCGGCGCCGAATCCGCAAGCCCGCCCGATTCGGCCAGCACACGGCTGACTGAATACTGGGTCTTGAGGTGCGCTTCCACGCGCTTCTGATCGACTACAGCGTGCTCGGACTCAGCCAGCTTGCGCCGCGATTCGAGGTGCTCCATCAACTGTCTGCCCAAGGCCTCGAGCGCCCGAATCTGTTCAGAGCTTGCCTCGCGGGGGACGTAATCCATGATGCGCAGGGCCCCCAGTGCATGGCCAACGGGAGTAATGAGAGGAACACCCGCATAGAAGCGAAACCCGGCGTCGGCGAATCGCTCGTCCCTGGCGGCATCGGAGACCACCAGCGCCTCGGACCCCAGAATGACATGGGCGGAAAAGGAATTGTCCCTGGAGGTCGCGCTGGCGTCCAATCCGATCTGGGATTGGAAGGACTCCCGGTCCTCTTCGACGAAACCGATAGCGGCGGCCGGCGCTCCGAACAGCCGCGCGGCTATCGCTGTAACGTCATCAAAGGTGGTTTG
Organism: Terriglobia bacterium; assembly: GCA_020073305.1. Taxonomy (GTDB): domain Bacteria; phylum Acidobacteriota; class Terriglobia; order Bryobacterales; family Bryobacteraceae; genus QHXW01. The sequence goes on from JAIQFK010000008.1 coordinate 34,093, forward strand.
AACCGAACCCGCCAGCTCGCGATATTCGCGAACAGCAACGAGTCGTTCGGCCTCATTCGTGGGCAACGTCGCGGGTATCATAGACAGCTGTAGGGTACCGTACTTACTTGCGGTGAATTATACACCGCGCCGATGCGGTACTTCGGGGTACGGGTGCAAGGTTAGTTTCCCGCCTGCCAACATCCGTCCGTGCATCCGTCCGATCACTACTTTACCCACACGATCATCGGCATGGGTATGCCTGGTGGTGAGAAGTTCAGGACCGGGCCAGCGGCGTCAGCCGGCACAAACAGGGGTCCTACCGGCGCGCCGTTGAAGCTCAAGGCCACTGCAAAATAGCTTTCCACCTGACTCGAGCCGAAAACTTCGATGCAGGGCAGCGGTGACGCAGGCAGGCTCACGTCCACTTTATAGACGAAGCCATCGATCAACGACGCGTTAGTGACCGCGGCCGAGCAGGGGCCTACCGAAGCCTGCAGGTTTAGCAACTGCGGGGGCGGCGACCCGAACCCTCCGACGCCATGCACGAAGAACGACACCGTCGAGCCGAACCGGGCCGGATTCGTACACGAATTTAGCGAGCCATCCGCGTTGGTTGCCAGCGGCTGAAACCCGACGGCGGTGGGGGCGTTAGGGCAGGAAATCTGGTTTGAAGACAGGTCGGCGAATAGGTTCAGGTTGGACGCGGTGATTGGAAATTGCCGCTCGACGCTGGAGCCGTTCACTGTCACCTGCATGACCGTGGCGGAGGGCAGGGAACTCGCCGAGGCGGGTATAGCCGGCTCTGGGACTGCCACGTTGATCTGCGACGCGGAAGCGTACAGCACCTGGGCGGGCTGGCCGTCGAAGGTGACGGACACCCCGGCGGTGGATAGCTCGGTTCCATCCGGGGCTGCAACACCGGCTGCGGGTCCGAGGTTGGCGCCGAAAATCGAAATCAACTGGAACGGCGCGACAGCACCCACGTGCGTCAGGTTGCCGGCGTCCAACACGCACGCAATCACCGGCCTGTTGTTTACGCCGCCCGGGAAATCGACCGCGGACAAGTAGGCGCCTTCCAGAAATCCAGGTCCAAGATTTTGCGGAGTAAGTACTCCGGGCGAGAACGGCACCTCGGGCCCGGGAGTGGGGCCAGTGATCCACACCTTGCCGCCAGCCAACGTAATCCCCGTCGCGCCTGGCGCCGAGCCGTCGATCCACTGCGCGTCCCGCACCGTGCCTGTGGCCGGGTCGACTTTCATCACATACGCCTCGCTTGGCGCCGTGATGAAGTTGGGCTGGCACACCTTGGGAAGCCAGGAGAATACGGATGGAAGCGCAACCGGCGGCGCCGGGGGTATAGGCAGGAAAGGAGCGATACTGATGACCGTGCCGCCCACATAGACCGAGCCGGACGAGTCCAGTTGCACCCCGCCCCCTCCCACTGGGACCGAAAAGAGCGCGTTCGCGCCCGTCGGATCGAGCTTAGTCAGGTAGCCCGTAGAACCGGTCGGCGAGGTCACGGTGAAAGGATACTCCGCTTGGAATAGCGTGCCCGTGACGTACGCGTTCCCCGCGGCGTCCACCGCCAGGCCGGTGTTGGTGGTGGACCCGGCGAAGCCTGTGATGTCGTTGAGTCCCGTCGAGTAGATCAGCTTGGAGCCTGCCGGGTCGACCTTGGTCACGTGCTGCAGGACACCGGGAAAGCTGATCCGGCAAAAACCAAAGCAATAGGACCCCTGAACCAACGTGGTCTGATACGCGCCCGGTGTCGTGGGGTAGTCCGTCCCGATGCTGCTGCCGGCCATATAGATGTTGCCCGCCGCATCCAGTGCGATAGATCTGCCGCCGATTCCGGTGGCGGAGAAAATCGTCTTGGCGGCGGCCGCGTCCAACTCCATCAGGAACCACTGATTCGTCGAGTCTGCCACGTTGTAGGCTCCGGGCGTGGAGCGAAATCCGCTGGAACCCGCGATTCCGCTGACCAGAATCTGTCCTTGCGGCGTGAGTGCGATGCCCCGCGCCGTGGACTTTGCGGAGCCGCCGAGCAGCACCGAAAACACCACCACGCCTTGCGGGTTCAACTTGGTGATGAACGACCGCGTGTCGCTGCTGCCCGCCGGAGCAGTTCCGAGCGCGCCGCCACCGAAGGCCGGGAAGTTCGGATTCGTGGTCCATCCCGTGACGTAAGCGTTGCCTGAGCTGTCGATCGCGATCGCCGACACCTGGTCGCCGGCGGCGCTGTCGAGATAGACGAGATACAGATATTGCGTGGCTTTCGGATCAAGCTTCGCCACTACAGCGCCGGTGGTCTCGGACACAGCGTCAATCACCGCGCTGCCGGCGAGGTAGATGTTGCCTTGCGAGTCCGAGGCGATGGCGGTAGGCGTGAAGCCGTCTTTCAAATAGGTCGAGATGGCAAGGTTGGCCGGCAAGAGGGTTCGCACCATTGCGGCCGCGAGAAGAAGTGGACGGAGTATGTTCACTGGAGATCCTCCGGAACGGGGGCACGCGGCAGAGTTATTTTATCAAGGTGCCGCGAGACGTTTTGTTAAAACTCCGAATCTGCCCGCGACTTCTCGCGTTACGAGGATCTCCGCCGCGCGCGCCGCATGATATGATTCCCGCGCACGGGCTTCGCTGGCCCACACCGGACCCGGAGGGTGCGATGAAACGAATTCTCATCGTGGACGACGATCCTGTCAGCCGCCACTTTCTCACCAAGATCCTCGAGAGCGAGCGGTACTCCGTAGCCAGCGCTGCCGACGGCGCCGCCGGACTGGAACAACTCAGAACCAAGCAGGTGGACCTCGCCCTGGTGGATGTCTGGATGCCTCGTATGACCGGCCTCGAACTGCTGAGCCACATGCGCAACGAGGGGATCGGAACCAAAGCCGTGATCATGACGTCAGACGACACGCCCGAGACGCTGCTCCAGGCTATCCGCGAACAGGCATACCAGTACCTCTCCAAGCCCGTAGACCCGGACCAACTGGTGAATCTGGTCGCCGACGCTCTCTCCGCCAGCCCCGTGCCGCCCATCGAGGTGCTTTCCGCGAAACCGCACTGGGTGGAACTGCTGGTGCCTTGCGAGATGGCGGCCGCCGAGCGCATTCAGGAATTCATGTCGCGGCTGCAGTCCACGCTGCCTGACGATGTGCGTGACTCGGTGGCGCAGGTTTTTCGTGAAATGCTGTCCAACGCCATCGAATGGGGAGGGCAGTTGGACCCGAATCGCAAAGTGCGCATCTCTTACGTGCACGCGCGCCGCATGGTGCTGTACCGCATCGCAGACCCCGGGCCCGGCTTCAAATTCGAGGAACTCAGTCACGCCGCCGTCGCCTACTCTCCAGGCGACCTGACGCACACCGTGGTCCGCCAGGACAAAGGCATAAGGCCCGGCGGTTTCGGCATTCTCATGGCCAAACAAATGGTGGATGAATTGTTATATAACGAGGCGCAGAACGAAGTGATGTTCGTCAAGTACCTGGACTGACGCCGGCCCTACTTCCCTTGCCCCATCGCCGCCGTGAGCTCGCTGCTGAGCACGCTCGGCGCCCAGTACTTCTCGATGTGCTCGACAACAAGTTCCGTTCCGCGGTCGTGCGCGACAAAAGGCCGGTCCTTGGGGTTGTACATGGAATCCGTCAAGTCGCGGACCAAGACGCAGTGCACGCCCCATTTGGTCATCTGCTTGATGGCGAAGGAGCGGTTCAGGACGCACATATTCGTGTGCACGCCCATGATGAGCAGGTTCTCGATGCCGCGGCCGCGCAGAAAGCTGTAGATCTCTCCGCCGTTGTCTGAAATAACATCTTCCGGCGCGATGTGAAGCGTGGCGATTTCGCGCGCCCAGGCCTTATAAAAGCTGTCGGCAGTGTCGCATCCGCCACCGGCGTCGTCGATGGGCAGAGGCGGATCCGCGAGCACCGCTGGCGATGGTGGTTCAATCTTCGCGAGCGCGAGCATCCGCTGGCGCTGCGGCGCATCCTTATAGAAGTCCATCACCTCCGAAGGCGCATGGATGATCTGGATGCCATACGCCCGCGCACGGTCCAACACCGGAGCCATGCGCGCGGCCAGCGCTCCCACGCGCCCAGTTGCGCCCGTGCACCAATGCTTGTCCCACATGTCGCAAATCAGGATCGCGGTGCGCGCTACCGGCACCGCCCGCTCTACGTAAACTTCCTGCCAGTCGCCGGAACCCTTGAACGGCTCCACTCGCGTGCGGAGGTGCAGCCTAAACGTGCCGCTCGGGGCGTCCGCCGCCATCCCGCACGCACACGCAAGAATCGCGCAGAGCGAAAGCCGCTGGATCACTTCTCGATGCTCGCTTTCTTGATGTAGTCGAGCTTGGGGAACTCGCGCATCAAATACGCATTGCCGTCCGACTCGGCGGTGGGTTGCGCCGGGCCGTTTCCGTTCGGTGCGCCTTCCCCGTAGCCGCTGTAGAACTGATCGACAACCTCCATCCCCTGCGTAACTGCTCCGAACGGAGAGAAGCCCTGGCCATCAAGCCGCGCGTTGTCCGCCAGGTTGACGAAGACCTGGGTGGTGCGCGTGTTCGGGCCTCCGGTGGCGAACGTAATTGTGCCTCGCCGGTTACTCTGCTTCACCGGATCGTCGGTCAGGTTGGCATTGCGCCACTTGGCCGTCACTGCCGGATCCGCGGCAATCCCGAACTGTACGACGAACCCCGGCAGCACGCGGAAAAACCGCGCCCCGTCGTAGAATCCGCTCTTCACCAGCGTATGGAAACGGTCCGCGCCAAGCGGCGCCCACTCTCGAGTTACGGTCAGAACAAAATCGCCTTTGCTGGTCTCGAACCGGACTTTGTAGGAATCCGGAGCGTGCTCCTCCGCGGCGGAAGATTCCGGTTTCTGGCTCGAACAGCCGCCGCAAACCAGCAAGGCGAGAATCACCGCGGCGGTTCTCATGCCGCACCGTATTTCTTGAACCACTGCTGGAGGCGTTTCCACCCGTCCTGGGCGGCTTCCTTGTTGTAGCCCGGCCTGTAATCCGCGTTGAACCCGTGTCCGGCCTCGGGATACACCACGATCTCCGAAGAATTCCCGGCGGCTTTCAACGCGGCGCGCATCTGCTCTACGGTGTCCTGCGGAATTCCCTGGTCCTTGCCGCCGTAGAGGCCCAGCACTGGCGCTTTGAGCGACCCGGCCAGATCGATCGGATGCTTCGGCTGCAACTCGCTCGCTTGCCCCACCAGGCGGCCGTACCAGGCAACGCCCGCTTTCAACTTCGGACTGTGCGCGGCATACAGCCAAACCACCCGGCCACCCCAACAAAAGCCGGTGATGCCCAGCCGGCTGGTGTCGCCCTTGCCGGTTTTCGCCGCCCAATCGACCGCGGCGTCGAGATCCGACATCACCTGCGCATCCGGGACCTTGCTCACCACTTTCGAGATGACTTCTTGAATGTCCGCAAGCTTCGAGACATCGCCCTGGCGTGCGTACAGCTCCGGTGCCACCGCCATGTGGCCCAGCTTGGCGAACCGGCGGCACATGTCTTTGATGTGCTCGTGCACGCCGAAGATCTCTTGCACCACGAGCACCACGGGAAATGATTTCCCGGATTTCGGCATAGCGCGGTAGCCGGGAATCCGGCCGTCCGCGGTCGGAATGGAAACCTCGCCGGCCTCCAGGCCTTCGGTGTCGGTGGTGATGGTCTGCGCTGAAACCGGCAAAACCGCCAGCGCAAATCCGGTTGAGAGTTTAGTTACGAGAAACCGCCGGCGATCAAGCCCGGCCGCAAGTTCAGGCATAGGGCGATTTTATCGCAGCGCGATGGGGTTGTTCCCTAACCCCTGGAACCTGTTCTTACACCCACTCCAGCGCGCCTTTTTTCCACGCCCAGATGTAGCCCACAATCAGGATCGCCAGGAACACCACCACCTCAACCACGCCGAACCAGCCCAGCGTGCGGTATTTCACCGCCCACGGAAACAGGAAGATCGTTTCCACGTCGAAGATCACGAACAGGATGGCGATGATATAAAACCGCACGGTGTAGCGGCCGCGCGAGTCCGACGCCGCCTTGATGCCGCACTCGTAGGCTTCGAGCTTGGCGAGAAACGGCGCTGACGGCCGGATCAGCTTCGCAATGATGATCGTGACCGCCGGGAATGCGATCGCAATCGCCAGAAAGATAAAGATCGGGATATAGGCGCTCGGCATCGCTGAGATGATAACACGCAGCAAATCCTACTGCGTGGTTGTGAATGTGACCCCCACGGTCGTTCCGTCAGCCGCGGCTGTGGCGTTGACCATCGCCTTCCGCTTATTCCCTGTTTCTTCCGCGGTCACGAATCCGAGGCCCGTCTTGCCGTTAGCCTGAACGGTATTGGTGCTGACCTTCAACCCAGCCTTCTTGAGCGCATCCTCGTAATAGCTCATCACCTGCTCGACGGAATCTTTGGTCGCGAAGTGGAAGCTGCCGGTCGTCCCTGTGGCGTTCTGCATCGAAACCGCTCCCTGGGCCGCGGCGCCCGGGTAAGCCGGCAGCCAGTCCGGCAGTTTGTCGGCGCCGGCTCCGGCGTTGAACTTCATCGACCCTTCGCTCGACTTCAGTTCGAGCGAGCCCTTGTCCCCGTCTCCGTGCGCCTCCAAGGCGAGTTTCTGGCCATCCTGCTCGAAGACGAACTTGCCTTTCTGCGCATCGGCAAGATTCATGGTGAGGGTTTTGCCGGTCTTTTTGTCGCGTACCGTGATCGTGCCCTTGTCTTCATCCGTAGACACGACCTCCACATCGGGATTGACGGCGGCCATCATTCTGGCGACGGCGTACCCCGGATTCTTCTCGATCATGTGGGCCGCCTGTTTGGCTTTGTGCGCGATGTAGTACATGGCGAGCCCGCCCACGATGGCGCCGATGACCATCAACCCGAAGCAGCCCCCAAGAATCCAGATGATGGGACTGGTCTTGGTTGCCGTCGCCGGCCCGACCGGCGGCGCCGCCGCGGCTGGCGCTGGAGGCGTCACAGGCGGTGGCGCACTCGGGGCTGGGGGCTGAGCCCCGCTCGCGGGCGCAGGAGCGCCGCAACTTCCGCAGAACGGGCCCTGTACCTGGGCCCCACATTTTGTACAAAATGCCATTTCACCTCCGGAAGGGTCTAAGGTACGAAAACTCGCTGCAGTTGGCAAGCCCGGCATTTCCGCTAAAGAGTTGCTCGATTTAAGCCGAATCCTCTAGTGATGGATTGGCACCACGCCCTTCGTGTGCAGGCAGGCTCGGGCTATCAGTTCTGTGCGGGCATAGTGACTTTGACTCATCGCCCGCCGCTGGTCCGAGCCCTGCGTGTTTTCGCGGCGCTGATGCTGTTCGTCACGTGCCAGGGAGCCGGGCGTACCGCACGCGCGCAAACGCAATGGCACGAGCAGCGCATCGAGGCGGCTTTCCTCTACAACTTTGCCAAGTTCGTCGAGTGGCCGGGCGAGCCCGGTGCGCCTGGCTCCGCTCCGCTCACATTTTGCGTGCTGGGAGACGGGCCCGTTCAGAGTGCTCTCGAGGAGGGCCTCGCCGGCAAAGCCATCAACGGGCACGCCCTGCTAGTCCGCCAAATTGCCCGTGCGGAAGATGCGCCGAACTGCCAGGTCGCGTTCATTGGATGGGCAGAGAAGAAGCGCTTACCCGCCGTGCTCGTAGCGCTGAAAGCAGCAGCCGTGCTGACGGTCGCCGACTTCGAGCAGTTCGCAAGTCACGGCGGGATGATCCAGCTCATTAAAGAAGGGAACAAATTCCGCTTCGCCATCAACGTGGACATCGTGAACCGCCATGGGCTCCACGTCAGCTCGAGACTGCTGCAACTGGCCGAGGTGGTGCACGAATCTGCGCCAGCGGGGAGCAAGCCATGAACCGCTGGTTTCGCGATCTCCCGATCCGGCGCAAACTGGTTGCGCTGATGGTGGCTACCGGTACCGTCGTGGTAGTGCTGTCTTCGACCGCGCTGTGGATCTACGAGACGATCGATCTCCGCGAGGCGGCGGTCGCGCAGAGCTCGATTCTCGCCGAGGCGATCGGTTCCAATACCACAGCGGCTCTCACGTTTCAGGACCGCCGCGCGGCCGAGGAGACGCTCGCCGCTCTGCGCGCAGACAAGCGAATTCTGCTGGCCGTAGTGTTCGCCAGGGATGGTTCCCCCTTCGCCCGCTATGTACAACGCCGCAGTTCGCCCGGTTCCGAACAGCGCCGGCCCGTGGGCCATTACTTCGAAGGAGCCACTCTGCTGTTGGTCCGTCCCATTCTTCTGGACGGTGAGGCCATCGGTACGATCTTGGTGCGCTTGAGCCTCGCAGAGGCCTACGCGCATATGGAACGCAACCTCGGCATCATTATCTTGGTGATCTTCATCTCGTTCCTGAGCGCACGACTTCTCACGCTGAGCTTGCAGCGGGGTATTTCCGGTCCGCTGCTCGAACTGGCCGAAACGGCTCGGCAAGTCTCGGCAGAGAAGAATTATTCCGTTCGCGCGGCCCTTCACGGCAACGACGAAACCGGCGTTCTCATTCGGGCCTTCAACGAGATGCTTGTCCAGATTCAGGCGCGAGACCAGGAACTGGTAGGCCATCACGAGCGCCTGGAGCAACAGGTCGCATTCCGCACCCAGGAACTGACCGGTGCAAACACTCAACTCGCAGCAGCCAGGGACAGAGCCGAGAGCCTGGCGCGCGTGAAGAGCGAATTCCTGGCGAACATGAGCCACGAGATCCGAACGCCCATGAATGGCATTATCGGGATGACCGAATTGACGCTCGAAACGTCGCTCACACCGGACCAAAGGGAGTGCCTGACCGTGGTCAGAAGCTCGGCCGATGCCTTGCTGATCGTGATCAACGACATCCTGGACTTCTCGAAGATGGAAGCCGGCAAACTCGCGCTCGTTCCGGCTCCCTTCGGATTGCGCGGCCTCTTGCAGGAGATCGTCAAGAGCCTCGCGTTGCTCGCCGACCAAAAAGGCCTGGAGCTGACCTGTGACTTGGCGCCGGACGTTCCCGACGGCGTTATCGGCGATTCCGCGCGGCTGCGCCAGATCCTGGTAAACCTCCTCGCCAACGCCATCAAGTTCACTGAACACGGCGATGTGACGCTGCGCGTCGAGGCCGGCACGATGGATGAACAACAAGTTGGACTGCAATTCTCCGTGCGCGATACCGGCATCGGCATTCCAGAGGACAAACAGGATTCCATTTTCGAAATGTTTTCTCAGGCCGACGCGTCCACCACGCGCCGCTTCGGCGGCACCGGCCTGGGTCTGGCGATTTCTCAGCAACTGCTCAAACTCATGGACACGCGCCTGGAACTGGAGAGTGAGCCGGGCAAGGGCTCCACATTCCGCTTCGCGCTGAACCTGGAACGGGCGCCTGAGCTTGAGCTGCTCCCGGAGGCCGAGTGCCTGCGTGGCATGCGCACCTTGGTGGTCGACGACAACGAGACCAACCGCCGGATCCTCCAGCGTTTGCTCGAGCAGTGGTCGATGCCGGCGGTGATGGCAGATGGAGGCCGAGCCGCCCTCGCAGCCCTCGATCGGGCGTTCGAAGCGGGACAACCGTTCCGGCTCATTCTGCTTGACGTGCACATGCCCGGCATGGATGGTTTCGAGCTGGCGAGCCGCATTCAAAAGAGCCACGCAGCCGACGGCGCTGTGGTCATGATGCTCAGCTCAGCGCAGCACATGGAGGATGCTCAGAAGTGCCGCAATCTTGGCATTCGCCGTTATCTGGTAAAACCGGTCTTCGAGCGCGAACTGCTCCAGGCCATTCTCCATGCTTCGCAGCCGCTCAGCGCAGCTTCGCAGCCCGACAGGGCCCAGGCGTTGGTCCCGGAGGGACTCGCGCGGCGCATTCTCCTCGCCGAGGACAACGCCGTCAACCAGAAGATCACCGTCCGGGTGCTCGAGAAACGGGGACATGCGGTGACGGTAGCCAGTGGCGGGAAGCAAGCCGTGGCTCTCGCTTCCAGCCAGGACTTCGATCTGATCCTCATGGACGTTCAAATGCCGGGAATGGATGGATACCAGGCGGCCGCCGCCATCCGCGCTCTGGAAGCCAGGACCGGCTCCCACGTGCGGATTGTGGCCATGACCGCGCATGCCCTGAAAAGCGACCAGGACCGCTGCCTGGCGGCGGGCATGGACGACTACATCTCCAAGCCCATCCACCTCAAAGAACTCATCCAAAAAGTCGAGCAGTTCGCCCCTCCCAGTCTGGCCTCCTGAGATTTGTTAGCACCAAGCGTATGTTCATGTTAAAATGGGGCTTACATCCCACTAAGGAGTTCGCTTGGCAGATCAGGAAAACCCACCTCAGGGCCCTCCCTCTACGCCTCCATTGCCGCTAGGTGGCGGGGGTGGGGACGCAGGCAAAGACATCGTTCCCATCAATATCGAAGATGAGATGCGGCGGTCGTATCTCGATTACGCCATGAGCGTAATCGTGGGCCGGGCGCTTCCCGACATCCGCGACGGCCTGAAGCCCGTGCATCGCCGTATCTTATTCGGAATGCACGAGATGGGCCTCACACCTAGCCGCCCTACCCGCAAGTGCGCCAAGATCTCGGGCGAAGTAATGGGTAAATATCATCCGCACGGCGATGCACCCATCTACGACTCTTTGGTGCGTATGGCCCAGCCCTTCACCATGCGGTATCCGCTGGTGGAAGGCCAGGGGAACTTCGGGTCCATCGACGGCGACCCGCCGGCGGCGTCGCGGTACACCGAGGCACGGTTGTCGCGGATCGCGACCGCGATGCTGGAGGATATCGACAAGGAGACGGTCGACTTCCGGCCCAATTACGACGAGAGCGAAGTGGAGCCGGAAGCGCTGCCCACGCGCATTCCGAACCTGCTGGTGAACGGATCCTCAGGCATCGCCGTCGGCATGGCGACCAACATTCCGCCCCACAATCTGACGGAAATCATCAACGCCACCATCGCTTTGATCCAGAATCCCAATACGCCGTTCGCGAAGATCGCGGAAATGGTCCCGGGGCCGGACTTCCCCACGGGCGGATTCATTTTGGGCAAGCAGGGCATCGTGGATGCGTTCACCAGAGGCCGCGGCCAGCTCAAGCTGCGGGCGCGCGCCGGCATCGAGAAGATGGGAAAAGACCGCGAGCAGATCGTGGTGACGGAGATTCCGTACCAGGTGAACAAGTCGCGGCTGATCGAACATGCCGCGTCGCTGCTGAACGACAAGAAGATCGAAGGCATCTCCGACATTCGCGACGAAAGCGATCGCGACGGCTTGCGCATCGTGTTTGAGCTCAAGCGTGGTGAGCAGGCCGAGGTCATTCTCAACAACCTCTACAAGCACACCCAACTGCAGATCGGCTTCGGCGTCATCATGCTGTCCATCGTCAACGGCCAGCCGCGCGAGCTGGGGCTGATCGACTGCCTGAAGTACTTCATCGACCACCGCCTGGATGTGGTGCGGCGCCGCACCGATTATGAGCTGCGCAAAGCCAGGGCCCGGGAACACATCCTGCTCGGGTTCCAGAAAGCTCTCGACAATCTGGATGAGGTCATCCGGTTGATTCGTGCCGCCAAGGCTCCGCGGGAGGCGCGCGATTCACTGATCGCCAGATTCGCGTTCACGGAGAAGCAGGCGCAAGCCATCATCGAGCTGCAACTGCAGCGGCTCACGGGCATGGAACGCCAGAACATTTTGAATGAACTGGCGGACATCCAGCGGCGCATCGCCGAATACCTGGAAATCCTGGGCTCCGAGAAAGTTCTGCGTGATCTGGTCATCAAGGAACTGAAGGAGGTTCAAAAGGAGTACGGCGACGAGAGGCGCACTGAGATTGTTGAAGACACGGGCGAGATTCTGCTGGAAGATCTGGTCCCGGTCGAGGACGTGGCCGTCACCGTCACGCACGGCGGGTATCTGAAGCGCACGGCGGTCGATACCTACCGGCGCCAGTCACGAGGCGGCAAGGGCCGCATCGGCATGGGCACGCGGACCGAGGATTTCGTGGAATATTTTCTCGTTGCCTCCACGCACAGCTATCTGCTGATTTTCACCGACCGCGGGCAGCTTTACTGGCTCAAGATTTACGAGATTCCGGACGCAGCCACCAGCGGCAAAGGGAAGCACATCTCCAACCTGATCAACCTGCAGCCGGGTGAAACCGTCAAAGCGTTCCTCGCCCTGCGCGAGTTTCAGCCGGGCAAATTTGTCGTCATGGTCACCAACCACGGAGTCATCAAGAAGTGCGAAGTGACCGAGTTCGATAACCCCATGGCGCGAGGGATCCGAGCGCTCACGCTCGACGGGGGGGACGAGCTGATTGACGCCAACCTGACCAACGGGAGCAATTTCATCTTCCTGGGTTCGCACGAAGGACAGGCGCTCCGATTTAACGAGGAGGAGGTGCGCCCCATGGGCCGCACCGCCCGCGGCGTGCGCGCCATGGATCTCGCCGAAGGGGATCACCTGGTGGGCATGGAGATCGTGGAAAAGGAAGGCCTCATTCTCTCCATTTCCGAACTCGGCTACGGAAAGCGCACGACGCTCGAAAACTACCGTCTCACCCATCGTGGCGGCAAAGGCATCATCAACATGAAGACCACGGCCAAGACCGGCAAGGTGGTGGCGATTCTCTCGGTCCGGGAGGAATCTGACCTGATGATCGTCACCAAGGACGGCAAAATCATCCGCATTGAAGCAGGTGAGATCCGCCAGGCGGGCCGGTCCACGCAGGGCGTGCGTCTCGTCCGGATGGAAGAAGGCGACCAGGTAGCGGCCGCTTCCGTACTTCCTGAAGCTGACCCGGATGAGGCGAAAAACGGATCCAACGGCCAAGGCGATTTGCCGTTGCAGTAGGAAAGCAGGTGCCAGGTGTTAGGTGCCAGGTGTCAGGGAAAACAAAACCTAACACCTAAAACCTAGGACCTGGCACCTTTTATTTACTGCAACGCGGTCATGACGGTTCCGGTCTGGCGCAGCAGATCCCAGGCGGCCTTCTCGGCGGCGTACAGCGCGTCGTAGAACGCAATCCACTTCTCATCCTCGTTGAAGCGCACCTGCTCCATCTGCTGCAGTGACGCGCGGCCCTCGTTCATTTGAGCCAGCAGAACGGAGACTTCGTCGCGCGCGACTTCCAGGTCCAGCCGCGCCACGTCACGGGCGGTTTCGGCCTTGCGCAGGGTCTGGTAGGACTGGCGGGTTTCGAGTGAGATGCGGTTGCGCGCGGCATTCATTTCAATGCGTAGCCGCGCCGCCTCAACCTCTGCCTGAGCCACTGCGGCGCTGACCCCGGGTCCGGGCAGCACCGGCACGGTGATGGACACCCCGATCTCGCCGTTGTTGCTTTGAAACGCGCGGAAGTAATCGGCGTAGTGATTGTATTTGGCAAACAGGGCCCACTGTGCAATGAGGTCCAGAGTGGGCAGGCGCGCGGCCTTCTGCGCCCGAACGTCCAGCCCCTTGGCGATGAGCGCGGATTCCAGGCGCCGCAGCTCTTTGCTGGACTCGATCGCGCTTTGAATCGCAGCGTCTTCGCTGGCGGGCAGCGCGGGCACGGGGGGCTCCTCCAGGGTGGCGCGCACCTGGTCATCCGCGCCGAAGCCCAGCACTACGGCCAGCGAGCGCTCGGTCGAGTCCTGGTCTGCACCCAATTGCTCCACGCGTTCGCCTGCACGCGCTACGCTCAAGGCCGCGCGCTTCAATTGCAGCGGAAGCTCACGGCCCTCTTTCACGCGCGCTTCGATGGCCTGCTCGATCTTGCGCAGGCTGTCCACCTGTTTGCGGGCCAGCTCAGCCAGCCGCGCCGACCGCTGCGCATCCAGAAGCAAAGACGCCGTTCGGAACGCGACCTCATCGCGTTTGGCTGAAGTGGTGATGCCGGCGCCGCGCGCGTTTTCCCGCGCCGCCGCTACCGTGTAGCTCTGCTGCCGGTTGAAAATGTCCTGCCGTGCCCGCGCTTGGACGATCGAAGGGGCGGAACCCTCGACGCTCATGGGAAAGCCGTTGGCGTATGCGATTCCGCTCCCGGCATAGATGGCGGGACTGAATGGCGCCTTGGCGAGCCGCACGGCCTGTGCCGCCTTCTGCTCGTCCAGGCGCGCGAGGGCGATGTCGGGATTTTGCTCCAGCGCGCGATCCACCGCCTGCCGCAGGGTCATGGTATGGACCTCAGCGTGAATGCTAGCCGCCAGCGATCCCAGAAGAAGAAAACGAAAGAACCTTTCCATGAGGCTATTGTAAGTTCAGGGATCGACGACCGTGCTGCCCCTGACGCAATCCATCGGTGGAGTGAGGTGCGACAAACCGCTTGCTTCGCGCACGGCTCAGTCAGAGGCCATGCTGATCCGCGATGCGTGGAGCGGCGCGCTTTCCGGATGATGTCGCCCCACGGATTGACAGCGCCCGCCTGCGTTTGATATATCTCGCGCGACCTCGATTCGTGGAGATGCGGTGAACAAGCGCGATTTGGTCAAGAAGATCGCTCAGGATGCGCGCCTCAGCAATGTGCAGGCGGCCAGGGCGCTGGATGCCTTCCTGGACAGCGTGCAATCGAGCCTTATCAAAGGGGACAGGGTGACGCTGGTGGGTTTTGGCACCTTCGCGGTTTCTCAGCATAAGGCACGCCTGGTGCGCGTCCCGCGGCGCGGGGGTACCATGCAGATCGCAGCGCGGCGCGTGGCGCGGTTCGCTCCCGGCCTGGATCTCAAGCTCGCCGTCCAAAGTTCCATGAAGACGAGCCGAACGCCTTCGTGAAGAAAAACATTCTTGCGATTCACGCGCACCCCGACGATATCGAGATCCTGGCCGCCGGAACGCTCGTACAGCTAGCGGCCGCCGGGCACAAGATCACCATCGTCACCATGTCTCCGGGCGATTGCGGCTCGGATATCCATTCGCGGGAGGAGATCGCCCGAATCCGGCGCGGGGAAGGCGCACGCTCCGCGGCGCGCATCGGGGCCGGTTATCGCTGCGCCGAATTCAGCGACATGAATATTTTCAGTGATGACGCCTCACGCCGCCGCGTGGTAGAGATCTTGCGGCAGGTTGCGGCCGAATTGGTGATCACCGCGTCGCCCGTCGACTACCTCTGCGACCACGAAGCCACCAGCCAGCTCGTGCGCGATGCTTGTTTCGCAGCCATGATTCCCAACTATGCAACGGGCGCGCGGGACGCCGCGCCTCCTCTCCGCGCCATTCCTCATCTCTATTTCATGGATCCCATCGGCGGAGTGGACCGTGAGGGCCGCCCAGTGCTGCCGGAGTTTTTCGTGAACGTGGCCGCGCAGATGGAGACCAAGACCGCCATGCTGGCCGAGCACGCGAGCCAGCGCGAGTGGCTCCTCAGGCACCACGGCATCGACGACTATCTGGAAACCATGAAAGCCTGGACACGAGAAAACGGCCGGCGCGCGGGAGTCGAATATGCCGAAGGCTTTCGCCGGTACAAGGGGCACCCGTATCCGGAATCGCCATTGCTCCAAGAATTGCTGAGTTCGACGGTGGTGCGACCCTAAGCGTTTGGGCTAGTGGGTTAGAATCTGAAGCCCCTTTCCGAATTGCACCTGGTGGAAGGACTGAAGTAGCCGGAGTGTAAGTGCAGGAAGACACGGCACGTTACCCACGTTACACGCGGGGTATCGAAAGATGCGATTGCGGCAAATGCCGCCCGGCTGAAAGATGGCTTGCGCGGAGTTGGGGGTTCAGGCAAATTGGTTCCAACAGCATGGGTTTGCTCCGAATTTGAATGAGGCCCCCCCAGGGCGGGGCCTCACCCCTTTTCTAATCTCAAAAGCTTTTACACCGGGTGATCGACGATTTGCTCGGCCTTCGCATCCCAATAGAGCTTCTTGCCTTCGCGGTAGGCGCGCGCCGCCATCGTCACAACCACTGAGTGCGCGAAACCGTTGAGGACGGTAGCGTTGGGGGCTTTGCGGCTGCGCAGGCACTCCAGCCAGTTGGTCATATGCGAGAGGTCCGTGTCGCCCATGCCGATGGGTGGCACCTTGTCACTGCCTGGAAGCAGCACGTACTTCTCGGCCCGTTTGATGTAGGGGTTGTCCTCGTGGTTGCCTTTCTCTTCCACCCACTTCCAGCGCGGGCTGCCCTCGCCGCCGATGTTAACCAGCGTGGCGTTCTTGCCCATGATGCGGCTGAAGCTGTCGCTATCGTTGCCGAAACTGGTTGAAAAGCTCATGAGGAAACCTTTGGGGTACTCCAGGAGCGCCTGAAAGGTATCGGGATTCTCGCGGCCATCTTTCCACGCGAACACGCCGCCGTGGGCCACAACAGATTTTGGAAAGTGATCGTCCAGGAAGTAGTGCATCAAGTCACTGGCGTGGCTGAGCCACTGGTCGGCGATGCCACTCGAGAAGTCCTGGTAGAGCCGGAACTCGAAATAGGCGCGGGGATCGAACGGGCGTTGCGGTTTATGCATCAGCCACTTTCGCCAGTCGGTGTCTTCCTCGCGGATGTGCTGCACTTCGGGCCGGCCGCGCCAGCGCGGGCCATGGTAGTTCCACACCAACTCCACTTTGGTTACGTCCCCTAAAGCGCCCGAATCGATGAGCTGTTTGGTGGCAATCTGGTAAGGCTCGCTGCGGTGTTGCGTGCCGATCTGCACAATGAGATTGCGGGAGAGCACGGCGTCGCGCGCCGCCTTGGCCTCGCCCAGATCGTTGGCCATGGGTTTTTCGCAGTAAGCATCCTTGCCGGCCTCGGCCACCGCCCGCAGCACGGGGGCGTGTTGAAAATCCGCGGTGGAAATGATGACGGCGTCGATGTCTTTCTGCGCGAGCAGATCTTCCATGTACTGGAACGCGCGCGGCGCACGGCCATACACGCTCCCGGCCCGCGACGCGGCTTTCTCGCGGTTCACTTTCCAGAGATCGCACACGGCCGCCATTTCAACGTTGTGCTTGTCCTTCAGCTGCGATGTGATCCAAGCCAGCTCAGAGCCGCGGTCGCCGATTCCGATGTGGCCGAGAACAATGCGCTCGTTCGCGCCCTTGATTCGCGAGTAGGAGAATGCCGGGGAACTGAGGACACCGGCGCCAGCAATCGTGGCAGCCGTTTGATTGAGGAACGTCCTCCGGTTGATGTTCGCGCGCGGCGCAGCCGAATCCGTCATAGTTTCTGCCTGTTTTTGACAGTCTACCAGGATGGACGTGGCAGTTTGTAAATGGTCAGGAAAACGCGACTAGGCGCTGGCGGCCAGGAGTTGCTCTTTCATGTCCTGAGCGAACACGTAGAAACCGAACAGAGGCTGGCTATTGCCCTTACCCCAGCGCTGCGCGGACCACTTCACTCGCAGGAGACGGACATGGGGATGCGCGCCCAGATCGAGAAGGATCTGGTAAGTGCCGCAATAGAATTTTTGAGGGAAGGCAACCAGGGGTTTGGATCCCCATTCCTGGCCATCCACCGAGCCCCAGATCGAAACATCCAGGCTCTCCTGTTCGATGATGCGGGTGATTCCGAGCGTCAGCAGGACCAAACGGCCTGTCGAATCGCCCAGGTCCACTTCGGAACCGTTGCCGGCTTCGCGAACTGTGATTTCCGGGAGCAGAAAACTTGGTAACATCGACACCCTCCGTGGGCGTTTCTTGCTGCTATCTGGAAAGAGAAAACAACTTTTTTCCGGCTTGTTCCAGCGTCTCATACTTCTTACAAAAACAAAAGCGAATTTGTTGATAACCATTGGCTGGATTATCGTAAAAACTCGAGCCTGGAACAGCCGCTACACCGATGTCCTGGATTAAATGCCGGACAAAACTCACGTCGTCCGGAAAGCCGAAGCTGGAAATATCTGTAATTACGTAATATGCGCCGCGCGGCTGGTAACATCGAAAGCCCGCACGCTCCAGAATGTCTAAGATCAACGCCCGACGCTTCTCGTATTCCTTTGTAAGCTGATGGTAATAGTCATCACCAAAGGTTAGCGCCAGTGCGCTAGCTTCCTGTAGGGGAGCGGCCGCGCCCACGGTGAGAAAGTCGTGGACTTTGCGGATGGACTCCGACAAATCCGGCGCGGCCAGCACCCAACCGACGCGCCAACCCGTCACCGAAAACGTTTTACTCATGCTGTTGACTAGCACAGAACGGTTGCGCATGCCGTCGAGGGTCATGATCGGAATGTGAGGGTGGCCGTCGTAGGTAATGTGTTCGTAAATTTCATCGGTGATGGCGAGCGCGTCAAACTCCTGGCAGAGGCCGGCGATGAACTGTAACTCCTCGCGCGTAAAGACCTTCCCTGTAGGATTATTGGGCGAGTTCAAAATGATGGCTTTCGTGCGAGGCGAGAATGCGCGGCGCAACTCGTCGCGGTCAAAGCTCCAGTCCGGGGGCCGGAGCTGCACCAGGCGAGGTACGGCTCCGCACAGTTTGGTATCCGGCCTGTAGTTTTCGTAGAACGGCTCGAAGATCACCACCTCATCGCCGGGATTGGTGACGGCGGTGAGGGAAGCGATCATGCCTTCGGTAGAGCCGCAGCAGACGGTCACCTCCGCTTCGGGATTCACTTCGAGACCATAGGTGCGCCGGTATTTTGCGGCGATGGCGTCGCGCAGTGACTTCGCACCCCAGGTAATGGCGTACTGATTGAAGTTGTTGCTGATCGCTTCACGGGCCGCTTGTTTGAGGGCTTCCGGCGCGCTGAAATCGGGGAAGCCCTGCGCCAGATTGATGGCGCCATGTCGCGCGGCGAGCCGCGTCATCTCGCGGATGACTGACTCGGTGAAGTCTCTGGTGCGAAAGCTGCGAAACCGATCACGACCGGTTTCGCTTGCCTCGGTTCGCGCGGGATTTTGCCGCTGCAGGGACGCCATCTGTTGAGGGTAACGCGGCCCTTGCGGTCCCGTAAAGGCGCCGGTAGATGGCGGCGTTACGCAGCACGGCCTGCACGTACTCCCGCGTCTCGGTGAAGGGGATGGTTTCGACAAACTCCGCCGGCTCCTGGAAAGAGTCCCAGGTTCGCCACTGGTCGACGTGCGTTTTTCCCGCGTTGTAGGACGCCAGCGTCTCCTCCCATTTTCCCCCGCATTCGTCCAGCATCGTGCGCAAGTAGCGCGAGCCCAGCCGGAGGTTGGTCGAAGGCTGGAGCAGCATCGAGGTGCGGAAGCGGCGTACGCCGCTGCGGCGCGCCAGTTGCCTTGCCGTGGAGGGGAGGAGTTGAGTGAGCCCGTAGGCGCTTTTCCGGGAAACGGCGGCGGGATTGAATTCCGACTCCTGGCGGATCAGCGCGGCCACGATGTAAGGATCCAGATTCTGAGACGCGGCGCTACCCACCAGGTCCTTCTGGTACGGCAACGGAAACAGAAATTCCCAGAAGGCGCGCGGCATTTCTTCGATCGGCGTAGAAAGGTAGTCGGGCGCAAGGCTCTTCATGTACCGCAGCCCGACATAGGGCGCAGGGGCCGTGCGCGCCAGTTCCAGGGCAAGCAGATGCGGCTGGCCGTCGTTCCGGGCGCCAAACCGCAGCTCACTCTCCGCCAGATCCGTTAAGCCGGCAGATGCCAGCAGCCGCGCACGCTCGATGCGGAGCCTGGTAGTGGATGAGAGTTCCCGCTCCGCGGAAACTCGCCGCTCGGAGAACGGGATGCCATTCAGATACTGAACTACTTTCGGCGAAGGCTCACTGGCCACGAGCTTGGGATCCGCGAGCCTTTCACGCGCCCGCGTCGCGTAATAGAAATTGGGATAGAGGCTGAGGATCCTGGAGTAATAGGTGCGTGCGGCGCTGAACTCGTTGTGCGCCTCGCTCAACCTTCCCAGAAAGTACATGGCGGCGCTCGCCCGCGGGTCGGTTGGATAGCGCTCCAGTTGTTCGTGCAAGCGCTCTCCGGCATCCGGACGCCTCTGCACGTAAGCGCTCCAGGTCACCTTCCAGTGACAGTAGGGAGCCATCGGATCATCCGGGAAATCTTCGTAGACGGCGCGATACAGGGGCGCGAAGAGGTCGGGACGGTTCTGCAACAAATAGTAATTGCCGGCAGACACCAGCGCTTTGAGCCGCCAGGGAGATGCGCGATACTCCCTGGACAGGCGCTTGAGGGTTTCGAGCCTTTCGTCGTTGTCGTTGGCGCGCCGCTGGCACTCGGCGAGATAGTAGAGGCGCTCGGCGTCGGCATCCGAGCGGGCGAGATCCAGGGATTCGAGATACCGGGAAGCCGCCGCCGTTTCCCCCCGGAGAAAATCGGACGCGCCCACCCGCACGCGAGCTCGATCTTGCTCGATGCCCGTGAGCTGCGGGGCCATCGCAGCGAATTCCTGCCGCGCATGGACATATTCGTGCTCTGCCAGCAACTTGTCGCCGCGCCCCAGCATCAACGCGGGCGTCGGAGGAGGATAAGCAGAGCCCATAGCGTCTTTGAGCAGCACCAGGGCGGCGGAAGCGCGGTTCGCCGCATCGGTGTCGGGATAACCGAAATACACGCGTTGGTAGTAGAGGGCCGCGTTGAGCGGGTCGGAAGCCGCTTCGTAGGCGGCGGCGAGCGTGAGGTCCGCGTCGGGTTGCGGCAACTCTCCGTCGCGCTCGCGGAGAGCGCGCACGGCCTCGGTGGGATTCTTGAGATCGACCAGGGCCTTGGCCTTTAGCACAACGGCTCTCGACGCCAGCGGCGACGCGATCTGCGCGTCTTCGAAGACGGCCAGCTCCTTCGCGATGTCCGCTTCGTCTTTGGCCTGGAGTTGGGCTGAAGCCAGGTAGTAATCGGCGTAATCCTGGATCTTGGGCAAGCGGGCCGCGGCGGTCTTCATGTGCTGGATCGAGCGCGGGAAATCCTTCTGCTCCAGCGAGGCGACCCCCAGGGCCAAGTGCGCCAGCGCGCCGCTCTGATCCTTGGAATGCTGGGACGCAAAGCGCTCGATCTTCGTGCGCCGTGCCACCGACGGCTTCTCCCGGTAGACCTTGACCAGGGACGCCAGATCTTCGGCGGCGGCCGCCGGGTGCGCAGCCGCACTGACCAGGATCAGCGCCGCAAGCAAGCTAGACCAGCGGGCCGGGATAGTGGGGGCCAAGCCGAGTGGCATCATCATTCGCTAAACTGCGCACCATTTCGAGATGCAAGTAATCGACCATGGTGGGAGACGCGGTCATGTGCTTCTCCCGGAACTCTGCGCGCGCCTCATCGATGGGTGATTTGAGGGCTCCATAGATGTCGCGCGACTCACGGGCAGACCGCACCACGCCGGCTCTCGAAAGGCGCATCTCGGCGACCTGTACGCGAGCGAACCGCTGCGCCGCCAGGTGCAGGTGCTGCTCGCTGCGGGAAAGGGCCCGCCATTCTTGATGCTGCGCGGCAGCGGCGGGTTTCAGTGCGGACGATTCCGCCTTGGCGGGACTTTGCGGCGCTGTTCCCGAAAGGGTCGCCATCTGACCTGAGGGCTTTTGTTGGGTTCGGGAAGCGGCAGCTGGTGCGGCGGGCCGCATCGACGCGAGTGTGAAAATCTGACACTGTAGCCCCGCCACTTCCGAGAGCAATTCGAGCGGCGGCGCCTGCACTCTTCCGGCTGCGTAGAGAATGGCTACCACGGCATCGTTCACCACCAACGGCAACAGGTAGATGCGGTCGTCCGGTTTATGGCCGAAAAGACGAACCAGAGCGCCCGTAACCTCACCGGGTGCGCTGATGGCGATCACGGGGTCCCGCGTTTCGATGGCGGCGGCAAAGGCGGCGGCTTGGGAAATGGGGATTTCGAGTGGCGGCGAACTGTGGTCCGCGGCCATTTCGACAGGCTGCAGCCTGGCGGAGCGACGCATCCGCTCAGCGAGAAGGTGCTTGTCGTGTACGGAGAACACGGCTGCCTGATCGCAGAACGGAACGGTGACATCGAGCAGAGTGGCGTAGAGATCCTGACGGCTCGCGGTCTTGCGCACGCGGCGCACGCACTGATTTAACTCTTCGGCCAGTGCGCGGCGGCTCTCACCAATGGAGGCGGGTGCGGTTCCGCGCGCGCCGGATCCAATGGTTGCGGTAACCCGCGAGGCCACCTCGGCTTCGACCTGCTGCTCGAGGTCTTCAATGAGGCGCGAGAAATTCTCTTCGCAAACTTTACGCCAGTGAGCGGTCGGCGCGGCAGGCGTCATTTGACACTTTCTGTACATATTTTAACAGACTGGACGGCAATCGAAGCCGCGGAGGCCGCGTAAGATCTATTGATGGACAAATTTCTCACCGGCAAAGTGGCAGTTGTAACGGGCGGGACACGCGGGATCGGCCGCGCCATCGCCGAGCGGTTGCTGCGCGAAGGCGCATCCGTCGCCATTTGCGGCCGTTCCGGCGAAACCGTGGCACGTGCTGTCAAGGAAATGACAGCCACCACCGGAGGAACGGTGTTCGGCCAGGCCGCCGATATCACCCATCCGGAGGATGTCCACCGCCTGTTCCAAAGCGTGGACGAGCGTTTTGGCAATTTAGGGGTCTTAATCAACAACGCAGGGTTAGGAATATTCCGCCGAGTGGCCGATATGAGTATTGGAGAGTGGCACCAGATGATGGACCTCAATTTAAGCGGGGTCTTTTACTGTTGCCGGGAGGCTTTACCAAGATTTAATAACTCTGGAGAGGGTTACATCATCAACATAAGTAGCCTGGCCGGGAAGAATGCGTTCTCGGGTGGCGCGGGATACAACGCGTCGAAGTTCGGGCTCAACGGGTTTAGTGAGGCGCTGATGCTCGACCACAGATACGACAACGTCCGGGTGAGCTACATCATGCCGGGCAGCGTCGATACTGAGTTTGGTTCGGGCAGAGGAGCCCATGCGGACTGGAAGATTGCGCCGGAAGACGTAGCAGAAGTTGTGATCGGCCTGCTGCGGTTGCCGCAGCGCACATTGGTCAGCCGGGTGGAAATGAGACCTTTGAAACCGCCCAAATAGGCGTTGTTTCGCGTTGGCATGGAACTTGCTTTGACTGGAGCGTAGGTCTTTGGGGCCAAGGATCACAGAAGTGGAGAGGGCAACATGGTACGGCTGAATCGAAAACTGGATCCAACACGAACGGGCCAAGAGGCTGAGAAGCTCCACGCGGACCTGCACAAACGGATTGTTGGTCAGGACGAGGCGATTGACCAGATCGTCAACATCTACCAGATGTATCTGGCGGGGATGAACGGTCCCGGCCGGCCGATCGGCAATTTCCTGTTTCTCGGCCCCACCGGATCCGGCAAAACCCGGCTGGTGGAATCCACCGCCGAAGGCCTGGTGGGCGATGCCCGCGCCATGATTAAGATTGATTGCGCGGAGTTTCAGCACAGCCATGAAATCGCCAAGCTGATCGGTTCGCCTCCCGGATATTTGGGACACCGCGAAACGCATCCCTTGCTCAGCCAGGAAGTGCTGAACCAGTACCACTCGGAAAAGATCAAGCTGAGCTTCGTGCTGTTCGACGAGATTGAGAAGGCCAGTGACGCTCTGTGGAATCTGTTGCTGGGTATTTTGGACAAGGCCACTTTAACCCTGGGCGACAACCGCCGAGTGGACTTCTCTCGCGCCCTGATTTTCATGACCAGCAACCTGGGAGCTACCGAAATGGGTTCCATTTTGAGACCCAATTTGGGATTTGGCGCTGCCGAAATCGCGCGGCGTCATGAGTCCGGGCAGCTCGATGAAAGCACCGCGGGCAAAATCTCCAAGGCGGGTGTTGAAGCCGCGCGGCGCAAGTTCACGCCGGAATTCATGAACCGCATCGACAAGGTGGTGGTGTTCAAGCCGCTGGGCCAGGCCGAACTGCGGCAGATCCTGGGGCTCGAGCTAAACATCCTGCAGCAACGCGTCTTCAATACGTCGGCGACCACGCCTTTTGTGTTCTCCGTCACCGAGCCTGCCAAGGAATTCCTGTTGCGCGAAGGGACAGATCTCAAGTACGGTGCGCGTCATCTGAAGCGAGCCATCGATCGGGCCCTGGTGCATCCCATGTCGAACCTGATCGCCACGCAGCAAATCCGCGGCGGCGACTTGATCAAGGTCGACTTTGATCCCGATGCCAACGAGATGACGTTCTCCAAGGAAGCCGAGGACATGCCGGCCTACGCCATGGTGCAGATGGTCGAGTCCTCCGGCCTCCCCATGCCGCAGCTTTCGACCGGCGCTGTGGTGGAGGTCCCCAAGATCGCGGCGCGCGGCCGTCGGACGCTAGCCAGCTAGCCGAACGGGATTTAGGATTTGTGATGTGGCGGCGGCAAGGTCGCCAACCCAGATCCGCTGCTCTGCTATAATCCAGCCTTCGTTTGAAGGCTCCCGCAGAAAAACAAGATTCCCGTCTGATGCGCGATATGTTCTCGACGATCGCGCCCAAATACGATCTAATCACACGCGTCTTTTCTTACGGGATGGACCAGCGCTGGAAACGTCTGGCGGTTCGCAGCGCCATGCTGCCCGCGAGGGCCAGAGTCCTGGATCTGGCGTGCGGAACCGGCGACTTTGCCAAGCTGGTCGCACAAGTATCTCCGGAAACAAGTGTCACAGCGGCTGACCTTACGGAGACCATGCTGCGCCTGTCGAAACTGCGGCAGGTGGTCTGCGCCGACGCGGCCTTGCTGCCCTTTGCCGATGACTGTTTCGACGCCGTATTCGTCGGCTACGGTCTTCGGAATTTTCCCCGCCTGACAGTCGCGATCGACGAAGTGCGCCGGGTGTTGAAACCCGGCGGCGTGCTGGTCAGCCTCGACTTTTTCCTGCCCTCGCGCCGTTGGCTCCGGCGCTTTTATCTTGCATACCTCTACGCTCAGGGCGCCTTCTGGGGGCTGATTCTTCACCGGCGCGCACGCGTCTACACCTACATTCCAGACTCGTTGCAGAGCTTTCTCTCGGCAAAGGAGTTTTCGAACGTATTGGAGAAGATGCAGTTCGCCGGTGTCACGGCCCGGCCGTTCATTCTGGGAGGCATCGCGGTTCACCGGGCAAAGAAGCCTTCCTCGAACTCCGCGAGATAAAATGAGTGCGCCGCGGGATTTATCCGTGCGGCTGGGGAACTGGACACATGAAACACATCAACCGCCGCTCGATCCTTGCCGGCGCTTTCGCCGGGCTCGCCGCGTTCGATCGCGCTGAAGCCGCCGCGCAATCGAACAACGCTCCCATATCTCCGAAAGACAACCTCAAGATCACGCGACTAGAGACTTTCCTGGTGAAGCCGCGCTGGCTGTTCCTGAAGGTCCACACCAATGCCGGTATCGTCGGCCTGGGCGAACCGATCACCGAAGGCCGCGCTCTCACGTGCGCCGAAGCGGTGAAGGAGATCGAGCCATACCTGGTCGGCAAAGACCCGCGCCGCGTGGTACACCACTGGCAAGCCATTTACCGCCACGCGTTCTATCGCGGCGGTCCGATTCTCACCAGCGCACTCAGCGGCATCGATCAGGCGCTCTGGGATATCAAGGGCAAGGCGCTCGGCGTGCCCGTTTACGAACTGCTCGGGGGGCCGACGCGCGACCGCGTCCGGGTTTACGCGCATGGCGACAGCGTGGAGGCGCTCCGAGCCGGCATGGCCAAGGGCTTCACCGCATTCAAAACCGGGCCCGCCAAGAAACGGCCTTCTCGCTACATCGAAACACCCGCGGCTGTCGAATACGCAGCGGAGCAGTTTGCCGAACTGCGCCATGCGGCCGGCAAAGATATCGATATCGCCATCGATTTCCACGGCGCCATCAGCCCGGCGACGGCGAAGCTTCTGATCAAGGCGCTCGAGCCGCATCAGCCCATGTTTGTCGAAGAGCCGATCAACTGCCAGGAACACGACATTATGGCGGAGATCGCGCGCGGGACTTTCCTGCCCATCGCCACCGGCGAGCGTGTCTTCACCAAGTGGGGCTTTCGCGAAGTGTTGGAGAAGAGAGCGGCCACTGTGCTGCAACCGGACTTGTGCCACGCCGGAGGCATCACCGAGGTGCGGCTCATCGCCGGAATGGCGGAGGCTTTCTATGCCACTATCGCTCCGCACAACCCGCTGGGGCCGATTTCACTCGCCGCGGGAGTGCAGATGGCGGCTTCCATTCCCAACTTTCTATGCCAGGAGCAAGTCTCCCTGGGCGAGGGCTATCTCAAGAAACCATTCACCGTTCGCAACGGCTACCTCGACCTGCCCAGCGGCCCCGGGCTCGGGATCGAACTGGATGAAAATGCGATGGCTGACAAGATCGGCCACGACTGGCGCAATCCGGAGAGCTACGATGCGGATGACGGAGCGGCTGTGGACTGGTAGGCTGATGGGTAGTGTCTGAAAAGATTTCAGACACTACCGGCTGATGCAGTTTGATGCATCGAGTGATGCTAAACTGTATACGTGCTGAAGACCAAGGCGCGCCGCACCATTGAGCCTTCTTCGAAGGTCTCGCGCCGTACCTCACGACCGCGAACTCGCCGGACGACCTTGTCTCTGCCGGAGGAGTTGTTGAAGAAGGTGGAGCGGTTTGCGGCAGCCCGCCACCAAACGTTAAGCTCTGCCGTAACCTACCTGGTCGAAGGGGCGCTCCGGAACGAGCCCGAATCATCGAGGGTCATCCCTGGCATTCTTGATGCGTGGCGCAAATCCTATCTCCCGCTGACGGAAGAGGAACGGCTGCTGGTGGATGGAATCATTCTGGACGAGCCCACAACTGAAGCGGAGTGATCGAACCCCAGGCTGGACCCTACTTGTTTGACACGAGTGCTCAAAGCTATCTCACGGCTTCGAGAACTCCGGCAGAATCCGAATGGCTGGCGAGTTATTCGATGCTTTTTCCAGTCCATGTTTCTGCCGTGACTGTGATAGAGCGGATGCGAGGTTACCTGGTTGCTGAGATACAGGCGGAGCCCTTGCGGCGGGATGTTCTCAAACGGTTCACTCAGGTCTACATGAGCAGTTTGGGTTTGACGAAGGTATTGCCGTTCGGGCAGGACGAGGCCTTGATCGCAGCACAACTGATGGCCCTACTGCCCAATGCCCCGAGTCCGGCACGGCGGGCGCACCGGCTGGTGGAATCCCGGCAACAGCGCCTGGCTCGCTGGCGCTTTGACGTCCTCATCGCGGCGACCGCGTTGGCTCACAACCTGCCGCTGATCCATAACAACCCGCAAGACTTCGAACCTTTGCGCGCGGTGATCGAGCGGATTCCCCAGCGCTTTCCCGGTGTCGGGCCGCTGAACGTCATCTCGGTCAAGAGGCTGGCCGCGTAACTTGATAATCTGGAACTTATGACTAAGGACCAGATTCTGTCGGGTATCCTCGAAATCGGCATCGTGCCGGTGGTTCGCACATCGAGCGCCGAGGGCGCCATTCGGGCGATCGACGCCATCTACCGCGGCGGGATACGCGCGGCCGAGATCACCATGACGGTGCCCGGCGCCATCCACGCGCTCGAGAAAGTCGCCGATCAGTTCGGCGACAAAATTGTGCTCGGAGCCGGAACGGTGCTCGATCCGGAGACGGCGCGTGCCTGTATGCTGGCCGGCGCGGAGTTCTTCGTGACGCCCAGTCTGAAGACCTCGACCATCGAAATCGTGAAGCGTTATTCGAAAGTCATTTGCCCCGGCGCGCTGACGCCCACCGAAGTGGTGACGGCTTGGGACGCCGGCGCGGACATCGTCAAGATTTTCCCGTGCGGCAATGTGGGTGGTCCGAAGTACATCAAAGCGCTGCGAGGGCCATTCCCGCACATCGAGATGATTCCCACCGGCGGCGTGAATCTCGAAACCGCGGGCGAGTTTCTGAAGGCGGGCGCGTGCGCGGTAGCCGTGGGCAGCGAACTGGTGGATGCCAAGAGCGTGAAGGAAGGGCGGTTCGACGTCATTGAAGACCGCGCCCGGCAATACCTCGGGGTGATCGCGCGGGCCCGGTCGGAGATGAAGTCGGCTGCATAAAAGCTGATAAACTGGACACGCATATGGCCCTCAGCAAGGAACTGCTGGAAATATTAGTGTGCCCGCTTTGCAAGGCCACCCTTGAGCTGAAGCCGGACGGCAGCGGGCTGAAGTGCGTCCAATGCCATCGCGTATTTCCCATTCGCGACGACATTCCCGTAATGCTGATTGACGAAGCCCGCGTGGAGGAATAGCGGCGCCACGGCATGAGTTCTGTCCTTGAACGGATCCCTGAGAGGGGGCGAGTTGCGGTCATTCGAATTCGCTCGATGGGGGACTGTATCCTCAGCACACCCGCACTGGATGTCCTCCAGCGAGCCAGGCCGGATCTCTCTGTCGCCATCGTCGTAGAGGACCGCTTTCGCGCGCTGTTCGAAGGCAACCCGGACGTTGCCGGGATCCTGCCACCGGAGTGGAAACGAGTGCGCCGTTGGCGCCCGGACTTGTGCCTGAACCTGCATGGAGGCGTTTCGAGCGCAATCCTGACCGCGCTGTCCGGAGCGCGCTTCCGTGCCGGATTTGCGCATTTTCGTCATTCCCGCATTTACAACGTCAGGATTCCGCGTGCGCAGGAGATCCTGGGAGTCGCCCGCAAGGTCCACACGGCGGAGCATTTGGCGTCAGCCATCTTCTATCTGGGAGTGCCGCGAGTGGAGATTCCGCGGGCAAGGTTGTTTACCTCGCAGCCAGCCCAGGCAGGAATTCCGGCTCTGCCTTATGCGGTGATCCATCCGGTCGCCGCAGCGTCCGGCAAGACGTGGCCGGCGGAACGATTTCTTGCGGTCGCTGACCATCTGCACCATTCGTGTGAACTCAAGCCGGTGTTCATCGCCGGACCGGGCGAAGATCTTTCGGCTTTTCGTTCGTGGCAAACCGTGCCCGCCGCGCCTCTGGAGCAGATCAAATCCTTGATCGCCGGTGCGGCGCTGTTCGTGGGCAATGATTCCGGGCCGGCGCACATGGCCGCGGCGTTCGGAATTCCCGTGGTTGTCATTTTCGGCCCGTCCGATCCCGTGGTCTGGGCGCCGTGGCGTACGCAGGCGGAAGTGCTGTCGTCAACTAGCGGAATTGCATCGGTGAGCGTGCCCCAGGTGATCGGTGCTCTGGAGAAATTGCGAGTGCACGCATGAAAGAGCTCCTGCGCCTGCTCGCCTACGCCCGCCGCTACTGGTTTTTCCTGATTTGTTCCGTTCTCCTGATGGCCCTGGTGGGCGCAGCTCACGCTTCCATCGCGCTGTTGATCGGGCCGATCTTTGACCGGGTGCTTAACCCCCGTTCACCCGACACCCCCGTGCTGCTGTTCACCGCTCCGGTATTCGATCGTCCTGTGTACCTGGATCAGCTCGCGCCGGCAGGGGTGCACAATGTCTGGACCATGGTGGCGTTCGCGATCCTGGTGGTGTTCGCGGTTAAAGGAATCTGCGACTATCTGGCCAACTACATGGTGAATTATGTCGGCTGCTCTGCGGTCACCGACTTGCGCAACACGGTGTTCGAGAAGGTTTTGCGACACGGGTCCGAGTTTTTCGAAGCGCATTCCACCGGCCGCTTGATGTCGTCGATCATGAACGACATCGAAAAAATCCAGGTGGCCACCTCGCACATTCTGGCCGACCTGCTGCGCCAGAGTTTCGTGATTTTAGGCCTGCTCTTTGTGGTACTGCACAAGGACTGGAGGCTCGCCATTGCCAGCCTGGTGGTCACGCCGTTGATTCTGGTGCCGACCGCGCGCATCGGCCGCCGCATCCGCCGCACCAGCCGCCGTACGCAGGACCACGCCGCGGAGGTGAACCAGATCCTGCAGGAGGCGCTGAGCGGGCACCAGGTGGTGAAAGCGTTCCACACAGAGGTCTATGAATCCAGAAAGTTTCGCGATGCCGCGCGGCGCTTGCTGAGGAGCAATCTGAAGTATGTACGGCAACAAGCGATTTCCTCGCCGCTCATCGAAATGTTCGGCGCGCTGACCATCGTGGCGCTGCTCTACTATGCGCGTACGGAGATCAAGGCGGGCGCCATGACCGCCGGACAATTCACGAGCTTCGTCATCGCCCTGCTGATGATGTATGAGCCGCTCAAGCGCCTCACCGGCATTCACAACATCTTTCAGCAGGCCATTGGCGCCTCTCAGAAGGTGTTCGAGTATCTCGATCATCCTGTCGAGATCGAGGACAAACCCGCGGCGACGAAGCTGGCTCGATTCGAGGAGCGCGTCATCTACGACGGCGTGGACTTCCATTACCCGAATTCCAATGGATTCCAGCTCAACGCCATCCGGCTTGAGGTCAAAGCCGGCGAGGTGGTGGCTCTGGTCGGGCCGAGCGGCGCGGGGAAATCCACGTTGGTGAATTTGTTGCCTCGGTTTTACGATGTCACCTCGGGCGCCGTGCGCATTGATGGTCACGACGTGCGCGACCTCACGATTGCCTCGCTGCGAGAGAAGATCGGACTGGTGGCGCAGGACACTTTCCTGTTCAACGACACGGCGGCGAACAATATCTCTTACGGCCGGCCCGAGATTCCCCGCGACGCCGTCCGGCTGGCGGCGCAAAACGCCCTGGCCGGCGAATTTATCGAACAACTGCCGCAGGGCTACGACACCATCATTGGAGAGCGCGGCGTTAAGCTGAGCGGCGGCCAACGGCAGCGAATCGCCATCGCGCGCGCCTTGTTGAAGAACGCACCCATCCTCATTCTGGACGAAGCCACGTCGCATCTGGATGCCGAGTCGGAGCTGCTGGTGCAGCGGGCGCTGGCGAACCTTATGGCGGGCCGGACGGTCATCGTAATTGCCCACCGCATCTCCACCATTCGCCGCGCGGACAAGATTGTGGTGATGGATCGCGGACGCATTTCGGAAATCGGATGCCACGCCGACCTGGTGACCGGAGGCGGCATCTACCAGAGGCTTCATGAGCTGCAGTTCATTGAGGCCGGGGCGGCGGTGGACCTATGAGTGTGCGCAGCATGACCGGATTCGCGCAGGTGCGCAAGACCGTTCGTGAGGGCGAGATCGTGCTCGGCGTGAAGACCGTGAATCATCGCGGCCTGGATATGCATATTCACCTGCCGCCGGAGATGGACGCTTTTGAAAGCGCCATGCGGAAGGCGATCAAGGGCCGCGTGGCGCGCGGCCATCTCCAGCTCAATGTGTCCTGGAACCGGGTCAACGGGCTGGCTGCGGATTCCAGCCTGAACCGGCCGCTGCTGGAAGCCTACCTGGAGGCGTTCCAGCGGGCGCAGCGCGAG
This sequence comes from Terriglobia bacterium, assembly GCA_020073305.1. GTDB lineage: Bacteria > Acidobacteriota > Terriglobia > Bryobacterales > Bryobacteraceae > QHXW01. The sequence goes on from JAIQFK010000008.1 coordinate 65,131, forward strand.
TTTCATCTTGCCGGCACGCCCGACTTGAATGTCGCGTTTCGCATTCCCGGCATGTTTCGCGCGGAAGCCGGACCCGAGCTGAACCAGGAATTCGAGTCGTCCCTGGTCGTCGCGCTCGAGGAGGCGCTGGCCTCCCTGAACCGGTTCCGGGAACGTGAGGGCGCCGAGATCGCGGCGGAGATTCTGGAGCGTTGCGGCAAGATTCGCAAGGGCGCCGGCCGGATGGAGGAGATTCGCTCCGGGGCCGTCCAGGTCTTCCAAAAGCGGTTGAACGAGCGGCTCTCGGAACTGCTGCGCGCGTCGAGCATCGAACCCCACCGGCTGGCTCAAGAGGCGGCGCTGCTGGCCGATCGCAGCGATATCAGCGAGGAGCTGATCCGGCTCAAGACGCACGCTTCCGAACTCGAACAGTTGATCCGCACGGGAGGCGAAATCGGCAAGAAGCTCGATTTTCTGCTGCAAGAGATGAATCGCGAAGCCAATACCATTCTGTCCAAAACGGGGGGACTGGGGGATTTGGGTTTGACCATTACCGAGCTGGCGCTGGCTGCAAAATCCGAGATCGACAAGATTCGCGAGCAATCACTCAACCTGGAGTAGAGCACTGACCAACGTTTTTATCATCTCCGCGCCGTCGGGATCGGGTAAATCCACACTCGTCGGCCGGCTGCTGGCCGATGTGCCCGGTCTGAAATTCTCGGTTTCGTACACCACGCGGGCGCCCCGCGGCCACGAACGCAGCGGAGAGAGCTATCACTTCATCTCTCGCCCGGAATTTGAACAGCGCATTGCACTTGGCGAATTTCTGGAGTATGCGGAGGTATTCGGCAATTATTACGGCACGCACCGCGGGACGCTCGATCAGGCGATCGCTGAGGGCAAGGACCTGGTACTCGACATTGACGTGCAAGGTGCGGGACAATTAAAAAGTAAGCTTCCAGAAGCCATCAGCATCTTCGTCCTGGCGCCCTCAAGAGAAATCCTGGAGCAACGGCTCCGCGCCCGTGGAGAAGATGCGGATGCGGTGATCGCGCGGCGGCTGCACGATGCGGCGCGTGAAATCCGGAATTACTGTTTATACGACTACGTGGTCATCAACAACGACTTGAACGAATCGGCGCAAACTCTGGCAGGCATTGTGAGAGCCGAACGTGTCCGACGCACCAGGATCGAGGACCAGATTCGCCCCATCCTGGCCACATTTCAGACTGAATAAAGAGAGGGATCATGGCCGAGCACGCCCCTAGGAACAACGCCCATTGCACCATCCCGGATGATCCGGAACAGAGCACTTACCGCTTCATCATCGTGGCCGCCAAGCGCGCGCGGCAACTGCAAGGGGGCGCGCGGCCCTTCCTGCCCACGTCCTCTAAGAAGCCAACGATCATTGCCGCTGAAGAGGTGCGTCGCGGGCTCGTCAAGTACGAGATCCCCGGGGTGACGCCTCCCCTAGAGGAACCGGCGCCCGATACGATCTAAGTGCCAGCGGAACCCCAAGACGCCGAAACCACGAAACCGCAGCGGGTTGTGCTGGGTGTGGCCGGCGGAATCGCGGCGTATAAAGCAGCGGAACTCTGCCGCGCGCTGATCCAGCGGGGATTCGCCGTTCAAGTAGTGATGACAGCGGCCGCGGAAGAATTCATCAGGCCGCTCACGTTTGCCGCGCTCACCGGCCGGAAAGTCATCACCGGCCTCTTCTCCTCGTCGAGTTCGGAAGACACACTTTCGAGCGCCGTGGAACACATCGGCGTGGCGCAGGAGAACGATTTGCTGGTGGTGGCTCCGGCCACCGCGGACCTTCTCGCCAGGTTCGCCCATGGCCTGGCGGACGATTTCTTGAGCACCATGTACCTGGCGTTCACCGGCCCGGTGGTTCTGGCGCCGGCGATGAACACGAACATGTGGCTGCACGCCGCCACGCAGGCGAACCTCGAAGTCCTGCGAGCGCGCCGTCACCGGATCGTGGAACCCGAAGATGGATTCCTGGCCTGCGGCATGGTGGGCCCCGGGCGGCTTGCGGATCCGGAAGTCATCGCCGACGCTGTAGCCGCGGAACTCAACCGGCGCCGCGATCTCGAAGGGGAAGTCGTGCTGATCACCGCCGGACCCACGCAGGAGCCGCTCGATCCGGTGCGGTTCCTTTCCAACCGGTCCAGCGGCAAAATGGGGTATGCGCTGGCGGCGGCAGCGGCGGAGCGCGGCGCCCGGGTGATTCTCGTCTCCGGCCCGGTACAGTTGCCCGCACCGCGAAACGTCAAGGTGGTGCCCGTTCGCACCGCGAATGAAATGCGCACAGAGGTCTTCGAGAATCTGGACTCGGCCACCATCGTGATCAAAGCGGCCGCGGTCGCCGATTTTCACCTCGCCAACGTACCTCACCAGAAGATCAAGAAGACGGCCGCCCGCCTTTCGCTCGAACTCGATCCCACGCCCGACATTCTTGCCGAGCTGGGCAGGAACAAACGAGATTTCCTGTTGATCGGATTCGCCGCCGAGACAGAGAACCTGGAGGGCGAGGCGAAGCGCAAGCTGGAAACCAAGAACTGCGACATGATCGTCGGCAACCTGGTGGGTGGCGATGATGTTGGTTTCGAATCCGATCAGAACGAAGTGGCTCTCGCCCTGCGAACGGGCGAATTCCTGAAACTGCCGCGAGCGTCCAAGCGCGAGCTGGCGGACGAAATTTTGGACCACGCGCTGAATCTCAGGCAAGGGCTCTCGTCAAAAGCGCATGGACGCTGAGACACTTCGCGAGTACCTGACGTTTTATCAAGACCTCGGATTCACCTCTCTGTACAAACGGTCGGCGAAGCCTGCGAAAGCTGAACAGGTAACCGTCCCTGTCCTGCCTGCGCTGCCCGCGCTTGCGCCGGAAGGCGATACGCTCGAAAAGATCCGCGAGGACATTGGAGACTGCACGCGCTGCCGCCTGCACGCCGCGAGGCACAGCATCGTTTTCGGCTCTGGAAATCCACAAGCCAGGCTGGTGTTCGTGGGTGAAGGTCCCGGAGCGGATGAAGATGCGAAGGGCCTGCCGTTCGTGGGCCGCGCCGGCCAGTTGCTCACGCAGATGATCGAAGGCACGGCCAAGCGCGAAGGCATTCCACTCGAGCGCAACGACGTCTACATCTGCAACGTGGTGAAGTGCCGTCCGCCGGAGAATCGCACGCCCGAACCCGACGAGATGGAAATCTGCGGCCAGTTCCTGTACCGCCAGTTGTCTACGATTCAGCCCAAGGCCATCTGCGCTCTCGGTGCTACTGCGGCGCGCGCGTTACTAGGCCGCAAGGAAGGCGTTACGCGTATGCGCGGGAACTGGTTTAAATGGCGCGACATTCCGCTGATGGTCACGTATCATCCGTCGTACCTGCTGCGCCCCTACAATCAGGACGCAAAACGCGAAGCCTGGGAAGATCTGAAGAAGGCGCTGCACTTCGTGTACGACTGAGGCGTGGAAACTCACTGAGCCGCCATGGCGCGCACTTCCGCCAGCGTGGTCATCGGATCTTTCGAAGGCATATACTCCATCGCGACGAAGTCGCGAAAACCTGTCTCGCGAATCGCTCGAAATACGTTCGCGTAGTTGATTTCGCCCGTTCCCGGTTCGTGCCGTCCGGGGACATCGCCCACATGGAAATGCCCGATGGAGCCAATGTTTTTACGGATCGTCTCGATCAGGTTCCCGTCCATGATCTGCACGTGGTAAATGTCGAACAGAATTTTCACGTTGGGGCTCGACACCCCGCGCATGATCTCGAAAGCTTCAGATGTGTGGTTCAAATAATAGCCCTGGTGGTTCACCAGCGTGTTGAGCGGCTCGACGATCAGCGTGACGCCCTGCGGCTCGACCACATCATGGGCCCGCTTGAGGCCTTCGACGACGCTCTTGTGCTGCGCTTCCCGCGACACTCCGGGTAGCTCATTGCCGGTCAGCGTCACCAGGCGCGTCGTCTCGAACCGCTGGGCGGCTTCGGTGGATGCTTTGATCTCCGCCAGAAACGCTTGGCGATCGGCCGGGTCCACCAGCGTCATCCCTTTCGGGTTTACGGCGCGGTTCCCCACCAGGCAAGCGCACTCGAGCCCCAGCTTGTTCTTGAGCTTGGTGATCGCGGCGGCATCCTGCGCGCGCCAGTTGCCGAACTCAAATCCCTGATAGCCGGCCTCCGCAACTTTTTCCATCATCTGCGGAAGATCCATGCTGCGGAAAACTGGTTCGACGCGCACGGACAGTTTGAAGCCAGTCGTCTTCGCGGCTTGCGCCAGCCCCGCAAGCGCTGGGAGCTGCAGCATGGTTCTTCGTTGCATGGGAGCAAGAATACCACCAGCGCTGTGCTAGGATCGGGCTTGACCCGCGAAATTCCTCTCACCGATGCGCCTCGCGAAGTACTGCCCGGCGTGCACTTGATCGAGCTGCCGCTTCCGTTTTCTCTTGGCCTGATCAATGTGTACCTGGTGCGGCTCGCTGAGGGCTACCTGCTGATCGACTGTGGCATGGATACTGAGCCCTGCTTCCAGGCTCTTTCGCGCGCCATCGAGGCCGTGGGAGTGCGCTGGCAGGACCTCTGCGAAATCCTTCTGACGCACATCCATCCCGATCACATGGGGCTGGCGCATCGCCTGCTGCAGTTGACCGGAGCGCGCCTGTGGTTGCACGAGCACGATGCGGAGTTTCTGGAAAAACTGACGCAGTTCGAGCGCTACCAGGCATGGGCGGAAGGCGTGCTGCGCCAGGCGGGCGTTACCGCGGAACTCATCGCCAAGATCAGTCATGTCTCCGACGAGATCCGTAAGAGCTTTCACAAACTCAAGCCCGACCGTCTTCTCGCGGGAGGCGAGAGGATTCCGGCCGCGATCGGAGAACTCGAAGTGCTCTGGACGCCGGGGCACTCGCCGGGTCATGTGTGTCTCTACGGGCGCGACCGGCGGGTGCTGTTTGCCGGTGATCAGATGCTCGAGGACATCTCTCCGAACATCGGCTGGCACGAGGACCGCGATCCGCTGGGCGAATTCCTGGCGTCGCTGGACGCTTTGTCACAGATCGAGATCGATCTGATCCTCCCCTCGCACGGCGCGCCGTTTTCAGGACATCGCGAATGGATCCGCAAGACCATGGAGCATCACGCCGATCGCTGTGCCCGCATCCTGAACCTGCTCCAAGGCACGCCCAAGTGCGCCGCCGAGTTGGCCAATCAGCTTTGGGAGCGCCCGTTCACGCCGTTTCACTACCGCTTCGCGGTGTTCGAAGTACTGGCGCACCTGGAATACATGGAGCGGCTGGGAAAGGTCGTTCGCGTGGATGGCACGGACATCCAGCAGTGGCGGCTTGCCTCGGCCGTGAGCGCGTGACTCATTGCCGCGGATGATTCGGCAAGTTCTGCTTGCGGTTTAACACCTCGGCGAACAAATCCCCGGTCTCCTCGATGCGTTTCAGCGCTGCTTCGGGCTCGAAATACAGCGGCTGCACGTTTCCGTGTGTCAGTGCGCTCCGCAATTCTTCCCAGTTGACCGGCAGCGAAGCGTAAGGCCGGTCCCGCTTGGCCCGCAGCGAGTACGTTGCCAGATCGTTGATGAGGATGTACCGGATTCTGGGTCCGCCCGCGCGCCGCGGCACCGGGAAGGTCCGCACCCGGTCCGGAGTGAATTTCGGCGCATCCTTCTCATAGAAATGTTTGCTACCCACACCATCCGGAAATCGGATGAGCGTGACTGGCCGATCCTTGAGATGAGGCAGAAGGAACGGCGAGGCGCGCGTGTAATAGTCGATGACCTGGCCCTTGGTGAATCCAGCCGGATAGAGCGCCTTCTCCAGGTTTGACAGCGCGATCTTCCGACCTTCGACCTCGACTGCCTGCCTCTTCGCCATGCCGTCTTCAGTTTGACGGGGAGCGCCGCGGGCCTGCAACATTCCGGCTGGGCCGAGCGCCCATCACGGAGTGGCCTTCATTTGGATAAACTATTGCTCAAATGAAACCAATCTGCTTGGTACTGGTGCTTGCGGCCCTCGTGCTCTTGCCGGCGGCATCCAAGAAAGAAGGCGGCTCGCCTTTCGCGGCCCGTTGGGACCTCACTGTCAAGACGCCGAAGGACACCTACCCGTCCTGGATGGAATTCACCGAAAAGAATGGCAAGGTTCAAGTGCTCATTGTTGGACGCGTGGCCAGCGTGCACCCGGCCACTGAGGTCAAGCTGGAGGGCTCGAACCTGTCTTTCGCAACCTCCGAATGGTTTGAGAAAGACATCCCCGTCACCTGGGCGATGAACGTCGCGGACGGCAAACTCACCGGCCACCAGAAACGCGCGGACGGCGTCGAAGGTGAGATCACTGGGGTGCATGCGCCCGCGTTAAAGCGCAAGGCGCCGGCGGCGTGGACGGCTCCTGAGCCGCTGTTCAACGGGAAAGACCTCACCGGTTGGGAACCCGACGATCCTCCGCAGAACCACTGGAAGGCGCAGAACGGAGAACTCGTCAACCAGAGCGCCGGCGCAAACATCCGCACCACCAGAAAGTTCGATGACTTCAAGCTCCATATCGAGTACAACTGCCCGAAAGACGGAAACAGCGGAGTTTATCTGCGCGGGCGCTACGAAGTCCAGGTGGAGTACGAACCACCGGGCACGGATGATAAATATCACGGCATGGGGTCCATCTATGGGTTCCTTGCTCCCGCGGTGGAAGTCGCTCCACGGCCGGGGCAGTGGGAGAGCTACGACGTCACCTTCGTCGGTCGCAACGTCACGGTGGTTCGCGATGGTGTCACTACCATAGATAATCGGGAAATCCCCGGCATCACCGGCGGTGCCCTCAACAGTCACGAGGGAGAGCCAGGTCCCCTATATATCCAGGGCGATCACACCGGCGGAATGAAATACCGGAACATCACGATTTCCGTTCCGCAGCGGTGAAACGGTGTTTCCGACTGCCGATCGTTCTGCTGGCCCTCGGCGTATTGCCGTTGACCTACGCTGACGATTGGCCCGCGCCGCAAACCCGAGAGGTTTTCAGCCGCTCGCGCTCTTATTTCGTTCGCGTGAATCCTGGAAAAAGTTGGGGTGACACTGTGGGATTTAGCGGTGCGGCGAAGGGCCCTTTCGCTACGGCTGAGTTCTATCGACTCGAAAAAGATCGGTCTTATCGGCTGGCAGCCACTGCTCCTCTACTGAATCCGGTTGCCCCCGTCGATTTTTTTGTGACCGACCGCGGACTCCTCGTCACGCTGGATAATTGGCACAACATGGGTTACGGCAAGGTCGCGGTGTTCTATTCGCCGGACGGTAAACCGATCCGGGCTTACGAGCTCTCCGATTTGTTCATGAAGTCCGAAAGCGACGGATTCAGGCGCAGCGTGTCATCGATTTGGTGGCGGAAAGCAACCGGAGCCTACGTCCGGGAGGATCAGGACACGCTCTATATTACTGTCAACGACAGTGGCGCCGGGTTCGTGTTTGAAGTGGCCAACGGCTCCTATCAGTATTGCGAGACCAGAAACGGCAGCTCTCTGTGTCGCAACTCGAATATGCGCCGTAACTGGACGCCGTACCGGGAACCCAAGATCGGTCACTAGCTAGTGGCCTGTCGGATTCCGAATGCGACCTACGGTCCTACCACCAGCACCGCGAACGAGCCCGCCATAATCGCGGGGCGGGGACGCGGCTGCTCGGCCGTGGCCTCCGGGGCCGGACCGAAATCGGCAACCGGCAGAAGCACGTTGTGGGTTTTCAGATCCAGAGCCATCGTCCGTGCGCCGCGCTGCGTTTTCACGTTCTCCACCACCTTGAACTTGTCCGGTGTGTCTTCGTGCACCACCGTCAGGGTTCCTTCGCCGTTTGAGCTGAACGCCAGACCCGTTCCCGGGTCGAAGCCGTTAGCATCCACGCCCTGACCGATTGGCAGCGTGGTGATGACTTTTCCATTCTCCGCGTTCACCACCGCCATCATCTTGTTCGAGCAGCCAATGAAGAGGCGATGGTGCTGCGCATCGATCGCCATGCCGGAGGGCTCCTCGCACGGCGCAAGCGGCCACTTCTCGCTTGTGGTCATCTGCTGCGAATCAATTTTCACCACGGCGCTCTTGTCTTCCAGGTTCACGTACACGTTGCCTGCACCGTCGGCCGTGGCGAATTCCGGGCGGCCTCCCAACGGAATCGTGCCGTCCACATTGCCGGACCTGGCGTCGATCACCGTGGCGTTGGCCGTGCCGCCATTGAACGCGAACACCCGCTTGCTGGCCGGGTCGTAGATGATCGCGTCCGGGTTCCGCCCGGTGGCCGCCTCGCCGGTTGTCTTCAGAGTCTTCAAGTCGAAGATCTTGACCTTGCTGGCGCGGCCCGCGCTGATGAAGCCGCGGTTCAACTCCGCGGCAATGGCGATGCCATGCACGCCCGGCGTGTCGGAAATCTTGCCAAACACCGTTCCGCTATCGAGGTCGAGCACTTCAACCTGCGTGCCGTGCGAGACATACAGCCGCCGCGCATCGGCATCAGCGGTGGCATAATCCCAGCCGCCTTCGCCCCCGATCTGGAATTTCGTGATCATGTGGTACCCGCCGCCCGCTGCGCCGGCCAGGATCGCGGTTGTCAATAACAGAACAGCGCTGAGTCTCAGTGCACGCTCCTTTGCTCCGATAATAAGCCATTGTGCAGGACCGCAGATGAACGCTCGATGAACGGTCCCGCCATTGCGCGCTGATGATATCATTTCGCGTTGTTCGGGGCCTCAACGGGGTTCCCCGAAATCCCGTAGAATGAATTTGGACGCTCTTCCAATGAAGGTCAGGCTCGGCTTTCTCTTCGTCGCCAGTGCGCTCGTGATGTTTCCGCAGCGGCAGCGCGAGATTGAACGTCCCGTGCGCCACGCATCTCGTGGAACGCACCTCGCCTTGGCCGCCGGCAGTGATTACGCGGTTGGCGCCGGCATGCGCTTGTTCTACAAAAGTGGGAATGCGGTGGATGTGGGAGTCGCGACCACCTTTGCAGCCGCCGTTTCCGAATTCTCACACATTGGCTTTGGCGGCGAGGCCCCCATCCTGATTCGCACGCGCGACGGCAAAGTTCACGCCATCGCCGGCGTCGGGACCATGCCCAAGCTGGCCACCGCCGACTTGTTCCGGCAGCGCCGGTTGCAGCCCGGTGAAATCATGTCGGCGCCGGAAAAAGGCGGATTGAAGGGAATGGTGCCGGTGGCAGGCTTGATGCCCGCGCTGGTCCCCGGCATGGTGGACGCGGAACTGGTGGCGCTGCGCGAGTATGGAACGAAATCGTTCAGTGACGTGATCGCGCCGGCCATCGATCTGGCTGACGGCATGGGCATTGATGAAACGCGGGCCGGCGCCATCGAGCGCAACGTCCGGTTTTTTGAACTGTGGCCGACCTCGATGCGCGTCTTTCTGCCGGGCGACCACGTTCCCATGCCCGGCGAGATCTTCCGCCAGCCGGATCTGGCGCGCACCCTGCGGTCTATGGCCGAAGCGGAAAAGAAAGCGCTGGCGTCAGGCGCCAGCCGCACGGAGGCCATCGATGCCGTCCGGGATTACTTCTATCGCGGGGATATTGCACGGCGCATCGACGCGTTCAGCAAGCAAAATCAGGGCCTGCTGCGCTACGAAGACATGGCTGCCTTCCACCTCGAGCCCGAAGATCCGGCATCCACGACGTTTCATGAATACCAGGTTTTCAAGCCGGGGTTCTGGAGCCAGGGGCCTTCGCTTCTGGAAGCGCTGAACATTCTCGAAGGCTACGACCTGCGGGCCATGCGCTGGAATTCAGCCGAGTATCTCCATACTCTGGTGGAAGCCCTGAAGCTGGCCTATGCGGACCGTGACACCTATTATGGCGACCCGAGGTTCGTCAAAGTTCCGGCCGACCGCCTGCTTTCGAAGGACTATGCCGCGGACCGGCGCAAGCTGATCAGCTCCGTGGCTTCGCTCGAATTCCGCCCCGGGCAGATCGGCCCCCATCCTCCACAGCACCCCTCGGATGCCGAGATGGTCCACTTCAAGATCGACGATGCCCTTCTGGCGCGCGACACCACTTGCGTCGATGTCATTGATAAAGATGGCACCATGTTTTCCTCGACGCCTTCAGGAGCGTGGTTGCCATCCGTCATCGCCGGCGACACGGGAATTGCGCTCACGCAGCGAGCCCAGAGTTTCCTCCTGATTTCAGGTCACCCCAATGAACTGGCCGGCGGCAAGCGGCCCCGCATCACACTGAGCCCGACACTGGTATTGAAGGAAGGGAAGCCGTATCTCGCCCTTTCCACTCCGGGTGGCGATAACCAGGATCAATCGCTGCTGCAGCTTCTGCTGGATGTCGTGGATTTTGGCATGAATGCGGAACAAGCCGTGGAAGCACCTCGCTTCCAGACGCGTCACCTGGTTTCGAGTTTCGATAACCACGCCATGTACCCGGGCGATCTGCTGCTGGACGAGCGCATCAACCCCGCGGTCTCGGCCGAACTGGCCGAGCGCCACCACCGCATCGGCACGCGATCCCGCTGGTCGAGCGGCGCCGCGCCCGTGTTGATTCGCGTCACGCCAGGTGGTGTGATTGAAGCAGGAGCCGATCCTTACGGCTATCGTGCCGCGAGGGCTTGGTAATATATTATGCACCCCATTGCTTTGACCATCGCCGGTTCTGATCCCTCGGGGGGCGCCGGTATTCAGGCTGACCTCAAGACGTTTCATCAGTTTGGAGTTTATGGTGAGGCGGTCATTACCCTTGTGACCGTCCAAAACACCGTCGCGCTGGAGCACGTCGAATGCATGCCGGCCGTATTGGTGCTCCATCAACTCCGTGCGGTGCTGGACGACATTCCGCCAACCGCCGCCAAGACCGGGGCGCTGGGGAACCGCTCCATCGTTCAGGCCGTCGCGCGGGCGGCGGCTGATTTCCGCTTTCCGTTAGTCGTGGACCCGGTGATGGTCAGCCAGCACGGCCGGATGCTGGTCACCGATGACGCGCAGCAGGCGATTCGGAACGAGTTGATCCCTCAGGCATCGCTGCTGACCCCGAACCTGGCCGAAGCCTCTGCGCTTACAGGCTTGGAAGTCAACGATTTAGACAGTATGTATCAAGCGGCACGCGAGCTTCACCGGATGGGCGCCAAGGCAGTTTTGGTGAAAGGCGGGCATCTCGAGGGAGACGCGGTGGATCTGCTGTACCTCTCCGGTGTTACGCGGCAATATCGTGCGCCGCGGATCGAGACACAAAACACGCATGGAACGGGCTGCACCTTTTCGGCCGCCATCACCGCGGAATTGGCTCGAGGAGCGTTGCTCGAACATGCGGTGGAGCGGGCGAAAGCGTTTGTCACCGAAGCGATACGGTCCGCGCCCGGCCTTGGCAGGGGATCCGGGCCTCTGAACCACCATGCCTCGCTACGCCTCGCTCAAAGAGGCGGAGCCGCATGAAGTTTCCAGATCTGCTGCTTCAGGCGATCGGCCGGGCGGAGATTCCACTGCGCTTTGAACCGGGTGCGGACGAAGCGGTCGCCGCCCCGGTCACGGAGTTGATTCGCGCATGGTTGACGTCGCATTCGCCCAACCCATTGATTGAAGTATTGCTTGAAGAATTGAATGGTACCCGCGAAATTCCTAATAGTTTATGACTAAAGTGCAGATCCGTTTTCGTCTGGAGCGGCCGCTCGACGAACAGACGATGCCACGAATCGCATCCGCGCACTCGATCTATGGAATCATGCGGATTCAGGTAGAGCCCGCCTCGCAGCAACTCGTTGTGGACTATGACGCATCCCGTCTCAGGACCGAAGATGTTGGAGCAGCGTTGAAGCGGGGAGGGATTCCCGTCGAGCTGGCACAATAAAAAAAACCGGCGGTCGCACATTCGCCCGAAAGCATCCTGTGCGAGCCCGCCGGTTCGCGCCACTTCAACTGCCTAACTCTAGTGCAATAGGGTTGCCATTCGTAAATGATTGAGAAACGTTAACCGCGCGCCGGGACAGTTGGTTTTTCCGCGATTTTTACCGGACGAAAATTACACGACCTGGAAGATAATTCACGATGCAGCCTGGCGTTCCCTCTTTTCCCATCCAGGTTTGAAGAGCGGCAAGTAGTTTTCTTGCTGGTAGGGGTGCTTGCGAATCTCCTCGGTGTTGAGGTCGGTGCCCAGACCGGGCCGTTCGGGAACTTCGATGTAACCGTTCACCACCACAACCGGGTTGGTGACAATCTCTTTTTCCCAGGGCTCATTAAACTCGTCGAAGATTTCATGAATGAAGAAATTGGGAATGGAGGCGTTCAACTGGACGCAGGCTGCCGAGCAGACCGGCCCCTGGGCGCTGTGGGGAGCGATGACGCCGAAGTGAGCGTCGGCCATTGCGGCGACCATGCGCGTCGTGAAAAGTCCGCCTAGATTGAGCGGCTCCGGCTGGAGGATGTTCACCACCTCATGCTGCAACAGCTCGGCAAACTGCTGCTTGCTCGATAGACTCTCGCCGGTTGCGATGGGTACAGGGCTGCGGCGAGCCACCTCCACCATAGCCGCGATGTTGGTGTGCGGCACCGGCTCCTCGAACCAAGCCGGCCGGAACGGATGGATGGCTTCGGCGAACTCAACGGCCGTGGCCACGTTGAACCGGCAATGGCCTTCGATGAGGAGATCGACCGAGGGGCCCACGGCATCCCGCACCGCGCGGATGATGTCCAGCGAGAGATCAAAATCGTAGCGGGAGAGCATGCGCCAGCTCGATCCGAACGGGTCGAATTTGAGGGCGGTGTAGCCGCGCGCCGCGACTCTCTTGGCCTTTTCCGCAAAACTCTCCGGAGTGCGCGGGCCGCGATACCAGCCGTTGGCGTAAGCGCGCAGCTTTTCATGGCAGCGCCCGCCCCATAGATTGTAGATGGGCTGACGGGTGGTTTTGCCGATGATGTCCCACAGGGCAATTTCGATCGCCGCGACCGCGCACATATGGATCTGCGCGCCTTCGCTGTACACATCACGGATCAGCCGTTGGGAGATGATCTCGACCTGGAAGGGGTCCATGCCGATGACCAGGGGCGTCAGCTCATGGATGGCCGCCTCGACGGTTTTGGAGAAAAAATTGAGCGTGCCTTCGCCGATCCCGTGGATCCCTTCATCGGTAGAGACTTTCGCAAACAGCCAGTTTTTCCAGGGATTTCCGGCGATATAGGTGTCGATGGCGGTGATGCGCATAGAGGGCATTGTAGCGCGGCAGACGAAAGACCAATATCACCGCAGAGGCGCCGAGATCGCCGAGAACACAAGACTTCCTTCCCACCGTCGCGTATATACACACAGTGTATACTTAAAACATGGCCATCACGAAAGTATTCCGTAGCGGCAATTCACAGGCCGTGCGGATTCCACGGAGCTTCCAACTGGATGTCGATGAGGTTGAAATTCTGCGCCGTGGGGAAGATCTGGTGCTCCGTAAACGTCGGAAGAACCTGGGCGAGGCGTACCATCTGATCGCGGGTCTATCGGCCGATTTCTTTAAGGGCGGGCGGAAGCAGCCGAAAGTACAAAAGCGGCCCGCACTCTGATGCGTTACCTACTGGATACCGACACCTGCATTTACATCGTGAAACACAAGCCGGCCGGTACGCTAAAGCGGTTCGAGCAGACCCGTGCCGGAGACGTCGGCATGTCGGTGGTCACCTATCTGGAGCTGGTATATGGAGCGTGCAAGAGCCGGCATCTGGAGGCAAATCTGGCGCGGATCGAGCAGCTAACCGGCATGATTCCGGTACTACCGCTCGACTCACCGGTTGGAACACACTATGGCCATCTACGGACTCAATTGGAAAGGAGTGGTTCGCGGATCGGAGCGCATGATTTGCTGATCGCGGCCCACGCCCTCAGTCTGGGACTCATTCTTGTCACGAATAACGTGCGCGAGTTCAGCCGGGTTCGAGGCTTGCGCATCGAGAATTGGGCCGAATGAGTGTGGACGCTGCTTGAGTCCCGGGGTTAAGCCTGCGCTGAGTCGAAACCGGCCTGCATGGCCGCGTTAGAAAGCCTTTGGTCGTTGCACACGAAAAGCCTCCCTTTGGGTCTCTGCTTGCACCAGACCAGGGCTGCGGCGAGCTGCAGTGCATCAGAGGCGCGCAGGTGGAATCGCCCTAGCTGAATGCACGCCAGGTCACGCAAAGGGTCGGTCGGCTGAATTTCACGCCACGAAGCCAGCAGCAGTTCCAATCTTTGTTTCGATGCGATGTAAGCCGCGGCGCTAATGGCGCCGTCCGTTCTTAAACGCTCCAGCGCGCTGTGGACTTCGACTCGAGTGGCCCACCACACAACGGGAACGTGGGTGCGCATCAGCGTCTTTGCCTGACTACTTGCCCGAGCGGGCACGCAAATGCGGATGATTGCGCTTGTGTCCCAGAAGGCGGGCATGGTTCTCCTCGCGCTCTGCCTCTACGGCTCGCTGTATGTCCTTGTTCAGTTTCCGGCTCACCCGGAGGTTCGCGCCAATCGCCCAAAACTGGTTTTCGCGAAACCGCTTCTTGGGCAGAGTCATTTGGCCGGAAGCCACCAGGGAAAGCTCATCCGCCTCGAAGTCTTCTTCGTTGAGCGGCACGAGCTTTGCGATGGGCAGTTTACGATCGCGGATCAGCAGCTCTTCGCCAGCCCGTACCCGATGGAGATAGGCGCTGAGCTGGTCTTTGAGCTCGGCTACATTCACAGTCCGCACATGGCTATTATAGCCAGATTTGAGGCGCCGAGGCGTTCCGGTACTGCCGGCAGATCATCTTGTTATACTGGCCTTTTCATGCTTAGAGTGCGCTTTGCGCCGTCTCCCACCGGGTTTTTGCACATTGGGAGCGCGCGCACCTTTATCTTCAACTGGCTTTACGCGCGCCGCCATGGCGGCACGATGATCCTGCGGATTGATGACACCGACATCGAGCGGAACACGCAGGCGTCGCTCGATTCTATTTTCGAAGGGCTGAACTGGCTCGGCCTGGGGTGGGATGAGCAGTACCGGCAATCGGAGCGTCTGGAACTCCACCGAAAAATGGCCGCAGCGATTTCTCAAAAGGGCTTGGCGTACCGCGATTTTACGCCCGCTCAAGGCGACGAGGGCGAGAAATCACGCTCGGGCACGGCGTGGTTGTGCAATCCAGGCATGCGTGAACTTTCGCGCGAGGAAAGCGATCGGCGCGCGGCGGCTGGGGAACTCTTCGTGCTTCGTTACCGCGTACCGCGGGACGCCGTGCGTGATATTCGCTTCAGCGACGCCGTTTATGGCGAACAATCGAAATCCACCGCGGACATTGAGGACTTCGCCTTGCTGCGGAGCGACGGCACGCCGACATACCACCTGGCCTCTTGCGCCGATGACGCCGATCTCCGCATCAGCCACATCATTCGCGGCCAGGATCATCTCACCAACACGTTCAAGCACGTGCTGATATTTGAGGCCACGGGAGCCGAGCCGCCGCGTTTCGCGCATCTGCCGCTACTGGTCGCACCCGACGGGACCAAGCTTTCCAAGCGCCGCCACGGGCCGGTGGTGAGCGTGACTACGTATCGCGACGCCGGCTTCCTGTCGCAGGCCTTTGCCAATTTCATCTGCCTGCTTGGCTGGTCGCCGAAAGACGATCGCGAGAAGATGTCGCGGCAGGATTTGATCGACGCATTTTCATTGGAGGGCATCAACAAGTCGAACGCGGTGGTGAACTTCACAGAGAACGACCCGTTCGATCCGAAGGCGGTGTGGCTCAACTCGCAGTACATTTACGCGATGCCCGCGGAAGAGCTGGCGGAGCGGCTGCTGCCCTTCGTATGCATGGCGGGTTTCCGCGCGGAGCCGGGCAAGATGCTCGCGGTAACGCCACTGATCCAGGAGCGCATTAAGCTGTTGCGTGACGTGGGACAGGCGGCAGATTTTTTCTTCTTGGACGAGTTGCCGCCTTATGACGCCGGCGAGCTGATCCCGCAGAAAGGAGATCTCGCCATGGCGCTGCGCGTGTTGGAGCGCGCACGCGAGGTTTTGCCGGGAACCGAGTTCAGCCACCAGGGCCTGGAAGAGAACTTGCGTGCATCCGCGAGCAGCCTGGGAATCAAGGCTGGCCAGATGTTTCAGCCGATTCGCGTGGCCGTATGCGGCCGTAAGAATGCGCCGCCGCTGTTTGAAACCATGGCGGTGCTGGGGCGGGACACGTGCCTCAAGCGGATTGAACAGGCGATTCAAAAGATACATGAAAATGAGCCGCGAATGAACGCGAGTACACGCGAATGAAGGCAACGGAAATTGTTTGCAAAGGGCGAGACGGGGACAGGCCGCTGCGTCCACGGAGAGAGTGTCGGCGGGATTGAAATCTGCTCGATTAGGGACGCAGAAGCCAGTCCCCATCTCGCGATGAACTAACTATGAGTACTTTGAAACCTGAGACGACGGAGACGCAGACAACGGGGCCTTCTAATTTCGTCCGCGACATCATCCTTGAGGATTTGAAGACGAACAAGTATGGCGGGAGGGTGCACACGCGGTTTCCGCCGGAGCCGAACGGGTATCTGCATATCGGGCACGCCAAGTCGATCAACCTCAACTTCGGACTGGCGGCCGAGTTCGGCGGCAAGTGCAATTTGCGGTTTGATGACACGAACCCGAGCAAGGAAGAGACCGAGTACGTAGACTCGATCATCGAGGACGTCCGCTGGATTGGCGGCGATTGGGAAGGCCGGCTGTTCTACGCATCGGATTATTTCGGCCAGCTCTACGAATGGGCTGTGCAACTGATCAAGGCCGGCAAGGCTTACGTTTGCGACTTAACCGCGGCGCAGGTGCGCGAATATCGGGGCACGCTGACCGAACCCGGCAAGCAGAGCCCCTGGCGCAACCGCTCGGTGGAAGAGAACCTCGATCTGTTTGAGCGCATGAAGGCCGGCGAGTTTCCGGACGGGTCGCGAACGCTGCGCGCCAAGGTTGACATGGCTTCAGCGAATCTGAACATGCGCGATCCGGTGATGTACCGGATCCTGCATGCCGAGCATCACCGGACAGGCGACAAATGGTGCATCTACCCGATGTACGACTACACTCACGGCGAGTCGGACTCGATTGAAGGGATCACGCATTCCATCTGCACGCTGGAGTTTGAAGACCACCGGCCGCTTTACGACTGGTATCTCGATCAACTGGGTATCTACCACCCTCAGCAGATCGAGTTTGACCGGCTCAACCTCACGTACACGCTCTTGAGCAAGCGCAAGCTGCTCACGCTGGTTCAGGACGGGCATGTCAGCGGGTGGAACGATCCGCGTATGCCGACCATCAGCGGGGTCCGCCGGCGAGGCTACACGCCGGAAGCCATACGCAATTTCTGCCGGGCGATTGGGGTCTCGAAGACCAACGGCAGCATTGAGCTTTCGCTGCTCGAACACTACGTTCGTGAGGACTTGAATCAGCGCGCGCCGCGTGTGATGGCTGTTTTGCGGCCCTTGCGGGTGGTGATTGATAACTACCCGCAGGATCAGGTTGAGGAGATGGAGGCCATCAACAATCCTGAAGACGCCAGCGCGGGAAGCCGCAAAGTGCCTTTTTCGCGCGTGCTCTATATCGAGCAGGAAGATTTTCGCGAGGACCCGCCCAAGCACTACTTCCGGCTGTCGCCCGGGCGCGAAGTTCGCCTGCGCTACGGTTACTTCATCACCTGCACCGGCGTGGTGAAAGACGCGAAGACCGGCGCGATCGAGGAAATTCATTGCACCTATGATCCGGCGACGCACGGGGGGAATGCGCCGGACGGGCGCAAAGTGAAATCGACGATCCATTGGGTGTCGGCGGCCCACGCCATCGATGCAGAAGTGCGCCTATACGAGAACCTGTTCCTGGTGGAGAACCCCAACGAGGCGCCGGAGGGCAAGGATTTCACGGCCCATCTCAACCCGCACTCGCTGGAAGTCTTGAAGGGCGCGAAACTCGAGCCGAGCTTGCGCGGGGCGGCACCGGGCAGCCGTTACCAGTTCGAGCGGCTCGGGTATTTCTGCGTCGACGCGGTGACAACGCCGCAGAGCCTGGTATTCAACCGGACGGTGGCGCTGCGGGACACCTTCGCCAAGATCGAGAAGGCTCAGCGAGTGGACGCGCCTAGAACCTAAACCAAAATGATCATTCTCGGAATCGGCGGCATTCTGAATGATGCTGCAAGCGCCATCCTGATCGACGGCAAACTGGCGGCAGCGGTCGAAGAGTCGAAGCTGGTACGGCGCGGCCGTGCGCAAGGCGGCCAGCTTCCAGACGAGTCCATTGCCATGTGCCTGGAACTCGCGGGTGTGCGGCCGGACCAGGTGGACTGCGTTGCGGTGGTCCGGCCGATTCCCGCCGCACAAGAAGGCGGCGTGCATCTGAATTTGCGCGCGCGTTTCCCGCAAAGCCGCATGGCCTTGATCGATCATCATCGCGCGCACGCAGCGTCGGCATTTTATGCTTCCCCATTTGACGAGGCCACGGTGTTGGTGGTCGACCGGCACGGCGATTTCCGCTGCGGCTCGCGCTGGCATGCGGCGGGTGGCCAGTTGCTGCGGCTGGAAAAGGAACTGTACTCGCCGGATTCCCTGGGCGAGCTTTACGGCCGCGTGACCGAGTTGCTGGGTTTCAATGCGAACGCCGACGAGCATAAGGTGCAATGGCTGTCGGCAGAGGGGGCCGACCCTTACCGCGACGTTTTTCTTGAGATCCTGGGGTGCCCGGCCAGCGAGTGGCCACGGCTGGATCGCTCGTATTTCGATGCGGAGCGAACGACCCACGGCGGCTTCAGCGGAAAGTTCTTCGAACGAATCGGTCTTGACGATCACGCAGTGATCCCGGAGCCGGAGAGGGCCAAGCTGGCCGCCGGTCTGCAGCGAGCCGTGGAGAGCACGGTCCTGCGGATGGCGGGTGAAGGCGGCAATCTCTGTTTGGCCGGCGGGCTTGCCATGAACGTCATGCTAATCGAAGCTCTGGAATCCTGCGGAAAATTCGATGGTGTGTTCGTGCAGCCGGCGGCGGGAAACTCGGGAACGGCCCTGGGCGCCGTGTTCGAAGCATGGCACGGATTGTACGGGGAGAAGCGGCGCGCGTCGCTCGGCAACCTGTTCCTAGGGCCAAGCTACTCCGCCGAGCAGATCAAACGTGTGCTGGAGAACTGCAAGCTGCGGTTCCGATACCTGCTCACGGCCGGCGAGTTGATTGACACCGCGGTCGGGCAACTCAGTGAGAACAAGATTGTCGCCTGGATGCACGGCCGCATGGAATTCGGGCCGCGCGCGCTGGGCAATCGCAGCATTCTGGCCTCGCCCCAGGATCCTTACTCAGCGGAGAATCTCAACACCTACATCAAGCACCGCGAATCGTTTCGCAAATTTGCGGCTTCCGTTCCTTCCGAGCTGGCGGCCGAATACTTCGAAGTGGGACCGAACGCGCGGTATCTCGCGACGGTGGGGCGTGTGCGCGAGCCATACCGGAAATGTTTTCAGAGCGCGATCCTGGACCGGGACCTGATCCGCGTGCACGCGGTTTCCGAGGAGGACAACCCGCTGTACTGGAAGCTGCTGCACACCGCGGGCAAGAAGACCGGTCTTCCGGTGCTCTACAACACATCGTTCAACCTGTTCGGCGAGCCGCTGGTCTGCACGCCTCGCGATGCGGTGCGCAGTTTTTACTCATCCGGTATTGACGCCATGTTCGTGGGGAATTTCTTTCTGCAGAAGTGAAGGGGCCACGAAAACATCGGCTAGGGCAGGGGCTTCAAATCGGGCGCGATCCACGCTCGGCGCGCTTCTACCGAGCGCACGACATCGAAGCTGTAATACTCGCGGAACAACTCGCGCTGTGGCGCCAATTCTGTTACCACCATGCGCACCGCTTCAATCCGCGGCGCTCCGTCTGCCAGTTCACGGAGCCGCGCCTTCACCACGGCCAGCCAAAACAGAGTGATGGTCTCGTGATAACCGGAATGGTCGCTGTTCACGGTGCCGACGCACTGGTTGTAATGGCGGATGCCGCGCCGCATATGGTCCCGTGCCTCTTCATCCGGGTGCTCGATGAGATAGCAACTGGCCACGGCAACGTGCGCCGCATGAGTCCATGCCGATTTCGGCCACGTGCCGCGCTCGAAAGATTCAAGAAAATCCGTGAGACTCTCTTCGGTGGCCAGGAAATCCGGATTCATGATCCGCTCTTTCCGAAATGCCGCTCGAAGAACTCCACCGCCGCGCGGTATGCCTGCAGCCAGCGGGAGTAGGTTAGGAAGTCATGGACTTCGTCGGGGAAAATGAGTTCCTCGAACTGCACGCCCTGTTTGCGCAACGCCTCGGCTAGCGTGACGGTCTCGCTGAAGGGAACGTTGCGATCGTCATCACCGTGGATGAGCAGAACGGGAGATCGCCACTGCTTCACCGCAGCCATGGGCGAAGATGCGAACGCTACGCGGGCTGCCTCTTGCTGCTTTTGAGGATCGTAGCCCGGCAGGAAATTTCCGATCACCACGTTCCAGTCGTGCACGCCATGGAAATCCACGCCCGCCGCAAACAAATCGGAAGCGCGCGCCAGGGCCAACGCGGTGAGGTAACCGCCGTACGATCCGCCCCACACTCCGATGCGCGCCGGATCGACATCCGGGCGGCCACGCAGATACAGGCCGGCGCCCACCACGTCGTTGAATTCGCTGGCGCCGCGCGCGCCGTAATTCGGCGTTTCTCGAAAATCCAGCCCGTATCCAATGCCGCTGCGGTAGTTCACCGACAGCACGATGAAGCCGCGGCTCGCCAGGTACTGGTTCATGGCGTAGGCGTTGTTGTAGTAATACATGTAATGCCAGCCGAGCAGCATCTGACGGCGCGATCCGCCATGGAAGAATACAAGCGCGGGCCGGCGCTCTCCCGAGCGGAGATCGCGCGGAAGAAAAAGCTGGCCATGGATGCGGAGGCCGTCGGCCGCCGAGATACTGACCGCCTGCGGCGCGACGAGTTGAGCGGTAGCGAAATCCGCGGGCAAGGCGTTGGGTGCGAGGTCTTTGGGCGTGCCGGAACCTTTGATGATCGCGGCGCGTGGCGGCCGGTGCGCATCGGAGCGCAGGAAGGCGATGCCGTTACCATCGCTGGTGACAACCGGCGACCACTCGATGCCATCGCCGCTGGTTACCGCCGATGGCACGGCATGATCCGCAGTGACCTTCCACAAGTGCCGCCGGTCGATGTCGGCTTGGTTGGATGAAAACACGACCTCACGGCTATTCGGGTTCAAGGTTACGTGCTCAACTTCAAATTCGCCCGGAGTCATCTCGAGCGCAGCGCCTCCGGCGACTGGCACTGAATACAAATGCACCCAGCCGGTGCGCTCCCACGGGAACACCAGACGGCCGTTGGCCCAGAGCAACTGCGTTTCCGCCACGACCGGATAAAAGATACTGCCGCGTCCAGCCACAGCCCGCCAGAGTTCATGAACAGCGCCGCTGGCGACGTCCGCGAGGCGAATGGACCACGCTTCGGCCGCGATCCGTGGTCCGAACGCGAAAGGATCATGCGACGCCGGAATCCGGATGAACGCGATCTGGCGCGAGTCGGGCGACCATGCCGGTTCGCTGTCCTGATCGACGCTGGGATCGAGATACGCCAAGCTCTTCGCAGCGGGATCGAAGACACCGATAAAGGAATGGTCCCCGCGGCTGCTGACAAACGCGAGCTTCGATCCATCGGGCGACCACCGCAGGGACTGCTCTGTTCCGCGGGCGTGTACGGCCTGCTCAGGCTTGCCTTGGCTGTCGAGTTGCACCCACCAGATTTGCCCCTTGTTTAGAAAGGCAACGCGGTCGCCCTTGGGCGAAATCGCCGGATCATGTCCTTCTGCGAGCTTGCGTGGAGAGCCGCCGTCAGCAGAAACCACCCAGATCGCCTGTTCAACGCCCTCCGGATTGCTTCGCGGGTTCGGAGCTTCCCGCCCCATATCGAAGTCGCCGCCGCGAACGAACACGACCGACCGGCCGTCAGGCGTCCAGCGCAATTGATTGATGTCTTGCCCGTCGTCTTCGGTGAAGGTGGTAACCGGATGTCCGCGATAGTCCGGCGGTGACGCGACCCAGATGTTGCGCGCGCCCCGTGCGTTCATTTGCCATGCCACGCTTCCGCCTGTGGGTGCGGCGACCAGCGCGTCTGGGAAGGGATTGGACATGACTTGCTCGAGCGTGAACGGCTTTTGTGCGAGCAGCGTTCCCGCGCCGAAGAGCCACGCGGCGGTTAGGGATGAGATGTGCATGAGATTCACTGTAGCTGAGCAAGGTGTCAGGTGGCAGGTTAGGTCAGGAGTCGGAGACCGGAGCTCGAATACAACTGGAACCTAAAACCTGCCGCTCGCACTAAAATGATTCTGAGGCCTTCATGTCCAAGTTATCGATTCGCGATCTCGATTTGAAAAACAAATGCGTATTCATTCGCGTCGACTTCAATGTCCCGCTGGCGCCCGGCGGCCAGGAAATCACCAGCGACAAGCGTATCAAGGCGTCGCTGCCGACGATTCGGTATGCGCTCGACCACGGCGCGGCGGTGATCCTGGCTTCGCATCTGGGACGCCCGAAGGGGAAACCGAATCCCGAGATGAGTCTGAAACCGGTGGCGCGCCGATTGGAGCAGCTTCTCGGGCGGCCGGTCAAGATGGCGCCGGATTGCGTCGGTCCCGCGGTGGAAGCCATGAAGCCCGCGGCGTGCGAGGTGCTCCTGCTCGAAAACCTGCGCTTTCATCCTGAAGAGGAGAAGAATGATCCGGGGTTTTCAAAACAGCTGGCGGCGCTGTGCGATGTCTATGTGAACGATGCCTTCGGTTCCGCGCACCGCGCGCACGCGTCCACGGTCGGGATGATCGCCTTCGTGCCAAAAGCCGCAGCCGGGCTGCTGATGGAGAAGGAACTGGAGTATCTGACGATGGCGACCACCGACCCGGCGCGGCCATCGATTGCGATTTTGGGCGGTGCCAAGGTCTCCGACAAGATCGAAGTGATTGCCAATTTGGCCAAGATCGTTGACCGCCTGCTCATCGGCGGCGCGATGGCCTACACGTTTCTCAAGTCGCAAGGACAGCCGACCGGAAAATCTCTGGTGGAAGACGACAAGCTCGACCTGGCGCGAGACCTGCTCAAGTCGGTCGGCGGCAAAATGATGCTGCCCGTGGATCATGTGGTGGTCTCGGAACTCAAAGAGGGCGCGGCGAATGAAGTGGTCGAGATGGTACCGGCCGACAAGATGGGCGTCGACATCGGGCCGAAAACCGTAGAGGCTTTTTCGAAAGTAATTGGCGGCGCGAAAACGATCATCTGGAACGGCCCGATGGGTGTGTTCGAAAAGCCGCCCTTTGATAAGGGGACGGTTGCGGTGGCGAAAGCGGTTGCACAATCGGGCGCAACTTCGATTGTGGGCGGCGGTGATTCGGAGAAGGCCGTGAAATCCGCCGGCGTGGCCGACAAGATTTCGCATGTCTCGACGGGCGGCGGAGCCTCGCTGGAGTTTCTCGCGGGAATTGAGCTACCAGGGGTTGCGGCTCTGACCAACAAGTAGCTTTGTCCTGTGATAAATTGCAGCCAAATGAGACTTTTGCCCCGAATCATGCACGCGTCTGCGACTCTTGCCTTTTGCCTCTTGCCTTTTGCCTTGCCCTGCTCGTCGCAGGTCTTTAGCTTCACGCGCGAGCAGATGATTGAGTACACGGCGACGAATCCGTTTCCACGCTTTGAAGACGGCCGCCCGAAAGTGCCCGATGAGCTGCTTGAAAAGTGCAAGGGCCTTTCCGCCGAAGAAGTCTGGGCGGTGCTCCCGGGCGAGAAGTTCCGCAATCAGTACGAAGGTAACTGGCAGATTCTGCATCCGGAGCGCAAGCTGGTGGGCCGCGCGGTGACGGCGCAGTTCATGCCGTACCGGCCGGACGTTGCCGGAGTGGTCGAAGCTCGCGCGAAGGCCATGGGCCTGGGTGAGAACCACAATCAGCGTGTTATCGATTCGCTGAAACCTGGCGATGTGCTGGTGGTGGACCTGTTCGGAAAAATCGAAGAGGGGACCATCGTCGGTGATAATCTGGCTACGGCGATCTTCGCGGAGACGAAGACGGGCCTGGTTGTGGACGGTGCGATCCGGGATCTGGAAGGAATTTTCCCGATCGACATGGCTCTCTACTTCCGCGGCGCGCACCCAACGCCGCTGAGGAACGTCATGCTGACCGGCGTCAATGTCCCCGTCCGCATCGGCAATGCGACCGTCATGCCCGGCGACGTAGTGTTCGGCGATCGCGAGGGGATCTACTTTATTCCGCCAAACCTGCTCAAAAAGGTTTTGGACAGAGCCGATGAGACCCACATTCACGACGAGTGGACCAAGATGAAGCTGCTGACCGGAAAATACAAATCCAGCGAAATCTATCCCAGTCCGAGTGACCCGGCGCTCAAAAAGGAGTACGCGGAGTACCTGAAGAAGCGGCTGGGGAGAGAGCCGGAAGCCGAAAAGTAGTTTGGGAAGGCCTTTGTCTATCACAATATCTTATTATTTTTCAATGACTTGAAAGATTTTCTTGTCACTCGATGGTCGAGTGTGCTAAAACCTAGAGTTCGGAGCCGAGCTGACCTCGGTTCCAACACCCGAACCCATAACTGAATTTATCTGGAGGTTGGACTATGCAAATTCGACCGCTCTATGACCGCATTGTGGTCAAGCGAATTGAGCAAAAAGAGACGATGCAGGGCGGGCTGTACATCCCCGACTCGGCAAAAGAGAAACCGCAGGAAGGCGAGGTAGTCGCCGTCGGAAAGGGCAAGCGCCTGGAAGACGGCAAGGTAGTTCCGCTGGATGTTGCAGTGGGCGACCGCATCCTTTTCGGCAAGTACTCCGGCAGCGATATCAAGCTGGACAACGAAGAGTACATGATCATGCGCGAGGACGAGGTCCTGGGCATTCTGGAAGCCCAGCCCAAAGTGGCGAAGAAGGCTAGCTAAGGAGGAAGAGGACAATCATGGCAAAACAGATTATTTACGCAGAAAATTCCCGGCAGGCCATTCTCCGCGGAGTGAACCAACTGGCGGACGCGGTCAAAGTTACGCTGGGCCCGAAAGGCCGCAACGTCGTTTTGGAAAAAAAGTTTGGCGGCCCGAACATCACCAAGGACGGCGTGACGGTGGCCAAAGAGATCGAGCTGAAGGATCCGCTCGAGAATATGGGCGCGCAGATGGTGCGCGAAGTGGCGTCGAAGACATCCGACGTGGCCGGCGACGGCACAACCACGGCGACCATCCTGGCGCAGTCCATCTACCGCGAAGGCGTGAAGGCTGTGGCGGCGGGCGCGAATCCGATGGCGCTCAAGCGCGGCATCGAGAAATCCGTCGAAGTGGCCGTCGAAGAAGTGAAGAAGCTGTCCAAGCCGGTGACCGGTGAGATGATCGCGCAGGTCGGCACCATTTCCGCCAACAGCGATCACACCATCGGGAACATTATCGCTGAGGCGATGAAGAAGGTAGGCAAGGACGGCGTCATCACGGTCGAAGAATCCAAGACTATGGTCACGGAGTTGCAGACCGTGGACGGCATGCAGTTCGACCGCGGCTATCTGTCTCCGTACTTTGTCACCGACGCCGAGCGGATGGAGTCCGTGCTCGAGGATCCGTACATCCTGATCCACGAGAAGAAGATCAGCAACATGAAGGACCTGCTCCCGCTGCTCGAGCAGATCGCGCGCAGTGGCAAGCCCCTGCTGGTGATTGCCGAGGAAGTGGAAGGCGAAGCGCTGGCCACGCTCGTGGTCAACAAGCTGCGTGGCACGCTGAACGCCGTTGCGGTGAAGGCTCCGGGCTTTGGCGATCGCCGCAAAGCGATGCTGGAGGACATCGGCATCCTGACCGGCGGCAAGGCCATCATGGAAGAGACCGGTATCAAGCTCGAAGGCGTTCGTCTCGAGGACTTGGGCAAAGCCAAGCGCGTCACCGTGGATAAGGACAATACCACGATCATCGATGGCGCCGGTGCCCAGAAGACCATCGAAGGCCGCATCAAGCAGCTCCGCACGCAGATCGACGAGACCACCTCGGATTACGATCGCGAGAAGCTGCAGGAGCGGTTGGCCAAGCTGGCGGGCGGCGTGGCGGTGATTAAAGTCGGCGCCGCGACCGAGACCGAGATGAAGGAGAAGAAGGCTCGCGTCGAAGACGCATTGCATGCCACTCGCGCGGCCGTCGAGGAAGGCATTGTTCCCGGCGGCGGCGTGGCGCTGCTGCGCGCAGCGAAAGCGCTGACCGACCTGAAGTTGGTGGGCGACGAGCAGATCGGCGTCAATATCATCCGGCGCGCGTGCGAAGAGCCTCTGCGACAGATCGTTTCGAACGCCGGCACCGAAGGCGCCATCGTAGTGGACACGATTCGCACGAACGGCAATGCCAACTACGGATACAACGCCGCGACCGATCAGTATGAAGATCTGGTGAAGTCGGGCGTCATCGATCCGACCAAGGTGACACGCACGGCGCTGCAGAATGCGTCGTCGATCGCTTCGCTGATGCTGACGACCGAAGCCATGGTCGCCGAGATTCCCGAGAAGAAAGCGGCTCCGATGCCTGGTGGTCACGGCGGGCCCGAGGGGATGGACTACTAAGGCGCTAGGCGCGCGGCAGACCACGGTCGTTCGCCGAGGTTGGGCGAGGCCGAGTTCCCGCGGGCGAGCAACTAGCTCGAGCGAAGTCGCAAGCCGCGCTCTCCGTAGAGGGGGCGCGGCTTTTTCTTTGTATTCTGATCAGGTTCCCAGGAGTCGGGCGGCTCTGCTATTGCTGAACAACCGTGACGGAACGCCAGGTGAAATTACCAGCGGCGTCGAACGCTCTGAAAACGATGGTATTGGTACCAGAGCTCAGCGGGATGCTGGCGGTCCAGGTGACGGTTCCGGTGGCGGCGCCGGCAGTTCCGGTGGAATTGGACCAGCTAACCGAGGTGACCCCGACATTGTCTATGGCCATGCCCTGGAAAGTGATGGTGCTGGCCGCGGTTGCAATGACACTGGCGGCAGGATAGGTGATAACCAGCGACGGCGGCGTCGTGTCCTTGGGTGAAGCGGGCGGCGGCGGGTTTGACGGGGCCGGGTTCGACGGGGGCGGATTAGGCGAGGGAGCCGGCGTGGGTGGCGGCGCCGGTGCGGGAGCCGGAGGCTGCTGCCGCACCACTGAGGCCATCTGACTCGCGGTGTGACCGGCCGAGTCAATGGCCGTAATCGTGATGACGTTGGTGCCCAAGACAAGCGGAACCGTAGCCGTCCAACTGGGCGACCCAGCCGCTTTGCCGGATGCCCCGCTGGTCAGTTGCCATGTGATTTGTACCGGTCCGGCACCGCCGGATACCGTGCCGGAGAATGGAACGGAAGCCGCGGTTGTGGTGGAGGGCGGAGTCTGCATCGTCAGAACCAGCGGCAGCGACGGCGGGGGCGTGGATGGCGAGGAAGTCGTGGCAGATGCGCCGTAAAGCGACTGCACGATGGCAATATCTCCACTGCTCAGATGTTTGCCAAACCGGTAGTACGGATACATTACGTCGTTCGGATTGTCGGTGTGGACCAGTCCCAGCGCATGCCCTGCCTCGTGCAGGGCCACGGTGTACAAATCCGTGTCGGCTCCGATCTGCCAGCGCTCATCGTCATCCAGATGCATATCGCCGGCGATCGGTTCGGGGTTTGGCGGAGCGGGATAAAAGGTATGGGCGAGAACCCCACCGGGCCCGTCGAAAGGAAACAGATCGCCGTGGGCTCCGCGCGCGAACAGAATGTTGATGGTGCGAAGCGCCCGGGCGTCTGTCCCGCTGACGAATTGCACGTTGGCGGCGCCAGACCATTGATTCAGAGCTCGGAGGATCTCGGACTTGACCGCCGCCGCCGGGAGTTTCTCCGTCACTTGAGAGAACACGTAGCCGAGCACGAGGCCGCTCGATCCGGTCACGGGCCAGCTATAGGCAGAGCCGGCGTTCTGGGCAACCGCGGTTTCCTGTACGATAGCGCCGGAGCACGCACGCACGGGCGTGTGCGAGACCAGTTCCGGCGATGCCGGGAAAATGTACGCAACCTCATCCCATGAGGCGAGCCGGGACAGGTCGCCGAGCGCTCCCGCTACCAGCAGGTGGTGCGGGGCGAGATTCCGATTTTCGATCAGCCGCAAACTATGTTCGCGCACCAGGGCGCGGGCCTCATTCATGTCGACATCGGAGTGAAACTCGACGATGTAGGCATGAAGCGAGCCGGCTATCGACGATACCAGCGGGCTGATCTTGTCGCGATGCTCCAGCCGTGAAACCCAGACCACATGCAGTCCGTCGAGCGAAAAATCATCGGGCGCCGCAATCATCAAGGTGGACTGCGGCAGATAGCCGGTGACCGTGATTCCGCGATCGCGCAACTGGCTGAAGATCTCCGGGCGCACGGCGCCGTCGAACTGAATCAGATAGTGGGAGCGTCCCTCAGTCCTGCGCTTCAGCGGACTGGCCAGATACTCGGTGCGATCGGGCCGAGGGTCAAAATCTCTCGTCTTCAGATGAACGGTTTCGGCGGCGAGGGTGGCCACGCCACATGCCGCCAGGATCAGACAACGTAGGCAGTTCACGCCCTTCTTATCGCCTCAACCTGAGACTTTCTTTAGGGCGAAGCACTTAATTTACGGGTCATGAAAGTCAGGGCTTTCGCAATCGTTCTAGCTGGCGTTATTCTTCCCCTCCTGCTGGCTGGCGCAACCAGTGCACCGCCGCCGTCTTATACGATCCAAACCGTTGCGGGCAGCAGCGAGGTGGGTGACGGCGGCCCGGCGCTCGAAGCCGCGATTAGCGATGCGGAGGGCGTAGCCATCGACGGCGCCGGAAATGTCTTTGTTGCCGACGCCAACGATCACCGCGTCCGCAAGGTCACTCCCGACGGGAATATTTCGACGGTTGCCGGCGACGGCACACCGGGTTTTCGCGGGGATGGCGGTCCCGCATCGGCCGCGCGGCTCAACACTCCTTATGGCATTGCCGTCGACGGCGCGGGTAACCTTTATATCGCTGACCTGGGGAACAACCGCGTACGCAAGGTCGGTCCGGATGGCACGATCTCAACGGTTCCGGGAACCGACACATTGATGGCTCCGCGCAATGTGGCTTTGGACGCCGCCGGCACGCTCTACATCTCCGAATTTGGCGGCCATCGTGTGCGACGCGTGCGGATGGATGGCGCTGTGGAAGTCGTCGCGGGAACTGGCGTCGCGGGGTTTGGAGGAGATGGAGGCCCGGCTACAGCGGCTCAGCTTTCCTCTCCCGCGGGGCTGGCGTTCGATTCCGCGGGCAGTCTCTACATCGCCGACAGCGGAAACAATCGGATTCGCAAATTGGCCGCCGGTGTGATAACCACCGTGCTGGGCCCCGATGCTGCCGGCAATAGCCCGCTCGATCTTCCTACCGCGGTGGTCGTGGATAGCGCCGGCGATCTGTACATAGCCGATTACGGCAACGACCGCATTCAGCTCCTCACCTCGCTGGGCTCTGTGAGCACTGTGCCGGGCGTCGGCCGCGACCTGGCACTCGATTCCGCGGGCAATCTCTTCGTCGCCAGTTGGTCGTATCTGATGGAACTGGCGCCATCGCTCGCGCTTCAGACGATTGCGGGTAACGGTTCATATCCGTTTCGGGGCGACGGAAGCAATGCAGCTTCGGCACGATTGAACGGGCCGGTCGCGGTCGCGCTGGATTCGGCTGGGGCCTTGTACATTGCGGACCGCAATAATCTTCGAATTCGCATGGTCACGCCGTCGGGGATCATTTCCACGTTGGCGGGGGACGGCAGCTCCGGCCCGGCCATCACCCAGTTGAGCTATCCGGCGGGGGTGGCTGTGGATGACTCAGGTAGCGTTGATATCGCCGATCAGGACAACGACCGCATCCAGCAGGTGACGGCGACCGGCGTCATCATGACCCTGGCCGGAACCGAAACGCCGGGATTCAATGGCGACGGTTTGCCCGCCATCGCGACGCAGCTCTTTTCACCGGGAGCCTTGGCGCTGGCCAGCGATCACACGCTCTATTTTGTGGACGCAGCCAACCAGCGCGTCCGGAAGATTGCGCGTAACGGACTGGTTTCCACGGTGATCCAGACAACGGCAGCCGGAGTGGCCCTGGATCCATCGGGCAATGTCTACGTTGCGGATACCAACCTGCACAGCATCGAACGCATCGATCCACAAGGCCAGGTCACCGTTCTTGCGGGCACGGGCACACCCGGTTTTGGCGGAGACGGAGGACTGGCGGCATCGGCGCAGCTCAACTCGCCGTCGGGTTTAGCGGTCGATTCGCAGGGCAACGTTTATATAGCCGACACAGGGAATAGCCGCATCCGTGTGATCGGCAGTGACGGCGTGATGCGAACCATTGCCGGCAACGGCGCCGCGGATTTCGATGGCGACGGTGGCCCGGCGCTCTCGGCCGCACTGAACGCGCCGATGGGTTTGGCGGTGGATGCGGCGGGAAACCTGTTCATCGCCGACTTCGGGAATAATCGCATCCGCAAGCTGACACCCTCGCCCATTGCGGTCGAGCAAAACGCACCGCTCGCGGTCGTCAATGCCGCGAGTATGATGGCCGGGCCGATCGCGCCAGGCGAAATTGTTTCGCTCTTTGGATTGGGTATCGGTCCGGCAACACCGGAAGGAGGCATGCTCGATGCTTCGGGTGTCATGGCTACCGAGGTAGGCGAAACGCAGGTTCAGTTCGATGGCGTTGCCGCGCCGCTCTACTACGTGCAGGACAGCCAGATCAACGCCCAGGCTCCTTACGAGATCGCAGGCAAAAGCACGGTGGATGTGGAGATCTTCTATCAGGGGCAATCGCGCGGGAAAGTGACGGCGCAGGTGGCTCCCTCGGCCCCGGCGATTTTCACCGCGAGCGCCGGAACCGGCCTGGCGGTCGCCCTGAATGAGAACGGAACTCTGAACTCGCCGATTGAACCGGCGCCGCGGGGGTCGATCGTGACGCTCTATGCCACGGGCGAAGGAGTTGCGGATCCGGCCGCCACGGACGGCAAACCGGCGGCAGAGCCGCTCCCCAGACCCACGCTTCCAGTAACGGTGACCGCAGGCGGATACCCAGCCGAAATTCTCTTTGCCGGTGCCGCACCGGGGTTTGCCGGACTGCTGCAGATCAATGCGCGCCTGCCGGGCGCAATTGCACCGGCGGGCAATCTGCCTGTAGTGCTGCGGATTGGCACGGTGTCGAGCCAGTCGGGTGTCACCCTCGCGGTACGATAGTCAGCAGACGGGCAGGGAAGTGCCCGCGCGCTCTTGTGGACACCCTGTTCGACGAACCCTCTGCATTCGATCGCGACGCGTTTGCCGCGCGCCTGAAGGACCTCGCCCTCCGCCACATCTACGTCGGCGGCAGCTCCTGGAAATACGAAGGGTGGCTTGGACAGATCTACAGCCGCGGGAATTACCTGGTGCGCGGCCGCTTCTCGCAAAAGCTATTCAACGACACCTGTTTGAAGGAATACGCACAGACTTTCCCCACGGTCTGCGGCGACTTCGCCTTTTACCAGTTTCCCAGCGAAGAATTCTGGCGCCGGCTGTTTTTGCAGACGCCGCCGGGTTTCCGCTTCGCGTTCAAAGTACCGGAGCAGATCACCTGCAAGGTGTTTCCCGCGCACGCACGATATGGCGGCCAGTCGGGCGCCGAAAACGAATCGTTCCTGGATGCCGATCTGCTCAAGGAATCGTTCCTGCGGCCGCTCGCGCCCTACCGCGACCGGACTGCACTGTTGATCTTCGAATTCGGAGGGTTTTCGAAAAAGACCTTTGGGAATGCCGGTGAATTTCTCGAGCGGCTCGACCCGTTTCTGGCCAAACTGCCGCCCGAGTTCCGTTACGCAGTGGAGATCCGTAACGCTGACTTTCTAGAGCGGGACTATTTTCGCAGCCTGCGCAGCCACAACGTGGCGCACGTATTCAACGCCTGGTCGCGCATGCCGGAATTGCGCTACCAGATGGCCCTTCCGGATTCTTTCACGGCCGACTTCATCGTGAGCCGCGCGCTGCTGCGGCAGGGCCGCAGCTACGAAGAAGCGGTTCAGTTATTCTCACCGTACACCGAGGTCAAGGACCCGAATCCGGAGGTGCGCCAATCGTTGCGCGACATGGTCCGCATCGCCCAGGACAAGCAGACAACGGCGTTTCTGTTCGTGAATAACCGCCTCGAGGGAAACGCGCCGGCCACCATTCTGGCGATTACGGAGCCCTGATTCAACGAAGCTTCCAGTGATCGCCTGCGAATTCGGCGGTCTCCTCATTCCACGTGCCGAACTTGGCGGCCATCTGGCCGCCATCGACGACGAGAGCCGCGCCGGTGATGTAGGACGCGAGATCAGAGGCCAGAAATGCAATGGCATTGCCGACATCCTCAGGTGTTCCGCCGCGCCCGAGCGGGATGTCTCGGAGATAGTCTTTGAGGACCGTGGGGCTGGCAAAGACCTCCCGCGTCAGCCGTGTCCGGATGAGGCCGGGGCACACGGCATTCACGCGAATCTGCCAAGGACCCAATTCGTTGGCTGCGGTGTGCAGGATTCCCAGGATGCCGGCCTTAGTGGCGTTGTAAGCGATGAGCGTGGCTTCTCCGTCGTACGAGTTGGTGGATGCGGTGAGGACGATGGCTCCCCGCCGCCGCGGTTTCATCCGGATAGCCGCGGCCTGCACGGTGTGAAAGACGCCGGTGAGATTGACCGCGAGCGTGCGATTCCAGTTCTCGATGGGCGTTTCATCAAGGGGCGCCCAAGTCACAGTGCCGGCATTGGCGACCAGGATATCCGGCGCACCGCTGCGCGCCAACGCCGCGTCGATGGACGGGCGGTCGGTGACATCCACGATGCATCCGTGACCGCCCAGCGATGCGGCGACTTTCTCAGGCTGCTCGCCCTCCAGATCGAAGATCCAGACGCTGGCGCCGCCGGCAGCCAGCGCTTGCGCCGCCGCAAAGCCGATCCCGTTCGCGCCGCCGGTTACCACGGCCAGTTTTCCGGTGAAATCCAGGGGCATCTGTTTTTTCTACCACAGCGCGGGTGGAATGCGACGGCTGATCCACGGCGTTATATACTAGCCCCCTGAGGAAAGGCACCATCCATGTGGATTCGCAAAGGACATCGTGATCGTCTGAAGGGCGTGGACTCGCCCATGCCCACACAGGTCGTCTCCAACGAGGAGTTCATTCCCCGTCCGCAGAGCCAGCAGCAGAAGGAAGTCGAATACTGGATCGGGCAGATCGCCGATGAGAAGTCCAAGAAACTCGGTCTAGACCGTCGCAAGTTCATGGCAAGCTCCATGGGGCTGGCCACGTGTTTCCTGGCCGCGAACAAGGTTTGGGGCAAGGTGTTCGACGTGGAAGAGGCCGAGGCTTCCGAAGAGGCGGCGCACCACGAGAAATGGCCCAAGGGCGACTACTTCGTCTTCGACGTGCAGTCGCATTTCACCAACGGGATTCCTATTGGGCTGCGGGGCGAGATCGGGAAAATGGAATTCTTCCGCAACATGGGCTTCAAGCTCGGGGAAAGCAAGGACGAGTACAGCTTCCACAACTTCATCAAGGAGATGTTCTTCGACAGCGAGACCGACATGATCGTGATCTCGGGCGTGCCGGGCCGCGAAGAGCAGCGCGATAAAGAAGGCAAAGTGCTCGAAGGCGCGGCGCGCACTCCCGGGCTCAACATTCTGCCGAGCTGGCTCATGGCACAGGCGCGCGACGAGATCAACAGCCTGGCGCAGTCCAAGCGCGCCATCAGCCAGGGCAATCTCGCTCCCAATCATTACTGGGACCATGCCGCCAACAAAGCCGACAAGTCCGCGGTCATCGAGCAGATGGAGCGCGAATTGAACGTCTACAAGATCTCGTCCTGGAAATGGTATTGCCATACGGATCCCGGCAA
This sequence comes from Terriglobia bacterium, assembly GCA_020073305.1. Taxonomy (GTDB): domain Bacteria; phylum Acidobacteriota; class Terriglobia; order Bryobacterales; family Bryobacteraceae; genus QHXW01. Next base: position 99,020 of record JAIQFK010000008.1, read on the forward strand.
AAGCGGCCACGGCTTCCAGTGCGACGACGACAATGCGCAATGGTTTATCGAGGAGTCACGCAAGCGGGGCATGAAGACCTTCAGCGTGCACAAAGGCTACTCGTATCAGTCGCGCATTCTGGGCCATCTCGCCAATCCCAAGGACATCGAAAAGGCGGCGCTCAGAAATCCCGACATCACGTGGGTGATTTATCATTCGGCTATCCAGCACGGGCCGAACGAACCGAACTGGAAGGAATCCGACAAGTACGACGCCAACACCGGCGACTTCGCCTGGCACAACGTGCTTATGGATATCAAGCGGCGCAATCCGAAGATGAACAACGTTTATCCCGAGGTCGGCAGCTTCTTCAACGCGCTGGTCATTGCGGACCCGATCCTGGCCATGCACGGCATGGGAAAGAACATCAGGACCTATGGTGTGGATCATGTCATCTGGGGGACGGACTGCTTGTGGTGGGGTTCGCCCCAATGGGCCATCGATGCCTTCAAGCGATTCCAGATCTCGGACGAGCTGTGCGAGAAGTTCGGCTACAGTAAGATCACCAAGGAAGACAAGCAGAAAATTTTCGGCCTGAATGCCGCCAGGATTTACGGCATCGACGTGAAGGTCAAGCGCAATCCGTTGCCTGCCGATGCGCTCTCGCGGCTGAAGACGGCGTATCTTGACAACGGCGGCGAGCGCTCGAACCAGGCATTCGGCTGGGTGCGCGCGGACGTTTAACCGGTCCATGCAGTTCTCGCGCCGCGTTGCGCTATTGGCGCTCGGGCTGCGGTTGGCTGCCCAGGACCATGTGGGCCAGCCCGTTCCGAAATACGTGACGGGCGACGAATGCCTCTTCTGCCACCGCGTGAAAGTTGCGGACAGCTGGCAGCAGAACCCTCACGCCCGGACTATTCACCCCAAAGATGACGAAGATGCCGCGACCAAAGAATTTCCCGCCGAGGCCACGTACATTCTGGGCGCCCATGCGCCGTTTCGCGGGCTCAAAGAAAACGGCTACGGGAAGTTCGACCTGCTTTCCACTGATCGCAAGACCTGGGACGCCGAGGCGTTTGCGCTGCGCTGCGCGGGATGCCACGCGACGGCCGTAGATCCGAAGACGCACACCTTTTCCACGTCATCGCTCGATTGCTATACCTGTCACGGAGTGGCGCCGCAGGAGCATCCGAACGACACCTCGCTCGTGTGGTTTTCATCTAAGCACAGCCGCGATCCGAAGCAGATTGTGTCGATCTGCGGGCAGTGCCATCTGCGAGGGGCTATGTCGAGATCGAGCGGGCTGCCCTATCCCAATAACTTCGTCGCCGGCGACGACCTGTTCCATGATTTCCAGGTGGATTTTGCGAAAGCGGACGACAGTAGACTGAATCCGGGCGATCGCCACATCTACCGGAACGCCCGCGACGTAGTCGTGAACGGCGGCGCCGTCACCTGCCTGGATTGTCACCGGGTGCACGGCGACAGCACCCGCAAGCACCGGCTGGTGCTAACCAGCGAAATCTGCCTGAATTGCCACTTTTCGGAAGGGCCGAAGAGGAATGTCCGGAAATACGCTGTCCACAGCGCGGTTTGCGAATACTGAAGTGGCGCGTGACGTTCAGAATTGCAACAGGCCGCACTCGATCAGGTTGAGTTCGGCGAGGACCCTCTCCATCAGATGATCGAGTGGCGGCGGGGCTCCCTTGCCCGCGTCCGGCAGCAGCGCGGCAATCATTTCCGGCTCCCACTTTCGTGGCGGTCCCACTGTGTGGAAGCCGCTCATGCTCGCGGCGGTACAGGAAGCCCGAACTAGCGCTTGGTACCGGGGGGTTGCGGGCGTAACGTCATCGTGGTGATGGGCGATCACATCGCCGAGAGCCGGCTGGAAGTTCCACACCTTGGCGAGATATTGACCAATCTGGCAATGGTCATAGTCGAAAAGTTCGCGCTCTCGCTCCCGCGGGTCCACCTCGCTGCCGGAGGTCGCCTCCAGAAAGGAAGCATAGTCTTCCGGCAACAGCATGATCAACGCGATTCGGCCGAGGTCGTGGAGGATGCCGGCCGTGTAGCTCAGGGGCTTGTCCAGTTTGCAGTATTGCGACAGCATCTCGGCCCAGAGCGCCGACGCCAGGCTGTGGCGCCAACAATCGCGCAGAGGGACGTTATCGCGATGATTCATGTAGTTCTTGAGCGAAACGGTGACAACAATATCCCGCACCCGGTTTGTGCCCACCAGGCATAAAGCCTTTAAGATCGTGGATACTTCTTGCCTGAAGCCAAACATGGCGGAGTTCGCCAGCCGAAGCACCTGGCTCGAAAGGGCGGTGTCTGTCATAAGCAATCGCGATACTTCGCGAAAGCCCGAGTTGTCGTCATTGATTAACCCAAGCAGCCGGGCCGCCACGGCCGGGAAAGGAGGCAGCGACTTGATCCCAGATAGGCGTCCGAGTTTGACGCCCGGCTTGAGTGGAATGACGCACGCGCTCATCGTTAATCTCCCCAGACCTGGTCCGACCCAGACACGAGTAACATGGCTCTTTTAGACCTTATCGTCCTTTGCCACCAACCTTCTAGTTCTCTACTGGGTGGTTTCTTTAGTTAACTTTGGCAGATTGAGAAGGTGCGCCACGGCGGGCGGGACACTTTCCGGGGTTGAGGGGCGATTGTCTCGCGGCGACAAAAGAGGCATACTCGATGTGGGCGGAAGCCTAAATCCAAAGAGGATGATGAAAAAGTCTGAGCGCTGTCCGCTCCCTTCGGTCGCGGCTCAGTAAACGCCTGCAAGCCAAGGAATGGGTTTCTGAGCCGCGACCGACGGGAGCGTTTTTGGGCCTTTTTCAGCCTCCTGCTTTGCCCAACGGACCGCAGAGGAGGGTGTTTCATGAATAAAGACGATCGAAATCAACTTAGCAGGCGCGGCTTTGTCCAAACCGCGGCGCTCGCGGCCGGTGGCCTAGGCGCGGCGGACCTGACCCGTGCAGCCGCAACGGCAGCCGACGTGAAGATCGGCCTGTACAGCATCACCTACGGGGGCGTTTGGTATCGCGGGGATGCCCTGACCGTTGAGCAAGTGATCGAACGAGCGAAGAAATTCGGATATCAGGGCGTGGAGATCGACGGCAAGCGGCCTCACGGCAACCCGCTCGACATGCCCAAGGCCCGGTGCCAGCAGCTCCGCAGGATGGCCCAGGATCAGGGCGTTCCGATCTACGCGGTGGCCGGCAACAACGATTTCAGCAGTCCCATACCGGAGCACCGCGAGGCCCAGTTGGTTTATACGCGGGAGTTGATGCGCATGACGGCCGATCTGGGCGCGAAAGTGGTTCGCGTGTTCCTCGGATGGCCGGGCGTGACGCTGCGGCCCGAGGGCGGCGGCCGCTATGACTTCGCGCAAGCCGTTTGGAAAGCGGAACACCAGGAGTTCTCGGCGGAACAGACGTGGGCGTGGTGCCGCCAGAGCCTGGAGGAAGCCGCCAGACTCGCCGGCGATTTCGGAGTCACGCTGGCGTTGCAGAACCATCCGCCGGTGATCAACAAGGGCTACGTCGACAGTCTGCGGATGGTGAAGGAAGTGGCGTCACCGCATCTGAAAATCTGCTTCGACGCCCGGCTGGAGCATACGCTCGATGAAGCTGCTGTTCGCAAGGCAGTGAACGAGGTCGGCGCACTCCAGATGCTGTGGCATTACGGCGGCGAATACGACCGCGGCCCCAGTGGCATCACCGTGAAGGGTGACGAGAAGGCCTTGGCAGAAATGCTCGGACTTGTCGACATCGGATACAAGGGCTACGCCGGCTTTGAATTGTGCCATCCGTTGCCGGTGGTGAACGGTCAGACGGTGGGTCTGGACTTCGTCGACAAGAACGCCCAACTGGCGGCCGAATACATGCGCGGCATCCTGGCGGAAGCCAAGAAGCAGCACGCGTCTCAGGGCTGAGCCGGCATCCTGAATTTGCTACGTTCGTGAGGCTTGCGGTTCGCCCGCAGGCGGGAGGATGGTTTCGCCCTTCCAGAACTCTTCGATTTCCTCCAGCGTTTTGTTCTTGGTTTCCGGGACGAAAAACCAGGTAAAGATGGCTTGCGCCAGGGCCATGGCCGCCAGGAAACCGAACGTGATCGCCTTGCCGATCTGATGGAACGCCAGGGGGAAGAAGAGGACGACGGCGGCGTTGGCAATCCACTGCGTCAGCACAGGCACCGTCATGGCCGTGCCGCGAATGTTGTTCGGAAAGATCTCCGCCACCAGAGTCCAGAAGACCGGTCCAATCGCGGAGGCAAAAAAGGCCAGGTAAGTCAGAATCAGCACCAGCACGAGGGAGCCCTGGAAACGGCCCGCCACCACCGCCCAAGTGAGCAGCAGGAGAGCAGCCGACATCCCGAGCGAACCGGTGATGTAGAGCGGCTTGCGGCCGTAGCGATCGATCGCCCAGAACGAAACGAGGGTGAAGGCGAAGTTCGTCAGGCCGATAATGAACGTCGAGAACAGCGCCGCATCGATTTTCCAGCCGGCGGATTTAAAGATGGCCGGTGCGTAGTCGATGATCGTGTTGATGCCGGATACGTGAATGAGGATGGCCAGGAAAAAACCGACCAGCACCGCGCGCCGGATTCCCGGCCCTAACAGATTGCGCCAGGCTGCCCGCGTTTCAGAAAGGCTGGCGCGAATTTCGGATGCCTCGAGCTGTGCGATCTCCGGACCCGCGATGCGCTCGAGAATCCTGGACGCCTCCTGCTCTTTCCCCGCTATGAAGAGATAGCGAGGGCTCTCAGGCGTCACAAGCAGCAGCACGAAAAAAAGAACCGATGGAATCACGCCCGTGATGAACATCCAGCGCCAGTTCGCCTCGCCGGCGTCGCGCAGCAGGTAGTTGATGCAGTACGACACCAGAATTCCGATGACGATAGACAACTGATACAGCGTACAGAGGCGTCCTCTCATCGTAGCGGGCGAGACTTCGGCGATATACATCGGCGAAAGAATGGATGCGGCGCCTACCGCGAGGCCGCCGGCAAAGCGGGCGGCGACGAACATCGTGAAACTGGACGCGAGGCCGGTCCCTACCGACGTGACGGCGAATAGCACGGCTACCCAGAGGAGAATCTTTCTGCGCCCGTAGAAATCGGTGAAGCGGCCCGCAACGGTCGATCCGATAACGCAGCCGAACAACAGCGAACTGAATGCAAAGCCCAGGCTCAGATCGCTGAGCTTGAAATGCTGTGTGAGGAACGGGCCGGCGCCCGTGATGATGGCAATGTCAAACCCAAAGAGCAGGCCCCCGAGCGAAGCCGTGGCAGCCAGGAAGATCACGTAGGCGAGATTGATCATTGACTTCGGCGCTTGATCTTATCACGCTGAGTAAGCGCCGGTCCGGACATGTCGGGCCTACACGGCACACGGTAGGGGCGAGGCGCGCCTCGCCCGCGCTTGCTGGTTTCGGCCTGTTAGTAAGTGCGCAGCGCGACCATGGGATCGATGCGCGAGGCGCGGCGGGCCGGGAGGTAACCGGCGATGGCGGCCACCGTCGTGAGGACGACCAGCATGCCGAGGAAGGTGACCGGGTCGGCGGCGGTCACCCCGAACAGGAGCCCGCTGAGCGCTCTCGCAAGAGCCCAGGAAACGGCGGCGCCTACGAGCATGCCGATCGCGGCGAGGCCCAGAGTCTGCACGATGATGCCTGCCTGCAGGTCGCCGGCCGATGCGCCGAGCGCCATGCGAATCCCGATTTCCTGCGTTCGCTGATTGACCGAATACGAAATGACGCCGTAGATTCCGAGCGAGGCGAGCACCAGCGCGAACAAGGCGAACCCGCCGAGCAGCAGCACGACAAAGCGCCGGGGTGAGACCGCTTTATCGACGAGTTGCTGTAGAGTCCGGAAGTCGCTCGCGGGCAAGTTCGGTTCGATGGGCCTCAGTGCGGCGCGAACAGCCCGGGCAAGCCCGGCCGGGGGCAGCGCCGTGCGGACTACCAGGTCCACGGAAGCAAAGTCTCCGGTTTGCCGGATGGGCAGGTACATTTCCATGCCCGCGCCCCGTTCCAGAGCCAGGTGCCGCACGTCACCAACGATGCCGACAACGCGCCGCTCTTTATCCGGCACGACGATTTGGCCGATTGCATCTTGACCTGGCCAGAGCCTGCGCGCCATCGTTTGGTTGATCAGGATCACCGGCTCGGTCGACGGCGTGTCGCGTTCTGACAAATCACGGCCCGCGAGTAACGGGATTCCCATCGTGCCAACGTAGCCGTCGCTGACGACGCGCACAAACGCATCGGGATATTCCCCCGGCGGGTAAACGTGGCCTTTGGCTGCTGCGCCCCAACTGCGGTTACGGCCGAGCGGCAGCGCGTCCGTCAGTCCGGCTGCTTCAATGCCGGGCACGTCTTTGACGCGGCGCAGGACTTCGTCGAAATAGGCATTCTGCTGCGCCTGCGTCGAATACTGCTGGCTTGGATCCACGCGCACCGCGGCGGCGCGTTCGGGCCGGAAGCCCAGATTCACGTCGAGGACATGCAAGAAACTGCGAATGAGCAGGCCGGCGCCGACCAGGAGCACACACGCAAAGGCGATCTCCGACACAACCAGTGTGCTGCGAATCCAGGCGTGTCTCTTGCCTTCAGTCGAACCGCGGCCGGTATCTTTGAGCGCGTCATGGACGGCGGTGGCCGGAACTTGCAGCGCGGGGACCAGTCCGAAGACCAAGCCGGTCAGTACGGCCATCAGCAAGGTAAGGCCAAGTGCGCTCGCATCCGTGTGGACGTTCTGAAGAAGCGGGATGCTGATGGCGTCCAGGTGGGCGAGGGCGCGCGTTCCGCCAATAGCCACGATCACCCCCAGCACCGCGCCGCAGCAGGAGAGCACCACGCTTTCCGTGAGCATCTGCCGAATCAAGCGCCAGCGTCCTGCGCCGAGCGCCGCCCGAATGGCAATTTCCTTCTGACGCGTCGCCGTGCGCGCGAGCAACAGATTCGAGAGGTTCGCGCAGACGATGAGCATCACGACGCCCACGGCGCAAGCGAGCACCAGCAAAGCCGGGCGGAGACGCCCGCTGACGTGCTCTTCGAGAAGGCTGAGCCGCGCTTCAAAGTCATTGCGGTCGGTGGGATGAGCCTTGGTGAGCTGTTTGGACAGAATTGTCAGTTCCGCCTGGGCGCTCCGCACCGTTACGCCCGGTTTCAGGCGGCCAATAATCGCCAGCGTGTTTCCCCACCGGTTCGTCTCCGCGCTCATCGGAAAGGGAAAATAGAGATCGAGGTGACTCGCGGGAGCGAATACGGATGCGAAATCAAAGGAGGCCGGCATCACCCCGATTACGGTGACTGGCGCATCGTTCATGGTCAGCCGGCGGCCGACGACTCCGCGATCTGAAGCAAAACGGCGCACCCACAGGCCGTGGCTCAGCAGCACGGCCTTCGGCCCGTTCCATTTGCATTCCTCCGCGGTGAATAGCCTGCCAAGCTGCGGCTCAACGCCGAGTAGCTGAAAGAAGTTCTCGGAAACCGGTACGCCGCTCAGACGTTCGGGCTCGCCTTGGCCAGTGAGTTTGTTGTCGCCAACGCCGTAGAAGGCGAAGTAGGCGGCAACGTCGGCAAACGATCGATTCTGCGCGCGCACGTCCAGGAAGTGGCCCACCTGCGTGGTCTGGCCTGACAGGCCGCTGGTCTCGTCGTGGTTGGCAATCCACACCAGGCGTCCGGGATCGCGGAAAGGCAGAGGACGGATCAGCAGGGTGTTCACGATGCTGAACACGGTGGAACTCGCGCCGATGCCGAGTCCGACGATAAGGATGGCGAACGTAGTGAACGCCGCATCACGGCCCAGCGTGCGGAAGGTGTAGCGGAGATCCTGCAATATGCTATCGAGGGTTGGTAACCGGCGAGCGGGCGGGTGCTGTTCCAGGCGAGCCGGGTCAAGCATGGCTTCAGCCAATGTGATCTCCTGTGTGGATTCGACCCCAGCTTATCACTCGGGTGGAATGAAACGAGCGAATGGACTGTAGAGCGCCGCTCATACCTGTTTGACGTACGGCCGGGGAGGAGGTCCCTGTCAAATTGCAGGCTTAACGGACAATGGCGGATAATAATCGATCCTCGGCAGCGTAAGGAGCAGAGATGAAACGCAGAACCTGTTTGCAGACGATCCTGGCGGGAGCGTGCGCGGCAACAGCCCGTGCGGCATCCAAGGATCGGCCCATCCAGTTGCACGTTGATTTATCCGTCGACCCGTCACAGGAGCAGGAAATGCTACACAATTTTCACACGATCTTTCGGCCCGCTGCGAGCAAACAACCTGGATTCATCGATGTGAAGATGCTCAAGCTTCGGTCCACGATGGCGGGCACGGCCCCCACTGGCGCCAACTACCGCTTCGAACTGATTTTTGCCAGCGAGCCACAACGGCAGGCCTGGGTGGCCACGGCTACACATCAGCAGGTTTGGCCCACCATCGAGAAAACGCTGGCGTCGAAGAACTACACTGTCCTTCTCTACGACGAGGTGTGACCATGAACTCTCTCTCGCGCAGGCGGCTGTTGCGTGGCGCGGCGGGTGCCGGACTGCTCGGCCACGCAGCCGCCCAGACCGCTCAGAAACGGCCGCGAGCGCTGGCGCTGATCGGCGACCGCTATCATAATCCCGACTACATTCGTGTGAGCCTGGACCGGGTCTTCCGTGAAGTCGGAATCCCCATCGACTACACCATCCTGTACGATCAGCTCTCGCGCGACCTGCTCAAGAACTACGATCTGTTCCTCTGCTTGCGGGACGGGATGATCTGGCCGAATGGCTATCTCGGGCCCGACGCTTACCATTACGCGCAGGGGCTCGAGAATGATGTTCCCGAAACCAAGCCGGAATCCTGGATCACCGAAGAGCAAGGCGCGGCGGTGAAGGAGTTCGTGATGGCCGGGGGCGGATTTTATTCACTCCACAACAACAGCCACGTTTCGCTCTCGTCCAAAAATTACCGCGAGGTCATGGGCGGCGCTTATATCGGCCACCCGGAGCTGCGGCCGTTTCAGGTGCGCGTGGCAAACAAAGAGCACCCCATCACGCAAGGTATCCAGGATTTTATGGTCAATGACGAGCAGCACTTCGTCGCCTATGACAAAGATCCGAAGCATGTGATTCTGGAGTCAGAGAACCTGGATGGGCTGGAATTCGAGAATCACGGCAGGAAGTCGGTCGCAGGCTGGGCGTACCCCTACGGCAAGGGGCGGGTTGTTTTCACCGCGGTGGGACACACGAATCACGCCATGTGGGTTCCGGCATATTTCGAACTGCAGAAGCGCGCCGTGAAGTGGCTGCTGAAGCAGATCTAATGGCCTGTGCAGTGATTTCGTTTAGCATGACGCAACCGCTTCCTTCGGTCGCGGCTCAGTAAACGGGCAGACGCGTGGTCGTGTTTCCGAGCCGCGAACAGAGGGAGCGGTACTCACGTTCAGGCTGCAACAGGCCACTAGACTGATTACTGTGCGCTGCTTGAAGTTTGCGCAACCTTCCCCGCTTGCACATCTTTGATCAAGATCTGATTGGATTCTAGCGTCGTGCCCAGAGTCTGATCCAGCGTAATGCGTGCATTGTTGTAAGTAACCAGCGCCGATAACTCTGCCGATTGCGAGGTTGTCAAATCTCTTTGCTGTTGAATCACGTTATATGGCGTCGAGGCTCCCAGAGTGAATTTTTTCTGCTCGGCGTCGAATAGCTGTTTGCCTAGAATCCGGTTTTGGACGGCAGCATCATAACGCGCTCGGGCCTGCTGCAACGCCACCACGGAATTCAAAATGTCCACCTGCGCCTGTTTCACGCTCTTTTCGGTTGCCAGTTGTGTTTGCCGGAGCTGAAGCTGGTCGATACCGTAGTCTGCCTGCGCTTGCCCGTTGTACAGGTGCATTTGGTAGAAAGCGCCGACGCCCTCTGTGGGAAAGTTTCGCCGGAAGATCTGACCAAGAGCCGTGCCGATACCGCCGACAAAGTATGGGTTCGGAGTCTCGGTGATTCCTCCCGCAGTCACGGTCCGGCCCGTGCCGGCCAAGCCCGCGTGACTCTCGCTACCGAAGGCAATGAGTAGAGGAAGCACGCCGTTGCGGGTACCCAGAGCCAAAACCTCACTCGTTTTCTCGTTCGCTCGTTGCGCCGCAAGGTCGCTACGATGTGACAGGGCTGTCTGAACCAGTTCTTTCAACGGCGGCAACTCGTCTTTCTCCGGAATGGTAATGCGATCAACCGGTACGATTTGCGCGCTGGCGACGATGGGATCCGCCACTCCGGTCCGGCTGATGAGGTTTTTCAACTGTAGCTCGTGCTGCTGAAGATTGGTCTGTGAATTTACCAGGTCCTGGCGGCTGGTAGCCGCTTGTGAGCCCGCCCTGGTAATCTCGATCTCCGCCAGTGAACCAATCTGCACCTGTATTTTCGTGTCTTCGACGAAGGTTTGTGCCACATCCAGGGCGCTCTGCTTTGCCTTGATGTCTTCGTAATCTGCTGCCAAGGCGAAATAAGACTGAAGTACGTTTCTCACAACTCCGATCACTTGCGTCTTGAAGTTGAGGTCGGAGGTTTGGAGGTTGATTTTGCTGACCGTAATTTGTCGGCCATTCACCGCCACTCCGAAGCCTTGTAAGAGAGGGTGTTGGAAAGAAACAGATAACGTGGGTGCTACCGAGGGGTTCAAGACGTCGGTGGGAGCGTTCTCATTGAGGTAGTGGTCGGTGTAACTAGCGGTAATACTGCCGCCACTCAGAAACCCTTCCTGCAGCGATCCGTTGTACACGCGCTGATTCTGGATCAGGACGTTGGTGACGCTCTGCACGCTGTTGACTTGAGGGATGGATCTATGGCTGAAGGTTGTGGCTTCCTGAAAGGTCGGATCTAAGGTTTGGGTGGTGGGCCCGATCTGCGAGATCGTGGCGTTGGTGTTACGGCTGATGGTGCCGTTGCCGCCCCCTCCGGGGACGCCCGCGGCCGCCTGGCTTCCCAGAACGCCCTGCCCGCTGGCCACAGAAATGGCCTGCGACGCGCCGCTCGGCACGCCCGGCAAAGCGCCGCCGGCCTGCGCGCGCTCCACCTGCCACGCCGCCGCCAGCGGAGCATAACGGGCGACCTCAATATCGATGTTGTTTTCCAAGGCCAGTTCAATGGCTTGATGCGCGGTCAAATACAGCTTGCCTGCGCGCACCAGATCGCGGAGCCGCCCGGAGTTCGCCAGCCGGACAGGAGGCACGTCCGGAGCCAGATAGGGGCGCCAAAGGATGGGTGCGGAAGGTCGGACGGGCTCAATGGCCACCTGCTGCGCCGGGAGGAATGAGGCCGGCCACAGAAAGCAAAGGCCCACGGCGATGAACTTGCGCCATGAATCCGGGAAACAACGGGTACGATGGCTCATCGCTCGACCCCCGTGGCGGATTTGCCCCCAGCTCGCCCCGCGAGCGCTTCGGCCACCGAGACATTGTTCACCTCGAGTGTATCCCCAAGAGCCTGATCGAAAGCGATTCGCGCATGCGTATAATTCGCCATGGCCTGCACTTCGGAACTCTGCGAAGTCGCAAAGTCGCGTTGATCCTGCACCACCTGAAACGGGGCTGCCGCGCCCAACTGAAACTTCTTCTGGTCGGCCTCCAGAGTCTGCTGCGCCAGCACTCTCGCCTGAACGGCGGCGTCATACCGGGCGCGCGCCTGCCGCAGTCCGATGACCGCGTTCTGCACGTCCACGCGCACTTGCGAGACGCTTTTTTGCAGGTTCAACTCGTTCTGGCGTATTTCGATGAGGCTGGTCACATAATCCGATTGCGCAGCGCGATTGCGAATGGGGATGTTCAGCGAGAAGCCCGCCGAATAATTGGGAAAATTCCGGCGCGCGATTTGAGCCAGCAGATTGCCATAGCCTCCGGCGAGGTAAGGCACGCCCCCTTGAGACGCACCGAAAGCCGTCAAGTCGCCGGTCAGGCCGTTGTTCGTCAGTTCGGCAAAGGCTTGCAGCGATGGCTTCAGAGAATTCTTGATGCCGACAAGGTTCAGCTTGTTGCTATCGATGTTGGTACGGCCTTGCTCGATTTCCACGCGCTTGTTCAAAGCCTCGGCGACCAGTTCGTCCAACGGCTTGGTGTCATCATTCTGCGGCACCTCGATCTTGTCCAGTGGGATCACATGCACGTCGGCTAACTCCAGGGAGGCCACTCCCGAGCGGCTCAATGCGTTCTTCAGGACGGTCTCCTGCTGCGCCATATTCGTCTGCGAGATGATCAGGTCCTGCTTGGCCGCGTAGAGTTGCGATTCCGCGCGGGTAACTTCAATCTCCGCCAGCGAACCAATTTGCACCTGCTTCTTGTTGTCATCCAACAATTGTTGAGCCGTCTGCAATCCTTGCTCGCGGGCATGCACATCTTGCACGAAGGCCACCAGGTCCCAATACAAATTCAGAACGGCTGAGACCGTGGTGATTAGTTGCGACTTGAACTGCAGGTCGGTCACCTTCAAATTGTTCTTCTGGACGCGAATATTGCGGCCGTTAACCGCGGAGCCAAAGCCCTGCAGGAGGTTTTGTGTGATCTGCAGGTCGAGCTGGCCGGACGTGTAAGGATTCAGGCTGAAGAACTGGCTGTTCACCTTTGTGTATTGGCTTGCGTAGCTCAATGTTGCGCTCAGACCGAAAACCCAGTTTTGCTGATATTGAGCTTGGTACGTGCGGAGGTCTTGAACCAGTGCGGTTGTTCCGGTCAAAACGGTGTTGCTCTGCGGAATACTCAGATGCTGGAAATTCGTGAAAGCGGAGATGCTGGGATCGAGCGCTGGGATGCCGGGGCCCAATTGGGTGACAATGCCGCCGCCGGAACTCACGCCCGCCCCGGAGGTTCCCGCCGCGCCGCCAGCGTTTACAGTGACGCCCTGCAGGCTGACGCTTTGCGGTCCTGCCGCCAATGGCGCTCCCACGCCTCGTAATGCTCCCCCGGATTGGGCGCGCTTCAACACCTCCCGGGCCAACAAGGGTCCATACCGCTGAACTTCCACATCGATATTGTTCTCGATAGCCAGCGCCACCACATCCTGTGCGGAAACGTAGAGATTACCCGCGCGCACCAGCGAATCCAGCCTCGACGAGTTGCTCAGGTTGATCGGAGGCACGGCTCGGGGCTGATAGGGATGCGTGAGCCAGCCCATGCCGCCCTTTGCGGGATCAATTCGAACCGCAGTCTGAGCGCGACCGGGATTGGAGAGGGGCAGGAAGATGAGCAGGAAGAAAACGGGGATGCGAATCTTCTGACCACAATTGTGTTGGAGGCTCATAGATTTGCGTGATAGTTGTGTGTACGTGTGCCGCGCCCTTAAAGTTCCCGGCCGATCCTGGTGCAGCGCACATGGCTGCGGTTGCCGAGACAAATGTAGGGGAAAGTGGGGCGCGAGTGTTGCGTGCGCGGACGACAAGCGAAGCCATAAACCTCGCCAGCGGCGGTTTTAGAAATGATCGGCATGATTTGGTGATACCACCGCCTGAAAAACAAAAGCAACTGAGAGGGCCTGGAGCTGGACTCCGCCGCAGTCGATTCGCGTTAGAATACCGCCATGAACCGGCGCAATTTCCTCACGGGGATGTTCGGCAGCGCAGCCATCCTCAGACCGCGGCCGGCCGCCGCGCAGCAATCGTCCACCGGCGTTGTCGTTGAAAAGCCGCTCGCGGGTACGCCTCACAAGGGCAAGGTGCTCGCGGCCATTCAACCCCATTCCGACGACATCGCGTTATTCGCCGCCGGCACGGTGGCCAAGTTGATTCAGGAGGGCTACACCGGCTACATGATCCGCGCCACCAACGATGACATGGGCGACGATATCGGACAGCCCGGCAGCATTGGCGAGAACGTGCTTCGCAACGAACGCGAGAATGCCGAGGTGGCGCGCATCCTGGGCCTGGAACGCAGCTTCGATTTGAATTACAACAACCATCGCATGGGCGACGTCTCGTGGAACGAGCTGATCTGCCGGCTGATCTTCCTCTTCCGCCTGCTTAAGGTGGACACGATCCTGTGTTATGACCCATGGGGGCACGACGAGGAGAACCCCGACCATTACGTACTTTCCCGGTGCGTGGAGGCGGCGTGTTGGATGGCCGGCCGTGTGCACGATTATCCCGAACAGTTTGCCGCCGGTCTCAAGCCGCACGCGGTGAGCGAGAAATACTACTACGCCCGGCGTCCCGAGATCACGCGCGTGGTGGACATCAGCGGCGTGGTGGACAAGAAGATCGAAGCCAACCGCGCGAACGTAGCCAAAGGCCCCGGCGGGCATCACGGCTCCACTTTGCGCACCGAGTTGTCCAAACGAAACCAGCGGCTACCCGTGCTGGGCGACGACGATGCCACCGCCGACCGCAATTACATCAAGGAATTTGTCCTGGCGGGCGACCGGCAATTGGGCCGGAAATACGGCGTGGAATTCGCAGAAGCCTTCCACTATATTGGGCCGCCCGCCACTCGAATCGAAGACACCATCCAGCAGCGTGTGGTGCCGTTGCAGTAAGGAGCGGTTATGAGCCTGAGCAGAAGATCCTTCCTGAAGCACACCGGCATCGGCTCTCTGGCCGCTCTCGGAAGCGCCACGCTGCTGCCCGCCGCCACTCGTGCTGTGATCGACAACACCGAGCCCATGAAGATCACCCGGATCGACGCCGTTACTTTCCGCAAGGATCTGCATATCGGCGGCGGCTCGGGCGGGTCGGATGATGGCGCGGAATTCTGGTGGGTTCGCCTGCACACCGACAAGGGGATTATCGGGACGGGCGAAACTTATCCGTACCCTCAAGCCGAGATTGGCGCTCTCAAGGAGCACGCCGGCCTGATCCTCGGGCGCGATCCCCGCGATATCGACGGCATCTGGCGTGCCATGCACTTCGAAGGAGCGATGAGGACTACCGGAGGCGCCGATATGCGTGTCCTGAGCGCCATCAACATGGCGCAACTTGACATCCTCGGCCAGGCCACGAGCCTCCCGCTCTACCGGCTGCTGGGCGGAAAGACCCGGCCCCGCGTTCGCGTCTACAATACCACCACCGATTACTGGGCCATCAACGATATGAAGATGGGCCGGGACACCATGAAGATCGTGACGTTTCTGCTCGACCGCGCCATTACCGGCATGAAGATCTACCCGTTTGACGCCCCCGATCATTACCTTTCAAACCAGGCTCTTGAGGAAGGCTTGCGCTGGATTCGCGACATTCGCGATGGCGTCGGCAATAAGATGGACATTTGCGTGGACTGCTGGGGCCGGTTTGATTTTCCGAGCGCCATGCGAATTGCCAAGGCGCTCGAGCCGTACAACATCATGTATCTGGAGGACGTCATGTTGAGCGGGAATGCTAAAGCCTATGCACGGCTCGCCGCCGAGACCACGGTGCCGATCTGCATCAGCGAGACCCTGGCCAGCCGCTACGAGTATCGCGAATTCTTTGAGCAGAAGGCGTGTGACGTGATCATGTACGACGTCACCTGGTGCGGCGGCCCGTCTGAGGCAAAACGGATTTCCGACATGGCCGAGACCTACATGATCCCGACTTCACCGCACACCTGCGGCGGCCCGCTCCTGTTCGCCTGTTCCGCACATCTCGCGACGGCTCTCCCTGACCTTCTCATCATGGAGAGCAACTACTGGAAGTACTCGCACCAGTATCCATACTTCGTGAACAACATTCCCGTTCCCAAAGACGGACACGTCACAGCGCCTGAGCTGCCCGGCATCGGCGTCGAGATCAAGCCCGAACTCTTCCGCACGGGCGTGGCCACAGTAGAAACGGTTGCAAAAATTTAGATGCCAAAGAATGGGGACTGGCTACGCCGTCCCAAGCCGCATGACACGCCGAATCTTCACCGCCCAGCCTCGCAGGCGCGTGGACGGCGCTGCCTGTCCCCATTTTTGGGCCTCCTTTTCACGCTCTGTTCCCTCTCCCCCGCAGCCGATCAGCCATCACCCAACATCCTGCAAGAGGCCTTCGGCATCCAGGCGCTGGACAAGTCCCCGCTCCTTAGTCCGCAATTTCCGTCGCTATCGCTGTTGTTAGTGAACCGCAAAGTCGAGATTCAAGCCAAGCGCGGCGCCAATGAAGTAATCCTGCGCGCCCCAGGTTCAGACACCACCCTCGTCGCTCGCTTCACGCGCGAGGGCGACTTCGACATCTGCCGCATCCGCCACGAAGTGGGAACTCCCATCACCTCCGAAGAGCTGAAGCTGGTTTGGGCGTTTCCCATGGCGTTCAACGAGTCGATGACGCTCGATGCTGGAGCGCTTCAGGGGCATCCTTTGTATCTGCCGGACGGAACCATCCCGCCCGCGCATTTCCTGAACTGGGCCACCCTTTTCTACGACCGGGCTGACAATCTGGCGATCGGAACACAGCTCGAGGGCGCGGAGCCCGCTGCTACACGCTGGGGTCGTCGCACTGGACCCACGGGCTCCACCCAGCTCCACTTCTGGACCCAGACCGGAAGGGCGGACCTCGAGGTCGCGATCTTCGCGTACCGGCCTCGCAACCAGCGCCTCTGGTGGGCCGAGTGGTACCAGGAACAGGAGCGGCGCACACCCGGCATCCATCCGGGCTTGTTTCCGGTGCTGAGTCCATTCGAATCGAGCTGGGCGCCTGGGGAAGTCGAGACCATCCAAATCGTGCCTGGCCCGGCGGACGCGGGCAAGGCGATGGAACTTGTGTTCATCGATGATGTGGGCGGAACCGTCGCGGGCCGCCGCCAATTCGTCTGCGAGCTGCCCGTCACCGAAGTGAAATTCGAAGCGGGCGATTGGCCCACAGGTCTGTATCGAGTCACCGTCGTGCCCTCCGGCGCGGCGTTCGATCCGGGTGTGCGCCGCCTCAATGACAAAACGCTCTCATTGATCGTGCGGCCCCGGCAACCGCGCGGCACGGTTCTCTTTGTCGCGCCTACCGACATGTGGCGCGCCTATGCCAGCAACGGCGGCCACGCCATGACGTCATGGCGCGACGACTACCATTACACCAGCGTGGGATACTCGCCCACGGTCCTCAATACCAGATTCCGGCGCACGAATCATTATTACTACGGTCTATACGAACGGCATTCAGACATCCTCCACTATCAGTTCCTCCGCGAACTGGCTCGGAAGGAAGCACTGCAGATTGACTACTGCACGCAGGACGACATCGCGCTCGACCGCGTGCGTTTGAGCGATTACCGCCTCGTGCTCGTCGGCAGCCACGCCGAGTTCACGACCGCGGAGACGTATTTTCGATTTCGGGATTACCTGGCTCACGGCGGCGCCGTCGTGATTCACGGCGGCGATTCGTTCGCGGTGATGGTGGAGTATCTGCCCAGCTTGCGCGATCGCCGCTATATCTGGCAGAAGGACCACTTTTGGTGTCATCTGACGGACCAGTCCGATGATTTCATGCCACCGCAGTTGCTCCCCCCTACGACCGGCGATGCCATCGATTACCTGAACGTTTTCCATGTCACCGTGGGCTACTGGCCCGAAGGAAGCCGCGCCGTCGTCTCGAATGTCGACCATCCCGTCATGCGCGGTCTTGGTCTGAAACTGGGCGATCCCGTCCCCGGCGTCTGGGCAGGCGAAGCCGACATGACCTACGAGCCGCAAGCATGGGATATCCTCGTCCGCTCCGAAAAAGCAGTGACGGAAGCCAACGAGAGCGGGCTCGAGCGAGTGAACCAGCCCGCGTTTCATCACACCGGGCTCGCCATCCACAAGAATCTGCGCCTGGCTCTGGTATCGAGCGAGAGCTTCACCCGCCGCCTGGCCGATCCCGACAGCGCGTTATTCCGCGAACTCTACGTCAGAACCTTTCACTACCTGCTCGATTCCGCCGCGGACCTGAGCCATCCGGTCGAAGCGGTCCAGCAAGGCGCCGAATTTACTTTGCATGCCCCCGCCACGCTCGCTGCCATCCAATACGAGCTGCCCGATCTGATCGACTACAGCGACCCTATTTGGTTCCGCAAACCAGCCCCCTACGCGCATTACGTCATCGAAGGCTCATCCGACGGCGCGACTTGGACGCTGCTAGCCGACCGCACCCACGGCCCCTGGCGCGGCGTACAAACCGACTTCCTCCCACCCGTGAAAATCCTCAAACTCCGCCTGCGCGGCACTCTCTCGAATCACGAATCTCTTTCAGTGAAAAACCTAAAGATTTTCCGCGCCAGATTCTAACTGAGCCGTGACCAAAGGGAGCGGGCACAATGTCGAATGCCGGAATATGCCGCATAGCGCCGTCTTGGCGCTGTCATTGCCGTGGTGACCGCGACTTCGTTCGGCATAGGCTGAATGGATATTCCACTGGAAATTCTCGCGAGTGCGGTCGGCGCCGCAGAGACCTGATTGCGCTGTTACGCTAGTTGGCCCTTTTCGGCATCAGGTCGGCCCCCTTACAACCTGGATCGGCTTCGGAGGGGGCGGAGACCATCAGATATCCGCCCTTTGCCTCGCGGATGTGGAAATAGCGTGTTGGAAGAGGCTGAGATTCGCCGCCGGGCTTGCCGGGAATGATCTTTTCAAGAGTTGATCGGATCTCAACTTGAAAAGTACCTGGACTATTACACGCTCTGACGGGCCCATGGCGATGAGTTACGAACTCGGAGTCGGACTTTCGCGGCTGTTCGAATTGGTCATGGATGATTTGCAGCATCGAGCCGGTCCCTTGTGTTGAAAACCTCTCCGATTCCGGCCATGGCGCAGATAGCCATTCCTCCACGAAGCCGCGGGCGTGGATTGCGATCGGTTCAATCCGGTGGATGCCTTGATGCTCGTCTAGCCGATACCGATAAATGACACGCCGCTCGAATGAGTCGATATCGAACGAGCTCTCGTTTATCCGCAGTTCGAATGTGTCTCCCGAACATCGGAGCCTCGGGATGAAGTCCCCACGGGAATAGCCTCTTTGGGTGTGCCAGAGAACCTTCGGCGAATCTGGGGTCGACCCCGCCGAAAGTACGTCAATCGCGAAGCCGCTGAAGCGCGATGTGCACCAGGGGGTTCCATGTGCGACCACAATCGATGAAGCGGACGTCCCGCCCGCAGAAGGAGATAGCACGCCAGAGACAAAAAAGTCTCCGAACGCGTCAGAGATCTCCTTCAGAGGCGGCGCCTGCCACCGCAATTGTCTCTTCCATGTGCCGTTATCCACGGCGTAGATGAGAAGCACATGATCATCCCCGCACGGGATACCAACCGTGAACTCCGTTTCCAGGAGTTCAGTCACGTTAGGTGGCCGGCTCACGTTAACCGTCAAGTTCTGGCCAAAAGAGCCGACCACTTGATCGTCGTTTGAGACGGCGGCGGCGTCGGCCGGTTCTTGTAGGTTTGCGGTCAGAACATTGGCGATTTTATTCTGGAGCTCAACCGCGTCGACCGATGGCCCCGCCTGAGCGAGAGCTACGTCAGCGAGGCAGCTTAGGGCATCTTTAAGCTGCGCTAGCCGGTCTCTCGCCGTGGCCGGAACCGTCGTGTCCATCTCCCCGACCTGAACATGCTTCAATTCTTCCTGAATAGTGTGGACCCGGCTGGCAACGTCCTCCAGCGCACCAGGAGAGCAGGGCGTCTGAGCATCGCTGGGGACCACGGCCCACAGCAGCAACGCCCAAGAGAGGCGCTTCATCGAACTCGATTATATCTTTCTGCGCTGACGACACTGCGTTGCCGGTGGGGGCGCCTCGTCGCCACCGTATCGATCTGCCGTGACACCGGAATCCTGCGATATCGCCGTCGGCGAAATCCGGTAAATCCGGTGACGGAACGTTGCACTAGATTCCGCCCGCCACCACTACCTTACTCCCCCACGCCCCCGCACAATCACCAACGTCAAATCATCCGACTGCGTACCCTCACTAAACTCCTGCACGCTCCCTAAAATCGCCGCCACCATCTCGCTCACCGGCAGCCCCACCCGGGCCCGCAGTTCGTCAATGAAGCGCTCCTCCCCGAATTCCTCCTCGCCGCGCATCGCCTCGGTCACGCCGTCGCTGAAAATGGCCAGCACATCGCCGGGACCAAGCTGCACTTGCCTGACCGAGCACTCCCACCGGTCGAAGATCCCGATCACCAGCGCCGTCGCCTTCAGCCGTTCCACCGTCCCGTCGCAGCGCAACAACACCGGAGGATTGTGACCACAGTTGACATAGCACAGCCCGCGCGTCGCATCGTCGTACATCCCATAGAACAGCGTGGCGTAATGTTCAGGCGCTGTAGACTTCCACAACATCTGATTCACGTTCTCGAGCATCCGCACCGGGTCGGCGGGAAAAACTCCACTCTGGCTGCGCAGCAGCGCCTGCAGATTGGCCACCAGCAACGCCGCATGCACGCCTTTTCCCGAAACGTCCGCCAGAACGAAGCCCACGCGGCCGAAACCCAGATCGAGGAAATCATAATAATCCCCGCCCACCGAGCGCGCCTGAATGCACTGCGCCGCGCACTCCAGCGTTTCAAGGCGCGGCGGACCCTGCGGCAGCAGCCGCGTCTGCACTTCTTTGGCGATCTCCATTTCGCGCGCCGTCCGCCGCTCGCTCTCCATCCGTTCGGCGATCTCTTCGGCCAGGCGGATGTTGTCCACCGCCGTGCCCGCCTGGCTCGCCACCGATGCCAGCAGACGCTTGTCCTCGCGTGAATACGGTTCCTCGGAAAGCCGCGGCCCCAGAGCCAGCAGGCCGGCCAAATGGCCACCGTGCCCCGGAATCGGAACCAGACACTCCGCGTGAAGTGGCGCCAGCGTGGACCATCCCGAAGCGCCGTCGCCGCCTGCGGGCGGGAAATCCCATGGCCGCGCGTGTCGCCTCAGTTCCGTCACGAGCGGCAGATTCTCGGAAATGCGCTCTAACCCTGGCGGCACGGCGCCGGTCGCCGCGGCCAGATCGTCATTGCTCCGCTGAAGATACACAACCAGCGAACTGGGATGCAGCGCCTCTTCGAGATGCCCTTCGAGCAGATGCGCCAGCTCTGCCGAGTTCGTCGCCGCGCGCGTCTTCTCCGCCAGATCCTCCAGAATCACCCGCGCATCATACGCGCTGCGGAAAAACGCGCGATCAATTCTTCCGCTCACCCGCCGGTGGACCTGCCATCCGCCCCAGAGCAACCCTGTTCCGAAAACCGCCCCCAGCGCGATGGCGGCAGGTTGGGCCGCTTCGACAGGGGTCGCAGCTTGCAGCCAGCGGGGAAACGCCAACGCGAACAACACCGTCAATCCGATACTTAGGGCGGACAGAAGAATGGTGAATCCGCGCTGCACCAGCAGGTAGCGGGCGCTCCTCTTCAGTAGAACGGGGATCTCGAGCACCCGGTGCTTCACCACCGCGTACGCAAACGAAAGCGGGAAAAGGAACATGAGCGCAACAATCACGGTATCCAGCCACCACGGTGACTGAAAATGCGCAAAGCCGATCGCCGAAGCTCTGGCCGAGGCCGGAAGGACGCCGATCGCGGTGCCCCAGAAGATCACGCGCATCTTGCGCCGCACCTCCGGGTCCGAGGCGTGGAAGAAGTTATGGGCCAGGGATATGAGCCCCAACGCCATGAATCCAAAAACATGGTACAGAGGGATCCATTGAGAGGTGCTGTCCCGGAGCAGTTCAGCCAGCGGTGCGGGATCCCGCAACCCGCCCGTTGGGAGTCCGGGAATCGCGAACAACAGGCTTTGCGGAATAGCCGCCCACTTCAGCCAAGGCGCGCGGCGATCCAGTGGCGCCCGAATCGGAAACACCGCAAAAAACCAATAAAATGACGGGCCCAGCAAGCTAATCACTACCGACTGGTAGGCTTTGGCGAACGGCCGCAAGACCGGGGCCACGCTGCCGAAATCATTGGGTATGCCCGGCGAAGCCGCGAAGCCGGCGAACATGAGTGCCAGGAGCCATGCATGCGGACTATCAAGGCGGAGAAACAGAACGGCCAGGCCGACGACAACAAAAGGCACGGGAAATAAGCTGCGGATTTCACCGGCGAAGTATTCCGGCAAGCCTCCTTCGCTCGGCCCGGAGACCCGTTTGCGAAACACACAGATCAGGACAACCCGGGTTACCTGGCCGGGCCGTTCAATGGTGAGTTGAACTTTGTCGCCGGGCTTGGCCTGGCGCCAAATCCTGTCCGTTGTACCCGCATTCTGAATGCGCTGCCCGTCGACCGCGACGATTCGATCACCGGCTCGCATTCCAGCTCTTTCGGCCGGGCTGCCGTTGTAGACTTCTTTGACGAGTTGCCCATATTCGCCTGCCAGATACGCATCGTCATAGTCATAGCCGAGTTGCACCTGGGGCAGCGCCCATCGCACAGCAGCGATCCAGAGAGTGCTGTACAGAATGGTGGAGGCGGCGAAGATCAGCGCCAGGACTACCAGCACAGGACGTGACAACCGAAACCGGCGCGCCATTGGGGGATCGCTCTTGCTTCCATTTTGGGGCTGGCGCGCTGCCCTTGCAAGGAGCATCGGTATTTAGAGAGCCGCTTATCTCTATGTATTGCGCGGTTTCGCGCAATCGGGCTGCCGTGTTTCGACCCAGAAGCAACCCATGCGCCATTCTCCTGAATGGTTTTGATTCGGCAAGATACCTGCAGGCGTTCCCAGTCTCAATACTCTCGTGGTGTGGCGTGTGGCTGAGGGCAGGGGGCGAGCCGGCGCCCAAGTCTGCTCCTGGGACGCCCGCAGCCGCAAGTCCACCAAGTACCACACTGGAGCACAAGCCCCGCGGGCTCGATCCTCAAAGAGCTTGGCGGCGGGAGGAATCCATGCAAAACCAACGCGGAATCAGATATGCAGGAAAGCTCGTGCCTGCGCTCGTCATGCTCGCTGTAACCCTGCTGTTTGCGAGTTCGCCCATCTTTGCCCAGCAGGAAGTTGTGACCCGTTACGACGCCTTCGTGGGGTATAGCTTCCTCAACAGTTCAAAAGTCAACCTTTTTGAGAACGGCTATGCTATGCAAGTCGGTTTCAGGCCAAAAACCTGGTACTCGCTTGGTTTCGACTACACGAATGCGCTGGGGGATATGTCGATTGTCCCAACGCTGCTGCCAACCACCTTGCAGCAGCAATTGGGCGGGCAACTCGCTAAGATGGCGGCGGCAGGAATGATCCCCGCCGGCTACACCCTCGCGGTTCCGACCCATTCCACGACCCAGACGTTCGCTGTCGGTCCGCAGCTTGCCTATCGCCACTTTTCGCAAGTCACTCTTTTTCTCCGGCCGGTGTTTGCCGGAGCCATACGCGAAGTGGCAACCCCGAAGCCCAGTGATCCGATCGCCAAAGGCATCGTGGCGCAATTAGTACCGTCTGGAAACAAAACGGACTGGGTCGGGTTCGTTGGGTTCGGCGGCGGCTTCGACATTCTCTTTACGCACCATTTTGCCCTTCGAACGCAGGCCGATCTGGTTTACGATCACCTCTTTAACGACCTGTTGAGGGAGGGCCGCTACACAGTGCGTTTCGCCATTGGACCGGCATTCAACTTCGGCAAGAACATCGCGCACTAAACTAGGTCTGGTCCTGCTCTACTAACTGGGGAGCATCAGTCCAGTCGGTCTCGGCAGCGGCGGGGATGTAACTCATGGCCCTCTCGGTGAGCGCGCAGATGGTGAGACTTGGGTTTACGCCCAGGTTTGCCGCGATCACGGAACCGTCGCACACGTACATGTTCTTGTAGCCGAAGACCCGGTTGCGCTCGTCGACCACGCCATGAGCCGGCGAGCCCGCCATGGGACACCCGCCGAGAATGTGCGCCGTGGCCGGAACGTCGAATAGGATCTCCGTGACCATGCTCATGGGGGTCCCACCCATCAACTTCGCGGCCTTCTCCGCAAATTCGTTCGCCTGCGGAATGAACGTAGGGATCTTCTTGCCCCGGCTCACCAGGGTTTTCCGGAATGGCCAAAACCACAGCCGCCCCAGCCGCATGTCAATGTGACCGTCCAACGTCTGCATGCAGAGCATGATGAGACATTCTTGCGCCCAGCCAAACGGATGCAGGCAGCGAACGGTCCTGATGGGATGGCGCAGCAACGAAGTGACGAGAGTACGAAGCCACAGCAGGATTCGCGTGTGGCCGCGACGGCCACCCGTCATCACGGTACTGAGGAAACCCATGGCGTCGGCGCCTTCCGGGTAGCGGACCGCCTCAATGTGCGTGTAGTCGTCAATGTAGACGCCCGAACCGATCGCAATGCCCTTCGACAGATCTTCTTTACTGCGCGGCACGCGCACGCCGATCAGCGACTCCGCGTTCGTGCGCACCCGATTGCCGAGTTGATCGCTGATCGCGGCGAGGGAGCCCTTTTCCTTCAGACGGAATAGTAGATCCATGCTACCGAGTGCGGATGCGGCGAAGACCACGCCCCGGCAGGTGAACCGGCGGGGTTCTTTGCCGAACCAGGCTGTGGATTTCACCGTCCGCACCTCGTACCCGTCGCTGCCATCGGCCTTTCCGAGCGGCTGGACGTCGACCACTTTCGTTTCGGCGTACACGCGGGCTCCGTGCTTCTCGGCCAGGTAGAGGTAGTTCTTGTCCAGTGTATTCTTGGCGTTGTAGCGGCATCCCATCATGCAGCCGCCACACCCGATGCAGGTGGTTCGCTCCGGGCCTTCGCCGCCAAAATACGGATCCGGGTAGGTCTTGCCGCCGGCTTCTCCTTCGGGCGGCTGGAAAACCGCCACATGAGTCCGGTAGTACGTGTCGCCAACGCCCACAGCGTCAGCCACACGTTTGAGGAGTTGGTCCGCAGGACCGAGTATCCGGTTCTCTATGACGCCAAGCATCTTCAAGGCGGTCTGAAAGTAGGCGGGCATCTCCTTTTTCCACGGCGCGAGGCCTGCCCAGGACCCGTTTTCCCAAATCGATTCCGTGGGTACCAGCAGGGTATTGGCGTAGGTGATCGACCCGCCGCCCACGGCGCAGCCGTGCATAATGACCACGTGGCGGAACATTTCGATGTTAAAGAAGCCGCGCAGCGCCATGTGCGGGCGCCAGATCCAGCGCCACAGCAACCAGTTCGTGCTGGGGAGGTTTTCGGCCGTCCAGCGGCGGCCCATCTCCATCACCGCCACCTTGTACCCCTTCTCGGTGAGGCGATGCGCCGTGACGCTGCCGCCGAAGCCAGAGCCAATTACGATGAAATCAAAGTCCAAGGTCGAATCTGACATGAATCCACTATTTTGTTTTTGATGGCGCCGCACATCCGCCGGGATGGAAGGGGTCGCCACACTCGGCCAGCCCCGCGGGTGGACCGTCGATTTGCAGCCCCGGTTTTAGCGCGGACTCCCTCATCGATGCCAGCGTGCGTTTCAACGTCTTCTCCGGATTGATGCCTACCATGGAGCCGAGGGCCCGCGTGAAGCCGCTGAATTCCCGGCTCAGTGTGATGGTCTCCGCTTGCACGTAGACTCCCTTCCCGGCTTCGGCAAAACGCCAGTAAGAGTATAGCCGCTGCGCGTATCCATGGTCCTTGCCGATTTCGTGGACACTCGTCGAATACGAACGGCAACGCCATCGTTCGGGGCCAACGCGCTCCCAGACCACGTCACTTTCCACGTCGAGGACGGCGGGTTCCTTCAAGCGCATCGTGAACTGAAAACGATTCTCTCCGGTGTGGCACAGCAGCTTGGAAGCCGACAGAATCTCGGGGAAATACCGCGCGCGATGGTCGTAGTCCTGGAGCATGCGGATCGTGAGATCCAGACTGCCTCCCGCAATGAAAACGAGCCCAATCCAGTCGTAGAGCTGCCCGCCAGCGAGTTGATGCGGATTGGCCCCGTTGGCCGGGAGGGTGCGAATCTGCCGGCCGCGAACGAGATCCTCGTTGAGAGCCGGATCGGAATCGGCCGCCACGAAGGCCGTTTGGGCGTCCATTCGCGCTTCCGCGGATTGGACATAACAATCGAAATCCCGCTCGGTTTCCGGCTTCAATGGCTGCGCGTGAAGCGCTGGAATCAACAGGCAAAGGACAACCCTACACATCCATCGCTCGGCCAAATTCATACAGGGATATCTGAATTTATTATGCGGCAGGAAAAGACAGTTGGGAAATGGAAATCTTCGGGTCTTTGGCCCCAATCTTGCAATGCCGAATGTAGGGATTGGCATATGCATAAGCTCATGGAAGTCGAAGAAGCCAGGGTGTTGATGACTGAAGGCAAGGAATGGGGTGTCTGGCGGTGGCTTTGGGAGAAGAGCCGCGCGCGGGCAACCAGCGACCGAGCCGTGGACGCACTCGCCGACGCGGAAAAGAAGGTGAAAGCGTCCTGGAGCGACGACCTGAAGAAGGCGTACCGCGAGTTGGAGGCACAGGCGTCCCTCAACGGTAACCTGAAGGGGAAGCGCCGGTACGAGAAGGCCAAAGAAGAGGCGAAAGACGTCGATCTGGAAATCAAGAGTGTGGTCCAGCGGGTGAAGGAAGCCGACGACGAGGCCGAGCGCGCCCGATTAGACGCGGAGGATACCTTCGATGAGGCCGAGCGGCGGCTGAGCACCGACATGGCGCGCGAAGGCGCACAGAAGGCCATGGACTCCTGGGACCTGCGCGAGAAAGCGATACGGAAGGCGGAGGCGGCGGGGCGGCGGAAGTAAGGGACCGCTAAGCCCGATCAAAAAGCAATTGCAGTCCGTCGCGGACCGCGTCGATCGCGCTGGCAGGAAGTTTCCCGATCCGTTCCAATAGTTCGCCTTTATCCACGGTCAAGACCTGAGAAACATTCACCACGCTTGCCTTCGGGAGATTCGCCTCCCCTTGGCTCAGGGCGACGTTGCCGGGTGCGCGGGACAAGCGAACGTTGGACGTAATCAGGCACACGACCGTCGTGGTGATGCGGCTTCGGTTGAAGACGTCACTCTGCACGACCACGCAGGGATGGCATTCGGCCGGGGCCGCACCCGTCACTGGGCCGAAGTCGATCCAGTAGATGTCACCCTGGCGGATCTCATTCACCAGCGTTCCTTAATCGTCCGGCGAAACTTAGCTTTCATGCGCGCCGTGGTTCGCCGCCCTGCTAAATCGGGCTTGCCGGAGTAAACCCGGTTCAACTGCTCGGCCACCTCTTGCTGGCGTCGGCGGCGGAGATAGTCCTGGAGAGCGAGCGCGAACAGCCCACTCCGGCTCAACCCCATTTGCTGCGCGGTCTGGTCGGCCTGCTTGAGGAGGTGGTCATCGAGGGAAATGGCGGTCTTCATGGTATACCTCCATTTTGTACCATTGGTAGGACAGTTAGTTATACCAAGCGGCCTGACGCGGCTCGGGTAGGCAACGATTGGCAGGCGAAAGCGCCTGCCCCACCGCCTCACCACTTATCAATGTAAATCGGCTTCGCCGGAGGCTTGCCTTCGCACCAGTAGTGGTCGAAGTTGGTGATGCCGGCTAGTTCGGTCAGCGCCTGTTCGTCGATCCACTGGCGGCCCGTGCACGCGCGTGGCTCCTGGGCGAAGATGGCGCAGGAAGCGTCGCACAGAATCTCGGGCGTGCGCCACTGGGACCGGTCAGCCATTTTCAAGTTGATGGATGCAAGGCTTTCAATGATGGTGCGAGGCCAGAGGGTGTTGGCGGCGACGTTGTCCTTCTTGTGCTCGGCAGCCAGGCCGATGGCCAGGCTGGCCATACCGTGCTTGGAAATGCTGTATCCGACTCTTCCCGGCGAGGGCTCGCAATGGAGCCGGGGGCACATGTTGAGCACGTGGCCCCACTGCTGTTTGATCATGTGCGGGAGCGCGTAATAACAGGCGATGTACGCGGCGCGGACGTTGACGCCCATCATCAGGTCGAAGCGCTTGGGCGGCGTCTGCAAAATGGGCTGCGGCCAGATGGCGCCGGCATTGTTGACCAGAATGTCCAGACGGCCAAATTCGGCGATGGTTTTCTCGATCAAGTTGCGGATGGCGTCTTCGTCGCGGACATCGGTGGCCACGGCCAACGCGCGGCAGCCCAGCGCGCGAACGGTGTCCGCAGTTTCATGGATGCTGCCGGGCAGGCGGTCGGTGGATTGCTCGCTCTTGGCGGCCACAACGACGTCGGCGCCTTCCTGCGCTAAGCGGATGGCGAGCGCTTTGCCGATCCCGCGGCTCGAGCCGGTGACGACGGCGACACGACCGTGAAGGTCTGGATGAAGGGCGGAGGAGGTAGATGGCATGGTGATGACGGGGACAGGCACCACCGTCCGCGACGAGCAGTCCGATTGGTGGTGAGTGTCTGGACTAGGGACAGTGGAGCCAGTCCCCGTCGCCCTACAGGGTGTAGCGGCCCGCCGCCAGCACGTGCTTGGCGATCTGGCGGCTTAGAGCGATGGTGTTTGACGGCTCGTGCTTGGCCAGGCGGCGAACGATGGCCATCTGGGTGCGCAGCATGTCGCCTTCGGCCACCGCCGCGATGACTTTGCGCGCGCCGAGTTCGACGCGGTCGAACGCTTTCATGGCGTAGTACTGCGTCATGGCAATGGCCTGCTTGGCAGCCGGTTCGCCCTTGGTGGCTACCAGTTTTTCGGTCCGCAGAATCGCGGACTCGAGAGCGTAGACTTCCATGATGCAGTCAGCGAGCGCGCCCATGATCTCCTGCTGGTCGGCCATGGTCTGCATGTACTTCTGCGAAGCCGAACCGGCGGCAAACAGAGCGAGCTTTTTGGCGTGAGCGAGCAGCTTGTGCTCGTTGGCCAGCGGACCGGAATATTCTTCGGGCGCGGCGCCGGGCGACATCACCTCGCCCATGATTTTTTGGATGGCCGGGAGCAGCGGCAACTGGCCCGACATGGCGCGCTTCAACAGGAATCCCGTGATGATCAGGCGGTTGATTTCGTTGGTGCCCTCGAAGATGCGGTTGATGCGCGCGTCGCGGTAAGCACGTTCGGCTGGGTACTCTTCCACGTAGCCATAGCCAGCGTAGATCTGGACGACGTGATCGACCACGTAGGTCAGCATTTCAGATCCCCACACCTTGAGGATGGAGCACTCGACGGCGTACTCCTCGATGCGCTTCTGAATCTCGCGCGACTCCGCGTTGTGACCCAGTTCCGCCAGGGCCGCGTCAATCATACCGATGGTGCGATACACCAGCGACTCGCCGGCATAAACTCCCGCCGCGGACTCGGCCAGCTTTTCCTGAATCAGGCCGAATTCGCAGATGGATTTGCCGAAAGCTTTGCGCTCCTTGGCGTAGTTGATGCCGTCCTGCAAACTGTTGCGCGCACCACCCACACACGCGGCCCCGAGTTTGAACCGGCCAATGTTCAGAATGTTGAACGCGATGTGGTGGCCTTTGCCGATTTCGCCGAGCAGGTTCTCGACCGGCAGCTTGCAGTCGGCCAGGATCAGCGGGCAGGTGGAGGAGCCGCGGATGCCGAGCTTGTGCTCCTCGTTGCCGACCGAGAAGCCGGGCGTATTGCGCTCGATGATGAAGGCCGAGAACTTCTCGCCGTCCACCTTGGCGAAGACCGTGAACACGTCGGCCATGCCGGCGTTGGTAATCCACATCTTCTCGCCGTTGA
The DNA here is from genome assembly GCA_020073305.1 of Terriglobia bacterium. Taxonomy (GTDB): domain Bacteria; phylum Acidobacteriota; class Terriglobia; order Bryobacterales; family Bryobacteraceae; genus QHXW01. The sequence continues at coordinate 128,469 of JAIQFK010000008.1, forward strand.
GGATCCAGTACTTGCCATCTTCGGAGAGAACGGCGCGCGCGCGGCAATTCAGCGCGTCGGAACCGGATGAGGATTCCGACAGCGCATAAGCGGCGATCCACTCGCCCGTAGCGAGCTTGGGCAGGTATTTCTTCTTCTGGGCTTCGGTGCCATACCACACAATGGGCAGGGTGCCAATCCCCACGTGCGCGCTAAATGCCACGGAAAAGCTGGCCAGCTTGCTGATGGACTCCGCAATCAGGGCGGAAGTGACCTTGTCCATCTCCAGGCCGCCATAAGCCTCGGGGACGTCGACGCCCATCAGCCCGAGGTCGCCGGCCTTGCGCAGCAAGGCTTTAGTGATATCGAGTTTCTTGGCCTCGATGTCCGCGGCGGCCGGCAGTACTTCATTCGTTAGGAACTCGACCGCGGTTTTGGCAATCTGGCGTTGTTCTTCGGAAAGATCCTCCGGAGTGAATACGTCGTGCGGGTCGCGCTCCTCGACGAGAAAGCTGCCGCCTTTTACCGGTTTCGCGGTCACGGGTGTTGTTGTCGTAGCCATTTAGTACCTCGCTTGTTCGTGCAAATTGTTGATCAACCGCCCCTTACGGTTGCGGCTCAGTTCAAGTTCTCGAAGATTCCGGCGGCGCCCATTCCGCCGCCCACACACATGGTCACCATGCCGTACTTTGCGTGGCGACGCTTCAGTTCCTGCAGCAGACTGGCGGTGAGCTTGGCTCCGGTGCAACCTAAGGGATGTCCGAGAGCAATTGCACCGCCATTCACGTTGACTTTCGCCCTATCGAGGCCCAGCGTCTTGATAACGGCCAGCGACTGCGCCGCAAAAGCCTCGTTGAGTTCGATCACATCGATCTGATCCAAAGTCAGGCCGGCCATCTTGAGCGCCTTGGGGATGGCATACACCGGCCCGACGCCCATTTCTTCCGGCAGGCACCCAGCGTACGCGTAGGCCACGAAACGCGCCAGCGGCTTAATGCCCAGCGCCTTGGCACGCTCCGCGGACATCACTACAGCCGCCGCCGCGCCATCCGAAGTTTGTGACGAATTGCCCGCTGTCGCTGTGCCCTTAGCATGAAAGGCAGGCTTGAGCTGCGCCAGAGCTTCGAGCGAAGTATCCGGGCGCGGTCCTTCGTCCACCTTGAATTCCAGCTCCGTGTTTTTCAGCTTCGATTTCGCGTCCGGCGCCGTGAAGGTGACGTGCACGGGGACGATCTCGGCATCGAATTTCCCGGCGGCCTGCGCGGCCAACGCCTTCTGATGGCTGGCCAAGGCGAATTGATCGGCCTCAGCGCGCCCGATGCCGTAGTGCTGCGCCACGCGTTCAGCGGTGAGGCCCATGCCGAGGTATGAATCCGGATAGTGCTCTCCGAGCCAGGGGTTGATCGAGATTTTATTGCCGCCCATCGGCACCAGCGACATGGATTCGGTGCCGCCGGCCACGATCACGTCGGCGCCTCCCGAGCGAATGCGCTCCGCCGCCAGCGCGATGGCCTGCAGGCCCGAGGCGCAGAAGCGGTTGATGGTCATGGCGGAGGATTCGACGGGCAGGCCCGCGCGCAGCGACGCGATGCGCGCCACGTTCATGCCCTGCTCGCCTTCGGGCATGGCGCAGCCGATGATCACATCCTCGACTTCCTCGAGTTCCAGGTTGGGCACGCGCGCGAGCGCGCAGCGGATGGTCACCGCGGCCAGGTCATCCGGCCGCGTGGCGCGCAGCGTCCCTTTGGGAGCTTTGCCGACGGCGGTTCGCACCGCGCTTGCAATGACGGCTTCTTTCATGATTCATTCCTCATACCGCTCCCTTTGGTCGCGGCTCAGTAACGAGCGGTCAATTCCTCAGCGGTTTGCCCGTCTTCAGCGTGAAGGCAATCCGCTCCTGCGTCTTCTTCTCGCCACAGAGCGAGAGGAATGCCTCGCGCTCCAGATCCAGCAGATATTGCTCGCTCACGGGCGTGCCCGGCGTAACGGGGCCGCCGCACAGGACGTTCGCCACCCAGTTGGCCACTTTCGCGTCGTGCTCGCTGATGTATTCGCCTTCGCGCATCATGTGCACGGCCATTTTGAACGAAGCCAAAATGTTCTGGCCCGGAGCCGGGATATCTTCGCGCGGCACGGGCGGAGCGTAGCCAGCCATCGCCTTGGTGCGTGCCGACTCTTTGGCGTCGGTGAGCAGCCGTTCGCGGTTCATGGTGACGCGATCTCCCGGCGCGAGAAAGCCCAGCCCGCGCGCCTCGGCCGCCGAGCTGGAGACTCTGGCCATGGCCACGGTCTCAAAGCTCCGGCGCAACGCATTCATCAGCTCGACGGACTCGGCGCGCGCGTTTCCGTGCACGGCCGCAGCCGTTTCCACAGCGCGCAGCGTCATCTCTTTGCATCCGCCGCCGCCGGGCAGCAGGCCTACACCGGTCTCGACCAGCCCGATATAAAGCTCCGCATGGGCTTCGCGTTTCGCGGCGTGCAGCGCCATTTCGGCCCCGCCACCCAGGCACATGCCGAACGGCGCCACCACCACCGGCCGCGGGCAGAACTTGATGGCGGCGGTCATGCGCTGAAAAGTCCGGATGTCCAAGTCGATTTCGTCCCACTCGCCTTCCTGAATGCCCAGCAGCAGTTGCATCAGGTTGGCGCCCACCGAAAAATGGTCCGCATCGCCGCTGATGACGAAGGCCTCGAAGTTGCGCACCGCGCCGCCATCGGGCCGCAGCGTTTCGGTTACGAGGCGAAGGATATCTTCTCCGATGGCGTTCTTTTTGGAGTGAAGCTCCAGGCAGCCGACGCCATCGCCCAGGTCGACCAGCGAGACGCCGGGATTCTGACGCACCACACCGTTGGACGCACGGAAGTTTGCGACGCACGCCACGCCCGCGGGTTCGGCCACCGGCTTGTACTTTCCTTCGGCGAGTTCGAAGCACTCCCGGCCGTGGTTCTCGTACCAAGCGGAGGCGCCCGAAGCCAGCAGGCGGTCGACATTCGGACTGACTGGCTCGCCGGCGGCCCGCATGCGCGCGACGGTCTGCGGCACACCCGCGGCGTCCCAGAGCTGAAACGGTCCCATCTCCCAGTTGAAGCCAGCGCGCATGGCGCGGTCGACGCTTGCCACGTCGTCGGCAATCTCCGGCAGGCAATCGGCCGCGTAGTTCCACAGCGCGCTCAGCAGGCGCCAGTGAAAGCGCGCCGCTTTGTCCTTCTTGGCATCGCCGGCCAGCAGTTGCGTCAGCCGCTCCGGCAGCCGTTCGGCGTTCTTCGCCATCTCGACCGACGGCAGCGTGGGCCGCGCAGCGGGCGCGTACTCAACGGTCTTCCACTCTAGGACGAAGCGGACGTCGTTCCCTTCCGGGTCTTTTTCCTTCTTATAGAAGCCCTGCTTGGTCTTGTCGCCCAGCCAGCGCCGCTCGATCATCTGCTGGATAAATGCCGGGAGAACGATCTGCTGCTGCTGCGAACGAGCGAAGTTTCCCGCCACGTGGACCAGCACGTCGAGTCCCACCATGTCCGCCAGCCGGAAGGTGCCGGTGCGCGGCCAGCCGATGACGGAGCCGGTCAACGCGTCCACTTCTTCGATGGTGAGATCTTCGGCCTGCATCAGCCGCACCGCCTCCAGCATGATGAAGACGCCGATGCGGTTGGCGATGAAGTTGGGCGTGTCGCGCGCGAAAACCACTTCCTTGCCCAATTGCTGGTCGGCGAAGTGGGAGATCGCCGCGATGGCATCGGGATCGGTTTCCGGCGTGGCGATGATCTCTACCAGCCGCATGTACCGAGGCGGATTGAAAAAGTGCGTTCCGAACCAACGGCGGCGAAGGGTCTCGGGCAGTTTCGCTGCGATCGACTGCACCGGCAGGCCGCTGGTGTTGGTGGTCAGGATCACGTCCTTCTTCAAGTGGGGCGCGATCTTGTCGAGGAGCGCCTGCTTGATTTCGAGATTTTCCGTCACCGCCTCGATGACCCAGTCGCAATCGGCCAGCAGTTTGAGGTCATCCTCGAAATTACCAACCGTCATCCGCGCGGCCAGCGATGGCTCGTAAAAAGCCGCGGGCTTGGCCTTCTTGAGAGCGTCGAGTGCCTGTGCGGCGATCGCGCTGCGTGCGCCTTTCTCGGCGGGAATATCCAACAGCACCACCGGCAGCCCGGCGTTCGCCAGGTGAGCCGCAATGCGCGAGCCCATGGTTCCGGCTCCCAGCACCGCCGCTTTTCCGATGAGAATGGAGCGCGCCCGTTCGCGCGCAGACGATCCGGTGGCAGCCGGCTCCAGAACAGTTTCAGCGATCATGAACTATGACTCCCGATTCGATACTTTGCGCGTTCCGTTGGGATGGGGCGCCGGCCGCCCTCTTCGCGCCAGTCCCTGGGTCAGGGTCTGCGCAAATTGCGAGGCGATTTCTTCGGCCGTGCGAGCCCCCTCGGGCTCGTACCACATACAAATCCAGTTCACGGCCCCGGCGATCGCAAAGGCCGCAATCTTGGGATCACACGGCGTAATCGAGCCGTCCTCGATCCCTTCCTGAATGAATGAGCGGAGGCGGCGATCGATCTTCCTCTTATACGTGCGCACCTCAGCCAGCGCTTTGCTGGACAAATCGCCTTCGTCCAACCGCATCACGCACCGGCCAAAATTGACCGTCATGACGTTGGCGTATGCGTAGATGAAGGCTTCCACCTTCTCCAAACCCGTTCCGCAGTGCCCGGCGATGGTCGTGAGACTCTCTTCGATGAGCCCGGTGCCCCAGCGGTAGCACTCGAGGAGGATCTCTTCCTTGCTGCGGAAGTAGTGATACAGGGCGGGTTTGGTGATGTTCAACCGCTTGGCTACGTCGTTCAACGTGGTGCGGCCGTAACTCTGCTCCAGAAACAATTGCGCCGCGGTTTGCAGGATGGCCTCGCGTTTGGTGGCGGGATCACGCCGGCGGCTGACAAACGCTTTCCAGTGTGGTTGTACCGCAACAGCCTCTCTCGCCATGACGTGGATCAGCAACCCGATTGACACCGGGTTTTGATATTGATATCTTACCCGTGGGTAAGATAAAAAGCAAGAAGAACGCCGCCTCTCGTTACCCCACCCCTAGGAAGACGGCGGGAGATGCGCAGATGGTCAGTCTCAGGGAAGGCGATCTGGCGCTCCAGTGCCTTTATCGCTGGGAGCGCGAGCGGCCGGGGCAGATATTCCTCACACAACCATTCGATGGCGGGAAGGTGCGCGAGTGGACCTGGGCGCAGGCCGCGGACGAAGTGCGGCGCATGGCAGCCTACCTCACAGCGCAGGACTGGGAGCCTGGAACGCGCGTAGCGATTCTGTCCAGAAACTGTGCCTGGTGGATCATGGCCGACCTCGCCATCTGGATGGCCGGGTATGTGACCGTGCCGGTCTATCCGTCGCTCAAAGCGCAGTCGGTCCGTCAGATTCTGGAGCATAGCGAGGCAAAAGCCTGCTTCGTCGGCCCGACCGATGACAAAGAAACGGCGACCCTCGGGATTCCCGACGGTGTTGCGCGCATTTGCTTTCCCACGGTCCCAGCCAACGGCCTCCCGGCCTGGGATGCGGTGGTTGCGGCCACGGAGCGGATCGGCGGCGACCCCACGCGCCGCGCCGACGATCTAGCCACCATCATCTATACCTCCGGCACTACGGGCACGCCGAAGGGTGTGATGCACCGCTTTACGGCCCTGCATTTTTTTGCCGCCACGGCTTCAGAAATGCTCGATTTGACGGCCGAAGAACGGGTCATCTCTTATTTGCCGCTGGCGCATATTGTGGAGCGCGTTGGCCTCGAGGGCACGGCTATTTTCGCCGGCTTTCACATCTTCTTCACCGAAGGGCTCGAGACGTTCCTCGCCGATTTGCAGCGCGCGCGGCCCACGATTTTCCTTTCCGTGCCGCGGCTCCTGCTGAAGTTCCAGCAGGGTGTGTTCGCCAAAATTCCGCAGGAAAAGCTGAACAAGCTGCTTCGCCTTCCCATCATCGACCGTTATACGAAAAGGCGCATTCTCCGCCAGCTTGGCCTCGGTACCGTGCGCCACGCGGCTTGCGGAGCCGCGCCACTGCCCACCGAAATTCTGCTGTGGTACCGCAATCTCGGGCTGGATCTGGCGGAAGGATACGGCATGACGGAGGCGCTGATCACTCACCTTCCAAGACCCGGCAGCGTGCGCCCCGGCTACGTGGGCAGCGCCCTCGACGGCGTGGAGGTGAAGGTAAACGAACTGGGCGAACTGCTGGTCAAGAGCCCCATGAACATGCTGGGCTATTACAAAGATCCGCAGGCCACAAAAGCTGCCTTCACCGACGATGGATTCATTCGCACCGGTGACGTTGTCCATCTCGAGCCGGACGGCCAAGTGAAGATCATCGGGCGCGTGAAGGAGCAGTTCAAAACCAGCAAGGGCAAGTACGTGGCGCCGGCGCCAATCGAGAGTAAGCTCATGGCGCACTCCGCCGTGGACGCTTGTTGTCTCATGGGCGCCGGTCTGCCGAGTCCCTTCGCCGTGGTCCTGCTATCCGCGGATGCGCGGAAACAATGCTCGACTGCGGGCGAACAAAAAGCCCTCGAGCAGTCTCTGGTGGCGCAGATGGAACACGTAAACGCGCAGCTTGATCCGCACGAACGGGTGAAGTTCATCGCCATCGCCGATGGTCCGTGGACAGTTGGAAATGGGTTGATGACGCCCACGCTCAAAATCAAGCGGTCCGTGCTTGAAGGCCGTTACCAGGCGTTCGTGGATAACTGGGCGACGCACAGCAGTCCGGTGGTATGGGAATCGGCCCCTGACAGGGTTGTTCCCGCGAGCGTCCAGTAGACCGTCCCGATCATTCAGCAGGCCGGGCATGTCCGGCCACTACGACAATATTGATTCGTTTTACGATAGAGTCTGCTGCAATGTCTGAAAAAGTTGCTGTCTTCGATACCACGCTGAGAGATGGAGAGCAGGCTGCCGGGACTCGTCTGGGCAGCCGCGAGAAGCTCATGATCGCCCGGCAACTGGCGCAGTTGAACGTCGATGTGATCGAGGCTGGTTATCCCAACTCATCGCCCGAGGACTTCGAGGCCGTTCAGCTCATTTGCCAGGAAATCCAAGGTCCTACCATCTGCGCCCTCTCCCGCGCGGTGCCGGATGACATCAACGCCTGCGGCAAGGCGATAGCCAAAGCGAAGCGGCCGCGGATTCATACGGGGATCGGCGCTTCGGACATCCATATCAGCGGCAAGTTCCGTGATGAACGGTACGGCAAGACGCTCGCCGAGAAGAGGGTCAAGATTCTCCAGATGGCTATCGACGCCGTTAAGCTCGCCCGGCAATTCGCCGACGACGTCGAGTTCTATGCCGAAGATTCCGGCCGCGCTGATCTCAGTTATCTCTTCGAAATGATCGAAGCCGTCATCCAGGCCGGAGCCACGGTGGTCAACATTCCCGACACCACGGGCTACACGGTGCCCGAGCAGTACGGCTGTCTGATCCGCTCCATTCGCGAGAGGGTTCCTAACATCAGCCGGGCAACCATTAGCGTCCACTGCCATGACGACCTCGGACTTGCGGTGGCCAACACGCTCGCCGGCGTGCAGAACGGCGCGCGCCAGGTGGAAGGAACCATCAATGGCATCGGCGAAAGGGCAGGGAACGCGGCGCTCGAAGAGGTGGTCATGGCCCTGCGCACGCGCGGCGATTACTTCGGCGTGCACACCGGCATTGAGACTCGCGAGTTATACCGCACCAGCCGCCTGGTTTCCGATCTGCTCGGCATCCAGGTTCCGCCCAACAAAGCCGTGGTCGGCGGCAACGCGTTTTCCCACAGTTCCGGAATCCACGTCGACGGATTTTTGAAGGAGCGGACCACTTACGAGATCATGCTGCCCGAGCACGTCGGCATCTCGGAAAGCCGCGTGGTGCTGACCGCGCGCACCGGCCGCCACGGACTCCGCGATCGCCTCAAGAAACTCGGATACACGCTCTCGCACCATGACCTGAACCAGGCCTACCAGCGATTCCTGGCGGTGGCGGACAAAAAGCAGGAAGTGTTTGACGAGGATCTCCTCGCCATTCTCCGCGACGAGATCCATCCGCTGCCCGAGGTCTACCACCTCGACTATCTGCACATCAACAGCGGCACCTCCGCCATCCCCACCGCTACGGTTCGCCTCAAGATCAAAGACGAAACGCACCAAGGCGCCGCCATTGGCGATGGCCCCGTCGACGCCACTTACAAGGCGATTTCCGAAGTTACCAAAACCTCAGCCAAACTCCAGCGATACGAGATTCGCGCCGTAACCAGCGGCACCGAAGCCCTAGGCGAAGTCACGGTGCAGCTAGAACAAGACGGCCGCAAAGTCGTAGGCCGCGGCGCCTCGACGGACGTAATCGAAGCCAGCGCCAAGGCGTACATTGACGGCCTCAACAAGCTCGCCTCGCTGGTTCCAAAAGCCGGCGTCTGACGGCTTCTCGAGCCTCCGCGAAGGCGTCCTTTATTCGGCGCGCAAGGCGATCATGGGGTCTACCTTTGTAGCGCGGCGCGCGGGCAGGTAGCTGGCCAGCAGTGCGATCGCGGCCAGAAACAATGCCGCGCCGCCGAAGGTAACCGGATCGGCCGCGCTCACGTTGATCAGCATGCTCGAGACCAGGCGCGTTACCGCGAACGCCGCGACCATTCCGGCCAAAAGACCCGAGCCGGTCAGGAGCATGCCCCGCCGCAGGACATCGCCCAGTACGTCACTTCTCTGTGCGCCTAGCGCCATCCGAATGCCGATCTCCTGCGTCCGCTGGCTCACGGCGTACGCCATCACGCTGTACAAACCAACCGCTGCCAGCACCAGCGAGATGAGGCCCATCGCGATCAGCATACTCGCCGCAACCTTCTGCGGCAGCATAGTGACTTCGGTCCATTCCACGAGCGGCATGGCGTCAAAGGCTCCTGCGCTCGGATCGATTGCCGCGACCTCACGCCGCAGGCCCGCAATCACCTGAGTCGGATTCGCGGCGACCTTGATGAAGAAGTAGAGTTGGATGTCGTTGCCCGCGTGCTGCTGGAACGGCGCAAAGAAATGGGGACGCGGCGCCTCGGCGACATTGAAGTACTTGCTGTCTCTCGCCAGGCCGATCACCGTAGCCCACTTGCCCAAGCACTTCACTTTGCGGCCCACCGGGTTCGCGCCGTTGAAGTACCGTTGCGCGAAGGTCTGGTTCACGATCACCACCGGTGGAGTATTCCAGTCATCGCTCTCTCTGAAGTCGCGACCCTCGAGCAACGGAATCCGCATCAGGTTGAAGTAGTCCGGCGAAACCAGGTAGTCGTTGATTTGCAGAGCCTCGCCCTTGCTCGGAACGTAGCCCTCGATCTCCACGTCGTCGTATGGGCCGGCGCTCGACCCGAGCGGCGCGTAATCCGCGTAGCTGACATTCGTAATGCCGGGCGCCGAGCGCAGTCGCTTGGCCAACCTGCGGCAAAACTGGTGCACATCAAGAGTCGAGAAGCCGGTGCCACCCAGGTAAAACCGCGCCATAACGACGTTGCTCCTGTTGAAGCCGGGATAGATGGCTTTGGCGTTTTGGAAACTCCTTACGAAGAGACCCGCACCGATCAGTGCGACGGTCGCCAGCGCCAGCTCGGAGATGACCAGCAAGCCGCGCGTGCGATGTGAATGCGCGCCGTGCGTCCCGCTGCGGCCGCCCTCTTTGAGTGCTTCGTTCACATCGGTGCGGAACCAGAACAGCGACGGCGCTGCGCCCGCAACAAGGGTGGCAATCACGCAAGTCAGGACAGTGAACGCCAGAACCCGGGCGTTCAGTTGAAACCCGGCGGCGATGGGGGCTCCGATCTTGGGCACCAGCGAGGGCAGCATGCCGCCCATCCAAAAAGCCAGGGGCAGCCCGATGAGCGCTCCGGCACTCGCCAGCGCCAGTACTTCGGTCATGAGTTGCCGGGTCAGCCGCCACGGCCGCGCGCCGAGCGACAGGCGGATCGCGAGTTCTTTGCGCCTGGCAATAGTGCGCGCCAGCAGAAGATTCGCGACGTTGGCGCAGACGATGAGTAGCACGAGCATGGAAATGGCCATCAGGATGCGAAGCGGACCGAGCAGCAACTCCGGGGCGGCGCTATGAAATTCCCACGGGGGCAGGATGGTGGCCGTCACGCCTCGATTGGTGTCCGGAGACATCACCTCGAGATTGCGCGAGAACATCAAGGCCTCCGCCCGCGCCTGCTCGATGGCGATGCCCGGCTTCAGGCGGACCAATGCATACAAGCACCGGTGCCCGCGATAGCGAAACGCCGATGCGTCGAGCATCCCCAGTTCCTTGCCCATGGTGACCGGGACCCAAATATCGAAGAACAAGCCCGGCATCGTGCCGCGGAACTCCGGCGGCGCGACACCCACAACCATCAACTCGTGACGGTTCACACGGAGTGTCTTCCCCACGGCGTGAGGATCGGCATGGAAACGGCTGCGCCACAATCGATGGCTGATTACCGCTACCGGGTACGCGCCCTGCTTGTCGCCGTTTTCTTCTGTGGTGAACACACGCCCCAGCGCCGGCTTCACCCCGAGCACCGCGAAATAATTGCCGGAAACCAATTCGCCCCATACAGGTTGCACATTGTCCGCGTCACCAAGGCTGAAGACGTCTTCGCGATGTACCGCCAGCCCGGAAATGGATTGCAACTGGTCGCGATAGGAGCGGTAGTCCAGATACGAAGTCTGATTGGCTCCGTTTGGCGCACCGATCGTGATCATCTCGAGCACGGCGAGTTGCCGGCTTTCGCTCGAGCCCGGGTACGGGCGCAATAACAGCCCGTCGACCCAACTGAATACGGTGGTATTTGCCGCAGTGCCTAACGCCAGGGTGAGCACGGCAACCGCTGTGAATCCCGGGCTGGCCGCGAGAACACGGATGCCATATCGCAAATCCTGGTAAAGAGTCCGCATGGCTGATTCCAGTGTTGCAGATCTGGAAATATGAATCCAGCGTTGAGCCAGTAGGCCGCCAGAAAGGGCTGGCCTCACGCATCCGGAACGGCTGAGCGGTAATCTAATTCGTTATGGCACGAATTGCAGGGATCGAGCCCGGGCAGGCGGGATTGTTTGTCCGTTTCGTCTATTGGCTGACGCGGCGGAAGGTAGGGCGCGTGGTGCTGCCCATTAAGATCGCGGCGCATCACCCGCGGCTGTTGCGATCGGTGGGCGAAATGGAGGCCGGGCAGATGGCCGCCCGTTCCGTGGATGCCGCCCTTAAATCGCTAGCTGAATTGAAGGTGGCGATGCAAATTGGCTGCCCATTTTGAATCGACATCGGTTCTGCCGTGGGCAGGAAACAGGGAGTGACGGAGGAAAAGCTGATGGCGCTGGCGGATTTCGAGTCGAGCCCTGCGCTCAGCGAACTCGAAAAGCTGGTGGTGCGCTACGCCGTGGCCATAACGGCAACTCCGGTCGAGGTTCCGGATGATCTCTTCACCGAGCTCGAACGGCACTTCAACGAACGGCAACTGGTGGAGCTGACCTCCGCGATCGCGTGGGAAAACTACCGCGCACGCTTCGATCATGCGTTCGGAATCGAAGCCGAGGGCTTTTCCAAAGGCGCGTTTTGCCCACTGCCTGCGCGCGCCGGCAGTAAGACGGTCAGGAATGCACAGGACTGACGGATTCCGCCGGGCGGCGGACGGTTTCGAGGAGGCCGCGCCACTTCCGCATGAACAATTCGACGATGTTCAGCAGGATGGCGAGCGCCAGCAGGCCAGGCCACATCTCCATGGACGAGGGTACGGACCGGCCCCCTGCGTCGAAAATTTCCTTGATGGTGGGCTGGAAGCGCCCGCCGGTGGACTTCGCAATCTGCCGCAACAGCAGCTCGTTCGATCCGTAGTCCAGCAATTCGTCCTCCTGCCGGTAAAAGCCGATCTCGGGGAACGTCCGCGACTCAACCAGGGGCCGCACACGGAACAGGCCCTGATTGTGCCCGATGGGAACGACGCCGCGAAAGCTTCGCGCGTCGACCTTGCTGATTTTCGCGAGACGGCGGAAGCCATTGGGCCCGAGAACGTAGATGTCCGGGACCGCGGACGGCTCTTCGGCTTTGCGGCCAAGGCGGTAATCGATCACCAGCTCGTCGCTCGAGCTGTCATATTCGGCCTGGGCCTCGCTGGTTTGCGCATGGGGCAGCAGGTCGCGCGCCACGTTGGCCCATAGCCGGTCAAACCCCTTCCAAGCCAGCCAGCTTGCAGCCCAGCGGCTCTTCGCGTCGGAAGTGAAAACCGCCGCACGGCCCAGCCCATACTGCCAACGAACCAACAGCGGATCCCGGTCGGCGGCGTTCAAGATCGTGTCGGCCGTGGGCTTGGCCGTGTAGCGGACGTAGCCGCGCAAAGGCGGAGCGGAATCGATGCCTACGCCGTCCAGTACCTCGGCCGGTTTCATCACGACGGCCTGAACCGGCTTCTCCACGGCGGTTGACCCCGTGTACTCCATCACGTCCTTGAGTAGGATTTGTTCCAATCCGGAGGGCTCGTTCAGGAAATATGATTTGCCCTTGGCCAGGTTCGCGATCTTCTCCAGGTATGCACGGTTCACGTCCTGGCCCAGACCCACCGTGGAAATGGTGATGCGGTTGTTGGCCGCCTCGCGTGACAGCGAGAGGCTGTCGCCTTCCTCGGAGATTCCATCCGTCAGCAGGACGATGTGCTTGTACACGGCATTCTGATAGAGAATTTTCCGGTACGCTTCGGTCAGTGCCGGCGCAATCTGGGTGCCGCCGTCGGGAGTAATTCCCGAGATGAGCCGCTTGATCAGAGAACGGTCCTCGGCTCGCCGCACGGGTACGGCCCACTGAAACGAATTGTCGAAGATCAACACCCCCACCTGATCGATGGGCCTGAGATTTTCAATGACGCCGATGGCCGCCAGGCGCGCCAGGTCCATCTTCTTGCCTTCCATCGACGAAGACTTATCGATGATCAGAACGACACAGGTGCCTTCGGGCGTTCGCGGCGGTGCAAGCTTGGCGGGAAGAGCGCGATCGAGCGGGTCGTCCGCCCGTTTATTCTCCACATATACGTTACGTTCCCCCGCTATCCACAGTAGTCCGCCGCCTTCCTGCACAAATTTCTCGAGCGCTTCTTTGCGGGTTTGCGAAACGGCTTCCATGTCCCAGTTATTGAACACCACGAGCTGATAATCCTCGAATTTTTCCGGGACTTGGGACATCAACTGGACTTCGAACTGGCTGGATTCGAGCGTCTTCTGCAGATGGGTTTCGGTTCCGGCCGGATCTTGAGAGAGCAGCAGGGCGCGTGGCTGCCGGATGGTGACGGCCTCATTGAAGCGAGCCTGGCCGAGGCCGTTGCCGGTGATCTTTCCCGCCAGGTCGACGGCGCCGGCCGCGGTCACACTGGCCCGCACGCGCAAGTGATTCACGCCGGGTTCGAGCGCGACATCGCTCGCGCCCAGAGTCTTGCCCTCCGCCGTCACTTCCACTCGGGCCTGAGCGCGCCGTGGCGCGGTCACTGTCAGGTCGATGGGGAACCGCTCTCCGCTGAAGACCAGGGAAGGCAGGCTGATGGACTCCACACGAAGATCCGGTTTGGAACTGCCGGCGAGCGCGAACGTATCGATGGGAATCCCGAGCTGTTGAGCCTGCCAGGCGGCGCGCGCGGCGCTTCCGAGGTTCTCATTGCCGTCCGAGACCAGCACCACGCGGCGCACCATTCCGCCCGGCAGGGTGCCGATGGCTTCGCGAATGGCGGCTTCGACGTCGGTGCCGTTGCCGGCATCGCCGGGTGTATATCGCAGGTTCCAGGTTTGCGCGCGCTCCTGCGGCATGGGTTTGCGCGTGGCCCGCGCAAACGGAATCACCTTGGTCCAGTGGCGCCCGCGCGCCCGCTCGATTTGCGAGGCGATGGACGAGGCACGCTCGAGGTCCTGCTCCGTCACGCTGCGCGAAGTGTCGGCGAGAATCGCGACCGCTACTTTCGTATCGAAAAACGTGAGGCGCGGTTGAGCCAGAGCCAGAATGATGGCAAGAAACGCGGCCGTCTTCAGCAGCAGAGCTCCGCGCCGGTGGGTTGCGCTCCACTCCCGCACGGCCCACGCCACCGGAGCCAGCGCAATCAACAGAACCCAGGCTCGATCAAAGGTCATTTACGAGGCCTTCCGAACGCCCGGGCGGCGAAGAATTGCCGGCCGCGCAGCGAGACGGCGCACACGTCCCTCCGCGCGTCCGAACAGCAGCCACTCCAGCAGCAGACCCAATCCACCAAGCACCGCCAGCACCTGCCACAGATCCCGGGAGAGACTGGCTGTTTCGCGGAAGACCGGCAGCCCCCGTCTGGCGCCGCCCGGCACTTCCCATTTGGAATCCCACAACTCGGGGAGCGTGAGGGAGTAGACGGTTTCGCGCTCAGCGGCCAGCACGCGCACGGTTCCCGGGGTTCCCGAAAAGAATCGCAACGTACGGCCGCGCGTGGTAAACGGCACGGGAGAGCCATCCTGCTGCAACACGCGCACGCCCTCAGGACGGATATCGGGATCGAGTTGCATGGTCACCGTGCCCGCACTGCCGGCGGCAACCGCCGAGCGGCGGAAAAGTTCTGGCGCCATCCAGCGCAGAATATTGCCGAAGAGCAGGGGCGTGGCGAGTTCGTACCGCAGATCCGAAAGCCCCGGGTGGAAGCCGAAGACCACGGTCTTGTTCTTGCCGGCTCGCGCCACGATGACCGGACCTTCGCGTACCTGGCCGATCTTGATATCGTCGGGTGCGCTTTCGAATACATAGGTGGATCCCAGGCGCAGATCCTTGGCGCGAAGGCCCGCGCAGAGCGCATCGTCCGAACACCAGTGGTCGAAGGGCGCGCCTTCGAGCCGCGTGCGGACGGGGATGGGCGAAGCCCCGGCCGGCGGATCAATCCAGATGGCATCGCCTTTGGGAGGCTGCGGCGGCCGGAAGCGATCGAGGATGACGAGTCCGTTGGTGGCCTCGGCGCGGTATTCTTCCACACGCCGGAACGTCGCGTTCACGTGCGGGATGGCCGTAACGGCTGGCCGTAGGAGGTCGGGCTCGTTGGAATATACCGTCAGATTGAGGCTGGGCAGGGGTGGAAGCTCGAGGATTGCATGATCGTCTTCGGGGAAGCGGTCATGCGGAAGCAGGGTCGCCTCCAGCAACCCGGCGGCGCGCGTCCGCCAGGCAAAGGCGATCTCGCGTTCCGAACCCGGCGGCACCGTGAACCGGTGGCCTCCGGCGGGAGTTCCCCCGAAACGGAGCACCAGCGTCAGCGACTTCGGCGCCGTACCGTAGTTGCGAACCGAAGCATAGATGTCCCAGACTTCCGGATCCGCCGCCGACCTTCGCACGCCAATCTTGCGCAGGCCGCAGTTGTCCGTCGCGTCCGAGGTTTCGAGCACGCGCAGATTCTTCGGCAACGGCGCGGAGATCAAGCGAGACTCAGCCGTCACGCGGCCGGGACCCACGTAGACAATCTCACCCGGGCGCCCGGAGCCGAGCGCCTGTGCCTGGCGCGCAAAGGCCAGCGCCTGCTCGATGTTCAAGGCCGTGGCGCCCGGCGTGGACCGTGCAATGGCCTGTTCCAGCTTGGCGCGGTTGGATTCAAAGGCGGTGGCCGGCAGGGTCAGAGCGTCGGCCCGCACCAGCATCACATGTTCCGATGCCGGAACGGTCCTCACATAGGCCATGGCTTTCTCGCGCGCCTCGTCCATCAGCGTCCGGCTTCCGTTTGCGGCGGACATCCAGGCGGAAGTATCCAGGATCAGCACATGATCGCGCGGCGTGGCCATCGGCGCGCCGAACCGCAATTGCGCAATCGCCAGCAGAAGAAGCAGCATACTCACAAGCTGCAGGATGAGCGAAAGCGGCTGCTGAATTCTCTTGCGCTTGTGTACCGCAGGCGGTTGCTCCGACGCTACCCAAAACCGCAGGGTGGCCACCACCTGCTTTCGCCGCGAGCGCCCCAGCAGGTAGAGCAGCACCATGGTTACGGAGACGGCGCCGAACAGAGTCAGGAACTGCACCAGGGAGAGGTTGAGGAAATACATTTCAGGCGATCACTCGCGAGCGCACCAGCGAGCCGAAGATAATGTCCTCGATCGGCATGGCGGTGGAGATGCCCACGTAACGGCCCCCGTTGCGCATGGCAACCTGTTGGAGGCTGCCCGCATAGGCATCGAATGCGCGCGTGTACTGTTGACGCGCGCTCTCGTCGAACTGTAAGCGGAGCCGCGTTTCGGTCTCGGCGTCCACCAGGTCCAGATCTCCCACCCAGGGAGGGATCCGGTCTTCCTCGGACCAGACCTGGGCCAGCAGCAACTCGTGGCCGAATTCGGCCAAGTGCTGCAGCGGCCGCTCGCAGTCGCTGTCGTCCAGGAAGTCGGAAATGATGATCAGCAGCCCGCGCTGAGCATGCGCGGAGATGAACTGGCGAGCTACCTCGAGGAAGTTTGTCCGGCCCTCCGTCTGCAAGCCGTTCAGGTACTCCATCACCGGGCTGAAGCGGTGACGGCCCCCGCCGCAGCGAATGCCTTCGCCCAGGCGGGAACTGAAGGGCTGCAGCGTGATGGTGTCGAGCCGGACCAGGCCCACGTAGCACAGCGCCGCGGCCAGCTTGCGCGCGTAAACGTACTTGAGGCCGCCCTCCGAGTTCATGGATTCGCTGGTGTCAACCAGCATGCGCACGGGAACGCGCGGTTCGACTTGAAACATCTTCAGAAAGAGTTTCTCGAGCCGCAGATAGGCGCGCCAGTTCACGGCACGCAGATCGTCGCCGTGATGGAAATGGCGATGATCGAGAAATTCCTGGCCGCCTCCCGCGAAGCGTGAGCTGTTGTGGCCGCCCACCAGGCCGTTGAAGGATTTTTGCCAATGAATGGTCAGGCGCTCCAGTTTCTCCAGAAACTGGCGTTCGAGCAGAGGGCCGGGGGGCATGGCAAGCCTACGCGGTGGAAGCCACCGAGGTCACGCCCCGGATGATGGTGCTCAAGATGGAATCGGGGGTTTGTCCTTCCGCATGGCCGTCGAAATTGAGGATGATGCGGTGGCGCAGCACGGATGGCGCCACGGCCTCGACATCCTCCACGCTGAGGTGATAGCGTCCGCGCATGAGGGCGCGCACGCGCCCGCATTCGACCAGGGCCTGTGCGCCTCGGGGCGAACTGCCGTAGCGGATATATTTCTTCGACAGCTCATGCGCTTCCGCCTGTTCGGGCTGCGTGGCCATCACCAGTTGGATGGCCAGTTCCTGAACGTGCGGCGCGACCAGAACGTCGCGGCACACCGAGCGTACTTCGAGGATGGCGTCGCGGTCCAGCACGGGCCGCACCTGCTCCTCCTGGGCCTGGATGGTGCGCTCCACGATGCGGTTCAGCTCGTCCCGGGACGGGTACCGAACCAGAACCTTCATGAGAAAGCGGTCGAGCTGCGCCT
Source organism: Terriglobia bacterium (assembly GCA_020073305.1). Taxonomy (GTDB): domain Bacteria; phylum Acidobacteriota; class Terriglobia; order Bryobacterales; family Bryobacteraceae; genus QHXW01. The sequence goes on from JAIQFK010000008.1 coordinate 145,878, forward strand.
CGGGCAGGGGATAGGTGCCCTCCATTTCGATGGGATTCTGCGTCGCCATCACCAGGAAGGGAGCTTCCAGCTCGTGGGTATTGTTGCCGCTGGTGACCGTGCGCTCCTGCATAGCCTCGAGCAGCGCCGACTGCGTCTTGGGAGTGGCGCGATTGATCTCATCGGCGAGCACGAGATGCGCGAAAATCGGCCCCGGCTGGAAGCGAAGCGATTTCGAGCCGCGCTCGTTGGTTTCGATGATCATGCTGCCGACGATGTCGGCGGGCATCAGGTCCGGCGTGAACTGAATACGTGAATATTTGAGTTGCAGCGCGCGCGCCATGGTGCGCAGCAGAGTGGTTTTGCCCAACCCGGGCACGCCTTCCAGCAACACATGGCCCGCCGCGACCAGGCAGATCAGGACGCTCTCCACCACGTCCTGCTGGCCGACAATCACCTTGGCGATCTCGTAGCGAACCTCGTTCAGCCGGGAGACAGCCTGTTCGAGCCGCGTGTCCGATCCCACGATCTTATTGTAGTTCATTGAACCAAGGGGTTCGGCTGGAAACGGCCTGCGATCGGCCTACCCGGTGCGGAGAGCTCTCCGATCGTCTATCGGCTGCCCCGGGGAGGCGGGCCAGTCAGGGCGGGATGGCTGCGACCTTTCTTACGCCTTGTAAACGCCCCAGAAGACGGTGCGGAATTTCGCCATGTCGCTGTCGGTTCCGATCGTGACCCGGAGGAAGTTATTCATCGGCGGGAAAGGCCGGCCCACGGCCACGCCTTTGGGCGGCATCGCGGAGATAAACTCTCTCGCGTCACGGCCTACATCGATCATCACGAAATTCCCCTGGGGCTCGATGTACGGCACGCCGCGCTCGCGCATCCACTCGCAGAGCTCGCGCCGGACGCGGACGAATTTCGCACGCCGCTCGGGAATCAGGGTCTTCGATTCCGCCAGGGCCGCGAGCACCGCGCGCACCGTAACAATGGAAATCACGTTATTGCGAAACGGGGCCATTCGTGCGATCAGTTCCGGCGACGCGCAGGCAAAGCCCGCGCGCAGGCCCGCCATGCCATAGATTTTCGAGAAAGTACGCGTGACGATGACATTCTTGCCCTGGCGCACGTAGGCGAGCCCGCTTTCGAAATCCGGCGAATCGGCGAAGTGCGCGTACGCTTCGTCAATCAGCACCATGGTTTTCGGCGGCAGGTTGTCGATCATCCATGCGAGATCCTTCTTCGGCGTGATGGAGGACGTGGGATTGTTCGGATTGCAAAGATAGATCACGCCGCCTCCCGCTTTCTCGGCTTGCGCGACGAGCTGCTTGACATCCGGCGCATACGGCGGCTCAAGCGGCACCTGAAGGACTTCGCGGCCGAGCCCCCGGCGAGCGAGTTCCACGGGACCCTCGTAAGTCGGAGCGACGGTGATCAGGGGGCAAGTGGTCGAGGTGAAGGCGTCCATCGCGGCATGCAGCACTTCGCTCGATCCGGCTCCGATCAGTATCTGTTCCGGCGTGAGATCCTCGCTGTGCGCCAGCGTTTCATAGAATGCGCGAAATTCCTGATAGTGGTATCGCCCGCCCTCAGCGAGAACCTTGGTCATGGCTTCGATGGAAGAACGCGGAGGCCCGTCCGGATTCTCGTTGGCGTTGAGCCAGACCATATCGTCCGGCAGATTGCCTTGGATAGCAGCGCGCTGCGCATACGCCGCCTCGGGTAGCATTCGACCGGCCCATGCGGCTAGTCCGACCCCTGCGAAACCCCTACGAGTCAGCATAGTTTCACCTCATCGCGGTCATCATAACATCCGATAGCATTGCGCCGCAGACACGCCAGCCCCATCCTGAAAGAGTGATTGCATCCGCCGTCACCAGGGTCCAGGTGTAGGCCTCGATACTGCTTCAGGAGAGGGAATCGTGAAGAAAATCGCATTCGCGCTGCTTCTTGCCGGGCAACTTTTACTTGCGGATTCTCAAAACGTTCGCGTGGTGAACGGCGCTTCGTTCATGCAAGCCAGTAGTCTGACGCCCGGCTCGATCATCTCGATTCTTGCGGTAACCAGCCCGGGTCTTACCAACAGCACCGCCGTTGCGTCGGATTTCTCGAACCCGCCACACACGCTTGGCGGTGTGACGGTGACCGCCGGCACCACTACCCTGCCGCTGTTTTTTGTCAGCGCGGTGCAGATCAACACCCGGCTTGACCCGGCCATTCCAGCCGGGCCGGTAACGTTGACCATCCAGTCGCCCACAGGAACCTTCACCAAAAATCTGGTTCTCTCGAAGTATTCGCCTCCCGGAGTTTTTTCCCTATTCGGTTCCGGCACCCGGGACGGGGCGATCCAGAATGCAGTGACCTACCACATCGGCCCCTACACCACGACGACCAATGGTCAGCCTACTTACCTTTCCATCTATACCAGCGGACTGGATCTCACGGCCCAGCCGGCGGTCACCATCGGCGGCGTCAGCGTTCCCATTCAGTTTTACGGAGCGGCGCCCTGCTGTCCGGCGCTGCAGCAAATCAATGTGCAGTTGACGCCCGATCTTGCCGGGGCGGGCCGGGTGGAAGTCGCGGTGACTGCCAACGGCATGACCAGCAATATCACTGAAGTCGTGATTCTTCCCAATCCGGGCCAGGGTCCATTCCCGCCGAGCGGCGAGAACCAGGCACGGTACCGTGAGATCTCAAGCGTCGCCTGGATTCCGAACACGGGACTGGCGCTGGTTACCGACGAAAACGATGACGTGGTGCGCCTGGTAGATATTAAATCGCGCAAGGTAGTGCGCACCATCACACTTCCGGAAGGATCGCAGCCGGTCTCCGTTGCCGCGAGCGGCGTGGCCGTAGTTGCTGAACGAATGCGCGGCAAGATCGCTATTATCGATCTTCTGGCGTATAGCGTGATTGCGGAAGTGGCGGTCGGCGGCGCTCCGGTCAGTGTCGCGCTGGCGGGGAATCTCGCGGTGGTGGTGAATCAGGACAGTGACACCAGCAGCGTGTCAGCCGTGGATCTGACGACTCACGGCGTGAAGAACGTCGGCATCGCCCGCGGAGCCCGCGGGATTGCGGTCGACAGCGGCGCAAACCGGGCGTACGTAACCAACGAGGATGCCGGAACCATCAGCGTGATCGATCTGACACACTTCACGGCAACGCCCGCTACGATTTCGCTCCCATTGCATGCGCGCCCCGCTTCGATTCAACTCGCTCTTCCGGCGGGCCCGCTGGTGGTAACCGAGCCGAGCTCCGGACAGATCCTGCTGGTGCCCACGGGCGGTGGCGCACCGATCGTGGCACAGGCGAACCCGGACGGCAAAGGCCCCAGCGACGTGGCCATCGTCGGCAACACGCTCTACTTCGGCAATCAGGCGGGCGGATCGCTAACCGTAATCGAGCCGATTTCCAATATCGGATCGCACACGCCACCCACCATTACAAGCGTGCCGATCGATCTGGGCGTGCGCTCCTTCGCGATGGACACTCAAGACAAGCTGTTGCTCACCGTCTGTCAGGGGAGCGGCAAGCTTGCCTTCATCGACCTGAACACCAGCCAGGTTATCGACTGGGTGGATGCGGTGCGCGGCGAACTGGAGGCCGTTGCGAAGAATGATCACAGTGACCGGCTGACGGCTGCCAACAGCCCGAAGCTCATCAATTTCAGCCCGACGGCTGGACACGGGAACTCAACCATTTCGCTCTCGATCACGGGCACCAACCTGACCGGCGCGACCGATCTGGCTTTCGTCAGCCCCGCCACCGTGTTTCCTCACGCACCGTGGGAGGACGGCGAGTATGGGCAGGGCGCGAACGATCCGAATTTCCAAATCAGCAACGTGCAAGTGAATGCTGCCGGTACCCAGTTGACGGCCGCGGTCACGGTGGGCGCCGGCGTCAAGTCAAACTCGCGCTACATATTGCGTGTGGGAACGCCGAACGGGGATACGGGGATCACGCAGACGAATTTCAATGTTTTCCAGGTGAACTGACACCTTCCCGGCTATGACTTGCGCCCGATGATGGCGTAGTCCAGCCCGCCGAAGAACGTGTTGCGGAATTCCTCCGGCAGCCCGGCGAGCGATGGAAATGATTCCAAGGCGGGAGAAAGGTCGTGCCTCTCCACGTTGCCGATCCCACATTCCTGCATGTAAAAGGCGAGCAGCGCATACGGTACGGGCCGTGTGTGCGTCGGATCGAGGTAGAAGTGCGTGGCGAAGATGGCGAGGCACGCCGGGTTGGGTGTTTCGATTGCGAGCACGCCGCCTTTCACCAGCTTCCGCGCGGCCAGACGGATCATCTCGGGAACACGGTCCGGCGGCAGGTGCTCCACCACCTGCGCGCTGAAAATGCCGTCCAGTGAGCCGTCATCCAGACCGTCCAGATAGACGAACAGGTCGGCGATTTCCGCGGCGAGGCCCTTGCCCCGGCAGAGATCTACGGCTTCGGGGTTGAGGTCGATTCCACGCGCGGAAACGCCGGCGTCGCGCATCAGCTCCAGAAATTCGCCGCGGCCGCAGCCGATATCCAACACTTCCTTACAACGGGCGAAGTAATCCAGGTAGAATTTCTGCCCGGATTTCACGTGATCTTCGGGCCCGCGAAAGCGCTCGGGAAAGCAGCCGAAATCAAGGGGGGGCAGCGGCTGCGCCGGCGAGGGCTCCGTCGTCTGGGCCGCTCCAGTCCGGTAGACGTGGGCCAGGCGTTGACGGATCACGCTCAACTCCGCGTGGATGAGCCTTTCAAATTCCGCGCGCACAAGTTGCAGGTCAGACCACAGCCGTTTCTGAACATCCACCGTCGTGCGATCGAGCGCGCCGAGATAATCGGAGTGCTGGGCCTTCACGATGTCACGGAAGTTACTCTCCATCACCGTCACGCGGTGTTGAAAGGAGACCTGCAGGTCGGCCACGCTGCGCAGAAACTGCATCTCATTATGCGCGACTTTCGTTTCCCATTCCGACCGCCACGCGGCCCAATGCGCCCGGATATCCTTGAGCTCCTGCACTTCACGCTGCAGCTCGACCGTGATGGCGAGCTGGCGATTCATTTCGTTCAGTGCATCCAAGGTGGCTTCCACGCAAGCCATGACTTCACGATTGAAAACCACTTGATCGCGGACGAACCAGTCGAGCCCGCGTGCGATGGCGTGCTTGGCCGTCTGGATCAGCGCGTTGAGGGCCCCCCCCCGCCTGGGATTGACGCTGCCGATGGCCGCGACTTTGGATTCGGCCGCATCGCGCGCGTGCACCAGAGGCAGCAGATCGGCCCCAGCGAACGGCGCGCCTCCCTCCGAAGCGCTGGGGTGCCGCGCGCGCACGCGTTCGCGAATCTCGCGAACCAGTTCGGCGAGTTCCTCGGTCTTCAGCGCGTCGTTATTCGGTTCGGGCGCCACGTTTTTTCGTCCAGGTTGCAGTCACTTTGGAATGGAGGCCGCCGCGCGGGGTAAACTCGCCGATCACGGTGGCCGAGACGGGTTGAGTTGCGGCTACTATGTCGCGCAAAAACCGGTTTACCACGTTCTCGTAGAAGATGCCCAGGTTGCGGTAGGCCAGCGCGTACATCTTAAGCGACTTCAGCTCCAGGCACTGTTTGTCCGGCGTGTAGCGCAGCGTGAGCTTGCCGAAATCCGGCAGGCCAGTCTTGGGGCACACCGAGGTGAACTCCGGAATCACGACTTCGATTTCGTAACCGGGGAACTGATTCGGCCAGGTTTCGATCTGCGGCAGCGGCGCATCGATTCCCGCGCGCGCGTGTTCGTCGGTGTAAGCGCGCTTCATTTTTTCACGAGCGTGCGCGAGAGCAAATCGAGGAACAACCCAACATCGGTGACCACGCCCACGGCCTGGCCCGTGCCGCGGTCACTCACTTTGGTCGCCACCGCCGGGTTGATGTCCACGCAGACGATCTTCACCCAGCTCGGCAGCATGTTCCCGGTCGCAATCGAATGCAGCATCGATCCCAGGCAGAGCACCAGACCCGCGCCTTTCAGATGCTCGGCATAGGCGTCCTGCGCCGCGTTCATGTCCGTGATGGTGTCGGGCAGCGGACCGTCGTCGCGCAAGCTGCCCGCCAGCACGAAGGGCACCTGGTTCCGGACGCATTCGTAGAGAATCCCCGATCGCAGCCTGCCCGTCTCCACCGCGCGCGCGATGTTTCCGCAGTGGTAAATGGCGTTGATGGCGCGCATGTGGTTGCGGTGGCCGTGCTCTTCCTGGCGGCCATCCGCCAGCCGTACCCCCAGCGACGTGCCGTAGAGCGCCGCCTCCACATCGTGCACGCCCAGCGCGTTGCCGCTGAGCAACACTTGAACGAAGCCGTTGCGGATGAGCTGCGACAGGCCTTGCACGCCGCCGGTGTGGACCACCACGGGTCCGGCCACGGCGACCACTTTCAGTCCTTGCTCGATGGCCTGCTCGACGAGGTTCGCGGTTTGCCGCACGGCGGTTTCGACCTGGCGCTCCGACGAGATTCCATTGCTCATGAACGCAAACGAAAGCCGGTCGCGTTCTTTCGATTCCGGCACCACGCGGATGCCGCGCATGCCGACCACCACCTGGTCACCTGAGCGCACGTCGCGCATCCGGCGGCACCCGGCGCGGCCGTCCGCCACAACCACAAGCGCGTCCATGCGCTGGTTTTCCACCTCAATCCATTGCTGCCGATGGCGGATCAGCGTGTGGTGATTCGTGGTGGAGTAGAAATCCTCCGGCGCGCAACAGTCTCTCTCGACCGTGCGCAGGTCCGCGTCACCGCTATCCACGGGCGAACAGCCAAGGCCAAGCAACTGCTGGAGCAGCCGGTCCATGGTGGCGCGCTCCGCCGACTCAACCTTCAGCCGCAGATACGAGGGCTCGCTGTTGGTGCGCCCGACGCGGAACTCTTCGACTTCGAACCGGCCGCCGAATTCGACCACCTGATCGAAGATCTGCTCCATGATGTGAGAGTCGATCAGGTGGCCCTGGGCCTCGACCACTTCTTGAAATTGCATGAATTTTTATTCTAACGTTCCGGCAAGCCCGCCGCCTCTGGCACAATGACAGACATGCCCGGGCTCGCCCATTCCGTCGACAACGTTCCGCATTCGCGCATTCGCGAGCTGGCGGAAGTGGCCATGTCGATGGACGGCGTGCTGCGGCTTTATTTCGGCGAATCGAATCTACCCACGCCCGACTACATCAAGCAGGCCGCGATCAAAGCGCTGGCTGATGGCTACACGTTCTATACCGAAAATGCCGGCCTGCCATCGCTGCGCCGCGCCATTGCCGGGCATTATCGAAAATGGCATGGCGTGGAGCTTGACCCGGAAAGCGAGATCGTGATCACGGCTTCCGGGGTGCAGGCGTTGAACGTAAGCCTGCGCGCCATGCTCGATCCCGGCGATGAGGCGCTGGTGCTCACCCCCGCCTGGCCCAACGGCTCGTCCATCATTGCCATGGCCAACGCCGTCGCGCGCCAGATTCCGCATCCGCTCGATGGCGACCGCTACCACATCGATTTCACCGCGCTCGAAGCCGCGGCCGGCCCGCGAACGCGCCTGCTGTTGTATACCTCGCCGTCTAATCCGCTTGGATGGGTGGCCACCGAAGACGAGCAGCAGCGCCTTCTCGATTTTTGCCGCGCACACGGGCTTTGGCTGGTGGCGGATGAGGTCTACGACCGGCTGTATTATGCCGGCGGCGCGCTTGGCCAACCGGTGCCGTCCATCCTGAAGAAAGCCACTCGGGACGACGCCGTCGCGGTGATTCATTCGTTCTCAAAGAGCTACTGCATGACGGGGTGGCGCGTGGGCTGGCTGGTGGCGCGCCGCGACTTGGGGCTCAAGGCCACGCAACTGAATGAGTTCATCATTTCGCACGCCCCCAGTTTTGCGCAGAAGGCCGCGGAAACGGCCCTCGAGTGCGGGGAAGCCGAACTGTCCGGGATGCTGCAGCGCTTGAAGGAGAATCGCGACTTCTGCCTCTCGGCGCTGCGCGCTATGCCCTGCGTCACTGTTCCGGAACCCGATGGCGCCTTCTACCTGTTCCCGAAAATCGACGGCTTGACCGATTCGTTCGATTTCTGCCGCCGGCTGCTGATGGAAACCAAGGTCGGGCTAGCCCCCGGAGTGGCGTTTGGCGCGGGCGGAGAAGGATCGGTGAGGATCTGTTACGCCGCCGACCGCTCCATCCTCGAGCCCGCTATGGAACGGCTCGGGAAGTTTTTGCGAGCCGGTTAAATCCAACTCCTGCCCCGCTTCGTATTCCTCAACAGGTATGCGTGTTTTCATCTTGGTGACAAGCGTGATGTGCACCGCGTTGGCGGCCCATGGGGAAGACTCCGTGGCCGCCCGCCGGGTCGCCGCGCCGGTGAAGACCGATGAGCGTATCGCCGAGTATGAGAAGCTGAGCCGTTCAAATCCTGATGATGCTCACTATAAGAACCTGCTCGCCGGTGCCTACATCCAAAAGATGCGCGAAACCACGGATTTCGGCTACATCGATCGCGCCGCGCGCATTGTCAACCAGGTGCTTGGCGTTGAGCCGGATAACTATGAAGCCAGGCGGTTGCGCAGCGAGATCGGGCTCGAGCGGCACCAGTTCGCGGAGGTGGCCGAACTCTCTCGCCAGATCATCGCTGCCGCGCCGGACGACGCCTGGAACTGGGGCACGTTGGGCGACGCGTTGATGGAACTGGGCCGCTATGAAGGCGCCGCGGAGGCCTACCAGAAGATGGTCACGCTGCGGCCAAATCAATCGAGCTACAACCGCGCGTCTTACTATCGCTGGGTCACAGGTGACGCCAAAGGTGCAATTACCATCATGCAGCAGGCCATCGCATCCGGCAGTCCATCCTCCGAAAACACCGCCTGGTGCCTGGTCGATCTGGGGAATCTGTATTTCAAGACGGCACGCCTCGCGGACGCCGAGCAAGCGTACCGGTCGGCGTTAGCAGCCTTCGGCGGCTACTATCCTGCGTATGCAGGGTTGGGGCGCGTGCAGGCGGCGCAAGGGAAATTTGGCGAGGCCATCGAAAATTACCGGCGCGCCCAATCGGCTGTGCCCATGCCGGAATACGCGGCGGCGCTTGCTGACCTCTACGAGCGGACCGGCAAGAAAGGCGAGGCGCGCCGACAACTCGATCTGATCGACGTCGTGGACAAAATGGCGCGCGCTAACAACGAAAAGACGAATCGCAATCTCGCACTGGTGTACGCCGACCAGGATCGAAGCCTCGCACGGGCGCTCGAGCTGGCCCACGCGGAACTCGATGTTCGCGGCGATGTCTACACCCACGATGCGCTGGCCTGGGCGTTGTACAAAAACGGGCGAGTTGACGAAGCGGAGCGCGCGGCTGCCCGAGCCCTCAACTTTGGAACTCCCGAGCCAGCCTTCTACTATCATGCCGGCCTCATCGCCGCCGCAATGAACAAAAAAGCCGAAGCCTCAAATTACCTGGAGCGCGCCCTGGCATTGAATCCGCATTTCGATCTGCGCCAGGCGGAGATTGCCGAAAACGCGCTGCAGAGCCTGAAACTACGCTAGCCCCGGGCGCGCACTGCCTGGCCCTTCTGTAGTACCATGCGCGTAACGTAACGGAGGAACCAACGATGATCAAAGGATTCCGTGAGTTCCTGACGAAGAATTCGGTGCTGGCTCTCGCCATTGGTTTCATCATGGGAGCGGCGACCGGCAAAGTGGTTTCATCCCTGGTGGCCGACATCATCATGCCGGTGATCAGTCTCGTCATGCCGGGCGGTGAATGGCGTACGGCCAAGTTCGTGCTGAGCCGCACGGTCGGACCGGACGGGAAGGAAGTGGTTAACGCCATCACGTTCGGCAACTTCTTTGGCAATGTCGTGGACTTCATTGTGATCGCGCTTGTGGTCTACATGATCACCAAAGCGCTCATCAAGGAAGCCCCGCCTGCGCCTGCCAAGAAGTGCCCGCGGTGCCTGGAATCGATCGCACCGGAAGCGACGAAATGCAAGTTCTGCACGGCGGACGTGCCGGCGTAATCCCTCGGGCGAAGGCTACTCCGGCGATGTGATCTGAACCTCAGCGACCAGATTTTGCCAGTCGGGAAGCTCGTACACGCGCAGCTTGGTATTCAGCGGGCCGCTCAGCTCTTTCGATTCGTAAGCGCCGAGCGACGCCAGCTTGAAAGAGAAGGTTCCTACAGCCTCTTCGTCGGATTTCGCGGTCCGCGCCCAGAGATTAACGTTCGCCGCCAGATCCGCAATCTCGGCCCCCGAGTGGTTCACCACCACAAAGCGCACCTCTGGTTTTTTCTTGGGATCTTCGACCAGACGCATGCCAATCACTTCGACGTACTTCTGCAGCGTATTGGCTTTGGCTTTCGATGCCGCGGACGCGGGCGTGTTTTCCGTGGTCGCAGGCGCGCCCGTGGATGCCTGGCTTGAACCGCTGAAGTAGCGGATTCCGAAATACGCCCCCGCCCCAACGGCAAGGAACAGGATTGCGAATACGATGCTCAGCAGCCAGGGAGGCAGACTGATGCCTTGCGCCGGTTGTGGTTGTTGAGCCGGCATCCAACCCGCTGGAGGAGCCTGCTGCATGGGCGGCGCCGGCGGGGGCGCGCTGATCACGGATGCTCTCGTGACTGGCTGGAGCTGTGCGGCGGCCGGTTGTTGCGGTGGCGCGGCCTGGCCCGGCTGCTTTCCGGTGCAATCAGGGCATTCATTGTAAGCCGGTGGAACTTCACGTCCGCATTGCGGGCAAATCCAGGTAAACATGTCTCTCTCTAATCTACCGCTAACTCCGCCCGCCGCGCTGCCGTTTTAGAATCACTCCGGGGTGCGCGCCGGTGTGCTGGCCGCGATCAAGGACAACCTTCCCGTTAACAATTACATATTCGATGCCCGTCGCGTATTGATGCGGTTTCTCGTAAGTTGCGTTGTCGATGATGCGCGCGGCGTCGAAAAGGGTAACGTCCGCCGCCATACCGGGACGGAGAACTCCGCGATCGAAAATTCCGATCTTGGCGGCGTTGGCGGAGGTCATTTTTCGGATGGCTTCTTCCAAAGTCAGCACCTTCTCGTCGCGCACGTAGCGGCCCAGGATGCGCGGAAACGTCCCGTAGTAGCGGGGGTGGGGGTGTCCGGCGGCCAGCGGGCCTTCGGTAGCCGCGGCCGTGCCGTCGGAGCCGATTGAGACGAACGGCTGCTTGAGGGCGTAGCGCATGTCTTCTTCCGAGTGGTGGAAATAGACCGTCGGTACCGATCCTCCATTCGCTTCCAGCAGCTCAAACAGCGCGTCGAGCGGCGGCTTGCCCATGGCCGCAATCACCTGGCTCATCCGCATGCCTTCGAATTTCTTGTACTGCGGATCGGAGAGCGACACCAGCAGCATGCCTTCCCATCCGCCGGTCGCGGTGTAGTGGTTGTACCAGTTCGAGCCCGGAATGCCGTGCAGGATTTCATTCTCCAGGCGCGGGCGCAGCGCGGGATCCTTCAGCCGCTGGACCAGAGCCTGCGCGCCGCCTTCGTGCGCCCAGGGCGGAATGATCGTGGCCAGATCGTTCTGCCCGGCGCGATACGGATACACGTTGGCTTGCACTTCGAGACCTTCAGCGCGTGCGCGCGCGATGGTGGCCACCAGTTCGGGCATCTGGCCCCACATGGTGTGCTCGGCAATCTTCAGGTGGATGATGTCCACCGGCACGTGGGCGCGGCGGCCGATCTGGATGGCTTCGGCCACGGATTCGAACACGCCCCGGCCTTCGGTGCGCATATGCGTCGAGTAACTGCCGCCGTAGGGCGCGGCGGCCTCGCACAGTGCCACCAGAGTATCCGTGTCGATCCACGAACCCGGCGGACCGCTCAAGGAGCTGCTGACGCCCAGCGCGCCTTGTTCCATAGCCTGGCGCACCAGCGCGCGCATCTGGTCGAGTTCCATTCCAGTAGGCGGCCCGGTCCGCTCGCCGCGCACGTACGTCCAGATCTGGCTTGATCCCACGTAGCTGCCCACGTTGGTAGAGATGCCCTGACGCAACAGGCGTGCGAAGTAGCCGTTGAAGTCACTCCAATCCGCCGCCTCATCGTTCAGGAGCGGGCGGCGATCGCGCGATTGCTGCTTGCCGCCGATGGGAGCGGCGGATTCGCCCTCGCCCAGAATCATGGAGGTGACGCCCTGGCGGATCATGCTCTGGGCATTGCCGTCGGCCACCAGCGTGTAATCGGAATGATTGTGGATATCGATGAAACCGGGGGCAACCGTTAGCCCCGTGGCCTCGATGACGCGCTTGGTTGTGCTGCCCGCCAGATGGCCCATGGCCGCGATGCGGTCGTTCCGGATTCCAATGTCGCCGACCAACGAGGGGTTGCCCGTGCCGTCCACGATGCGGCCGCCGCGAATCAGGAGGTCGAAGTCTTGCGGAGAAGCCGGGTGCGCGAACAGCAAGAAACAGAGAACGGGCAGAGCACGCATCAACGGCAGTGCTCAGTGTACTACAGCGGCTTGTGGGTGAACGTGAGCCGGCGCGCGGCGCGTCGCGCGGCGAAGTAAGCCGGCAGCATGCAGACGACCATGACCGGCACTAACGAGGGCTCTGGCGCGGCGTAGAGAGGATGCAGCAGAAGCCCGGTGAATACCACGGTGTTGAAGCTCATGAGAAAGAGCACGGCCAGTGCAAATCCGATGACACGAGACCGTGTGACGTTGGGGGCGAGGGAGGGCCAAAGATGCCAGCGCTTCTGGCTCGCTACCCTGCCCGATTCCGCGGCTTGGAGGCGAATCGTCTCAAGAACTTGAGCAAACGGCGGGACTTCGGGCGAGGAACCTTCGCGGCACAGGGTGACGAAGCGCTCTTGTTCCGCCTGGATTTGATCGGCCTCCTGCCGGCAACCGGAACACACCGTCAGGTGTTCGGCGACCTTGAGCGCATTTTTCGGATCGAGTTCTGCGTCCTGGTAGGCCAGCAAGTCCGTGAAATCAGGGTGAATCGTCATCCTTCGCTCCGATTAACCTTCGTGAGTACGACTTCGGTCCGGTTTCGGACTCCGTACACTCCTAGGACGACTTGGCGCGGGTATTCTTTACGTGCCGCGCAGGTTTTTGCGGTCCCGACTTCCGGGGCCCCGGTGTTCAGGGCACGTAAGGCAAAGATAATAACCCACTAAGGTCTTCCTGCGATGCTGTTTAATCTCCGCAATCCGATGGTTTGGTTAGCAGCAGATAGCGCACGGCACACAATGAGGAAGCCATTCCAACACGGCGGCAGACGCTCCCGGCGGCGCGGGAATGCGATGGTGGAGATGGCGTTGATCTTTCTGCCGATGCTGGTGATGTTCTTTGGAATCTTCGATGTTTCGATGGTGGTGTTCTTACAGAACACCCTGATGCACGCCGCGCGGGAGGGCGCCCGCTTCGCGATGACGTACAGTCCGAACTACAGCGGCAACTCCTGTTCGGCGTCGCAAGCGGCCTGTATCACGCAAGTGGTGCAAACGAACGCCTTCGGTTTCCTGAACGGCACCAACGCCAACCTGATAACGGTGAACTACTACACGGCAAACGATCTGACGAACCCCGTGATGGTCTGCAAAGCCACTTGCACCTTGAAGGGTACTTTGCCGCAGACGCTGTCCAATGGCAAGGTGGTGAGTTATCCCAACCAACCCGGCAACATCGTGGAAGTGGTGGTGACCAACTATCCATGGAACTGGATGTTTCCGGTATCAGCCACGAAGTATTCTCTGACGAGCACGAGCGTGAATCTCAACGCGTCGGCGGTAGATCTGTTGGGAGGACTGCCGGTGGGGATGACGGCGCCGCCTACACCGTAAGGGTTGCATTTATGAAGAAGCGATTCCAACTGCGCGGCGAGAACGGAAACTCCATGCTGGAATTTGCGCTCGTCATGTCCGTCCTGGTTCCGGTGTTCGCGGGGATGTTCACGATCGGCATGACGCTGAGCAAAGGGATTCAGGTCAGCAACGTGTGCCAGGACGCGGTGGTCCTGATGGTTCGCTCGAACACCGACCCCAATGCCGGGCTGGACCTGTCGCTCGTTCAGAACCAGCGCATGATCATACGGGCGGCGGCGGGCCTGGGGATGAACTCGAACGCGCAGTATGATCCCAGCGCCACCGGAAACGGCGTCGTCATTTTATCCAAAGTGGTCATGGTAGGTCCGCAGGAGTGCGCGACGGGCGTGGTGCCTGCGCCTCCTACCGCTCCACCGTGGACCGCCTCGAATTGCCCGAACTACGGGCGTTATGCTTTCACCTACCGGGTGGTCATTGGCAACAAAACGCGCTGGAGCAGCACCATGGGGAATCCGCCGACCGGCGTGGTGGCCTCCAACGGGACGATCTCGGCCAGCGACATCGCCAAGAACACCAGCAACGTCGCACAGAACGCGGCGTTCCTCAGCCTCACCCCCAGCACGTTCGCCCTGATCGCAGAAATGTACGCAGATGTGAGTTATTTGAACCTGTTCTCGATTATGAACACGCCGATTATTTACTCGCGGAGTATCTCATAGCATTCAGGAGGGTGACTTATGGCGAAGCCCTGGAACCGGCAAAGGCAGCGTGGTTTTGCACTGATGCTCCACGCGGTAATGTTGATGAGCACCGTGGCCACCGTTGGACTGGCGGTGGACGTGGGGACCATCTATATGATCAAGGCCCGGCTCAGCGCGGCGGTGGACGCAGCGGCGCTGGCTGCCGGCCGGTCGGTAAACTTGGCGAACACGGTTTCCCAGGCGCAAACACAGGCCACGGCCGCCGCGCACCAGTTTTTTAACGCCAATTTCCCCGCAGGGTACTTGAACTCCATCGGCACGCCCACGGTGACCCCCACCTTCACGCAGGAAACCGACAATAACGGCAACCCTTCGGGAGTGCTGGATATTTCCGTGAGCGCCAGCGCCCAAGCGCCAACCTACTTCATGAACATCTTCAACATCTCGAGCATTCCCGTGAGCGCCAGCGGCGTAGCCAGCCGGCGAGGCCTGGTGTTAATGCTGGTGCTGGACCAGTCCAGTTCCATGAACACCGCCGCCGATCCCATCTCAGGGCTCACGGCGTGTCAGGCGATGAAGCAAGCGGCGCAGAACTTCATCACCCTGTTTAGTCCTTACGACTATATCGGGCTGGTCACGTTCGACATCACCGCGCACCTGGTCTATGCTCCCAGCACGAGTTACGGCAATGGCACGTTGAATGCCGACATCGGAGCCATCGCGTGCACCAGCAACACCAACACGATTTCCGCACTCGAACTGGCTTATCAGCAAGTCAAGGCCGTGAATCTGCCGCTGGCCGAGAACACCATCATGCTGTTCACCGACGGATCGCCGAACGGAATTTCGGCCAACTTTCCCCTGCGCACACTGCTCGACTCGCGGTGGGGACCCGCCCTGGCGAACCCTGCACCGCCAGCCCAAGCCGGCTCCACTTTCGGGCATGCCAATAGTTGCAACGACGTCGGCCCTCAAGACGCCAACAATGTAAATGAAGAAGCCATTTGTGTGAATATGCCGGTGGAGTGCACCACGGCCGGAACCGTCCGCGGTACGCTGGCGCAATGGGGTGGTCAGGATTCCTGGGGCGCCGGCACTTATGGTTTGGCCCAGCCCACCGACTCCGACCCGGCGCCATCGTTCCCGGGGACGTGTTCGAATGCGGGTGGACTCCCCAGCACCAACGTACGCCAGTTCCTTGCCTATATTCCCGATACCGATATTTACGGAAATTCGTTGCACGGCATCCGCGATAACTGGCTCTTTCAAACCAGCCAGCTCTGCAGTCCGGATCCCGACGTGCAGCCCAACTGCAAGAACACCGGAGACCAGTGGGCGAATCATGCCGCCATTGGCTCAGGCTCCAATTTCTTCCCGACGGTGAACACCTACACCAATGCGAAAACGTACGGCGGCTTCTTTCGCATTGACCAGCCGAACACCGTTGTGGCCGCCAGCATGAACGGAACCATTAACGAGGCATTCAAGATCCGTTCCGATGCCACCTATCACCCGGTGATTCACGCAGTGTACTTGACTGGGAATGGAACGGACGCGGTGGACCGGGAGTTTCTTCCCATGGTGGCCAATTTCGCCACCATTCCCGCGTTGCCCTACGATCCTCTTTCTTACGTCCCGTATCCAAATCCGGCCTTTCAGACAAACCAGGAACAGGGAAAGTACCTGGTAACCGCGGACCGCAATCAGCTGCAATCGCTGTTTGCGGAGCTGGCGTCGGAAGTCTTGCGTTTGAGCAGATGAAGCTGGGATTTATTCTCTTGCTTGGACTGGTGCCGCGCATCACGGCCGCCCAGTCTCTACGCGCCGGCTGCGAGGGAGAGGACCGGGAGATCGCTCCGGTAACGCCAACGAGTACGGTGCGCGTGGTCTCGGCTCTCGCGGGAGGAGAGCAAACCTGCTACCAGGTCGTTCTCACGCGGGAAGGGAAAGAAGTCACCGGATACGTGTTGGGCGAAGCCTTGCCAGCGGTGGCGGCTTTCGTTCGGGAGCGGGAGAGAACCGCTGCGGCATCCTTCCAGGCACAGGCTCAGTGGGAACGCACACGCGCTAAACCAGTTCCGGAAGCCAGCCGTTCATCAGCGGACTTGAGACCGGCCCGGCCCCAGACCTTCGAAGATTTTACGGCCCGCGACACGACGGGAAACAGGATTAGTCTCTCCGGTATGGGAGGACGTGTCGTGCTGGTTACCTTCTGGTCCCCCAGTAGTCCCGCCTCGGTGCACCAACTCGTCTCCCTGGTGCCGCTGTTTCACCAGTACAGGCATAGCGGCCTGAGAGCGATCGGAATTAGCGCGGACCCGAACCCGCAACATGTCCTCGAAGCCCTGGACGACGTGACGTTAGGCTGGCCACAGGTTCCCGATCGCAGCAGGCTGGCAGAGCGACAAGGCGTGAACGCGAAGGCCGGAACGACGCTGGTTCTCGACGCAGCTCATCACATTGTGGCCACCGCTCTCAGCGGCCCCGAACTCGAACAGAAGGTTCGCGAGCTGCTGGGCGAGCGCTAGAGACCCTACCCGACATCGAAATCGCACCGAACGGGCGCATGTACTACAACAGTACTGTGGCGCTCGAATTCTTTCGCCGGGCCGCAATGGCGCCGCGCGCCCTCGGCGTTCTGCCGGCGGCCTTCAATCCGCCGACTCGCGCGCATCTTGCCCTGGCGGGCGCGGCGCTCGGCATCGTCGACGAAGTCTTGTTCGTGCTTCCGCGAGAGTTCCCGCATAAATCCTATATAGACGCCAGCTTCGACGAGCGGCGCGACATGCTGCTGGCGGCAATCGCGGGCGAGCCGCGGTACTCGGGTGCGGCAAGCGATCACGGCCTGTTTGTCGAGATCGCCGAGGAATGCCGCGAAGCATACGGAGAGAATGTCCGGCTGATGTTCATCTGCGGGCGCGATGCCGCCGAGCGCATCATGGGCTGGGACTATGGCGAGCCGGATGCCTTCCTTCGCATGTTGGAGCGTTTTGAGTTGCTGGTGGCGCCGCGCTTTGGAGATCTCAGTTTCCCGGCGAAAATGCAGGGGCGCATTCAGCTTCTCGCGGCGCCCGGCGACCTGTCGACTGTCTCGGCGACCGAAGTCCGTGAACGCGTCCGCCGTGGCGAGCCATGGGAAGATCTGGTGCCGGCTGAAATCACGTCCATGGTTCGGCGGATTTATGGGGCTTAGCTAATGATCGGCTCCGCGCACAGTCATATGTGTGTATGGAAAGCTCGCAGGCGGTAATGAGCCAGCCACCCGCGCCGATTCCCGGCCAACCCGCTGAGCTGGAAGAACTTTTCGAGGAACACCATGCCTCGGTGCTGCGCGCCGCGTACCGCATCACGGGCAACGCGACCGACGCCGAAGATGTCCTGCAGACGGTCTTCATGCGGCTGCTGCGCCGGCCGGCGGATGCTCCGGGGATGGAGAACGCGGCAGCCTACCTGCACCGGGCGGCGGTGAACGCGGCCTTGGACCTGGTGCGCGACCGGCAGCCGGCTAAGAACCAGCCGCTTGAAGCGCATATGTCGCACCTGGTGGAAGGAGCCGCTGCGGCCCCCGACCGCCAGCAGGAAGCCAGTGAAATGCGCGCCTTCGTCCGCCGCGCCATCCGGCGGCTGCCTCCACGCGCGGCCGAGATCTTCGCCCTGCACTATTTCGAAAACTATTCCAATCAGCAAATCGCCAGCATGCTGGATCTTTCCCCGTCGGGGGTGGCCGTCACTCTGCACCGCACGCGAGCGCGCCTACAGGAAGAAGTCCGCAATTTCATGGGAGAAGTGTCATGAGTACCCAAAAAAAGAATCCCGATCAGATTCTGGATCAGGCCATCGCCGAAATCCACGCCGAAGAAATGGACCAGGCCGCGGTGAAAGAGTCTGCCGCGCGAGTCTGGGCCAACCTCGCAAAAGCGTCACAGTCCGCGCGCAGCTCCGACGATGTGTTGCGCACCTGCGCGGATTTCCAGGTTTTGATTCCCGCCTACCGCGCGAAACAACTTCCTGATGCTCAAGTGTGGCTCTTCGAGGACCATATTCACGCTTGCCCGGCGTGCCGGAGCCAGCTCGAAGCTGCGCGCCCGGGTAACGTGGTGAGCCTCAGGCCGTCCACGCGGCGAATCTTTGCGCCACAATGGAAGTGGGCCATGGCTGCTGCGCTCGCTGTAGGCGTCGGGATCGGCGCCTGGCAGATGCGCGACAACCTGCTTCCCGCGCCGGCCGGGCCGCGCGGCGTCGTACAAGCCGTCAACGGCTCGCTCTACCGCGTGTCGGATACCGGAGGCGCCCTTATTTCGCCTGGAACGGAAATCGGCGAACGGGAGGACATCCGCACGGCGCGCGGTTCGAGCGCCATGGTGCGGCTGGCGGATGGCTCGCTGGTTGAAATACGTGAGCGGTCAGAACTGTCGCTCTCGCGTAAGCTCAGCGGCACGACGATTCGCCTGGAGCGCGGCAGCGTGATCGTGCAGGCAGCCAAGCAGCATAATGGCCGGCTCTACGTGGCCACGGCGGACTGCCTGGTGTCGGTGAAGGGCACTATTTTCGCCGTAGATCGCGGCACCAAGGGCTCCCGCGTGGCCGTGATTCAAGGCGAGGTGCAGGTGGACCAGGCGCGCCACACGGAGCTGTTGCATCCGGGCCAGCAGGCTGCAACGGATGCCAGCATGGCGCCGGTCGCAATCAAAGACGAGATTTCCTGGAGCCAGAATCTGGACCAGTATACGGCCCTGTTAAGCGAGTTCGCGGTGTTGGAGAAACAACTGGCGCAGGTGCCCGGACCGGGCCTGCGGTATTCCTCGCACCTCGTCGATCTGGCGCCGGACGGGACGGTTTTGTATGTGGCGATCCCCAACGTGGGCGGCATGCTGGGCGATGCCGAGCGCATTTTCGAAGACCGGCTCAGCCAGAGCCAGGTGCTGCGCGACTGGTGGAACTCACAGCATTCGCAGGAGAACGTCAAACAGGTGCTCGATACCGTGCAGGGGTTCAGCCAGTATCTGGGCAACGAGGTCGTGCTGACGGTAGCCGGCGGAGGCCCCAATGAGTTTCGCGTGCCGCTGATCATGGCGGAGGTGACGCGATCGGGTTTTCGCGAGTATCTGCAGCAGCAGATCGCGCAGATCTCTGGCGGTGCGCACATGACCGTCGTAGACGATGCCGGCACGCTGCCGGCGGCGGGCGATGAGCACACCGCCTTCGTATTGCTGACGAACAACGTGGTTGCGGTCTCGCCCGATCCTGCGAATCTTCGGGCAGTGGCGGCGCTCATTGCACAGCCCGGCTCGGGTGCTTTCGCCAAGACGGCTTTCTATCAGCAGATCGCCGAGGCCTATCGAGCCGGCGCCGGCTGGCTGGTTTGCGCGGATATGGAACAAATTCTGTCGCAATCCGTAGCTAAGAATGGCAAGGGACACGTGGCCGACACACCTGACACCGTTCTCAATCGCATGGGAGTATTCGACGTGCAGCACGTAATTGTGGAGCGCAAAGAGGCCGGCGGTAAGACGGAGAATCGAGCGATGGTGACGTTCGCGCAGCCGCGGCGGGGGATGACCTCCTGGCTGGCAGCGCCCGCGCCGATGGGAACGCTCGATTTCGTTTCACCGGATGCGAGCTTCGCAGTCGCCTTCGTGGTGAAGCAGCCTAGAGCGGCGCTCGAGGAGCTGTTCAGCGCCATGCAATCCGTGGATGCGAATTTCGCCAACGGGCCCGCGAGTTTTGAAGCAGCGACCGGGATTAACGTGCTGGATGATCTAGCCGGGCCGCTGGGCGGTGAAGTCGCGTTCGCGCTGGATGGGCCGGTGCTGCCGGTGCCGAGTTGGAAATTTGCCATCGAGGTGTATGATCCCGTGCGGCTCGAGCACACCATCGAGACGCTGGTGGCGAAGGCCAACAGCTCCCAGCAAAAGGTCGCCTTGAATTTGACGCAGGCGCAAGTTAGCGGCAGAACGTATTATGCCCTGCGCAGCGCGCAGTCGCCGCTCGAGGTCGACTATACGTTCGTCGACGGCTACCTGGTGGCTTCGGCCAGCCAGGCGCTCGTGGCGCAGGCCATCAGCCAGCGAGCCACGGGCTACAGCCTGTCACGTTCGGCGGGTTTCAAGGCGCTGGTTGCGCCCGACCGCTTCAGCAATTTCTCGGCGATCCTTTATCAGAATTTCGCCGCGGTGTTAGGACCGCTGGCCGACCAGTTGCGCGCCACCGGCACTTTGGGTACGGACCAGCAGAAGGCGCTCGACACGCTCAAGGCGAATGCGAACCCCTCGCTGGTCTATGCTTACGGTGAGTCCGACCGCATTGAAGTGGCCTCCACAGGCAGCTTCTTCGGATTGAATCTCGACGCGCTGGCCGGAGCCGGCGGCCCATTCCGGATTCCCAGCTTGCTGGGCAACATGACGCATTCGCATTCAACGCAATGAACTCCGTAATCGAACTCGAAGGCTTGGCGATCGATCTGGGCGGAAGGCGCATCCTCGACGACCTGAGGTGCACGCTTTCCGCCCGCACCATTGGATTGCTGGGGCCGAACGGAGCAGGGAAGTCCACCCTGATTAACGCGTTGCTGGGTTTTCACAAACCCGCCGCCGGCACGGCGCGTATTTTTGGACACGACGTGCGCAGCGGCATTCGGCAGATTCGCAATCTCACCGGCTACATGCCCGAGAATGATGCATTCGTTGCGCGGATGAGCGCGGTTTCCTACGTGCAATTGATGGGCGAACTCTCCGGGCTGCCGCCCGAAGCCGCGCTCGAGCGCGCGCACGAAGCGCTGTTTCACGTCGGTTTGGGCGAAGCGCGCTATCGCCAGTTGGGCACCTACTCGCTCGGCATGCGGCAGCTTGCCAAGCTGGCTCAGGCCATCGCGCATGGGCCCAAGCTGCTCATCCTCGATGAGCCCACCAACGGCCTTGACCCGCCCGCGCGCCAGCGCATGATCCGTCTCATTAGCGAAATGCGCGAATCGGGCGATCTGCACATCATCCTCTGTTCTCATCTGCTGCGCGACGTGGAAGAGACCTGCGAAGAAGTACTGATTCTGAAGCAGGGCCGCATCGTGCATTACGCGAATCTCGAAGAGGAGCGGCGGGCCAATCGCAAGTTCATCGAGATGGAAACCGTGGGAGCCAACGGCACGTTCACCGGTGACATTGAGAAGCTGGGATGCGCTTGCGCCGTTACTGGAAATAATCGTATCAAGCTGGTGCTTTCCGAAGGCGTTGCAATTCGCGATCTATATCGCGTGGCCGCGGATCGCAATGTCCAGATCCGGCGCCTGAATTACCGGCGCGACAGCCTGGAAGACATATTCCTCAAAGCCATGGAGAGCGAGCTGGCCGTGAAAGGAAACGCGAATGGCCGTCTATAAGCGCAGCTACCGGGGCTATGCGGGACCACTGACGGAGGAATGGTCGCGTTTTGCGATCATCCCGCGCTACGCGTACCGCGGCCTGTTTCAGTCGAAAATCATGACGGCGTTTTTCGTGCTGTGTTTTGTGGCTCCGCTGGTGTTTCTGTTCCTCATCTATTTTGCTAATAGCTGGGGGCGAATCGCGGCGATCATCAATGAACGCGGCTCCGCAAGTCCGATTGGCATCAATGGCGAATTTTTTATCGCTTATCTGGGCTTTCAATGCCCTCTGGCCTTCATTCTGACGGCCTTCATCGGGCCGGGCCTGATCTCGGGCGATCTTGCCAACCGCGCGCTGACGCTTTATCTGGCGCGGCCGTTCTCACGCACCGAGTACGTGATCGGCAAGATGTCGGTGCTGCTGGTTCTGCTTTCGCTCATCACGTGGGTACCGGGATTGATCCTGTTTAGCGTGCAGGCCGCTCTGGCGGGCGGAGGATGGCTGAGCCAGAATCTGTGGATCGCCTGGGGCATCTTTGCGGGCTCTTGGATATGGATCCTGGTTATCTCGCTACTCGCGCTGGCGCTTTCGGCCTGGGTGAAGTGGAGGATCGCTGCGGGCGCGCTGCTGCTGGCGATCTTCTTTGTGGCTGCCGGATTTGGCGAAGCCATCAACGCGGTGCTGGATGTGCGCTGGGGCAAGCTGATCAACCTGGGGTATGTGTTCACGATCATCTGGCATAGTCTGTTTCGTTTGCGAGATTCCTTCGAGATTTCTCCGGCTTCGGCATGGGTGATGCTGGCACTTATCTGCGGCGCCTGCCTCGCGCTTTTGAGCCGCAAACTGCGCGCGATCGAGGTGGTGCGATGAGCGAGCGCGAGATCGTATTCGAGAACGTCTCGAAATTCTACGGCGAAGTGCTCGGGGTCAACCGGGTGAACCTGACCATCCCGCCCGGCATCACTGGCCTCGTGGGACCGAACGGCTCGGGCAAGACCACCCTCATGAACCTGATGACCGGGCTGCTGCGCCCGTCGCGGGGCCGCATCAGCGTGTTGGGTGTCGCACCCGATCAACCGGAGCTGCTGTTCCGTTTTCTCGGCTACTGCACGCAGTTCGACTCGTTTCCGCGCGGCATGACCGGTTACCAGTTCGTCTACTCCTATCTGCGGCTGCACGGCAAGCCGGACAAAGAATCCGCCGAGATGGCCTGGCACGCGCTCGAGCGCGTAAAGCTCACCGATGCCGCGCACCGCAAAATCGCCGCGTACAGCAAGGGCATGCGGCAGCGCATCAAGCTGGCACAAGCGCTCTCGCCCTGCCCGCTGGTGCTGGTACTGGACGAGCCGCTCAACGGCCTCGACCCGCTGGTGCGCGCCGAAACCATTGCCTTGTTCCGTGCCTTGGCCGAAGAAGGGCAGCACGTCATCATCTCCAGCCACATTTTGCATGAAGTCGATGCTATCTCCGACCAAGTGATTCTGCTGAGCAGCGGGTATGTGGTCGCCGAAGGCCAGATTCATGGGGTGAGGACCGAGGTGGAAGATCATCCCATGCAGATTCTGATCCGCTGCTCGAAACCGGCGCACCTGGCTTCGCGGATTTTTGATCTCGATACGGTGGTGGAGGCTCGCGTCCACAACGATGGCAAAGGCCTGTTGGTCCGCACGCGCGAACCGGAACGCTTCTACCTCATGCTGAATCGCCTGGTGGTGGACGGTATCGATCTCGAATCAGTGGCGCCCGCGGATGACGACGTGCATTCCGTATATGAATACTTGATCGGGACGGATGGAGGATCCATATGAACCCTCGTCCCTGGAACTTGTGGCGCGCCCAGGTCGAAGCCATCCTGCGCCTCGAAATCAGGAAGACGCTTCTGGCGCGGAGGGGGCTGTGGATCTATCTGCTGGCGTTCGCTCCGGCGGTGCTGTTGTGGATTCACGCCGGCCTGAACCTCCGGCATGGCCGCGTCTGCGACCTGGGCAAGGACAGCCTCATTTTCGCCGCCATGTTCCAATTTTTTTACCTGCGTCTGGCGATTTTCTTCGGCTGCGTGGGCGTGTTCATGAATCTGTTTCGCGGCGAGATGCTGGAGAAGAGCCTGCATTACTACCTGCTGGCGCCGGTCCGTCGAGAAGTGTTGCTTGTGGGAAAGTATCTCTCCGGCGTGATCGCAACGTCGGCGATCTTCTGCTCCGGCACGGCGCTCGCGCTCGCGGCGCTGTTTGTGCACGTTCCTCGCGCGGCTGCCGAACACTACCTGTTTGCAGGGGGTGGACTCGGCCACGTGCTCGGCTACCTGGGCACGGCGGCGCTGGCATGCGTGGGCTACGGCGGCGTGTTCCTGGTGATGAGTTTTCTGTTCCGCAACCCTATCATTCCGGCCGCGCTGGTGCTGGTGTGGGAATCGATGAACCCGTTCCTGCCGTCGCTGTTAAAGAAGATTAGCGTGATTTTCTACTTGCAGTCGCTGTGCCCCGTGCCGGCGCCGATCCACGGCGATTGGTCCTTCCTGGCCGTGGTTACCGAGCCGGCTCCCGCGTACCTGGCGGTTCCCGGCCTCCTGCTGGTCACGTTCGCGGGCCTCTTGCTGGCGGCGCGAAAGGTGCGCCGGCTCGAGATCAATTACGGGACGGAGTAGGGCCTATTCTTTCCTCGCTTGCCCTTCCACTAATTCGATCCGAACCCGATCCGGACCCTCAACGAACGCAAATTTCACCTTGGCGTTGAGGACAGTTCGGATTTCCTGAGTGACCTTCACGCCATCCTTGCGCATCCTCTCCAGCGCATCGCTGAGGTTGTCGAAACTGAAACCAATGTGATCCACGACGTGGCCCTCGGTCGCATCGAACGCAGTACGGTTCTTCCACGGGCCGGGGTAGGCTTGAGGAGCGAACTCCTTTGGAAAAATGATGATGTTGATGTTGTCCGACTCGAGCGACATGCTGGGCCCAACCTGATAGCCCTTATAGAAAGCGGGCTCGCGGGAGGGTGGCTCCTTGCCGTGACGAATGGCGCCGAAGTATTTCATGTACCACTCGCCCGCCGCCACCGGATCGGCGCTGAGCAGATGCACATGCCCCAGGTGGTGATGAGGCGCCGTATTCAGTTCGATGAGCGCGTGGTCGGGACCATCGACGTAGGCGTAATAGAAGCCCGGGAAATTGGCGAGGTCGCTGATGTCGGTGATAGGCGTATCGAACTTTGTTCCTGAGTCGAGCTGCTTCTGGTAGGCGGCCTTCATGTCCTCGGCGCCCCAGCCGAAGTGCCAGATGCCGGAAGTGATCTCGGATGGCGGCGCGGAGGCAACCTTGGTGAACAGGATCCATGCCTTCTGCGCCCACACCGCATCCCACTCGCCGGCAAATTTGACTTTCTCGCAGTCGAATTTAGACGAATAGAAGTCGATGGCCGCCGCCGGATTGGTAGCGTTCAGATGGATGTGATGGAAGTGAGCGGGCGGCATGGGTTGGGCAAACACAGCGCCACCCAGCAACATGCATACGGCGAAACATCGCGGGCGTGAACGTGCCATAGCAGGATCTGCGGCCTGCCATCATATCATTTGGCTGGTGTCAACCAACGACTGACTTTAAGGTGCGGGATTTTGGGGAAGCTGCGCAAATCCCGCGTTGTAACGCTTGCTCCGATGGCAATAGCCGTAGCCCCGATCAGCAGATCATGAGGGCCAATTACGATTCCGCGCGCACTGAGTTCGGCCCAGATACGAGCGTGAACGCGGGCAGCCAGCAGGTCAAAAGGAATGATGGGTAATCCGGACAGCAGATGCTCGACAAAGGCTTCTCTTCGACTTCGAACCGCCGGCGACGTTGCGCGATGAACGCCATGCAGCAGCTCCGATGCGGTGACCGCAGCGATGGCCGCGGGCTCGTCGCTAATCGCGGAGAAGCCTGTTACGTCTAGCCCGCCACGCTCGGCTTGGATTAATACGCTGGCGTCGATCAGCGTTGCCATGGAGATTTAGGAAGCTTCCCCTGGCGGCGAATCCCCTTCCGGACCGCGTTCCAATAACCGGCATCTGGCTGGGGAGCTGTTTCCAGAAGGCGCGCCAGATCCGCGAGCGTGAATTTCGCCGGCCCTGCCGGAACGATTCGGCACATTGGTTCGCCGCCACGCTCTACCACGAACTGTTCTCCGCGATACCGGACGCGGTTCAAGAGGTCCGAGAACGAGCGAGCCGCCTCAGTCGCCGAAATCCGAGATTCCATGATAATCAGATTATCAGAGTTCTAGCGCTCCGGCAGACCCAACAATCTCGCTGGATTCACCTTGGCCATGCGCTCGACCTCGCTCACCGAGAAGCCTTCGCCGCGCAGGGCCGCGAAGAACGCCAGCAAGCCGTCCGGATGCAAAGGATTTCCGGCCTGGCCGAGGTCGCTCGACAGGATACAGTGCTCCGGCGCAACCGCGCGAATGGCCCGCGCATATTCCGGAACGTCGAAGGCTTTGTTGGGTCCGATCAACGCGTTGTAGACGAACTCGAGGTACGCGCCCATCTGCGCGGCTTCGCGCATCTGTTCGATGTTCATCCCCACCGGCGGCAGCATCGCATGGGTCACGACGATGCTCCGGACGCCCGCGCGCCGCGCCTCGCGAATCAGCATCAGATCCTCCTCGGGCGAAGAGTGCCCGGTCGCCAGGATGAGATTGTGTTTTGCGATGAGCGCAATGACGTCGCGGACTTCCGGCACGAGCGCTCCGTCCTTCGAAACGGAAACGAAGGGCCGAGATTCCTTCGAGTACTTCACCTGGTTCTCGGCATCGAACGTGGGCATCCACACCACTCGCCCCCAGCCGCCCTTCACCTGCGTCATGTGCTCGACCGCCGCCGCATTGATGCCACCCATCGTGCGGTTGAGTGCGATGCCGCCGAACAATTCGATGCCCGGCACCAGTTTCCGCGCCAGGAATGCGAGCGACTCCGTCGGCTCGTAGTGGTTCTTCAAGACCAGAGCGCGCATGCCGCGGTCGTGAGCAAGCTTCGCCAGGTCGATCGCGTCGATCGAGCGGGCCATGCTGTCCGGATCGCAGTGAGCGTGAATATCTACGACGCCATCGAGCGTTTGGGCTGGGAGGCTGCAGATGGCAGCGAGAGCGAGCAGGAATTTCGGCATGTGCTCATGGTAAAACGGAGCGCCGCCGTTAGAATATAGGTTTGCCGCCTTATCGCCCACTGGTCTCGAACCCGCACGTGCTGACCGTGCTCGGCAACTTCTGGCCGCGCCGGCTGGACATGCGCCGGTATCCGGTGGAGTCCCGCTTTTACCGCACGGAGCCGGACGTCCAGGTATTAGTCGAGACGCAGCGGCCACCCGGCGGCAGCGCACGCGGAGAAATCATTCTGGTTCATGGCCTCGAGGGATCGAGCGATGCCGGCTACATGCGCACTATGGCCAAGACCGGCCTGGATGCGGGCTATGCCGTCAACCGGTTCAACATACGAACCTGCGGCGGCACGGAGCACCTGTCGAACACGCTCTACCATGCGGGGCTGACCGGCGACCTGCGGTCCGTGCTCGGCCAGTTCCGTGATCAGGGGCGCGCTCCGGTTCACCTGGTGGGTTATTCGCTGGGCGGCAATCAAGTGCTCAAGCTGGCAGGCGAGCTAGGTGAAGAAGCGCGGCCGCTGATTGCGAGCGTGTGCGCTATTTCCACACCCATCGACTTGGCCGCTGGCGCCCGGAGACTCGGGCAATTCTCCAATCGCGTCTACGAGAGGCGATTCTTGAAGCGCATGCGGAGCCGCGTGGTGGCAACGGGCCGTTTCACCGCGCGCCAAATCAAAGGCGCGTCGTCGATTTATGAATTCGACGACCGATTCACCGGCCCGTCGTTTGGATTTCGCGGCGCAGACCACTATTACGAAACGCAATCCTCGCAGCTTTTTCTCGAGCGCATCCGTGTTCCGGCGCTCCTCATCCAAGCCAAGGACGATATCTTCATACCGTTCGAAATTTTCGATCATCCGGCGATTCGCACCAACCCGCACGTGCGCCTGCTGGTTACCGAGAAGGGCGGACACCTCGGCTTTTTGTCACGGACGCGGCCGCGCTTCTGGACCGATCAGGTGGTGCTCGAGTGGATTGAGACGGTGCGTGCGCCGCACGAGATGGCGGCGCGATAACCGATCGCATGTCACATTTGTTACATCGCTAACGGATGCACTGCTTCGCCGTCTACAATGAACAACATGCCTAAACTCCTACTTACCACGGCAGCGGGTCTGCTCATTTTCGGGCTCGCAAGCCCCTCCCCGGCGCAAGAGCGCCAGAGCCCCCATTCAACGGTGTCGTTCGATCTGGGCGGGCACAAAGTGACGATTACCTACGGGCGGCCGTATATGAAGGGCCGCAAGATCATGGGTGGCCTGGTTCCCTACGGCCAGGTGTGGCGCACGGGTGCCGATGAGGCCACGACCATTGAAACCGATGCGGACCTGGACATCAACGGCCTTAAAGTGCCCGCAGGGAAGTATGGGCTGTTCACCCTGCCTACGGCGGATTCCTGGACGCTCATCGTCAACAAAACCGCCAAGCAGTGGGGCGCGTTCAGCTATAAGGAGTCTGCCGATCTTGGGCGTACCGAGATGAAGGTCTCGAAATCCAACTCGCCAGTTGAGCAGTTCACCATCACGCTGACACAGGAAGGGAGCGATGCCGCCGCGCTCAAAATGGCGTGGGAGAGCACGGTGGCGAGCGTGCCGGTGAAGCTGGCGCATTAGGCTACCCAGGCCGCTCCGTCACGGTTTGATTCCCGCGCGGCGGCAGGGGTCTCTTTGTGCCTCCTCGCCTCTCGCTTTCGAGCAGCGCTGCCACGCTCGAATAGGCGTAAAGGGTCGGGGCATGGTTTTGCATCAGGCCGCCGGTGTCTGCGCTCGGAC
The DNA here is from genome assembly GCA_020073305.1 of Terriglobia bacterium. Taxonomy (GTDB): domain Bacteria; phylum Acidobacteriota; class Terriglobia; order Bryobacterales; family Bryobacteraceae; genus QHXW01. Next base: position 174,588 of record JAIQFK010000008.1, read on the forward strand.
CGTACGTGCTATGCATGTCGCTCCCCAGCATTCGGAGCATCGCCATCAGTTGTCCGCGATGTTGCGCGGTGTGCGCGATGCGCCGCAGCATAACCCATGCGCGCGAGCGGCGCACGTCGAAGAACGCGACGATCTCTTCCCACCACGCCTCGGCCTTCTCGCGCAACTCTGCCAGGCGTTTCCCGCTGTCCTCGGCATAACGTGCCATGAACTCCCAGCGGATTTCTCGGGCCGGCAAAGGAGGCGCGCCCACATCGATGCCCAGGATGATGCGAAACCACAGATTCTCGCTCACACACTGATGCACCATGTGCTCATGCACGCTTCGCCCACGCACCTCGGCCGGATTTGGCCGCACCGGAAGATGCTCGTCCCTGAACATGGCCCACACGCTGAGAACTTTAATGCGCTCGGTTTCGTAGGTATCGACGAGGAAGTCGTACTTCATTCGGCCTTGACAACATAGCACGGGAGTGTGCACGCTCATGAGATATCGGGAGGAATGGCGATGAATGCGCAGATCAGAGTTTTCTTGACGGCCGGGTTTCTAGCGGCCTCCGCGGTGGCTCAACAGCCGCCGTTGATTGACCGGGAACTGTTTTTCGGCGATCCCGAAATTTCCGGCGCCGAAATCTCTCCGGACGGGCAATACATCGCCTTCCTGAAGCCTCTGAACAAAACCCGCAACATCTGGGTGAAGAAAACGGATGAACCGTTCGACAAAGCGCATCCGATCACCAACGATACCAAGCGGCCCATTCCTCTTTACCTCTGGAGCCGCGACGGCAAGTACGTGCTCTTTGTTCAGGACCACGCCGGCGATGAGAATTACAATCTCTACGCCGTGAATCCGGCCGATCACCCGGCCCAAGGATCAGAGGTGCCGGCCGCCCGAAACCTCACGGACATCAAGGGCGTGCGCGTGGCTCCGTATGCTGTGCCCCGCAGCGAGCCGGACATCGTCTATATCGGTTTGAACGACCGCGACAAGGCGTGGCACGACCTCTACAAGCTCCGCATCTCCACCGGCGAGCGCACGCTTCTCCGCAAGAACACGGACCGCATCACCAACTGGGTGTTCGACCTCAAGGACCAGCTCCGGCTGGCCACGCGCTCGGCTGAAAACGGCGATACCGAAATTCTGCGCGTGGATGCGAACGGTTTCAACCAGATCTACTCCTGCAACGTGCTGGAAACCTGCGATCCGGTGCAATTCGAAAAAAACGGCAAGCACTTCTACATGGACACCAACAAGGGCGGTGTGAATCTGAGCCGCCTGGATTTGGTCGACCCCGAGACCGGAAAGGAAGAACTGGCGGAATCGGATCCTCTCCACAAAGTGGATTTCGGCCATGCTCTTTTTTCGGAAGTGAGCGATCAGATGATCGCGACCGTCTACGTGGATGAAAAGCAGCGCATTTACTGGAAGGACAAAAGCTTCGAGGCGGATTACAAATGGCTCACCAGCAAACTGCCCGGCAAAGAGATCAGCTTCCCATCGCATACGCGGGATGAGCAAACCTGGCTGATCTCGGCAACATCCGATACCGAACCCGGCGAAACTTATCTGTTTGATCGTAAGGCCCGGAAACTGACTCTGCAGTACCGCGTCCGGGAAAAGCTGCCGCGCCAGGACCTGGCTCGAATGGAGCCGATGCGCTATGAGTCCTCCGATGGACTGGAGATTCCCGCCTACTTGACGTTGCCCAAGGGCGTTCCGGCCAAAAATCTGCCCATGGTGATTTTCCCGCATGGTGGCCCGTGGGCGCGCGATACGTGGGGCTACCGCAGTTTCGCTCAGTTTTTGGCCAATCGTGGTTACGCCGTCCTCACGCCCAACTTCCGCGGTTCCACCGGCTATGGCAAACAGTTTCTCGACAAAGGCAACCTGCAGTGGGGCGAGAAGATGCAGGACGACGTGACCTGGGGAGTGAAGTATCTGGTTGCGAAAGGTATTGCGGATCCGAAGCGCGTCGGGATCATGGGTGGCTCTTACGGAGGCTATGCGACTCTGGCGGGCGTGGCCTTCACTCCGGACGTCTACGCGGCAGCCGTCTCCATCGTAGGCCCGTCAAATCTGATCACACTGCTCGACTCCATTCCTCCGTACTGGGAGGCGGGCCGCAAGACGTTTTATAAGCGCATGGGCGACCCCACTACGCCGGACGGCAAAGCTCGCCTGGAAAAACAATCGCCTCTTAACTCGGCCAACAAGATCCGCACGCCGCTTCTGGTGGCACAGGGAGCCAACGATCCGCGCGTGAACAAAGCCGAATCCGATCAGATCGTTATTGCGCTTCGTGACCGGCAGTTTCCGGTCGAATATCTCGTCGCTCCCGACGAAGGCCACGGCTTCGCTCGGCCGGTGAATAACATGGCCCTCATGGCGGCGTCGGAGAAATTCCTGGCCAAGTACCTTGGCGGACGGTATCAGGAGGACATGACGCCCGAAGTCGGCCAGCGTCTCAAGGAGATTAACGTCGATCCCAAGACCGTGGTCCTCGCAAGAAAAGTGGACGCGGCCTCGGTGGGAGCGCCGAAACCGGCCACAGCGATGCAACCGGGAACCTACAAGTACCAGGCGAAGATCGAGATGGGTACGCAGTCGATGGCCTTGAATTATTCGACCGAAATCAAGGAAGAGAACGGAGCTTGGACCGCAACCGACCGCATGAACACGCCCATGGGCGAAGCCCTCGACATTACCATTCTCAATAAGGACAGCCTCGTGGTTGAGAAGCGATCGGTCAAGCAGGGTCCCGTGGCCATCGATGTCGAGTTCCATGACAACCAGGCGACAGGCTCCATGAATATGAACGGCCAGCAGAAACCGATTTCTGTGGATACCGGCGGCCCCGTATTTGGCGATTCTGCCGGAGCTCCGCAGGTCATCGCGTGCCTGCCGCTGGCAGAAGGATTTTCCACCACCTTCCGGAATTTCGATGTGCAGAAGCAGAAGGCCAAGGTCATGCAATTGCTGGTTTCGGGATCGGAGAAAGTAACCGTTCCGGCCGGAACATTTGACGCGTTTAAAGCCGACATCACCTCTGGCGAGGGCGGACCCGAGAAAATCACCATGTGGATTGCGAAGGATTCCCGCAAAGCGGTCAAGATTTCCGCTGTGTTGCCCCAGATGGGTGGAGCCGTCCTGACGGCGGAGCTGGCGCAGTAGGGAATGGTTGAAAACGCGGAAAGCACCCCTGACGTCGTGGTTCCGAATCCGCTCTCTGCACTGTCAATCTGCTCACCGAGCCGCGACCGCGAGGGAGCGGTCGCTCAGCCGCAATTTCCAACAGCCTCTTGCCTAGATGTGCGGCCCCGTCTTCGCCACGATGCCCTTGTCTTCGTCAATAGTCAGAAACTGATTCGCAGCGATGTTGCTCAGCCGCTGTTTCGTGCCGCTGGGCCATTCGATCTCGAGCGCGGTGACCGTTGGGTCCTTGCCCAGTCCGAATGTTAGAGCGAGATCACTCTGCGAGCAATAACTGCCGCCGCTGTGCACCGCGTTCCACTGCTTGCCGGACGCGCTCTCGATGCGCACCACGGCGCCGATGCCGTCCCGATTCGATTTCGAGCCCACCAGGCGCACCGACAGCCACTTGTTGCGGTTGCCACCGTCATTGCGGAACAAATAGGCCGGTCCATGGTTGGTTGAGATTAAGATGTCCAGATCCCCGTCGCGGTCAAAGTCGGCATAGGCAGCGCCTCGCGCCACCATCGCGCGGTTGAGCGCCGGCCCCATGGCCGGAGTCACGTTTTCAAATCGCCGCTTGCCGAGATTATGGAACAACAACGGTGGCTCCTTATATTGCACCTTGGGCTGAACGCGCCCAATCTCCTCTTCGATATGCCCATTGGCCGCGAAGATGTCCGGCTGGCCGTCCAGGTCGTAGTCGAAGAAAAACACTCCGAAGGCCAGTGTCAGCAGGCTGGCGCGGCCCACGGTTGATGAGGGTGCCTCGTCCACGAACAGGCCCGTGCCTTCGTTGTGGTAAAGGCCGAGCATCTGGTTGGAGAAGTTCCCGACCAGCAGATGCGGGCGGCCGGAGTGGTCGTAGTCGCCGGCGTCCGTGCCCATGGCTCCGCGCGCCACGCCATCCTCGCCGAACGCCACGCCCGCCGCCATGCCCTCTTCGGTGAACGTGCCGTTCCGGTTGTTGCGGTACAGCTTGTTGGGCTGGGTGTCGTTGGCCACGAAGATGTCCGGCCAGCCGTCGCTGTTGTAGTCGAACACCGTGACCCCGAGTGATTTACTGGTGGGTTCGGCGATGCCGGCTTTCTGGCTCACGTCTTCAAACCTGCCGCCGCCGAGGTTGTGATAGAGTTTGCACGACGTCCCCTTGTAGGATTCCGGCGTGCAGTACGACTTGGTCGCGCCGTCGAGCGAGCACCACAGGTCCCCAGTCGGCGTCCATTGCACGTAGTTCGCGACGAAGAGATCTAGTTTTCCGTCGCGATCGTAATCCAGCCACGCGGCGCTCGTGCCGAAATTGGCATTGTGGATTCCGGACGCCGTTGTCACATCCCGGAACTTGCCGCCTCCTTCGTTGTGAAAAAGATGGTCGCCATCGAGCGCGGTGACGTACACGTCATCGCGGCCGTCATTATCGAAATCGCCAATGGCCACGCCCATGGCATACATCTCGATATCCAGGCCGCTTCCGGTGATGATATTCGTAAAGGTGCCGTCGTGATTGTTGCGATAAAGCGCGCTGAGCGACTTGCGCCCCCGCGCCGACCAGTCTTTGCCGTTGAGCAGCAGGATGTCGGGCCAGCCGTCGCCATCGGCATCGAAAAAGGCGCAACCGGAGCCCAGCGTCTCCGGCAGAAACTTCTTCCCGGCACGCCCGCTATTATGCGTAAATCGAATTCCGGCCCGCTCGGTCACATCGTTGAACTGAATTTCACTCTGCGGCAACGTGGCCGCCCCAGCCGCAAGAATCACCGGAATTGCGAAAAGGATCGCGCCGCGTCGGGGTGTTTCCCCGGTTCGCCGCGTCGCCGCGTCGCCGTATCGGTTCCGGGCGTCTCCGCGTCGGTTCATCTCGCACCGCCCGTCAGCGCCACACTCTCATGATCGTGAATCTGCTGGCGCTCATTGTTATCCTCGGGACTCAGCCGCCGCCGGATCGCCGTTATGGATTGCGCTGATTCTTCCGCCTTGAAGCGCCGGAAGAGCACTTCCTCGCGCGCGGCCTTCTCGCGGTCGCCCAGGCCTCGATAGCAAAGCATCATGGTGTAGTGCATCTGTAGATCTTCCGGGTCGACGAGGCAGACGCGCTGCAGCACCTGGATCGCCTCCGCATACTGGCGTTTCAGGAACAGGATCCGCGCCATTTGATTGAGCGCCACGCGATCGCGCGGATACATCGACTCGACGGTGCGCAGCGATGCCAGCGCGCCGTCGTAATCGCCGTCGGCTTTCTGCACCATGGCCTTGAAGAAATAAATGCGGCCGAGTTTCGGATTGATAGCCAGAGCCTTTTCAACGTACGGCTTTGCGGCGTCGGTCTCACCTTCCTGGACCAGCGCGCGCGCCACATTCAGCCAGCCGTCTGCATATTCCGGTTCCGCCTCGGTCACTTTCTTGAACGCGTACTCCGCGCCTTTCAGGTCGCCCTGCAACAGCAGGCCGATTCCCCAGTCGTTCCAGCGCTCGCGGTCTTGTTTCTCAACCACGGGCGCCCAGTTTGTCTCGCCCAATCCGACGGTCGCCTTCGTCTCCGCCAGCGTGATGATGGGCAGGTCGGGAATGCGATCCTTGATTTCGCCCGAGACATCCTTGGGGATGTTTGCCGGATCGAACGAATACTCCAGGCTGTTTTGCGATGCGTTCACCAGCGACGGATCCTGCCCCGGCTTGGCCTCGCCTGCATAAACGAACTGCGTGTAGTACCAGGAGAACTTGCGATAGTTGAGTTTCGCCGTGAAAGTGATCGGCCCCTTGGCGTCTTTCGGAATCTTCACGCGGTAGTGCGCTACGTCCGCCGCGCCCGGCGGAATCAGGCGGACGTAAAGTACGCTGCGCGCCTGCCACGCATTCCGCTTGTCGATGGGGTTGCTCGCGCCATCGAGCTGATACGACTTATAGAAATGCGCGCCAGGCTCAACCGGCCCTTTGCCGTTGTCCTGCACTAGCCCGCTCCAGAAGATCACGCGCCCGTCAGCGTCTTTGCCTTCAAGTTCGAGCCACACGTCGAAGGCGTCCACCGTTCCCGCTGGAAAGAAATGGCCGATTTTTCGAGTCCGCACCACCACATCCACGCGCGCCGTGCTTCCAGGTTGGAGTTTGGTGCCGGCATGATCGATAGGCGCGGCGATTTGTCCGACCTCGCGAATTACGCCGGTCGAAGCGGCTTCCGCCTCCTCGCCCACCGCGAATCCCGACATCGCCTGCGGTATATCACCGGTGCGCCGGAGCATCTCAGTGCCTTTGCTCTCCACCGGCGACACAGCAAAAATATCTACTGTGATGAAGCCGGACTTCAGAAATTGTTCCGTGGCTTTCATCTGCGCTTCGTCATGATTCACGTACGCGAGAGCCATATTGGCGGCGGGAAAACGATGCGAGTGAACCATCCCATCGTGGTTGCCGGGATCGCGCGACGGCACCAGCGGCATGTGGCAATCCGCGCACACCTGGCTTTTCGCCGGATAGTAAAACGACCGCGCCCCCTGTCCGGAAACACCACTCGCCTGCCAGTTGTCGTAATCGTTGAAGCCTCGGAACCAGCGGTACTTGTTCACCGGCACATCCAGATGCACCTTGTGGCAGACGGCGCAAAACTCCGCCGATTCTCCGCGCATGAACGGCTTCAAGAACGATTTCTTGTGCGGGCCGGGATTCAGAAACGTCAGGAAATAATCCAGGGCGTGGATGTATTTGTTGCTGCTGGTAGCCACTTCGTGCAGCGGCGGATATTCGATGGTGAAATCGCCGTTCCCCATCGAGCTGTTGACGTGAACGATCGAGTGGCACGATGTGCAAGCCAAGCCGGCCCGCGCCTCCGGCGTATCGATCTGATCCTTGATGGGGCGCTCGAAGCGACCGTTGAAGAACACGGCGTGATCGTGGCAGCCCGCGCACCATTTGCTGGGCTGCGTCCCCACTACCGACTGCATGTACTCAATCGACTTCCGGTAGAACTGGTTGTTGAACGACGCGAAGTGATGAGCCGAACTCTTCCACTGCTCGTAGATGTCCTTGTGGCACTCGCCGCACCGCGCCGAATCCATGAAGAAATTGGCTGGAATGATGCCGCCGACGTTCGTGCGAGCCGACGACGGAAAGAACGGCGATTTCGGCCCGCCGCCTTCACCTTCCATAGAAAGTGGAACGGTGAGATCGTTGCGGATTCGCTCACTGGAGTTCGGGAAAACTTTGCGATAAAGAGTGGTCGAGAGCGGAAACGCTACCAGCAGCGCGAGCGAAGCCTGAAATGCTTTGCGAAATGCGGGCGGCTGCCGCATGGCGAATGGGACCAAAACCATCAGGCCGATCATCGCCGCAGCGATGTGCGCCACCAGGGCCCAGCGGTGATCGAGCGTATTGCCGCGTATTGCGAGGAACACTCCAAGCGCCGCCGCCACCAGGAAAAATCCCGACGCCACGGGAAATCGCCGCAAGAGAAACAGCAGCGCCACCGTGAGGATCACGCCTAGCACAAAATGCGCCAGCACGTTGCCCATGTAGAAAATCGTGGGCGAGGCGAACGCCGCAATGTAGGCGGTGTTGATCAGCAAAACAACAAACAGGATCGCTGTCCACCGAACCAGCTTGCCTGAACTCATTTGCCGCTCCCGCCGGCTGCGTCCGCGAGCGGACGGATCAACCGTAGCGCCGGCCTGGTGTTGTAATGCGTCTGGTATTCGCGGTGTTCCGCATCATCCGGAAAATGCTGAGCGGCCGGATACGGGTACGAAGCCATGGCATGGAATGGCAACGGCTCCACGGATTGCGAGAACGCCGTGTTGTAATCTCCATCCTTGGCCCAGCCGTCCACACGCAGCAGGTAGTCTCGCTTCCATCCCGATTGGAGAGCCGGCAAACTCCGGGCAGGGAACAGCAGTCGAAGTTCATCGCCGGAGCCCATGATCACGAGCCGGTCGTCCACGGATTCGAGCAGCCGCCGCACATCCCCATAACGCGTGTACAAACCGGGTGTCGGATTCCACATCGAGACCGGCATCCAGGTCTGGTAGTCGAACGCCTCGGGCTGTTTGCGCTCGGGATCGATTCTTGGTTTGGAGAATCCGCGGAAATGCAGATCCGCGGAAGTCGCGTCCACCCGCGTCATTTGCGCCTGCGGCTCACGGGCGTTCTCGCTGAGGAAGATCTCGTCCCAGTACACGCACAGATTGGTGACAATGCGCACTTCTCGCGAAGCCGAAAGCCACCTGCCGCTGAGATCCACGGCGATGATCTTCGGCTTTCCGGCTGGAATGCCCATATCTTCGATGACCGTCTTCCAGGCGCCGTTTGCGTCCCTGACCTGCAGATACGGCAGAACCAATCCGCTTTTTGATTCCTGAGATGCCCGGCGGAACGTGCTGCCATCCGCCCAATCCACCCAGCCGTTCAAAATCAACACGGCGGCGCCATCACGCGCGGTGTTGCCGAAATCGAGATCGAGGTGGTGCAACTCCGCAACTCCGTTGGAATCGCGCCGGAAGCCATCCGGGTACACGCGATCGCGCTTCAGTAGGCGTGCAAGTACGTCGCGGCCCGCCGAGTCGTGAGCGGCCACCGGATAGATTCGCCGGTTCGCGCCGTAGAGCCGGAACTCGGGGAATGGCGGTGATTTGAATTTTTCACTTGTAAAAATTTCCGTTCCCGCCGGATGATCCACCGCGATCAACTGGATGTGATCCAGATACGAAACCTCACGCAATTCCTCAGTGATCCGGATCTCGTAGTTGCCGTCTTTTTTGGCCAGCGATTCGCCCGGAATCTGCACGTACTCCTGGTGGTCCACCGGGAAATATTGTCCGTCGCCCAAACTCGCGCCAAGCGGCGCCACGCCCAGCACATCGGTGATGAACTCAAACCGTTTCCCATTCCAGACGAAGATCATGGGGCAGGATCCGGAGAGCCGCTGCGCTTCCTTAAAGTTCAAGGCGGTGGTAACGGGCTGTTTCGCCTCGTTCTGGATCAAGCCGTTGGGCCAGGTGATGCGCACCGCATCAACGTCTTTGTATCCGGCCAGGCCAAAAGTGAGCGGCACTCCCTGATAGATCTTCTTTTGATAACTGGCTCCGGTCTTGATTTCCACGGTTGCGCCCGGCGCCAGCTTCAGGTTTTTCACGCCGCTGATGGCGATTTGCAGCCAATTATGGTGCGTGAGAGTCTGGTTCTCGAAAACGTGTAGGGAACCATCTGTGCCGATCACCGCTAAGTCCAGTCGCCCATCGCCATTGAAATCTGCGGCCGCAATCGCGGAGGCCGCCGGCAATCCGGCGGAATCCTTGCGCTCCAGCTTGCCTTGTCCCTGGTTTCGGTAAATCGCGCCTGCGGTGACGAGGTCACCGATGCCCCGGTCTTCGAGGTCGGCGAACGCAGCCGGGCCCTTAGCCTCGAGAGTTGTCCCCGGCTGCAACTTGCCCTCGCGGTTCTCAATCAAGCTAAGGCCCGCCGAAGACGCCGCGACCAGATCCGGGAAACTGTCGTTGTTGAAATCCTCCGCCAGCACCGCGGTGGCGCCGGCCGGCAAGGTATCCAGCGGAATCGCTTCGTACTTGCCGTTAAGCCGGTCGCGATAGACGACACCCGTGCGGTCTTGATACACCACCGCCAGATCGCTCGCGGCGGTATCGTGCCGCGCCGCAAAAATCGCGCCATCCACCGCGTGCCCGGACACAAAAGGAAACTCCGCGGTCTGATGGCTGAAGCCCGCCTCGCCGTTGTTCGCCACCAGCGCGGATTGCGCACCCAGCAGCAGAAGGTCTAAGTCGCCATCATGGTCGTAATCCATCCACACGGCCTTCTCGAATGAACCGGCGGGTAATGACGCGGGATGCTTTTCGAAGACTCCGCCCCGGTTGTGGTAGAGCGTAGCGCCCGAATCGGTCAGCACACAAAGGTCCGGCAGGCCATCGTTGTCGAAGTCTCCCGGCGCGATGCCGCGGACATTTTTCAAATCCTCGAGGCCGGTCTTGCTGCGTGCCGTCTTGCCGTCTTTGTAGAGATGCACGCCCTCCGCAGACCACGCGACCAGATCCACATGGCCGTCGCCGTGCAAATCGAGCACCGCCATTCCTGCGGTCGCCGGGTCAAAATGATCCGCTAACTTGCGGTCGGCGAATTTGAGCTGAGCGGGCGGATCATCGGCCGGCTGTGGCTCCACGGTTTCGTAGATCTCCGCGTAATAGCACCACTCCATGTCTTCCGGCACGGCGGCGCCCGCCTGGCGTTTCTTGATCTCCTGGAAAATCTTCAGCTCGCGCGCTGAATCTTCGGCGCGCCCCGCCTGCCGGTACTGGTTGAAGAGCTGAAAGTGCGGACCCGCCAGATTGGGATTCAGTTTTTCCGCAATCTCCAGTTGCTTCAGCCCCTCGGCCGGCTTGCCGGCCAGCTTGTACAGCACGCCCAGGTTGTAGTGTGTGACCGGCTCGTCGGGCACCCGCTGCGCCATCCCTTCGAGCTGCTGGATGGCCTTCTCGTAGTCTCCGTCCTTCTTGTAAACAATACCCAGGTTGAACCAGGTATGCGGGATGGCGGGGTCCTTCTGCTGCGCCTTGACCAGTGCCGCGACACCGTCTTTAGTCTGCCCGGCGCGCAGCAGAGCCAGCCCATAGTTCACCCGCTCACGCGCGGAATCGGGCGACAGATCGAGCGCTTTTTTGAACTCGATGACCGCCTCTTTCTGCGTCGTCGGGTTCTCGTAAAACGCCTTGCCGAGATTGCGATAATGCCAAAGAAGATCCTGCTGCTGCCGCGCCGCGCTCGCGCCGTACACCAGCCAAAACGCAGCCGTCGGCAACACTAACCCCAAGATCCACCAAAAGACCCGCTTCATGAAGTGATGTCTTCACATTATGCAACCGCAAGGCGCCGCAGCTAAATAGTAGGTTTGTATTAGGGATGCCGAAATACGGCGGGTGGCGGCCGCGTCGTTCGTGCCATTAAAATGGTATGCTTATGGCATGAAGACAACCATAGATCGTGGTGGGAGGGTGGTAATTCCCAAGCGCATCCGGGAACTCGCCGGCCTGTTTTCCGGCATCGAAGTCACGGTCGAATTTCAGGACGGCAAGATTCAGATTCAGCCTTCGACAAAGCCGGTGAAGATGGTGCGCAAAGGCTCATCGTTCGTGCTGCGGGCCCCTCGCGGTACGCCGCCGCTCACGGTTGAGCAAGTCAATGAAGTGATCGAGCGTGTCCGCAACCGCGAGGTCTAGGAATAACTCCGTGCCGGTGAAATTTGGTCTCGACACGAGTTATCTGATACCACTGATCGCCGAATGGCATCAGCATCACGAACAAACCGCCCGGGATTACCGCGCCCGGCTTGCCCGCGGTGAACGGCCCGTCGTCGCCATACACGCGTTGCTGGAGTGCTACTCGGTCCTGACCCGTCTGCCTTACCCAACCCACATCCCTTCCCAGGTCGCCGCGCAGATCCTGACGCAGTACTTGAAAGACGTGGAAGTTGCCGGCGTCACACCAGACACGGCTTGGCTGGCCATCCGCTCGCTGGCGGCTCTCGATCTGGGCGGAGGCAGAATCTATGATGCGCTGATTGCCACCACCGTCGTGCACGAGAAAGCGTCACTCTTGATGACGTGGAATGTCAAACACTTTCTCGCTCTTGCCCCTCCGGGTCTTGAGATCAGACAGCCGTAGACTGCTCTCGTGCTGCTTCCAGCGCCCTCAAACCGATATCCTAAGCACATGCTCTCGCGCCGAAACTTGCTGGCTGCCTCCGCTGCGCTGCCAATGTCCGCAACCACCAGCCGGATGTCTCTGTGCATGCATCAGACCACGTCGGCAGGCTCGACGTTCCGGGCCTCGCTCGAGGGTTACGCGCGCGCCGGAATACGTTACGTCGAAGTGATCCTGCCGATGGCCGAAGAGTTCGCAAAACGCGACAGCCTGGCGGGCGCAAAACGGCTGATCGCCGACCTGGGTTTGACGGCGGTCTCCTGTGGGGGCGTCCGTGGACTTGCCGAACCACACGCCGGGCGTCCGCAGGCCCTCGAAGATCTCAAGCGTGCGGCCCCAACCGTCGCGGAGCTGGGGATCGATCGCATGGTTTGCCCCTGCGGAACAGCCGAAAAGTTTACAAATGAAGACTACGCGCGCGGCGTTGACAACTTGCGCGAAGTGGGCGACATGGTCAAGCCACTGGGGATCACCGCCATGCTCGAGTTCATGCGCGGCTCTACCTTCATTGGCACGCTTCCCACGGCGCTACGGATGACGCGCCAGGCGGCACACTCGAATGTGCGGCCCATGCTCGATTGCTATCATTTCTGGGCCGGGCTTAGTAAGTTCGAGGATTTGGATCTGATCCACCCCGGCGAAATTCATCACGTGCATTTTCAAGACGTGCCGGACATTCCAAGAGAGCAGCTCGACAACGGCACGCGCGATATTCCCGGCGAAGGCGTTTCGCCGCTGGTGCGCATTCTGAGCAAACTCGCGGAGAAGAACTACCGGGGCCCTCTCTCCGTCGAACTTTTCCACCCGCACCTGCAGAAGGGCGACCCCTACGAGGTTGCATCCCGCGTCCGCCAGAAAGCCGAGCCGATTCTCCGGCAGGCAGGCGTACTGTGACTCCCAACGGTTCTACTCCTCTGTTTCGCGCCGAGAACCTCACAAAAACCTACCGCTCGGGTACGAACGATCTGGTGGTTCTCGACCGGCTGAACTTCTCCGTCGCTCAGGGCGAGCGCTTGGCGCTGGTGGGCGAATCCGGCGCTGGGAAGTCCACACTGCTCCATTTGTTGGGCGGTCTGGACAGGCCAACAACCGGTACGATATACTACAAATCGAAGGACATATCAGGGCTCGGGGATTCAGATCTGGCGGATTTCCGGAACCGTGAAATTGGGTTCGTTTGGCAGATTCACTATTTGTTGCCAGAGTTTACCGCTCTGGAGAACGTGATGATGCCATTGCTCATCCGTGGCAGGTCGCACGCGGAGGCAGCCTCGGCTTCGCTGGCGAGGTTGGAGGAGGTTGGGCTTGCAGCACGCGTTGGGCATCGTGCGGGAGAGTTGTCCGGGGGAGAACAGCAAAGGGTTGCACTCGCCCGTGCCTTGGTCGCCAATCCTTCGGTCCTGCTGGCCGACGAGCCGACCGGAAATCTGGATCTCAGGACCGGAGAGATGATCTTTGATCTCCTGACTGCCCTGCACCGTTCGCATCAGCTTACCTCGATTTTTGTCACACACAATTTGTCATTTGCTCAGAGATGTGATCGCGTATTGAAGCTGGAAGGGGGGACCCTGGCGGGGTCGCCGCCCATGCATCCGGAGTCGAACCCGGAGTATCTTAAGTAGAGGGATCTTTTTCATAAACGGCGGGGGCGCTACCCAGTATGTTTGAACGCTATACCGAGAAGGCTCGACGGGTGATTTTCTTCGCGCGCTACGAAGCGAGCCAGTTTGGAAGCCCATTTATAGAGACCGAGCACCTGCTGCTGGGATTGCTTCGCGAAGACAAAACCCTGGCAAATCGTTTTCTTCGTTCCCATGCGGCCGTGGAATCGATCCGCAAACAGATCGAGGGTCACACCACCATTCGGGAAAAAGTGTCGACTTCGGTCGATCTCCCACTGAGCCATGAGTGCAAGCGCGTTCTGGCCTACGGAGCCGAGGAAGCCGAGCGGCTCAGCCACAAGCACATCGGCACCGAGCATTTGCTGCTCGGCCTGTTGCGGGAAGAGAAGTGCTTTGCGGCGGAGATTCTGCATGAACGCGGGCTCCGGCTTTCCGCCATTCGCGAGGAACTCGCACGCGCCTCATCCGAAAAAGTCACTTCCAACCGGCCCAAAGAGAGTTCGTTGCTGGCCGAGTTCAGCCGCGACCTGACGCAGGCCGCCGTCGATAATTCGCTCGATCCGCTGATTGGCCGGGATTACGAACTGGAGCGCGTCGTCCAGATCCTGTGCCGCCGCACCAAGAACAATCCCGTCCTGATCGGTGAGCCTGGCGTGGGAAAAACCGCCATTGTGGAAGGACTGGCGCAGCGCATCGCAGAGGGCGATGTGCCTTCGTTCCTGGCCGACAAACGCATTCTGGCGCTGGACCTTTCGCTGATCGTTGCCGGCACCAAGTACCGTGGGCAGTTTGAAGAGCGCCTGAAGACCATCATGAAAGAGCTGATGGAGAATCAGAACGCCATCATCTTCATCGATGAGCTGCATACGCTGGTGGGCGCGGGGTCGGCCGAGGGCTCTCTCGACGCCGCCAACATTTTGAAACCAGCTCTTTCGCGCGGCGAGATCCAGTGCATCGGCGCCACCACGCCGGGGGAGTACCGCAAGTCCATCGAAAAAGACCGTTCGCTTGAGCGCCGATTCCAGGCCGTCAAAGTTCCGCCGCCCACCGAAGCCGACGCCATCAAGATCCTGTTCGGCATCAAAGACCGCTACGAGAAGTTCCACGCGGTGGGCTATACGGACGATTCCATCGAGACCGCGGTGTACACTTCCAACCGCTACATCCCGGATCGCTTCCTGCCCGACAAAGCCATCGATCTGATCGACGAAGCGGGCGCGCGCGTGAAGCTGCGCCAGACCACCTTGCCCGCGGACCTGGCGGACATCCAGAAGCGCATCAAGTTCATTGTGCACCGCATGGAGAACGCCATCGCGAACCACGAGTTCGAAAAGGCGCGCTTCTATTCCGACGAGGAACGTAAAGAGCGCGAGAACATGCGCCAGCTGCGAGAAAAATATAATCTGGATGACACTTCCACCGGCATAGTCACCAAAGACGACATCGAAGACGTCGTGGCGCGCTGGACTGGCGTGCCCATGACGGCGATTAAGGAAGAGGAGATCACCAAGCTCCTGCGCATCGAAGAGGAGCTGCACAAGCGCATCATCAGCCAGGAGAAAGCCATCTCGGCGCTGGCGCGGGCCATCCGCCGCTCGCGCGCGGGCCTCAAAGCCAGCGCACGGCCGGCTGGATCGTTCCTGTTCCTCGGGCCCACGGGCGTGGGCAAAACCGAAGTGGCGCGTGCGCTGGCGGCGTTCCTGTTCGGCAGCGAGAAAACTCTCATCCGCTTCGATATGTCGGAGTTTATGGAGAAGCACTCGGTCTCAAAGTTGATCGGCTCGCCTCCCGGATACGTCGGCTACGAAGAGGGTGGGCAGTTGACCGAGCGCGTGAAGCGGTCGCCTTATTGCATCATCCTGCTGGACGAAATCGAGAAGGCGCACCCAGATGTGTACAACATCCTGTTGCAGGTGTTTGAAGACGGCCAGTTGACCGATGGCCTCGGCAACACCGTCGATTTCAAAAACGCCATCATCATCATGACTTCGAACCTGGGCGCGCGGTTCCTCGAGAAGCGCGGGCATCTGGGTTTCTCTGTCCCGTCGGCGGAAGGCATCCCGTCGAAAGTTGAGGACATGGTGCGCGGCGAGGTGAAGCGGGCATTCAACCCGGAATTCCTCAATCGGCTGGATGAAGTCATTCTGTTCACGTCGCTCAACGACGACGATCTGCTCAAAATCATCGGCCTGATGGTGGAACAGATCAACGGGAATCTGGTGGCCAAGCAGATCAAAATTCGCCTGACCACGGATGCCGCCAAATATATTCTGGAAAAGACCTGCGCGGACCGCAGTTATGGCGCACGCCCGCTGCGCCGCGCTCTGCAGAAGTACATCGAAGACCCGCTGTCGGAATCTCTGATCCAGGGCTCGCTGCCGCGGCCCTCGGACCTCGAGGTCTACCTCGGTGACACGGGCATTTTCTATCGCCCGGTCTCCGAAGCGCAGCCGGTGAGCGCCGGAGATGCGCCCGCCGAGCCGGTCGCCGGCACGCCGCTGTACACGTTCTGAGACTTGTGGAGCGGACCTCGGGTCCGCTCCACAGATCACCCTAGCAACAGCGCTTCCTTTGCCAGCCGGTCCAGCCGTGTCTCAATCTCTTCGCCTCTGACTCCTTCGAGCAGCGCCTCGCGGTTCCGCGTGCCATCCAGCAACTGAAGGAGGCGGCGGTCGATCGCATCATCCACCTCGATCAGCGTGTGCCGCAGTGTGGTGACCACTGCTCCCTGCTGCGCCTGCAACCGGGCAAGCGGGCTGGCTACGGGATGATCCCCGGCGGTCGCAGCAAACTGCGGCGCGAGCGTGTGCAACTCCAGCAGTCCGACTCGATATCCTTGAAAAAGAATCTCGGCCAACCGCGCGGCCTCGCCGACGGCGCCAAGATCAGAGAACCGGATCGACTGCGGCCAAACGCCGGCCAGCCGGCACAAAGCGATTTTCGCCACCGCGGAGTCGGTTTCGAGCACTGCGCCGCGCGGACCGCGAAATTCCTCCGCTACTCCCTCCCGCAGGTCAGGCTGAGATGAGACGGGACGCGCTTCAGACGCAATGTACAACTCCTTGATCCGGTCCGGCTGCAGGCTCCGGTCGAGCACCACTTCCTCCCGGCAGAGTAAGGTCTGGCGGAAACGGCGGCCTCTGATGAAATCCCGGTACTGCTCCCTGGCAACAACATCCCCTCCCGCGAATCGTTCCAGAGCCTCCGCGACCGGCTCGGGATCCGTTTCCGCCTGCATTTCGACGAAGTCCGCTTCGGCCAGATACTGCAAGTGATGCCGCCGCGCTTCCGCCGCGAATTCATGGAAATAGAACGCGCGATTCGTGCCGGCAAGATCGTCGTGGTACAAGACCCACGGCGCCGTCTCGGAGAGATGCTGCAACTGCTCATCGAACAGGAGACGAGCCAGTTCACCGTCGAGCTTGCACTTTGCCAGATCTTCGACCAGTTGCACCGCTTGCTGATACCGGCCGGCCGGATCCCGCACGCTGCGCACATGGTGAAGCATCATTCCGCGAAACATCTCACGCCGGTGGAATCCCGGGTAGGCGTTGTAGCTGACGTAGGCGACTCCGTCTGGCGCAAGATTCGCCCTCGAGATCCTGAGCAGAGCATCGCGCACTTCCGGCGGAACCCACGAATACACGCCGTGGGCGAGAACATAGTCGAACTCGCCCAGATCCGCGCCGGCCTTCGTGAGATCCATTTGCCGGAGCGAAATATTCTCCAGGCCCAGCGCCTGGATCACGGTCCGGCCTCGCGCCACCGCTTGTTCCGCGAGATCGATGCCGGTGAACTGGCTTTGCGGCAGCCCGAGCGCCATGGGGATCAGATTGCCGCCGTCCCCGCATCCCAGCTCCAGGACACGGCAGCGATCGGGCGGCAGCGCCCTCATTCCCAACAGGCCGGCAATGGTCGCCAACCGGTCCGGATGCGTCTGTGCCAGAGGAAAGCCGGGGTAAAGGACCTGATCGTAGGCGAAGCCCACTATGGCGTGGCCCGCTTGCCGATGCAGTAGAGATACTGCGCGGTGCGCAGGAAAATCTGGCCTTGCGAGATAGCGACGGAGCTGAGCGTGTAGTCGTCCAGATTATTTTCGGCGAGCCCTTCAAACTTGGGACCCGCCTTGAAGACCGTGGTGACGCCATCCTCATCGGTGATGTAGATCTTTCCGTCCGCCAGTACTGGCGATGCGCTGTACGTGCCGTGCCGGATGCGCTGCGGCCCCCAGATTTCCTTTCCGGTTTTGGCATCCAGGCACCACACGATGCCTCGATCGTTGACGATATAGAAATAGGTCCCATCCGTCACTGGAGTCGGAACGTCGGGGCCATTCTGCGAGGCCCATAGCCTGTGGGTCTCGGTGATGTCGCCGCGCCCGCCGGCGCGAAACGCCTGCAGGGGCCGCACGCGTGTGGGTGTATAGATCACGCCGTCGTTGACCACCGGCGATGCGATGACGCGGTACGCCGGGTCCTTCTGCGGATTGAAGCCCTTGCCGCGCCACAGTTCTTTTCCAGTGGCCGGATCATGGCCGGTAACGCAGTCGCCGCCGCTGACCACGATCTCCACATTGCCGCCGTAGCGCAGCAGGGCCGGCGTGGTGTAGGAATCGGGAGACTCGTGCACCGCATCCGTAGGCCGTTCCACGCGCCACATGGTCTTGCCGGTCTTCTTGTCGATACGCAGCAGGTAGGAAGGATCGTGCGTTTTCATTCCGTGCAACACCTGGATGTACAGCGCATCTTCAAACAGCAGCGGTGACGAACCGTAGCCCCAGTTGAGTCCGAAGCGGCCGTAGTCTTTCTGAATATCGCGCGCCCACAGCTCGTTTCCGGAAAAATCAAATCCCTTGACGATCCCGTTCCCGGTCATCACGTAGGCGCCGGCGCCGTCGGTCACCGGCGAGGGCGACGACATGTTCTGTTTGCCAATCTTGAAGTTGCCGCCCGCCAGGTGTTTCTTCCACACCACCGTTCCGCGTGCCCGGTCCACGCACCAAAGCGAGATGTCCTCCTTATCGGCGACGTTGAGGAAGATCCGCTCTCCCCAGATGATGGGTGTGGCTCCGCTCCACGCCGGCAGCGGCAGCTTCCAGGCAATGTTCTCATCGCGGGTCCAATGCACCGGCAAGTTCTTCTCGTCGCTGACTCCATTCAACGAAGGTCCGCGCCATTGAGGCCAGTTCTCGCACATGGAAGCGCCAACGGTCAAAACCGCGAAACCAACCATGCGGATAATTCGATCCAAAGTTTCCCTCCGTACCGGTAACCAGAAGGATACTTTTGTTAGTGAGGGAAAAACAAGCCGGGGTAGGTGGGCTATTCGATGATGACGTCCACGCGGTCCAGGTAGTCTGTGAGCACTGCGATCTGTTTGCCCACTTCTTCGCTGTCAGACCGCTTGGCGGCTTCCTCGATGGACTTCCCGATGACACTGAGCTGGTCGAAACCGTAGCCCCCGCCCGACCCCTTCAAATCGTGTCCAATGAACCGGATTCTGGAATAATCCAGGGTTCCGAGAGCTTGGGACAGGGCCTGTAAGTCTTCGCGCGTGCTTTCGAGGAAGAGCGGGATGGCCTCTTCGATTCCCTCGGGCGCACGTATGGGGATCCGTTGGCTCTTCGGGAGGAGGGGCGCAAAATTGCCCTCGTGGATATGGGTTCGAATGGCCTGCAGCAGTTCCCCTTTGCGGATCGGCTTAACCAGGTGGGCATCGCATCCCGCGGCGCGGCTCGCCTGCCTTTCTTCCTCAAAGGCGTTGGCGGTGAGGGCCAGAACGGGAGTTGGCCGCTTCTGATGCTCCACCTCCCAGGCACGAATGTTCCGCGTGGCCGTGTAACCATCCATGATGGGCATCTGAAGGTCCATCAACACCAGATCGTACACACCCGATTGAAATTTCTCGACGGCTACCGCTCCGTTCGGCGCGACATCCACTTCAAACGCCGGATCCTTCAGATACGACTTGATGAGGAGCAGGTTGGCCGCCGCATCCTCCACCACCAGAATTCGCATGACCCTCTGTCCTTCAGACACAAGAAACCTCCGTTGTCGCGCTTCTTACGCGATTGCGGCCCTCGCGCTTGGCACGGTACAGGCAGCCATCCGCCACGGCAATCAGGCCGGCAGGCTGCGATCCCGCGTTCGGAACTGCCGCCGCCACCCCGGCGCTGATGGTGACCCGCCGGGTAGCGTTCGCGTGTGGGTTAGCGATATTGAGGCCCTCGACGGCCTTCCGCATTCCTTCGGCTACCTGCTCGGCTCCCGCTTCGGTCGTATCAGGCAGCAGTACGGCGAACTCCTCGCCGCCATATCGGGCCACCAGATCGAACGGCCGTTTGACGCTCAGCGCCAGTACCTCTGCCACGCGCCGCAGGCAATCATCGCCCGCAAGGTGGCCGTACCGGTCATTGAAGCTCTTGAAATGATCGATATCCGCGATAATCAAGGCAACGGAAGAAGACTCGCGCTGCGCGCGGCGCCAGGCCCGTGCTATCTCATCGTCGAAGTTGCGGCGGTTGGCGATTCCCGTCAACCCATCCACAATCGAGAGCTTCCGCAGCTTCTCGGTCAGCACCACCAGTTCCAGTTCCCGGGCCTTGCGGCAATCCGTCTCCTGCTTCAGCCGCAGCGCCGACTTGACTCGCGCCATCAGCTCCACGCGGTTCACAGGCTTCTTTATATAGTCGATGGCGCCGGCGTCGAATGCCTCCTTGACACTCTCGGCGGAATCCTCCGCGGTCACCATGATCAGGGGTAGGTCCGCAAATTGCGGAGACGATTTGATGCGGCGGCAGGCCTCCAGCCCGTCCACTTCCGGCATCAGCAGATCCATAAGGATGAGGTCGAAATCGTTTGCGCCGGGCTCCTCACCAGGCTGCAGACCCAGCACGTCGAAGGCCTGCCGGGCCGATTCGACACTGGTGAGATCGTTGTATCCCTGGATTCTCAGCATCGATTCGATCAGCAGACGAGCCTTCGGCGAATCGTCGACAATCAGGATGCGATGCACGCTGGCCTTTTCCCCGTTTTCCATATCGCCGTACCCTCGGGTACACGTCTCTCAAGGATTGAATCGGCAGGAATCCGCATTAGCTTTAAGCCCTCTGCCCGGTCAGCCGTTTACCAAGCCGCGACCGAAGCAAGCGGTTGCCGGCCTTAGTCTTAGCGCAGGTCGAGCGCCATCAACGTACTGCGGTCCCGCACGTAAAGCCGGCTGCCCACCAGCGATGGGGCCGTCCAAGCATTGCTGTGCAACAGTTCCGCGCGCGAGACCACCTTCAGCCCTTGCGGCGTGAAATCCGCCAGAGCGAGGTTGCCGTCCTCATCCACCACAATAAACTTGCCGTCCGCGTACACGAAGCTGGCTTTCGCGAAACTGCGGTCCTGCCATGCGATCTTGCCGGTCTTCACGTCCACCGCGGTGAGCGGCGCCGGCCCGAAGTCGCCGCTCGACCCGTAGACCATGTCGCCCACCCGCACGGCCGTCGAAAAATGCACGCGCATCCGGTTGCTTTCCCAGATTTTCTCCGCCGTCGTCTTCCCGCCTGTGCGCGTGAGCCGGATTACGCAGCTGCCTCCGTTATAAGCCGAGGAGACGAACAGCAGATGGTCTTCTCCCCACACCGGCGTGCTGATATTGAGACCCCAGTTCGTGCTGTGCGGGTAGGTCCAGAGCACCCAGCCGTTGCTCGGGTCGATCCCCACAATCTCATCGGCCATCGGCGCCACAAGCTGGTCCTGGCCGTCCACCTGGATCAGGAGGGGTGAGGCCGGCGCATTTGTAAACTTTTGCACCGTCTTCCACGCCACGGCGCCGGTCTTCTGGTCGAACGCCATGAACGAGTGCCCTTCGCCGCCCACCTTCATGATCACCCAGCCCTTATACGGGATGGGGCTAGGCGCCCACCCGCGATCGAAAACCGTGCCATGGATCTCGTGATCCAGATCGTGCGACCAGATCAATTTCCCGGTCTTCTTGTCCAGGCACACTAAATTCGCCAGGATGCCGATGGCGTAAACTCCGTTCTTGGTCACCAATGGCGTTGCGTGCGGCCCTGATCCGTTTTCCATCCCCATGCCCGGCCGAAACGCCGCGTCGTAGCGATACTCCCAGATCGTCTTGCCCGTGGATGCATCGGCCGCCAGCACGATCTCGTCGTTGCCCACTCGATACATCGTGTAGAGGACGTCGCCGGACACTGAGACTTCCGAGTAACCGTCACCTAGCGGCCGGCTCCAGAGCTTCCTCGGTCCTGCGGCGGGCCAGGAACTGGCCAGGCCTTTGCTATCCGACTTGAAGTCGCCATGCGGGCCGCCAAATTGCGGCCAATCGAGCGAAGCCGCCCCGCACGCGGCGGCAAGGCCAAGGAATACAACAGAGCAGCGCAGCATCCACCCACCTCCGGGCAAACTGAGCTTATCAGCACGCGGTGTGCCAGCGGAAGTCCGCGCCTGCTGTTCGCTCCTGGGATCGCGCCGTGCTTTGGTCACCGCTCAGTATCTGGGGTTTGCTGAGCCGCGACCGCAGGAAGCGGAACGGCCACTAGTCTCTGGATTTGTGCCCCCCGTGCGCCTTCGCCGGCTCCAGGTTCGGCAGGAATGCCGTGAGCAGGCCGATGACGGGCAGAAACGCGCACACCCGGTAGACGAACTCGATGCTCGTGCGGTCCGCCAGGTTTCCCATGAGTGCCGCGCCGATGCCGGCCATCCCGAATGCCAGTCCAAAAAACATACCGGAGATCGTACCCACCTTGCCGGGAACCAGATCCTGCGCATAAACCAGGATGGCCGAGAACGCTGAGGCCAACACCAGGCCGATGATGACGGTCAAAATCGCGGTCCAGAACAGGTTGGCGTAGGGCAATATCATGGTGAATGGAAGAACGCCCAGGATCGAGCACCAGATCACCGGCTTGCGCCCGATGCGGTCGCCCACCGGCCCGCCAATGATCGTCCCCGCTGCCACAGCGCCCAGGAACACGAACAGATAGATCTGCGCCGTGCGCACCGAGACGTGAAACCGGCTCATCAGAAAAAACGTGTAGTAGCTGACCAGGCTCGCCAGGTAGAAGTACTTGGAAAAAACCAGCGCGATAAGAACCGCGAGAGCGATCACCACTTTCTTCCGGGGCAGCCGCGCGTGATGCTCCTGATGCAGTGCCGGTGACTTCGCCGCGGCCGCCCGCCGCGCTTTGTACCAGGAGCCCACGCGCACAAGCACCACAATCGCCACCAGGGCCGCGAGGGAAAACCACGCGATGCTGCGTTGCCCCACCGGAACTACGATGAACGCCGCCAGCAAAGGCCCGAGCGAAGACCCCGCGTTTCCGCCGACCTGAAACAGCGACTGTGCCAGGCCGTGTTGTCCGCCCGATGCCATGCGCGCCACCCGCGACGATTCCGGATGGAAGACCGCGGATCCCATGCCGATGAGCGCCACCGCGAGCAGAATCATGCCAAAGCTCGGCGCCATCGCCAGCAGGAAGAGGCCCACCAGCGTAAATCCCATTCCTGCCGACAAGGAGTACGGTGTCGGGCGATGATCCGTGTACAACCCCACCACCGGCTGCAGGAGTGATGCCGTCAATTGCGATGTCAACGTGATCAGCCCGATCTGCCCGAAATCGAGCCGGTAGGAAGCCTTCAGGATCGGATACACCGCAGGCACGACCGACTGCATCATGTCGTTCAGGAAGTGGCAGAAACTGATCGCCCCCAGGACCCTCAAGGCAGCGCCGGCCGTGCGCTCCCGCACTGCGCTAGCCAGCATACTGGTTTGTGTAGACACTTCTTTTTAGTGTAGCTGGAAGTGTGAAATGGGGACAGACCACTGCGTCCCAGACGCAGCGCATAACAGCCTTTTGCGACCCCCGCTCCGTGGACGCAGCGGTCTGTCCCCATTTCGACACCCAGCCGCGACCAAAGGGAGCGGGGTTTTCATCCACGCTGTAGAGCGGTAGAATGCAACTCGGGTGGGGTATTCCAAAAAAGGAGCCGTCATCATGAATCGACGAACATTTCTCGCGGGAGCCGCGGTCGCCGCTGGCGCGGCCGGCAACACTTCCAGACTCGCGGTCGAAGGCGGAACACCGGTCCGCGAAACGCCGCTCAAAGCCGATTTCTTCGGCACCCAATACTATGGCGAAGAAGAAACGCGCGAGCTGAACGACGTGGTTCGTACCCGCCGCCCCTTCCGCTGGTATGGCCCCGGCAGCGAGCCGCCCATGAAAGTCGCAACCTTCGAGAAGGAACTGGCGCAGCGCATGAAGACGCGCTACGCGCTGGGCGTGACGTCGGGCTCGGCTGCGCTCCAAACCGCGGTCGCCGCGCTTGGCATCGGTCCCGGCGATGAAGTGATTCTTCCCGCCTGGACCTGGCATTCGTGCTACGAAGCCATCGTGCTCGCCGGCGCGCTGCCCGTGTTCGCCGAGATCGACGAGTCCTTCAACATCGACCCGAACGATATCGAAAGCAAAATCACGCCGCAGACGAAGTTGATCATGGCGGTTCATTTGCAAGGCAACCCGGCGGATCTCGATCGCGTTCTCGATATCGCCAGACGCCATCACATCCGCGTGCTGGAGGATTGCGCGCAATCCGTGGGCGCCAGCTACAAGGGCCGGCCCGTGGGCTCGCTCGCCGATATCGGCATTTACAGCCTGCAGCTCAACAAAACCATCACGTCCGGCGAGGGTGGCGCGGTGGTTACCAACGACCCGCTGCTTTTCGAGCGCGCCAGCCGCTATCACGACCTGGGCAGCCTGCGCCCCTTGCATGAAAAAGTGGTGGGCGGCGCCAAGGGCGACACCTTCGTGGGCGGCCAGTTCCGTATGAGCGAATTCACCGGCGGCGTGCTCGTCGCGCAGTTGCGCAAGCTCGACCGCATCGTCGCCGACGTGCGCGCCAACGCGCGGCGCGTCTACGACGGCATCCATGACCTGCCCGGCATCAAGCTGCGCCACTTGCCCGATCCGGCGGGCGAACTCGGCTCAGCCATCTTCCTGGGTTTCGCCACCAAGGAGAAGTGCGAACATTTCCGCGCCGCCATGAAAGCCGAGAACGTTCCCGTCGATCATCCCGGCGGCTCGGCCATCCTGCCCATTCAACCCTACATCGAGCACAAGCGCACCGTGCATCCCGCCTGGCCGTCGTTCACCTCCGAGCGCGGCCGGTCGATTCAATACGGCGCCGCCTGCTGTCCGCGAACGCTTGATATTCTCAGCCGCTTCGCCGGCCCGTCGTTAGATCCCAAGTACACCGAGCGCGAGACAACAGACATCGTAGCGGCGATAAAGAAAGTGTATCCGCAGATTTCGGCCTAGCCCGAAATGGGGACGGACACCCGCGTCCCCAACACAGCCCGTCGCAAACTTCTCGAACATCCTCACCGTGGACGCTGGTGTCCGTCCCCGTTTCGCCCGTACATACGCCGAGTGGCAAATGCGGCAATGAGCGTGGCCACTCCAACGCCCACCGACCAAGTTACATCGGATGTCACATTCACGACACCTTTGTGGGCAGCAAGCGCTGGCCAAATCATACAGGAAAGATATACCAGCCAGGCGCATCGATCCACGGCGGACAGACGCGCAGCGCCCTAATAGAACGCTACTAAGCAACCTACAGCGTAGAAGGCCAGCAAGAGACCTGCGACTCCCGTCGAGACGGTTAGGCCAGGATTAGTCGGAGCCTTGTGGGTCACTAGCACGAGCAGTGAGTTGATAACACCAAAAATCAGGAGACCAGGAAGCCACCTCAGCCAGCGATGAACAGTCACGTACAGAACGATCGTGAAAACTCCGACGATAAGCAACCCAACCCATCGCGAAAAGTCAAACGAAATGCGGAAAAGCAAGAGTGCGGCAATAATCCCTGTCAACACCAGAAGAAACTTGCCCGCGAACTGAAGCGCTCGCATCACCCTCCGCCGACCTTCCCGTTTCGCCCCCTTCAGCCCCCCGCCCACGCCCTCACCACAATCCACGCCTTCTCCGCCGCCGGCAACGACACCCGTCGGGTAACATCGAACCCGCCCTCCACAATCCGCTCCAGCAGCCGCGAATAGATTCCGATCAGTGCCCGCAACGCCGGCCGGCTGCGCTTATGCACCAGGCCAACCAGAGGCTGCGACTCACGATAAAACCCACGCGCCCGTTCCGCCTCAAATGCCATCATCCGCCGGAATGCCTCCGACGGCGCCCCTGTGCATAGCTCATTCACCCCGAACCGCTCCAAATCCTCCGCCGGCAAATACACCCGCCCACGTCCCGCGTCCTCGCAGATATCCCGCAGGATATTCGTCAACTGAAACGCCACTCCGCACTTCTCCGCCAGCGGCAGGGCATCCGCCGAATCGAATCCAAACACGTGAATGGTCGAGAGCCCGACCACCGACGCCACCTGGTAGCAGTACTTGTACAGCTCCTCGAACGTCGCCACCCGTCGCGGCCTGAGGTCCGACATCACGCCCTCGATCATCTGAAAAAAGTACTCGTGCGGGATGCGGTATCGCTGAACGGTGTCGTAGAACGCGGGCCACGCCGGGTAGGAATCAAACTTGCCGCCCAGCGCATCCACCAGCGCGCAGCGCCAGCGTTCCAGCGGTTCCTGCGACGCGCCCGGCTCATCGCTCAGGTCGTCGCAATAGCGCATGAACGCGTAGATGGCGCACATGGCGTTGCGCTGCTCGCGAGGCAGCAGCACGAAAGAGTAGTAGAAATTCCTCGCGCGCCGGCGGGCGACCGCACGGCAAAAGTCGTACGATTCGCCTAGCGTCGCCATCACGCCGCCCGGGATAGCGCCACGCGCGCCAGCGTGCCCAGCAGCAGCCACACGCGCTCGGTTTTCGAAATCGAGGGCCGCCGCGCCAGCACATCGTAATTCTGCGCTTCGATCTTCTCCAGCACGCGCATCCCGCCGCGGCTGAACAGCTCGATGTCCACCGCCAGCCGCCGGTCCACCATCCCGACTAGTGGCAGTCCTTCGAGGAACAACTCGCGCGCCCGCTGAACCACGTCGCGCATAGCGGCACGAAAGCCCGGCCCGGCCCGGCGCGCCGCAATGTCTTCCACCGATGACCCGTTCCGCTCCAGCACATCCAGCGGCATGTAAACGCGATCCTTCTCCCAATCCACCGTCACATCCTGCCAGAAATTGGCAAGCTGCAGCGCGGTACAAGTCGCATCCGACAACCGTTGCCGCTCCGCATCCGAGTAACCGCACAAATACAGCACCAGCCGACCCACGGGATTCGCCGAGCCGCGGCAATAGCCGAACAGCTCCTCCCAATTCCGGTAGCGCGTCACCGTCTGGTCCTGCACGAAGGCGCCAATCAGATCATCGAACGGCTGTTGCGGAATGGAGTACCGCTGAACGGTGCCTTGCAGGGCCACGAACACCGGGTGAGTCGCACGGCCGCCGTACATGGCCTGCAAACCCTCGCGCCACCACGCCAGCAGGCGCAGGCTCTCCGCTGTATCGCCCAGCTCGTCGCCCAAATCGTCGGCCCAGCGGCAGTAAGAGTAGACGTTATAAAAATCCTGGTGCAGGCGTTTGGGCAACAGCCAGCTCACCACGTGGAAATTTTCGTAGTGGCGCGTAGCCAGCCAGCGGGTGTAGCTCAGAGCTTCGGGAAGGGTCGGACGCGCGGCCATCGCCGCCGGATCGCGGACGAAATCCTTGGGGGCGAGCGGCACCACTCTTACGGGAAGATGGCCGTCTTCAAGTGGCCGTTGTGGCTCATCAGATGGCGCATCACTTCCAGCAGGTTGGTGAGCGGCTCCTCACGATTCACGAAATCGCGCGCGCTGATATCGCCGTTGCAGATGATGTCGAGCGCTTTGCGAATGTGCGACGGCGTGTGATGGAAGCTGGCTTTGCAGGTGATCTCGGAATAGTGGAGCAGGGAAGTGTCCAGGCTCACCTTGCTCTCATTGGGGCAGCCGCCGAAGAAATTGACCGTCCCGCCGCGCCGCACCATGTCCACCGCCCAATGCCAAGTCTCGGGATTGCCGACGGCTTCAATGGCCACATCCACTCCGCGGCCTTTGGTCAGCCTGCGAACCTGCTCGGCCGGACGCGATACGTGTTCGGTCGAGATCAGCTCGTCGGCCCCGGCGGCCTGTGCACGCTCAAGCTGTGTCTTTCTGCGTCCAATCGCGATGACGCGCGCGCCGTATAGCTTGGCCAGCCGCACAAACATCAGCCCGATGGGTCCCAGGCCGATGATTCCCAGCGTGTCGCCGGCGCGAATTCCCGTTTCCTCGAGACCGCGCAGCACGCACGCCAGCGGTTCTACCAGCGCGGCGTCCTGATAGGACACTTCCGCCGGGATTTCATAAGTGTTACGTTCCACGATGCGCGACGGAATCCGAATGTACTCCGCATACGCGCCGTTGTTAAACAGCAAGTCCTCGCAAAGGTTTTCAAGGCCGCGGCGGCAGAAGTAACACTCGTTGCAGGGGGCCGAATTGGCCGCGACCACACGCTGGCCGGCCGCGAATGCGGTTACGTCAGCCCCTACTCTCACAACATCGCCGGCCAGTTCGTGGCCGAATACGGCTGGGGGAACGATCATGCGGGCGTGGTATCCGCGCCGAAAAACTTTGACATCCGTGCCGCACGTCAAAGCAACTTTGACGCGAACCAGAATGTCGCCTTTCTCGATATTCGGAACAGCCACGGGCTCTACCTGTAAATGTTCTTTGCCGTAGAGCACGGCAGCCATCATTTCGGTTTTCACTCAGTCCACCTCTGTGGCTTAAGAATAATTTTCAATGATTGGGAGTCAGGATGCAACGCTAAATCAAAGGCTGAACTTATCTTAGCCAGGGGAAGCTGGTGGGAAACAAGCAGATCCACCGGCAGCTCGCCGGAGAACACCAGCTCCGCGGATTGTTTCTGTAAATCGACCGAAGCACTATAGGAGCCAAAGATGATGCGCTCGCCGACGCAAATTGAGGCGCCGGAAAGATCGATGCGCTCGGCATCGGAAGTTTGCGCGAACAGCAGAATACGCGCGCCCGCGCGTGACCAGCGCACCGCATTTTCCACAATGCCTTTGACCGATGCGGCCACAATCACCAGATCGGCGCCGCGGCCCTCGGTGAGCGATCCGACTGCTCCGGCTACATCGCCCGAGTGCGGATCCAACGACTGCTCCGCGCCGCAGCGCAGCGAAAGCTCACGGCGGCTGGGAATCATGTCGGTCGTCACCACGCGCGCGCCCGCGCGGCGTGCCAGCATGGTCATCAGCAGCCCGATCGGCCCCTGGCCCAGCACCAGCGCCACTTCGCCCGCTTCCGGCGCGCATTGCACTACCGCCTTCAGGCACGTGTTCACCGGCTCGACAAACGACGCGCGCTCGAACGAAATCCCGCTGGGAATCTTTTCCACGCCACGCTCGACGATCCAGTCCATCACCCGAACGTATTGTGAGAATCCGCCGCCCGCCGGTTCGAAACCCGCCGTCACGCCAACTTTCTTGTACACGGGACACTGCGCGTAGAGCTTCTTGCGGCAATAGAAGCACGCGCCGCACGGGATGTGATGGAACACCACCACGCGGTCGCCGGCCTTGAAGTTGCGCACGCCGCGGCCCACACGCGCCACCACGCCGGCCGTCTCGTGTCCGAATATTCGCGGCGGAGCCAGCAGGTTGTACTCGATCTTCTTGAGATCCGTGTGGCAGACCCCGCAGGCTTCCACGCGCACCAGTAACTCGCCCATACCGATTTCTGGCGTAGGTACCTGTTCCACGGCAACCACGCTGTCGCCCTTATAGACGGCGGCGTGCATGGTCGCGGGAATCGCCATGTCAAAATCGGCAGTCGGCAAGAAATTCTCCTAATGTGCGGGCGGCCATGTAGGATCGGCGCCCGAGGCGCAGTAATTCAGGTAACAAACTCAAGGGCCGGCGGCAGGAAGCCGCAATTAACTGCATTGTAGCGAATCTGCCGTCGGAGCGCAGTGCCGCGTTGAAATCGAACGAAAAACTCTCGTGGGCCAGATCCGTAACAGACCGGACACAGTAGAAGGGCAAGTCGAACTCGGCGGCCTTGGCGGCCACTCCCGCAGCCTCCATTTCCACGGCTGACGCGCCGCGCCTGCGGAGCTGAGCCTTCTCTGTAGCGGTTTGAGCCACTCGATCGATGGACGCGAGCACGCCGGTATGGTAAGCCCGGGCCGTGCGAGGCTGGGCCGCGGCAAATTCACCGGCGCGCGCCTGTACCCGCTCAGCGACAAAAATATCGCCCACCTGCATATCGTTTTCGAGTGCGCCGCAAAATCCCATGCTGCAAATCAAATCCAAACGGACCGCCGCGTGCGCCGCTTCAACTGCCTGCGCCGCTCTGGCCGCGCCCGCTCCATTGGCCACCAGCCAGACTTCCTGGCCGTTCATCTCCGCCGATCGCGCCCAGTGCACCGGCCATCCCACCACCTTTACGTTCCGGCAAAATTTCAAAACTCCGCTGAACTCGCGGGCTTCGGCGCCGGCTAGCAATAGCCGTTGGCTCGAAACCATTCCACCGCGCGCTCGAGCGCCCGATCCACCGGCCCGGGTTTGAAACCCAGTTCGCGCGCCGCCTTATCATGCGAAACGAACATCTTCTTCTTCGCCATCCGCACCGCATCGAGCGGCGCCTTCGGCGGATGTCCGGTCACGCGAGCCCAACCCGTCGTTACCACTCCCGCGGCGTAAGCCACGGCGTACGGAAGCTTCACTCGCGGCGCTGACTTGCCGGTGATTCGCGCCAGCTTCCCAAGAATCTCCTCCAGGGTCAGATTCTCCGAGCCCACCACATAGCGTTCGCCTGGCCTGCCGCGGTCCGACGCCAGCAGGTGCGCTTCCGCCGTGTCCCGCACATCCACCAGATTCAAGCCTGTTTCGATAAACGCCGGCATCGCATCTGTCAAAAAATCCAGCACGATTTTTCCCGTGGGCGTTGGCTTAACATCGTGGTCTCCAACCGGCGCTGTAGGGTTCACCACCACAACCGGAAACCCGGACGCCGCAAATTCCAGCGCTACCCGCTCGGCCAGGAACTTCGAGCGTTTATAGGCGCCCGACATTTCTTCGAGCGTGACCGGCACGCTCTCATCACCCACTCCGCCGGGCGGCACCCCGATGCAGCCCACCGTGCTGGTATAAACCACCCGCTCGACGCCATGTCGCCGGGCCGCTTCCAGCACATTGCGCGTGCCCTCCACATTCGAGCGGTACAACTCGTTCGAATCCCTTGACCAGAGCCTGTAATCGGCGGCGACGTGAAATACCAGCCCGCATCCTGCTACCGCTCGTTCCAGCGATTCCGCATCCCTTAGATCACCCGTTACCGGCTCAACGTCCAATTCCCGCAGCTTGCTCGTTGGCCGAACCAGCGCCCGGACTTTGTGACCGCGCTCCGTAAGCAACCGCGCGACGTGCCAGCCAATAAAACCCGAAGCCCCGGTGACCAGCGTTGGCTTCATTCTTTACGGCTGAGATGCAAAGATGCAGAGAACGAATGAGTAGTTCCCGGCGCCTCTGCGTCTCGGCGGTGAATCACCGTCTCACCTCAACGCCCACGTCAGCATCTTAAAGCTGTCGGCTAATTTTGAATTAATCCCCAAGGCGGCCGACGGTTCGTACCCGCAGTGCACCATGCAGTGCTCGCAGCGCGGATCGTTCCCGTGGCCGTAATTCTCCCACGGCGTCTCTGTCATTAATGCTTCGAATGTCTTGTAATGCCCGTCCGTGATGAGATAGCAGGGGCCTTTCCAGCCCTTGATGTTGTACGTTGGGTTACCCCAGGCGGTGCATGGCAGATCGCGGTCGCCCTTCAGAAACTCCAGAAACATGGGCGTCTGATTCAGCCGGAACCGCTTAAACAGCGTGTCGACATCCCGGAACTTCTCATGGATATCGTCCCGCGTCATAAAGATCTCGCGATCGTTCACCGCGGAGTATCCGTAGGCCGGGGAAAGCTGGTGGCCGTCGACGTCAAACTGCTGGAGATACTCGAACAGCGCTTCGATCTCTTTCATGTCGGTTTCTTTGTAGACCGTGGTGTTGGTGCACACCATGAAACCGGCTTTCTTAGCCGCCTTGATTCCTTCGATGGCCTCGCGGAAGACGCCTTCCTTTTCCACGCAGATGTCGTGCGTCTTTTCGAGACCGTCCAGATGCACGTTGAAAAAGAAGCGGCGGTCTGGTTTGAACTCATGGAGACGCTTCACGATGAACATGCCGTTGGTGCACAGGTAAATGTTCCGGTTGCGCTCCAGGATGCCCGCCACCAGCTCGCCGATCTGCGGGTACATCATGGGCTCGCCCCCGCATATCGATACCATGGGCGCGCCGCATTCATCCACCGCCGCCAGGCATTCTTCCAGCGGCAGCCGCTCGGTGATGGTCGCCTCGTACTCGCGAATCCGCCCGCATCCGGTGCACGTGAGATTGCAGGCGTGCAGCGGCTCCAGCATGAGCACGATCGGGAAACGCTTGTTGATCATGGGGTGAGGCTCCGGGCGCCCACCCTCGGCCACGCGCATGGGAAGGATACGGAAAGGATTCGACGCGTCCGGCTTCGGCGTTGCTGTTTTCTGCCACTCCGGCTTCGGCCGCATCTTGTTCTTAAAGATGTACTGGGCCATGCCGGCCGTCATGGAAAGCGGGAATCTCATGAACGCTCCGTCAATCGAGAACTCTTCAGTTTTCCGAATTCAGATAGTGCCATCAGCGGGAAGTAAAGCCTGTACAGATGGTACGTGAGATAGAAAACTTTCGGGAACCCGGTGCCCGTGGAGAGTTCTTCATTCCACGACCCGTCCGGCCGCTGTGTCTCCAGCAGATATTCAATGCCTTGATGCAGGCTGTGGCTGGTCGTATCGCCGCCGGCCAGTAAGCCGAGGATCGCCCATGCGGTTTGCGAAGGAGTGCTTCGGGCGGGCGTGAATCCGTGGTTATCGTAACTGGCGCAGCTTTCGCCCCAACCGCCGTCCGCATTTTGGATGGAACGCAGCCACTCGCCGGCGCGCAGCACGTGGGCTTCACGGTCGTCTTCTCCGGCTGCGCGTAGTCCGCGCAACGCGAAACACGTGCCGTAGATGTAGGCCACGCCCCAGCGTCCGTACCAGCTTCCATCCGGCTCCTGCGTCCGCACCAGATGATCGACGGCGCGACGGACCGCTGGATGCCCGCGATCGTAACCAAACGCACCCAATGACTCGAGTACTCGCCCCGTGATGTCGGCGCACGTCGGATCGAGCATGGCGTTGTGATCGGCGAACGGCACGTGGCTCAGGAACTGCCAGTTGTTGTCTTTGTCGAATGCCGCCCAACCGCCGTCGCTTGACTGCATTTCAAGGATCCACGCCAGCGCGCGCTGCTCGGTCGCGCGCTGGGCTGCCGGATCGCTGGCATGCGCGCGGCTGAGGGCCAGCAGAATCATGGCCGTGTCATCGATATCGGGATAGAAATCGTTGTTGAACTCGAAAGCCCATCCCGATGGCGTCGTGTTGGGCGACTTGACCGACCAGTCGCCCGCGCGCCGGATCTCTTTCTGCAGCACCCAGTTTGCCGCGCGTGACAGCGCCTGCGGCGGTGCTACACCCGATTCGCCGAGTGCGTACATGGCGATGCCGGTGTCCCAGATGGGTGAAAAACAGGGCTCGAAGAACAGCGGCCGCCTTCCGTCATCCACCATCAAATGCTGGAACTGCCGGATCGCTTCCAGCCGCGCCGGATGATTCTCGGGATACCCCAGGACATCCAGCGCCATGATGGCATACATCATCGGCGGGTAAATGGCGCCCAATCCGTCGGAGTGCTCCAGATGTTCGAGCATCCACTTCTCCGCGGAGCGAAGCGCTCTCTGGCGAATGCTTCGCGGGCCCCGGCGTTCCCACACTTTCAAAAAGCGGTCGATTCGCAGGAACAGATTCCGCCACGTGAACCACTTCGTGTCGCCCTGGAACCCGCGCGGCACGCCCGGAAGGAACAATTCTTCGAGCGAGAATCCCGCCGGCACCGGACGGCGCGGATGATGAGCGTGGACGATCGAGAGTGAGATCACAATCGCCCGCGTCCAGGATGACATCTGATAGATGAACTTGCCCAGCAGCATCAGCTCCGGCGGAATCGTGGGGCAGTGCTCGCGGGGGTAGAGATCGAACAGGCTCAGATTGATCTTGACGTAGCTGTTGGCGGCCTGCAGCCCGCCGCGCGCCAGTATGCATTCACGCGCCCGTGCCATGCGGGAATCGTCCGGCGAGAGGCCCGACAGCTTCAGGGCGAAGTACGCCTTCACCGTCGCGCTGATTTCCGTCGGACCCTGCTGGTAAATATTGAATCCGCCGTCCGCGAGTTGCCTCGACAAAATCGATTGCGCCGCCTTCTGGACCAGCGGCATGGTGGGTGGGTTCCATACCCCGTCCACCGGCGGATGCATCCAGAGCTGCAAGAGAATGTAATCCGATTCGAGAGTCGTGTCGGCGGTCAGCTCCCCGCACCAATAGCCGCGCGCGTCTTGTCGCGCCACCAGATTCGCCGCGGCCCGTTGCACGGCTGCGGGAATGGCTCGAACCAGACTTTCTGTGATCGCTAATGTCGGAGTCATCTTGTAGAAATTGTCGTCAGAGCAGAAGCCGCATGCCCTAATTCGCCAGGCAGCGAAAATCGTACATCTTCCTCCACCAGTTCCACTTCCTCCAACCGATGGAAGCCGTGGTCTTTCAACGACGCAATCAACTGATCTACCAGGTGTTCCGGAGCCGATGCCCCGGCCGTAATCGCCACATTCCGCACATCTTCCAGCCAGCCCTGGTTTACATCGCCCCAGTCGTTGACCAGAAACGAGCGCACGCCGGTGTTCTCACCAACTTCCACCAGCCGCTTCGAATTCGAGCTGTTCTGCGATCCCACTACCAGCAGCAGATCGCAGAACGCCGCCACCGCCTTCACCGCCATCTGGCGGTTTTCGGTGGCGTAGCAGATATCCTGAGCGGGCGGGCCCTGAATCAACGGGAACCGTTCTTTGAGACGGATGACGATATCGCGCGTTTCATCCAGACTCAGCGTGGTTTGTGTGAGATAGCAGACTCGCGCCGGATCGGGCACCGCCAGTTTGTCGACATCCGCAACCGTGGAAACCAGGAACGTTCGATCGGGCACTTCGCCCAGCGTGCCGATCACTTCGTCGTGGTCCTTATGGCCAATCAGGACAATGGTATAGCCTTCCCGAGCGAACTTGACCGCCTCCAGGTGAACCTTGGTCACCAAAGGGCAGGTGGCGTCGATGACTTGTAGTTGCCTCACTTTGGCTTCCCGCCTGACTTCCGGAGAAACTCCATGCGCGCTGAAGATCGCCCTCGCCCCCAGCGGCACTTCCTGCAGTTCCTCGACGAAAATGGCGCCAGCCTCCCGCAGTTCGTCCACTACGTGCTTGTTATGCACGATTTCCTTGCGCACATAAACCGGAGGGCCATACAAGTCCAGCGCGATTTTCACCACGTCGATCGCCCGCACGACGCCAGCGCAAAAGCCGCGGGGCCTCAACAGGTAGATCTTCTTGTCCGCGCCGTTATTGGCGGCGATGGGCTTGAGCGGCATAGAGGTTGTCTGGGCTTAAACCCATAGATTATAACAGGTTGTGTTGTGTCAAGTCGCTCGCGTGCAACAAACTGGATTAAAAAAACACAATCTGCAACACTTGGAAATATGTACGAATTGAGTGACTTTAAAGTTTCCGAGGGCTTTTCCCTTTCGATCGAAACCGGCCCGGCCGGCGTCAGGCGCATTGAATTCGGAGCCCGCGGCGTCAATAGTCACTCTTCTCCTGTGATGCGCGAGGTCATCCGCCAGCTTCGTCTTTATTTCGCTGGCGATCTGAGGGAATTCGATGTGCCACTCGAACTCATAGGTACGGATTTCCAAAAGCGGGTTTGGAACGCTCTGTTGACGATCCCGTACGGCGAAACGCGCAGTTATACCGAAATCGCGTGGCAGATCGGCGCTCCCCGGGCCGTGCGCGCGGTTGGGGCGGCAAACGGGCGCAACCCGATTCCGATCATCGTGCCCTGCCACCGGGTGATCGGCGCCTCGGGAAGTCTGGTCGGCTTCGGCGGAGGACTGGAATGGAAGCGGAAGCTGCTCGATCTGGAAGGCAACAGTTGGAAGAAGTCGGGTACTTTGTTCTCGATAGCTTGATGAGCGCAGCGTTGCTGGAGGGGCTACGCCGGCGCGTCGACGAGTTGTTCGAGGCGGAAGGCGCTCGCGCCGGCTCCGAGTTCAAGCAGGAACCCAACGCGCGGCGTCTTGCCAACCTGGTGAATAAAGGAGAGATCTTCGAGCGAGCCATCTCTATGCCGGAGGTGCTCGCATGCGTCGAACAGGTACTGGGGCCGCGGTTTAAGCTCAGCAGCCTGAACGTGCGCGCGGCGGATCCATTCAGCGATTGTTCGCAACCGCTCCACGCCGACAGCGGCGCCGTCGCCGACGAGCACGGCTACTGGGTGTGCAATTCGGTCTGGATGCTGGACGATTTCACTCGCGAGAACGGAGCCATCCGCATGGTTCCGGGCTCCCACCGGTGGCGGCGGCTGCCCCAGGACGCGCTGGCCGATCCGGTGGCTCCCCATCCCGGTGAGGTGCTGCTCACGGGCAAGGCGGGCACCGTGGTGGTCATGAACGCCCATATGTGGCACGGGGCGACGGCGAACCGCACCGGCGGCCAGCGGCGCGCCATGCACGCCTTCTACACGCGCTGGGACAAGCCGCAACAGCAGTATCAGAAAAAACTGCTATCGCCAGAGGCGCAGGCGCGGCTGAGCCCGGAACTGCGGAAACTGCTGGCTCTCGATGATGCGCTCAACGACGAGCTCAGCTCGCGCTTCAGCGGAGCCAGCGGGTTTCTCAAGTAGACGAATACGGCGGTGACGCGGCGGCAAAGAGAATATTCCGCCTGTTTTCACCAAGGTGTTCGTCCGGTGGAATGAAGAAGAAGGGTCCCGGCATATTGTCTAGTGCAAAGAGGGATTTCGGTCCTCGTTAGTTCCCCTTCGGTTTTTACACCCGCGACGCCCTACCGAGACCTCCTTCCCGCTCCCGCCTGGGAGCGTTCCGCCGATTCGCCGGACTCCCTCTCTTCCATTACCTCCCGGTACACTTCCATCAGCTTGCGAATCTGTTCCACGTGTTGTTCCAGGCAGTTCACAAGCGGCGGCCGCACTGGACCCGCCGGAATTCCCAAAATCTCCATGGCGGTTTTCATGACCGCGACTTCGTAGCCGCGCATGCGGTCGCGGATCGCATAGAGCGGGTGGACGTAGCGGTGCATGAGCCCGTCGAGCTCGGCGAAATTCCGCGTGAGGCCCGCTTCGGCCAACTGCAAAGAAAGCCTGGGCGCGATGTTGGAGATGCTTGAAGTGTAAGCCTGCACGCCGATGGCGAAATACGCGGGCACGCAATCGTCTCCGATGCCGCCGAACCAGGCGAGGCGGTCGCCCACATAGCTCATGATGCGCTGGTATTTGCGGGCATCGCCCTGGCCGTCTTTCCACCCCACGAGCGACGGGAGGCGATTGGCCAGCCGCGCCACCATTTGCGGGGAGAACACCGCCCAATCGCGGCTATAGACGATCAGCGGAAGGTTGCTCGCACGGCCGATCGCCTCGTAGTAGTGGAACAGCCCCTCTTCCGGCGCATTCGAATAATAAGGTGGCAGCGCGAGCAGGCAAGAAGCGCCGGCCCGCTCGGCGCCGCGGGCGATCTCTGCTCCCAAGGCCGCGTTGAAGCCCACGCCTGCGACTACGGGCATTCGGCCGGCTGCTGCTTCGACGGCGACGCGAATCACGTCGAGAATCTCGGGGACGGTAAGCGAGTACATCTCTCCGGTCCCGCCCGCTGCCACCATGGCGCAGAAGGGATGGCGGGACATTTCATCCACATTGCGGGCAAGAGCGTCGAGATCGAGCGAGAGGTCCTTGTGAAAAGGCGTGACGGGGAAGCCGAAAACTCCGCGGAAGCGATGGCGCACGTCGGCTGGGGTCATGGGGTAGATTCTAACGCGGAAGGTGAGGACAGGCACCACTGTCCACGGTGGGCAGTCCGGTCAGGCTGCGAATGTTGGGATTAGGGACAGTGGAGCCAGTCCCCGGGCGCTCGGCTAACCGAGGCAAAACAGTTTGCCGTCTTGGGAGCCGATGACGAGTTTGCCTTGGGCGATGGCTGGGGAGGCGGACAAGGGGCCGCCGGCGTTGAACTCGGAGAGCTTCTTTCCGGTTGCGAGATCGAGGACGTACAGGCGGCCGTCGTTCGAGCCGACGTAGGCGCGGCCGGCGGAAATAGCCGGCGAGCAATCGACGCGCGCGTTGGTGGTGAAGGTCCAGAGCGCCTTGCCGGTGCGGGCATTCAGGCAGTGAATGATTTTGTCGCGGCCGCCGAGTACGACTTTCCCGTCGGCGACGGCGGGCGACGAATAAAACGGGAAGTGCCGCTCGGGATGCTCATATCGCCAGAGAACGCGGCGGGTGGCGAGATTGAGGCCCAGCACTTCGTTGTTGAAATTCCCGAAGTATGCGGCTTTTCCGGCGATCGCGGGCGAAGCGGCGTTGTAGCCACCCGACGAGATGTGAAACATTTCTTTGCCGTCGGTGATGCGAATCGCGCGGAACATTTCATCGCATCCGGCGATGAAGGCCAAGCCTTCGGAAACCGCGGGTGTGCAGTGCACGTAGCTGCTGGTGGTGAATTTCCAATGCACCGTCCCGGTGCGCGCCGCCAGGCAGTAGAGATTGCCGTCGTACGAGCCCACAAGCAGCCGGTCACCCACGACCACGGGCGATGATTTGATTTCAGCGCCGGTCTTGAAGGTCCAGAGCTTCTTTCCGTCGGCCGCGTTCACGGCATGCAGCACGCCCGGAAGATCGCCGACGTAAACCATGCCGTCGTGCACGGCGGGCGAAGACTCTTCGATGCCTTCCTCGACGTGATATTTCCAGCGCGGTTTGCCCGTCTCCAATTCGAGAGAGATGAGATCGGCCGTCATCGAGCCGACGTAGACTGCGCCATCTGCAATGGCGGCGGAGGACTCGATGGAATCACCGGCCTCGTAGGTCCACAGCATCTTGAGAGTTGCGGGAAGGGAAGAAGGCGCGACGCCGGTCAACTGGGGGTTGCCGCGGAATTGCGGCCAGGAATCAGGCGTGGGAGCGGCGGCGCGGAGGCACGCAGCGGCGGGGAGGGTGAAGAGGAGATCTCGGCGCGTCAGGGAAGAAAAACGGGGACAGGCAGCACCGTCCACGCGCCGACGTACAGGGCTGCGTGATTCGCAGGATGATGCGGCTTGGGACGGTGAAGCCAGTCCCCGTTTTTCGCATTGTCGGATGATGCGGCTTGGGACGGTGAAGCCAGTCCCCGTTTTTAGGCTCACTTCGTTTCGGCGATAGCGAAGAGCTGGTTGCGGTTGCCGATGAACAGCGTGCCGTGGGCGGGCACCGGGGTCATATAGACGGCGCTGCCCATGTTGTTTGTGCTGATCACCTTCTTTTCCTTGCTGGCTTCGAGAACGGCTACGTCGCCGTCTTCATCGGCGAGATAGACTTTGCCGTCGATGATCATGGGCGAACTCCAGATGGCGGCCAGCATGTCGTGCACCCAATACGGCTTTCCGGTGTTCACATCCAGGCAGTGAAGAAAACCGCTGAAATCGGAGTAGAACAGCAGGCCGTTGTAAATGGCACCGGTCGAAATGGAGCGGCGGATCTTGTCGTAATGCCAGAGGCGGCCGGATTCGGTGATGTCGCCGCGTTTGGTGGCGTCGATGGCATAAAGATGGCCCACGCCCTCGCCGTGTTCAGGGTCCTGGCCGTTGGCGATGAAAACCTTGTTCTCGTAGATCACCGGAGTGGAAATGACTTCGTTGCGCGTCTTGGGCCACACGGAATCCTTGGGATTTAAATCGAACTCCCAGAGTTTTTTGCCGCTCTCGGCTTCGTAGCCGCGTACCCAGCCATCGCCCTGGCCGATCACCACTTGCACCGCGTCGCCTATCTTGCCGACGGCGGCGGACGACCATTGCCCGTGCAGGATGCGGTCGCCGACCGAATTGTCCTCCCAAACCAGTTTGCCGGTGTTCTTGTTGACGGCGATGACCGCGGGCGCGCGCGGCGACGGAATATGGACGTGGCTTTCGTCCTGACCGTTGGCGGTGCTGACGTAAATCAGATTGCCGTAGGACACGGGCGACGAGTTCGACATGTTGTGCGGCTCAGAGCCGACCTCTTCCATCATGTCGAACTTCCAGATGAGCTTGGCGTGCTTGTTGCCGTCGCCGTGCGTGTCGAGACAGCGGATCTCGCAGCGATTGGTGACGTAGTAGAGGCGGTCCCCCTCGACGAGCGGTGAAGAGCAGACGCCCTGAAACGGCCAATCGTTGGCGCGTCCGGATGGCAGCTTATCGTTGGTGTCCTGCCAGAGGAACTGGCCGTCCGATTCGCGGAAGGCCATGAGCACGCCCTTGTCGCCTTTGACCGCGGGGTCCCTCGTGCTCTCGTTGTTGGTACCGACGTAGACCTGGCCGCCCGCGACCACGGGGTTGCCGTAACTCTGCGAACCGAGTTCGGCCATCCATTTCACGTTCTTCTTGGTTTTCACATCCCAGGTGGTGGGGATGCTCTTCATGCCGGAGACCATGTTTCGGTCGGCGGTGCCGCCCCACATGGGCCAGTCGCCTCCGGCGTTGGGCTCAGAAGCCCACACGAGGAACAGCGTTGCCGGGATTGCGGCCAGAGCTCCGGCGATCATTTTTTTGCTCATCAGTTTGCCGTCACTTTCAGGTTGTCATAAAACACGCCGTTGGTGGCATCGCCGAACAGGCCGGGACTGCCTTGACGGTTGGGAATCGGGTCTACGCGGTCGATCAGCCAGTTGGCCGGTTCGCTCTCCGCCGTAGGCCATGCCTTTCCGCGAATGCGCGTTTTGCCGTCGGCGGTATTCTCAACGCGCAGCTTCAGGTGATACCAGGTATCGGGCTTCCAGGAAAACGGCACGGCCACGCGGCGGGCAACTTCCGGCTGCCAGGAATTCATCTCGAGCTGTTGGTTGTTCCCGAATAGCACCAGAGTGTATCGCTGCGCGGTGACGCCGGCGTCGCCCATCTGGCGGCGTTTTTCCGGAGCGCGCACATCGGCCTCTACGGTGTAGTTCGACCAGTTGGTCGGGCCCAGAAAGAGGCGCATGCGCTTGAACAGAGTCTCGGTGGGAGACTTGGCGAGAACCTTCTGGCCGTCGAGCTCGGCGACTTTGTACTGGCCAGCGACGGTGCCGACCCAATGCGGAGGGACGGCGCCCACGGCGTAGGAATCAAACGTCTCGTTCCACGGAAGCGGTGGAACGACGCGCACGCGCGCCTCGCCGGTGATGGAGCCGAAGGTTGCCTTCACCAGACCTGCCTGGCCCGCCGGGTCCGCAGCGGCGGTGAACTTGCCGTCTTCAACCGAACCTTTCAGACCGGCGAGGGACCACGCGGCTTTCTCCTCGCGCAGAAATGTCCCATGTTCATCGAAGAGGCGCGCGCGAAAGTTCGCGGTTTGGCCGGAAGTCAGAATGACTTCTGTTGGCACCACCTGAACCCATGCCGGCTGCCCGGGCGGCGGTGGCGGCTCTTCCGCGGCGGCGGTTTGCGGGACCGGGTGCGACTTCTTGCCGATGGCGTAGAGCGTGTCGCTCGAGACAAAATAAACGCGACCGCGTGAAATCGCCGCGGAGGCCACAATCGGCGCAGGAACTCTTTCGTTAACGATGCCGGTCTCGTTGATGGGCATTTCCACATCGCTCAGCACCTCGCAGCGATCTGAGTGAGGCCTGAGGATATAGAATTTCCCGGTCTCGGTTCCGACGTAGATTTTGCCGTCGCCGAAAACGGGTGAAGCTTTTTGCACCGTTCCCAGGTTCTGCTTCCAGAGCTGGCGCCCGGTGACGACGTCAAACGCATAAAGGTTGGAGCCGTTGTCCACCTGCAAATAGCGGTCGCCATCAACGACCCCGGAAGAGAATTCGCCGATGAAACCCTTGACGGTCCACTTGGCCTGGTTCATGGGGATGGTGCCCTTCGCCGTGCCGTCAATGGCGGCGAGCATTCCCATTTCGTTGCCTTCGAGATTTTCCTGGCCGTGAGAGGCGAGCACCGTGGTTCCGTTCAATACCGGCGCGGTATTGATGGCGCGCTTGCTCATCAGAAAGTGCCAGACGGGTTCGCCGGTCGAGACTTTCACCGCATGGACGCCGCCGTCGCCGAGGCCGGTAATCAGCAGGCGCATTCCGTTGATGCGCGTAATGATGGGCTGCGAGTAATCCGTATCGAAGGGCCTGCCGCCGGGC
Source organism: Terriglobia bacterium (assembly GCA_020073305.1). Classification (GTDB taxonomy): domain Bacteria; phylum Acidobacteriota; class Terriglobia; order Bryobacterales; family Bryobacteraceae; genus QHXW01. Next base: position 216,453 of record JAIQFK010000008.1, read on the forward strand.
GTGCTGACCCACACGGTTTCACCCGTCCGCTTGTCGAAGGCCATCAGGCGAATGGAGCGGTTGGATTGCGTGCCCCAGGTGGAGCTGGCGGCTTTGACGATGACGAGATCGCCATCGACGACGGGGGATGTCGTGCGGCCGCCATGGGTGGTGAACAGATCGAATTCTTCGTCGAGCGAGCGTTCCCAGATGGGTTTGCCGTCTTTAGTGAGCGCGAGCAGCGTTCCATTCACGCCGAAGACGTAGACGTTGCCGGTTTCGAGATCGGCCGCGGGCGACGCCCAGCCCACGCGGTGCGCGGGCACGTCGCTCTGGAAAATATTGAAGCGATATTCCCAGAGCAGCTTGCCGGTATCGGCGTTGAAACACAAGACGCGCTCCTGCTCGGTCTCACCTTTACCGGCGGTGTTCTGAAGGTAGAGGCGGTCGCCGACAACGATGGGGGCGGAGCGGCCGCCGTAAGGCGCTTTCCACGCCAGGTTCTGCCCGGAGAGCGACCATTTTTCGGGCAGGTTCTTTTCGCGGGAGACACCGTCGCGGTTGGGACCGCGCCAGTCGGGCCAGTCGCCGCCCGAAGGAGGAATGGAAGCGGCGAAGAGAACAGGAACAAAAAGTAACAGCGAGAGGCGGTGCACAACGATAGCGTTCATGGCGTTACTCTCTCGAAAGGCATGGCGGGTGAACCCAAGATATAATCGCTGGCGTTTCGAGTCAAGGAGCGGGTAAGGGTTGGACGGGCGGGAGGGGGTGGAGGTCACGCGGAGGGCCGACGAGGGCGTCGGCCTGCGGACCAGGGGGTCCGCCCCACCGGGATATAATCGCGCTGGTGGTTTATGGCGTTCAAGCTGATTATTCCTGCGTTCAATGAGGGCGCGGTCATTCCCAAGCTGCACACGTGTGAAGGCGCCGATCTTTCGCCGTCGGTCGAGTGGTCGGGCGAGCCCGCGGAGACCGCCAGTTACACGCTGATCGTCGACGATCCGGATGCGCCGGTGGGTACGTGGAATCACTGGCTGCTGTTTGACATTCCGGCGCCGGTTCACTCGCTGGCGCAAGGTTACAAGCCGGGCCAGTTGGGCGTGAACGGCAGCAACGATTTCGGCAAGCAGGGGTACGGCGGACCTTGCCCGCCGAAAGGCCATGGGCCGCACCGGTATTTCTTTAAGCTGTATGCGGTGAAGGCGGCTTCGCTTGGGCTGAAGGCGGGCGCCAAGCGAGCGGAGATTGACCGGGCGCTGCGCGGGCACGTGCTGGGAGAGGTGCAGTACATGGGGAGGTACGAGAGGAAGTAGGGGCCGTCAGGGTTTCTTCAGGAATTGCTCGATGCCGTGGCGGCAGTCGTCAGTCTGGCGCGCGATGGCGTTGATGTTGACGCCCGCGCTCAGAGCGGCTTCGAACGCCATGGCGTCGATCTGATACAGAAGGCTCTTGGTCAAGGCCAGCGCTGACGCCGAACGGGCGGCGAGCTGCGCGGCGTAGGATTGCACTTCCTGGTCGAATGAGGCGTCCGGGAAAATGCGGTTAATCATGCCGATTTCGAGCGCCGTGCGGGCGGAAAAGCTTTCGCCGCCGGTCAATAGTTCGAAGGCGCGCTTCTCGGATACGGAGCGGCGCACGATGGCCATGACCATCGCGGGCACAAAACCGATTTTGACTTCGGGATAGCCAAACTGCGCGGACTCGGTTGCGAGGATGATGTCGGCTGCCGTGGCGATGCCGCACCCGCCCGCTAGCGCACGGCCCCGAACGGCTGCCACGATCGGCCGGGGATGGCGCCGCATATCGAGGAAAACGTCGGCGAGCTGCCGGGCGTCGGCCACGTTCTCCGTCACGGTGGCGTTGGCGATCTGGTGCAGCGCGGCCAGGTCGGCGCCCGCACAGAAATCCTTGCCCGCGCCCGAGAGAAGCACCACGCGGACTTCAGCGTTCGCCGCGGAGTCGGCCAGCGCGCGACGGATCTCCGCAATCATCTCGGCGTCGAGCGCGTTGCGTTTGTCCGGCCGGTTCAGGGTGAGACGCGCGACGGGGCCATCGAGCGAGTAAAGGATTTTGCGGTACTCCGCCATGACCGAGTCCCTATTCTACCGGCAATGCGAATGTCATTACCGCCGATCCCGACGGCATCGTGACATATTGCCGGCCGTTCACCATGTAAGTCATGGGCGAGTTCTGGATCGCGGTGCCGGTGCTGAACCTCCACAAGTTTTTGCCGGTTTTGGCATCGAAGGCCATGAGATAGCCGTCGGCGTCACCGGCGAAAATGAGGCCGCCGGCTGTCGAGAGCGTACCGGCCCAGGGCGCGTGAAAGTAGCGGAAATCCCACTTGGTCTCGCCGGTCAATGGATCGAGGGCTTTGAGCAATCCCCACTCGGGCTCATCGGTGACACCGCGCGAGACACTGCCGAAGTAAGGCCGCCCTTCAATGTAGACCGGGGGGTTGGTGTAGTACACATCGCACTGCTCGCGCACCGCGAAATAAAACAACCTGGTTTCGGGATTGTATGACGGCGCCATCCAGTTGGCTGCGCCTGCAAGCCCGGGGCAGAGACGAGTGCCGTCGACCGAAGGCTCCTGGTCCTTCATGAGGAGCGGCCGGCCTTTGGCGTCCAACTCGGTCGCCCAACTTTGCCGGGCGAACGGCTTACCCATCAGGAATTCGCCCGTTTCGCGGTCGAGGACATAAAAGAACGCATTGCGATTGGCCTGCACCACCAGTTTCCGCTCGCGGCCTCTCCAGTTGAGGTCGAGCAGCATGGGAGTTTCCGCGGCATCCCAGTCGTGCGTGTCGTGGGGAGTGAACTGAAAATACCACTTGAGCTTTCCAATATCCGGATCGAGCGCCACCAGCGAACAGGTATAGAGGTTGTCTCCCTTGCGGACATAGCCGTCCAGGTCCGGTCCCGGATTTCCCACTCCCCAGTAAAGCGTGTTGAGCCGCGGATCGTAGGTGCCAGTCATCCACGTGGACCCGCCGCCACGCTTCCAAGAATCCGCCAGCCAGGTCTCGCCGCCGGGTTCGCCATTGGCGGGAACGGTCCAGAAGCGCCAGGCGCGCTTGCCTGTGGCGGTGTCGTACGCGTCAATGAAGCCGCGAATGCCAAGCTCCGCTCCGGAGATGCCGACAATCACTTTGTCCTTGATGACGATGGGGGCCAGCGTGGCGGTGTACTGGCCGTTATGAAACTCCGCCATCTCGGTTTGCCAGAGGAGTTTTCCGGTGCGAGCTTCGAGCGCGACCACGTTGGCGTCCGGCGTCACCATGAACAGGCGGTTGCCCAGGATGGCAAAGCCGCGGTTTGGCGCATTGGCTTTGCGGCCCGGCGGAAACGCGTGCTTGTACATCCAGAGCCGGCGGCCGCTGCGCGCATCGAGCGCGTAGGCGTAGCCGTTGCCGGCCGTCAGGTACATTACACCGTCGACTACGAGCGGCACGGTTTCAAGCGAGCCGGTTTGTCCGGTCTGGAAAATCCAGTCGGCGCGGAGGTTCTTGACGTTGGAAGTGTTGATCTGGTTGAGATCACGGTGGCGGACGGCGCTATAGTCGCCCCAGTAAGTCAGCCAGTTCTGCTGTTCGCTTAACGCATGGACCAGCCGGTCGAAGGTGACGCTCTGCGCCGGAAGGAGCGATGCCAGCGCGAACAGACAGAGTACGCGATTCATCGGATTCCCTCCGCTTTCTTCACCGCGGCGCCCGCGTTCAGATCGCCGTGCAACGTATCCAGATAAGCCAGCAGGTTCTGCATGTCATCTTTGTCGAGCGAACTATAGGCCGGCATCAGCGATTTCGTCTCCGGGATCACCTGCTGCACCTCGTCCTTCTGGAACATCTGAAAATTCTGCGAAGCATTGCGCAACTGGACGGTGAAGGTATCTTCATTGATCCGCACGCCGGTGATGCGTTTGCCGTCGCGCGTGATTACGGTCACCCCGCCGTACTCTTGCGGGATGTCGGCGGAAGGGTTGACGATGGACTCGCGGATGTACTCGGGCGAGCGGCCTGCGCCGATGCGGGTCAGCTCCGGCCCGTAAACACTGCCTTCCGTGCCGATGCGATGGCACCCGGCGCAACCGCTGCGCTCGTAGACTTTTCGGCCCCGAACGGGATCGCCCGCGACCGGCGCCGCCTTGGCGGCGGATCCCGATAGCGTCCGGAGGTAAGCGACCAAACGAGCGAGCTCGTCTTTGTCGAAGTCGAAGGCAGGCATGGAGGTGCCGGGAACGCCGGCGCTGATAACGTTCTTGATGTCGGCATCGGTGGAACCGTGAGCCAGTCGCGCGGAATTCAGGATAGGCCCGCGCCCACCTCCGCCCGTGAGACCGTGGCAGAACGCGCAGTTGCCGCGGAACGTCGCTTGGCCGTCCGCGAGATCCGCTCCGGTCTGGCTCCAGGCGAGGGACGAACAGAGAACGAGCGCGGCCGTGTACGCAATTCGCATAATGGGAAATTAGCTATTCTATACGATCGGCGCAAAGGAACCGCCGCTGTTCGCCCGTTATGGAGCCCCTCGCATTAGCCCGGCAGATTCTCACCAAGCTGAAAGCCAGCGGGCACCAGGCGTATTTTGTCGGAGGTTGCGTGCGCGACATGCTGCTCGGTGGGCAGCCGAAAGACTACGACGTTGCGACCGACGCGCGGCCCGCGGAGATCACCGCGCTGTTTCCGGACTCCGACCTGGTGGGCGCGCATTTCGGAGTCGTGTTGGTGCGGGCCTCTGGCGCGCAGGTGGAAGTGGCCACGTTCCGCAGCGATCACACGTACGTCGATGGCCGCCATCCGGTCTCCGTGGAATTTGAGACCGATCCCCGCCAGGACGTGCTGCGCCGTGATTTCACCATCAACGCGCTGCTGCTCGATCCCGACCACGATGAGGTGCTGGACTTCGTCGGCGGACGCGACGACCTTCGGAATCGACTGGTGCGTGCCATCGGAGATCCGGAGACACGCTTTCGTGAGGATCATCTGCGCCTGCTGCGCGCCGTGCGTTTTGCCGCACGGCTGGACTATCAGATCGAAATCGGAACCGAGGCGGCCATGCAGCGCCTGCATCAACTGATTCTCAAAGTTTCGGCGGAGCGGGTTCGCGACGAGCTGATTCGTATTCTGACCGAGGGACGGGCGCGCCGTGGTTTCGAGCTGCTGGATGAAACCGGGCTGCTGGCGGATCTTTTGCCTGAGGTCGCGGCCATGAAAGGAGTCGCGCAGCCGCCGGAATATCACCCGGAGGGCGACGTGTGGATTCACACGCTGCTGCTTCTCGAAAAGCTGCAGAATCCGAGCGTCGCGCTGGCGATGGGCGCGCTGCTGCACGACGTGGGCAAGCCGCCTACCTTCCGCATGGCGGAGCGCATCCGCTTCGACGGCCATGTGGAGAAGGGCGTGGAGATGGCCACCGCCATCATGAACCGCCTGCGATTTTCCAACGATCAGATCCGCCAGGCGACGGCGCTCATCGCGAATCACATGCGGTTCAAAGATGTGCCGCAAATGAAAGAGAGCACGCTGAAGCGGTTTCTGCGGCTGGAAAATTTTCCGGAACATCTGGAGCTGCACCGCCTGGATTGCCTGTCGAGCCACGGCCATCTGGAGCATTACGAGCTCATGAAACAGAAGTGGGAGGCGATGCCACCGGGCGAATTGAAGCCGCCGCCGCTCATTACGGGACAGGATCTGATCGCCGCGGGCTATCAGCCGGGGCCGGCGTTCGCACGGATTCTCGCAGCGGTCGAGGACGAACAGCTCGAATCCAGGATTCGAACGCGGGAGGAAGCGCTCGCGCTGGTGCGGGAAAATTTTAGTATTCCCGATGGAAGTCCGGCGGGCTAAATCCGACCGAACTTCGCCACGGCCTCTTTGATGGATCGGAATTTCTCGATGAACGGCATCATGCTGTGCTCGGTGTTATCGAGCTGCTGAGCCTTCTTGAGCACGTCCTCGGCATGAGCGCGCGGCACAACGGCGACTCCGTCTTCGTCGGCGACGATGATGTCGTTGGGATTGACGCGGACACCCGCGCACGTGACCGGTACGTTGGTTCCAACAAAGCGATAGTGGTTGATGGACGTGGAGGGCGCGATGCCCACGCTGAACACCGGAAACTGGAGTCGCTTGATCTGCGGCGTGTCGCGGATGGCGGCGTCCACAATCGCGCCGGTCATCCCGCGAACCTTCATGGCCGTGGCCATAATCGCGCCGATGCCGGCGATGTCGGCTCCGTCCTCGAGCACCATGACATACACCGAACCCGGCGGCGCGGCGTCAATGGCGTCCAGCATTCCTTGCGAAGCGCTGGCGCCCTCTTTGTGCTCTTCCTTTTTCAGCAGCACGGTCAAGGCCGGGCCGGCGAACTTGGTCGTAAACAGCGGCCGCATTTCATGTGACATGTGCGCCCGCTGTCCGTAAAGCTGCTCGACGGCATCGGCGACGGATGCCACTTCGACCAGCCGGAAGCCTTCAAGGAGAGGATCGGCGGCGGGCTGCGCGCCCGACCAGCGCGCCAGCGTCAGCAACATGAGCAAAACCAGGGGAATCACGAACAGGAGTTTGCGTTTCATATGGAGTCCTGCGCGATTATAGCAGTGGGCTAAACTGTCCTCACACCCTGATGGAGGCTTGCCAGTGGCGCTACGAATCGGATTTGCCGGTTATGGATACATCGCCAGCGTGCATACGACCAACCTGAAGCGCGACGCGCGCGTGGAGATCACGTCCTTTTTTGATCCGGATCCTTCGCGGGCCGGCTCGCTGGCCACGGCGGATTTCGACGAGATGCTTGCTAAGTCGGACGCCGTGTACATTACCGCGCCCAACACGCTGCACGCGGAGCTGGCGATGCGCGCGGTGGCGGCCGGCAAACACGTGTTTTGCGAAAAGCCCATGGCCACCACTCTCGAAGCCGCGCAAAAGGTTTTCGAAACGGCCAGAGCCGCGAAGACCGTCTTCCAGGTGGGGTTCAACCGGCGGTTTGCGAATGTGTACCAGCGTGTTCGGGAGCTGGCGCAAGCAGCGGCGCCGCATGCGGCCCACATCAAGATGAATCGCGGCGAGCTATTGAAGCCGGTCTGGACCGCCGACGAAAAAGTCACGGGCGGCTTTCTCTACGAAACGCCCATTCACATGTTCGATATGATGCGGCACCAGTTTGGCGAGGTGGCGTCCATCGACGCGCGAATGGGCCGCCCGAACGATTTCTCCATGTTGGTGGAATTCCAGAGCGGCATGCACGCCACCTTTGTCACGTCGGCCGATGCGAGCTGGTTCTTTCCCTATGAGCGCCTGGAGATTTTTGGAGAATACGCCACCATCGAGACGCAGGAGATGGACTTTGTCCGCTACCGGGTCGGCCTGGACGCTCCCACGCGGACCGAGGACTACCGCGACGTCGCGCCGGAAATCAAGCTGGGGTTCGCCGAGGGGGACCGGCGATTTGTGGATGCGGTGCTCGGCAGTGGGGCGGCCCCGGTCACGGCGCTCGATGGGCTGCGTTCGGTGGAACTCGCGTGTGCGTGTTATCAGAGCGCCGTGGAAAAACGCCGCGTGCGGCTGTAACGCGCCAGTAAAACATGACGGCAAACCGAGCCGCGACCGAAGGAACCGGTTACCGCTTGAAGCGCGCTAACTCGAAAAACGGATCGAGCGGTTTTTTGCCAAGTACGAAAGCGGCCATCATCTCGCCCACAGCGGGACCGTGCTTGTAGCCGTGACCCGATCCGCCTCCGAGCAGCCAGGCATTTTGAGCGCCGGGATGGCGGTCCATGATGAAATTCTCGTCCGGCGTATTCTCGTACTGGCACACGCGCGCTTCCACCAAGGGCGCGCCCTTGAGGCCTGGGAAGCGAAACTCGACATGCTCGCGGACGTTGCGGATGGCTTCGGGAGAGGGTGTGCGGTCGCTGTTGGTAGGATCGAATTTCACGCCTCGCGTATCGTCGCCCGCCTTGAACCCGCGCCACTCATTGCCGGGCACGCCGTAATACAGATGTTCTTGACCGTGGTCGATCCAGGTCGGCATCTGACCTTCCGAATAGCGCAGGTCGCCGGCGGGCACGCCAAAGAAGAATATCTCCTGGCGCGTGGGACGCAGCAGATCGCCGATCACGTCCGGCAAAATCTTGCCGAGCCACGGACCGCAGGCGAAGACGTACTGATCGGCGGAAAGCCCGCTTCCGTCAGACAGCGTGACCGCGGTCATCTCACGTCCTTGGAGAGCGCCCGGCGTCACCGAAGTCTCGCGGTATTCACCGCCTTCGGCGAGAAAATGCTCGAGAACCGTCTGGCAGTTGCGGCGCGCGGTTAAAAAGCCGGTGTCCTTCTCAAAGATGGCCCACTTGACGTTGTCGAAATTGATTTGAGGAAAACGCTTGGAGGCTTGTGCCGCGCTTAGCTCGTCAAACTCCACGCCGGCTTCGCGGAGCAGGGGCAGGGAAGCTCTTTCCGTTTCGTCTGCGGCGCCGGCCATCCACAGCATGCCGGTGCGATGGAATAGCCGGCAGTTCCAGCGCTTCTCGTTTTCCTTCCACAACTGAAGCGCCCTCACCGCCATGTCCACGTACTGGCGTCTCGGCCCATAGGTCGCGCGAATGATGCGCGTTTCACCGCCGGAGCTGGCGCGGGAATTCCCCGGTCCCCAGGTATCCAGTAAAGTGACCGTGGCTCCGTTTCGGAGCAGGTGAAGAGCGGTCCAGCCGCCGAACGCGCCGGCGCCGATGACCGCAACGTGGGGCTTCCGATTGGGCGACGCAAAGGAAGTAGACATAGTGAGGGCAGCGGCTTTCAACAGGGATCTTCGCTGGATGGGAACGAGGTCGAGCGGCATTGGCGCCGGCGATCTATTCGATGGTCACTTTGACCGGCTGCTCAATCAGCTTGGGATCTTTTCCACCCGTCAGAACCATCAGCGCAAAACGTCCGGCCGTGACCTTATCCGGAACCTTGAACTTGAGCGCTGTGGGACTCTGTTCGGTCATTTGGCATTTGGTGTCCTTCTTGCCATCGGTCAAATACAGCTCCGTCACCTCGCCTTTGTCTAAATGCTCCCCGGTGACCGTCAAAATATCCCCCGCCTTGGCGCTGTCTGGGTCGACGCTGGTCATCCGCGGCATCGCCTGCTGCGCGTACAGAACGACGGCGGTTAATACCAGAAGCGGCGTCATTAAAGACAGTCTCATCTGAATTCCCGTCCTTTGTACCTACATCCTATGTCTTGCATTCTCAGATATCAAGAGCGTGGCACAGCTCACCGTCCCGCCAGCTCACTGTCCCGCCAGTTGGGTTGTCAACGCCCTTCGGAACCGGATAGACTGAAATCGTTTTCCAATACAAGTCTGCAGGGGATCGATATGGCACAGGAAAAGGATTTGACCCGCCGCGATGTGGTGAAAGCCGCGGGGGCTGCGACTGTTTTGGCCGCCGCCCGCAAATTGGAAGGCGCGCCTGCGATTCAGACCGTCAAAGCCGCGAACAGCCAGGTGCAGTACGGCATGATCGGCACGGGCAGCCGAGGATCCTACCTCCTGAAACACTTGAAGGGAATCGACAACGGCCGCTGCGTCGCGGTGTGCGACATAAATCAGGACCATCTGGACAAGGGCGCCGCCACGATCGGTACGAATCCCGACAAGTTCAAGGACTACCGGGAGCTGCTGGCCAAGCGAGACGTGGACGCGGTTTTTGTGGTGACGCCGCTGTTTATGCACTTTCCGGTTACCAAGGACACATTGGAGGCCGGCAAAAACACATTCTGCGAAAAGAGCCTGGTGTTTAAGCCGGAAGAAGTTCACGCCTTGCGCGCGCTGGCGAATTCGCGGCCGAAGCAGATTCTGCAGGTCGGCTTACAGCGCCGCTACAGCCAGTATTACCAGCTGCTAAAAGACATGGTGGACAAGGGCGTGCTCGGGCAGGTGACGCACGTGCATGCGCAGTGGCATCGCAATCCGGGATGGGTTTTGAAACCCGACCCCGATCCGCAGCAGCAGCGCATGGCGAACTGGCGTCTCTATCGCGAATACTCCGGCGGCCTTTCGGCGGAGTTGGCTTCGCACCAGATTGACGTTGCGGACTGGATGTTCGGCTCGGCTCCCGAGTACGTAATTGGCGTGGGAGGCTTGGATGTCCGCAAGGACGGACGCGACATTTACGACAACATCCAGCTCATTTACAAGTATCCGAAGAACCAGAAGCTCACCTACAGCGCGATCAGCACCAACGCACATCTGCCCTATTTCAACGCCACACGCGCGGAGATGGGCGAGTGCATCATGGGCACCGAGGGCGCGGTCGAGATCACCGTGGGCGACGACAAGGCGATGCCCATCGCCATGTGGTTCAAGGAGCCGCCCCAGCCGAAGGTAACCAAAGCCGGCGAGGTGAAAGAGAACTGGAAGGCCGGCGCGACCATGGTGGCCGGAGCGGTCATGAAGGGCTTGCCCATTATTGCCGAGCGGGACGAGTTCACCGGGAAAGAGTCGTTTATCGACCGGGAGATGAAGTTTGCCCGGCGCTGGCTCTACACCAAGGGTGTCATGGTGCCGGAAGAGACTCGCAACCCCGTGGACACGGAACTGGAGAGCTTCTTCAACTGCTGCCGCGACGGCCAGCGGCCTCGCGCGGATCTCGAAGTGGGCCTGAACGATTCCATCGGCGTGATTCTTTCCAACCTCTGTATGGACCAGGAGCGGCGGGTTTATTTTAACGAGATCGATAAGATGGGCCTGGAGAGCGCGGCTCCCGCGAAGAAAGCGTAGCGCCGGGCAGGCCTACCAGTTGTGGCTAAGAATCAACCACGCCACGAGTCCCGCGCCTCCCGCCAGTAGAATCCCGATGGTTTGAGCCGCGGTGGGCTTCGGGAACGATGGCCGTGGGGTTTTGCCGGCCAGCGCATCTGACAATCGCCGCTGAGACGTGGCCGGCAATTTCTTCAGTGCGCGGGCGATCTCCTGCCGGCCGCGGCGGTCGGCAATCAGGAGAGTTCGCGAATTCAGACTGTTGGTGGAACGCAGCAGCTTCTTGCGCAGCGGTTCCGGGACGTCCTCGACTGACCGGTAGACGCCTTCGGTGTTCTGCGCGGAAATGAGAATGGTCGACGTCTTCAGCATTCCGGCAATCCGTTGGACCCCTGCCGGTTCTCCGCAGCGCGGGCAATTCGCCGCATTGCCATCCAGATTGCCGCCGCACTTTCCGCAACGCATCGCCATCCTCGCCACTATACCGCGACCCGCGGTCCTTTTCTATTCTCAACCGCCGGTTCGCCAAACTGTTCCAGCACCACTTGAATGAATCCCAGGGCGGCCTTGGACAGCGCCTTGTCTTTCCGATAGATCAGGCCCAGGCGCCGCACCATGGCCTCGGGAGCCATGGGTACCGCGCGCAGCTTGCCCGCGGCCACCTCCTCCCGGCAATTCGAAGCCGCCAGGAATGTCAGCCCAAGACCCGCCATGGTAAAGCGTTTCATCATTTCCGTGGAATCGAGCTCCATGGACACCTGAATGCGGTCTTCAACCGGCTCGAGCCACGTGTTCAAGCGCGCTCGCGTCGTGCCGGATGTCGGGAGCAATAGCGGAAACGGAACCAGATCGTGGCAGGTGGCCGAACTCAGTTCGGCGATGGCGTGCTTGGCGGGAGCAATCACGCGAATCTCGTCGCGATAGATATCCACCACTTGCACGCGCTTCTCCTGGATGGGCAACTGCGTGAGGCCGAAATCCGCAATATTTTCAGTAACGGCTTCCACCACGTGCGTTCCGTAGGAACGATCCACCTGCAACTGCACGCCGGGAAACAGTTTCTTGTATTCCGAAAAAACTTGTGGCAGCACGTAAATGCACGTCGCCTCGTTAGCTGCGATCACCAGTTCGCCCTTGGGGAAGCGCTCCAGCTCATTGATCTCGTCCTGGGCTCGGCGCCGCAGCTCGAGGATCTGTTCGGCGTAGCCGGCGAACAGCCTTCCCGCGGTGGTGAGCGAAATGCGGCTGCCGAACCGCTCAAACAGCTCGGTTTTCAACTCCTGCTCGAGCTGGCGGATCTGTGCGCTGATGGCCGGCTGGGTGCGGTAACACGTTTGTGCAGCCTTGGAAAAGCTCTTGAGGCGAACGATCTCGAGAAACGTATGGAGCTGATCAAAATCCATAGCGCGTGGGGCACCCGTTTCCCGTTCGTCAAAGCTGTAGCAGCCGGCTCCGGGAACTTAGTTGTACATATTGTAACAGACGCGCCCCGGCAAACCGGCGATTTGCAGGATTTGCGATCAGGCATTCTCGAAGATACATTGAACTGTATGAAAACATTGCCGGCTATACTTGCAACCCTCTTTGCGTTGCCGTTGGCTAGCGTGGCTTCCCACCAAACTGAGCGTGGGAAGTATCTGGTGGAAGAAGTGGCGAAATGCCAGGACTGCCACACACCGCGTGGCGCGGATGGCCAACTGGACCGCGAGAAGTGGCTGAAGGGCGCGGTGCTCGATTTCCAGCCCATGCAGCCGGTCAAGGAGTGGCATAAGACCTCCCCCGATCTGACGCCTGGCAGCCGCCTGTGGAACCGGTGGGGCGAGAAGGGGATCACCGAATTCCTCAAAACCGGCCTCGGACCGAGCGGCCATGCCGCCGATCCGCCCATGCCCGCCTACAAGCTGAAGGCCGAAGACGCGGAAGCGATGGTCGAGTACTTGAAGACGCTGAAGTAGCACCCGGCGTCACGGCTCAACCCGACACGTTTTTCACCTTCAGCAGAAAACGAACGGTGATGTAACCCATCACCACGATGGCCAGCGCCAAAGTCCCGTAGAGCAACTGCGGGTAACGCTCGCTCCACGGCTTCACCGCCGGCGGAGGCGGGCGATATCCGGGGTTGGCGGATGGCGCGAGCAGAGTCGCGTCAACTTCCGGTTGCGGCGCCTCGCGCGCCACAACTGCGGCGAAGTCGTATGACGACGCCTTCGCCTCAGGGTTTCCCGTGAAAAGAAAGAAGGGGCCGGTGCTAGCGGCGAGGGAAAACTTGAGCACGCGAATCGTGGCTTCCAACACAATGCTCGTGACCGGTACCGGCTTATCATCGCCGTTGAAAATGTGCAGCCGCAGATACCGGTCGTGGCGTTCGCTGAATGTCAAGCCGGGGGAGCTGTCGCTCGCCGTCTGGTAGATCGTGCCGCTGGCCACAAAACGCCAGTCCTTGGCGTCCGTGCTCGTCTCGAGTTCAACCGCCCGGAAGTAGTGCGGCGGGCCCGATTCCAGGCGGACGCGATCATACGGCACGCCAGATTGCTTCAAATCCACCAGCAGGATGCTCGACTTCGTTTTCGAATCTTCGCTGCGCTCGGGAACTGCGGTGGCCATGACCTCGCGCTCCGCCGGATGCTCGTTGCGATATGCCGACCAGATCTGGCGGATCGCATCTGTCTTCATCCATCCCAACACGGTTACCCGCACATAGCGCATGGTGGAAACCGGGTAGTCCACGGTCAGCAACGCCATGTGCCGGTCGCCCTGCGAAAAGTCGAAGACGTAACCGTCGTCGCGTGCGATGGCCCAGGAACGTTCGTCATTACTGGTCTCGATGCGCACCTTCTGCCGGAAGTTGGTTTCTCCAGTTGAGATCCGAATCCGGCTGTGTTTGAGGCGGTGGCCGAGATCGAGCGTCAACTGAAGACCGCGGCCCGGAACCCCGGACTGGTCGGTCACCGCGGGCTCGATCTCGCGGAATTCGACGGCGCCCCGGCGGACTTCGATCAGGTACGGAATTTCTTCGCCGCCGCGCACGACACGCAGATCGGCCAGGCCGGCTTGAGAGCGCACGTAGATGTCACGAATCAGCTTGACGGAGGCTATGCCGGCGGAGCCGGGTGGAACCTGGATGGCGGCCTGAAACTGCCACCGCGCGGTGTCAAGCGCATGAATAGCGGGAGCAAGAAAAAGCAGGAGGCTAAGAAGCCGCTTGGTCATCCTTCCACCAGGCCTCGATTTTTTCCCGGTAGCGGGAATAGAGATAGGACGTGATGAGCAGCAGCGCGCCCAGCGCGGCGAACGCGGCGATGCGGTAGATACGGACTAGCAGCCAGACGTCGTACAGATACAGCTTCGCGACCACCAGCCCGATCAGTCCGAGGCCGAGGATGCGGTTGATCAAGGTGCGGGTCACGACGCCCGCCGCGATCAGCGCGAGAGCGTAGACGGCCAGCAGGATCGAAACGGAGGTGCTTTGAAGGTTGGCTACGTTTTGGGGCGCGGCCGTGCGCTCGGCCCAGCCCATTACCTCGAGCCCCAGCCCCCACAGGAGGACTATGTGCCCGGCGATGTAGGTCGCCAGCGCGCGGAGGCCGCTGCCGAGCCAGTATGCCGAACCCCAGAGCGCGGCTGCCGCGATCATAAAGGTGAGGAACCGGCCGTTCCAGAGAGTCACGTACTGTGCGTCAAGGTAGATCCAGGAATCGATTGCCCATAGACGAACCAGCACGAGCGCGAAGACGCATAGCGCGGCGATGGTGAGCCGCCCGCTGCTTGCCCGCTTGCCAATCCAGGTGAGCGCCGCTGCTTCGACGGCCCAGCCGATCGTGATGCGATAACCCGTGAACTGGATGGGAGCCGCCAAGGTGAGCAGCGTGAGCGCCACGCCCAGGGAGAGCAGCACGGGCCGCGAGTCGCGGGTCGCCGCCGGCAACTGCCGCCACATCTCGATGCCCATGGCGAGATACAAGCCGGCGAGCGCGACGGTAAACAGTCCCAGGTATGCGCGGTTATCGGTCACCAACAGGTTGTACGCGGCGGCAAAATATGCCACGGCATTGAGCGACAGGACAAGAAACTCCGGCGTGCGCAGCTCGGCTTTGCGCGCCAGCGCGCGCCACGGCGGCCACACAAAAAAGAACAGGAAGGCCACGGTGAGAAGGGGAAGGACCGTGCCGATGGGAACGGTTCCAAGGAACGAACGATACCAGACGGCGTACAGGGTCCAGTACGCGGCGAGAGCGACGGGTGCGAGCGCGGTGCGCTTCTGCAGATCCGCTGCAACCAACCCGGCGGCTGCAACTGCGGTTGTGGTCGCCAGGTACGGAAACGGCCTTGCATCCCAGATGCTCGCCAGTGCCGCCGTGACCAGCACCTGCGACGCGATTGCAATCGCGGGGTGGTTTGCCAATAGGAACAGTGCGTAGAAAAGAAGCGCAAACACGGCGGCCACGATCTGTTTTTCGGACGTAAAATGCGTGGCTCCCCAGGCGGAGTAGAGGACCACGGTAGCCGCGAAAGCCAGGAACTCGAACGCCCGCCATTTGCGCGCGCGCGCCAGCGCGAGAGCGCCCAAATCGAGCAGGAGAACATAGCTGAAGAAGATGACCGGCCGGTCCTCGCCTGTCGAGAGCAGTACCGGCGTCAGATATCCGCCAATGAGCCCGAGGACCGCAATGGCGGGCGCCTCGTAGCGCAGCGCCAGAGCGCCTGAGAGCGCTGTCGTGAGAGTCATCAGGGCGAAGGGCGCGCTCTGCGGTAGCAGGTGATAGAAGGCGAAAGACGCGTAGAACGAAAGATACAGAATCGCGATGCCGAGCCCGGAGATGGCCTGCGCGTAGGTCTGGTGGCCACGGCGCCAGATGCGATCGCCGGCCGCAACGCAGGCAAGGCCCGCCAGGATGCCGAGGATGATGCGCCCGGTTTCGCCGATCCATTGATTGTCGATGGCGTACTTGAAAATGAACGCTACACAGAAGATCAGCGTGACTGCGCCGATGCGGCTGATCCAGGTAAGGCCGACCTGGGTTTCGAATTCCCGGGGACGGTCCGAAGCGGGCGCGTGCGGCTGAACGGGAGGTAGGGGAACGGGTTGCTCCGCCGCGGGCTGGGGCGGTGGTGGTCCGGCGGCTGTCTCGGTTGCCACGGGTGGCGGCGGTTCCGGCTGGCGCGGCGGCTCCGCCGGCAGGACCGTCTCCCCGATGCCCAGCGCCGTTTCGATGCGGGCCATGCGCCGCTCAGTCTGATCCTGGCGCTTGAGCAGACGCACAATCGCCTCGCTCAGCGCGTCCATGCGCTCTTGTTCTTCGGAGGGCACTATCCAGGGAAGAGTATCACGAAGCGATCAGGGCCAGCGCCGCGGATTGCGACGCTCGATCGAACGTAAATCGGATATGAGACGAGGAACCCAGGTAGCGGCGAGCGCCAGCCCATGCGAGAGAGGCACCCGCCGACACGAACCGCTGGCGTTACTGCCCGGCGCCGCCGGCGCGCTCATGGCGACCCATGAACATGCTGCGGGCGTGATCGGCCATTTGATCGGCCTGGGTCCGCTGGTCCGGCGTCAACAGAGCGTAGAATTTGGCGAACGCCTTGGTGCGAATGGCCGCCATTTGACCGGCAAGATTCCCGACATTCGCGGAAAGCTGATCGATATCCGCGTCGGACTTGCCGGCCTTGGCCGCGTCCCGCAGGGCATGCCGGCTCTGCAAGAGCTGTTGGGCCAGAGGCCGCGAGGATGTGCGCGCCGCTTGCCAAATGGAGCGCGCCTGCTGCGTCTGATCCTCCGTTAGATTCAGTTTCGTGGCCATCCTTTCGAACATCTGCCCCCGGTTCCACTGGCGGTGCTGCGCGGGCGGTTGCGGCGGGTTCGACGGGGCCGGGCTCTGCGCGAACATCATTCCGGACGCGAGCGCGGCCATCGTTGCAAAACGAGTCATTGTGTTTTTCATTTGGGGTTCAATCCCTCCTGAATAGGTAAACGCACTGCGCGGGCCAGGGTTCTGGGCAACCCTGTAAATGAATGTAAAGCGCGCTTTCCGGGCGCCTGCCGCGTGCTACATTTTAGCCGTGCGGATCTTGTTGATTGATGACGATGCCGAGCTCTGTACGCTCCTGGACGAACTGTTATCGCGGGAAGGCTTTTCGACGGAGTGCCAGCACGACGGCAAACGCGGCCTCGATCGCGCTCTCGACGGCACATTCGATCTGGTGATCCTGGACGTGATGCTGCCCGGTCTCGACGGATTTGAAATCCTGCGCCGCCTGCGCGCGGAAAGCCGCGTCCCCGTGCTCATGCTCACCGCGCGCGGTGAAGATCTGGATCGCATTGCGGGCCTGGAGATGGGAGCGGACGACTATCTGGCGAAGCCGTTCAACACCCGCGAACTGGTGGCCCGCATTCGGGCGATTCTGCGGCGGCTGGAGCGGCCTCCGTCGCAAGAAGGTCCGCTCGAAGTCAATGGCGTGCGTATCGATCCGGGGACTAGAGAAGCGTGGGTCAACGGCAGAAGAGTCGAGCTGACCACTTTCGAGTTCGATATTCTCGAGCTGCTGATGCGCTCCGCGGGCAAGGTGATTTCGCGCGACGACCTGATGGAGCACCTCTACAACCGCAAAGCGACGGCGTTTGACCGCTCGGCCGACATGCACGTCAGCCATTTGCGCAAGAAGCTGGAAACCGGCCAGCCCCGGATCAAGACGATCCGAGGCGTGGGATACCAGTTCTGCCGCACGTCAGACGAACTGTCGGAAGGGACGACGTGAGGTCGCTGTTCGCGAAAATCCTGCTGTGGTTCCTCGCGACGGTGATGGTTGCGTTCATGGGCTTCAGCGTGATCGCTGTCAGGCACTATAACGACCCTATGCGGCAGCCGCCCATGGCCCGCGCCATTCGGTTCCAGGCGCGCGAAGCCGTGGAGGCGTACGAGACCGGGGGAGTGGCCGCGCTTCGCTGGGATCTCGCGCGTGTACAGGAAATTTTCCAGTCCGAGGCGATGCTGGCCGACGCCAAGGGCCGTGATCTTGTGACCGGTGAGGATCGCTCGGAGCTGATCGCAGCCGGCCGTGTGCGGCCATTTTGGCCCCACAATCGCGCGGTGGTGGCGCGCAAGACAGAAAACGGGCGGTATTGGTTCATCCTCACGATCCCGGGGGAGGCCCTGACGCAAGGGAGTTTTCCCGCAGGGCAAGTATACGTGCTGGGTGGGGTGGTGTTGCTCTACTACCTGCTTGCCCGGTACCTGACGCGGCCGCTGCGTAAGCTGCAGACCGCGCTCGAGCGATTCGGGCAGGGAGATTTATCAGCGCGCGCGGGATCGACGCGGCGCGACGAGTTGGGCCACCTCGCCCGCACCTTCGACCAGATGGCCGAGCGTATTCAAAAGCTGGTGGCCTCCGAGCGCCGGCTCCTGTTGGATATTTCACACGAGCTGCGTTCGCCTCTGGCGCGGCTGAACGTCGCCACCGAGCTGGCACGCTCCGGCGAGAATCGCGATGCGGCGCTCGATCGCATTCAAAAGGAATCCGACCGGCTGAACGCGCTGGTGGGCGAACTGCTGCAGGCCACGCGTATTGAGGTGGACCCACAGGCTCTCCGCGCGCAACCCGTGCGTCTGGACGATTTGCTGGCCGCGGTAGTCAGTGACTGTTCGATCGAGGCCGCGGTCCGCGGTTCATCGCTCAAATTGGATGCGCCGGGCCCGGTGACGGTGTCCGGCGATGCGGAGCTGCTGCGGCGAGCTGCTGAGAACGTGATTCGCAATGCCATTCGTTATGCGCCGCGCGAAACGGCGGTTGAGGTGCATCTGGTGCCCGGTGGCGCGGTAGCGCGAATTCAGGTGCGCGACTACGGACCGGGTGTGCCTGAAGAGGCGCTCAGCCGGATCTTCGATCCGTTTTATCGCGTCGAAGGGGATCGCAACCGCGATAGCGGTGGAGTGGGGCTGGGACTGGCCATTGCACGGCGCGCCGTGGATCTGCATAAGGGGAAGATGCACGCCCGCAACATGCATCCGGGTCTGCTCGTGGAGATGGAGTTCCCGGCGGGCGCCCAATAACTGTTCCGGCCGGTCACTTCACTTTTTTTAGAATCTTCATGTTGGCCGGCAGCGTGAACAAGTTGTCGGTCAGGCCCTTGTTGACCACCACCGAGTCCGCGTACATCTGGTAGATCTTTTCTCCGTCGCGCTCGCGTTGAATATCATAAGGCCACATCACTCCGCCGCCCACGTCGCGATATTTCGTGAAACGGGTAACTTCCTCCACGCGCTCATTGCTCTGCAAGTCGCGGCGGTAGGTGACCTGTTTGAGCGGCAGGTGAGTAACCCGGCTGAAGTAGACCGTTACCACGCGGTTGGCGGAGTCGGTGATATCCACGATGTCGACCGATAAGTTTTCCACCACATCGGCGCCGCGCGATTCGAAGATCAGACCCGGCTCGCCGAGGCGCATGCGGAGAATGTAGAGAACGTTGCGAAGCGTGCTCTCTTTGAATCGCTCCATCCGCTCGTCTGCCAGCGGCCGAGCTCCGCGAAACGAGATATCGTACCCCTCGCCGTCCGCCAGGATGACAGCGCTCTGTTCTTTTTTCCCGAATGCCTGGCGCTCACGGACGCCTAGAAAATCGGGCACCGGCGGCTCGGGCCGGTTCAGGTACCGTGTGTAGATCTTGGCCAGGGACAGGCCGTTCAATTGCTCGCGATAGAAGGAGTAAGCGCGCCCGCTCTCGATGCGATCCTGCATCTGGAGAAAGCTCTCTCCGCCGAGCGCCTGCACGGCCTCGTCCGCCACGCGCTTGCCGCGCTCGAAATTCGTTTCAGCGCCGGCAGGAAAAACGGCGATAACGATCGCCAGCAGGAGTCCGCCCGATTTCATGGTTTCTTGCTGAGATCCTCAGATTTGAGGCCGGAATTGAGTTTGTATTCCTCGACGGTCAGCTCGGCAAACTTCTTCCCGTTCTGGTTCACGGTGATCCTCTTCGGCGCTTTGATTCCGCCGGCCTGGTCGAAATCGTCGAAGATCTCTTCCATGGGGCCCGGCGGACCCATGGGCTGCTCCGTGGAATACACTTCTTTCACTGGAAGACCCGTCTTCTCGTCGATGAACAGCTTCACGGAATTCCCGGATTGATCGCTGATTTCGATGACGCCTTCTTCGGGAGAAGTCACGGTCCGGTCCGCCTCGCGGTCGCTCAGCAGCAGGCGAAAGTAATGGCGGAACAATTCCTCCCGCACCTGTTTCAACTGGGCCCCGGGAAGCGGACGCACGCCCTGCGGCGTGGACATCCATCCGCTCTTGCCATCCGAATAAACGACGACCTTGCCGAAGGGGAGTTGGCTCTCCTGGCGAAAAAAATCGGGCGCGACCCATAAATTGGTCTGCTTCACTTTCATTCCAGCGGGCATGGTGGACATGCTCAACTCGACGGTTTCGGTGACATCCTGAATCGCGGCGAGCTTGTCGGCCCCGCCCACCGACTGCTGTACCCGCTCTAACAGCTTCTTGCCGCGCTCCGCGCTTGCGGCGTCCGTCTTCGAGGCTTCCACCTTGGGCGCACCGGGCGGCCCGGGAATCGTCAAATCAATAGACGCGACCGGCAGCCCGAGGGTTGCCAGGGGCTTGCCGAATTCCTGCGGATTTCCCACCGCCACGATAGTCAGGTTCTTGGGCTGGATGCGTTCGCGGGCTACGCGCAGCACATCGGCTCGCGTTACCGCCTGGATGGCGCGCTGGTACTGGTGGATGAAGTCGCGAGGATAGCCGTAGTAGTCGTACCGCAGCATGCGGTTCAATGTCTTGGACGGAGTATCGAAGGCGAATACGAAACTGTTGGCCACCGTCTGCTTGGCGCTTTCCAACTCCTCGGCGGTCACCTCAGTGGTGCGGATCTTCTCGACTTCCTCTTCGATCACCTTGATCGTGTCGGCAGTGCTGGCGGACTTGGTGCTACTGGAGATCTCGAACAGCCCCGGATGGTCGTAATTCGCTCCCCAGAATGCCGAGATCTCGTATGCGTATCCGAGCTTGGTGCGCACCCGCTGGAGCAGCCGGCTGTGGAACCCGCCGCCCAGAATGTCGGACATGACCTCCAGCGCCGGATAGTCTTTATCGCGAAATTCGCCACCCAGATGTCCGATAGTCAGGAACGTCTGCGTAACGTCTGTCTTGGTGGCGAGAAAGACGCCAGGCTCAGCCTTGTTTCTTACGGATGGAAACGCCGGAACGGAGGGTTGCTGGACCGTCCAGTCCGCGAATCGTTTTTCGAGGCGGGCTTTCATGTCGGCAGCCGAGAAGTCGCCGATCACCGCCAGCATCACGTTGGCCGGAAAAAAGTAGCGCTGGTAAAACTGTACGAGCTCGTCGCGAGACATGCGGTCGATGGTGGCGTATTCTTCGCGCCAGCCGTAGGGGGTGTCCTTGCCGTAAACGGCATCACTGAACTCGCGTTCCACAATGCCGTGGGGATCATCGTTACGCCGCGAGATCCCGCTGCGCGTTTCCGTCTTGGCCAGATCGACCTTGTCCTGCCGGAAGCCGGGCGCCGTCAGAATATCGTGAAAGACGCCGAGCACCTCGTCGGTGTTTTCTTTCAGGCAGGAGAACGACGCTTGCCCGAAGCTCTCATCGATCGAGCTTTCCACGGAGGCCGCGATATTCTCCAACTGCTCGTCGATCTGATCGCCGGTTTTGTCTTTCGTGCCACCGCTGCGCATCACCGTGCCGGTTATGCCGGCGAGCCCCACCTTGTCCGGAGGATCGAACAGGTTGCCCGTGCGCACCAGCGCGGAGCCGCGCACCAGCGGCAGCTCGTGATTCTCCAGCAGGTAGACTTTCATCCCGTTGGGTAGCGTGAACGTCGCCACATCGGGAATCTTGATGGGCTTGAGCGCCGGATATTTCAGCTCTTTGTAGGAGGGAATGATGGCCGCGGCCGCCTTGGGTGTGGCCGCCGGCTGAGCCACCGCGGTAGCCGCCACGAGCAGCGTGAGGGCGACGATGCATTTCATTGCTTTTCTCCTGGGGCCGCCGATTGCGGCGCTTGCGCAGCCGCCGGAACCTGCGCCGGCTGGAAATCGAACGCCTCGGTGCGCGCGTTCGTGATGAAATACTTTTGCGCCACGCGCTGCACATCATCCGCCGTCACCTTGTCGATGTCGTCGAGCGAGGTGAACAGCTTGCGCCAGTCGCCGTAGTTGACGTAATAGCTGGTAAGCAGCTCCGCCAGGCCGGCGTTGTTGTCGAGGCGGCGGATCAGCGCAGCGCGCGTCTTGGTCTTCACGCGAGCCAGGGTTGCGGGGTCCACTTTTTCTTTTTTGAAGCGCTCCAGAATCTCATGCAGCGCTTTCCGGTTGTCCTCCACGGTGTGCCCGAGGGAAGGGAAGGCATAAAGCAGAAACAGGTTCGGATATTTGGCTCCTGGAGCGCTCGCCTCCGCTCCCGCGGCAAGTGAAATTTGTTTGTCACGCACCATTTCTTTGTACAGAATGCCTGTTCTTCCGCCCGCCAGAATGCTGCTGATGACGTCAAACACCGGATCATTCTTGTCGTATTGGTCGGGGCGTTTGTACGCGATCAGATCAAACGGCTGGGCTGGAGATTCCACCTGTGATTGCCGCGGGCCCTCCTGCTGCGGCTCCGCCGTGTGAACCAGCGGCGGCAGGGGGCCGGCCGCCAACCGGCCGAAATACTTCTCGGCCAGATCCCGGACCTGCTTCGGATCCACATCGCCGACGATCCCTACGGTAATGTTCGCCGGCACGTAGTAGGTCTTGTAGAACTTTTCGGCATCGCGCACGCGAAGGTTCCGGATATCGCTCGACCAGCCAACCGGCGGCCGCCGGTAGGGATGCGCCTCGAACGACGATGCCATCAGCGTCTCGAACAGCTTGCCTTGCGGGCTGGATTCCGTGCGCATGCGGCGCTCTTCCATCACCACGTCGCGTTCTTTATAAAACTCTCGAAATACCGGGTGCAAGAAGCGCCCTGATTCCAGGTTGAACCACAGCTCCACGCGGTTGGTGGGCAGGTTGTAGAAATACTCCGTTGAATCGTACGAGGTGCCGGCGTTCAACCCGCCGCCGCCGTTTTCCTCGATGATGGTGGGATAGAGATTCGGTATGACGTACGAATCCGCCTTCTCGATAGCGGCTTTCACATCCGACTCGAGCGCCGCAACCTTCTTAGGATCCGCGCGGGGTCCCTTGCGATGCTCCTGGTCGAGCCGGTCGTACGCGTCTTCGATCGCGGCCAGCGCCTTTTTCTCCTCCGGCCAGTTCTTGGTTCCGATGGTCTCGGTGCCCTTGAACGCCATGTGCTCGAACATGTGCGCCAGCCCGGTCTTGCCTTCGGGATCATCCACCGCCCCGGCGTTGACGTAGGTATGGAACGAGACCACCGGCGCCTCGTGCCGCTCGAGAACGATGAAATGCAGGCCGTTGCCGAGCGTAAACTCGGTAACGTGTTTTTCGAACTCTTTGAGATCCTGCGCCGTCATCAGCGGCGCGAGGAGAAGCAGGGCGAAAAGCTTTGACGAACTCACTTTTCCATTGTAATGTGCCGTCCGCTTATTTCGCCGTGACGGTGATTTCAATGCGCGCCGTGCCCACGAGCTTGGCCACGCCGACGGTGGTGCGCGCCGGGCGCGGCTCTTTGAAGTACGTGGTGTAGATCGCGTTCATGCGGGGAAACAGTTCCATGTCGGTGAGGTAGACCTGCACCGCGACCGCATCTCCAAACCCCTTGCCGGCCTCCTTCAGCACTAAGCCGATGTTGTCGAGCGCTTGCTTGACTTCGGCTTCGAACTCTTCGGGAAGCTTGCCGGTTTTGAGGTCGGAACCGGTCTGGCCGGCCACGTACAGCGTGCCATCCACCAGGATGCCCGGGCTAAACGGCCGGCCGGTTGGAAACTCCTTCGGCTGGATGACTTTCTTGTCAGCGGCCGCAAGCGAAGCGGCCAGAATCACAGAGAGCAGGATTATGCGCATACACGAGAGCTTACAATAAGCCGCCCGCTGGCGCTCGATTACTTCTTGGGGAGCTTGAGATTCAGGACCGCTTGTTTGCGGGAATCGAAAGAACTCAGGGTTTTGGTGGGGCTCGAAGCGCCTTCATAATCCGCCTTGAGCTCGTAGTCAACGTCGGGGCTCAGGCCGTGGAAGTAATAGGCGCCGTTTTCCTTGGTGATGAACGACCGGATTTGCAGCGTCTTGGTGTTCTTGATCTGAACCACCGCGCCATTGACCGCATTTTCACCGGCGTCGGACACGGTACCCTGCACCGAGCGGACGTTCTGATCTTCGCCCTTTTTGGCGGCCGCGAAGGCGGTGGCCGCCCCCGCAAGCAGCAAAGCAGCTGCCAGCAAACTCAGATGGATCATCGCGCTTTTGCCCATTTGGCTGATCCCCATTGTATGTAGACGTTTCCCAAGTCGCATGCGTTGCGCCGAACGTTCCAGCGCCACTATGCCGTGGCAGCAGGCGGGCTTAGGCTTATCTCCAGTCCTCCTCCTCTTCTTCTTCCTCATCGGCCGGTTCTTCGTCCTCATCCTCCAGGTCATCGGCGGATTCGAGTTCCAGAGGATTTTTGCCAACGACTTTGAGATCCGCGCCGCATTCGTCGCAGCTCAGCGAATCGCCTTCATCTACATCTTCCTCGTCAACGTCGATGGTGCCGTCGCATACAGGACAAGTGACCATATTGGCGCCTTCTTTTTATAGCTTATATCAGAACTCTCAGCCGTCAATCCCCGTCTAAGCCTTCTGCTGCTTGGCCATGCGCCGGCGCGTCGTCGCCGGCACAATATTCTTCATGCGCAGGCACATGAACATCTGCGCGCGATGCGTCAGCTCATGTTCCTTCGTGAACTGCAGCGTTTCCAAGCGCGTCGCGCATTTCCACGTTCTGGCGCAGAGCTTGTGCCAGCGCCGCCGCGTCCGGAGTCTGGGGCAGCTCGGCGATGTACTTCTGCAGCATTTCGCGGAATTGCGGCGTGGCCATGTTTTCCACGCCGTCGAGCAGCAGCCCGGTGATCGCGTGGCCGGCTTCCAGAATATGGCGGGCCATCTCCCGGAAGCTCATGACGTCGGCCACGGGCTTGAAATCCAGCTCCGCGGCGGGAAAATCCTCGACGGCTTGCGCCGTATCCTGCCGGACTGTTTTCCACGAATCCAGCACGGTTTCTGTTCGGATCATAGCCATTCATTGTAACCGTGCGCGAGCGCGGCTTGAAGGGCGACTTACCCGATCTCCGCAAGGAGCCGTACGATCAGCGCCGTCCACCCGGTTTGATGATTGGCTCCGCAGCCACGGCCGTTGTCCCCGTGAAAGTATTCGAAAAACCACACCAGGTCGCGCCAGTGCGGATTCTGTGCGAAGACACGCATATCGCCCTGCCACGCGCTGCCGCCGGAGGCGTTGGGCAAGAAAATGGCGGCCACGCGCCGCATGAGCTCGCACGCCACCTCTTTCAGGTTCATCAGCTTGCCCGACCCGGTCGGGCACTCGACACGGAAGGTGTCGCCGTAGAAGTAGTGGTAGCGTTCCAGGGCCTCGATCAGCAGGTAGTTGGGCGGGAGCCAGACCGGCCCGCGCCAGTTCGAATTCCCGCCAAACAGGGCATCCGTCGATTCACCCGGCTCGTAGTCCACGCGCCGCTCGTCTCCGTCCACGTGCAATACGAACGGCTGTTCGCGGTGAATGCGCGACAGCGAGCGGATTCCGTACGGCGAGAGGAATTCATTGGGATCGAGCAAGTAACGCAAGACGCGCTCCAGCCGCTCGCGCGACGGAATCGCCAGCAGCCGGTGCGTGTTGTGGCTCTTGCCGCCCATCTCCATATACGAGATCTGCTGCGCCAGATCGCGGCGGTTTCGCAGAAACCATTCCATGCGCTTGCGAAATCCGGGGGCCAGGTCGATCACCGCTTGATCCAGAACCTCAACCGCAAAAAGCGGCACCAGGCCCACCACGGAACGGACGCGCAACGGCATGTTGGCGCCGCCGATTTGCAGCTGGTCGTAGTAGAAGCCGTCTTCTTCGTCCCAAAGGCCCGTGCCGCCCAGCGTGTTCATGGCATCGGCGATCGCCACGAAGTGTTCGAAAAACTTGGACGCGATGTCTTCGTAAGACGAATCGTAAGCCGCCAGCTCCAGCGCCATGGAGAGCATGGTGGAGCAGTAGAAGGCCATCCACGCCGTTCCATCGGCTTGCTCCAGCGCTCCGCCGCCGGGGAGCGGCTTGGATCGGTCAAACACGCCGACGTTATCCAGTCCCAGGAAGCCGCCCGCGAACACGTGCTTGCCGCGAACGTCCTTGCGGTTCACCCACCAAGTGAAATTGAGCAGCAACTTCTGGAAGACGCGCGCCAGAAACTGCCGGTCGCGGCCGCCGCGCCGCCCGGTCATCTTGTAAACGCGCCAGCAGGCCCAGGCATGAACGGGCGGGTTAACGTCCGAGAACGCAAACTCATATGCCGGCATCTCGCCGTTCGGGTGCATGTACCATTCGCGGAGCAACAGCACCAGTTGATCTTTGGCGAACTGCGGATCGAGTTGCGCGAACGGAATCATGTGGAAGCCCAGGTCCCAGGCGGCATACCACGGGTACTCCCAGTTGTCCGGCATGGAAATCACGTCGCGATTGTAGAGGTGGCCCCAATCGGAATTGCGGCCGTCGCGCCGGCTGGCCGGAGGAGGCGGCTGCGCCGGGTCGCCCTCCAGCCAGTCCGCCACGGCGTAGTGGTAAAACTGCTTGGTCCATAGCAGCCCGGCATAGGCTTGGCGCGTGATGGACCGCGCGGCGTCGGAACCGCACAGCAGATCGCCATAGAATTCGTCTGCCTCGTCGATGCGTTGCTCGAAGACAGGGATCTCTGGCGTCTTCGTGCCGGCGAGCGGCAACGAGCGGAGCCTCAGATTCACGGCCTTGCTCTCCCCGGGCGCCAGATCGAAACGATAGTGCATCGCCGCCTTGGTTCCCACGCCCTGCGGGTTCACCGCCTCCTTCCGCCCGTGGATGAGGTACTCATGGAACGCGTCCTTCACATGGGGTGTCGCGTTCTGTGTCGCGAAAAGCCGCTGGAAGTTGGTCTCGTTCTCCGTGAACAGCACGTCAGCCGCCGCATCGAATTCGAGTTGATAGCTTCCGAGCGAGGCGTGCTCGGCGACGATGCGCGCCTCGTCGCATCGCGACAGCTTTGCCTTGGGCCAGTATCCTTCGCCCGTCCGGCCCCACGACCAGGTGTTCCGAAACCACAGCGTGGGCAGCAGGTGAAGCGTGGCGGCATCCGGCCCGCGGTTCGCCGCCGTGATGCGGATCAGAATATCGTCCGCGTCCGCCTTGGCGTATTCCGCGAAGACATCGAAATAGCGGTCGCCGTCGAAGACGCCAGTATCCAGGATCTCGAACTCCGGCTGCTGGCGGCTTCTGCGCCGGTTCTCGTCAACCAGCCGCGCATAGGGAAACTCAGCCTGCGGATACTTATAGAGCGCCTTCATGTAGGAGTGAGTGGGAGTGGAATCCAGGTAAAAATAGCACTCCTTGACGTCCTCGCCGTGATTCGCCTCCGGCCCGCTCGTCCCAAAAAGGCGCTCCTTCAGGATGGGATCGCGCCCGTTCCATAGGGCCAGGGCGAAGCACATCCGGCCTTCGCGATCGCAGATGCCCAGCAGCCCGTCCTCGCCCCAACGGTACGCCCGGCTGCGTGCGTGATCGTGCGGAAAGTACGCCCAGCAGTTCCCGTCCTCGGAATAGTCCTCGCGAACCGTTCCCCATTGCCGCTCGGAAAGGTACGGCCCCCAGCGCTTCCAGTTCTTCTCGCGCCGGGTATCCTCGCCAAGCCGTTGGCGCTCGGCGCCTTTGTCGGCCGCCATCAGCTTCTCCCGTCCAGCACAATGATATTTTTGATTCCGGACCGGTCGAAAACTGGTTCGAGGAATTCTTCAATCGGATAGCGCCCGGTGATTAAGGCACTCACGGCATCCGGCCAGCGCCGGTAAAACAGCCCCAGGTCGCGGATGGCCGCTTCGAATGCATCCTTGCCTGCGTTCACGGTTCCCAGGATCACCTGATTCTTCAGCACCAGGTGATACAGAAGTGAATGAGCATCGATGGAGATCGGCTCGCCATGGCGCGGCACGCCCGTAAAGCAGTAAACCGCGTCCGTGCCCAGCACTTCGAGCAGCTCGAACGCAGTCTGTGTCGCGCCTGCCGCTTCGTACACCACATCAATATTACCCACCTCGGAGGCGAGTTGCCCGGCGTTGACTGTTGCGGAACAAAAGTAGCGCGCGCCGAACGCCGCGGCCAGGGCGGCTCTTGGATTTGGGGTCCCCTCGCGCGAATAAACAAACGTCTCGAACCCGGCATTCACCAGAGCCATTGCTCCTAGGAGACCCACCGGTCCTGCGCCAAGCACAACCGCGCGCCGGCCATGGGGCTTGCCCGGGCTTGCGGAAGACCAGGGCAGCCGCTGCTGAATGGCGTAGATCTGGATCAGAGCCTTCTCGGCGATCGTCAGCGGCTCCACCAGCACCGCCACCGCGCGCAGATCCCTGGGAACCGCATTCAGGTACTGCTCATCATCCACCACGAAGCCGGTCATGAATCCGTGCTGCTGCTTGATGCCCCGTTCCCGAAAATCGTCGGTGTAACAGAAGTCCTGCCGTTCCGCGCGGCAGGCCGCGCATTCAGGGTGCGGGCAGGGCCGGCGGACCATCGGAACTACCAGGTCACCCTCCTGGAACCGGCTCACCGCCGGGCCGGTTTCCACCACTTCGCCCAGCGCCTCATGTCCCAGCACCAGAAATTCGAATCCTTCCGGCGGCGTGCCGTGATGGAAGCTGGCAATTTCGCGGTCCGTGCCGCAAACGCCGACTTCCAGCATGCGCAGCTTAACCTCGGTGGGCGCCGTGATCCGCGGCTCGTCGAGCGCCACCACCTCGATCTTGCGCTTCCCGGGAAAAACCGCGCCGGCTTTCATCTCACGTTCTGCCAACTACGCCTTCCTGCATTCCGGGCAGGTACAGATCTTCCGGAAGTGCTCAAACGAGTAGATTCCGGTGCTGTGCCCGTCGCTCCATACGATGCGAATCGCGTAGTTGCCGACCGGTTCCACATCCACCATCTTCAGCGCCGGTTTGAACATGGGAAACGGCGAGGCCGCATGCTTAGTGGTAGGCGGGGTGCCATGAGCGCCGGTACAGGTGGCGCAGGGGCAGTTTTCTCGCAGGTAATCCAAGGTGTAGCTGCTGGCGTGCCCGTCTTTCCAGTCGATCGTTATGCCCTTGGATTTCGAGATGGCGATGTGTTCCGGATCCGTCGAGGCCATGGGTCTAATTGAGGAGCCGCTCGACGTCCCGGATCCCTGAAATGCGGCGCATGGCTGCCACCAGCTTCTCGAGCTGCTTCTTATCCCGTATGTCCACGGTCATCTCCACCAGCGCGCCATCCGCGGCATTCCCTTCGGTGCGCGCTTCCAGGCTCCGGATGTTGGTGTTCTCCGCGGAAACCACGGAGGTGATCTGTGCCAGCAGGCCGGGGCGGTCATCCGTATGGACGACAATTTTGACCGGAAAAGCATCGGCGGTATTGCGCGCCCACTCCACCTCGATCTTACGCTCCACGTCGTAAAGCAGGTTCTGAACGTTGGGACACATTTTGGAATGGACGGCGATGCCTTTGCCCCGCGTCACATACCCTACGATCGCTTCACCACGGATCGGGTTGCAGCACTTGGCCCGGTACACCAGCAGGTCGTCTACACCCTTCACCTTGATGACCGCGTCGCCATCGTGGTGGGCCGGCGGCGCTCCTCCTCCCGGAACCGGCTCTGGAACCGCTTTGGGCAGCTCCATTTGCTCCTCTTTGAACTGCTGCGGCGCCATTTTCTGGAGCGCCTGGCGCGCGGAGAACTTGCCGTACCCCAGCGCGGCGTACAGGTCCTCGATCTTACCGACTCCGTAATCGGCCGCAGCCTTCTCCAGGTCGCTGCGCTGGACTTTGCTCAACTGAACGCCCAGGCGCCGCGCTTCCTTTTCGAGGTACTTTTGGCCAATCTCGATAGCCTTGGTGCGCTCGTTAGCGTTGATGACATGCTTGATCTTGTTGCGGGCGCGAGGCGTCTTCACCACCGCCAGCCAGTCTTTGCTGGGCTGGTGGCCGGGTTGCGTGAGAATCTCCACGATGTCGCCGTTCTTCAGCGTGTAACGGAGGGGGACAATGCGGCTGTTTACCTTCGCACCCACGCAGGCCTGGCCCACATCGGAGTGAATGGCGTAGGCAAAATCTATGGGAGTCGCATCGCGCGGAAGCACGATCACCTTGCCGCGCGGCGTGAAGGTGTAGACTTCCTCCGGATACAGGTCCACTCTCAAAGTGGACATGAACTCGCCGGGATCCTGCACGTCGCGCTGCCACTCCACCAGGTGGCGCAGCCATGCGATCCGCTGATCGTCATCCGCCGGCCCCTTCTTGCCCTCCTTGTATTTCCAGTGCGCGGCAATGCCCTCTTCCGCGACGCGGTGCATCTCTTCGGTGCGGATCTGCACTTCGAAGTGCCGGCCTTCGGGCCCTACAACGGACGTATGCAGCGACTGGTAGAGGTTGGGGCGGGGAATCGCGATGAAGTCCTTGATGCGTCCGGGCACCGGGCGCCACTCGTTGTGAATCACGCCCAGAGCCGCGTAGCAATTCTTCACCGAGTCGGTGATGATGCGGATGGCCGCCAGATCGTAGACCTGCTCGATCAAGATCTTCTGGCGCTTCATCTTCTGATAGATGGAGTAGGCGCGCTTCAGCCGGCCTTCGACGCGCGCCGGAATTCCCTCGCGCCTCAGCTCCGCCTCGATCATCTGCCGGATGCGGGTCAGGAACTCCTCGTTGGCATGCCGGCCCGATTCGAGCGAGCGCGTGATTTCTTCCCACGCCGCTGCGTCAATGTAACGAAAGGCGAGATCTTCGAGCTCGCCGCGAATTTTGCCCATGCCCAGCCGGTGGGCGATGGGACCGTAGATTTCGATCGTCTCGCGGGCGATGCGTTCCCGGCGTTCCGGTTCCTGGATGAAGGCCAGCGTCCGCATGTTGTGCAGCCGGTCCGCCAGCTTGACGATGATGACGCGGATATCGTTCACCATCGCCAGCAGCATTTTGCGGAAGCTCTCCGCCTGCCGTTCTTCCGCCGAGAAGAAATCGAGCTTGCTCAGCTTGGTGACGCCGTCCACGCAGCGCGCCACGTCTTCGCCGAAATTCTTGCGAATATCCTCGACGGTGACGATGGTATCTTCTACGACGTCGTGCAGGAGCCCAGTTTCGATGGTGACCAGGTCCATCCGCATGTCGGCCAGGAAGTGAGCCACCATGAGCGGATGAACCATGTACGGTTCGCCCGAATCCCGCGTTTGCAGTTTGTGATGTTCGGAGGAAAAACGAAACGCCTTTTCAATCGGCGCCAGATCATCCCGCGGCCGAACCTCGCCAACCTTCGCCCTCAGTTCGCTAAACAGCTTCTCAACGGGCGCCTCAGCCGGAGGGGATGGAGAAGCTGGCGGGACATTGACGCTAGGCTCGGAGGCCACGATTTAATTGTAAGAGGTGTTAGGCGCTAGGTGCTAGGTTTTAGATGCCAGGTGTTAGACCGCGCTCGAGCAGATCAGCCCGCTGTCCGCTAGAACCTAACACCTGGCACCTAACACCTTTTCTACTGGGCGCTCAAACCTGTGCTGACGGGCTTGCGCTCCGCCTTGATCTTCTTAGTTTCGAGCGTCTTCTGCACCCAATTGTTGGCGACTTCGATATCTTTCTGGTACGCCTCCGGAGTGTCATCGAGATCGGCGCGCTCACGAATCAACAGGTTCATGTACGCCATGGCATCGTCGTACTCCTTGTCGATCTCGAGCGCTTTCTCCAGATTTTGAATGCCCGCGTTCACCAGCGGCAGGTATTGAGTTTTCAGTTCTTCCTTGACCTTCTTGTCCTTGATGGGCCCGGGGTCTTCCGGTTTCATGCTCAGCTTCGCGCGCGCCGTTCCATAGATTGGGTACCATTTGCTCCAGGCGATGACGCCCAGAGTGTAGTAGGCTTCCTTATCCTTGGCGTTGAGTTCGACGCACTTCTTGTACCAATCCTCGGCCTGCTCCCATTTCTTCTGGTTGTAATAGAGCGAGGCAATCGATTTGGTGGCGACGTCGTTCTTGGGATCCTGCTGCAGCACTTTCTGAAACTGGTCGAGAGCGCGATCCGCCATCTGCTGGTTTTCCGGGGAATCCGCCCCCGGAATGTACTGCATGTAGTACGCCATCGCCAGGTACAGCCGCGCAGGCGTGAAGGTGGGGTCGAGCTGCACGGCTTGCTCGAACCGCTCCACCGCCTGCGTGTACTGAGTGCTCTTATAGGCCTGGACGCCGCGGTTCAGATTGTCACGCGCCTTGAGCTTGTTGCAGCCGGTGGCCGCCAGCGCCAGCGCGGCGACCGCCAAGAGCGCGGCTAGGTTGCGTTTCATTACTGTCCGGCCTCCATCTGAGGCGTCATCAGACCGACTTTGTCGATGCCCGCGCCGTGGGCGATATCAATGGCACGAGCCACATATTGATACTCGAGATCCGCGTCGCCCTTCACAAAAACCACGCGCTCGGCTCGCGTCTTGAAGATCTCTTCCAGGCGCGGTCCTAACTTCTGGTCATCGGTGGGCTCTTGATTGATCGCCATCGTCTTGTCCCGATTAATGACAATCACCACGGTGCGTTGATCCGACTGGCTCTGTGGCTGATTGGGATTCGGCGGCTGAGGTACCAGCGTCTCGAGTCCTTTCGGCGTCAGCGGCGTGATCACCATGAAAATGATGATCAGCACCAGCAGAACGTCGATCATGGGCGTCATGTTGATATCGGCTTTGGTTCCGCCCTTGCCTCCTACTGCCATCCCCATAAAATTGCTCCTCTAGCGTTACGCTACACTACCCTACTCGCCCGCTCCGGCAGCCGGGGTTGCGCGGCCTGGCCGCTTCTCCTGAATCTGCTCGGTCAGTAGTCCAAGCTGGTCGACACCCGAGGCTCTCAAGTTGTTGACCACCTCCACCACTTTCTCGTACCGCGCTCGCGAATCCGCGCGTAAAAATACCTCTTTGTCCACGCGGCCGGTCAGCAGGTCCTTTACCTTGGGAGACATCTGGTCGGCTGGAACCTGCGTGTTGCCCAAGAAGGTTTTTCCATCGCGCGTCACGGCGACGATGATGGCGTCGGTCTTGTCGGCTGCTTGCATCGCGATGGGATTCTTGGTCCGCACCATATCCACGCTCACGCCCTTGGTCAACATGGGCGTGATGACCATGAAAATGATGAGCATGACCAGCATCACGTCCACCATGGGCGTGACGTTGATGTCCGCCACCGGAGGTGGAGACTCGTGCTTCATGATGATCGACATAGAAAACTCCTCTTATCAAACCCCCGCGGCCGCCCCGGCAGCCAGTCGCACAAACCGGCTGCCGGGAGATGCTTATGGGCCGGCTCGGCGGGGCTAACGGCTGAACGCTAGAAACCCTACTTCCGCGCAGTGGATGTGCGCTGCGAACGCTTCAGGAAATAGTCGATCAACTCGGAACTGGAGTTGCCCATTTCCACGTCGAACGATTCGATCTTGCCGGTGAAGTAGTTATACATCCACACCGCCGGGATAGCCACGAACAACCCGATAGCGGTGGTCACCAGGGCTTCGGAAATGCCGCCCGCCACCGCGCCCAGACCGGTCGACTTCTCGGTCGAAATCGACTTGAACGCGTTGACGATGCCCACCACCGTTCCGAACAGTCCGACGAACGGAGCCGTCGAGCCGATCGTAGCCAGACCGCTGATGCCGCGCTTCAGTTCGGCGTGCACGATGGCTTCGGCGCGTTCCAGCGCACGCTTGGAAGCTTCAATCTCTTCACCCGGAATTTCCGAGCTGATCTGGTGCGCCTGAAACTCTTGCAGACCGGCCACCACCACCTTCGCCAGATGGCTCTTCTTGTACCGGTCGGAAATCTTCACGGCTTCATCCAGCTTGCCTTCGCGCAATGCGCCGGCTACTGCCGGAGCAAACTGCCGCGACTGCTTGCGCGCCGCGCTAAAGGCCATGAGCCGGTCGATCATGACGCCGATCGACCAGGCCGACATGATGAACAGCGCCACCACCACCAGTTTCGCCGGCGTGCCCATCTGGTTCCAGAGCGACCGCGGGTCCCATCCGACAGTCCCCTGTTCCTGCAACAACCAAAACGCCAATCCCTGCATTTGTAAGAACATAGTTCCTTTTCTCCCTGCGTGAAATAGTTGCTTTAGCGTTCAGCCATCAGCCCACGGCCGTTTCCAGCCGGCGGCTGCCGTTCTTTCCCTTCCTGCTACTGACTCAACGTGAAGTTCACGTCGATTACCGTTGCTACCTCCACCGGCTCCCCGTTCAGGAGCGTCGGTTTGTACAGCCATTGCTTCACGGCTTCCTGAGCCGCCGGCACCAGCAGCGGGTGGCCGCTGACCAGCCTCAGGTTCTGAATGGTGCCGTCCTTGCCGATGATCGCCTCGAATCGCACCACCCCTTGAATTCGAGCTTGTTTCGCCAGCGGTGGGTAGATCGGCTTCGGCTGCCGAATCAGATTCGCCTGCTGCACCTGGCCACCCACGCGGATGCGCTGCACGGCCTTTTTCTGCTCCACCGGAGGAGGCGGCGGAGGCGGAGCCGCCGAGGGAACTGAACCGATAATGCCACCGATTACGCCGCCGACCGATCCGCCAGCCACGCCACCGGGCACGCCGCCCACCACGCCGGCCGAGGCAGAAGGTGGCGGCAGCTCTTCTTCCTTAATCATGGCGATGTCTTTGGGCACCGCCTTGGGAGCCATCAGGCGGCCTGCGTCGAACTGCCGCGGGATGACCTTCACCATCTTGACCGGCGCTGCCGCGGGTGGCGGCGGAGGCGGTGGCGGAGGCGGCGGAGCCACCAGGAAGCTGGTCAACTGCGTCCTCGGCAGTGCATCGAAATAGATCATGGGGATCAGAATGAGCACTCCGATCAGCGCGATCTGGCCGATGAAAGATATCAGCACCGTCCAGGCCCGGTTCGTCTTCCCCTGGCCCTCGATAAACGTTTGCTCAAACATAACGCCTCTCTTTTCGACTCGCGTCGCGCCGGCTCTCCCCGCGCGCGACCGACATTATTTCACAGCTCGTACCGAACCTTTGCTCGCCGGCTCCTTGGCCGGGCTGATCTTCGCCGGCGCCGCTAACACCGCGGTCCTCTTCCGCTCATCGAACCAGTTGTGCCAGAACAGAACGATCGGGCTGGCCACGAAGACCGATGAATAGGTTCCGATAATGATGCCGACCACCAGCGCGAACGAAAACCCGTGCAGCACCGGACCACCGAACAGGAACAGCGCAATCACCGTCAGGAACGTCAGCCCAGAGGTCATCACCGTCCGGCTCAAGGTCTGGTTGACGCTGCGATTGATCACTTGCTCGAGCGGCTCGCGGCGCGAGAGCTTCAAATTCTCGCGAATGCGATCGAAGATCACGATGGTGTCGTTCATCGAATAGCCGACCAGCGTCAGCAGCGCCGCAATCACCGTCATCGTGATTTCCTTGTTGAACAAGGAGAAGAATCCTATGGTGATGATCGTGTCATGGAAACACGCGACCACCGCGGCCACGCCATAGATCCACTCAAAACGAAACGCTATATATACCAACATTCCGCCCAGCGCGGCAAGAGTCGCCCAGATGGCCCGCTGGCGGAGATCCGCCCCCACTTGCGGACCCACCATTTCCACCCCCCTGCGAACCGAAAACGGCGCCAGATAACACTCTTGTTTCAGCGTGTTGATGACCGCGGGGGCCACGCCGGGTACCGCGGACAACTGATCAAAACTCGTGATCAGGCCCGAACGCGGCGGCGTGTTTCGGAATTCCAACATGTCCGCTACCAGTTTTTGTAGCTGAGCATCAGACATCGCCACACTGTTGCGCGCCAGGGCGTCAAGCAGCCGGCTGACCAACGCCTCATGACTGGCGTTGTTAAAGTCCAGTTTCCCGCTCGCAGGCTGTCCGAAGGTGGTATCCAGCGTCTCCACCACCGCGCGGCGGTTTTGGTCGAGCTGCCGCGCATCCGTCAGACCCGTCCCGATCGCCACTTCATTCGATCCTGCTTCGAAGGTCTGCACCGAAACCTCGCCCACTCTTTTAGACACCACGGAGCGGATTTCGTCAATCGGGGGCTTACCTGCAAACCTCACCGTCATCACCATGCCGCCCTTGAAGTCGATCCCGTAGCGCGGTCCACCCTTCGAGAGCAAGCTCACCACCCCGGCCACCGAAAGCACCAGCGACGCGCAGATAAACGGCCACTTATAGCCCAGAAAGTCGTAATTTGTGCTCTTAAATAATTCCATTCCTCAACCATACGGAGGCCATACCTGGGCGTATTGGGTTAGACACCGAGTCCCGGTGTCTTGTTCCCCGCCAGCCGCATTTTGGCCTGCCTGTTCTTTTCACCGGAGCGTACAAAAACTATCACAAACCGGTCAAATACTCAAAGTCTTGAGCTGCCGCTTGCCCGACAGTTCGTAATCGAAGATCACGCGCGATACAAAGACCGCGGTGAACACGTTCGCCAGCAAACCGATCACCAGCGTTACCGCGAATCCGCGCACCGGGCCGGTTCCGAACAGGAACAGGAAGGCGCACGAAACGATCGTGGTTACGTGGGTATCCACGATGGTCCACCAGGCTTTCCCAAATCCCGCATCCACCGCGGAAACGATGGCCTTGCCGGCTCGCAACTCCTCGCGAATCCGCTCGAAGATCAGGACGTTCGAATCCACCGCCATACCGATGGTCAGGATCACGCCCGCGATGCCCGGCAGCGTCAGGACGGCGTGGAAATAGGACAGCGCCGCAATCAGCAGGACGGTGTTGAGGAAGAGCGCCAGCACAGCGTTGATTCCTGAACGCCTGTAGTACACCAGCATCACCACGATCACCGCCATCAGGCCCGCCAGGGCCGCCACGATGCCCTCGCGAATCGAGTCCGCGCCGAGCGACGCGCCCACCGAACGCTCTTCGATGTAAACAATGCCCGCCGGCAGCGAACCGGACCGAAGGACCAAGCCCAGGTCGCTGGCCTCCTGCTCGGTGCCCACGTTGGTAATCCGGCCCTGGTCGCTGATCCGGCTCTGGATCGTCGCCACGCTGCGGATCTGGTTGTCCAGCACCACCGCCAGGCGGTTCCCGATGTTGGCTCCCGTGAAGGCCTCGAACCGTTTGGCACCGTCCTGAGACAGGGTGAAACTGGTTTCCCACTTGCGGAATTCATCCTGGCTGGCCCGCGCATTGCGCAGATCGCGCCCGCTGACTACCGGAGTCCGTGCCACCAGGTACCAGTTCACTCCCTCGCCACCGCGCGATGGGGCTTTGGCCAGCTTGGTGTTCAGCGGCAGCACGCCGCCGTGCTGTGCCAGGGCCTGCTCCTGGCTGGGAAACGGCCCGTCCTTCACCTCCACGATTTCCAGCACCGCCGCCGTTCCGATGATGTCCCTCACGCGCGCCGGGTCATCTACACCGGGCAACTGCACCACAATCCGGTAGTCCGTTTCGGGGCGGCCTTCCAGTTGCACCACCGGCTCGGTAAGGCCCAGCGCGTTGATGCGATTACTGATGGTTTGCAGCGAGCGTTCCACCGTATCGCGCTTCAGCGCCAGCAGCTCTGTAGGCCGCAGATTCATGCGATAGTCGGTGGAGTTCACCGCCGTGAGGATCCAGGTGCTGAATTTGTCACCCATCAGCGTCCGGAAATCCTTGGCTTTCGCCGCTGGAATGCCTTTGATGTCGATCTGGATGGTATCGGCCGTGTCCACCGATGTCGGCTCGTTGTTCTCCATCGACGCGAAGTCGATACCGGCCTTGCGCAGCTCATCCTTGATACGCTCAATGGTCTGCTGGGCTTCCACCTTCACCGCGTCCTGTACCTGTACCTGTAGGACCAGGCGGCTCCCGCCTTTCAGGTCGAGCCCCAGCCGGATGTTCTGCGCCAGATTCGCTTTCACTTCTCCGGCCGACTTCGGCAAGCCGATGATCCCGAAAACGCATAGCAGAATCGTCACGACAATGACGATCGTCTTGGTATTCAAATTCTTTGGCATGCTGACCTTATGATCCGATCTATTTCTTGCCTTCTGCCGGCACCAGGCTGGACACCGCGCTCCGCGCGACCTGCAGCTTGAGGTTGTCGGGTTTCACGCGCAGCACCACCGTGTCATCATCAATGGCCACGATCGTCCCCACGATGCCGCCGCTGGTGAGCACTGCGTCTCCGTTCTTGAGTTCCTTCAGCATTTTTTGCTGGTTCTTCTTCTGGCGCTGCATGGGCAGAAACAGCAGGAAGTAGAAGATGGCGAAGATGAGGAGGATGGGCACGAAGCCCACCAGCGAGTTGGGAGTCTGCTGTAGCAGAAACAGATTCAAGAACACTGATGGAACCAGATGAGGACTATTCTACTTCGACTGGAACAGCCCGGACCGCCTTCAAGTATTTGGGGAATTGGCCCTGTAAGATAGCGTGCCTGATCTCATACATGATGTCAAGATACCGCCTGAGGTTGTGCCGGGTTGCCAGTACCGCGTACAGGATTTCTCCCGCTTGATACAGATGGCGCAAGTATGCCCGGCTATGATTTCGGCAAGTGTAGCAGGCGCAGTTCTCGTCGACGGGCCGCGGGTCGTCCTTGTACCGCGTGTGCTTGATGATGACACGCCCCTGCGAGGTGAACAGGCAGCCGTTGCGCGCGTTTCGCGAGGGCAGGACACAGTCCATCATGTCCACGCCACGCGCCACGTACTCCGGCAGCTCCTCCGGCATCCCCACACCCATGGCATAGCGCGGGCGGTCGGGCGGCAGCACCGGCTCGGTTGCCTCCACCATTTCCAGGCTCAGCGGACGCGGCTCGCCCACCGATAGCCCTCCCAAGGCGTACCCGTCAGCCTGGAGTTCGACCAGTTGCCCGGCACATTCCCGGCGCAAGTCCGCGAACATGGAGCCTTGCACGATGGGAAATAGCGACTGGGGCGCAACGCGTTCCGCCATCCTCCGGCGGTAATGCGCGAACCCCGCCCGCGCCCAGGCAAGCGTTCGGTGCATCGATTCCCGCGCGTATTCGTGGCTGACCGGGTACTCGGGACATTCATCGAGAGCCATCATGATGTCGCTCCCCAGCGCCATCTGGACGTCGATGGTGGATTCCGGCGTGAACACGTGCCGGTCGCCGTCGAGGTGCGATTGGAACGTCACGCCATCGTCGGTGATCTTGCGCAGATCGCTCAGGCTGAAAACCTGGTACCCGCCGGAATCGGTGAGAATGGCGCGATCCCAGGACATGAAGCCGTGCAGCCCGCCCAGGCGGCGAATCAGCTCGTGCCCCGGCCGCAAGTAGAGGTGATAGGTGTTGGCCAGCAAGATGCGGACGTCCAACTCTTCGGCCAGATCGCGCTGCGTGAGCCCCTTGACCGTGGCCTGCGTGCCCACCGGCATGAAGACCGGAGTCTCGATGCTTCCGTGCGCCGTATGCAGCAGTCCCGCGCGTGCCCGTGTCTCCGGGCACTCGGCCACCACCTCGAATGTCGCCACGTCTTCCAAGGTAGGACAGGCGCTGCCGCCTGTCCATTCCAGGAGGTGCGTGCTCCGAAGCCGCGAAGACACGGAGCAGCATAACTGCGGTGCAAGCCGTCACTCTGCCCGCAGAGCCCTCGTCGGGTCGATCTTCACAGCACGGCGGGCCGGGGCCAGCACCGCGGCCAGCGAGGCCAGTACGAGTATTCCCGCGACGCCCGCGAAGGTCGCGGGATCGTGCGGGCCCACGCCGAACAGGAGGCTCTCTAGCCCGCGTGCCAGCCACCAGGCGCTGAGCAGGCCGGCGGCGACGCCGGTAAGCACACGCAGCATCGTCTGGCGCAGCAGCAGCCACGATACCTCGAGCGGCGATGCGCCAAGCGCCAACCGGATGCCGAGTTCCGGCACCCGCTGGGCAACCGTGTAGGCCAACAGTCCGTACACTCCGACCAAAGCAATCAGAAGCGCGAAGCCGGATACTACGCCGATGACCGACGTGGTGAAGCGAGGCATTGCGGTCGAGCGCCTCAGCGACTCCTCGAGCGTGCCGATCTCGCCAACCGGCTGGTTCCTGTCGAGGTCGCGTATCGCGCTGCGGATGGCGGGAACGAAGTCCATCGGCTCGCCCGACGTTCGCACCAGCAGCGTGGTCCACGCCAGCCAGTCCTGCGTTTTCTGCGCATAAGGAATGTAGACCACCGGGCCCTCGTCAGCCTTAAGCCCCATGTGTTTGATGTCAGGGACCACTCCGGCCACCACCATCCAGCGCTGCTCTTCCTTGACGCGCAGGCTTCGTCCCACCGGATCGGAGCCGGGCCAGTATCGGCGAGCCATCGTTTCGTTGATGATGGCCACCGGCATGGTGTCTGCGCGATCATCCACCGTAAAGTCGCGTCCTTTCAGCAGCGGGATCCCGGCCGTCCACAGGTAGCTGGGGCTGATCGCGCGGAGCCCGGCCTGAATCGGCGCATCGGATGGGCCGCGTGTCACGCCTTCGACCGCAAACTCGAAAGTCGGGTTGTTGCCTTGCAGCGGCGTATCGCTGATCTCGCCCGCGGCGACAATGCCAGGCAGGCTCTCGGTGCGCTCGAGAATCTGCTGGAAGAACGCATTTTGCGCTGTGTTCGTCGGGTACTGCGATCGCGACAGCGTGAGTTGAAGGGTGAGGACGTGGTCCGTTCGCAATCCGGGCGCGGTCGAAAGCAGGCGGGCCAGGCTCTCACCGAGCAGGCCTGCGCCCACCAGAAGAACCGACGCCAGCCCGACCTCGATCGCAACCAGCAGGCCTCGTTTGCGCTCGACGTTTCGTGGCGTCCCGCGGGCTCCGGTACTGATATGTGTCCGGAGATCGATGTGCGACGCGTGCAGCGCCGGCGCCAGGCCGAAGATCAGCGCCGTGATCAGCGTCGCGGCCACCACGAATAGAGCGACCGGCCCACTCAGGTGGATTTCGCCCGCTCGCGGGATAAGGCCCTCGCCGAACGTTCTCACCAGCGCGATGCCTTCGATCGCCAGCGCGAGCCCCACGCCGCCGCCCAGCGTCGCCAGCACCGTGCTCTCCACGATCAGTTGCCGAACGATCCGGCCGCGGCCCGCTCCCAGGGCTGCGCGCACGGCGATTTCACGACTACGGGATACGCCCTTCGCCAGCAGCAGGTTCGCGAGATTGGCACAGGCGATCAGCAGAAGAAGAAGCGCGGCGGCCTGAAGCGTCAGCAGAATCGGGCGGGTCTTTCCTACCAGTTCCTCCTCGAGCGGCACTAGTGAGGCGCTCCATCCGGTATTGGTTGCAGGATACGCCGCTGCGAGGCGATGTGTGATCACCTCCATCTCGATGGCCGCGTCACCTTGGTTAGCATTCGCTTTGAGCCGGCCAATCACTTTGAGCCACCGCCCTTCGCGGTTCGAGCGATTTTTGGCGCTCAGCGAGAGCGGCGCCCATGCGTCGGTCTCGCGTGACGGGAAACCGAAGCCGGCGGGCATAACTCCGATCACCGTCGCCTGCGAGCCGTTGAGGGTCACCTCGCGGCCTATAATTCCCGGCGATTCGCCCAGCGCCCGCCACAAATGGTGGCTGATTACGACGACGAAGGGGCTCTGCTCCTGATCTTCATCCGGCAGAAATGTCCGGCCGATTTGCGCCCTGGCGCCCAGCGTGGAGAACAGGTTCGCCGAGACGAGTTCCGTTTCCAGCCGGCGCGGCTCGTCCACGTTCGTCAGGTTCATCGGCCAGCTTGCGTACGCTGCCAGTGACTCCAAGGCGGATGACTGCGCTCGCCAGTCGTAGAAATCGGCGGCCGACGCGTGCATGGGTTCGGCGCCGTGTGATGCCGAACGGCTCCAGACGGCAAACAGCCGGTCGGGCTGCGGATAGGGAAGGGAGCGCAGGAGAACGTGCTCCACGCCGCTGAAGACGATGGTGTTGGCCCCGATCCCCAGCGCGAGCGAAGACACAGCTACCGTAGTGAACACGGGGCTCTTTCGAAGAACACGCACGGCATGGCGCAGATCCTGGCCGACTTCGTCGAGCAACACGAGGGCCCATTGCTCGCGGCACCTTTGAGCGAGCCGGGTTCGGTTACCGAATTCGCCCCGCGCCTGTGCGCGCGCTTCTTCCGGCCGTACGCCTTCGGCCATCAACGCGTCGATCTTTTCGTCGAGATGAGCCTCCATCTCCGCGGCGAGATCGCGTTCAAACCGCCGCGCCCGGAAATATCGAAGGATGCGTCTCATGCTTCCGATGGCCTCATCACGCGCGCGATGCCGTCGATCACGCGGCCCACGCGCTTGGTCTCCCGGCCTAGTTGTTTCCGGCCGGTGGATGTCAATGTGTATACGCGGACGCGGCGGTTCCGCGCCGATGTCCCCCACTTGGCCGAGACCCAGCCTTCGATCAGCATGCGCTGCAAAGCCGGGTAGAGGGATCCCTCCTCGACACGGAGGAGGTCGTCGGAGGTTTGGCGGATTCGCTGCGCGATCGCGTAGCCGTGCAACGGCTCGCGCCGGAGCGTCACCAGAATCAACATCTCAAGTGTGCCGGGAAGCAGGTCGCCTTTTTCGCTTATTACCAAGATAGTCTATGCATAGATTGCACTAAGAAGAGGAATATGTCAACGGCCCGCCATCGTAGGGGCGAGGCACGTGCCTCGCCCGCCGTGCGCCTCGCGTTCGAGATCGCACGGACAGCTTACTAGTGCGTGCGCGCCGCGACGTTAAGCGTGAGTTTGGCCGTATTCGTAATTCCGCCTCCGGTGGCCGTGATCGTCAGCGTTGCCGGTCCCGTCGCCGCGTTGGACGCGGCTACGAGGTTCATGGTGCTGGTGTGAGTCCCGGTTCCCGGAACGTTGGCGATCGAAAAAGTGGCTGTGACCCCGGCGGGCAAGCCCGCGACCGAAAGCGCCACCGGAGAGCTGAATGCACCCACGCCGGTTACGGTCAGAACCACAGCCGTGCTGGATCCCTGCGTGACGTTCGCCGCGGCCGCGCCTGGCTTCAGCGTGAAATTGGGCTGAACCGTTACCGTCACCGTCAAGGAGAGGGTCTTAGTAATGCCCCCGCCGGTTGCGGTGATGGTCGCCACCTGGCTGCCTGTGGGCGCGCTCGGAGCCACGCTGAGCGTGAGCGCGCTCGAGCCCGAGCCGGGCGCCGCCATCGTGGCCGGCGAAAAGCTGGGCGTGACCCCCGCCGGCAGGCCGCTTACCGCCAGGGCCACCGGGGAATTGAATCCGCTGCTCCCCGAGGTGAAAAGGATCACCGTGATCTTCCCACCCTGCGGAGCGCTCACAAATTGTGCACTCGAGGCCAGACTGAAATTCGGCGGAGGAACGACCGCGACCACGAGCGGCAAACTCGCCGACAGGCCGCCTCCGCCGGCTGTGATCCAGATGGCGTAGGTGCCGGCACGCGCCGCCGCCGCGGCGTTCAGCGTCAGCGTGCTCGCCCCCGCTCCCGGTGCTGCCAGGCTGGGTACGGAAAATGCGGCCGTCACGCCCGCGGGCAGGCCGGCCGCAGCGAGCGCAATCGCCGAATTGAATCCGTTGGCGACGCTGGTGCCCACCGTCACGGCCGCACTCGCACCTTGCCCGAGGCTCACCGAACTTTGGCTGTCACTCAGGGTGAAGCTCGGCGGAAGCGCCACGGTGACGTTCAGCGAAGCGGACTGCGTCACGCCACCGCCGGCCGCGTTCACATGAAGGGTGTAAGATCCCGGAGCCGCCAGCGTGCCGGCGCTCAGCAGGAGCGTGCCCGACCCCGAGCCGGGACTGGCGAATGTCGCCGGAGCCACCAGGGCCGTCATCCCGCCTGGCAGCCCGGTTACCGACAGGCTGACCGGGGCGCGGAAGTTCCCCATCACGCTTACCGTCACGCTCGCCGTTACCGTGGTTCTCTGGATTAGGTTGAGCGAAGCCGATCCGAGAGTCACGGCGAGGCCCGAGGGCTGCGTGATCGTCAAGGTCAGGAAAGCGGACTGCGTAACCGTCCCGCCGCTGGCGGAAACCTGGATGAAATAAGTTCCGGCCGGCGCCCGCTGTGGATCGACGCTGAGAGCGAGCGTGCTCGCCCCCGAGCCCGGTGCGCCCAGCGAAGAGGGCGTGAAGCTGGCCGTCACCCCCGCAGGCACACCGGTGGCCGCGAGTTGGACCGCGGAACTGAAGCCGCCGGAAACCCCGACCGTTACGTTAATGCTGGCATTTGCGCCCTGCGCGACCGAGAGAGCGGACGCCGAAAGGCCCACCTGCAGCCCCGGTGCGGGCGCGGCTGGGGCATCGGCCCAGTGATTGACCATGACGGCTCCGTCCACCGAGCCCAGTCCGGTGGCTGGATCGTAACCCGGTCCCGCGCTGAAGCCGGTGAAGCCGGGAACGGTGTTGCTTCCCGTGGCCACGTCGTGAAACACCGCCGCCCCTCCGTTTTGCTGGTTGCTCGCCAGCGTGTACAGTGTCGGATTCGCGTTCCCCTGGCTCGCGCCGGTTTTCTGATTCACCAGCGCCACCAGGCCCGCGAACGAGGGCGCCGCCGCCGACGTTCCGCCCGTGGCATAGAGGCCGCCGTTCATGTAAATCAGATATCCGTCATGTACGGAGGCGTTCAGCGATACATCCGGCACATCCCGCCGGCCGTCTGCCGGCACGCCATAGCCGGTTTGCCACGCGGGCTTCGCATACACCGTGCTCGCGCCGCCCCCCGTCGACCAGAGCCCCGATCCGCCGGGCACGATGCCGCTGTCGTTCCAGGTGGTCTCGGGAATATATCGGACCGCGGATGCCTTGGTCACCGGATCCG
Organism: Terriglobia bacterium; assembly: GCA_020073305.1. Lineage (GTDB taxonomy): Bacteria > Acidobacteriota > Terriglobia > Bryobacterales > Bryobacteraceae > QHXW01. The sequence goes on from JAIQFK010000008.1 coordinate 261,069, forward strand.
CCGCGGATGACCAGTAAAGACTGGCGCTCGACTTGTCGTTAAATTCGGTTCCGCCCACGCAAGTGCTGGAAGGGGTGGAGCAGAGACCGTTGACGCCGGCGCCATGGACGGCGGTTGCCGCCGAGGCTGCATCGCACTCTGCGGCGCCACTGTCTCCCGACGAGACCAGCACCGTAATGCCTTGCGCCGCCGCCTGCTGCCACAGGCTGTTGATCCAGGCGTTTCCTCCCGAGCCCAGAGCCGCCTCGCAAAGGCCAAAGCTCAAGGTCAGAACCGGCGCGACGTTGTGGTTCACGATATACGACGCCGACAGACTCGCGCCATCGCTTGCGCCCGAGGCCGAAACCACGAACTTGATGGCGGCATTTTTCGCCACCGCGCCCGCCCACTCCACATCCAGAGTGGCTTCGGATTGCTCGTTGTTGTTGAGGATTCCCGGATCGCTTCCATTCAGGATCACCGTGGGATTGTTGGCCGGCAGTCCGAAATAGCTCCGGAACGTCTGCACGTCCGGCATCCGGATATTCGACCGCCCGACAACGGCGATGGATTGTCCGGTGCCCTCCACCGAACTCTGATAGAGAGGAGACAAGTCGTAAATGGTCGCGAAATCGGCCGGCGCCAGGTACGACGTCCCGCCAGCCGCCGCAAACTGAGGCGCTGGAACCGCCCGCAGGCCGGCCAAGGCCGGCCGGCTGCGAAAATCATGGAGCGCGACCACGCCACCCACCACCCCCGCCAGAGCCAGCGGAATCTCGGGATCGGTGGCATTGGCATAGTGCATCTGCCCGTCTACCCGGTAGGCCCGCATCTGCGTATGAAAGGCCGATTCCACCTGCCCGGCCGAACCGCTGAACACGATCGCCCGGCGTCCGGCCGGGATCTCGTCCACCGTCAGACCGTGACTGGTGAGCCAGTTCGTCACCTGCCCCAAATCGGGGTCCGAGATGCCAAATTGCTGGCCAAAGTCCTCGGGCGTAAGCCACTGGCGGTACCGCGCGGAATGCGGGTTGTGCTGGTCCGCGAGCAGCTCTTCGAGTGCTCTTTGCTGCTCGGGATCGGAGTCCAGCGCCAGAATCATCCGCTCCATGCGGAGATCGGGCGGCACGGGTCCCGCTTCGTTCTCCGCTCGTGCCAGCGGATGCCGGTTGCCCGAAAGCGAAACCCGCGCGCGCTCATCGAGGGTGCCCGTGATTCGGGTCTGGGGATGAACCGAAAAAGCCGTTTGTGCCAGAACAGGGAAACAGCAGAAAGAGATGACGAACGCTACCCAGGCGGCGGTGGCCGTCGCCCGTTGATGGCCCATGAGTCCTCCGGGATGTGCAGGAATCCGGGCTGCCCGCCGGTGAGATCCCACGGACAGCTTCAACTCGCTCTTCGGCTTGGAGTCCGGGAACTTTAGGAGAAATGTTTTGAGCGGGAAGTTCTATCTAACACACTGAATATAAGCTTGTTACCTTGTGGTGCATTTTTGCGCTTGACTTCATACCCCATTACACCCTAATCTCTATAGAGATTATGCAGATTGCGCCCCCCGCCCCTTGTTGTTGTTGTCCCCGCTAAGTTGGCAACGTTTCGTTTCCTTGTACAATTTAGGAGAGCTAATGTCGAATAAACGGGTCTTTTTATTACTGTTGGTTGGAATGCAAATTCAGGTTTGGGGCCAGGTGGTGGGTGCATCCCTTTCCGGAACCGTGAAGGACGACTCCGGTGCTGGACTTCCCCAGGCGATCATCACCATTAAGAACCTCGAAACGGGAGCCCAACGCAAGCTCGTCACCGACGACGCTGGCCGCTACGCCGCGCCCTCCATTTCGGTAGGACCGTATCAGGTTCTGGCCGAAAAGGTGGGCTTCAGCTCGCAGGTGCGAACCGGGATCAACCTCGTGGTCGGACAGAAGACCGTTGCGGACCTCACTCTACCGGTGGGTGAGCTCAAGCAGATTATGACCGTCGAAGAAGCTCCATCCGCTGTTAGCGTCTCGACGCAGCAGACCTCGGGTCTGGTGAACGAGCGCCAGGTCAAGGATCTTCCCTTGAACGGACGCAGCTACGACGGGCTCATGGCGCTGAATCCCTCGGTGGTGAACTATACCTCGGAGAGGTCGGGTGGCGTCGGAACTTCCAATTCCTCGTTGGGCAATATGTTCGCGGTATCGGGCCGCCGTCCCCAGGAGAATCTCTATCTGTTGAACGGCGTGGAGTACACCGGCGCCTCGGAGATCAACGTCACACCCGGCGGCGCGAGCGGGCAGCTGCTGGGCGTCGAGGCCGTGCGCGAGTTCAACGTGGTCTCGGATACTTACGGCGCAGAGTACGGAAAACGTCCTGGCGGCCAGGTCAGCATCGTCACGGCTTCCGGCACGAACCAACTGCATGGGAGCGTCTACGAGTTTCTGCGCAACAGCGATCTGGATGCGCGCAATTTTTTCGATCAGGGTACGATTCCGCAATTCCAGCGCAACGAATTCGGAGCCGCGCTGGGCGGCCCGATCGTCAAAGACAAAGTGTTTCTCTTTGGCAATTACGAGGGCTTCCGGCAACATCTGGGTTTGAGCGACGTGACGCTGGTTCCCGATACCGAAGCGCGGCAGGGTTATTTGCCGGACTCGACTGGGAAACTGAAGAAAGTGGGCATCGCCCCGGGCGTCGCGCCGCTGTTTTCGCTGTGGCCTGCGCAGAATGGTCCCGGCCTGGGCAGCGGGATCGGCGAAGCCTTCAGCCATCCGCTCCAGACCATCCGGGAAGATTTCGGCACCACGCGGTTTGATTACAACCTCTCGAACCGTGATACGTTGTTCGCGGTCTACACCGTCGATGACAGCGGGGATCACACGCCATCCGTCAACCCGCTCAGTTCGGCAATCGAAACCGCGAACGAGCAGGTTGCCAGTGTGCAGGAACAGCACGTTTTCTCGCCGACGATCCTCAACACGGCGCGCGTGGGCTACTCGCGGGCCAGTTTTTTCTTCACCGGTCAGACGCCAGTGAACCTGCCCGGGTGGGTTTCGGGATCTCCTATCGGCGCGGTGGTAATTGGCGGCGGCACGGCTCTCAATGGCGCGTCGCAGATCAGCCTGGCGGGCACGAACGCCGGCAGTAACCTGTCCGCCGTGCGCAATCTCTTTACGTACGACGATCATGTCGCCTTCACCCACGGCATCCACCAGATCGAAGCAGGCGCCTGGTTCGAGCGCGTTCAGGCCAACGACAACCTGGCGCAGTACCAATACGGCCAGGCATCATTCGGGAGCCTTGCCAGCTTTTTGCAGGGCAACATCTCCACTTTCACCGTAGTTCCATCGCCCACTGCATTGGGATGGCGCTCGCTTGAAGCCGCCGGTTTCGTTCAGGATGCCATCAAGCTCCGGCCCAATCTGGAAGTGCGAATCGGATTCCGGTTCGAGTCCACCAACGGCTGGAACGAGTCGCACGGGCGGGCCTCCAATTACGCATACGCCAACGGAGTCATTCAGACCAACCCGTTCATTGGGAATTCGGTCTTCACGGTGAACCGCGCGAAGTTCCTGCCGCAACCGCGCGTCGGGCTGGCGTGGGATCCTTTCGGCAAGAGCAAGACGGTGATCCACGCGGGCTTCGGCATCTACAATGCGCTGCTGGATAACCTTGACTACCGCCTGGACCAGGCGGCGCCTTTCAATACGACCCAGTCGTTGAAAAACGTCCAGCTCGCCGGCCTTCAGATTACTCCCGGCTCTGCGGCTCCGGCCGGCAGCAAGATCTCGCCGAGCGGCATCCAGCCCGACGCCTACACCCCAACGGTCATTTCCTGGACTTTCAAACTGGAGCAGGAGATTGCGCCCAACACCTCCTTGGCTGTTGGCTACGTGGGCTCTCACGGCTATCACGAGATGCTGTCAGTCGACGCGAACATACCGGTTCCTGAGATCCTTCCCTCGGGGACGATCTTTTACCCGAAGACCGCGCTGCTCGCAAATCCCAAGCTCGCGAACACCACCACTTGGTTCTCCGAGGGGCTCAGCTCCTATAATGGCCTGACGGTGGATTTGAATCATCGTTTCAGCCACGGCCTGCAGCTTCGCGGCGTTTACACGTTCTCCAAGAGTTTGGATGACGGCACTGCCTGGAACAGCAGCGTGGGCGCCAACGCTCCCGGTTTCGTGATGTTCCCGCTCAATCCGCGATTGGATTGGGGCCTCTCCAACTCGAACGTGCGGAATGTCGCCGTCATCAACGGCACGTACGAGCTTCCATTCGGAAAGGGACGGCCGTTCCTGAACGGCATGAGCGGATGGCGCCGGAAATTGGCGAGCGGATGGTCCGTGAGTGGAATTCAAAGTCTGCAAACGGGTTTCCCCTTCACCCCGGTCCTCGGATTCAATCCGTCGAACGACGGCGACAGCCGCAACCCGGTTCGGCCATCCTGGAACCCGGCCTTTACGGGGGACTTGATTTCAGGGAGTCCCAACCAGTATTTCAATCCGGCGGCATTCCTCGTGCCTCCTGCCGGTACATACGGGAACGCCGGCAGAAACATGCTGATCGGCCCCGGAGTCGCGAATCTTGACGCGTCCGTGTTGAAGACCACCGCCATTTCGGAACGCCTCAATCTTCAGTTCCGCGCGGAGTTTTTCAACATCCTCAATCACGCGAACTTCGGCACGCCGAATACAGTGGTGTTTACGTCGGCATCCGCGGTACCGGCCCCGACGGCAGGCGTGATCACGTCCACGTCCACCACGTCGCGGCAGATCCAGTTCGGCTTGAAGCTGCTGTGGTGAAGCCGCCCCGTACGATCCCGCCGCCTTTCAGAAATGTAAACAATTCGCGCGGCTTGTGTATGAAATCGTGCACTGGCCGTGATTTTGCACTTGTTCATCGCCGGAATGCTCTGCCGGTACGGTAACCTATCCTCATAGAGCGTGAGATCGCAACCGTAATTCTGTTCGTAGCGTCTCATGAACGACCGGCGGAGGCTGTCGCCGGGAGCGCAAGTCACAATCAACGTAGAGTGTTCTAACGCGTGCTTCCCCAAATTCATAACTGGCCGCCGCTGCGGCTCATGCTGAGAAATATCCCCCGAGCCCTACTGCTGTTGCTCGTGGTTGCGGCGCTGCCTGTCTTCGGCCAGAAGGAGAGTCCTCAAAAAGACGCGGCCCAAGGCTTCATCGGAAGCGACGCGTGCAAGACCTGTCATGCCGACGTCTGGTCGAAATTCTACAAGAATCCGCACTTTAAGAGCGTCGCATCCGGAAAGGAAACACCGGAGCACACCGGCTGCGAGAGCTGCCACGGCCCTGCGGCCAAGCACGTTGAGGCGCACGGAGGGAAAGCCACCATCGTGGCGTTTTCCCAATTGGAGCCCAAGCAGATTCTGGACAATTGCCTGCGCTGCCATGCGGAAACGTTGTCGCGGGCTAACATCCGGCGCTCGCTGCACACCGAGAACAACGTGGTGTGCACGAGCTGCCATTCGATTCACAAGTCGCCCGTTCCCAAATTCCTTCTGGCCAACAAGCAGGCGGAGTTGTGTTACGGATGTCACGCCGACGTGCGCTCGCAGTTCTCCATGCCGTTCAAGCACCGGGTCAACGAAGGCGTCATGGTGTGCACGGACTGCCATAACCCGCACGGCGCTTTCCCGCCCACGTGGCGGATGGCCGAGCGGCCGCACATGATGGAGCAGACGCTGGTCAACGAAGAGCCCTGCCTCAAGTGCCACGAAGAGAAGCGCGGACCCTTCGTGTTCGAACATCCTCCGGTGCGCGTCGAAGGCTGCGAGGCCTGCCACTACCCGCACGGATCCGCGAATTCAAGGCTGCTGCGCCGGCCGGTGGTGTTCACCATGTGCCTGGAATGTCACAACGGCGCGCCGGGCTTCGGGCGCGCGGGGCTGGGAGCTCCAACTCCGTTCTCCTTCCATGACCTCCGTTCGGCGCGTTACCAGAACTGTACCAACTGTCACAGCCATATTCACGGCTCCAATGTGGACGCGTTCTTTCTGAAATGAGGAGCCGAATGAAAGCAACGATCCTGGCCTTGCTCTCCATCGGCGCCGCCGCGGCGCAGCAAACCGTCGCACCCACAGCGGAGCCGGTTGGTCCCATCCGCGGCGACAACACTGCGGAATACAATGTGGTCAATTCAATCGAACTTGGGTACCGCTGGGATACTGTGGGCGGGAGCCAGGACGAGTACAACAGCCAGGTGAACTACGGCTCCGGCGTGCGTCTGCTGTCCAGTTCCCTGACCGTAAACTCGCGCGATGGCCACGGCCGGTTCTTCGATGAAATCGTCTTAACCACGCAGGGTCTGGGCAACGATCCCTATGAATCCGCCACTCTGCGCGTCCAGAAGAACCGTCTGTATCGGTTCGACATGAACTGGCGGCTGAACGACTACGTCAATCCCGGCCTGGCGAGCGCTGGCCAGGAGAGCGGCAATTTGCGGGACACCGAGTACACCTCGCAAGATGACGATCTGACGCTGTTCCCTCAATCGAAATTCAAATTCTTCCTGGGTTACTCGCGCAACGTGCAGGATGGGCCCGAATTCAGCAGCGTGGGCGGCATCTTTGCACCTACGCTGGGTTCGTTCGCGGCGGCTTCCGTGCGCGATGCCCGCAACGAATACCGCATCGGCAATGAATTTCAGGTCCTGGGCATCAAGGTGAACTGGATGCGCGGCTGGGAGGACTTCAAGGAGGACTCTCGGGTAAACCCGCAGTTTGATACCAGCCAGGGCGGACCTGACGTGTTTGCGAACCCCTACCACGGCACGAGCCCTTATTGGCGAGTGGCGCTGTTCACCGATAAGAAGTGGTTCAGCATGAATGGCCGCTTCACCTATACCGGGACGCAGCGTGCTTTCTTACAGGAACAGAGCAGTTTTCTCGGAGGCGCCCCTCCCGCCCTCGGCCTGCAGGTGGTAACGGTGGGCACAGGCCATCGCCCCGTGGCGACCGGCAATTTGACGCTCAGTTTCTTTCCCACCTCGAAGCTCAGCATCACCAACAGCACCGCGGTTTACAACGTGCGCACCGAGGGGGAAGCCGCATTCCTGCAGGCAAACGATGTGACCGGGAATCTCCAGGTGAAGAACTTCCTGTATCTTGGCATCCGCACCGTGGCAAACCAGACCGACCTGAATTACCAGGCGGCCAAGTGGCTGGGACTTTTCGGTGGCTATCATTATTCGGACCGCTTCATCCGCAGCATTCTGGACCCGACCCTGCCAACCTATGACCAGACCAGCATTCTGAACGCCGGCCTGTTCGGCGTGCGGATTCGGCCTGTCCAGCCGCTGACGATTGTGCTGGATGGCGAAATCGGACACGCGAATCATCCGTTTACTCCCAAGAGCGACGGTAACTACCAGGCGCTCAATGCGCGCGTGCAATACAAGCTCAAGAGCCTGATGCTATCGGCTCACGCGCAGAGCAGTTACAACAATAATTCCATCGTCTTGACGGCTTATAGCTCGCATGCGCGCACTTATGCCGCGAATGCCTCCTGGACGCCGCTTCGCTGGCTGTCATTCCAAGCGGACTACTCCAAGCTGCACCTCGACACGCTGGGTGGCCTGTCGTTCTTCGATAGCGGCAATCTCACTGCTGGCGAGTCCCTGTACATCAGCAATCTGCAAACAGCTAACCTGGGCTTGCGGTTCACGATCGGCAAACGCGTGGATCTTTACTCCGGTTATAGTCACGTGCAAGACACCGGAGACGGCCGAAACCAGGCGGTTGGATCGGGCTTTGGCCCTACTATTCCCGAGTTTCAAATCGCACAGACCTTTCCGATGCGATTCCAGTCCCCGCTGGCGCGTTTGTCCGTCAAGCTAACTAACCGTGTGCGCTGGAATGTGGGTTATCAATACTACGGCTACCACGAGGATTTCTTCACCGGCCAAAGCTTCCTGACCGATCAGGCGTATCGCGCGCAAACCGGATATACCAGCGTGCTGTGGTCGTTTTGAATCGGTTTATTCGCGAAAGTCGATTCGCCAATCCACCGGGCTACTCTGCCCTTCGAAACTGACTGTCAGCAAGTTCCCTGAGACCTGCGTGGACACCGGAACGCCACGGGCGTTTGCTGAAGCACGGATTTGCAGCAAATCCGCGGGCTGCGGCATGTAGATCCAGAGTTTATAGGTCTCCGACGGAATCCCTTGCGAAGAGCCGGATAGTATGTGCTTTGTGTCATCCCACGAGACATTCGATACGGAAAACGCTCCCGTAATGTGACGGGACGTGCCTAACAACAGCGGTCCGTTCGAAATCGAGCGGATGGATAACACGCGCGTATCATGCGGTTGAACGTCTAGCCGCACGCGATTCTTGAAGACACCAAGTAATTGCTCATTCCAGAAATCGAAAGCAACATAGGAGAGCGTTGGATCAAGTCCCAACTCATCTCCGAACACTATATCTCTCTCCAGCGGCTGCGCGCGCCAGTTTGTAACTGCAGTAACATCATAAACGCCTGATGCCGACCGCACTTTTAGGTCAAGAACCTCAGGATAGTTGTGGAGGTAATTGTCAGCGCGCACACCTTTGAAGGTGGCCCAACCGATATCCGTCCCACGACTAAAAAGGTCCATGGGTAGAATCGGCAAGGTGGGCATCGTCTTTTTTAGCAGCGCGACTCTGTCCGGTGGTAGCTCCGGCATCACGCTGGCCAGAGGATACGCAACGCCGGTCAGCGCGATGTAGCTCACCAGAGTACGCGCTTCCGCGTCAGTAACCCCGAAGCCGGTCACCGGCTCCTCTCGTCCGCGTTCCACGTCGATCACGCTGGGCGGCCTCTTTTTCATGGCTTCCGCAACGGTCATCGGTTTCCCGAGTTCGAGCCCCTCGCCCGGCATTACATACGTAGCAATATGATTTAGAAAACCGTTCGCGGTGATGGAACTGAATAGAGGATACATGCCCTGCCAATTGCCGTACAAATCTTCTCCAGTGAAATGGGAATTGAAATAACCGATGCCGTTCAATGGCGCTCCGGCCGGGCAGCCTTCGATGAAGCGTTCGGGACCTAACGTCGCACGAATCATACTCAGCCGCTGCCGGTAGTTCGCAATCAGATCGGCGTTTGGATCGTATAGTTTCGACCGGTCGGCTGCCGGGGCGGTCTTGGCAATGGCGTGCTCGCCGTCGAACTTGTAGTAATCGAAACCCCAATCGTCCAACGTGGTGAATAGGTGCTTTACGAAGTTAAGTACCGCGGGATTCGTTGAATCCATGGCTGGCGTTCTATAATCGAGAATTGTCTTTCCTCGTTTATCGCGAAGGTACCAATCCGGATGCGTTTCAAGCGCGCCCGCATATGCATTTGGCACCAGCCACAAGCCCGCGCGTAGGCCTTGAGACCTGATGTAGTTCGCCAGCCATTGCGGTCCGTGCGGAAACGTCGTCCGGTTCCAGTTCTCGATCCAGTAATGCTGCCCCTGGTCACCGCGATCGTAGCCGTCGTCCAGTTGAACATACTGAAACCCATATTGTTTTAGATTGGTGGCAAGCCAATCCGTGTTGCGAACGATATCTTTCTCTGTAACATCCCCGTAGTAGCTCGTCCAGCTGGACCAAACCATGGGAGCGGATTTGAAAACACTATCATCGAACGGAACATAAAACGGTAATCCCAGTACCTTCGTATAGTAATCAGGAAACAGGCGGATTATTGATTCGCCTGGAATGGGCACGGTGATGCGGAGTTTGTCCGGATCATTGGAGTCGCGCTGCATCAGGGTGCCCTCCGGGAACTGGATTGCCGTGTCCGTACCCCGATCGAAAAGGCTGTGGAACTGCGAACCGGAGATCTGGCCGAGTGCGAAGTACATATAGCCGTTATTCTTGCGCGGCAGAAACGATGGGTTGACCGTCATGCTGGAGCCGTAGGTATGCTTCACCTCGGGGGTGCCTGCCCACTCCACGGGCGCTCCTTCCCGGTCTAACAGGCGAGCGACAACGCGGCTGGCTGGAGCCGGAGCACTTGCCAACATCACGCTCTGGAAAGACGTAGTGGAGATTTCCAAAACAGTGCCGGCGATTCGAAAACGCCACGAACTGCCGGGACTATCCGTCTTTATATCGAGTTCGTTGTTGGCGGTGGTGCGCGCGGACCATCCGTGAGTTGCCTGCACTCCGTTCACATCGCGGACGGCGAGGCGGACGGAGTTCAGGATAATTCCAAGGTGGCCGTGCGCGATGGTGACAGTGCTTGCCGCGCTGTCGGCCGTGACGCGCCAGTCATCGCCCGCTACAGAAACCAGGCTTTGCGAAAACACGAGCTGCCCTGCAGCCGTTAAGAAAACCAGCGCCACTGATACAAAACGTGTGTGCATAGGATCTCCGTTCTTTCCACCCCAAACGACGCCGGCGAAGCACCCCTTCGTGGATGGCCGCCCGGCTCAGATGAAAGCTACACCCGGTGCCAGACGCTGCTCGGAATACTCCAACCAGCCGTTGTCTTCATTCCGGACCGCGAAGTGAATCCCGGGCGGGATCAGGAGCAGATCTCCTTGGCGGAATTCCACGCGCGGCATGGAGTCTCCCAGTTCTGTGGCGTCGGCGATAGCGGTGCTCCCACGCCCGCGGGAAATGCGCAGCAAGATTGCGCGGTCCTCATCGCGCTCCGCTGCGGTTTCGGCTCCCGGTCTGATCACATAGTGCGCGGCTCGCACGAAGGAATCGCATAGCAGGAACCGCTCGCCACCCTGAACGGCCACCGGTTGGATAGCCTCGATGTTCCGCTCGCCAAACCCTTTTACCAGCCGATTGTGCGATGGCATCTCGATCGCACGAAGGGCGGCATCGGTAGAAGCGCGGTTGAAGTGCGCGGGGATCTTCCTCCCGGCATTCTGGTCATGCAGCCGGTCCACCATGTCGGTCGACACCGTTGCATATTCTTCCATCACGCACCCGACTACCGTATGTACAATCCCGAGTTCTGAAATCACGAACACATCACCAGGCGTGGGCACGAACTTGTAGCGCTCGTAAGTCGAGTTGCTCTCTCCGGCGAGCCACCTATCGAATGATTGTCTCTCGTATACCCTCTTCCAATCTTCGAAATCACAGAGAAAGACGTACCCGCCCGGTTTGACACTAAGAATATGAAAAACTTCTAACTTATGCACAATGTGGCGTTGAAAACTGAATCCCTCCCGCTCGTTTTGCAAGAATATAGAGTAACCCAGCGGTGTAGACGCCTTGACGGCATAGGATTTGTATTTGAGCACGAAACCCAGTTCCTTTTGAAACTGGGCAACCTGTCTCGCTTCTTTGCCGGATAAGGGACGAGTTAGTGCAGTGCGTAAGACTGTTTTAACGAGGACCTCCAGCCGTTCGGTTCGTTCGATCGGTAAATCTTGATGAAGGAATTCGACTAAAAGCGGAAGGCTGCGAAATCCCATTCCAACGATTTGTTGCCCGCAGTTACCGGCCCCGGGATTCTCTAAGTAGTCCTCAATGTGAGTTGACAACTCAGTATACGTGTCCATTTTCGCTTTGAACAATTATATCGAAGGTCGAATGGCGTACGGTTTTCGGTATGATGTCCGGGTGGCGCGCGTTGGGCGCGGCACGGTTTGCCGCCTGCCGATCTGGCGCAACCATAACGTATGATGAGAAAGAAAAAGAAAGGTCACCACCATTGAGCAGCGAACTTCTCACGGCCGGCCGCATTACGCATGACGAGATCTTTCAGCAGCCGGACCTGTGGCCGGACACCTTGCTGCGCGTCATGCAGATGAATCGCCGTTTGCTCCCCACCGGCGAGCGATGCGTGATCACAGGCGCGGGAAGTTCCGCGTATGCGGCCATGGCGGTGGCGGCTGCCTGGCCCTCATCGCAGGCCGTCCCATCCACCGACCTCCTCAGCGATGTTGAGCCTGACTTTGGCTCCGGCGGGTTTCTGATTTCGCTCGCACGTTCCGGCGACAGTCCGGAGAGCCTCGGCGTGGTCAACAGGATCAAGCGCCTGTTTCCCCACGTGCGCCATCTTGCGATCACCTGCAACGCAGAAGGCCGGCTGGCGCGCGTTCCGGGATTGACGCCGGTTATCCTCGATCCCAGGACCAACGACCGAAGTCTGGCAATGACCAGTTCATTTTCCAACCTCGTGCTGGCGGGGCTCGCCCTGCGGCACTCGAGCGAGCTTACCGAAGTCCTCCCCAAGCTCTGTGCGCGGGTGAAAGAAAACCTCGTGGCGCTCGACGCGAAGGCCCGTGCGGTCGCTTCAGGCCACGTCGGCCGGGTCGTCGTGCTGGCTTCCTCGCCGCTCATGGGATGGGCCCTCGAGGCATCGCTGAAGATTCTGGAGATGACGGCGGGGCGGATTCCGGTAGTGGCCGAAACCCATCTCGGCCTGCGGCACGGCCCCATGAGCTTCGTCCACCCGGATACAGTCGTGCTGAGTCTGGCCTCTTCCAACCCGCTGAGCCGCCGTTACGAGCAGGATCTTCTCGACGAACTGCACGCCAAGAAACTGGGACGGATCATCCGCATCAGCTCAGGCGACGGGCAACCGTTCGGCGACACGGTGCCCGCCATGGCGCCGGAACTGCCCGACATGCTGCGTACCCCGTTTGAGATTGTCTTCCCACAGCTTCTCGCATTCCAGTTGAGCCTTCGTGAAAATCTGAATCCCGACAATCCGAGTCCCGGCGGTGTGATCAACCGCGTTGTCCAGGGCGTTCGCATCTATGAAGACTGATCGCCGCCTGGACTGCCTCGTGGCCGGGGACGCCAACGCCGACCTGCTGATTGACGGCATCGCGCAACTGGAATTCGAGAAGGAAAAGCTCGCCACACACATGAAGCTGGTGTTAGGCGGCTCCAGCTCCATCTTTGCTTTTAACCTCGCGCGCCTGGGAGCCAGGGTCGGATTCGTCAGCGTCGTGGGCGACGATTTCTTCGGCCAGTTCGTGGAAGAGCGGTTGCGATGGGCGGGAGTCGACCTGCGCGCGCTCCGGCACCGGCGCCACACCAGCACAGGGCTGACTATCTGGTGCAAGAAAGGCGGGCAGCGCGCAGGCATCACGTACAACGGAACCATCGCCATGCTGCGCGCGCGCGACATCACGGATCACGATCTGCGAAGGGCCCGCCATTTTCATGTTGGCTCTTATTTTCTGCTGGATAAGTTCCATCCCGGAGCCGCGGCTCTGTTCCGCAAGGCGCAAACGTTCGGACTGACGACATCTCTCGATTGCAATTACGATCCCGCCGAAACCTGGGACTCAGGCATCCGCCGGGTTCTGCCATTCACGGACATCTTTTTCCCGAACGAGAACGAAGCGCTCGGGCTGATCAACACGCGTAATGTGGAGCACGCGGCTCGCGAGTTGGCCAAGCTGGCGCGCATCGCAGTCGTCAAACTGGGCGGTCGGGGCGCGCTGGTGTGCACGGAAGGAAGGCTGTTTCGCGTCCCGGCAGTGAAAGCTCGCGTCGTGGACACAACCGGGGCAGGGGACAGTTTCGACGCGGGATTTCTCGCCTGCTTTCTTAAGGGCGGTTCGCTTGAGGCGGCCGCACGTGCGGGTGCGGTCGCAGGAGCGCGTGCGGTGAGCGCCGTGGGCGGCACGGGCGCGTTCGAATGAATCGTACTATCCCAGCCGGCCCCTCGAAATGGCTGCAAGGCGTGGTCGAGCGCAACCGCCTGAACCAGCCCGCGGGCGTGTACTCTGTCTGTTCCGCCAACCCATGGGTGCTCGAAGCCGCCCTGTACCAGGCGCTCGAAGACGAATCGGTCGTATGTATCGAGTCGACTTGCAATCAGGTGAACCAGTTCGGCGGTTACACCGGCCTTACGCCGGCTCAGTTCGGTGACTTCGTTCGCTCCATCGCAGCCCGCGTGAGTTTTCCGGAGCAGCGGATCTTATTCGGCGGCGATCATCTGGGTCCCTACCCGTGGCGCCAGGAGCCGGCTCGGGCGGCTCTCGAGAAAGCCGCTGTTCTTGTGCGCGCCAGCGTGCTCGCGGGCTACAGCAAAATCCATCTCGATGCGAGCATGGCGTGCGCTGGCGACGACCCGAACCAGCCGCTCGCCGACGAGGTGATTGCTGAAAGGGCAGCGGCGCTTTGCCAGGTCGCCGAGGAAGTCTGGGCCGAATTGCCCGCGGGTTCGCCCGCGCCGCTTTACGTCATCGGCACCGAGGTGCCTACTCCGGGCGGCGAGACTGAGCCGGGGCTCGCTCCGGCCGTGACACGCGTCGAGCACGCCAGGACAACGCTCGACAACTGCCGCGCGGCATTCTTGAAGCGTTCGCTCGCTGCGGCCTGGGAGAGAGTGATCGGGCTCGTGGTTCAGCCCGGAGTGGAATTCGGCGACGCTTCCGTTTTCGAGTATGACCGCGCGAAGGCGTGCTCACTGAGCCAGTGCCTCCCCGCATCTCCCTCGCTGGTTTATGAGGCGCACTCCACGGATTACCAGCCCCCGCCTGCGCTGCGCCAGATGGTGGAGGATCACTTCGCTATTTTGAAGGTGGGGCCCTGGCTGACCTTCGCTTTTCGCGAAGCCGTTTTTGCGCTGGGTCAGATCGAGCAGGAGTGGTTGGGGAATCGCCGCGTCGCGTCGCTTTCGCATGTACCCGAGGCGCTTTATCAGGCGATGTTGAAGAATCCGGCGCATTGGAAGGCCTACTACCGCGGCGATGAGGCGGAGATTTACTTCGCCAGACGCTACAGCTACAGCGATCGCAGCCGCTACTATTGGCCGGAACCCTCGGTCGAGCGGGAACTTCAAAAACTCCTGGCCAACCTGTCCGCCGCGCCGCCGCCGCTCACGCTCGTCAGCCAGCATCTGCCCGAGCAGTACGACGCCGTGCGGGCCGGCGCGCTCCGCAATCACCCGGCGAGCCTGATTCAGGACCGCATCCGCAAGGTGCTGCGAATTTATGCGGACGCCTGCCGTCTCAAGGAGACCTCGTGAAAACTTCATCTCGTTTGTACATACTTCTCCTCTCGATCACTGTTGCTCTTGCCCAGGACACCCGCCACGAGCCGCAAGGGAATGTTTTTCCCGGGCCCGGACAAGGCGCGGGCGGCTTGGGATGGGTCAGCGAGATGGAGCCGTGGTCGGTTGACCCCAAGGCCGACTTCCCCTTCTGGCTTCACGACCTGAAGGTGTGGCGGAACGAGCGCCTCACGCGCATGGGTTACGATGACGCTCAATATCGCCGCCCGGAGCTCCAATGGGCGCAGCGCGATTTCATCCAGCCGCAGATGATGGCCGAGGAGCGCTACTTCTACGATCCCGTGAAAGGTGAGTACACCGTGGATCGATACCTCGATGATCTCGACGCCCGCTACGGCGGCATCGACGGCGTGCTCATCTGGCCCGTGTATCCGAACATCGGCATCGACAACCGCAACCTGTGGGACCTTCATCGCGATCTGCCGGGCGGCATTCCGGCGCTGCGCAAAATGGTTGCCGACTTTCACCGCCGGGGCGTGCGCGTCTTGTTCCCCACCATGCCTTGGGATAACGGGACCAGGGACGTGGGCATGCCCTACTGGACCGCAACAGCCAAGTTGATGGCTGAAATAGAGGCTGATGGCGTGAATGGCGACACCTTCGCCGGCCTGCCCCGCGCCTACCGCACGGCATCCGATGAAACCGGCCACCCGCTCGTGTTCGAGCCCGAGGGCCCGCCGGCGGCGGATGAAGGCCTGATCTGGAATAACCAGAGCTGGGCTAACTGGGGACACGGCTTTATTCCTCCGGTCAGCAAGTTGAAATGGCTTGAGCCGCGCCACATGAGCAACATCTCCGACCGCTGGGCCCGGGACAAAACCGACGATCTGCAATTCGCGTTTTTCAACGGCGTGGGTTACGAGAGTTGGGAGAACATCTGGGGCATCTGGAACCAGATCACGCCGCGCGATTCCGAAGCGTTGCGCCGGGTGTCCAAAATCGAACGGCAGTTCGCCAATTTCCTCGTCAGTCCGGACTGGGAACCACACACGCCGGTCGTGAACTACGGAGTATATGCGTCGAAATTTCCCCTCGCGGGCAAAACGCTCTGGACGCTGGTGAATCGCAACGAGTATGACGTCACCGGTGACCAGATCGCGGTTCCCTACCGCGCCGGCCGCAAGTATTTCGACGTCTGGCATGGCGTCGAGTTGGAGCCCGTCATCCAGGGCGGCAGCGCAACGCTGCGCTTCGATCTCGAAGGACTGGGCTTCGGCGCTATTCTGGTGCTCGATCCTGGCGCCGGGGTGCAGGGCCTGGACAGCGTGCTTCGCCAGATGCACGAGTGGGCCAAGACTCCGCTCAAAAGCCTGTCTCGCGAGTGGCATTTCCTGCCGCAACAAATGGTCGAGATTCCGCCCACCAAACCCGCCGCCTCCGCGCCCGCCGGCATGGTCAAAATTCCAGCCGGCGAATTCAACTTCGAGGTCAGCGGCATTGAGATCGAGGGCTCCAACTGGGAGGGCGTTGACTTCGAGTATCCGTGGGAAAACTCGCCCCGCCGCGGCCATCACCGCAGGCTCGCCATGAAGCCGTTCTATATCGACAAATATCCCGTCACCAACGCTGCCTTTAAGAAATTTCTGGATGCGGCCAGCTATCATCCAAAGGACGATCACAACTTTCTGCGCGATTGGAAAAATGGCGCGCCTCCGCCGGGCTGGGAAAATAAGCCTGTGACTTGGGTCTCGCTCGAGGACGCCCGCGCTTACGCCGCCTGGGCTGGCAAGCGCTTGCCACACGAATCGGAATGGCAGTACGCGGCGCAGGGAACCGACGGCCGTCTTTATCCCTGGGGCAACGATTGGAATGACCAGGCTGTGCCGGCGCCGGACAAAGGCCGCGATCTCGTTCCTCCCGCGGATGTCGACGCGCACCCGAAGGGCGCCAGCCCGTTCGGCGTGATGGATTTGACCGGCAACGTGTGGCAGTGGACCGACGAGTTCGTGGACCCGCACACGCGAGCCGCGGCCCTGCGTGGCGGCAGCTACTATCAGCCGCAGGGCTCCATCTGGTACTTCCCGCAAGCCTACAAGCTGAACGAGCACGGCAAGTATTTGCTCATGGCTCCGTCGAAAGACCGCGCCGGCACGCTCGGCTTTCGCTGTGTGGTGGATACTGAATAAATGCCCGTTTCAGTCCCCCTGAACCTGATCGAAGGCCCATATCTCTCCGATCTTCTCGACCAGCCGCAGGCGTTGCAGCAGGCTGTGGACGGGCTCGAAGAGAGCGTGGCGCTTCAGAAGTTCGCGCGCGCGCTCGGCCGCGGTGATTACAAGAGAGCCGTGCTGACCGGCATGGGCAGCTCTCTCCACGCGCTCTACCCCTTATACCTGGCGCTTTGCCAGTTCGGCATCCCTTCGCAGATGGTTGAAACCTCCGAGCTGGCGCTTTACATGGGTCGTGTGCTGGACGAGCACACGCTTCTGATCGTTGTGTCACAGTCCGGCCGGAGCGCGGAAACCATTCGCCTGCTGGGCCTGACGGCCGGCCGGATCGCGACGATCGGCGTCACCAACACTCCGGACTCTCCTCTGGCGGCGCAATCCGACGCCATCGTATTGATGCGTGCCGGCCAGGAATCCACGGTTTCGTGCAAGACGTACGTGACCACGCTCGTGGCGCTGGAATGGCTGAGCGCCGTGCTGCGCGGCGCGGACCTCACCAAGACGCGCGCCGAGTTGCAGCAGGCCGTTCCCGCTGCGGCGGCTTATCTGGCGGGCTGGCGTTCTCACGTCGAGACCTTGCTGGCAAGGCTCCAAGGAACTAAACACGTTTTCATCACCGGACGCGGTCGCTCGTTGGCCACCGCCGAAACCGGCGGGCTGATTCTCAAGGAGTCCGCTCACTTTGCCGCCGAAGGGATGAGCGCTGCCGCATTCCGTCATGGGCCGTTTGAAATGCTGGGGCGGCACGTATTCGTTGTCGTTTTCGAAGGCGATGCCGCGGCCGCGAAACTCAACCGGCGGCTGGTGGAAGATATCGGCGCTGCGGGCGGGCAGTCCGTGCTCGTGGGCGAAGACGCGGCCGACGAGGTGTTCCGGCTGCCGCGTGTTCCTGCGCCCGTGCGTCCGGTCGCCGAGATGTTGACCGTCCAGATGATGTCTTTGGCGCTTGCCGCAATCAACGGCCATCAGGCGGGTCAGTTCGAACGGGCAGCGAAAATCACCATCATTGAATGAACGCTCAATCGCCTGAATTGCCGCGAGCCGGCGAAGCTGTGCCAAGCAGCTCGCGTACCCTTGCCGCCAGAGTGGTCATGCTGAACGGCTTGTGCAGGAACGCCATGCCGGCGTCGAGCACGCCTTTTTCGGCGATGAGATTCGTGGCGTACCCGGAAACATAGAGCACTTTCAAACCGGCGTGGAGGACAGTCAATCTGTCCGCCAGGTCGCGGCCGTTCATGCCGGGCATGACCATATCCGTGATAAGAAGGTCGAAGGCGCCGGAGTGTGCGGCGGCAAGCTTCAGGGCCTCCTCGCCGTTGCGCGCCTCGAGCACGGTGTACCCGTATCGCTTGAGCGAGTTCGCGACCATGTTCCGCACTTCTTCGTGATCTTCCACGACGAGTATCGTTTCCGTTCCGCTGAGCAGGAGTCCGGCCGGCCTGCCCGTCGGGCCTGCATTCGCGGTGGCATCCGTTCGAGGAAGGTAGAGCCGGAATGATGCGCCTTGGCCCGGTTCGCTATGGACCAGGATCGAGCCTCCGCTCTGGCGCATCACACCGTAGACGGTGGCCAGGCCCAGGCCAGTTCCGCTGCCGGCGGCCTTCGTAGTGAAAAAAGGCTCGAAGATGTGTTGGCGTGTCTCCTCGTCCATGCCGCAGCCGGTGTCGGTAACCGACAGATGAACGTAGGCGCCGGGCGTGAGGTCGCGATACTGGTTGGCGAAAATGTGATCGAGGTCCACGTTCGACGTCGCGATGGTCAGCGTGCCTCCGCTGGGCATGGCATCACGGGCGTTGACCACAAGGTTCATGAGGACCTGGTAGATCTGGCTGGGGTCGGCGTTGACGGAGCCCAGCGCAGCGTCCAGATGAGCGATGACTTCGATGTCTTCTCCGATCAGGCGGCGCATCATTTTTTCGGTTTCCTGAACCACGTGGTTCAGATTAAGGATGCGCGGTTCCAATACCTGTTTTCGGCTGAAGGCCAGGAGCTGTCGCGTCAGACTCTTCGTCTGTTCGTTGGCGGCCATGATCTGGGCGAGCATATCTCTTGCGGGATCATTGCTGGGAAGATGCGATTCGAGCATCTCACAGTGCCAGTTGATGACCATGATGTAGTTGTTAAAGTCATGCGCGATTCCACCGGCAAAACGTCCGATGCTCTCCATTTTCTGCGCCTGCCGAAAACGCTCTTCCAGCTCGCGCTGCTCGGTGATGTCGCTCATTGAGGTGACGAAACCGATTCCCTGGCCGGCCGAATCCACCAGCACGGTCATGGCTGCCTCCACAATGACCTGGTTTCCCGCGCGGTTGAGGAAGTGAACTTCGCCGATCCACCTGCCGTCGTGTGCTAGTTGTTCGCTGATCTCATCTCTTGAGATCGAGTCTGGAGCGAAAGGCAGTAACGTCTCGGTGTTTTTTCCCATCGCCTCCGCCGGCGACCATCCGAAGACGCGCTCCGCCGCCGCGTTCCAGTAGGTCACCACGCCGTTTACATCAGCGGCCACCACGGGATCAGCCGTCTGCGCGATCAGTTGCGCCTGGTAGCTCAGAATCTCCTGGTCTTTTTCCTGGCGCTCGATCTGCTTTCGAGAGTTCTCCAGCGCTCCCGTCAGCCAGACCATGGCCTGGTAAACCAGCGGCAGCGTGAGGACGCCGGTCAGCATGACGTTAAACCAGGTGCTGATGGCCGGGTAGGGAAAAATCACCGGCGGTCGGAGGCCTGCTCGTTCGGCGAGCGCCAGGACAAGATCGGCCGCCAGCGCCGCGCTACCGCACAGGAACGCTGTCTTCCGGCCAATCAGAATGACCGCGACTACCGCCATGGCCAACTGGTAGGCAACGGCCGGGCTGCGCACCCCGCCGGCGAGAATCAACAGGACCGTGAAAATGACCGTTCCGCTGGCGGAAAAGCTCCAGGCCGCCTGCATGATTCTTCCCCGGCGGAGCAGTACGTAAGGAATCACCAGCATGAAGATGACGACACTCAGAACGACCAGTGCGCTGGCGGCTTTGCTCGCGGCAAAAAACGGGATGAGAATGGCCGCGGCCAGGAACACCAAAACCAGCAGGCCGCGAAGCGCGTTGAGCAGGAGGGCCGCGGTCAGCGCCAGCCGGGTGTCGGTGGGAATGTCCACCGGGGCAGGTGTCGTGGCTGAATTTGGCTGGCTCACGGACCTCGCGCGATTCGTCCGTTATCGCGTTCACCTATTGTGGCATTCCGGCGGCGTTTCGCAAATGTCTAAACCACCTGCAACATCAGGCACTTCAAGTAATGCGTCTCCGGCACGGTGAGCAGAATCGGGTGGTCCTGCGCCTGGGTGCGCCGCTCGAGGACGCGCAACTCGCGGCCGGCGTCGAGAGCGGCTTCCGCCACAATTTCGAGAAGCATGGCCTCACTGACATGATGGGAGCAGGAGCAGGTGATGAGAATTCCGCCGCGGCCGAGCAGCCGCAGCGCGCGCAGATTGATGTCCTTGTAGCCGCGCGCGGCGGCTTCGAGATTGCGGCGGTTCTTGGCGAAGGCCGGCGGATCGAGCACCACGGTTGAAAACTCGCGGCGCGCCGAGGAATAACCGCCCAGGATCTCGAACACATCCGCCTCGCGAAACGTGACGTTGCCGATTCCGTTGGCCGCGCGATTCGCCTCGGCGGTGGCCAGCGCGGCTGCGCTCGAATCCACGGCCTCCACCGTCTCGCATTTCGCGGCCAGATGTAGTGCGAATCCGCCGGTTGACGTGAAGCAGTCGAGCGCCTTGCCGTGCGCGTAGCGCGCCGCGGCCATGTAGTTTTCGCGCTGATCGAGAAAAATGCCGGTTTTCTGGCCGTGGAGGAGGTCGGCCCGGAACGCGAGTCCGTTCACGTGGACCGTCACCTCCTCGGGCGCCTCGCCGAACACCACGCCGGTCTCGAGCGGCAACTGCTCGTGCGCGCGCACTGCCACGTCATTGCGCGCCACGATGCCGCGCGGCGAAAACAGATCGACCAGCGCCCCGATGATCCAGTCTTTGGCCGCATCCATTCCCTGGTCGAGCGTTTGAATCACCAGATAGTCGCCGTAGCGATCGACCACCAGCGCCGGCAGCCGGTCGCCTTCGCCGTGTACCACCCGGTAGCCATCGGTATCGCGCACCACCAGCCGGCGGTATTCGTTGGCCTCCGCCATCCGCCGCGCGAAGAAGGCGCGATCGATTTCCTGGATTTCGCGAGACAGCAGGCGCAGACAGATTTGGGAGGTGGAGCTGTAGTGAGCCGTGCCGATCGGTTTGCCCAGGTGGTTCACCACCTTCACGACCGAGCCCGGCGCAGCGTGATCGCGCTCGACGACGTCGCTCGAAAAGATCCACGGATGGCCCGAAGCGACGCGGTCCGCCGCCTTGCGGTTGACCTTGACCTCGGTCATCGGGTCGGGCCCGTGGGGACTGGCTCCACCGTCCCTAATCGAGCCGCCCGCAAACCACCAGCCCGCTCGTCGTGGACGGTGGTGCCTGTCCCCTCTTGCACGAGCCTCTTCGCAATTTTCATTCTCGCGGATGTCGCGCCACGAGCGACATGACGCGCAAATATCCCCTTTTCGCCCATTACCGCATCGCCTGCAACCGCGCGATCCGGTCTTCAGTCGACGGATGCGTCGAGAACCATCGCATCAGCGAGTTGCCGGTGAACGGCTTAATGATGAACAGGTGCTGGGTGGCCGTTGAAGCCTCCATGGGGATGCGTTTCGAGTAAGTCTCCAGTTTCTGTAAGGCCGAGATCAGGTTGTACGGCGTGCCCGTGTACTTGGCGGAAGCCTCGTCGGCATCATATTCGCGCGTGCGCGAGATCGCCATCTGGATCAACATCGCGGCAATGGGAGCCAGGATCAACATGAAGAGCCCGCCCCACATGCCGCCGCCCTCATCGTCATCGCTGCGGCGCGGGCCGAACCAGAAGGCCATGCGCGCCAGCGCGGTGATGGCGGCCGCGAGGGTCGCCGCCACCGAGCTGAGCAGGATGTCGCGATGGAGAACGTGGCCCAGCTCGTGCGCCACCACGCCCTCGATCTCACGATCGTCCATCACCTGCAAGATGCCCGTCGTGAACGCGACGGAAGCGTGCGATGGATTGCGTCCGGTGGCAAATGCGTTGGGCGAATCCTCCGCGATCACCCATAGTTTCGGCATGGGCAGACCCATGCGCTGCGTCAGGTTTCTCACGATGGGCGCAACCCGCCGGTAGACCTCCGGGTTTTCGGTCTCGGTCACGGGCTGCGCCGAATAGCTGGCTAGTGCGATCTTGTCGGAAAAGAAATATCCGGCGAAGTTCATCGCGACGGCGAAGAACAGGCCCAGGTAAAGCCCGTTCCTGCCGCCAAGGGTTTGCCCGGCGAAGAGGAGCAGCGCGCTCAACACGCCAAGCAGCAGAACCGTCTTGATGGTGTTACCCGAATGCATGGAATTCCCCTTATTCTGTCACCAGCTCCGGCACGCGCCGCGTGAATTCGAGCGCGTGCTTTTCTGCGGTGCCTTCTACCAGCACGGTATCGCCGGCGGAAAAATCGCCGTTAAGCAGCCGCAGGGAGAGTGGATCCTGGAGCAGCCGCTGGATCGCCCGCCGCATGGGCCGCGCGCCGAAAGCCGGATCATAGCCCTCCGACATCAGCACGTCCTTGGCGCTTTGCGTCACTTCGAGCCGCAGTCCCTTGCCCTCGAGCAGGGCGCTTACGCGGCGAAGCTGCAGGTCGATGATCAACTTTAAGTGCTCCGTGGTGAGCGGATTGAACACGATGATATCGTCCACCCGGTTCAGAAATTCCGGCCGGAACGTCTTGCGCAGCGCGTCCAGCAGGTTTCGGCGCGCTTCGTCGTCGTTGGCATTGCGCGCGTTGACGGAGAAGCCGATCGGCCCCATCTGCCGGATCTCGCTCGAGCCGACGTTGGACGTCATGATGATCACGGAATTGCGGAAGTTTACCGTGCGGCCCTGGCCGTCGGTCAGGCGGCCGTCATCCAAAATCTGCAGCAGCGCGTTGAACACGTCGGGATGCGCTTTTTCGATCTCATCGAACAGCACCACCGAGTACGGCCTTCGGCGCACATGCTCGCTCAACTGGCCGCCTTCTTCATACCCCACGTATCCGGGCGGCGCGCCGATCATGCGCGAAACGGCATGCTTCTCCATGTACTCGGACATATCGACCCGGATCATGGCCTTCTCGTCGTCAAACAGGAATGCAGCCAGGGCCCGGGCCAGTTCGGTTTTTCCGACGCCCGTGGGCCCCAGGAAAATGAAGCTGCCGATCGGCCGGTTGGGGTCGCTCAAGCCCGCGCGATTGCGCCGGATGGCGTTCGACACCAGCCCCACGGCTTCATCCTGGCCCACCACGCGGTCGCGCAGCCGGTCTTCCATGTGGATGAGCTTCTGGATTTCACCTTCGAGCATGCGGGTCACCGGGATGCCGGTCCACTTGGCGACGATGCGCGCGATGTCTTCCTCGTCGATTTCCTCTTTGAGCAGCGGTGTGCCGGATTTGATGGTCTCCAGCTCTTTGGTCGCCGCCTCGAGATCCTTCTCGATCTGTGCCAGGATGCCGTAGCGCAACTGCGCGGCCTTTTCCCAGGCGCCCTCACGGCTGGCCTTTTCTTCTTCCTGGCGCGCCTTGTCCTGCGCTTCCTTGAGTTCGCGTACCCGGCTGATGGCCGTCTTCTCGCGGTTCCAACGCTCTCTGACCGTCGCCGATTCCGCGCGCAGCCGCTCCAGCTCGCTCTCGACGGCGCGCAGGCGTTCCCTCGAGGCGTGGTCGCTTTCGCGGTTCAGGGCCTGGCGCTCGATTTCGAGCTGCGTCATGCGCCGGTCCACCTGGTCGACTTCGAGGGGCATGGAGCCGATCTCGATGCGCAGCGCCGCGCCCGCTTCGTCGATCAGGTCGATGGCTTTGTCCGGCAAAAAACGGTCGGTGATGTAACGGTTCGAAAGCACCGCGGCCGCCACGATGGCCGAATCCTTAATGCGCACGCCGTGGTGGATCTCGATCTTCTCCTTGAGGCCGCGCAGAATGGCGATGGTGTCATCCACGCTCGGTTCGCCGACCATCACCATCTGGAATCGGCGCGCCAGGGCCGCGTCTTTCTCCACGTACTTGCGATATTCGCTCAGCGTGGTGGCGCCGATGCAGCGCAGCTCGCCCCGCGCCAATGCCGGCTTCAACATGTTGGCGGCGTCGATCGCGCCTTCAGCCGACCCTGCTCCCACCAGCGTATGTAGCTCGTCGATGAAGCAGATGATTTCTCCGCCGGATTCGGTGATTTCCTTCAGCACCGCTTTCAGCCGGTCTTCGAACTCGCCGCGGAACTTGGTGCCCGCGACCATGGACCCGAGGTCGAGCGAGACCAGGCGCTTGTTGCGCAGTTGCTCGGGGACGTCGCCCTTCACGATGCGCTGCGCCAGGCCTTCCACGATGGCCGTCTTGCCCACGCCGGGCTCGCCGATCAGCACGGGATTGTTCTTGGTCCGGCGGCTCAGAACCTGCATGACGCGCCGGATTTCATCGTTACGCCCGATCACCGGATCGAGCTTGCCCTTGCGCGCCCGGTCGGTCAGGTCCATCGCGTAGCGCTCCAGGGCCTGGTACTTCGATTCGGGATTCTGGTCGGTAATGCGCTGCGTGCCGCGGACCGAAACCAGCGCCTTTAGAATGGCGTCGTAGCTGGCGCCGGCGCGATCGAGCAATTGCCCGGCCGGCTCGAGCTTCTGCTGCGCGATGGCCAGCAACAGGTGTTCGGTCGAGACGAACTCGTCCTTGAATTTCTCCGCTTCGGAAAACGCGCGTTCGAATACCTGGTTGAGGGCAGGGGAGATATACATGCCCGCGCCTTCCCCCGTCACTTTGGGCGCCGATCCGAGCATCCGCTCGGCTTCGAGCACCACCGCGTCCGGATGCACGTCGCACTTCTCGAGCACGGGACGTACAATGCCTTCGCGTTCGCCGGCGAGCGCGATCAGCAAATGCAGCGGCGTCAGCCCCTGGTGCTGGTGTTTCTCGGCAATCGATTGGGACTGCTGAACGGCTTCTTGCGCTTTTTGGGTTAATTTGTCAAATCGAAACAATCAAAACCTGCTTTCTAAACGACAGGCCGGGGCGAGGGTTAGCTCCTCGATCCCCGGCCAAAACCTACTCCCTTGTTTAGATGCTCAACTTACTGTTTTACGGCAACTTTCACTTGTTTCGGCTTGGCGGCTTCCTTTTTGGGCAGAGTCACGGTCAAGACTCCATTCTTATAATCCGCCGAAACCTTCTCTGTGTCCACGGAACTGGGAACGGTGAAACTCCGCACGAAGCTGCCGTAGCTGCGCTCGATGCGGTGATAGCCCTTGTCGGCCGAGTCCTTTTCAAACTTGCGCTCGCCTTTGAGCGAGAGAGTGCCGTTTTCCACGCGGACATCGATGTCTTCCAGTTGGACGTCCGGCAGGTCGGCTTTTACAACCAGTTCGTTTTCCGTTTCCACGATATCCACGGCAGGCGACCACGGCCGGCTGGTCCGCGGCTCGCTCAGCATGCGGGTAACGGCGTCCTCGAAGAGGCGGAGGCTGTTGAAAGGGTCGTGTGTGAGTGACATGGTGGTTTCTGTTCTCCTTCTAAGGAATATCTAATTGCAATAACATCATAAAATATTAGCGTTATACTGTCAAGTATAGATAAGTCCTTCAAATACAATAAAAAAGCCGCCCGGTTCCAGGCGGCTTGTTCGTGAAATTGGGTTTGTTTGGTAAAACTACTACTCGTCTTTGTTCTGGTCCTCTTCGTCGGGTTCGCGGCCTTCGCGCTGGGCTTTGAGGCGCTCTTCTTTGCGCTTGGCGCGTTCGGCGGCGCGTTTGACCAGCTCGGAGCCGACCAGTTCAATCATGGCCTGTTCGGCGCCGTCGCCTTTGCGGAAGCCGAGGCGGACAATGCGCGTATAGCCGCCAGCGCGCTGGCCGAAGCGGGCGCCGAGGGTTTCAAACAGCTTCTTCACCGAAGCCGGGGTCTCGAGAAATGCCGCGGCCTGGCGGCGGGTGTGGAGCGTGTCGCGCTTGGCGAGCGTGATCATGTGATCGACCAGAGGCTTTATGGCCTTGGCCTTGGGTACCGTGGTGATGACGCGCTCCTGTTCGATGACGCTGGTCACCAGCCCCTTGAGCAGGGAATTGCGGGCGCCGATGTCCCGTTTCAGCTTGTATCCGCCTCGTCTGTGTCGCATGGGCTTATTCCATCGGCTGATCGGGCTGGCCGTACAGTTCCTCGTCCGGCAGGACTTCAGGCAGCGAACCGGGCGCTGGAGGAGGCGGCGCTACCAGGTGGCCTTGTGCATCCACCTTCATGCCCAGCGACAGCCCCATGCTGGCGAGGATTTCCTTGATCTCATTCAGCGACTTGCGGCCGAAATTCTTGGTCCGGAGCATTTCGGCTTCGGTCTTCTGGACCAGCTCGCCGATGGTCTGGATGTTGGCGTTCTTCAGGCAATTGTAAGAGCGGACACTCAACTCCAGCTCTTCGACGGAGCGGTTTAATTGTTCGCCCATCTTATCGAGCGAGTGTTCGGCGGATTCCTCGGGGGCCTCGGGCAGCTCTTCGAAGTTGATAAAGATCGACATGTGGTCCTTGAGGAGCTTGGCGGCGTAGCCGATGGCGTCCTGGGGAGACACGGCGCCGTTGGTCCAGACCTCGAGGGTGAGCTTGTCGTAGTCGGTCATCTGGCCTAAGCGGGCGGCTTCCACGGTGAAGTTGACCTTGCGCACCGGGGAGTGCACGGAATCGATCGGGATGTAGCCGAGCGCCAGGTCCTCATCAAAGTTCTTGTCGGCGCTGACGTAGCCGCTGCCGCTTTTGAGGCGCATCTCAATATTGAGCTTGCCGCCTTCGCCGACCGTGGCGATGTGCAGGTTGCGATCGAGCACTTCGACGTCCTGATCGGTCTGAATCTGGCCGCTGAAGACTTCGCCCGGCTGTTCCACGGACAGGCGCACCGTCTTGACGCCTTCGCCCGTGATCTTGAACGGGATCTGCTTCAGATTGAGGATGATATCGGTGGCGTCTTCAACTACTCCTGGAATGGGGCTGAATTCGTGCTCCACGCCCTCAATACGAACCGCCGTGATGGCCGCACCTTCGATGGAACTCAGGAGCACGCGTCGAAGGCCATTGCCGATGGTGGTGCCGAAGCCGCGCTGGAAGGGCTGCGCGGTGAACATGCCATACCGGTCGGTAAGGGACTCGGTATTGGCGACAAGCCGTTTAGGTTTCTGGAAGCCTTTGAACATGGTTAGTTTCCTCAGTTACTTCGAGTACAACTCCACAATGAGCTGCTCGTTGATCGGAATCTGAATCAGCTCGTCACGCTTGGGCAAGCCGGTGATTTTGCCGCGCAGGTTCTCCCGGTCGCCTTCCATCCAGCCGGGCGACGGCGCATGCGCGGTGGCATCGCGAGCGGCCAGAATGGTGGGGTTGTTCTTGCTCACCTCGCGCACGGCCACCTCGTCGCCGATCTTGACCTGGAAGGACGGGATATTGACCTTGCGGCCGTTGACCTGAATATGGCCGTGGCGCACGATCTGGCGCGCCTGGGCGCGGCTGGTACCTAAGCCCATGCGGTAGATGACATTGTCCAGCCGGCGCTCCAGACCCGCGAACAGGTTCTCGCCGGTGATGCCTTTCTGGTGCGCGGCTTTTTCGAACCCGTTGCGGAACTGGGTTTCGAGCAGCCCGTAGACGCGGCGCATCTTCTGCTTCTCGCGGAGCTGCAGGCCGTAGCCGACCAGTTTCGATTTGCGGTCTTTTCCATGCTGTCCGGGGACGAAGTTGCGCTTTTCGATGGCGCACTTCTCACTGTGACAGCGCTCGCCCTTCAAGAATAGTTTCATGCCCTCGCGCCGGCAAAGCCGGCAGACAGGGCCTCGATAACGTGCCAATGTTCCTCCTTGCTACCTTCTCGCTTTCAGGTGCAGTTTACAATCCGGCACTCGGATCTTCGTCCTGCTTCAAAAGGTGCCAGGTGTCAGGTGCCAGGTGTTAGAAAACCTAACACCTAAAACCTAGGACCTAGCACCTGTCTTTACACTCTTCGCTTCTTCGGCGGCCTACAGCCGTTGTGGGGGATGGGCGTGGAGTCTTTGATGCTGCGAACCTCCAAACCCGCCGTCGAGAGCGCACGCACTGCCGATTCGCGGCCCGATCCCGGGCCGCTCACGCGAACTTCGACGGTCCGCATCCCGCTTTCCGATGCTTTGTTGGCCGCAGTCAGCGCGGCCTGCTGGGCGGCAAAGGGAGTGCCCTTGCGCGACCCGCGAAAACCCAGCGACCCGGCACTCGACCAGGATATGGTTTGCCCCTCCTGATCGGCGATGGTGACGATGGTGTTATTGAACGTCGCCTGGATATGCACGATGCCCGAATGGACAACGCGCTTTTCCTTTTTCTTAAATGTCTTCTTCTTGCCTGCTGGTTTGGCTGGAGCTTTGGCCATAGGTTTATGTCTTCGACGCCGCTTTCTTCTTATTGGCCACGGTGCCGCGGCGCGGTCCCTTGCGCGTGCGGGCGTTGGTGTGGGTTCGCTGGCCGCGCACCGGCAGTCCGCGGCGGTGCCGCAGGCCGCGGTAGGAGCCCATCTCGATGTGCCGCTTGATATTCATCGAGACTTCCTTGCGCAGATCGCCTTCGACGGCGCCTTCTTCTTCGAGGATCTGGCGCACGCGGTTCACTTCGTCCTCGGCGAGGTCGCCGATCTTCTTGTCAAACTCGATCCCGGCCCGATGGAGCACGGAACGTGCACGGCTGCGGCCCACGCCGTAGATGTAGGTAAGGCCGACTTCCGCTCTCTTTTTGGGCGGCAGATCGACGCCCGCAATACGTGCCATGATTCTCTCCTATCCCTGGCGCTGCTTGTGTTTCGGATTCGGGCAGATGACCCGCACCACGCCGTAGCGATGGATCACCTTGCACTTATCGCAAATCTTCTTGACTGACGCTCGCACTTTCATAACTTTAGGTGTCAGGTGCTAGGTGCCAAGTGTTAGCAACCTAAAACCTGTTCAACCGCTCCCTTTGGTCGCGGCTCGGTAACTTCATAACTTTTTCAAAATCCGGCCGCGGGTTTGGTCCGCAGCGGCCAACTCAATTTCTACCTTGTCGCCGGGTAACAGACGAACAAAGTTTCGTTCCTTCATGCCGACCGGGTGGGCCAGAATCTGGTGCCCTTTGCCCAGATCAACCCGAAATACCAGTTGCGGCAACTCTTCCAAAACCGATCCCTGGCACCTAACACCTGGCACCTAGCACCTGCCTTTACGGCCTTGTTAAGACCCAGGGGCCGTTTGACGTTACGGCCACGCAGTGTTCGAAATGGGCCGAGTTGGACCCGTCTTTGGTCACGGCGGTCCACTTGTCGCCCAGTACCTTGGCGTCGGCCTTGCCCGCGTTCACCATGGGCTCGATGGCCAGCACCATGCCTTCTTTCAGACGCGGATTCTCATTCTTGCGATCCACGTAATTGGGAATCTGCGGCTCCTCGTGAAGCTGGGTGCCGATGCCGTGTCCCACATACTCCCGTACCACAGAAAAACCGTTCGAAACCACGTGGCGCTCCACCGTGCCGCACACGTCAAACAGCCGGTTGCCGGAGCGCGCCTGCTGGATGGCCAGTTCCAGAGAATCCCGGGTCACCTGCAGCAGGCGTTTCGTTTCCTCACTGAGTTCGCCCACGCCCACGGTGATGGCGGAATCTCCAAAATAACCGTCCAGTTGCACGCCGGTGTCGATCGAAACAATATCGCCCTTCTTCAAAATCCGCTTGGGCGACGGCATGCCGTGCACAATCTCACTGTTGACCGAGGTGCACAGCACGTATTTATATCGCTCCCCGGCCGCCGGAACAAAATACCCTTTAAAGGCGGGGCGGGCGCCGGCATCCGCAATCATGCGGTCCGCCGCCACTTCCAGATCGTACGTGCTGACGCCCTCCTCGACCATGTCGCCCAGTTTCTTCAGGACGGTGAAGACCAGAAGCCCGCTGCGCCGCATCTTTTCCAGTTCGGCGGCCGTTTTTCGAATGATCATCGCTCCCGGATCAGCACCTCGATTTTCCGGAAGACCGCTTCCGGAGGATCGTGGCTGGCATCAACTTCGTATATCCGCTTGCCCTTCTCGCGAAAATAATCCAGAATCGGCCGCGTCTGGTGGCCGTACTCTTCCAGACGCTCCCGGATCACAGATTCGCGATCATCTTCCCGAACAATCAGTTTCGCGCCTTCCAGGTCGCACGCGCCTGACACTTTGGGCGCTCTGGAAACCAGGTTATACAAGGTGCCGCACACAGGGCACTGCCGACGTCCGGTAAGGCGAGCAATAATTACATTGTAATCGACTACCAGGTGAATCACCAACTCCGGGATTCCCCGAGCCGCCAGCATTCCACACAACTTCTCAGCCTGCGCCGCGGTACGGGGATACCCGTCCAGGATGAAACCGCGCGCAGTGTCCGACTCGGCCAGACGCTGTTCCACCAGCGCGTTGACGACCTCGTCTTTGACTAAGATTCCTGCCTTCAATTTCTCTTCGACCGCCGTGCCTACCGCGTTGCCGTGGCGAACATGTTCGCGCAGCATGTCGCCGGTCGAGATCTGAGGAATTCCCAGGAGTTGGCCTAACAATTTCGACTGGGTACCCTTTCCCGAACCCGGCGAGCCAAACAGCACGAAAGCCAGCGCCTGGGGTTTGTCCGGTGGTTTACCTGCCCGTTCGCCCCCGGAATCCGTGTTTGGCACGCTAACCTGTCAATCTCCAAAATCCCTAAAAGCTGGGTCTGCGGCCGCGAATCCGGCCGGCGCGCGGCGTAAAGCCTTCGTAGTGGCGCATGATCAACTGCGCCTCAATCTGGTTGACGGTATCCATCGCCACGCCGACGACGATGAGGAGGGAAGTACCGCCGAAATAAAATTGCACGTTGAGCCCGTCCAGGATGAATCGCGGGAAATACTGGTCGATCCAGTTGCCCACCAGCGCGAGATGCTGCAGGTGGATGCCGGAAATCATGATGTCGGGGATGAGGCAAAGAATCGAGAGATAGATGCCGCCCACCACGGTGATCTTGGTGAGGATGGCGTTCATGTATTCGGCGGTATTGCGCCCCGGCCGGATGCCGGGAATGAACCCGCCGTACTTGCGCATGTTGTCGGCAGCCTCGTTGGGGTTGAAAATGATCGAGACGTAGAAGAAGCAGAAGAACACGATGCCGACGACGAACAAGACGACGTAGAGCGGCTCGCCGTGCCGGATGGACTGCAACATCCCGCTGAGGTATTTACTGCTCTGCACGAAGGGCAACTGGCTGAGCGTCTGCGGAAACGCCAGAATGGACGACGCAAAGATGACGGGAATCACACCGCCCGCGTTCACCTTGAGCGGCATGTGGGTGGATTGCCCGCCCATGACGCGGCGGCCCACGACACGTTTGGCGTACTGGACGGGAATGCGGCGCTCGCCGCGTTCCACCAGCACAATGAACGCCACCACCGCGATCATCATGACCAGGATCATGGCCAGGGTGATGAAGCCCCATTCCTTGGTGACGAAGACGTTGGTGTAGATATTCTGAATGGCATTGGGCAGGCCCACGACGATGCCCGCGAAAATGATGAGCGACATGCCGTTGCCGATGCCGCGGTCACTGATCTGTTCGCCCAGCCACATGATGAACGCCGTGCCGGTGGTGAGCGAGATGATGGTCATCAACACGAACCCGACGCCGGGGTTGAGGACAATATTGCCCTGCATGGCCTGCAAGCCCGTGGCGATGCCAAACGACTGCATCAGGGCCAGGATCACGGTGAGGTAGCGCGTCCACTGCGTGATTTTGCGGCGGCCCAGTTCCCCTTCTTTTTGGAGCTTCTCGAGAGTGGGGATGACCACGGTGAGCAGTTGGAGAATGATCGACGCCGTGATGTAGGGCATGATGCCCAGGGCGAAGATGGTCAGGCGCCGGATGTTGCCGCCGGCGAACAGGTCGAAGAAGCCGAAGATGGTGCCCTGGTTGCGCGAGAAAAAGTCCTGCCAGCGGTGGATGTCAATGCCGGGAGTGGGGATGTGCCCACCGAGCCGGTAGACCGCCAAAAGCATAAGCGTGAAGAAAACGCGCTTGCGCAGGTCCGGGATGCGGAAAACGTTGGCAACGGCTTCAAAGAATTTCATGATCTCGCCTCGGCCCGTCTACTGCTGGGGCGCATCCGCTCCGATGACCACGGCCTCGCCGCCGGCCTTTTGGATTTTCTCCAGAGCGGACCGCGAAAACAGGTGCGCTTCCACACGGATCTTTCGCGTGAGCTCGCCCGAACCCAGCACCTTCACGCCGTCGAGCATTTTTCGAACCACGCCCAGCTCAGCCAGCCGATCGGGGTTGAAGCTATCGCCCTCGAGCTTGTCCAGCCGTCCCAGGTTCACTAAAGCATACTGCTTCTTGAAAATGTTGGTGAAGCCGCGTTTGGGCAGGCGGCGGTGGAGGGGCATCTGGCCGCCCTCGAAACCGCGCATGATGCTGTAGCCGGAGACCGAGCGCGCGCCCTTGCTGCCGCGCGTGGACGTCTTGCCGAGGCCCGACCCCATTCCGCGGCCGATCCGCTTCTTCCTGTGTTTTTGGCCTGACGGCGGTTTCAGATTGCTGAGATTCATAGGGCCTAATTCTCCACCAGTTCGACGAGATGCGGAATCTTCTTCACCATGCCGCGGAATCCCGGCGTGTCAGGCCGCTCGACGACCTGATTCAGTTTTCGCAACCCGAGGCCGCGCACGATCTTCTTATGCTTCTCGGGCGTGCAGATGGGGCTGTGTACGAGCTTGATTTTGATCTTAGCTTCCATGTTCATTCACCGCCGAGACGCGGAGACGCGGAGAAGGATTCTAAATCCCAAATCCTTTTTCCCGCGCCGCAGCGGCTCCATTTACATTTTCTCCACTGTCAGGCCGCGCATTTCGGCCACCGCGTTCTTGTCGCGCAACTGCTCGAGCGCGTTGATGGTCGCCTTGACCACGTTGTGAGGATTATGCGAGCCGATCGACTTGGTCAGCACGTTCGGAATCCCGCAGGCCTGAACCACGGCGCGCACCGGGCCGCCCGCGATGACGCCGGTGCCTTCCGGGGCGGGCTTCAACAGCACCAGCCCGCTGCCGAACCGGCCCAGCACCTGGTGGGGAATGGTGGTATTGAGGATATGAACCCGGCGCAGGTTCTTCTTGGCGGCCTCGATGCCTTTGCGGATGGCGGAGGGGACTTCCTTGGCCTTGCCGACGCCGAAGCCGACGACTTTGGCGGAAGAATCGCCGACCACGACCAATGCGGAAAAGCTGAGGTTCTTGCCGCCCTTAACGACCTTGGTGACGCGATTGATCGACACCACCTGCTCCTTGAGGTTCAGAGACTGCGGATCGATCCGTTTGACTACAATGGAAGCCATCGATTAGAACTCCAGTCCCGCTTTACGCGCGGCGTCCGCCAACGCCTTGAGGCGTCCGTGGTAAATGTAACCACCGCGATCGAACACCACGGCCTTGATGCCCTTTTCTTTGGCACGCTGGGCAATGGTTGTGCCGATGAGCCGCGCGCCGGCGACATTGCCGCCGCTGGCCTTGGTGGCAGCCGGAGCCGGAGCCGGAGCCGGTTTCTTGCCGCCCTTTTTCTCGCCCTTATCGGCCTTGGGGGGATCGGCCTTGGGAGGGGCGGCGGCCGGGGCCGGTGTACTGGCGCCGTCGCGGAGTCCCTCTTCGGTGGACGACGCCGACACCAACGTCTGGCTCTTTGTGTCGTCGATAATCTGCGCGTAAATATGCGTCAAGCTGCGGAAGACTGCCAGGCGCGGCCGTTCCGGCGTGCCATGCACCTTGCGGCGGATGCGGGTGTGAATGCGGCCGCGAATCTCGTTCTTGTTGGTTCTCTGGATCATGCCTTTGCACCGGTGGCGCCCGTCTTGCCGACCTTCTTCCGGAGCACTTCGCCGGCGTAACGGATGCCTTTGTTCTTGTAAGGATCGGGTTTGCGCAGCGCCCGAATATTGGCCGCCACCTGCCCGAGCAACTGCTTGTCGTAGCTCGAGAGCAGGATAGGCAGAGTGGGGTGTCCGCCTACGGAAAACGGCTTGTCTACGGTCATGGTTACGCCATCGGGCAGCAGAACCTCGATCGGATGCGAATACCCCAGCGTGAAGGTAGCGACGTGGCCCTTTACATCGGCGCGATAGCCGATGCCGACGATCTCGAGCCGTTTGGTGAAGCCCGTGGCCACGCCGTTGATGGCATTGGCAGCGAGTGCGCGCGTCAGGCCGTGCAGGGCGGCGTGCTCGTCGCCGTCGCGGGCAATCTGAACGACGCCGTTCTCCTGCTGGATCTTGATCCCCGGCGGGATGGGCACCGCTAGCTTGCCCTTGGGCCCTTCGACCTGCAATTGTTCGCCGACGCTGATCTTTACGCCTTTCGGCAGCGGAATCGGCTTGTTTCCAACTCGTGACATAGGTTCAGCCTTCTAGAAAAATCATCACCAAATCTGGCACAGCAACTCGCCGCCGACGCCCTCGCGATGAGCGGTACGGCCGGTCATCACGCCACGCGGGGTGGTCAGAATGTTGATGCCGAGGCCGCCCTGCACGCGGGGGATATCGTCCCGGCCCACGTAGACGCGGCAGCCCGGACGCGACACGCGCTCGATACGCGTGATGACGGGGGCGTTGTTCGGCGCGTACTTCAAATAGATCTTGATGACCTTTTTGACGCCTTCCTCGGCCACCTTGAAATTCGCGATGTAGCCCTCTTCTTTGAGGATGCGCGCGATTTCCGCCTTGAGTTTGGACGCAGGCACGTCAACCTTCGGATGCCGGGAGGCGATGGCATTGCGCACCCGGGTCAGCATATCGGCAATGGGATCGCTAGTCATGACGTCCTCCTACCAACTGGCCTTGATCACGCCGGGAATCTCCCCGTTCAGCGCGAGCTGCCGGAAGCACAGGCGGCACACTCCGAACTTGCGGAGAAACGCGCGCGCGCGGCCGCATCGCCAGCAGCGGTTGCGATGCCTGACCTCCAGCATCGGTACCTTCTTACGCTCCGCCCTGGCTCGGGCGATGGCGGTGGATGACTTAACATGTTTTGCTTTTCTGGCGGTTGTTGCCATTCGTTTCGCTCTTCTCCTCGCTCCGCTATTGCCGGAACGGCATTCCCATGGCCCGGAGCAGCGCCACCCCTTCGGCATCGGTGCGTGCGCTGGTCGTGATCGAAATATTCATGCCTTTGGTCTTCTCGACTTTGGCGTAGTCGATTTCAGGAAAGATCAACTGGTCGCGGATGCCGAGGGTGTAGTTGCCGCGGCCGTCGAAGGACTTGGTGGATACGCCGCGGAAGTCGCGCACGCGGGGCAGAGCCACGTTCACCAGGCGATCAAAGAACTCGTACATGCGGTCGCCGCGCAGCGTCACCATGCAGCCGATGGACATGCCTTCACGCAGCTTGAAGGCCGCGATCGACTTGCGGGCTTTGGTGACGACGGGCTTCTGGCCGGCGATCTGCGCCAGTTCGTTGACCGCGCCGTCCATCAGCTTGGCGTTCTGCGTGGCCTCGCCCATGCCGATATTGACGGAGATCTTTTCGAGCTTGGGCACGGCCATCACGTTCTTGTAGCCGAACTCTTTGCTCAACGCCGGAACCACTGTTTTCGTGTAGTGTTGTCTAAGTCTTGCTGCCATGGCTGCCTGCTACTTTTTATCCAGTGTCTGACCGCACTTGCGGCAAACGCGCGAGCGCCGCACTTTTCCGCTGGGAAGATTCTCGAGGTGATGTGCGATACGCACCGGCCCGCACTGCGGGCAGAGAATCATCAAATTCGATACCGCGACCGGGCTCTCGCGCTCAGCGATGCCGCCTTTGATCTGTTTGGCGGGGTTGGGCCGCGTGTGCCGCTTAATGATGCCGATATGCTCGACCAGGGCTTTGTTGGTGAACGGATTCACACTGAGGACGCGCCCGCTCTTGCCTTTGTCCCGGCCGGAGATCACGCGGACCTGGTCGTTCTTCTTGAGTTGAATGCGCACCCGGTCTTCGGGCTTGCGCTTCACGATCGCCATCAGATCACCTCCGGCGCAAGGGAAACGATTTTCATAAATTTCTTGTCACGCAGCTCGCGCGCCACCGGACCGAACACGCGCGTTCCTACCGGATCGTTGGTCTCGGTAATCAATACCGCTGCGTTGGAATCGAACCGGATGTAGGTGCCATCCCGCCGGCGGGTCTCTTTTCGCATGCGGACGATGACGCAGCGCACGACTTTGCCCTTCTTGATGGCCGAATCAGGAGCGGCCTCTTTGACGCTGGCGGTGATGACGTCGCCCAGCCCCGCGCGCAGTCCGAGGTCGCCGCCACGCGGAAGAATGCACTGCAGCCTCCGCGCGCCGCTGTTATCGGCCACTTCGAGAATGGTTCGCATGCCAATCATAAGTCGCTCCTAAAGTCGCTCACTTAGGTGCCAGGTGTTAGCAAGCTGAAACCTGGCACCTGAAACCTGAAACCTCAAACTTTCACGTCCAACTCTTCGGGCTGGACCGCAACCTGCACGGCGCGCCGCACGACCTCGCCCAAACGCCACCTTTTCAGTTTGCTGAGCGGGCGGCACTCGATGATGCGCACCACGTCGCCCGTCTTGGCCGTTCCTTGATCGTCATGGACGTAAAATTTCTTGCGCTTGGTGACGATGCGCTTGTACAGCGGGTGCGGCACGCGGCGGCTCACCTCGACCACGATGGTCTTCTGCATCTTGGTCGAGACCACCTGGCCGACTTTCTCGTTCTTGTTCCCTTGTTTGTGCTCGGCCATACGCTACCGTTTCTCTCCCGCCGCCTGTGCGGCCAGCTCGCGCTCGCGCAGCGCCGTGAAAATGCGAGCACGCGTCTTCTTCATGTTGCGGACCTTCTTGAGGCCGTCCATCTGGCCCATGGACATCTGCAGCTTGAAGCGGAAGAGCTGCTCTTCGATGTCGCGCAGTTGATGCTGCAACTCCGGGCTGTCCAAATCGCGAATTTTTTGCGACTTCATCGCCTTCCTCTTATTCCGCCGCGGCCCGCGAGACCAGCTTGGTCCTGATGGGGAGCTTATCCGCGGCCAGGCTCATGGCCTGCTCCGCGGTAGCTTGCGGCACGCCTTCCATTTCAAACAGCACTTTGCCCGGACGAATCACGGCGACCCACTGCTCGGGGGCGCCCTTACCCTTTCCCATGCGGGTTTCCGCCGGTTTCTTGGTGATGGGCTTATCCGGGAAGAGGCGGATCCAGACCTTGCCGCCACGCTTAATGAATCGCGTCATGGCGACACGAGCCGCTTCGATCTGGCGGTCGGTGATCCAGCCGCACTCCATGGCCTTGAGGCCGTAGTCGCCAAAGGCGATGCTCGACCCGCGCCACGCTTTTCCAGCCATGCGCCCGCGCTGCTGCTTGCGGTATTTGACTTTCTTGGGCATCAGCATGGCGGTTTAGCTTTTCTCCTCTTCCGGCTTGGTTTCGGGCGCTGACTGCGGCCCGGTTTCAGCCGGCGGCGTTTCGGTTTGCGATTCCTGCTTCCAGGACGGATGCGGCGCCATCAGCGGCGGCATCAACGGACCCCCGGAGCGGGCAGGGCGGGGGAGATCCGACGGTGGCGCCTGGGTCGCGGGACCCGAGGGCTCAGCGGCTACCGGCTGCGGCTCGCGCCGGCGGTCCCGGTCGCGGTCGCGTCGCGGCTCCATACGCCTGGGCTCGGGCTCGGACGAGAGGCCGGAGCGGCGCGATTTCGAATCGAGAATCTCGCCCTTGTAGAGCCACGCCTTCACGCCGATCACGCCATAGGTGGTGCGCGCTTCCGAGAATCCGTAGTCGATGTCGGCGCGCAGCGTGTGCAGCGGGAGCTGCCCTTGCAGGTACCATTCGCTGCGGGCGATCTCGGCGCCGTTCAGCCGTCCCGACACGCGAACCTTGATGCCCTTGCAGCCGAAGCGCAACGCGGAATCCACGGCCTTGCGCATGGCGCGCCGGAAAGCCACGCGCTTTTCGAGTTGCAGCGCGATGGATTCCGAGACGAGTTGCGCGTCCAACTCCGGCTTGTGCACTTCCTGGATATCGATGAAGACTTCGCGCTTGGTGCGCTTGGCGAGATCCTGCTTGAGCTTTTCGATTTCCGCGCCCTTGCGGCCGATGATGATGCCGGGCCGCGAGGTGCGGATGGTGATGCGCAGCTTGTTGCCGGGCCGGTCGACTTCAATCGAGCTCACGCCCGCGGATCTCAGCCGGTCGCGCAGGTCTTCCTTCAGCTCGAGATCCTCCTGCAGCAGCTTGGCGTAACCTTGATTGGCGAACCAGCGCGAGCGCCAGGGCTTGTTGAAGCCCAGCCGGAAGCCGTATGGATGTACCTTTTGTCCCATGCTCGTTTAAACCTGTATCCTTCGCGGTTCCCGGGCTGACGGGGAGACAGGGAGACGGGGAGATCGGGAGACCAAATGTCTCCCTGTCGCTCTGTCTCCTTGTCCCCCCATCAGCCTGGTATGCCGCATGGCCACTATCTATTCTTTCTCCGCCACTTTGACGACGATGTGCGCCATGCGCCGCTGATAGCGGTACGCGCGGCCCATGGGCGCCGGCCGGATGCGCTTCATGCGCGGTCCTTCGTGTACGTACGCCTCGGAAACGTAAAGGCGGTCCACATCGACGTCTTCGGATCGGTTCTGCGCGTTGGCGATGGCGGACTTCAACACCTTTTCGACGGTGGGCGCAATCCGCTTGTTGGTGGTGCGCAGCAGGGTGATGGCTTGCCCGGCCTGCTGGCCGCGAATCAGATCCACGACCAGCCGCGCTTTCTGCGGCGAGACCCGAATGTATCTTGCTTCTGCCTTGGCTTCCATATGGTTTCTCCGCTACGCGGGTTTGGCCGCTTTCTCGGTGGGGGCGGCTGCCGCCTTCACCGAATGCCCTTTGAACTGCCGGGTGGGTGAAAACTCGCCCAGCTTGTGCCCCACCATGTTTTCCGTTACGTAAACCGGAATGAACTTCTTGCCGTTATGCACGGCGATAGTGTGGCCCACAAACTCGGGCAGGATGGTGGAGCGCCGCGACCATGTGCGCACGACTTTCTTCTCGTTCGTCGTGTTTAAGACGTCGATTTTCTTTTCCAGATGGCCGTCGGTAAACGGCCCTTTCTTTAACGAGCGGCCCATGCTTTATTCCTGTACCTTCCGGTAGAACCTGACTGATGGGGAGACTGGGTGACAAGGAGAGAGGGAGACCGCAGCCGTTGTCTCCCGGTCTCCCCATCTCCCCGTCTCCCCCTCAATCGATCTCATGCCTTGGCTCTCCATACGCCCTATCTCTTCTTGGCTTTCCGCGTGACGATCCACTTATCCGTGCGCTTGTTGTTGCGTGTTTTGAATCCGCGCGTCGGCTGGCCCCACGGAGTCACGGGGTGGCGTCCGCCGGACGTCTTGCCTTCTCCGCCGCCATGCGGATGGTCGACCGGGTTCATGGAGACGCCGC
The DNA here is from genome assembly GCA_020073305.1 of Terriglobia bacterium. GTDB lineage: Bacteria > Acidobacteriota > Terriglobia > Bryobacterales > Bryobacteraceae > QHXW01. The sequence goes on from JAIQFK010000008.1 coordinate 300,729, forward strand.
GATTGTGGGGCGTCTTGCCCATCCAGCGCGTGCGGCCCGCTTTGCCGATCGAGATGTTTTCGTGATCCAGATTCCCCACCTGGCCGATGGTCGCCATGCACACGTCTTGAACGCGGCGCACTTCGCCCGAGGGAAGCTTCAACAGCGCAACCCCGCCTTCGCGCGAAATCAATTGCGCCTGCGAACCGGCCGAGCGCGCCATCTGCCCGCCTTTTCCGGGGCGCAGTTCGATGTTGTGGACGATGGTGCCCGCCGGAATATTTTTCAGGGGCAGGGCATTGCCGACCAGAATGTCGGCCTCCGGGCCCGAACTGACGGTCTGGCCCAACTTCAAGCCGTCCGGCTGCAGGATGTAGCGCTTCTCGCCATCTTTGTAGTGCAGCAGGGCCAGGCGCGCCGAGCGATTCGGGTCATATTCGATGGCGGCCACCGTCGCCGGGATGCCCTGCTTATCGCGCTTGAAATCCACTACGCGGTAAGCCTTTTTGTGACCGCCGCCGATGAAGCGCGACGTGACGCGTCCGGTGTTGTTGCGCCCGCCGGTGCGCTGCTTGGGCTCGAGCAATGATTTCTCGGGCCGCTCCTTGGTGATGTCCTGGCGCGAGACGACGGTCTGGAACCGGCGCGTGGGGGTTGTCGGACTGTAGGTTTTAATCGGCATATTTCAGCTCTCAATTGACGGGGAAACCGGGAGACCGGGGGATAAAGAGACCAAGCCAACTCCCCCTCTCTCCATCTCCTGGTCTCCCCATCTCAAATCTCCGCCCAATCCGGCGCTTTTTCGCCCGCCTTGAGCTTCACGTAGGCCTTCTTCCAATCCGGCCGGAAGCCGGCGAAGCGGCCGCGGCGGCGCTCTTTGCCCTCAAAATTGCACGTGCGCACCTGGTCGACTTTCACCTTGAACAATTTCTCAACCGCCGCTTTCACCTGTACCTTATTGGCGTGCGGCGCGACTTCGAAGCACAGCGTGCGCTCGCTGTCCTTCTTGGCTACGCCTTTTTCGGTGACCAGCGGCCGGCGGATAATTTGATGTACGGTCATCGGGCCAGTGCCTCCGAGAGTTTGGCGGCCGCATCCTGCGAAAGCAGCACGCGGTCATGCCCCAGCAGATGATAAACGCTAACGTCGCGCGACGGTACCAGGGTCACGCCCTGCAGATTGCGCGAGCTGAGATCGAGGTTGCGATTCTCGCCGTTATCCACGAGAAGCACTTTGCGCTTCGCTTCCAGGCGGCCGAGCGTATCGCGCATGGTCTTGGTCTTGTGATCGGTGAGCGCGAAGGACTGGATCACTTTGAGCTCGCCGTCGCGGAGTTTCACCGTCAGCGCGGAGCGCAGCGCGCCGACAATCATCTTGCGCGGCAGTTTGTAGGAGTAATCACGCGGCACCGGCCCGTGCACCGTTCCGCCATGCCGCCAGATGGGCGACCGGATGGAGCCCATGCGCGCGCGGCCCGTGCCTTTCTGCTTCCACAGTTTCTTGCCCGATCCCGCTACGGACCCGCGCTCCTTGGTCTTGTGCGTGCCCGCGCGCTGGCCGGCCTGGTAGTGACGAACGGCCTCGTAGAGCAGCGCCTCATTGACCTCGGCGGCGAAAACCCGGTCGGCGAGGTCGATCTCGCCGACCTTCTGATTGTTTAAGTCGACCACATCCACCAGCATGCCCGTTACCTCTTCGCCCTCTGCACGACGACGTAACCGCCGTTCGGCCCCGGCACCGCGCCTTTTACCACCAGCACGTTGTCCTCGGTATCCACGTCGATCACTTCCAGGTTGCGCACCGTCACCCGGGCGTCACCCATTTGGCCGGCCATGCGCATGCCGGGGAGCACGCGCGAAGGAAAGCTGGAAGCTCCGATGGAGCCCGGCGCGCGGTGAAACATGGAGCCGTGCGAGCCGCCGCCGCCACGAAAGTGATGACGCTTGACCACGCCCGCAAATCCGCGGCCTTTGCTTACGCCGATCACGTCTACCTTGTCTTTGGGCTTGAATTGATCGACCAGGACTTTATCGCCGGCCTTCAGATCGTCACCCGGAGCGAGCGGGAATTCGCGCAGGAATTTCGCGCCCTCGACGCCGGCTTTTTTTAAGTGTCCCGTCATCGGCTTGTTGATGCGGGCCGGCTTGGTGAACTCGACCAGGCCAAGCTGCACGGCGTCGTAGCCGTCGATGGCCGGCGTCTTGCGCTGCACCACCAGGCACGGACCGGCTTTGAGCAGCGTCACGGGCACGGCCTGTCCGTCCGGCCGGAAGACATGAGTCATTCCAATTTTTTTGCCAAGAATTCCTGGTCGCATAAAAACCTCAGGTGCCAGGTGTCAGGTTCCAGGTGTTAGGTTTTCTAACACCGGACACCTGGCACCTAACACCTCACTTATGGTCCTTCCCAAACGCCTTGATTTCCACATCCACGCCCGCGGGTAAATCGAGTTTCATGAGGGCGTCCACCGTCTGCTGCGTCGGTTCGAGGATGTCCAACAGGCGCTTGTGCGTACGAATCTCAAACTGCTCACGCGACTTCTTGTCCACGTGCGGCGATCGCAATACGGTTGTCACCGACCGCGAAGTTGGCAGCGGTATCGGCCCGGCAACGCTTGCGCCCGTCCTCTTGGCCGTGTCTACGATCTCCGTCGTGGATTGATCGAGCACCCGGTGATCGTATGCCTTCAAACGGATGCGAATGCGTTCTCTCAGCGCCATAATTTACCTAGAATTGCCGGACCTATCCGGCCCTTACTCCACCACTTCGGTAACCGTTCCGGCGCCCACGGTGCGGCCGCCTTCGCGGATGGCGAAGCGCAGGCCCTTGTCCATGGCCACCGGCGTGATCAGTTCCACCACCAGCGGGACGTTGTCGCCCGGCATCACCATCTCGGTGCCCGCCGGCAGTTCCGCTACTCCGGTCACATCCGTGGTGCGGAAGTAAAACTGCGGCCGGTAGCCCTTGAAGAACGGCGTGTGCCGCCCGCCTTCTTCCTTCGACAACACGTACACCTCGCCTTTGAATTTCTTGTGCGGCGTTATCGAGCCCGGCTTGGCGATCACCTGCCCGCGCTCCACCTCGTCCTTCTCCACGCCGCGCAAGAGCAGCCCCACGTTGTCGCCCGCGCGCCCTTCGTCCAGCAGCTTCTTGAACATCTCGACGCCCGTTACCACGGTCTTGCGCGTGTCGCGGAACCCCACGATCTCCATTTCCTCGCCCACCTTGCAGATGCCCCGCTCGATGCGCCCCGTCACCACCGTGCCGCGACCCTGGATGGAGAAGATATCTTCAATCGGCATCAGGAACGGCTTGTCGATGGCGCGCTCGGGGATGGGCACGTAGCTGTCCACCGCCGCCATCAGGTCCTCCACCGTTTTCTCCCACTTGGCCTCGCCATTCAGCGCGCCCAGCGCCGACACCCGCACCACCGGCAGATCGTCGCCCGGGAATTTGTAGATCTTGAGCAGCTCGCGCACTTCCAGTTCCACCAGATCCAGCAGCTCGGGATCGTCCACCATGTCGACTTTATTCATGGCCACCACGATGTAGGGCACCCCCACCTGGCGGGCCAGCAGCACGTGTTCGCGCGTCTGCGGCATGGGGCCGTCGGTGGCGGCGACGACCAAAATCGCGCCATCCATCTGCGCCGCGCCGGTGATCATGTTCTTGATGTAGTCGGCGTGGCCGGGGCAATCCACGTGGGCGTAGTGCCGGTTGGCGGTTTCGTACTCGATGTGCGCCACCGCGATGGTGATGCCGCGGGCCTTCTCTTCCGGCGCGTTGTCGATGGAATCGAAACTGCGGAACTTGACTTTGGGGTTGTTCTTCCCCAGCACCTTGGTGATGGCCGCCGTCAGCGTGGTCTTGCCGTGATCGATGTGCCCGATGGTCCCGATGTTGACGTGCGGCTTGGTCCGATCGAATTTTTCCTTTGCCATTT
>JAIQFK010000028.1 GCA_020073305.1 Terriglobia bacterium
ATCTCACTTCCACTGCCACCTCGGCGCACCGCAAAGTCGACTGAAAAAGACGGTTGTCGCCCACATCCTCCCTCCCCGGGCGATTGAAATGACATAGACCGCGCATCCGCCGCAAACGCGGCCGGCTTCGTTCAAATCGCTGTATCGAAAGCGAACTGGCGCGGCCCGCTCGCCACCCGAAGCTATCATCACCGGTTCGCTTTCGATACAGCACTAAGATTTCGCAACAGTAAATGGATATCCGTCCGGTTGAGCCGAGTTTTTTGGTGCTACCGCAGACGTTATCGCTTCAGATCCGCGGTCCAATTGAGCACGACGGTAAATGGTTTGCTGCGTTCTTCGACCGGCTCGGGAAGAATGAATCGTTTGCCGTCGCCGGTCACGCAGTAGTGGGCTGGGCCTACCCAGGGCGATCGGTCCGGAGCTTGAAACAGGACTCGTGGCAACCCGGTCTCAAGCCGGACACCACGCTTCACGTCGACAGACATGAGCTTTCCTTCCCGGTTGAGGTAGAAGAGTTCGTTACCGTCCTTTCGCCAGAGGTGCTGGTAGCCACCGCCGTTCGAAACCTGCCGCTTTTCCATAAAGGTCGGGAAGGCGGCCACGTAAACTTCCTCCCGCCCCGTTTCATTAGACTGGTACGCGACGCGGCCACCGTCCGACGAGACCACAGGGCAGCGTATGGCAAACTTCGATTTCAGCAAAGGAATTGGTTTTCGCTGACCGGTTAGCGGCAAGCGATAGAAGGCTCTGCCAGCAGAGTTCTCGGCGAAGAACAGGACTGACCCATCCGCCAACCATTGCCCTGCTAATTTGTCCTCGTCATTTGACGCGAACAGCAGCTCTTCTTCGTCCCCGCCCACGACTTTTCTGTATAGGTCCAATCGGCCCTTTCGATTCGAACTAAATGCCAGCTGGCGCCCATCCGGAGACCATACCGGGAATAGATTGTCAGCCGAATGAACCGTCGCGCGTGTCAGGATTCCGTTCGAGAGCTCCAGGGTCCAAATATCGGCCGTGCCCCCCGCATTCCACTTCCGTACGGCGAGTCGTGTCTCATCCGGGGCGATGCTGATAATGCCATACTTCGCAGGCTCGGCTATCGATCCCTGGCGTCCGCCGTCGCGGCCGTACCACGCCAGTTGTACATTGTCGACGCCAGCGTTGCGATACGCCAAAACGCCATTGTCCGACGCTGAGAAGAGCGAATAATTGTCATCCCGATCACGTGCCACCTGTTCGGCAATGGGGAATGGTTCGCCCGTAAGCCGGAGTTTTTCCGCATCAAACGGTTGGGCCAGCAGACTCTCCTGTCGGCCATAAATGAGAAACCCGGGCGGCGAGTAGATCGCGTTCGAGGCGCGGGAGATCAACAACGTGGTCTCTTTAGAATCCAACGAGCCGAGGTAGATCCCTCCGTTTTCGGCGCCCCACGCTTTGGTCACCGAGCGATATAGAAAATGGCGCCCGTCGGGTAGAAATTGGGGCATGTCATTCTCGGGCGGCAGTTTGTCCGGCTGCGGCACCGGCTTTGCTTCGCCACCGGCGGCGGACACGCGGTACAGCCTGCTGCCGGCGCCGACAACCTGTGAGAACAAAATGACTCCATCCCGGCTCCACGTCCCTCCCCACACAGTGGCTGTCGTCTCGCAGAGGTCTACCGGCAGCCCTCCCACGACATCAACCTTCTTGAGCTTCCCCTTCGTGTATTCACCGACCCAAAACCCCACGAATTGGCTATCAGGTGACCAGAAAACGAGATTGTCCACACCTTCCGTTCCAGGGAGCGCCTGAGTGGTAAGGGAACCGAGAGGACGAATCCACAGACGCCTCCTGCCATCTGAACCGTCGCCCACGAAAACCACACGTCGACCGTTCGGCGCAACAACTGGATAATCATACAGCTGCACATCGCCGAATACGGGAATCTGTACTCTGACTGTATAAGCTTCGCTGCGCGGTTGGCGAAGGTAGGCAATACCCAGGGTCAGAGCGGCGAGAAACGCTATTGAAAATAACACCCAAGCAAAAATCTCCCGGCTCCAACGCCTGGCAGGGGCATCCTGTGGTACTTGGGCGACAGCTACATCCGCAACGCTCTCCACCTCGGCGATAAAGCGATACCCCTTACGCGGCACGGTTTCGATAAATCGCGGATTGTCAGTGGAGTCGTCCAGCGCCTGACGCAGCTTTTGAATCGCTTTGTTTAGGCCCTCATCGAACTCGCCGAACGTGTCGCTCGGCCAGAGCGCCCGCTGTAATTCCTCGCGCGTCACCACCTCTCCTGGGGACTGCAGCAGAAGGGTAAGAACTTTGAACGGCTGATCCTGGAGCGGGACTTTCCGGCCGCGTTTGCGGAGTTCCGAAGCCGTAAAATCGACCTCGAATGGACCGAAGCGGAGCGGGATAGACGGAGGCCGTGAAGGTTGCATCTGAACAGCTCGGCGTGGAGCGAATTATAGCACCTGCCATGCTAAATTCGGCGATTCGCTCACAGTTCAGCTAACTGATAACTCATTTCCTGCCAACTAGATACGTGTTCAGCACTGGCAATGAGTCAGGCCGGATCGATTTCGGTCTCTATCCGGGGACGGTCCATTGAGAGTCACCTCGCGCTAACCAAAACTTGGTCCCGCCATGGAGGCGAGACCAATGGAAAAGCTGATCAGAGGTTGGTTGATGGCAAGTGTGGCATTAGCTTCGCTCGTGACATCCCCAGCTCGCGCCATCGCAGGTGACCTGAAACTCACCGTTGTAATCTACGATCACGCCCATGTTAATGCGGAAACACTCCGCGCAGCAGAAAACACCACGTCAGAAATCTTTGGACGGGCAGGTGTGCAAGTGGTCTGGCGAGAGGGTTTCGCATACGCGGCGGAACGGCGCAACGTCTTGAACCCGCCGCCCGAAGATCCCGCTACTCTGATCGTCAAGCTCCAGCCTGAATCGGAGACCGCCCGCTATGGCGTCGCGTCGGTGTGCGGCGGCCTCGGCTTTGCATCCGGCGCCATCGTATTCGTCCGCCGCTTCGACGTCGTTTGGCTTGGCTACATCATGGCGCATGAACTGGGACATATTCTCCTCGGCCCCAACGCCCACTCCGTTGTCGGAATTATGCGCGGGACGTTGCGTAATGAAGACTGGGAAAAAGCGGCGCAAGGCACCCTCGTGTTCACCCGCCTCCAGAATCAACAGATTCGAACCCGGATCGACGAACGAGGTCGTCGTTGATGATAGCTGTCGCGAACAGCCCTTATCACAAGCAATCGGCGAATCGATCCTCCCTCACGCCGAGTGCTGAGAGGAGCGGCCAAGTCCAGGGATCGGCTGCCCGGAAGTTGCAGGTCCCCCTCGGAATCCTGCCAGGTATCTGACATCTCGAACCTCGGCGGCGCAGTCCGAAAGGTCAAGCTCAAACTGCTACATAGGATCCGCCGTGAATCAACGAGGCGCGGCCGGCATTGCCTTGGTTCTCCGACCCCTGCGGTACACTCGAAGGAATGGCAGCCAATCTGGTGCCCGCGGCCGTTCCTGTCGCGGATATCGCGCAATTGCACGGAGTGCGGGATTGTCTGCAATGGTTCACCCGGGAAAGGCAGTGGATCAATGAGATTCACCTGGAAGTCTGCCGCATCCCCGCGCCGACCTTTCTCGAGCAGCAGCGCGCCGAGTGGATGGCGGCTCAATTCCGGGCTTTCGGGTGGAAATCGCTGATTGATCGCGCCGGAAACGTGATCGCGTTGCCGAACGAGAAGTCGCGTGGTCCATATGTCGCGGTCACCGCGCACCTCGATACCGTGCTTGCGCCGCGCGCCAAGGACGACATCACGGTCGCGCCCGACGGGAAGTTTCACGGTCCGGGCGTATCCGACAACGGCTCCGGCCTCGCGGCACTCCTGGCACTGGCGCGCGCCATCAAAGGCTCCCCTGAGCTGGAAGACCTGCGGGCGGAGCCGGTGCTGATCGGCAACGTCGGCGAAGAGGGAGAGGGCAATCTCACCGGCATGCGCTGGCTATGCAAGTCGGACCTGGCGAAAGAGATCACCACATTTTTGGTGCTGGACGGCGCCGCTACCGACCACATCACCACGCGCGGCCTCGGCAGCCGCCGCTTCGAAGTCACTTTCACCGGACCGGGCGGGCACAGTTGGAGCGATTACGGCGTCGGCAATCCGGTCCATGCGCTGGGCCGTGCGGTGTCGCTGTTTTCCGACGCAAAACTGAACGGCGGCGCTCGCTCCTCCGTGAACGTCGGCCTTATCAATGGTGGTACGAGCATCAACTCCATCCCGTCGCTGGCGCGGGCCAAGGTCGATATTCGCTCCGAAAGCAACGAAAAGATGGAGGAACTGGTCGGCCTGCTGAATGTTGCCGTGGAACGCGCGCAGGAGCAGGAAAACCAGCGTGCCACGGGCGGCAAGGTGGCAGCCAAAATCAAGGAAATCGGCGAGCGTCCCGCGGCCGAGCTTGACGAACAGACCCCTGTCCTGCACTACGTTCGGGCGGTCGACGCCTATCTGGGTATCCGCTCGCGTTTGGATTGCTCCTCGACGGACGCCAACATCCCGCTCTCCCTGGGGATCCCGGCTGTGTCGATTGGCGCGGGAGGCCAGGGCGGCGGCGCACATACTCTCAAGGAGTGGTATAACCCGGAACGCCGCGACCTGGGGCTCAAACGAATTTTCCTGATCCTCAGCCTGCTATTGCGCGGCGCGCAAATCGGGCCGGCTGCGGCATGACGCCGGAGGGTGACGGGCTTCTTGTCGCAACCGAAGCGCGCCAGGCGGCTCGCACCTGGCGAGCGGACGCCGCGCTTGCAGGCAACACCCTCATCTGGGGCTCGACGTTTGTCCTGGTACAGGCCGCGCTCAGGGATATCTCCCCCATCCTGTTCCTGGCGATCCGTTTTTCGATTGCTGCCGCCGCCCTGGCCCTGCTGTTCCGAGGGCGCGCACGGTACCGGCCGACTCGCGGCGGTCTGATCGCAGGCGGCTGCCTGTTCGCCGGTTACCTGTTCCAGACCGTGGGCCTGCAGTTCACCACCGCCTCCAAGTCCGCGTTTATCACCGGTTTGGCCATTCCCCTGGTACCTTTGCTCACATCCCTCGTCTATCTAAGCAGGCCACGGATTTTCGAGTTGGCCGGTGTGCTGTGTGCCACGGCAGGCATGGGATTGATGACGCTTCAGGGAGACTCGCTAAGGATCGGAAAGGGAGACCTTCTGACCTTCTTTTGCGCGGTGGCCTTTGCGGCGCATATCATCACGCTCGGCCATTATTCCGGACGCATCAGCTACGAGTCTTTATCTTTCATGCAGGTGGCGGCGGCCGGGGTCCTCAGCCTGTCGAGCTTCTGGTGGGTCGAAAAGGCGGTTGTGCACCTGACTCCGGTGGTCTGGATTGCGCTTGGAACGACCGGACTTCTGGCGACGGCGCTGGCCTTCACGGTGCAAGCTTGGGCGCAACAGCACACTACCCCCACGCGCACGGCTTTAATCTATTCACTTGAACCCGTGGTGGCCTGGTTTACGTCTTACTGGATGATGGGAGAACTGCTATCGCGCCGGGCGGCGCTAGGGGCGGTATTGATCCTAACAGGAATATTGCTGGTAGAACTGAAACGCGTTCATTCAACAGGACATCTATCGACATAGAATCGCAAATCGAAACGCGTGCCCCGAGGTATAATAGAAAGAATTGCGGTTCCTTAGGAGTTCCAATTCCATGAGTTTGTTTGACAAGTTGCGAAAGCAGAAATTACTGTCGTTCAGTCTGATTCTATTCACGCTGTCTGTTGGCGTGGTGATTGGCACGCTGGTGTCCACGGGCGTGAAGGCCGCAAAAGAACAAGCGGTGGCGCCGGGAGCGACGCCGCTGACCATCCCCAACCCGGTCCAGCTCTCGACGGCGTTCAGCACCCTGGCGAAGCAACTCGAACCCTCGGTTGTGAATATATCGAGCACTTATGTTCAGAAGGCGACGGTGCAGCAGTTGCACAAGAGACGAACGCCGCAACAGCAGCCCGAAGACGAAGACCAGGATGAAAACGGGATGCAGGACTTTTTCGAACGGTTCTTCGGCAATCCGTTCGGCGGACCACCGCAAGCCGGCCCGCGGAAGAGTTTTAGCTTGGGTTCTGGCGTCGTCGTCGACAAAGCCGGCTACATCCTGACCAACAATCACGTGGTCGAGAAGGCCACTCGCGTGACGGTGAAGTTCAACGGCGATCCGGCCGAATATGAGGCCAAAGTGATTGGGACCGATTCCGCCACCGACGTGGCTGTCTTGAAGGTCGAAAGGGCCAACCTGGTGCCGGCCAAGATCGGCAACTCGGATGGGGTACAAGTTGGAGATTGGGCGGTCGCCATTGGTTCTCCATTCGGCTTCCAGGCCACGGTTACGGCGGGCATCATCAGCGCCAAGTCGCGCGACATTCCCGGTGAGAGCGCCATGAATTCCGGCTTCCAGCATTTCATCCAGACCGATGCGGCCATCAACCCGGGCAACAGCGGTGGACCGCTGCTGAATATCAACGGCGAAGTAATCGGCATCAACACCATGATCGCCAGCCGCAGCGGCGGGTACCAGGGCATTGGTTTTGCCCTCCCCGTCAATACCGCGGTGAAAGTCTACAACCAGATCATCAAGACGGGCAAAGTGACGCGCGGCTCGATTGGGGTGTCGTTCAGCCCGGATGAAGACAAAAACCGCGAACTCGTGAAGGGGTACGGCGGCACGACGGGTATCTTTGTGCAGAAGGTCGAGCCGGGTGGGCCCGCGGAAAAGGGCGGCCTGGAGGCAGGCGATATCATTGTCGCGCTCGATGGAAAACCTGTGGCGCGAGGCCAGGAGCTGATGGACCACGTAGCGGATGCCTCCGTCGGCGAGAACATGAAGATCACGGTCATGCGCAACGGCAAGAAGGAAGACTTCAACGTGACCATCGGCGATCGCAACAAGGTGTTCGCCAGCCAGTTCGGTGGAACTCGCAGCGAACAGTCCGAACAGGGAGAAGGCACGCAAGCCAAGTTCGGAATCTCCATCAAGAACCTGAACAGCGCATTGCGGGAAAGCCTTGGATACAAGGGTCCGGCGGGCGTTGTGGTTACGGAGGTTGAAGCGGGGTCGTTCGCCGAAGACATTGGTTTGCAGCCAAACGACGTCATTACAAACATCAACCGGCAGGCGGTCACTTCGACCGATGAACTGATCCGGCTGCAGAGCACGCTCAAGCCCGGCGAGGCGGTGGCGTTCCGCGTCATGCGCTCGGCCGGAGCACGGAACCAGCAGGAGTGGACCTTTGTGTTCCTGGCAGGCACTCTAACGAGCAACGGCCAATAAGCCGACTATATTCACTAGGGGCAGGTCTTTCGGCCTGCCCTTTCGTTTTCTGACGGGAGATTGATTTCTTGCGAATGGTAGCGCTTCTGACGATTGGCTGTGTCTTATTGCTGGCCGCACCGGACGAGACCGCTACCGCTCCGAAGAAGACCCACCACACTAAGAAAAAGTCCTCAAAGTCCGCAAAGGCTCCGAGCACAACAGCCAAGACCTCGGGGAAGCATGTGAAGAGTACCGGAAAAAGCAAGAAGGGCAAATCCGCGCCGGATTGGCGTTCGCGGCAACTGGCTCCGACCCCCGAACGCTACAAAGAGATTCAGACGGCCCTGGCAAAGCGGGGATATTTGGCCGCCGCGCCAAACGGTGTTTGGGATGCCTCGTCCGCGGAGGCCTTACGACATTTTCAGCAAGAGCAGAACCTGGAGCCTACGGGAAAGCTGAATTCACTCTCGTTGATCGCGCTGGGCCTGGGAGCGAAGCGAGGGAACACCGTGGCGCAGGTCCCGGCCGCGCCGCCGGCGATGACACCCCGTGCTCCAGCTATCGACAGTCCACCCGCTCTTCCGCAGAACGCAATCCCGCCGAGCCCGGCGCCGAATCCTGGGGTTCCTGAATTGCCACCGGTGGGTCCACCACCCCCCGCAAGCCGATAATTCCAGGGCTACGACTCACACAACGTGGCGACCAGTGTGCCCTTGGCGGTCGAGTGCAGGGGGTCGGCGGCCGTGCGGATTTCGGACAGCTCGATGGGGAAGTCGGAGGCGCGCAGAGTCTTCTCGAAGCGCTCCTGGAATCCGGGCGGCATCGCGGTGCCGCCGCTCAGCACCAGCGGGACCGGCTGTTTGAGCTTAGGCAGGTGCGCCGCGTTGGTGAAAGCATCGCGCATCGATTTGACGAGCGACTGGATCACGTCATCGTAATAAACGCTTAACGCGTGATAGACCTTGTTCTCGAAGAAGCCGTTAAAGCGAAACCCCTTCTCCTTTTCGACCCGGACGCTGGTGGCCAGATCGTGGATGGCCGAGGCGGAGCTGCTATCAATGTAATCGCCGCCTTTGGGGACGCTGAAGCTGATCACCGGGACCGAGAGATACGCCAGGCAGACGTTGCACATACCGCCACCGCAACTGACGCCGATCCCGGTGAAGTTGGAATCTCCCAATTCGCCGTAGACCACCGCCAATCCCTCACTGATGCTCTTGGGCTCGTAGCCCATGTCTCGCAGACACTCGCGCAGCGTGGTTTCGTGGAAGGTGAACCTGTCGTCCGTCACCCCCATGGCAGGCGCCGGAACGCTGAAATAGACCGGTTGCCCCGGTTTCTTGGCGCGGCCAAGCAGGCGCGTGATGATCTGCCGAATGACCAGCAGGCCGTCCGCCTCGCCCGGGTTCAGAATGCCGTCCATCATGGGGCGGCGGGCTTCCACATGAAACAACTCGGCAAATTGCTCGGCCTCATTTCCAAACACCAGAATCTCTTTGCCTTGGACGGCGTGATTGATGTGTTCCTTGGCCATCAGGCTCTCGGCCAGCTTGGTGTAAGGGATGCTCACAAAGGCGTTGAGCTGCCGTTCGTATTGGAAGTTCTGTTCGAAGTTCCGCGCTGCCACGATGTGGCTGGTGCCAATGTCGAGACCGAGCACGGGTGATTGTTCAGTTGGTTTCATGGGTTCTCCCCGGCCGTCAGGCCTAGCGGCTCAAATAATCGAAGGGGAAGGCCCCTTCGCACCGGGCTTTGTGCTCGTACAAATTGAGCCAGAGCCTGTCCGACCGGTTCATTCGCCACTGCGAACGCCGGTTGCTGAGGGGCAACAGCACCAAGGCCAATAGTCCGATCGCGATCATCATGGCTTGCTACCCTCGATGCAACAAGGCGGGATCGTTGGTGGCGGCTGCCAACTCGCGAAACGCGGCCATGGAATCGGTTACGGGCTTGGCATTCGCTCCGCTACTCTGTGTGACGCACAGCGCCACGGCATCAGCGATGCGCTGCGCCTCGTACTGCTTCTTCGCCTGCCACTTGCGGAAGCTGTCTTTTTCGCGAGCCACTTCGTCGAGGTTGGAGGAGATACGGGCGGCATACTCGGCGGCCACGCGCTCGGCTTCCGCCTGAATCGCGCAATTTTCCTGCGCCTTGCGGGCCTCGTACTCTTCGAGGTGTTTGCGCTGGATGGCCTCGTACGAGTTGATGGCACGCTGGCGCAACGTGGCGTCCTGTAGCACTTCGTCGACTTGAACTCCGGCGGCTTCGAGCGCCATCAGGAGTGAAGATCGCTTCATCTCCCCCGGCAAGCTCTTGATGTGCTCGCTCTGGAGCATCTCGATGACTTTTCCGATGGTGTACCCCAGGCGTGGACCCTTAATGCCCGCGGAGCGATAGATCTCGTCGAAGGCCTGGAGATCCACACCGGAAGCCGCGAATCCGTTGCCCGTGGAGTGCGTGGACGCCACTCGGTTCTCCGGTGAAGACTCGGTTTGTGCGCCGTCGGCCGGCTTCGACGCGCCGTTGGTGGGTTCCATGGAATCTTCCTGGCCGCGCCAGGAGGCGAACCACTTGTTTTGCATCTGATCGTTTGCTCGCAATCTCTAGAATTGTTCGGGCGGCTGCGACCTTGGATCTTAGTTGCCGCCCTTTGCGGCAAGCATGCAGCCAAACTGCCGAATACACCCAATAAGTAAGAGGGCTATTTCATTTTTCTCAGCGAATTTTGCACTCGAGCGCGCTCCCGCGGCGCAAGTGGCCGGTGTTACAGTAGCTTCCATGCGTTGGATTCAGCTTCTGGGATTACTAGGCCTTGGTTCGGCCGCTTTCGCGGCGGGTCCATTTGTTCTGAAGGCGAGCCGCATGTTTGACGGACGGTCCGACCGCCTGACCACCCCCGGCCTGGTGGTTGTGGTCACCGGGAAGATCCAGGGCGTGGGGGCATCCGCGCCGATCCCGGCGGGCGCCGAAGTGATCGATCTGGGCGACGCCACACTGCTGCCGGGATTCATGGATGCGCACACGCACCTGTCGTTTCAGTCTTCGGCCGACTGGAAGCAGGACACGCTTGACGCTTTCCGCAAGCCCATTCCCGAGCTGGCTCTGGATGCCACCGAATACGCGCGCAAAACCTTGATGGCCGGGTTCACAACCGTTCGTGATGTCGGCTCGTTTGACTTTATCGACGTGGGACTGCGCAACGCGATTCGCGACGGCAAGATCACCGGACCGCGCATGCTGGTTGCCGTGAACTCCATCGGCGCGACGGGCGGCCATTGCGATGACGAAGCCGGTTTCCGGTTCGGCTTGTTTGGCAAGGAGACCGGAATTGAACGGGGCGTGGCCAACGGCCCGGAAGCCATGCGCGCCGCGGTCCGCTTCAATATCAAGTATGGCGCTGACGTCATCAAGACTTGCGCCACCGGCGGCGTGCTTTCGCTCGCCGATGAGGTGGATACACCCCAGTTGACCCAGGCGGAGCTGGATGCGCTGGTGGATGAAGCCCACGCGCTGCGCCACAAGACCGCCGCGCACGCCCACGGCGCGACCGGCGCCAAGCGCGCCATCCGGGCGGGCATCGACTCGATCGAACACGGATCGTTTCTCGATGACGAAGCGCTTGACCTGATGAAGGCGCACGGCACCGTGTGGATTCCAACCCTGATGGCGCCATGGTGGATTGGACAGCAGCTCGAGCGAGGGCGTTACCTGCCGCCGGAGATCGTGGCCAAGGCGCGCAGCGCGCTCTCCGTCATCAACGCGACATTTCAGAAAGGTCTGGCCAAGGGCGTGAAGATCGGGTTGGGGACCGATTCCGCGGTTTCCCCGCACGGCATGAACGCAACCGAGTTCGGGCTGATGGTGGGGCTCGGCATGAAACCGATCGAGGCGCTGAAAACAGCGACTTCGGTGGACGCGGAGTTGCTGGGCGTGGCGGACCGGCTGGGAACGCTCGAAGCCGGCAAGATTGCGGACGTGATCGCCGTGCCGGGCGATCCAACGGCGGACATCCATCAAACCGAGAAAGTGTTCTTTGTCATGAAAGACGGCGTGATCTATCGCAGCGATCGTTCCCAGAGCGGCGCCAACTAACGGACCGGCATGCCGCTCTTTCTGGGGGTGGATGGCGGGCAGTCGAGCACCACAGCGCTGGTTGGCGATGAAACGGGCCGCGTGCTGGGAGGCGGAAGAGGCGGACCGTGCAATCACGTCGGGGCGGCTGAGGGACGCGACAAGCTCGTGGGCGCCGTGCGGGAAAGTGTGGGGGTGGCCTGCGCACAAGCGGAACTCGATCCGCGCCAGGTGGAGTTTGAAGCCGCGTGTTTCGGCATGAGCGGCGGTCCGGCCGACAAGGAGGCGATCCTTGCCGAGATTCTGCCAGCCAGGAAACTGATCGTAACGCACGATGCGCTGATTGCACTTTCCGGAGCGACAGCCGGAGCGCCGGGCATTGTGACCATCGCGGGGACGGGCTCGATCGCGTTCGGCCGGAACACCGCGGGCGAAACCGTGCGGGTGGGCGGCTGGGGATATCTTTACGGTGACGAAGGCGGTGGCTTCGACATCGTGCGGCAGGCGGTGCGCGCCGCGCTCAGGTACGAGGAAGGGTGGGGGCCGGAGACGGCGCTGCACCGTGTGCTGCCGGAGGCAACGGGCGCACCGGACGCGGAGGCGGCGATGCATCGCCTCTACACGGCGGAATGGCCCAGGCCTCGCGTGGCTTCGCTGGCGAAACTGGTGGACGCGGCGGCCGAGGAGGGCGACGAAGTAGCCCAGCAGATTCTTGCGAACGCCGCGCAACAACTTGCTACGCTCGCGGTTACCGTTCGGCAGCGGCTGTTTCGTCCGGGTGAACCGGTCGTGATTTGTCCCATAGGCGGCGTTTTTGGCAGCCGCATTCTCATGGCGCGGTTCCGGCAACTGGTGGAGCTTGCGGAGGGAACCCGCCTGGAGCGGCGAAGGTACGGTCCGGCGGCGGGGGCGCTGCTTGAGGCGTACCGCGCCGCTGGACTGCATCCCGCGTTGTCGGGCGAAATGGAGTTGAAGACGTGAGAAACGAGGTTGGCCGAATGTGCGATGTTGCCTGTGGTGGCCGGGCGTGCCCGGCCACTACAACGATTTGTGAACGGGGTTTGCGGCAGCAAGCCGCACGGTGTTCGAGGATTTTTATTGTACTTGTTGCGGCCTGCTTTGCCACGGCGGCTGAGCCGGACTGGAGCGCGATCGACCGGTCGGCTGTGGAGCTATTGCAGCAATACATCCGGATTGAATCCATCGACCCGCCGGCCAACACGGCCGAGGCCGCGAATTTCATCAAGCGGATTCTCGAGGAAAACGGCATTCCGGCGCGGCTCTATCCCAGCGGGCCGAACGGCCAGACCAACCTGGTGGCGCGCATCGCCGGCCGCGACCGTTCGAAGAAGCCGCTGCTCCTGATGAATCATCTGGACGTGGTGCCGGTGGACCGCAAGGCGTGGAAGGTGGACCCGTTTGCCGCGGTGATTCAGAACGGCGAAATCTGGGGCCGCGGCGCCATGGACATGAAGGGCATCGGCATCGAACAGTTAGTGGCTTTCGTGACCTTGAAGAAATCGGGCATGGTGCCGTCGCGCGATATTGTCATGCTGTCGACCGCCGACGAAGAGAACAACGGAACCTACGGCATCCGATGGATGATCGAGAATCATTTCTCCGATATCGACGCAGAATATGTGCTGGACGAGGGCGGCTTCGGCACGCGTTCGATTCTTGCTGAGGGCAAGCTGGTGTTCGGCGTCGCGGTGGGAGAGAAACAAACGCTGTGGCTGCGTGTGCGGGCGCGCGGCACGGCGGCGCACGGATCGCAGCCCATTCCGGATAATGCAAATGTCACCTTGCTGAACGCGCTGCACAAAGCCATGGAACTCGGGCCGGCGAAACCGCATCCCGTGGTGGCCGAGATGATTCGCACGATCGGAGCGCCGCTGGCGGCGAACAAATATACGGCAGCAATTCAGGCGAATACGGTGTCGCTGACCACGCTGACGTCGGGAGTAGGCTCGCCCGTCAAGGTGAACGTGATTCCTTCGACTGCCGAGGCCACGCTCGACTGCCGCCTGCTGCCCGGCGTGAATTCCGCCGAATTTATTTCCGAGATGAAGGCGCGCATCAACGATCCGCGGGTATCGGTTGAGGAGATCAATCGGCCGGAAGATCCCGGTGCGAGTACCAGCCAGACACCGCTATTTGAAACCATCCGCCGGGCGATTCTGAAGACCCACACCGATGCCATCGTGACACCGATGCTGGTGCCGCACGGCACAGATTCAAACAAGCTGCGCGAGAAAGGTCTGATTGCCTACGGCTTGACGCCCATGGTGCTGGACCTGTCCACCGCGGGCTCGATGCACAGCGATCAGGAACACATTCCGGTTGCCGAGTTTCAGAAGGGGATTCGGATTTTCTACGACGTGATCAGCGCGGAATTTTGAGGGGCGCGAGGTGGCTGTACATCGCCCGGGAATGTGCCGCTCCAAGGCCCAGCGCGCCTCGAGTCGCCGCAGCCCGGGACGGGGGCCCGAGCTTGCGGATCTTCGAAGGGAGTCCGGTTAGCGGCGGTATCCGCGGCCCCAGCCTTCGCGCTCGCGCCGTTCGTGTCCGCGCCACTCGTGTTCGCGGCGCTCGCGATATTCGTGGCGGTCACGGCCACGCCAGTAGCCGTATGGGTATGCGTATGCGGGCGCCGGGTACGGATAGGCGGGATACGCGTTGTAGTTGGGATAACCGTACGGATACGCGTAAGAGTAAGGATAGGCCGGGTACGCGTAGACGGGGCCGCCAACTACCACTCCGAATCGCACCGCAGCGCTGGCTTTCGGCAAGGGAGTCAGAAGCAGCATCGCAGTCAACGCCAAAACAGGAAGCCCGATTTTCTTCACCATCGTTCTACCCTCCAGTCCGTTGGACGCACGGGACGGGAACCAGGATTAGCCCGTTACACTCATTTACAGATTAAGAAGCGTTCAGAAGTTAACCGGTATTCATCTGCCTGCCTCCGGTTGACAGGGTTTGTGGCTCGGCGTATATAGGCAGTGTGTCTACGGTAGACGATCAACGGTTAGAGTTCCTGCAAGGGACGCTGGAGGTCTTGATCTGTAGCTGGCTTCGAAAGCGGGGGACGTGATCGTAGTCTACTGCGCCGGCCTGGGGACGGTTACCGCTCCAGTTGCGAGCGGCGCGGCGGCGCCTGCCGATCCACTGAGCCGAACGGTCACGCCGGTCGTTACCATCGGGGGCCTGCCGGCACAGGTCATGTTTTCAGGGCTCACGCCGGGTTATGCCGGTCTGTATCAAGTCAATGCCGTTGTTCCCGCGGGTGTGACTCCAGGAGACGACGTGCCATTGGTGCTTACGATCGCCGGCCAAGCCAGTCCGGCAGTGACCATCGCCGTGCGGTAAAAGAGCCTGAAGGATTCCGGCTCGCACCGGGCTAGCGCGCGCGCAGATGCATATCGGCGAATGCCAGAAACTGGTCCCAATCGAAGGCCGTAACCGCGTGCCCGCCAGTACGACAGTGATATCCGATCGTATGCAGGATCGGCTGGTTGAGCGGCGGCATCTGGTCGGTGCCGAGGTCCCACGCTCCAAGCAACCGGTACACCGGGCCCGCGCCAACGCAGGCGAGAAACTCACCTTTGGGATCGGCCCACTTGTCGTCCTCCGCCCCCGTCACATAAACCGGGCGCGGCGCGCTTAATGCAATCAGCTCGTGCATGTCCACCGGAAGCTGGTCGGCATGGTCCGCGTACTTCGCGAAATTGGAGCAGAACCAGTAGGGGAAGGCGTCAACCAGATTGCGCGTGGTTTCACCGTAGTTGCGGCGGGCAAGGGACGCGCCGCCCTCACCTGAGCAACTGCTGATCATCATGGCGAAACGCGGATCCGTGGCGCCCGCCCAAAGAACCGTCTTGCCCAGGCGCGAGTGGCCCATGATGGCTACACGCTTCGCATCGACCGATTTGTCCTTCTCGAGATAATCCATGGCGCGGCTCAGGCCGTACGACCACGCACCAATCGCGCCCCAATCATCTGCCGCCGGCTCAGTTTGCCCGGCCTTGAAAAATAGCGGGCGAATCCCGTGCACATATCCGCCCTTGAAGTCCGGCTCGATGTCCTGATAGCAGACGGTGGCATACGCGTAGCCACGCGCCAGGATTTTTTCGAGGTCGAAGTCCTTCACGCGCCCGCGAAATTCTTCCGACGCCTGCTGGCGCTCGTGCGTTTTGGGATCCCAGAGCATAGCGAGTTTGATGGCGGGATCGGTGGACACGGCATGGTTGCCGAAGAAGTTGATCACAAGAATCACCGGCACCGGTTTCTTGGCTTCCGCCGGAATGTAAATCAGCAGCTCCTCTCTCGGCCCATCCTTCTTTCGCGAGAAATAGATGGTAATCTGCTTGCGGATGGCTTTGCCTTCGAGCGCATGTTCATCCGTGTCGAAGATCTCGAAGCTGAGGTCGGCGGGAGGCTGTGGGCTGCGACCGTACACATGGGAGGCAAAGAGTTCGAGGAGTTCTGCCCGCCGGCGCGCCGTCCAGTCTTTAGCTGTTCGGACCGGTTTGCCGTCATTGAATACGAGCGGGTCGGGAAGCGTGTAGGTCCCGACTTTGGATTCATCGTAATTGGCGGGCGGGCTTTGTGCACCCGCCAGTCCGCACAGCAACATCGCGAGGGAAAGAAGTCTCGCCGAGGAAGTTTTCATAGTTCCGTCCGTTCGAGGCGCGGCACCATCAGGTGGATGATGCCGAGCGCGATCAAATACGCCATCCCGGCGCAGACAAACAGAGGGCGGTAGGAGCCCTTCGAAAAATCCAGCCAGTAGCCGACCGCCGGAGCTACGAGCATACCGCCAACGGCACCGCCCAACCCACCAAGGCCCACGACCGATCCGACCGCCCTGCGCGGAAACGTGTCGGACGCGAGCGTATACAGATTCGCCGACCAGCCCTGGTGCGCGGCGGTTCCAAAACTGATCAAGGCCACAGCGGGCCACAGGCTGCCAACGAAAGCCAGCGAGATGACCGGAGTCGCGCCCGCCGCGCAGACCAGCATCGCGGTCTTCCGTGCGCGGTTCAGCGTCCACCCTCGGGCGGCCAGATGCGAAGACAACCAGCCACCGGCGATGGAGCCTGCGTCGGCGGCGACATAAATCACCACCAGCGGCGGGCCGATCTGTGTCAGGTTCAGGCCATAGGTAGCGTGCAGGAATCCGGGCAGCCAGAAGAGGTAGAACCACCAGACCGGATCGGTCACGAATTTGCCTGCGACGAAGGCCCACGCAGCGCGTTTGCCGAGGAGACTGGCATAGCGAACGCTCCCCACCGGTTCTTCCGCGCTGTCGGATTGAATATACGCTAACTCGCCCTTTGAAAGTCCGCGATGCTCACCAGGTCTTCGGAAGTAGAACAACCACGCGGCCACCCAGATAAAGTCCAGCCCGCCCGTCACCAGAAATGTCGCTCGCCATCCGAGCCGGAGGGCGACGAACGGAACCAGTAGCGGAGCCACCATAGCGCCCACGTTCGAGCCGCTGTTGAAAATCCCGGTTGCCAGCGCGCGCTCTTTTTTCGGGAACCAGTCGGCGACGGTCTTGACCGCCGCCGGAAAGTTTGCGGACTCGCCCACACCCAAGCCGAATCGCGCCGCCGCGAATTGCCAGGACGTGCGCGCGAACGCGTGCGACATGGACGCGAGGCTCCAGACGACGACGGCGAGCGCGTATCCCAGACGCGTTCCAAGCCAGTCGATGACCCGCCCGGCTACCGGCATCATGACCGCGTACGCGCATTGAAAAGCAAAGACCATCCAGCCGAAGTCGGATTCCCGCCAGCCAAGCTCCCGTTCGAGCGTTGGCTTCAGAATGCCGATTACTTGCCGTTCGATGTAATTCACGGTTGTGGCGAAAAACAGGAGGCCGCAGATGATCCATCGCACTCGCCCGGCTGGCTGGACGTTTACGGCGGGCTTGATTTTCGCCGTCACGGATGGGCTGCCGGCTGGGGTGTGATCTCGACGTAGTCGATGTCGGCGTGATCCTTCGCGCAGGTCCTGGCCTGGAGCACAGGCGCGTAGGGCCCGCCGTACTCATCGAGATTTTCAACATCGTGTGCGAGAGCGATGTGGCGCAGCAAGGCGAACACACCGTAGAGCACGCTGCGGTCGTCGGACGCAGCGACCAGCAAAACGAAATGGCCGTCGAGCGCCATCGCCTTCAGCACATAGTTAGCTGGTAGAGAAGGTGTGATCAAGGTGGGGGCAATGCCGTGCACCAGATCATGGGTCGCGAAGATAACAGCATCACCCGCCGCGATGCGTGATTCCACATGCAACGTCTTACCGAGCATGCTCGTCACTCCGCGAAGCAGTTCGTTCTTCGCCGCTTGGAGAACGGGAGAGTCACCCGCCACAAATATCGCTGCCGGCAGATGCGCGTACATTTTCCGCGCCGCCGGATCGATGGGTGCATACCGCAACCAGCCGGCGTAACCTGTCTCCCCACACGCCATCCCCGCATACATTGCCAGCACGGCGATCGAACAACCGCTGCGAATCACGAGCAATTATCGTAACGCGTTTGCGGTTTGGGCCAATGCCGCGCGGTCAGGCATCGTGCAGGTGGCGAACCGCATCTACCCGTGTCGCGCGCCACAACGGAACGCTCGATGCCAGCGCCGCAATCGCCAACACGGCCGCCACAGCCACGAGCATCATGCCGGGATCTTGCGCGGAAACACCGAAGACCAGGCTGCCCAGCCATCGCGACGCGCCCCAGGCGCCGAAAGCGCCCAGAGCGATCCCAACCACCGCCAGCCGCATGGCGTGCGATCCCGCCCAGCGCAGTATGGCGGATCGTTGCGCCCCGAGCGCGAGCCGGACGGCAATCTCTTTCTGCCGCACGCTCACCCAATAGTTGAGCACGCCGTAAATGCCCACCGCGGCCAGAATCATGGCGAGCGCGGCGAACAATCCGAGCAGCAGCGTGCTGAAGCGCCTCTGCGCGAGCGGCGCTTCCAACCACGTCTCGAACGGCCGCAGCGATTGAATCGGCAGGTTGGGGTCTAGAGCCGCCACGCAGCGCCGCACGGTGGGAATCAAAGCCGCGGAGTCGCCCGCCGTGCGAATCATGACCACCATCGCGTGTTCTCCACGCTGAGGGAACGCATAGTAGATCTCCGGCATGGGCTTGGTGTCCAGGCCCATCTGGCTCACGTTCGCCACCACGCCGACAATTTCGCAGACCGGCCCTTCCATGTAGGGCCCGCCAATTTTGATCTGATGTCCTAACGCGAACTGGGGCGCTGCCCACCACTTGCGCGCAATCTCTTCGTTGATTACGGCGACCCGCGGCCCGCCCTGTCGATCCGCATCGGTAAATCCACGCCCAGCCACCAGACGCATGCGCATGGCGCGAAAATACGCGGAGTCCGCCGTGTTGAACAACGAGAGCGGCACATTCCCCCGGGCCGGCGCTGGCTGTTCGAGGATCGAATACCACCAGTCCCCGCAATCTCCCGCCGACGGAGGGCAGTTCACCGCGCCCACCGTCTCCACGCCGGGCTCGCCGCGAAGATCTTCCATCAGC
Source organism: Terriglobia bacterium (assembly GCA_020073305.1). Classification (GTDB taxonomy): domain Bacteria; phylum Acidobacteriota; class Terriglobia; order Bryobacterales; family Bryobacteraceae; genus QHXW01. The sequence continues at coordinate 18,943 of JAIQFK010000028.1, forward strand.
CGGCCATAGAATTGGCGCGCGGCCTCGTCGCTGGCGTAGCCTGATTCCGGCAACTGCAGTTCGAGTGCCAGCAGATGATCGGAGTCAAAACCCGGGTATGCATTCTGAGCGATCATCAGGCTGCGAATTAGCAGGCCCGACGCAAACGAGAGCACGAGCGTGATCGCAATCTCCGCTGTGATCAGAGCATTGCGGAAGAAATGCCCGCGCCGGCTGGCTCCCGATGCGGCCGAGCCCTCTTTCAGCGCCACAGTGAGATCGACCCTTCCCGCGCTGAAAACAGGCGCAAGGCCGGCGAGCAGCGCCACCATCACCGTTACCGCCGCCGCAAATATCAGCACCGGCACGTCGATGCCCGCTTCGCCAAGCCGCGGAATGCTGCCCGGTCCCAGAAGCGCCAGAGTTCGCAGGCATACCCCGGCGAGCAACAGTCCCAAGCCTCCGCCGAGCGCCGCGATCACGAGATTCTCGGTGAGCAGTTGCCGTGCAATCCGCGTTCGCCTCGCTCCGATCGCCGTACGAATCGCAATCTCACGAGACCTCGCCGTGCTGCGTACCAGCAGCAGGCTGGCCACGTTGGCGCACGCAAGGATCAACACCAGCCCCACCGCCCCCATCAGCATCCATAACGTCTGCCGTACGTCGCCCACCCTCACCTCGGAAAGATATTCCGCGAAGGTGCGGTGGTCGTTCTCCGGCCCGGGATCGGCCAGCGCCAAGCGCTTCATGATGGCGTCGAGGTCGGCTCGTGCGTTGGCGATCGTGGCTCCCGGTTTCAAAAGACCTAACACCCGCATCGACGCGTGCTGGCTTCGATTCACGATATTGCCCGCGGAAATCCCGAGCGGCAGATAAAAATCCCCGGGCCGAGAAAGGAATTTCGGCCCCGGAGCCAGCACACCGATCACCTGATACGCTTTGCCGTTCAGCGCCAGCGTGGCGCCCACCGCTTTCGGATCGCCGCCGAGCGTTTTCGACCAGAACTCGCTGGTAACCAAGACCGTGAGTGCCGCGCCGGGGCGGTCATCGGCTTCAGTGAACAGCCGCCCCATGAGCGGCCGCGCGCCGGTCAGATGGAAGAAGGTGTTGGTGACAACCATCGCGTGCGTGAGCACGGCCTCGCCCCGCCCAGTCAAGGTCAAATCAGTCGTTTCAAAACCGGCCATATTTTCGAATGAATGGTTTTCTCCCCGCCAGTGTTGAAAATTGAGCCACGTCACGCTGATGCCAGAAGCATCCTCGGTCGATTCCCCAAGCCAAACCAGCCGCTCCCCAGCCGGATAAGGCAAAGGACGCAGCAAGACCGCGTGCACCACACTGAAGATCGCGATATTCGCTGCGATCCCCAGCGCCAGCGTGACTATGACAACCAGCGCAAAGCTCGGCGACTTGCGAATGCCGCGCAGTCCATAGCGCATATCCTGCAGAATGGTCTCAACTCCGGGGGACTGCCAGGCCTCGCGCGCCCGCTCCCGCGTCGACATCGGGTTGCCGAATTCCCGCCGCGCCGCCGCCCGCGCCTCGTCGGGCGGCATGCCCCTCGATAGATTTTCTTCGATCAGAAAATCGAGGTGCGAACGCATCTCCTCGCCGAGATCGTCATCCAGACCGCGCCGGCGCTCCAGAATCTGGCGAATCTTCGACCACCATTCACGCATGACGTCCCTCGGGCGCCAGGATACGTCCCATGGCTTCGACGAACCGCAGCCACTTCGACTGCGCCACCACCAACTGCTTGCGGCCCATTGGAGTCAGCCGGTAATACTTGGCGCGCCGTCCGTTGGGCGACATCTTCCACTGCGCGGTAATCCATTCGCGCTGCAGCAGCCTTTGCAGCGCCGGGTATAGCGAGCCGTTATCGACCAGGAACTCGCTCTCGGACTGCCGCTCGATAAACTGCGAGATTCCGTAAGCATGGTTCGGAGCGGCTTGCAGGCTCTGTCAAAGGAGGCGGCGTGGATGCGTTCGCCACGTTCAACGTGACTGGAATGGACTGAAGACGCGGATTTGCTGCCCCGCAAGTAAAGCATGGGGCAGGGGGCGTCCTTCGCGAGGCAGATGTTCTGCTTGCCTGGGGCCGGCGCGTCAACTATCAGGAGGGCCTCTGATCCGTTCACGTCTGCATCCAGAAGCCGGCTGGTGATGTCAGTGTTTATGACGACCTTAATATCGAGCGTGCCGACTGCTACGTTCAACCCGTACGGATTGCCTCCCGTGCAGTTCGTTACCAGGTCGCCCATCAACTCCGTGATCCCCTCCTGACGAGCCTGTTGCGGCGAAGCACCGCAAGACTGGCACTGAAAGCCTGCTGCGCTCATCACTGTCGCCGTTCCCAACAGAAGGACCAAAGCTAGAGCTGAGGTCTTCAGGAAACTCACGAATCCATTCCGTCTGTTTCGCATGGGTTGCCTCCTCAAAAAGGCAAACGGAACATATCCACCCTCAGATTTATTTAGATCTTAGACCCTAGATTCCTTTAAGGGAAGCATTATTAATCACGGCAATCCACGAACGGAGTCAGACATATCTCTGGTTGCGCACGCCGCGTGTGGCCGTGATATCCTGAAACACTTTTGAACAAACGTGAGCGTCTATTACAGATGGCTTGTTGCGTTCAGTTTTTGCCTCACCGCGCTTGTGGGTGAGCAGCCCATTCCTTTTCCTCACAACCGTCACATGTCATTAGGCTTGGCCTGCCTGGACTGCCACTCGACGGCCGACCAGCAAGCCGCGGCGGGCATCCCCTCGGTACGAAAATGCATGCTGTGCCACGAGAAACTCGCCGTCGACAAGCCCGGTGTGCAGAAAGTGCGCGACTATTCTGCGCGCGGCGTCGAAATTCCGTGGCAGCGGGTTTACGGATTCAGTCCCGAAGCACTGGTCCATTTCCGCCATGCGCCGCATTACCAGGCCAAAATTGATTGCGCCACCTGCCACGGCGACGTGGGGAAGGGAACAGTAGCCGTGCTTGCGGTCAAGCACACCATGGGAACTTGCTTGAATTGCCACCGGCAATACAAGGCCAGCGAAGACTGCGCAAGCTGCCATTACTGAAACAATCGCATGGATCGGCGCGACTTTTTCAAAATTCTCTCAACGGCCTCTACCGGTGTCATGACCGGCGCGTGTGGCAAAAAGGTCGACCGCTATCTGCCGCTGCTGGTCTCCGATAGCGAAATCACCCCCGGCGAGGAGGCCTGGCACCCGGGCGTTTGCGGCCAATGTGAAGCCGGCTGTGGCATCATCGTGCGCGTGATGGAAGGCGAGCGCGTGGTCGAGCGCAAGGGCGAGCTGTTCCGCGAGAGGATCGCCACGATCAAGAAGATTGAAGGCAACCCGCTCGATCCAGTGAGCGGCGGCCGGCTGTGCGCGCGCGGGCAGGCAGCGGTGCAGGGGCTGTATCATCCCGACCGGCTCCGAGGGCCGATGCGGCGCCAGTCGCCGCGCGGGCACGGCGATTTCGCGCTGGTCGCGTGGGAACACACGCTGAGCGAGATCGCAGGAAAGCTGCAGCACGCTGATCCTTCGCGCATTCTTTATTTGACGCGTCCGCAGGCCGGCACACGGGCGCTCACCGCCGCGCGATTTCTGAAGGCGATTGGCGCTCCACCACCGGTAAGCTTCGAGCTGGCCGATTTTCCACTTGAGCTCAAAGCCGCGCAGGAAGTTTACGGGTGGAATGATCTGCCAGTCTACGATCTTCGCAACGCAGTCTACGCGCTGGGAATCGGCGCGGATTTTCTGGGAGGCTGGGCATCGCCCGTTTTCTATGCGCGGCAGTTCGGCCATTTCCGTCAGGGACGAACGAACGTGCGGGGCAAGCTGGTGCACGCCGAATCGCGGTTTTCGATCACCGCGCAGAGCGCGGATCAGTGGGTGCCGCTTCGGCCTGGCACAGAACTGTCTTTTGCGCTGGCGTTGGGCCACCTGCTGCTGAGTGAGAAGCTGGCGCGCGCTGCAGCGCCTCCGCAGGTGCTCGAGGCGTTCCAAGCCGTGGACGTCGCAGAGGCCGCGCGCGTCTGCGGTGTCGCCGAAAAGCGACTGCGGCAAGTCACGCGCGAGTTAGGCGAGTCTGAAAAACCGCTGGTGATTGCCGGCGCTTCCATTCCGCACACCAATTCACTCGCTGCGGTGAAGGCGGCCGCGTTTCTGAATGTGCTTTTGGGGAATGCCGGCAAGCCCGGAGGAGTTCTGCCCCCGGCGGTGGACCCGACCGGCAGCCGCCCGGCCTACGCCGCCAACGCGCTGGCGCAGATCGAGCGCGCGCAGTTTCTGTTTCTGGACGGCGTCGATCCTCTGTACACGCTGCCTGCGTCAACCGGTGTGGCGGAGAAGTTGGCGCGCATCGAAACGATCGTGAGCTTCTCACCGTTCCTGAACGACAGCGCTGCGTACGCTGACCTGATTTTGCCCGATCATCACAGCCTGGAATCGAGCGCTGCGGTGTTCACGCCGGTGTCGGAAGGCATGGCAGTCGCGACGCCGTTCGTTCATCCACTCTACGATACGCGCGCCACCGAAGAAGTTCTCGCAGAGCTGGCGAAAAAAATGAACATCGAGTTTGTGGCGGCAACGCCCAAATCGGCGATGGAGAAGATGCTGCCGGCGGATCAGATCTGGGATGCTGTGGTCCGCCAGGGAGGCTTCCGGACGGAAGCAAGTCGCGAGGCCAGCAAACCGCCAGCGTCCACCACCCTTGGGACCACGCCGGCAACCTTCTTCGGCGATCCGTCCCAATACCCCCTCCACTTCCTCCCGTATCGCTCCCTGCAGTTCGACGACGGCCGGAGCGCGCACCTTCCGTGGATGCAGGAATTGCCCGACCCGGTGTCGAGCGCCATGTGGAGCTTGCCGGTCGAGATCGATCCGCAAACCGCAGCGAAGCTCGGCATCAAAAACGGCGACCGGGTGAGGGTCGAGTCCGCATACGGAAAACTCGAAGCGCCGGCGTATGTCGATCCCGCGGCCGCGCCGGGAGTGGTCAGCATGGCGATCGGCCAGGGGCATCGGCACTTCGGGCGTTACGCGTCGAATCGTGGCGCCAATCCACTTTCCATTCTGGCGCCGGCGTGGGAACAGGAAACGGGAGCTTTGGCCCTTGGGGCCACGCGCGTGCGCCTTGCCCGCCTTGGGCCGGGCGGGGGACTGGTGCAATTCGCTGTGGTGGACCGCGAGGCGGGTCCGTGGGGGCACAGGTAATCAAATGGAACATCGCTGGGGGATGGCTATCGATCTGGACCGTTGCACGGGCTGCGAAGCGTGCGTCGCGGCCTGCCATGCGGAGAACAATCTGCCGTTGTCGGATCCCGCTGAAGCGGAGAAGGGCCGTGCGTTTCACTGGATTCGCGTGGACCGTTACTACGAAGGCGAGTTTCCCGACATCCGCATGAAGTACATGCCGGTGTTGTGCCAGCAGTGTGAGGACGCGCCGTGTGAGCCGGTCTGCCCGACTTACGCCACCTATCACAACGCGGAGGGCTTGAACGTCCAGGTTTACAATCGCTGCGTCGGCACCCGCTACTGCGGGAATAACTGCCCTTACTCGGTGCGCTTCTTCAACTGGTTCGAGCCCGAGTGGCCGGAGCCGCTCGAGTTGCAGCACAACCCCGACGTGTCGATCCGCCCCGGCGGCGTGATGGAGAAGTGCACCTTCTGCATCCAGCGTATTCAGCGGGCGAAGCGCGACGCCAAAGCCGAGGACCGCGCGATCACTGATGGTGAAGTGCAGCCGGCTTGCGTGCAATCGTGTCCCGCCGAGGCCATGACGTTCGGGGACTTGGACGATCCCGAGAGCAAAGTCTCGCGCCTGGCTGCAAGTGGACGCGCCACGCGCCTTCTGGAGGATCTGGGAACCAAACCCAAGGTGTTTTACTTGCAGCGGGCTAAATAGAAACGTCAATTAGAAACAATGGACACGGCCGTCGACACTCACACGGACAATCTGCGTGACACCCTGTGGCGTCCGCTGGCCGGCGCTTCGCGAGGCTACGCCTTGGCGCTCGCGGTGACATTTCTGCTGGGCGCGTGGGGGCTGGCCTGCTGGGGCTATCAGATTGTTCGCGGCATCGGCGTCGCGGGCATCCGCCGGCCCACCATGTGGGGCCTCTACCTGGTCAACTTCGTTTTTTGGATCGGCATTTCTCACGCGGGCACGCTGATCTCGGCCATTCTCAGGCTGACGGACGCAGGGTGGCGCAAGCCCGTCACGCGCATCGCCGAAGCCATCACCGTATTTGCTCTGATGATCGGCGCTATGTTTCCGATCATCCACCTCGGGCGTCCGCTAGTCTTCTTCTGGCTGATACCCTATCCCAACTCGCGCCTGCTCTGGCCCAACTTCCGCTCGCCGTTGTTGTGGGACCTGACGGCGATCCTCACCTACTTGAGCGGCAGCATCATCTATTTATATCTGCCTTTGATTCCCGATCTGGCCGAGCTCGCCCAACACGCCAACGGGTGGCGCGGGCGTTTATACCGGCTACTTTCGATTGGCTGGACGGGGAGCGACCGCCAATGGCACGCGCTCGAACGCGCCATGCACCGCATGGCCGGCATGATTCTCGCGGTGGCAGTTTCGGTCCACACCGTGGTGGCGTGGGATTTTGCCATGGCTGTCGCGCCGCTTTGGCACAGCACCATTTTCGGCCCGTACTTTGTGGCGGGCGCCATCTTCAGCGGGATCGCCGCGCTGCTGGTGGCCATGGCAATCATCCGCAGGCTTCTGCACCTGGAGGCTTACGTGCTTCCCGTCCACTTCGACAATCTGGGCAAGTTGCTGTTCCTCATGAGCCTGCTCTGGTTCTATTTCACGGTGTCCGAGAATCTCACCACCTGGTATGGAAACAGTCCTGCCGAAATGAATGTCTTCGGCAGCCGCGTGCGTGGCCCGTTCGCGCCGTACTTCTGGGTCATGATTTTCTGTAATTTCGTACTGCCGTTTCTGTTGTTGAGCAGCCGGCGCATGCGTTCGGTTCGCAATGTGACCATTGCTGGTGTCACCGTGCTGATCGGGATGTGGCTGGAACGCTACCTGATCATCTTGCCCACCCTGTCGTACCCCCGCCTGGCCGCTGCCACCGGCTTCTATAAACCGACCTGGGTGGAAGTCTCGATCACGGTATCGACCTTTGCCGCGATGGCCATGTTCTACCTGATTTTCTGCAAGCTGTTTCCGGCGATTGCTGTTTGGGAATACAAGCATGGTTCTCACCGCTGATTTTGGCGATCCGCAATCGGTCGCTTCCGCCATCCAGGCGCTCAAAGCGCGCGGGTACAGGGCTGACGAGATCGACGTGTTTTCCACTGCGCCGGTCGAGCTTGCCGAGGCCCTGCTCGAGCGCCCCAGCCGCATGTCGCTGGTTGCGGTCACCAGCGCCGTGGTGTTTTGCCTGTCCGCCATCGCGTTCGTTCACTACACGCAGCACGATTATCCAATCGTCACGGGCGGCATGCCGATCTTCTCGTGGTGGTCGACCGGCGTGATTTTCTACGAGTTCACCATGTTCGGGTCGATCAGCGCGACCTTCGTCATGTTCCTGATCGAAAGCGGGCTGCTCAAGCGCCGCCGCTCGCTTCCGGCTCCATTGCTCGAGGAGGGACGCATTTACTTACGCCTTTTCTGCGAGGCCGGAGACGCGGTTCCCGCGGCCGAGTGCCTGTACGAGGCGGGCGCCCTGAAAGTCGACGAAGCGGAGGTGCGGGGGTGAGTTTATTTTTACGGACGCTATTGATCCTCACGCTGCCCGTCATGTTGTGCGCCGCCGAGCTGCATGCGCCACCCTGGGAGAAGCCGGGAGCCGTGATTCGTCTCGGTGAGAGCCTCTACCGCGAAAATTGCGCGGTGTGTCACGATATCGATAAGGACCAGAAGAGCACCCGGAAAATCGGCCCCAGCCTCAACCATCTGTTCAAGAAGCCCAGGCTGCCGCTCTCCAAAGGCCGGCCTAGCCGTGATTACGTCAAAGTCAGGATTCAATACGGCGGCCAGGTGATGCCGGCATTCATGAAGCGCATCAACGAAGAGCAGATCGCGGCGCTGCTCGTATATCTCGAAAGCAAGTAGGAAATGCTGCGATGGCTCGTCATCGGCGTTGGGGACATCACGGCAAAGCGCGTCCTTCCCGCGATCCTCGCCGAGCCACGAAGCCGGCTGGCCGGGATTGTCACGCGCGATCCTAAGAAAGCCGAACCCTACGGCGTGCCCGGCTGGACGGCGCTGGATGATGCGCTGGCGGAGGCGGGCGCCGATGCGGTCTACGTCGCCACCCCGGTATTCCTGCACGCTCCGCAGACGATCGCGTGCCTCCGCGCGGGCAAAGCTGTGCTTTGCGAGAAACCGATGGCGCTCCACTACGCGGAGGCATGCTCCATGCAACGCACGGCGGACGAGACCGGCCGCACGCTCGGCGTCGCTTATTACCGTCGTATGTATCCGAAGGTGAATCGCGCCAAAGAACTGATGGCCGCCGGCGCGATCGGCCGGCCTGTGCTTGCCGAGGCAACTTCGCACGACTGGTTCCATCCCGACGACGGCTCTCGCGATTGGCTCCTCGACCCGAAACGCGCTGGCGGCGGACCGCTGTACGACATCGCCTCGCATCGCATCGATTTGATGAATTACCTGTTCGGCACCCCGCGGCGGGCCACCGGGCAGCTTTCGGCGCTCGTGCATCCGGGCGAAGTGGAAGACAACGCTACTGCCGTTATTGAATACGATACGGGTGTGCGTGCCATCGTGGATGTCCGCTGGCACTCGCGAGTGCTGCGCGACGAGTTTCGCATTCGCGGCACCGACGGCGAAATCGACCTCACGCCGCTCAACGGCCCCACCCTCGTTTATCCAGGAGCCGAAGAACATCTCCCAGCCCACCAGAATCTGCACTACCCGTGCGTCGAAAACTTCGTTAGCGCCGTACTGGAGAACCGGCCCCTGCGTTCAACGGGAGCGACGGCGCTCGTCACGGATTGGGTCACGGAACAAGTGACGGCCGCGAACAGACGTCACTAGTCTCGATGAACCATCTGCCGCGAACTCTTCCCTTCAGGGTGCACCACCATCCATGCCAGCGAGCCCAGCGCGCAGAGGCCGGCAGCCACCAGGAACGATTGCGTCCATCCGAACTGTTTGGCAATCCAGGGCGTCAGGCTGGCCGTGAGCGCGCCACCTAATTGCCCGCCCATGTTCATAACGCCCGAAACGGACCCCGCAGATTTCCCGCCGATATCCGCGCTCACCGACCAGAATGAACTCTGGGAAAGATAGAGCGCCCCCGTTCCGCCCGCAAGAACCACACTGGCCAGTTGCGCGCTGCTTACCTGCGTGGCCAGCGCCAGGAAAATCGCGCACAGCCCGATGCCGAACATGGCGAGGCCACAGCGCCCCACTCGTTTGCCATAGCGCTTCGTAAGCCGATCGCTGACCCAGCCGCCCAGCGGAGAACAAACCGCCATGGCCAGCAGGGGCAGCATCGTGTAGTATGAACTGTCTTGCGCGTTCAGCCCGCGCACCGTGCGCAGGTAAATAAAAAACCAGCTAAAGAAAATGTACGCCGCGTAGCCGTAGGAGAAATAGCTGAACGTGACAGCCAGAATGTCTCGATTGCCCAGAATGGAACTCCACGGGAGCTTTCCTTTGCCCGCCGCGCCTGTCTGCGGCAGCCCGGCTTCAATGTGAGCGATCTCTTCTTTCTGAATCCACGGGTGCTCGCGGGGAGTATCGCGCGCCACCATGTACCAGACGGCTCCCGCCACCAGCCCCAGCAGAGCGCTCACCCAGAATGCGGAGCGCCAGCCGTAGTGCAACATCACGTAGGTGATCAGCGGCGGCGTAATCCCGGAGCCGAGTCCGACACCTGAGAAAATGACGCCGTTGGCGATCCCGCGCTCGGCGGAGGGAATCCAGGCAGCCACCACGCAGTTGGAAGCGGGATAAACGACAGCCTCGCCAATCCCCAGAGAGAACCGAATCGCCACCAGCAAGATGATCATGCCGCCTGCGCCAGGAGGCAGCAGCGTGATGAGTACGGTAAAAACCCCCCACCAGACCACGCCCATCGCGAGCACGAACCGGGGTCCCATGCGGTCGGCGATCCAGCCGCCCGGGGCTTGAAAGAAAGCATAGCCGAGCACGAACGCGCTGAAGATCCACCCCATCTGGACATTGGTCAAGTGAAATTCCTGGATGATCGTGGGCCCAGCGATAGAAATGTTGACGCGGTCCAGGTAAGCGATGGCGCTCACCACGAACATCCAGAAAATCAGGATCCAGCGGATCCTCGTACGCAGAAAATCAGGCAATGGGCTCTCCTGTCGGAAACCGGCGAATCAGCGACACTCCATCATCCCGCAATCTCCGAATCTATACGAAAATCGAGGGAGGGATGAAAGCAGCCTACTACGAAGGACATGAGACCATTCGCATCGGCGACTGCATTCCAGCGTCGCCGGCCACGGGACAGGTGCAGATTCGCGTCTCCCACTGCGGCATCTGCGGAACCGATCTGCACATCTTCCACGGCAAGATGGACCGGCGCGTCCACATGCCCCAGGTGATGGGTCACGAGATGTCGGGCGCCATCGCCGCACTGGGCCAGGGCGTTGAAGGTTTCGCGGCGGGTGACCGCGTGACCGTGCGCCCGCTCGACCCTTGCGGTCACTGTCCCGCCTGCCGGGCGGGCCACAGCCATATCTGCCAAAACCTGAAGTTCATCGGAATCGATGCGCCCGGGGCCTTGCAGGGTTTGTGGACCGTGCCTGCCCACACGCTGCACCGCTTGCCTGAGAATCTCTCGTTTGCGCAAGGTGCATTGATTGAGCCTCTCGCCGTCGCATGTCATGACGTGCGCATGGGAGAAGTGCGCGAGGGAGAGTACGTCGTGGTGCAGGGCGGCGGGCCCATCGGCATTCTCGTGGCCCTGGTGGCGCGCACCAAAGGCGCACGAGTCCTGGTTTCAGAAGTGAACTCCTACCGCTTGGCGCTGGCCCGGGAACTGGGGCTCGAAGCCGTGAACCCGCGCTCCGCCGACCTGGTGCAACTCGTTACCGAGCAGACCGGCGGCGCAGGCGCTGACGTGGTATTCGAAGTATCCGGCGCCGCTGCCGGCGCCGAGATGATGACGAAGTTGCCCAGGACCAGGGGTCGCATCGTCGTCGTGGCGCTTTTTCCCGAACCGCCGGCAGTCGATCTGTTCCGGTTCTTCTGGCGCGAGCTGAAGCTTGCTGGCGCGCGCGTTTACGAAGCCGTGGATTTTGAGGCGGCCATTCGCCTCGCGGCTTCATGCGCCCTGCCGCTCGATCGCATCGTCACCCACGTTATCCCGCTGGAACAACTGGAATCCGGTTTCCGCGAGATGGAACGCGGTGGCGGCGTCATGAAGGTGCTGGTTGAGTGTTCGCGCGATTAGGGGGGCGAAATTCTTGAACGTTATCGATCAATTCCGGCTGGACGGCAAAACCGCCCTGGTGACCGGATGCAAACGCGGCATTGGCCGGGCCATGGCGCTGGCGCTGGCCGAAGCAGGAGCCGACCTCATCGGCGTCAGCCGGTCACTCGAATCGAACGGCAGCGACGTGGAAAAAGAGGTCATGGCGCTCGGCCGCAAATTCAAAGCCTATACCGCGGATTTCAGCAAGCGCCAGGCCGTCTACGATTTCATCCGCGAAGTCACCTCCGATTTTCCCGCGATCGACATCCTGGTGAACAATGCGGGGACGATTCTGCGCAGTCCCGCGGCGGAGCACTCGGATCAGTACTGGGACGAGGTGATCGAAACCGACCTGAACTCGCAGTTCATCCTGAGCCGCGAGATCGGGAAACGTATGGTGGAGCGCGGCACGGGCAAGATCATCTTCACCGCTTCGCTGCTCACCTTCCAAGGCGGCATCACGGTTCCCGGATACGCGTCGGCCAAAGGCGCCATCGGCCAGCTCACCAAGGCTCTTGCCAACGAATGGGCGCCGAAGGGAGTGCAGGTGAATGCCATCGCGCCGGGCTACACTGCGACCGACAACACCGCTGCGCTGCGCGCTGATCCCGTGCGCAATCCCGCTATCCTCGCCCGCATTCCCGCGGGCCGCTGGGGTGTGCCTGACGATTTCAAGGGCGCAGTTGTCTTCCTGGCGTCGCACGCCTCCGATTACGTAAATGGCTTGATACTGGTGGTGGATGGCGGCTGGCTCGCCAGATAGCCGGCGCGCGAAGCGCTTCTACTGATTCGCCCCCTGAGTTTTTCTTCGAACCTGTTTCTCTTCGAGGACCCTTTGGACGGTATCCACCAGCGTTGCAGGGGTAATCGGTTTGGGCAAGAGGGCGTTGGCGCCCAATGCATTCGCCGGCTCCACCTTTACATGCTCAAACGCTCCCGACATGACAATCACCTTGAGCGAGGGATATTTCTCTCTGGCCGCCCTGACCAGATCACCTCCGCGTTCCCCCGGCAAATACAGGTCAGCGATGAGAAGATCGAACGCAGCTTCAGAAAGCCGCGCCAGTGCTTCGGGGCCATCGGACGCTTCAACAATTTGATGGCCGGCATGTTCCAGTACCTCGCGCGCGAAGCTCCGAACGGCGGCGTGATCGTCCACGACCAGGATGCTCCGGGCAGTTTCCCGCGACCAGTCGCCCACCTCCGCCAGCCGCTGCGCCTGCTCCGTTCCGTGGCGCTCAGTGATTTCGAATATCATGGCTCGACTCATTACGAAATTGCCGGATTCGTCCTTGACGGCAGTGGCGTTCAAAAGCACCGGCATGATGGAGCCGTCTTTGCGAACCATTTTGAATTCCAATCCACGTATCCGGCTACGCTCTCTAAGTCCCGCCTGGTTTGCCCGGTAGACTTCCGCGCTATCGGCGGTGAGAAGCTGGTCGAACGTTTTCTTTCCGATGACCTCTTCACGCGAATACCCCAGCCATGAGAGTTCGGTATCGTTGACGCGGATGAAGATGCTGTTCGCGTCGAGCGAGTGGTATCCGCACGGTGCATGGTTGTACAGATCGTGGATTTCCTCGGCCGCTCTCTGCTGGTTCTCCTCCGCCCGCCGCTGCTCGGTGATGTCCAGCAGCGTTCCCACCAGCCGCACCGGCCTGCCCCCGGCGTCGCATTGAGGCACCCCTTGCTCTAGAACGATACGTTCGTTCCCGTCAGGTCGCATCACGCGATACTCAACCGTGTAAGGTTCGTGGTCTGCCAGCGAGCTGCGCACGTTCCCCGCGACACGCCCCCTGTCTTCCGGGTGAACCCTTTCTTCGAATGAACGGCGTTGGGGAACGATGGAACCGGGAATCAGGCCCAGAATACGAAAGGTCTCATCGGACCATGACATGTGATTTGTAAGCAGGTCGCGATCCCAACTGCCGCAATGGGCGATGAATTCCTCCCTCTCGAACCGCTCCTGGCTCTCCTGGAATGCCTTCGAGGTACGTTCCCGTTCTGCTAGATCCTGTCGCGCGCGTTGCAGAGTTTTCTTGATGGCGCGCGACGCCAGATACTGCAGACCCACAATGCACACCGCATAGAGAACGCCGCTGAGCCATAGCGTCATCGAAGTGTGATGAACCGTACTGGCCGGTAGGACGCCAGCCATCTCTGCGAAAACCAGCCCGAGCGCCGTGACGCCGCAGGCCACTCCGGCGATAATTCCCTCTCGCTCTCCCAGCACCAGCCCGGCAAGCAAAATGATGATGAGGTAGGACGGGGCCGTGGCGGAGCGGATGCCGCCTCCCGTAAATGCCATGCCTGTAACGAACGCCCACAACAGCGTAACCAACAGGAAACCCGCCAGCCGGACCCGGCCCCGTCTGGTGATGGCCAGCACGACAACACACGTGACATCCACGGCAGCAACGGCAAAAAGCCATCGGGCGGCGTTCACCGGCAGGGAGCTGATTGCCAGCAGGGTGATCGAAGTCATGGCCAGACCCAGGGTCCACAGGATCACATAGAGCAGACGGGCCGAGTCTGTTTTTGCCTGGTCGGTGAAAATAGGGGCAACAATCAGTCGACGCATATTTCACGAGGCGGATCGAGAAAAAACACACCTCTCCTTCACTGAAGTCGGACGGATAACGACTCCTCAGGGGGAGAAATGGCCAAGTTTATTTTTATCGTCCTGGATTATATCAGGTGTTGATTCCGGTTAGAAAAGAGGAATATTGATTTAATTTCAATTTGAAATAATAGCGAATATTTCCACCGGCCGGCGGATTTGACACTGAAAAAAGTTCCTGTAGGACGAAGATTCTTGCATGGCATCAAGAAAATGCGAACCGCCCAGGAGATTGCTGTGAGCGCTGTCTGATAGCGCTTCCCAAGACTCAGCCGGGCCGGGCAGCCCGGCCGTCATTTCACGACACCCGCTTCGCCGTCAGATCCGTGCTCCAGGAGCCATCGTCGGTGCCCATGGTGAACTTGATCTCGTCGCCGCTCACTTCACCCTTATAGACCAGCTTGATCGGGTTGCCTTCCCATTCCGACATCACCGAGAACGTGATCGTTGAGCCCTGCACTTTTCCTTCGTCGACGCTGACGTCCTTATCGCGAAGGCCGCCCACCGTTCCGGTGAGCTTGTCGCCGTCGGCCTTCAGGTTGAAAGTCAGCTCGTGCTTGCCTTCCTCGGTCTCAAGCGTCCCCTTCCACGTGCCATTTGCGTCCGCGGCAAACACCGGCGCAGCCAGCACCGCCAGCGCCATAATGAGAATAGTCTTCATCTTTCCTCCCACTCCCCGAATCGTACGGTTCGGTGAAGGAATTATATCAATTGCCAATCGCTGTCAGTCCCGGCACTCTGATAGCCCGGCGGGGCGGCGACAGTCGTGCCTGCCCCTATCCCGGCATGCCATTAGAATGGTGAGGAGCCCATGAAAGCGCTGGTCAAAAGCAAACGAGAGCCGGGCCTCTGGCTCGAAGACGTTCCTGAACCGACCATCGGGATCAACGACGTGCTCATCCGCGTGCGCCGGGTTGGCATTTGCGGGACCGACCTTCACATCTACAACTGGGATGAATGGGCGCAGCGGACCATCCCCGTACCCATGGTCATTGGCCATGAGTTCGTCGGCGAAATCGTGGACACCGGCTCGAACGTGAATGACTTTCACCGCGGCGATATCGTAACCGGCGAAGGCCACGTCGTTTGCGGCCGCTGCCGCAACTGTCTGGCCGGGCGTCGCCACTTGTGCGCGCATACCATGGGGGTGGGCGTGAACCGGCCGGGCGCGTTCGCTGACTACATCGCGGTTCCCATGACCAACATCTGGCGTCACAAGGACAACATGGATCTCGACGTCGCCGCCATTTACGATCCTTTTGGAAACGCCGTGCACACCGCGCTTTCGTTTCCCGTCCTGGCCGAGGACGTGCTGATTACCGGAGCCGGTCCGATCGGCATCATGGCCGCGGAGGTGGTCCGGCATGCCGGTGCGCGATACGTCGTCATCACCGATGTGAATCCTTACCGGCTGGAGCTCGCGCGCAAACTCGGAGTCACACGGGCAGTCAATACATCAGAAACGCCGCTGGCACAGGTTCAGAAAGACCTGGGGATGCAGGAGGGATTCGACGTTGGCCTCGAGATGTCGGGCGTTCCATCGGCATTTCGCGAGATGCTTTCCAATATGAGCCACGGCGCCAAGATCGCCATGCTCGGCATCCCGTCCAAAGAAATCGCAATCGACTGGACCGTCGTCGTCTTCAATATGCTGACTATCAAGGGAATCTATGGCCGCGAGATGTACGAGACCTGGTACAAGATGGCGGTCATGCTGGAATCCGGCGTGGATATTCGTCCCGTGATCACGCACCGCTTCCCTTACCAAGAATTCGAACAGGCGTTTGCCGTTGTGCGCTCCGGTTGCTCCGGCAAGGTCATCATGGAGTGGGCGTGATGTCGCGATCCATCCTGTGCAGGCTCGCGCTTTGCTGCATCCTGCTCCCTTTGCAGGCCGAGGACAAACCTCTTCGGCTCGCCATCGCCGGGCTGGTTCACGGCCACGTGGAGGGATTCCTGAGCGCGGTGAAGAATCGCGCGGACGTTCAACTGGCCGGCATCTTTGACCCTGACCCCGCCCTGCGGCAGCACTACGCGCAACGCTACGGTCTGCCCGCCTCCGTGTTCTTCTCCGATCTCGGGACCATGCTCGATCAGACCCGGCCTGAGGCCGTGGCCTCTTTCACCAGCAGCTACGACCATCCGATGATCGTCGAAGCCTGCGCCGCGCGCCACATCCACGTCATGATGGAGAAGCCTCTGGCCGTGAATATGGAGCATGCCCGCGCCATCGAGCGCGCTGCCGGGCGCGCAGGCATCCAGGTCATCGTCAACTATGAGACCACCTGGTATCCAAGTCATGGCGCCATGTGGAATCTCATCAAGGAGCGGCGCGCGGCGGGTGACATCCGCAAAATGGTAGCGATGGACGGCCATGAGGGACCCAAGGAGATCGGCGTAGGGCCCGAGTTCCTGGGCTGGCTCACCGACCCGGTGAAGAACGGCGCGGGCGCGCTGTTTGATTTCGGCTGCTATGGCGCGAACCTCATGACGTGGATGATGGACAACCAGCGCCCTCTCGCCGTCACCGCGATGACGCAGCAAATCAAGCCGCAGATCTACCCGCGCGTGGATGATGAAGCCACGATCCTGGTCGAATATCCGAAGGCTCAGGGAATCATTCAGGCATCGTGGAACTGGCCTTTTAACCGGAAGGATTTCGAAGTGTACGGCGAGCGTGGATACGCCGTCGCCATCGGCGGCAGCGTCCTGCGCGTTCGGTTGCCCGGCGAAGAGGAGCAGGTGCGCACGCCAGGTGCGCTGCCATTGGACCAGCGCGACTCCGTTTCGTACCTCCGCGCGGTGGTCCGTGGCAAGGTTCGCCCCTCCGGTCTTTCTTCGCTCGAAAACAACATGATCGTGACCGAGATTCTCGACGCCGCCCGGGAATCCGCGCGTACCGGCCGAAAGATCACCCTCGAGAAGTGAGGGAGAAGTGAGGGAGAAGTGAGGGGACAGGCTCCACCGTCCCCTGCTCGACGGTTCGGGCCGATCACACCGCCGTCGTGGACCGTGCTGCCTGTCCCCGTCCTCACCTCAACCCGGCAGGCTGCACCTTTTCGGATTCTGCACCATGCCGGCGAAAGCTTCCGCTGCCTGGCATCCGTATTCGAGGCCGCGCAACCGTTGCATGGGTTCGTGGTAGCGGCCATAGAAACTCGGAGGGTCCTGGCTCTCATGCGCCATGCACGCCTGCCGTTTGCGTTCCACCACCGCCGTGATGTCGACGTAGTGTGAGGGTTGAAAATTCTTGGTTTGATCTCCTAAGTCCACCTCGGTGTAATAGAACTCGAAGCGCCGGCCGCCGCGTTCCCAGTTGTCATAAGCCATGAGCGAGGCCACGCGGTGATCGCGGTGCGAGTCGATCGGCCAGGGAGCGAACACCACATCCGGCCGCTCCTTTTCAACGAGAGAACGGAATTCGCCGTACCGCTGATCGTTGATTTCGGCCTTTCCGTCGATCTGGCCGGCGAACACGGCACGGGCTTTGAGAATCGAGCAGGCGCGCTGAGCCTCGGCCGTACGAATGGCCGCCGCTTCGGATTCCGTCTTGCCCGGGATGCCGGCTTCTCCTCGCGTCAGGTAGAGCGCTACAACCTCATGTCCTGAATCGGCGTAGCGCGCCATCGTGCCGCCGCAGCTCGATTCCGGATCGTCAGGATGAGCCCCTACCACGATCACCTTGAGCCGGCGGTCCGCCGCGCCGGCCGCTGAAGACCAGGCTGCGGCTGCCAGAGCGCCGGCTCCATACAACACTTTACGTCTCGTGATGTCTTCCATAGAAGCCTACTCAGTGTACTGGAAAAACGACCGCTCAAACCCAGCGGGCCCGTGCCTGCGCTTGTCGAACCCTGCTATCGTTGAGCAGAAGAAGCTTGCTACGAAGAGGTCGCATGGTCCGATTGCGCGTGCCGTGGGCTGGTCTGGCGTTTTGCCTTTTGACGGCCGCCGCTTCCGCCGCCCGCGACCCACTGGCTGCGAGAGTAACCATCTACCGCGATTCTTACGGCGTGCCCCACATCCTGGGCGACACCGAAGAGGCCACCTTCTTCGGGTATGGTTACGCACAGGCCCAGGATCACCTGGAGCGCATGATGCTGGAATATCGCGACGCACAGGGCCGGCGGGCCGAAGTGCTCGGTTTCAGCGCGTTGGGCAACGGTTACCTGCACTTCATCCCCTACGAGTACCGCTGGGACGGCGACTATCTCCAGCGCCTTTTCCGCACCAAGAAGTGCGTGGTCGAGAACAAGGAAAAGATCGATCCCGGTGTCTACCGAATTCTTGATGCTTTCGCCCGCGGCGTGAATGAGTACATCGCCGAACACCGCTCCGAGGTTCCTGCGTGGATTGACGGGCTGACGGCGGAAGACGTCGAAGCGCTGGAGCGCAGCCAGTACATGCGCTTCTACAGCGTCGGTGATGCGCTGCCGAAGCTGGCCGGAGGAGCCGATTCGTTCCCGGACTTTGGCTCCAACCAGTGGGCCATCGCTCCGGAAAAATCGGCAAATGGCAAGATCATCCACGTGGAGCATCTTCATATGCCCTGGGCCAATCGGTTCCAGAAATACGAAGCGCACCTGATGACGCCCGGGAAACTGAATGCGGGCGGCGTGAGCTGGTTTGGGAGCCCGTTTTTTCTGGTCGGAGTCAACGAGAAGATCACCTGGTCGGCCACCTGGAACCAGCCCAATATCTCAGATGTGTACGAAGAGAAGATCCATCCGGATGGGAAACTGCAGTACCTGTACGAAGGACAGTGGCGCGACATCGGCGTCGACTACGAGACTTTTCACATCCGCGGCCCGCGAGGCATGGAGTCCATCACCCTGCCGCTCTATTACACGCATCACGGCCCCATCGTACGGTTCGACCGGGAGAGCCATAAGGCCTACGCGGTCAGAGTTCCGAACTACGACGGTGTCAATTACTCGCTGGGCCTGTATTTGCTGATGAAAGCGCAGAACCTCGAGGAATTCCAGAAGGCTGTAGCGCGCCAGTTGATGCCGCGCTGGAACCTGCTGTACTCCGACGCGCGCAACATTTTCTGGGTTCACAACGGTAATGTGGCGCGGCGTGACGAAAGCTATGACTGGTCAAAACCCGTGCCGGGATGGACGAAGCAAACCGAATGGGGCAACTACATTCCCTTCAATCTTTATCCGCAGGTCTTGAATCCGCCCGCCGGTTTTCTGCAGAACTGTAACAACCCGCCGTGGGTGGTGACCAGGAACTCGGGCCTGAAGCCTCTGGAACCGGCGCGCTATTACCTGCAGGGAACCCCGAAGGCCGATGCGGGCCTCGAGGTCCTGAACACGCGGGGCGAGCGGTTATCCAACGTGCTGGCTCAGGACAAAAAATTCACGGTCGAAGAGATGATCGATCTTGGCTTCGACACCTACATTCTTGCCGCGGATATTATCGTTCCCTTGCTCGAAGAAGCTTTCAGCCGGAAGCCATCGGCCGACACGCGCGTAGTGCGAGCTGTGGAGGCCTTGGCGGGCTGGGACCGGCGCTCCAGCAAGGCTTCCGTCGCATACACGTATCTGTATTACTGGGCCAAATCGTACCAGGATCTTTTCACCGCTCAGAAATTTTTGCGTTTTCTTTCCTACGAGCGTAGGAATCTCGATATCCATTCTGCGGAAGAACAGGACATGGCACGCCGGGCGCTCGAAGAGGCCGTTCTAAGGCTGGTGAAGCGCTTCGGAAAGGCGGAGGTGCCGTGGGGTGACATCAACGTGGTGGTGCGCGGCGGTGTGTTTCCGCTGGATGGCACCAACACGTTCGGAGTCCTGCATCCCGACGAAGGCCCCGAGCAGGAAGACGGCAGGATTTTCTGCAACGATGGCTGGGCGCACCTGATGGTTGTGGTAGAGAGTGAACCGAAACAACTCTGGAGCCTGCTGCCCTACGGCGAGTCTGAACACACCTCCTCGCCCCACTACAACGACCAGGCCAAACTGCATAGCGAGAACAAGTTGAAGCCGTTTTGGTTTACGCCTTCAGAGATCCTGGAACACACCGAGTCGGTTTGGGGTGAGCAGGACCGCATGCAGCGCCTGTTGCCGCGCCAGTAGCCGGTTCCTATTGCAGCGGCGCTGAGATGTGCTCGTGTACGATGATCCAGTGCCCGCCCCGCTTCTCCCAAATGTCGGTCTGCCTTCCCGTCAACTGCATCGGCGGCCCCTCTTTTTGATTCACGGTCCCGTGAAAGGTGTTACTGGTCCAGGCGATCTTTCCGCGGCGGGTGACTTTCAGATCGTCGTTTGCAGCGATTGAAGCGCTCGCGGCAGTGGCAAACGCCTTC
Source organism: Terriglobia bacterium (assembly GCA_020073305.1). Classification (GTDB taxonomy): domain Bacteria; phylum Acidobacteriota; class Terriglobia; order Bryobacterales; family Bryobacteraceae; genus QHXW01. The sequence continues at coordinate 39,296 of JAIQFK010000028.1, forward strand.
TTGAAGCCCTCTTTGTACTCCGCCCAGCCGTTGTATTTCAGGGGGGCGACATCAAAAAATACGGCATCCGGATCCTGCGAATACAGCGACGCGACGTTGTCGGTGTTGAGTGTGCTCCAGCCCTCCCAATAGTGCTGGATAAGCGCTTTGAACTCCGCGGTGTCGTTCGACGTTTTGGATTGCGCCAGGCTCTGGGCGGCGGCGATCGTCAGAATCGCCAACAGGGTGGCAAGCTTTCGCATGCGTGTCTCTCCTCCGGAAGATGATATCGTTTCCGCCGCTGCTATCGCAGCGCACCGGTTACGTCAGCGATCATTCGCAGCGTATTTTCGCGAACACAGTTCACAAACGACGGCTTGGTCAGGTTGTCGGGTGAGTACGAGTACGTGATGCCGCGCGACGAACTCACGATCGCGCCCAGGCCGTCGTCATTGAAGCACACCGCCGCTTCGCGTCCGCGCGCGCCCTGCGCTCCGTATCCGGTCACCAGGATGAAGGCCTCCGGCAGCAGGCAGCGCAACCGCCGGGCGTCCTCCGGAAACGTCGCGCCGATCACCGCGCCGATGGAACTGTAGCCGGACTCTCCGCGCAAAGGCTGGCCGAATTCACGAATGGTTTCCGTAATCTTCTCGTAGAGCGGCCGCTCCGTGGAGCGCAGTTCGAGATCCTGAAAATCCCGCGAGCCCGGATTTGAAGTCTTGAGCACGACGAACAAACCCTTTTTGTGTTCTGTGCACACATCGACGAACGGTTGCAGGCTGTCCCGGCCGAGATACGGCGTGACCGTCATACTGTCGGCGTCAAACGCCTTCTGGGGCTCTCCGAAAACATCGGTCTCGCCCAGGAACGCCGCGGCGTAAGCTCCCGCGGTGGACGAAATGTCATTGCGTTTGGCGTCGGCGATGACCAGCAACCCTCTCTGTCTGGCGGCTCGCACGGTGTCTTCGAACGCCAGGATGCCTGCCGCCCCGTATTGCTCAAAAAAGGCCAATTGCGGCTTCACTGCCGGAACCAGGGCGGCCACGGTGTCGAGCACCAACTCGTGAAAGCCGGAGATGACCGACCGCACCGCTTCCCTTGTGGGCGCGCCCCTGCCCGATCTCACGAACATCGGCATCAGATCGATGCGCGGGTCCAGACCCACCACGCACGGGTTCCCTTTCATGCGTATCGCGTCAACCAGCCGGTCGGAAAATGGTTTCATCGCGTCGTAACATTGTCGCTCAACGCGTCCACTCCGATGCCATGTTGTCGTCTGTGATGATTCGCTTCGTTCGACATCTGCGCCGGATACTCTCGGCCGTTTCCATGCCGGATGGGTCGTAGCCCTGCTTCTGCAGCGTGTCTGCGTAGGCGATGATCTCGTTCAAACGCTCCCGGTCATCCGGATCGGAATGATCGAAAACGGTTGCGCCTTCCAGCCGGTAAGCCAGCAGCATCCGCCGCCAGCGGTCCTTGTCGGTTTGGATCGGACTGTCACTTACGGCCAGCAAGGGCCCGAAACGGAGCGCATAGGGGAACGCGGTCACTCCGGTAAGTTGGACGTCACCGGAGTGCGTGGTGTTGTAGTAGAGAATGCCGCCCGGCTTCAAGTGTCTCCGCGCCAGTTCCAGAAATTCGCACGACAGCAGGTTGGTGGCATGCGCCCTCCAGTGATAGATCGTGTCCATCACGATGAGATCGTACTTGCGCCGCGGAAAGCGCATCAGCCAGCGGCGGCCGTCATCGATGAATATTTCAACCTTGGGATTGGAGAGCACGGGCGCCACATCCGGATACCTGCGAATCACGGTGAGGTAACCTGGATTGATCTCGACCACCACCACTCGCTCTACTTGCGGATGGTTGGCAATCACTTCGGCCCATGCGCCTCCCGCCAGCCCGATAATCAACACCTCCTTTGGATCCGGGTGGAGGAAGCTGATCGAGTATGGGCGGAGCAGCGCATCGGTCTCAGTCACGTCGGTGATCAGCTTGCCGTCGTAAACGCCGCCTCCGTAAATCGTGCGATCGGCGTCCACCGTGATCACGCCGCTCCTGGTTTCGACGATGTCCGTGAACCGTTCGCCCCGCCGGTAGGCCGACTTGTTCTGGAGCTGCTCGTAAATCGCTGCGTAAAGCGGCCCGCAACTCACCATCAGACCGATACACAACGTTACTCCCGCCGCAGCGGCAACCAACCTGCCAAACCGCGCCGGCCTTCCTGCCATCCATAGTGTGACGGCGACGGCAACTCCGAGTATCGCGAGCCCAAGCTCGATCGTTTCAAGGTTCCAAAGATCCATCAGAACGAATCCCACCAGGAAGCTGCCAAGAGCCGACCCGGCGATGTTGCTGAGATACAGCCAGCTCAGGCCGGCCCCCGCGCGGCGATCCGACGGCACGGCGATATGGTTCAGTAACGGAAACGTTGCTCCGAGCAATCCGGCCGTCAACGCGATCAACGGCAGAGTTATAACAGCATCCACGTACCGGACAGCGAAGGCAACCAGGGGAACGGTCAGAAATCCGAGCAGGTTCGCAGCCACTACCAGCACTGCAATCCGCCGCAGAAGTAGCGGCGCTCCCGGTGTATCCCGGCAGATGCGACGGGCCGCGAGCGAACCCAGCGCGATGCCCGCCAGAAACGCCGCCAGCACGTTGGCGAAGCTCTTGGGACTCCCGCCGCTCGCGAACGAATACACGCGGTACCAGACAATCTCCTGGCAAAGCGAGATGAATCCCGTGATCGCAGCCAGAGTTGCCGCCACCGGAAGGGCGACCAGTCCAGCACTCCGCTTCTCCGAAAGCTCAGTTTCTCGAATTGCCGCCGCACTCCTCCCGCGAACGTAAAGCCACAGCACGGCAATCGCGACGAAGGTGTTGAGCCCCGCTGCCAGACTCGCCGATCCGGACATCCCCAGCTTGCGCATGGTCACTTCGGCCGCCAGTAGGCAGGCCGCCGCTGAGCCCAGTGTGTTGACAAAGTACAGGCTTCCAACGGAACGCCCCACATTCCCCGTGAACCCGACCAGGTACGCTACCAGCACTGGCAGCGTCGCACCCATCAGGATCGTGGGCGCCAGAATCAGGCCGAGCGTGATCACGCCGGTCTCTATCGTGGGAGCGCCCGCCGTAAACGAGGCCACCCAGCGGAACAAACCGAGAGAAATCACGCCGAACAATGCGACACTGAATTCCATCAGTGCGAAGATCACCAGCAGCGGCGTATTCCGCTGTGACAACCATCCGCCCACAACACTGCCCAGGCCGAGGCCTAGCATGAAGGCGCTCACCACCACAGTCACCGATTCGATATTGACGCCGTATATTGCGAACAGAGCCCGTTGCCACACGATCTGATAGAGCAGGGCAGGGAAGCCGGATACAAAGAAGAGAGCGTGCAGCCACAGGAAGGCGGTTTTTTTGAGTACCAAGTTGGCAGTATAGCGGGCATGCTCCCTATCGAGGGAGAATATCAAGCGATGACGTTAGATCAACTTTTCCTGTGGGCGGGATGGCTTCACTCTGCATTCTGGGTGCTGGCGGAGGGGAGATGAACCGATGATCATTGGTGTTCCCACCGAGTGCTTTCCCGGAGAGCGGCGCGTCGCGCTCGTGCCGTCGGTGATTCCCGCTCTCACGAAGGCTGGTTTCGAAGTCGTGATTCAGGCCGGAGCTGGCGAAGGCGCGGGCTATCTGGATGCTGATTACGCTGCCAGGGGCGCGAAGATCGTTGCCGAGCGAGCGGGCGTGCTCAAGTCCGCGGACATCTTGGCCCAGGTGCTGTGCTACGGGTCCGATGACAAAGCCGGCGCGGCCGACCTTCCCCTGCTGCGGCGCGGCCAATATCTGGCGGGATTTCTTCGCCCGCTCGGTTCGCTGGATACCGTCCAGGCAGTAGCCGCTACGGGCGTGTCCGCTTTCTCCGTCGAGCTAATGCCGCGCACCACGCGCGCCCAAAGCATGGACGCACTTTCGTCCATGGCGACGGTCTGCGGGTATAAAGCGGTGTTGCTGGCTGCCGACACTCTCCCTCGGCTCTTTCCGATGATGACCACCGCCGCGGGCACCATCACCCCGGCCCGGGTGCTGATCATCGGCGCAGGCGTGGCCGGTCTGCAAGCCATTGCTACTGCGAGAAGACTCGGCGCTGTCGCCTCTGCTTACGACCTGCGGCCGGCCGCGAAAGAGCAGGTGCAGAGCGTTGGCGGGCGTTTTGTCGAACTTCCCATCGTCGCAAAAGATGCGGAAGATGCCCGCGGCTACGCCAAAGCGCAGGATGAAGCCTTTTATCAGCGCCAGAAGGAGTTGCTGGCGAATGTGGTGGCCGAGAGCGACGTCGTGATTACCGCTGCGGTCGTGCCGGGCAAGAAGCCTCCTTTGCTGGTTACGCGCGATATGGTCGACCGGATGGCCCCGGGCTCCGTGATTGTCGATCTGGCCGCCGAGCGCGGTGGCAATTGCGAGGTGACGAAAGCCAGCCAGATCGTCGTCGAACACGGCGTCACCGTAATCGGCCGCATCAACCTGGCCAGCACCGTCCCCTACCACGCAAGCCAGTTGTACGCTCGCAACATCAGCGCGTTTCTGACGCACCTGTTTGCGAATGGCCGGACGGAACCGGACTTGCAGGACGAGATCGCCCGCGAGACTCTGGTCACGCAGGCCGGCGAGATTGTAAACGCTCGTGTACGGGAATTCTATTCACTTCCAGCCAAGATAGCCGCGCGATGAACGCACACTGTCATTCGCGTGTATTCGCGTGCAATCGCGGCTAAGGAGAAAAATGTCGGACCTCACTACAAGCTTGTACGTGTTCATGCTGGCGGCGTTCATCGGATTCGAAGTGATCCGCCGCGTATCGCCGCTTCTTCATACTCCACTGATGTCGTTGACCAACGCTCTTGATGCCATTGCCGTCGTGGGCGCCATCATCCTCGCCGGGGAGCGCAAGAGCGATCTCGCGACCGTGCTGGGGACCATTGCGATTGTCGCGGCCACAAGCAATCTGGTCGGCGGATTCATCATCACCGACCGCATGCTCAAGATGTTCAAGACCAGCAAACCGAAAAAACCATGACGACAGCTCTGGTCAGTGAACAATTCATCCAGATCATCTACCTGATCTCCGCGGCGCTGTTCATCCTTTCGCTCAAATGGCTGAGTTCGCCCGCCTCGGCGAGACATGGAGTCTGGGCAGGAGAACTCGGCATGCTCCTGGCGGTGATCGGCACGCTGCTCTATCGCGGCATCGTCGACTACACCTGGATCGCCATTGCCCTGGTTCTCGGCACCATCATCGGCATTCCGCTGGGCCGCGTGCAGATGACCGCGGTACCTCAGCGAACCGCCCTGAGCCATGCCTTCGGCGCGCTCTGTGTGGGGTTGGTGGGAACGGCCGAATTCTATCTGCGAACGCCGCAGATCCCGCGCTTCATGATGGCGGTGCTTTCGGCGGAGGTCATCCTGGGCAGCTTGACGTTCACCGGGAGCCTGATGGCCGCGGGAAAGTTGCAGGAGATCCTGCCGCAGCGCCCGATCACCTACCGGGGCCAGAACATCGTCAACATGTCCCTGCTGGCGATTTCAGTAGCCGTCGCGGTTTATCTGGTCATTCATCCCGAGGACACGCGCTTCTTTCCTCTGATGATCGCGGTTCCGCTGTTGTTCGGTGTGCTGATGATTGTTCCCATCGGCGGCGCCGACATGCCCACCGTGATCTCGCTGCTCAATTCCTATGCCGGTCTGTCCGCGGCGGCTATGGGGTTCGTTCTCGATAGCAAGCTGCTCATCATCGCCGGCGCGCTCGATGGGTCCTCGGGCTTCATCCTATCGGTGATCATGTCGAAGGCCATGAACCGCTCGTTTACCAACGTGCTGTTCGGAGCGTTCGGCCAGGTGCAGGCTTCCGCCGCCGCCGCGAAGGAGACCCGCACGGTGAGGTCCGCCACTGCCGAAGAAGCTGGCGCGATCCTGGCGGCATCCAACTCGGTAGTGATCGTTCCGGGCTACGGGATGGCGGTCGCGCAAGCCCAGCACAAGGTGCGCGAACTGTTCGACACGCTCACCAAACGCGGCGTGAACGTGACGTTCGGCATTCATCCGGTTGCGGGGCGCATGCCAGGACACATGAACGTGCTCCTGGCCGAGGCTGACATCCCCTACGACAAGCTCCTGGACATGGACGCCGTCAACCCCGACTTTCCCCAGACGGACGTTGTCCTGATCATCGGCGCTAACGATGTGACCAATCCGGCCGCGCGCTCGGATCGCAGCAGTCCTATCTACGGAATGCCGATTCTCGACGTCGACAAAGCCCGAACCGTGATGGTGATCAAGCGCAGCATGAGTCCGGGTTTCGCCGGAATCGATAACGAGCTCTACTACCTCGATAAGACCCTGATGCTCTTCGGAGACGCACGGGCCTTTGTGGGCGACATCGTACGCCAGCTTTCGGGCGACGGGCACGCTTAGCGCCAGCCACGCGCTACACTCTCTCGTATGCGTTTTCGCGCGGTTCCGGTCCTTGCGCTTGCCCTGTGGTTGCTTCCCGGCGCGGCCGGATACTCGGTTCTGACCCACGAGGCCATCATCGATGCGGCCTGGGGCGACAGCATCCGCCCGCTTCTGCTGAAGCGGTTTCCGGACGCTACTCGAGACGACCTGCATAAGGCGCATGCTTACACCTATGGCGGCGCCATCATCCAGGACATGGGCTACTATCCGTTTGGAAGCCACTTCTTCAGCGATCTGACGCACTACGTTCGCAGCGGTGAATTCGTCGAGGCGCTGCTGGCCGAAGCCAGCTCGCTGGATGAATACGCCTTTGCGCTCGGAGCCCTGGCTCATTATGCCGCCGACAACGCCGGCCATCCCATCGCCACGAATCGCGCCGTTGCCGTCATGTTTCCGAAGCTGCGAAGGAAATTCGGGCGGTCAGTGACGTACGGGCAGGATCCGGTGGCGCACTTGAAGGTGGAGTTCTCATTCGATGTCGAAGAAGTGGCTGAAGGCCTCTATGCGCCGCAAGCCTATCATGACTTCATCGGCTTCGAAGTATCGAAGCCGCTCCTGGAGCGAGCCTTCGCCCGGACTTACTCCCTCAAAATGTCCAGCGTGTTTTTCGATGAGGAACTGGCTCTCGGCACGTACCGGCACACCGTGTATTCCCTGATGCCAACGATGTCCAGGATTGCCTGGCAGCTCAAGAAAGACGAGATCCGGAAGACCGAACCCAGCGCCACGAAGCGGAGGTTCGTGTACAACGTCTCGCATTCGAGTTACCACAAGCGATGGGGAGACCGTAGCCAGGAGCCCGGGTTCGGCGCGCGCTTATGGGCGTTCATTTTGCGGCTGGTGCCCAAGATCGGCCCATTCAAAGCGTTGGCATTCCAGCCTCCCACGCCCACGGTCCAGAACATGTTCATGCGCAGCTTCAACAACACGCTCGACCGCTATCGCTGCTTCCTTGCCCAGCACCGCGAAGGCGAGCTGCACCTTCCTAACGAGAACTTCGATACCGGAGAGTCGATCAAGCCGGGCGCTTACCCGCTGGCGGATCATGCCTACGCCAAGCTGGTGGAAAACGTACACGGGAAGCCTGTCTCCGATGAATTGCGCGCCAACATCCTGGCGTTCTATGCCAACCCGGACGCCCCCATTGCCACCAAGCGCGACGCGAAGACCTGGGCGAGGCTGCAGCATTGGTTGGAGTCGCTGAAGAGCCCGTAGTGGCCGGACATGTCCGGCCACTACCTCATGCGAGATTGTTGAGATCGATGCCCGCGTCCCAGTGTTCGTTCGAGCGCAGCAGATCGTCCCACGTCAATTCCCCGCCTGCGTACGCGGCCTGCCGGCCCAGCATGGCGGTCAAAGCCGACTCCACACCGGCGGCCGCCTGGTTGTGAAACTGCCCGCTGGTGATGCTGTGAATGAACGCCTTCTGCTTCTCGGAATCCGCCTCGGCGAGGTTGTCGGAGAACGATCCGCTGGCTGAGAACTGTCCGCTCTGCGCAGCCGGCTTTTCGCCGCCGCCCCAAACCCACTGGTCCTCGCCCCAGATGCCCAGCGGCCCCGCGTAGGGCGATTGGGACGAGCCGCGCGTTCCGTAGAAGCGCTCATTCACGTCGAACTGCCCCTTGCCGAACTGCGTGGAGCTGAAGCTGACATCCACGTCGTTGGGATACTGAAACACGACATCGAAATGCGAGTAGCATGTGTCGCCCGGACGATTGCGGCCCTTCCTGCCGCCGCGGCCCGTCGCTTTGAGCGGATGGGCGTTCAGTGTCCAATTGCAGATGTCGATGGCGTGGATGTTCTGCTCCACGATGATATCGCCGGAGAGCACGCGGTCCTGGATCCAGTTGCGCAACCGGAGCATGGCCGGCGGCAAGTTCGAAAAGTTCAGATCGATGGCGTTGCAATAGTAGTAGGCCGCGCCGGTCGCAATGTCGCCCAAGGCGCCGGCGTGGATTCGCTTCACCAGCTCAATGTAGGGCGGCGCCATGCGGATCTGGAAGCCTACATCGAGGCTCAGCTTTCCCTCCGCCCGCTGGCCGATTTCGAGCACGCGTTTGGCGCCCGGCACATCGACCGCGACGGGTTTTTCGCAGTACACGTGTTTGCCTGCTGCCACTACAGCCCCCAGGTGCTCGACATGATAGTAGGGTGGCGTCGCGATCACGACCGCGTCCACATCCTTCGACTCGGCGATCTGCTGGTAGGCTTTTGGACCGATGAACGCCTTTTCGATACCTGCGTGCCCCTTCGCGGCGGACAGCTTGTCGACGTGCTGCTTCGCGGCCTCGGCGCGATCCTGAAACATGTCGGCGACCGCGATCACGCGCGCATCGGTGTTCTTCAGGATGGTCTCCACGTGGTTGCTGCCACGCCCGCCGCAGCCTAGAAGCCCCACGCGCACCGCCGAGTTGGCCTGCATGCCGCGCACGAGCTGCGGTTTCAGAATCGTAAACGCCGCCGTGCCTGTCGCGGCGTGCAAGAATCCGCGCCGTCCGATCTCTTTTTCGCTCATTGCTTTGTCTCCTTCAGCCAATCAACTTTTCCAAAAACGCCTTCGCCGCGAGAATGTCCTGGGTCTGCTTCTCTCCTTCGATCTCGCGCTCGATGGTCAGAGGATTTTGATAATCGACCTTCTTCAGAAGCCCAATCAGTACCGGGAAGTTCACCTTACCCTCACCGATCGGAACCTCCCGCCCCAGTTGTTTGGGGTTCGTTGGATAGACACCGTCTTTGGCGTGAATGCCCATGATGTACGGTGCCAGCAGTTCGACCGCGTCCACCGGGTTGGCCTTCCCATACAGAATCAGGTTTCCCACGTCGAAGTTGACACCCACATTGTCCAGGCCCACGTCTTTGATCGCGCGAACCAGCGTGATCGGCGTTTCCTGCCCGGTCTCGCAGCGGAAGGTCTGGCCATTCTCTTTACAGTATTGCGCCACGGTGCGGATGGCGTTCACGGCTTCCTCGTAGAGCGGTTCGTTGGGATTCTCGGGAATGAACCCACAGTGTGTCTGCACTCCGGGGATGCCGGCCTTCTTGGCGAAGTCCGACACCTGTTTGATGCGCGTGATACGCGCCTCCCGGTACTGGCGCGGCACGAGGCCGATGGTCGACGGCCCTTTGTAGAAATCGTACACCTCGGGAGGAGGCCCGGTAGCGACTGCCGAAGTCACCTCAACGTTGTACTTGGCCAGCGCGTCGCGGAGTTTGGACACGGTTGCGTCATCAAAAGCGCGCATACCGAGCTGGCAGGTAGGGAACCCCAGATCGTGCACGCGCTTGATGGCCGGCTCGGGGTTGGAGGAAATACCGGTGATGACGCCGAGGCGCATCTTCTTCGGAGGCGCAGCTTGTGCCGCCATCGTGAGTGCGGCGGCCGCGGTGGCTCTCTGGAGCAGTTCACGGCGATTGTAGGAAACGTTCATAGTACCTAGTGTATGGCTCATTCGACCACCGCCGCTTCCCCGATCTGCATCACCACCGACCTGGGCGCGTCGCCCGAGCCGTCCGCGACTTGCACCAGCATGATGCGGATCAGATCGTTCTTCGGATCCATCCAGCCCTCGGTCCCGAATGCGCCGCCGTGGCCGAACGTGCCCGGCGAGTGCAGCAGCAGAGTCCCTTCCGGCTCAGTCACGATTTCGAATGTGAGGCCGTACCCCGTTCCCCCGAGCCATCCAGATGGTTTCACGTTGGGCGTGAAGACGCGCGTCATGGTCGCGATGGCCTGGCGCGACAGATATCGCCGGCTCTCAAACTCGCCGCCATTGAGCAGCATCTGGTAGAACTTCGCGAGATCCGGGGCCGTGGAACAGATGCCGAATTCGGGCGCCGGGTATTTCGCGCCCTGGCGGTACTTGGCTGCGTCGCCCGCCAGGATCTCGTCGCCTGCGCGAACCAGCTTGCCGGCGGCGTGTTTGTACACCAGCGCAATGCGGTCCTTCTTGTCCTCCGGCGGGAAGATGAACGTGTCCTTCATGCCCAGCGGATCGAAAATGTGCGTGCGGAGAAAATGCACGTAGTCTTCCCCTGAGATCACTTCGACCAGACGCCCCAGCGTGGCGATGCCCATGTTGCTGTAACTCCACCGTACTCCCGGCTCGAACTGCAAGTGCGTGTGCGCATAGAAGCGGACTGCATCCGCCAGCGGCACGCGCATGGTGCGCGGATTGTCGGCCAGTTCACCTTCGGGATCGCCGCCCAGCCCCGAGGTGTGGTCCATAAGCTGCCACACGGTGGGCGGATGTTTCGGCGGATAGACCGTGTCGGGACCCGACCGCTTTTCCTCCACCTGGATGCCGTGGAACTCGGGCAGGTAATCCTCGATCGGGCGGCGCAGCTCGATCTTGCCTTCTTCGACGAGCATCATCACGGCGACGCCAGTGAAGTTCTTGGTCATGGACATGATCTGGAAGATCGAATCGGTTTGCATCGCCTTCTTGTTCTCGATGTCACGCCAGCCGACGGCTTGGAGCAAAGCGATTTTTCCGTGACGGGCAACCAGCGCGACGGCGCCGGGAATCGTCTGGTGATCTACCAAAGCCTGCAGCCGCGGCCGAATGGTTTCGAGGCGTTGCGGGTCGAGCCCGCTTCCCGCTGGAGTTGGCCCGGGAGGGGCGCTCTGGGCCAAGGCAAGCATCGCGACGAGAGCCAGCATGGAAAGGCGGAGACGCATGATGGGAGTATATCGTGCAGCGTGGGAAACTGAAACGAGCCCAGATGCCAGAGAGGTCCAGCACGCCCACGGCGCGCGTCGCGTTTTCGTACTCCAGCTTCCGCTACTACATGACCGCCCGCTTTCTGGTGACCACTGCGTCCGAGATGCAGTCGGTGGCCGTTGGCTGGCAAGTGTATGCGCTGACGCACCGGCCGCTCGACCTGGGCTTGCTTGGCCTGGCGCAGTTCCTGCCCGGCGTTCTTCTGTTCCTTGTAGCCGGGCACACGGCAGACCGCTTTCCGCGGCAGCGCATCTTGCAGATCTGTTGGGCGGCGTTCTCGCTGTGCTCCGTCCTCCTGCTGGCGTTCACGATCCGCGGCCTCACTTCGGTGTACCCGATCTATCTGGCGCTGCTGTTCAACGGCGCCATCCGTGCGTTCAATGGCCCGGCAGGCCAGGCGTTCCTGCCGTTGATTGTGGCCCAGGAGCACTTTCCAAACGCGGTGGCCTGGAGCGCGTCGGTGTTCCAGGCGGCGACGATCATTGGCCCGATGCTCGGCGGGTTGCTCTATGGCTGGACGGCCAGTCCAATGGTGGTTTACAGCAGCGCCGCGATCTCATGCCTCACGGCTCTGCTCCTTTTGTCGCTGATCCGGGTGCGGGCTTCGGCGAGGCCGCGCGCCGTGGAATCGATCAGCGAAGTTCTGAACGGGTTGAAGTTCATCTGGCAGAACAAGCTGATTCTGGGCGCGATCTCGCTCGATCTGTTTGCCGTTCTGCTGGGCGGGGCCGTGGCGCTGTTGCCCGTGTACGCGCGCGAGATCCTCAGCGTAGGGCCTTCCGGCCTCGGTGTATTGCGTGCCGCCCCGGGCGCGGGCGCCATTGTCATGTCGATCTTCGTAGCGCACTGGCCCTTGCGCCGGCGTGTGGGAGCGACGATGCTGTGGTGCGTTGTCGGTTTCGGGGTCTTCACGATCGTGTTTGGATGGTCGCGCCATGTGGCGCTCTCGGTTGCGGCTTTGCTACTGGTGGGCGCGTGTGACACGGTCAGCGTGATTGTGCGGCATACGATGATCCAACTCGGCACGCCGGACGAAATGCGCGGGCGCGTGAGCGCGGTGAACATGGTTTTCATCGGCGCGTCGAACGAGGTGGGCCAGTTCGAATCGGGCATCACGGCGCAATGGTTTGGGACAGTACCGGCGGTGATCCTGGGCGGCGTGGGAACCATCGCGATTGTGGCGATATGTGCGCGGCTTTTCCCGGCGCTGCGCCAGGTGGACGAACTGCCGCGGCAGGCCGAGACTGTTCTCTCCTGATGGGCGGTTACAGGCCGGCGTTTTTCGCCGCCACTTCCGCAACCGCGGACCAATCCGCCTCCGACCGCCCGTGCGCCATCGCAGTCAGATAGTGATCGCGCGGCGGGCGAGCACCGGCGATGCGACGTAACCCTGGCCCCTGTTTGCATGAGCCTCCACCAATTCTTTCGACAGCGCTACGGTAAGGGTGCTGGCCGACATTTGGATCGCGCCGCGCGCCAGAGCGTCGATGGCAGGTGTTTCGGAACCGACCATGGCGTCGTGCCCGGCGCGGATCAGGTTCAGAGCCATGGGTGCGCCCATGTTGCCGGCGCCGATGAATGCCACTTTCATGTTCTTTGGATGCCGCGCACGGAGAAAAGTAACTTGCCGGACTATAAGCCGGTTTCTGTGCCCTTGCGGGCGGCAGCCATTCCTCTGGGCCGTCCATTACTGGCCGGCTCTAGCGACCTACCCGAGAGTGAAACGGAGCGGGCCGCTCCTCCTCCCCTATTTGGTCTTGCTCCGCGTGGGGTTTACCCTGCCAGCCGGATTGCTCCGGCCGCGGTGCGCTCTTACCGCACCTTTTCACCCTTACCCTGTGAAGGGCGGTATGTTTTCTGTGGCACTTTCCGTAGAGTTCGGTTTGACCGGACCCTCCCGGCCGTTAGCCGGCACGTTGCCCTATGGAGACCGGACTTTCCTCCCCGCAAGCGGGGCGGCTACCCATCCGGCAAGTTACATTCTATTATCCCATTGGCGGGTTCGCCGGGGAATTGGCTTTGTTTGGCAAATTTTCATAAATAATTGTGCCGGTGGTGTTTAGGGGTTTCTGGAGCTGCCGTCAGGATAGGGTGTGCATACGGGGTGACGGCGGGCCGAGACCCATAAGCGCCACAGGAATCAGGAGACGCGTTCGGACGCGGGTTGTGACCGGTGGGTGTTGAAGACCGCCGCAGGGTAACCGCCGCTAGCCCTGCAAATCGAGGGTGCTGAAGAAGTAGCGCAGTTCGACTTCGGCGGTTTCGGGGGCGTCGGAGCCGTGAATGCAATTGCGCTCGATGCTTTGGGCGAGGCGTTTGCGCACGGTGCCTTCGGCGGCGTTGGCGGGATTGGTGGCGCCCATCACTTCGCGCAGCTTGGCGACCGCGTCTTCCCGTTCGAGCGCCATCACGATGAGCGGGCCTTCGGTCATAAATTTCACCAGGCTGGGGAAGAAGGGCCGCTCGCGATGCACGGCGTAGAAGCCTTCGGCCTGGGATTGGGTGAGGCGGGTCATGCGCAGGGCCAGAATCTTGAAGCCCACCTCTTCGAGCATCGAAAGGATGGCGCCTGCGTGGCCCGCGGCCACGGCGTCGGGCTTGATGATGGAAAACGTTCGCAGCTTCATAAACGACTTTTGACTTTTTCTCCCATTTCGGCGGGTGACGAACAGACGGTAATGCCCGCGGCCTTCAGCGCCTTGATCTTGTCCGGAGCCGCGCCTGAGCCGCCTGAAATAATGGCGCCGGCGTGACCCATGCGGCGGCCTGGTGGAGCGGTCTGGCCCGCGATGAACCCGACGACCGGCTTCTTGACGTGCTCACGGACGTAGGCGGCTGCAGTCTCCTCGGCGTTGCCGCCGATCTCGCCGATCATGACGATGGCGTGGGTGTCGGGATCTTCGTTGAACAGGCGAATGGCGTCGACAAAATTCGTACCGATCACCGGGTCGCCTCCGATGCCGATGCACGTGGATTGCCCGATGCCCAAGTTGCTCAACTGGCCGACGGCTTCGTACGTGAGGGTGCCGGAGCGCGAAACCACGCCCACATGGCCCTCTTTGTGGATGTGCGCCGGCATGATGCCGATTTTGCATTTGCCGGGCGAGATGATGCCGGGACAGTTGGGTCCGATCAGGCGCGTCGCCTTGCCGCGCAGAAACTCCCAGGCGCGCACCATGTCGAGTGCAGGGATGCCTTCGGTGATGCAGACGACTAACGGCATGCCGGCATCGGCCGCTTCCATGATGGCGTCGGCGGCGAATGGGGGCGGAACGAAAATAACAGAGGCATTTGCACCGGTGGCCTTCACCGCATCGGTCACCGTGTTGAACACCGGAAGATCAAGATGGGTGGCGCCGCCCTTGCCGGGTGTTACACCGCCGACTACAGTCGTGCCATAGGCGATGGCCTGCTGTGCGTGAAAGGAGCCTTCCTTTCCTGTGAAGCCCTGAACCAGAACGCGTGTGTTGCGATCGACCAAGATGCTCATGCCGCCAGCCTCACGACCTTCTCGGCGGCATCGCGCATATTGTCGGCGACGGTAAAGTTGAATCCGGATTCCATCAGGATCTTGCGGCCCAATTCGACGTTGGTGCCCTCCATGCGAACGACGATGGGGACCTTGATGTTGAGATCGCGCGCGGCGGCGACGACGCCGGTGGCGAGGGTGTCGCAGCGCAGGATGCCGCCGAAGATATTGATCAGGACGGCCTTCACCAGGTGGTCGGAAAGCAGAATGCGGAAGGCGTTTTTGACCTGCTCGGCGCTGGCGCCGCCGCCTACATCGAGGAAGTTGGCGGGCCGCCCGCCCGCGTGTTGAATGATGTCCATGGTGGCCATGGCGAGCCCCGCGCCGTTCACCATGCAGCCCACGGTGCCATCGAGCTTGATGTAGTTCAAGCCGAACATGGAGGCTTCGGTTTCGAGGGGGTCTTCTTCGTTCAGGTCGCGCAGTTCGAGCAGGTCTTTGTGGCGATAAAGTGCGTTATCGTCCAGGTTGATTTTGGCGTCGAGCGCGTAGACTTTGGCGTCTTTGGTGAGGATAAATGGATTGATCTCGGCAAGCGAGGCATCCACCGCAACGTAGGCCTGGGCCAGCGCCATCATGGCCGCCACGGCGCCGTTGATGCTGGCGGCGGGCACGCCCATGCCGAATGCCAGCTTGCGCGCCTGGTATGCAGCGAGGCCGCTATCGGGATCAAACGCTTCCTTCAAGATCAGCTCGGGGGATTTTGCGGCAACTTCTTCAATCTCCATGCCACCCGCGGCCGACGCCATGAACACCGGTTTCGCCTGCGCTCTGTCCAGCACGATCCCGAGGTACAACTCGCGCTCGATGGGAAGCGTCTCTTCAATCAGCAGCCGCTTCACCATGCGTCCTTCGGGGCCGGTCTGGTGCGTGACCAGCGTCATGCCCAGCATCTTTTTGGCGATCTCGGTGGCCTCGACCGCGTTGCGCACGATCTTCACGCCGCCGCCTTTGCCGCGCCCGCCGGCGTGAATTTGCGCCTTGACCACAACGCTTCCACCGATTTTCTGCGCGGCCGCGGTAGCCTCTTCCGCCGAAAAGGCCACCTCGCCGCGCGGCACAGGAACCTTGTACTTGGCCAGGATGGCCTTGGCCTGATACTCATGAATTTTCATGGAGTGTCGTTGTGCTAGTATGGCGGGAAAGCCAGACTAATTTCCCACTATAACATGCCGTTTTTGCAGTATCTTCACGCCGTTGCCGAGCGCCACAACCTCGGGACGGCGGATGCCTTTCAAGCCATGGAAGCGATTTTGGCGGGCGAGGTTTCCGCGGCGCAGATCGGGGCATTTCTGACGGCGCTGCGCATGAAGGGCGAAACCGTGGATG
Source organism: Terriglobia bacterium (assembly GCA_020073305.1). GTDB lineage: Bacteria > Acidobacteriota > Terriglobia > Bryobacterales > Bryobacteraceae > QHXW01. The sequence goes on from JAIQFK010000028.1 coordinate 55,373, forward strand.
AGCTGGTGGGATTCGCAAGCGCCATGCGAAAGCGCGCCGTTCGGGTGGAAGTGGGATTGACCGGCCAGACGCTGCTGGATACGTGCGGCACGGGAGGCGATGGCCAATCCACGTTCAATATCTCGACGATCGCCGCGTTCGTGGCCGCCGGAACGGGCGTGTACGTGGCCAAGCATGGCAACCGGTCGGCCTCCAGCCAGTGCGGCAGCGCGGACCTGCTCGAGAGCCTGGGCATCGCGGTGTCGCTTCCTGGTGAGATGGTGGCGCGGGCGATTCGCGAAGTGGGAATCGGATTTCTGTTTGCGCCGCTAATCCACACGGCGATGAAGCACGCGCATCCCGTTCGCGTGGAGCTGAAGATGCGGACGGTATTCAATCTGCTGGGACCGCTGACGAATCCCGCGGGCGCCACCGCGCAACTGGTAGGCGCGCCTTCCCAACATGCCGCTGAACTGATGGCTGGTGCACTGGCCCAACTCGGACTGGAGCGCGGGTTTGTGGTGCACGGCTCCGATGGTCTCGACGAGATCACGACAACGGGCGTCACGCTGGCCTATGAGATCCGCGCCGGGCGAGTGGAGCAGCGCAGGGTTTCTCCGGAGGATTTCGGCGTTGAGCGAGCGACGGCTTCCGCGCTCAAGGGTGCCGATCCGCAAACCAACGCGGACATTGCGCGGGCGATTTTACAGGGCGCGCCGGGGCCGAAGCGCGACATCGTGCTGGTGAATGCGTCGGCCGCGCTGGTGGCGGCGGGGAAGGCCTCCGATTTTCGTGAGGGGATGGAACTGGCGCGGCGGTCGATCGACTCCGGCGCGGCGTGGAAGAAGGTGGAAGAGCTGGCGCGGTTCCGGTGAATTTGAGGAAATAGCGGTTGCCGAGTGTTAGAAACAATCGTTAGGGTTCTATAATTCCTTCATGACGGTGCGCATTTTGTATCGGGGCACTCTTTGGCTGGCGGCCATTGCCGTGCCCCTCGTTTTTGTGGTCCCGGCAGGCTGGTACCTCGCAAAGACCAAGAGCCAGAGCCCCTACTGTACGAACTGGAAGGGCCTGCTCGACATGCGGGTGCAACTCGGACGGGACAACGCAGCCAACCGCATCGCGAAGAACATGCGCAGGGTGGGGGAGGATCAGAAGCTCTCCTTGGTCCTGTGGGAAAGCCCTGTGGGACGCTTCTGGGTGCCGACCGGCTCGCCGATGCTGCTCGCCTACTTGCTTGCCCAGCAACAGAGTGACATTTACGGAGACGAACAGGCCGGCGTCCACAGCCGGGATGTGGTGATTGATTGCGGGGCCCACGTGGGTGTCTTCGTCAAAAAAGCACTGTCCCGCGGCGCGCGGCTGGTGGTGGCGGTTGAGCCCGCGCCCCAGGCGGCGGAATGTTTGCGGCGTAATTTCAGCGACGAAATCAGGAACGGTACCGTGATTGTTTGTCAGAAGGCGATCTGGGAAAAGCCTGAGATGACGCTGAAGTTCTTCCTCAACGGCAATGGGGACGCCGCTGATAGCCTGGTCTGGCAGGCGAAAGATGTTGCGGCTGTCGACGTCAAGACTACCACCATCGATGCCATCGCTGCGGATTACCACCTCGATCGGATCGATTTCATAAAAGCGGATATAAAGGGGGCCGCCGCATCGATGCTCCGCGGCGCTAAGGACACCTTGGTGCGCAGCCGTCCGCGCATGGCGATCTCAACGGAGGAAGGCTTCGACCATCCCGCTGAAATCGCTACTCTGGTGAGCGGCATGGCCCCCAACTACCGGAGCGTATGCGGTCCCTGTGTCACAGCCGCCGGGAGTATCTTCACAGACGTGATGTTCTTTCAATAGGTCAGGAAAAGCCAGGCGCCGCCTCGGGCGCAATGTCTCTTTACATCACGCCGGAATGGCGTTTGAGGATTTGCTGCAGATTCTGAGAAAAGGCGGAGCGGGCGAGGACCATGTCGCAGCCGGTTTCGTGGGCTTTCTGCTTCAGTTCTCCCTGCACGTGGGACAGGTAGCCGATCACACTGATGTTTTTGAGCTCGGCGTTGCTCTTGAGCTTGGTGATGATTTCCAGCGGATTGACGCTTTCGAAATTCAGATCGAAGATGATCAAGGTGGGATGAGCTTTGGCCTTCGTCAGGACTTCGTGTTCGTCCTTGACGAATTCCACGGACATGCCGGCGCGCTTCGCGGCGTCATTGATCTTGACTGAAAAAAACAGATCACTCACAACCGCAAGGACTTTCTTGTTATCCTGCTTGTGCATACAGTTCCGCTACAACAATACTCCCTCTCACAAACTTCAAGCTGGCCTGGTCGTTGGACCCGATTGAAAACCGGAAGGAAAGTCCATCTTACTCGGTTCGAATGGGGCGCGCAAGGACGTACGCCGGGAGGGCGTGCGAGGAAATGAGTGGAGACGAAGCGAATCCAGGCTTCCGTGCGACGTGCACTTCAGATGGTTGGTTCGCCGTGAACTTCGACCTCACGACGCTCCACGCCCTCCGCAGCGGGTTCGGGGAGGCGCCCTGTGAAGTTGGCCCAGCCCCAGAAGAACGCGGTGGTGGAACTCAGAGCGCCTGCGATAGCTCCGATCAGGCGCGGGCTGTAGTACTGGGAGGAGATACCGGCAGCGGTCATCGAAACCATCATGACGCTCCACTGCATGGACTCCATGGTGGAGAAGACACGGCCGCGAAACTCATTCGAGACGTGACTCAGGAGCTGCGACATGTTCAGAACCGAACTGACGGCAACCGCCGCGCGCGAAAGGGCAATGAACAGGAGCGCGAGATAGAAATTCCGCATCTGGCTGAAGATGATGTAGGTCGAACCATGCAGAATGTAACAGACGGAGATGGCGAGCTTGTAACCGCGGAAGCTAATTCGCTCGCCCAGCCAGTAAGCGACGGCGCCGCCGAACAGCAGGCCGACGCCGGCGCAGCCCCACACTTCGCCGATGCCCGCGGGCCCGCGGTTGAACACGATCTCGCCGAAGATGCTGAACAGGATCTGCGCGGCGCCTCCGCCCGTGGCCCAGCCGACGCCAATCAGCGCGATGCCGAAGATGAGCGGGTTGGCGCGCATGTAGCGGAGGCCTTCCTTATATTCGTGCCAGGGACGAACTACTTCGGCCTCAGTGAGTGCAGCCTTGCGGGGCTGGAACGCGTCGCCCTTCACCTTGAGCCGCGAAATACAGATCGCGGAAAACAGAAAGGAAAGCGAATTGAGAACGAACGCCCACTCGTAGCCGAACTGCATCACGCTGGCGCCGGCGGCGAACGTCCCGATGGTGATGGTGGTCCATTGGGTGGTTTGCGTCAGTGAGTTGGCGGTGTGCAGCTCTTCTTTGGTCGTAATGGTCGGCAGAATGGCGGAGCGGCCGCTGGTGAAGAACGGGGAAGCAAACATCAATAGCGCGCTGAACAGGTAGAGCAGCCAGGTTTCCGGGCGCCGGAGGCACAGAATGAAACCCAGGGCCAGAACGGCGCGAATCAGGTCGCTGGCGATCATGATGTGCTTGCGGTTGAGCCGATCGAGCACCACACCGGCGATCGGCCCGGCCAGCACCGCGGGAATAGCGCGCGAGAGCATGACGCCGCTCACCACCAGGCCGGATTTGGTGATGGCCAGCGCCAGGCTGAAGACCGCGATGTTGTTGAAGTGATCGCCGATCTCGCTGACTACCTGGCCGCTCCAGGTATAGCGATAATTCCGGTTAGTCGTCAGCAACTCACGAAACGAAAGCATCAGCCTCGCTCCGTCAGGTACACGCCGGTGAAGATCACGGTTCCACCCGCGACCAGCGCGCCGGTGATTCGTTCACCCAGAAACGCCACACCCATCAAAGTTGCGATCAGCGGCTCGAGATAGATGAACGCCGAGACGCGCGAGGCGGAAATGTGAGTCAGTGCGTGATAGTAGATGAGATAACAGATCACCGAAGGAAACAGCGCCATGTAGACCAGGCTGCTCCACCCGGCGGCGCTGACGTGCGCGAAGGGGAACCCGCGCGCTTGCCACAGCGCAATGGGCGCCAGCAGCGCCGCGCCGCTCACATAGGCAAATCCGTTGACCGCCACCGTGCTATAGCGTTCGGCCGCCTGTTTCCCGTACACCGCGAACAACGAAAAGAGCACGCAAGCCACAGCGGTGATGGCATCCCCGGTCAGGGAGGCTTCAGCGGGCGCGGCGCCCTTCGCGGTGGCCTGGTACGCCAGCGCCGCTACTCCGCCCAGCGCGAGGATCATGCCGCCCGCCTTGCGCAGCGTAATGCGCTCGAGGCCCATGGCGGCGGCGATCAGCAGGACGAAAATCGGCCCCACGCCGATGATCAACGCGGAATGCGCCACGGTGGTGCGGTGTAATCCAATCAGAAACAGGAGCTGGTTCCCCACGTTGCAGGCGGCCAGAAAGCCGAGCAGCATCCAGTCGGCCGGCAGCCCCAAGCCTCCGGTGCGCGCCTTCCGCCAATACGCGGGCGCGAGAAAAATGCCGGCGAGGCCAATGCGCAGCGAGCCCAGCAGAAGCGGCGGAAACTCGCGCAACGCCATCTTGCCGACAATGAAATTCGCCGACCACAGAAGCACCATCAGCGAGATCAACGTGTAGAGGAAGACGGGGCCGTTCAACCGACCGGCTCCTGGCGAACGGTGACTTCGCGCAAGAAGTCGTGGTCAATCGCATAGCCGAATCCCGGCTCATCGCGAATCTCGATGGTGCCGCGCGGCGTAGTCTCGACGACTGGGCAGGTAATGTCGCGCTTCCAATAACGCTGGCTCGCCGAAACATCGCCCGGCAGCGTGAAATTCGGCAGGGTGGAAAGAGCAATGTTGTGCGCGCGCCCGATTCCGGCTTCCAGCATGCCTCCACACCACACGGGAATGCCGGCCGCCTGGGCTCGGTCATGAACGCGCTTGGCTTCGCAAAATCCACCGACTCGCCCTAGCTTGATGTTGATGATCCCGCACGCCCGCAGGCGAATGGCCTGCTCCGCATGGTGCGCCGAGCGAATGCACTCATCCAGGCAGATGGGTGTCTGCAATCTCCGTTGCAGCTCGGCGTGATCGATGATGTCATCGTGGGCCAGCGGCTGCTCGATCATCATCAGATAGAAATCATCCAGCCGCTTGAGATGATCGGCGTCGCGCAAGGTGTAGGCGGAGTTGGCGTCCGCCATCAACTTGATGGAAGGAAACCGCTCGCGCACCTGGCGGATCACGTCAACGTCCCAGCCGGGTTTGATCTTCATCTTGATGCGCTGGTAGCCGGCCGCCAGCTCAATTTCGATCTTCTCGAGTAGCTTCGGCACCGATTCCTGAATGCCAATGGAGACGCCGCAGGGAATCTCGCGCCGCGCTCCCCCGCCAATGTGCTGCCAGAGCGGTTTTCCGTGCAGTCGCGCGTCCAGATCCCAGATGGCGGCTTCGAGGCCACCACGCGCCATGCGATGCCCGCGGATGTGCTCGGTCAAGGGCGCGACATCGTTGGCGCTTTGCGGCTGTTTCTCGAGGACTCGTGGCGCGGCATAGTCGCGCAGGATAAGCCACGCCGAGCCGGTCCACTCCTCGTTGTAGAACGGACCCTCGCCCGCGGTGACTTCGCCCCATCCCGATACGCCATCGCTCACTGCTTCCACCAGAACGATGTCGCGCTCGGTGGTGCGGCCGAAGCTGGTCTCAAAGAAATGCACCAGGGGCATCCGAATTTGCCGCAGGACGATCCGGTCGATTTTCATTCCCATTTACCGAAAAGGTAAGTGCCAGCTTCGGGAGATCGCTCCACGCCCACCACCGCAAGACCACGGCCGAAATTCGACTCGAATCGGTTGCTGAGTTCCTGCTGGATCTGGCGGGCGCGCTTGGGCTCCTGGTGCTTTAAGGCTGCGATATCGGCGGGGACTGAGATGCGCTCCACGATATCCGGCCGGACCGGCGGCTCACCGCCGTTCACAATCGCTTTCACGCGCGGACTGGCGATCCACCACTCGGCCACGCAGCGGTCCGTGGGCAGGCCGCCGTGCAGCGGGCTGGTGGTGGTGCCGTACTGATTTCGCACGTAACGCCGCACGATTGTGCCGAGCCTTTCCATGTTGAAATAAGCGTTCTTGATTTCGAGCGGGTCGAAGGTCCATTCGACCAGCTCGATGGCTCGCGCCAGAGCATCTTCGCGCTGTTTGAGCTTGAGCATCCGGCCGACACCCGCGTCGCGATATTCCGGCAGCACGCCGAGCATGTGGCTATGCAGATAGGACCCGCCACCGGCCTTGAGGCCCGGGATGGCCAGGCAGAAGCCGATCATCCGATTGCCGTCGAAAGCTCCGAAAGCCTGCCCGCCCACCTTCGTGGCGACAATAAACAAGCGCGCGGGCAGCAGTTCGATGTCGTTAAAGCCCCAGATTTGTTTCTGCAACTCGACAGCATTCTCAAACTCCCGCTGGCCGGCAAGGGCACGCACGGCAATCGCCGCGTGGCTCACTTCTTCGCCTCTTGCCACAGCGACTCCATCTCTTCGATGGAACTTTCCTTCGCGGACCGGCCGCGTTCGGCGAGCTTCCGTTCGACATACCCAAACCGCCGCCGGAACTTGGCGTTGGTCCGGCGCAAAGCCTGCTCGGGATCCACCTTCACGAATCGAGCCATATTCACCAGCACAAAGAGCATGTCGCCTAATTCGTCTTCCAGTTTCTCGCGGGAGCCGCTGGCGCGCGCCTCGGCGAATTCGGCCAGTTCCTCGTGGAGCTTGTCCACTACCTGCCCGGCATTTTCCCAATCGAAGCCCACTTGAGCGGCGCGCGAGCTGATCTGCTGAGCCTCGACTAACGCGGGCAGCGAGCGCGGTACAGAGCCCAGGAGCGTGGAGTCCGGTTCGCCTTTGGTGCGCTTCTCTTCGGCTTTGATCTCGCTCCACCGTTTGCGCACGTCGCCTTCCGTCTCGGCGGTTTCGTCGCCGAAGACGTGCGGATGGCGGCGAATCAGCTTCTCGGTGATGGCGTCGAGTGCGTCCTCGATGCGAAACAAATTCTCTTCCGATGCCATCTGCGCGAAAAACACTGCCTGCAGGAGCAGGTCGCCCAGCTCTCCCACCAGCTCCGGCCAGTCTCGGGCATCAATGGCATCCATCACTTCGTAAGTTTCTTCGAGCAGAAAGGGCTTGATGGTGTCGAAGTTCTGCTCGCGGTCCCAGGGGCAGCCGTTCGGGCCGCGCAAACGGACCATCAGATCGACTAGAAGCTGGAATTTTTCACCGGCGGTTGGATCGGACATCAGCGTCGGACAGCGTGAAGTTGCAATATTTCCTCACTGTAACATAGGGCGCCCGGCGCTCATGCCCACCCCACGGCAAACTCAGATAACATGAAAGCCATGGAAACCACACGACGTACTTTTATGGAACGGTCCATGGCCGGAGCCGTAACCGCTGCTCTCGGTTCAGCTTCGCAGGCGATCGCTCGACCGCCAAGCTCCAACGTGACCGTTGGATTGATCGGCGCGGGTATCCGCGGTCTCGAATTGATGCAAGTGGCTCTTACGGATGGAGCCAAGGTTGCGATGGTGTGCGACCTCTACGACGGCCATCTGCGCAGGGCGTGCGAAATTCAGCCGGGCACGCCCACCACGCGCGAGTACGAAAAAGTAATCGGCCGGCCGGACATTGAGGCCGTACTCGTGGCGACGTCCGATCACTGGCATGCGCCCATTGCGATTGCAGCCATGCGCGCCGGTAAAGATGTCTACTGCGAAAAACCCATGGCACATACCATTCCGGAGGCGCTGGAGATGGCGAAGGTCTCGCGTGAAACCGGCCGCGTCATTCAAGTCGGCAGCCAGAGCCTCAGCATGACGAGCACCCGGAAAGCCAAGCAGTGGATCGACAGCAACGCCATCGGGAACATATTCATGGTCCAGTGTTCCATCTACCGCCCGAACGCCATCGGCGCGTGGCGTTACCCGGTTCCGCCCGACGCTTCGCCGGAAACGATCGACTGGAACCGGTTTCTGGGCAATGCACCGAAGCGCCCGTTCGAGGCTGCGCGCTTCTTCCAGTTCCGCAACTGGTGGGACTACGGCACGGGCATTGCGGGCGACGAATATGTGCATCTCCTCTCGCGCGTCCACTACGTCCTTGGAGTTCAATACCCGCGCAGCGCCGTGGCCGAGGGTGGCCTTTACAAATGGAAAGGCGATCGTGATGTGCCCGACGTCCACAATACGCTCTACGATTACGGCAAGTTTGTCGCCCAAGTCAGCGCCAACCTCGCGTCAAACTGGGAAGGCGGAGAGATTGTCCGCTTCCTGGGAGAAAAGGGAACGGTGGATCTGCGTGAAGACTCCGCGACCTTGATCCCTTACGATCCGATCGAAGAATACGAATATCCGCTAGAGAGCTGGCCCAAAGACACCAAGGAGCGGTTCATCGCGGAGCACAACAATGATCCTGTGGCCGACATCGGGAAAGCGCACCAGCAGGCCAAGCACAAGCCGGAAAAGTTCAACCAGGAGCGTGAAGGCACCGAGGACCATATGATGAATTTCTTCGAGTGCGTCCGTTCCCGCCAGCAGCCGGTTGAAAACGTCGAGTTCGGCTGCGGTACGGCCGTGGCCTGTCACATGGCGAACATCTCGTACCGCGAAAAGAAGCGCGTGTTCTGGGATGAGGAAAAATTGCGCCTGCGGGCGTAACAGATTGTTGTGAACCGGCCGAAACCGTCTCCTTTGGTCTCGGCTTGGAATCCGTCTGTTTCCTCACGCTGCGAACGCCGAAGTTTTGCGCCGGGAGATTTCCCTCTTAGGATGGTAATTATGGATCGAGTGTCTCGTAAAGCAGGTCCAACCATGGTTCCGGAACCGATGAGGGCTGCGGTGCAGGCGGTGTTGGATGACTGGCGGAAAAATGATAAAGTCCGGCGCCTGTGGCGTGGGGACCCGTCAGTCTGGACCGGCTCCGACGAGGGGAAGTGGCTGGGATGGCTCGGTATCACAAAAACTCAACGGGAACAGGTGCAGCACCTGAATCAGATTGCCGCGGAGGCAAAATCCGCCGGATTCAAGCACGCTTTGCTGCTGGGCATGGGCGGTTCGAGCCTCTGCCCCGAGGTGATGCGTGAGACCTTTGGCAAAATCGATGGATTTCCCGAGTTGCACGTTCTGGATTCCACCGACCCGGCGCAGATCCAGACGATTGAAACGCGCCTTGATCTCGCGAAGACTCTCTTCATTGTGTCCAGCAAATCGGGCAGCACGCTCGAGCCGAATATCTTCAAGCAATACTTCTTCGAGCGGGTGAAGCAGGTTGTCGGGGAGAAAGAGGTTGGCGGCCGGTTCATCGCGATCACGGATCCCGGGTCCAAGATGCAGCGCGTGGCCGAGGGCGACAACTTCCGCCATATCTTTTACGGCTTACCGAGCATCGGCGGGCGCTACTCGGCGCTTTCGGATTTCGGAATGGTGCCTGCCGCCGTCATGGGACTCGATGTGCAGCGTCTTCTCGAACTGACCGAGCAAATGGTCGAGGCCTGCGGGCCGTCGGTTCCGGTTGAAGAGAATCCAGGCGTGGTTCTTGGCGCAATCCTGGGTGTGGGGGCGAATCAGGGCCGCGACAAGGTGACGATCATCACATCGCCGGGGATTTCTGATCTGGGTGCGTGGCTCGAGCAGTTGCTGGCCGAATCCACAGGGAAGCAGGGCAAGGGCCTCATACCAGTCGAAGGAGAAGCGCTGGCGGAGCCGGCGAGGTTTGGAAGTGACCGCGTATTCGCCTACTTGCGACTCGAATCCGCGCCGGATGCCGCGCAGGACCAGTTGGTCGCAGCGATCGAGAACGCGGGACATCCGGTGGTGCGCATTGCCGTCGAGCAGCCGCACCAGATCGGAGCGGAGTTTTTCCGCTGGGAGATCGCGACGGCGGTGGCCGGCTCCATCATCGGGATCCATCCGTTCAATCAGCCGGATGTGGAAGCGAGCAAGGTGGCCACGCGCGCCCTGACGGAGGAGTACGAAAGGAACGGCAGGCTGCCGGCCGAAGCGCCCTTTTTCGAAGGCGGAGGAATCAAGCTGTTTGCCGATGCGAACAATGCCACGGCGCTCAAACAAGCTGTTGGCAATCCATCGCTCACCGAGTTTCTAAAGGCGCATCTCGGACGCATTAAACCGGGAGATTACTTCGCGGTGCTGGCTTACATCGAGATGAATGCCGCGCACAAGCGGACCTTGCAGGCCATCCGCCACGCGGTGCGCGATCGAAAGCGCGCGGCCACATGTGTGGGATTCGGGCCGCGCTTCCTGCATTCCACGGGACAGGCTTACAAGGGCGGTCCCAATAGCGGCGTGTTTTTACAGATCACCTGCGATGAGGCGGCCGACCTTCCGGTTCCGCAACAGAAGTACACATTCGGGGTGGTCAAGGCGGCGCAGGCGCGCGGTGACTTTCAGGTGCTGTCGGAGCGAGACCGGCGCGCGCTACGGGCCCATCTGGGCGCCGACGTCAAGGCGGGACTCGGGCAACTGGAATCGGCGGTCAACGAAGCTTTGAAGTAGACGGCCAGGAGAGCATTCGAGATGCAGCTTGGAATGATCGGCCTTGGGCGCATGGGCGCGAATATGGTGCGCCGGCTCTTACGCGGCGGGCACGAGTGCGTGGTCTACGACAAGAACCAAGCCAACGTGACGCACCTCACAGGGGAGGGCGCCAAGGCGGCCGCGTCGTTCGACGATTTTGTCCGGCTGCTCAAACCGCCACGCGCCGCATGGCTAATGGTTCCGGCCGCAGCGGTGGATGGCACGCTGGCGGAGCTTGCGGCCAGAATGCAGACAGGCGACATCATCGTGGATGGCGGCAATTCTTACTACGTCGATGACATCCGGCGTTCGGGAGAGCTTGCTGCGAAGGGAATCCGCTATGCCGACGTGGGGACCAGTGGCGGTGTCTGGGGCCTGGAACGCGGCTACTGCCAGATGATCGGCGGTCCGCGGGAGGTCATCGAGCACCTGGCTCCGATTTTCAAGACGCTGGCGCCGGGGCGGGGAAACCTGGTGCGCACGCCGGGCCGCGAAAAGCTTGGTGGAACCGCGGAAGAAGGTTACCTTCACTGCGGGCCGGCCGGTGCCGGGCACTTCGTGAAGATGGTTCACAACGGCATTGAATATGGTGTGATGGCGGCTTACGCCGAAGGGCTGAACATCCTGAAGCATGCCGATGCCGGCAGACAGGACCGCCTGGCGGATGCGGAGACCGCACCTCTTCGCAATCCCGAACACTACCAGTACGATTTCAATATCGCCGACATCGCCGAGGTCTGGCGGCGCGGAAGCGTCGTAGCTTCCTGGCTGCTGGACTTGACCGCGATGGCGCTGGCTGACCAGCCGGATCTGGCGAAATTTTCCGGACGGGTTTCCGATTCCGGAGAGGGGCGGTGGACGCTGGTGGCCGCCATCGACGAATCCGTTCCCGCTCCGGTACTGAGCACCGCGCTCTATGAGCGCTTCTCGTCGCGAGGCGAGGATGATTTCGCATTAAGACTCCTGTCTGCCATGCGCTATCAGTTTGGCGGACACATAGAACGCGCGGCGGGCGGATAAGAGGTCGCGACACCCTGGCATGAATCAAACTGCCCAAGAAGAAGCCCGGCCCGCCGGCCCGTGCACCATCGTAATTTTTGGCGCCAGCGGGGATCTCACCCGGCGCAAGCTAATCCCGGCGCTTTGCAACCTGGCCTTGGCGAACTTTCTGCCCAGCCAGTTCGCGATTGTCGGCTTTGCCTTTGACGCGCTGACCACAGACTCGTTCCGGCAACAACTGAGCGAGAACATCAAGACCTTCGCCACCAGCGCTGTGGATGCGAAGGTTTGGACGTGGTTTCTCGAGCGCATTTATTATGTTCAGGGCGATTTCAACGATGCGGCGGCCTACGACCGGCTGCGTACGCAGTTGGAGCAGGTGGAGAAAGAGCACGGAACCGGGGGCAACCGGCTTTTCTATATGGCCGTGGCGCCACAATTTATTGCGGGGATTATCGAAGAACTGGGGAAAACGTCCCTGGCGCACGAGGAGAACGGCTGCTGGCGCCGGGTGATCATCGAGAAGCCGTTCGGCCACGATCTGGATTCGGCGCGCAAGCTCAATGCGGACATCCGGCGGATCCTCGACGAATCGCAAATCTACCGCATCGACCATTACCTCGGAAAAGAGACGGTGCAGAACATCATGGTCTTCCGGTTCGGAAACAGTATTTTCGAGCCGATCTGGAACCGTCACTTCATCGACCATGTGCAGATCACCGCGGCCGAAACGGTGGGCGTGGAGCATCGCGGCGGCTATTATGAGGGCGCGGGCGCGCTGCGGGACATGGTGCCGAATCACCTGTTCCAACTCGTGTCGCTTACGGCGATGGAGCCCCCGGTTTCTTTCGACGCGGATGCGGTGAGAGAGAAGCAGGTGGAGGTGCTGCATGCGCTCCAGCCGCCTTCGCCGGAGGATGTGCTGAAGAACGCGGTCCGTGGGCAGTATGGAGAGGGAACCACGGAGAACGATCATTTGCCCGCGTATCGCAGCGAGCCGAACGTGGCGGCCGGTTCAGACACGGAGACATTCGTTGCGGCGAAACTATGCATCGATAACTGGCGCTGGGCGGACGTCCCGTTCTACCTGCGGACCGGCAAGCGTTTGGCGAAGCGCGAAACGGAAATTACGATTCAGTTCCGGCGCACGCCGTTTGTGCTGTTTCGCAATACCCCGATCAAGCACCTGCAAACCAACCGGCTGCACATTCGCATTCAGCCCGAAGAAGGGATCTGTTTGAGCTTCGGCGCCAAAGTGCCGGGACCGGTGATGAAGGTGGGCGTGGTCAATATGGATTTCGATTACGTCCGCTATTTCGACCGGGCCCCCAGCACAGGCTATGAGTGGCTGCTCTACGACTGCATGATCGGAGACGCGACGCTATTCCAGCGCGCCGATATGGTGGAAGCCGGATGGAAGATCATCCAGCCTGTGCTGGATGTTTGGAAGGCGCTGCCCCCGCGCAATTTCCCAAACTATGCGGCCGGTACTTGGGGACCTCCGGAAGCCGACGAGTTAATGACCCGCGACGGACGGGAGTGGTCGCAGGCAGATTGCCTGTAGCGACGAAGCACCGCTCCCGCCGGTTGACCCTATAGTTCACTCCAATTAGCGAACTGCGCCGAACAAATAGCGCGATCTGCTACGTATAGTCAATAAGGAGGGAAGGGCGCCCCATGGCCTCATTCTCACATTTCGCGCAGGACCTTCGTTACGGACTCCGAATGTTGGCGAAGAACCCAGGCTTCACCGCGATCACCGTCCTGACCCTCGCGCTCGGCATCGGCGCCAACACGGCGATGTTCAGCGTGATCGATTCCGTCCTGCTCCGGCCACTGCCTTACAGGGAATCCGACCGCCTGATGGTTGTTTGGGAAAAGCCTCCCGGGGAACTGCGGAACGGCGTTTCCGGAGCGAATTTCCTAGACTGGCGCGACCAGAACCACGTTTTCGAGCACCTCGCCGGTCTCACATTTGCCAGTTTCAACATCTCGGGCAAAGATCTGCCCGAGCGCGTGGATGGGTGGCGTACTTCCTGGGACTTCTTCGACATGCTGGGTGTCCGGCCGTTGCTGGGACGCGGCTTCGTCGCGGATGACGACCGGCCGGGAGCGCCAGCCGTTACGATTCTGAGCCATGAACTCTGGGTGCGGCGATTCGGTGGCGACGCGCAGATCATCGGCCGCTCCCTGACGGTGGATGGCGATAAGTGTACGGTGATCGGAGTGATGCCGGCGCGATTCCGTTTCTTTGGCTCCCCCGAGATGTGGATGCCGCTTGCGCTCGACCGTGCCAAGGTCACCCGCGATTTTCACTTCATGATTCCAATGGCCAGGCTGAAACCGGGCATTTCCCTGGCGCGGGCCCGTGCGGAGATGGACAGCATTGGGAAGAACATCGAGATCGCGTACCCCAAATCCAATAAAGGATGGGGCGTGTTTGTGGAGCCCGTGCGGCAGGCGCTCATGCAGGATCAGCGGACAGGCGTGCTGGTGTTGTTCGGGGCGGTCGGCTTTGTGCTGCTCATCGCGTGCGTGAATGTGGCCAACCTGCTTCTGGCCAAGGCGGCCGTGCGGCAGCGCGAACTGGCCGTGCGCGCCTCGGTAGGCGCGGGCCGCGTCCGGCTAGTTGCCCAATTGCTCACCGAGAGCGTCATGCTGGCTGTGGCGGGTGGCCTGCTCGGGCTGCTGCTGGCTTTCTGGCTGGTGAAGATCGTGCGCGCGCTGGTTCCCTCCTTCCTGCTATCCGGTCTTGAGGAAATCGCCGTCGACTGGCGCGTGCTGGCCTTCTCTTTGGGCCTCTCGATCGTCACGGGCCTGTTCTTCGGCGTCTTCCCGGCCTGGCGCGTGTCGAAGCTCAATCTGAGTGACATTCTGAAAGAAGGCGGGCGAGGCTCAGGCGGCGCTGGCGGCCACGCGCGCTTTCGGAGCGTGCTCGTGGCCTCGGAGGTGGCTTTGTCCCTCGTGCTTCTGGTGTCTGCAGGCCTGATGATCCGGAGCCTGCTCGCGATGCAGACCGTCAACCCCGGTTTCCGACCCGACCATTTGTTGACTATGCGTCTGTCCATGGGGGAACATCGATACCCCGGCGCCGCGGCCGTTCGCACCTTCTACCGGCAGGTGTTGGACAAAGCCGCCTCTATTCCAGGGGTTCAGAATGCGAGCATCTCTACGGGCCTGCCGCTGCAGGGCGTCGCCTTTGGCATGCCCTTCCAGATTGCCAGCCACCCGCAGGTTCCGATTTCCGAGGCGCCCGGCGAGGCTTACGAACTGGTCAGCGCCGACTATTTCCGAACCATGGGCATTACTTTGCGCAAAGGCCGGTTCTTCACGGAGCGTGACAACGAGAACGGCTCGCCCGTATCGATTGTCAACGAGTCGTTCGTCAAGAAGTATCTGGCCAAAGAAGAAGCGCTCGGCCAGCGGCTGCTGGTTCAAGAGCTGATCACCGGAAAGACCGAGCTGGGCCCGCCCATCGCCTGGCAGATTGTCGGAGTGATTGCAGATGTGAAATTCGGCGGCCTGAACAGCAGCGGAGTGCCGGTCATCTACGTGCCGATCATGCAGAACCCGTGGCCGGGCGGCTCGCTGGCTCTGCGGACTGCCATGGCGCCATTGAGCGTGGCGCAGGCGGCGCGCGTCGTGTTAGCCCAGCTTGACCGGGACATGCCGATCACGTCGGTTAAGGCCATGGACCAGATCGTGGTTGAATCGATGTCGCAGTCGCGCACCCAGACGTGGCTCATCGGAGCCTTCGCCGTGGTCGCGCTGGCGCTCGCCGCACTGGGTATTTACGGCGTGATGTCCTACTCGGTGGCGCAGGACACACACGACATCGGCATCCGTCTGGCACTTGGGGCGAGCACGGGAGATGTGCTGAAGCTGGTGCTGGGCAGGGGCACGCTGCTTACGGGCGCCGGGCTGCTGGCGGGTCTGGCCGGCTCCTTTGCTCTGACCCGGCTGCTCTCAAGCCTGCTATTCAACGTGAAGGCGACCGACCCCTGGACCTTCGTCGCCGTCTCGCTTTTGCTGACCCTGGTTGCCGTTGTAGCCGGGTTCATCCCCGCGCGCCGCGCCACGCGCATCGATCCGGTTGTAGCGTTGCGCTTCGAATAACTGCGCGCTCGTGGCGATGCCCCGACGGATGCTGTCAACTGGAAGGCGTTGGAAATCCGCTTCAGCCGGCGATCCGGAAGCGCTTCTCCGGCACTCCGCGAGCGTTGGTTTCTACCGCGAACAGGCTCCCCGCCAGACGATCCCCGGCATCGCCCGGCGCCGCTGCCGTCGTAATGTACAAGATGTTGAGATGCTTGCCGCCGAAAGTACAGTTGGTGATGTTCCTGGTCGGTATTTCGAGGATGCTGTCGACCTGCCCGCTCGGCGCGACTCGCACAATGCACCCGCCGCCCCACCGGCAATTCCAGACATAGCCTTGCTCGTCGATCGTTGAGCCGTCGGGCATGCCTCGCGAAAACCCGGAGAAAAACGGCTTTGGCTGGCCGATGGCGCCCGTGCGCTCATCGTAGTCGTACACCCAGATCGCGTTGGCCAGCGAATCGCCGAAGTAGAACCTCTTTTTGTCCCGGCTCCAGACCAGAGTGTTGGAGATGCCGATCTGGTCCTGGCAGCGGTGTACCGTGCCATCCGGATCAATGCGGTACAAGACGCCATCGGTGCCTCCCGCCTCGCTCTCCGACCCATCCGCATTCACGTTGTTGCGCATCGACCCGGCCCAGAGCGATCCGCGAGGATCCACGCCGGCATCATTCAAGCGGACGGCCGGCCAGTTCGGAAGCCGGAACCCATGATCGCGCCGCGAATCCGACGACGGCTCCCACAACAGGATCCTCGACCCAACGCACACCGCCAGCGTGTGGGCACGGTCGGTGAGCAGGACTGCCGTGACGGGCTCGTCGAACAGCCACGATTTGACGGAGCCGTTCTCCGGGTCAAACCGGTGAATGAGGAAGCGGTTGATGTCGGTCCAGTAAACGGCCTGTTCGTCAGCGTGCCACAGCACTCCTTCTCCGCATCGATCGCCCGTGGGGGCGCAGCATATCACGTCAGTTGTATGGGCCATCGCTCGTGTCTAGACTAACGCAAAACGAAATGGGCGGAGCGGGGTCGTGCTGAACGCCGGAAACTACTGTTGTCAACGTACACGGTGCAACTGAATAGAATGACATTATGCCCTCACGCCGGCGTTTTCTTACACAATCGACGGGTCTCGCTGCAGGCTCGCTCGCGGGGAGCCATGCGATGGCGGCGGATGCCGCTGTCGAACGCTCGATCACCGAGGTCAGCAGCCTGTGCGGTTCGTGGCTCTTTCGAACTGACCCGGGCGACGCGGGTGAACACGAAAACTGGCATGCCGCCGAGGCCGCTTCGGCGGGTTGGCATCCAGTAATTGTGCCTCATACCTGGCAGATTGAAACTCCCCTGACCGACTACCGCGGCGCGGCATGGTATCGGCGGACCTTCGACACACCGCGGGCGTGGCAGGGTTCGGCGGTGCGCGTCGAATTCGAAGCGGTGTTTCATTCGGCCAAGGTGTGGGTGAACGGTATGCCGGCTGGCGAGCACTTACGAAAAGGCTACACGGCGTTTCGTTTCGACATCACCCGACTTTTGCGTTGGGACCAGCCGAACGTCATTGCGGTTCGGGTCGACAACGCCTTCAACGTAGACATGTTGCCGCGCGGCACATCGAGCGACTGGGCGCATGACGGCGGCATATTCCGTCCCGTTCAGCTACTGATTACACCAAAAGCGTTTCTCGAGCGTGCCGATATAGAAACGTTTCCTGATTTTTCGACGGGTGACGCACGGCTCGACATCGTTGCATTCGCACGCAACGCGGGATCGGAGTCCTGGAAGGGCACGATATCGCTGCGTGTCGTCGACCAGAAGACTGGGCTCACAGCATTGACAAAAGTGGACGCGGCAGAGTTGGGCATCGGCGTCAGCGCCACGGCGACGGCCAAGATTTCCGTGACCCTGCCCCGGGCGAAGCTGTGGCATTTCGATCATCCGCATCTTTACGATCTCGACCTGTGGATGGCCGATGGCCGCAGTCCGGCGCACCGCCTCGTCTCGACTTTCGGAGTTCGAAGGTTCGAAGTGAAAGACGGAGGATTTCATCTCAACGGCGAGCGCGTTTGGCTGATGGGCGTGGAACGCATGGCAGGCAGCAATCCGGAACACGGCATGGCGGAGCCTGACGACTGGATTGTTCACGATCACGCCGACTTGAAACATCTCAATTGCGTGTTTACGCGAGTCCACTGGCCGCAGGACCGCCGAGTATTGGACTACTGCGACCGGAACGGAATCCTGATCCAGACCGAGGTTCCGACCTGGGGGCCGGAGACGTTTGCGGGCATGACCGGTCAGCCGTCGGACGTGATCCTGCAGAATGGCCTGGAACAATTAGGCGAAATGGTCGCACGGGACCGCAACCATCCATGCATTTGCTCCTGGGGCGTATGCAACGAGATCAACGGCCAAAATCCGCCGGCGCATGCATTTGCGAAACGAATGTACGAGGAAGCCAAGAAGCTCGATGCGAACCGTTTGGTGAGCTACGCTTCTCATTCGCTCTTCGAGACGCCAGGCAAAGACGTCGCCGGACTGATGGATTTCGTCATGATGAACGAGTATTACGGAAGCTGGCAGCGCGGCACGCCGGCGGATCTGGCCAGAAGCCTCGACGAGATCCACGCGGCTTTTCCTAACAAGCCGATCGTGATTTCAGAATACGGCTACTGCGCCTGCACGGCGGAGCGGCCGGAAGGCGACCAGAAACGCATGGAAACGCTGGTGGATCAAGATCACGTGTTTCGCGAACGGGACTACGTGGGTGGATTGATTTTCTTCTGCTACAACGACTACCGCACGCACGTTGGTGATCGCGGCCTTGGTGCGTTGCAGCAGCGGGTTCACGGCGTGGTGGATGTATACGGCGCGCACAAGGCCTCGTATGAAGTTCTTCGCACCGAATCGAGCCCCATCGCCGCGATTGCGGTGGAAGGACAGCCGAAAGATTTCAAATTGACGGTGCGCACACGGAAGCACGTGCCCGCGTACACGCTGCGCGGATACAAACTGCGCGGGGTTTATTACGGTGAGGGCAACATTCCGGTCGAGCGGAAAGAGGTCGAGTTGCCTGAGCTTGCCGCCGGCCAACAAGCGACGCTGAGCCTGGGCTTTGCGGGAGCCATACCGTTACGAATTGAGTTCGAGGTGCTTCGCCCTACCGGATTTTCCGCTTACTCCCACGAATGGAAGCTATGAATCAAGCCGCGAGTCGGCCTGGCCGGCATCCTGCCACACGACTTGACGATGACTGGTACAATACGTGGCAATTCGCCTTTCGGCGGCCAGGGTTGCTCCGAAAGGGATTGAGCGATGAAAACGATGCGCATCGGGCTCCTGGCGGTTTTGGCGCTGGGGAGTCTCGGTTCACAGAGGCTGCAGGCCGAAGTCAGCTACTTTCGGGAGATTCGTCCCATCATCCAGCGAAATTGCCAGGGCTGCCATCAGCCGGCGATGAAATACGGCGGCCTTGATCTGACGCGTTATGAAAGCTTCAGCGCAGGCGGGAACAAAGGCCCTGCGTATAAGGTTGACGCGCCCAAGGAAAGCCTGGTCCTGGCTTATCTGAAGGGTGAGCGGCAACCGCGGATGCCGTTGGGTTCGCCGCCGCTCGCCGACGATCAGATCGAGCTGTTCCGAAGTTGGATCGCGTCGGGCGCCAAGGACGATACGCCGCCTGAGGCGCGCGAAAGCTCGGCTCTGGACAAGCCTCCGGTTTACCATCAGGCGCCGGTGATCACTGCGCTGGCTTACTCACCCGACGGTTCGCAGTTGGCCGTTTCCGGATATCGCGAGGTCTTGCTTCACAGAGCGGACGGCTCAGCACTGGTAGCGCGCCTTGTCGGTCTTTCCGATCGCATTCAGTCGCTGGAGTTTTCAAACGACGGCAAGACGCTGGTGGCCGCCGGTGGAACGCCGGCGCGCTTTGGAGAAATCCAACTCTGGGACGTGGCGTCGCACAAGCTGAAGCACTCCGTCACCCTTACCGATGAGACCCTCTTCGGCGCCTCGCTCTCGCCGGACGGCTCGCGCGTAGCGGTGGGCTGTGCGGACAATACGGTGCGGGTAGTGGATACGGCGGCGGGGAAAGAGGCGCTCAAGATCTCGAATCATGAGAATTGGGTGCTGGGCACGGTTTTCGGCGTCAATGGGAAGCGGTTGGTCTCGGTAGGCCGCGATCAGGCCGCGAAGCTCACCGATGCGACCAGCGGGGCGTTCATCGAGAACATCAACGCGCTACGGGGCGAGCTGGCAGCGGTTGCGCGGCATCCCACGCGCGACCTGATTCTGATCGGCGGCGCCGAGCGCATTCCTTACCTATATATGATGGACCGGCCGGCCTCCATGAAGATCGCGGATGATTCGACGCTGGTACGCAAGTTCGAAATGCAGGACGGCGCCATCTTTGCGCTGGCCTTTTCGCCCGACGGCTCGCGGATCGCGGTTGCGGGCGCGTCTGACGAAGTGCCCATCTACCAAACCGAAACCGGCGAGCGCGTCGCCACTTGCAAAGGGCACAGAGGCACTTACGCAGTTGTGTTCAGTCCCGATGGCGCACACTTGAGCACCGGCGGCTTCGATGGCAGGGTGCGGACCTATGAGGTCACGTCGTGCAAGTCAGAGCGCGACTTCGTGCCCGTGCCGCTCGAGCCACAACTGGCTTCCGCGAGGTAATGGCTATGTGGCGAGCTTCGGTTCTGACGCTTTCTTTTTCGCTGGCCCTATCCGCCGCGGCTCCTGAACTGGCGGAATTGGAGCCGCGCGGGGCCGAGCGCGGGAAATCCCTGACGCTGACGTTGGTTGGCGCGAATCTCCCTGAGGGTGCGCAGGTGCTCTCGACGCTGCCCGCCACCTTCACTCCGCTCACGCCGCCCGAGGACAAGATGGCTGCCGGCCGCAAGTTGCCGTTCCTGATCGAACTGAGGGCGGACGCGGCCGTCGGAACCTACCCGATCCGCGTGCAGACGGCGGAGGGTCTATCGAACATTCTCCTCTTCACGGTCGGCGCATTTCCCGAGGTCATCGAAGAAGAATCGAAGCCCGAGTCTCGCGAGCACTCGAATGACTCGATCGAGACTGCCCAGCGCATTGACGCTCCGGTGACCGTCAACGGCACATTGAACGGGCCAGACCGCGACTACTACCGCATCCACGCAAAACAGGGCGAGCGCCTGGTCGTGGAGATCGAAGCCAGGCGCGCCGGCTCTGCAATCGACCCGGTACTGCAGATTGTCGACTCCTCCGGCAAGCAACTCGCGCGCAGCGAAGACGCACCCGGCCTGGGCGTGGATTCCCGCATCGATATTACCTTTCCACGAGACGGTGATTACTACGCGATAGTGCATGACGCCCGCTTCAGCCAGCAGAAGCAGAATTTCTACAGGCTCAAAGTGGCCAACTATCCGTATGCCGATGGCATCTTCCCGCTGGGCTGGAAACGCGGCGAGAAGATCGACGTGGAGTTTTTCGGCTGCAGCCTCAAGGCTCCGGTGAAGGCGGCCGCCGATTTATCGGCGCTGACTGCCAAGACCGAATTCACGCGCGTGAGTGTGCCAGGGGAACCGGGCAGCCTGCCATTTCTTTTTGTCGTGGGCGATCTGCCGGAGAGAATCGAGCCCACGCGTCAGAATCCAGCCGAGGCGGTCACTCTGGATCCATCGACGGTGATGAACGGGCGGATTTCGAAGACCGGCGAAGTCGATCGCTACAAGCTGGCCGTTTCAACGGGCGAGCAATGGGAGCTGGAATTGGGCGCGCGCGGCCTGGGTACTTCGCGTCTGGATGGCGTGGTCACAGTCTACGACGCACAGGGAAAGAAGTTGGCATCGGCCGGAGACCAGCCACCGAAAGAAGACGTATTTTCGCTGCTCGCGGCGGGGCGCACCAGCTCTGATCCGTGGCTCGGGCTTAAGGTTCCGAGCGGCGTGCGTGAGGTTGCCGTGACGGTGGAAGACCTGCTGGGACGCGGTGGGCCTGGATTCGCCTATCGGCTGGTGGCGCGCAAGCAGCCTCCCGATTTCAAGCTCACCGTTCTCGAACCATTCGTGAACGTTCCTGCAAAGGGTACGGTTTCGGTGAACGTATCTGTCGACCGTCGCGGTTTCGTGTGGCCGATCCAGTTGAGTATTTCGGGCCTTGGCGACGAGTACATTGTTGACGGCGGCCACATTCCAGGCGAGTGGAAAGACGACGCCTATTCGATCTCGCGGCGCGGCATGTTAACGATCACGGCGAAGCCCGGCGCCAAACCGAAGAAACTGGTGGAGCTCGCGATCTGGGGAGAAGGGAAAACGGAAGATGGCGCGATGGTGCGGAGAAAGGCTCAGTGCCTGGGCATGATCACGGAAGTTGCAGGCGGCACCGGGATTTCCGATGCCGAGGGCCGGGAGAACCAGCGTCCGTTTGTCGCGCCGTGGATTGGTCTCGATCTGCCTGTAGTGCCGGCCAAGGAAGAATCCGGAACGATTGCGCCGGAAGCGCCGCGCCTGCTTCGCCTGGTGCAGGGCACAGGTTACCCGTTGAAGTGGAGTTTCAAGCCACGCAATCCGGATGCGCGCCCGCCGGAGAACGTGGGTGTGGACGTGGTCTCCCCGTCGGCTGCCGAAATTTCCGTGCGGCGCGCAAAAACGGAGAAGAAGGAAGAAAAATACGCGGAAAAGGGCGAGTTCAGCCTGCTCACCACCACTCACACATCGCCCGAAAGGTACGACCTGGTGATGTTCGCCGAATCCAAGGACGAGTATGCCGAGGCCCTGATGACGCCGGCCATGACGGTCGAAGTGGTCCAGGGTTATAGCGTCGCTGCGCCGAAGGAGCCGGTCGCGCTACAGCCGGGTGGGAAGGCGGAATTGACGGGCGCATTTCATCGCGAGCCGGAGTTCGCGCACCCTGTCACCATTCAGGCTGACTATCTGCCTGCGCACGTGAGCTGCCGGTCCGCAGAATTGCGGCAGGACGCGAGCGAGTATCGCCTTTCGTGTGAGGCGGAGGCATCGGCCAAACCGGGCGAGTATGAGTTTCAGTTGACTCCGGCTTCGGTAGTTACTGGTCTCGACCAGCGCGAAGTGCCGTACAAGATCGCGCCGGTGACGGCGAAGTTGATCATAGCGGGCAGCAAAACCGTGCAGGCGGCGAGATAGAGGGAACTATGCGAAACAGGATCTGGGTGATCGCAGTAATCATGATAGCGGCGCCATGCGGAGCGTTCGCCGCCGACCAAAATGTCACTGCGCTTTCGGTTACGCCGGCAGCCCTGGTATTCCGCTCTCCGGACGAAGGCATGCGCGTGCTGGTGATGGGAACCACGGCGGAAGGCGAGCAGATAGACCTCAGCGAGGCGGCGCGCCTCGATCCGGCCGAGTCCATCGTGAAGCGTGGCGCGGACGGACTGCTATATCCCGTTCGCCAGGGTGAAACGAAAGTCACAGTCACGGCTCGCGGCGCGCAGGCGCAGTTCATGGTGCGCGTCGGCGATCTCACCAAGGCGCCGCAGGTCAGTTTCCTGCGCGACGTCGAACCCATTCTCAATAAGGTTGGGTGCACCTCGGGCACCTGCCACGGCTCGGCCAAAGGGAAGAACGGGTTCAAGCTTTCGCTGCGCGGATACGACCCGGAGTTCGACTACGAAGTCCTTCTGTACGACATGTCGGGCCGCCGTTTCAATCGCGCTGATCCCGCACGCAGCTTGATGCTGGCGAAGCCCACGCAGCAGGTGCCGCATGGCGGCGGGCTGCGTATCGAGCTTGGCTCGCGCTACTACAACACAATCCTGAAGTGGATTTCGGCCGGCGTGCCCTACGGAGATCCTAAGGTTGACCGCGTGGAGAAACTCGAAGTGCTACCGAAGGAAGTTTTCATGCACGGGCCCAGCAAGGCCCAGCAGGTGCTGGCGCTGGCGCACTATTCCGACGGTTCGGTGCGTGATGTGACGCGCGAGGCTAATATTTCGAGCAATACGCCGGAAGTCGCTGACGTCGATCCGAGCGCCCGCGTGAAGGGAGAACGCAAGGGGGAAGCGGCGCTGCTGGTCCGCTATGAAGGCAAGTTTGTGGCCGTGCCGGTGACGGTGCTGAATCCGAATCCGGGCTTTGCCTGGAACAATCTGCCGCAATACAACTACGTCGATGAGCTCATTGATGCCAAATTGAAGCGGCTCAAGATTTTGCCATCGCCCGCGGTAGACGACGCGGAATTTCTGCGGCGTGTTTCGCTCGATCTCATCGGCCTTCCGCCCACGCCCGAAGAACTCCGTGTTTTTATCACGGACAAAACCGATTCACCCGCTAAGCGCCGGCGTATGGTTGACCGCCTGATCGCGCGTCCCGAATTTGTGGACCACTGGACGCTGAAGTGGGGCGACCTCCTGCAGGTCAGCCGGCGCTATCTGGGTGACAAGGGCATGTGGGAGTTTCGCGGGTGGATTCGCGACTCCATCGCGCAGAACAAGCCCTACGACAAGTTCGTGTATGAGCTGCTGACGGCGCGCGGCAGCTCGTATGAGAATCCCGCGGCCAATTTCTTCCGCGTTACGCGGAATGCCAAGGCCTCGATGGAGAAGACTACGCAGTTGTTCATGGGCGTGCGCCTGGTGTGCACACAGTGCCACGATCATCCGTTTGAAAAGTGGACGCAAAACCAGTACTACCAGATGACGGCATTCTTCGGCTCAGTGGGTCTGAAGCCCGGCTTTCAGAGCGGCGACGAGATCGTCTACGACAAGCGCGAGGACTACGACATCAAGCATCCCAAGACGGGACGCGTGGTCGCGGCAAAATATCTGGTCGCCAGCATCGGTGCGCCGCCCATCCCCAACAGTCCGGAACGGCGTGAAGCTCTGGTCGAGTGGCTGACCTCGAAAGACAATCCTTTCTTCGCACGCGCCATTGCCAACCGCCTGTGGAGCTACTTCCTGGGCCGCGGCATTATCGAGCCCGTGGACGACATCCGCGCGTCGAACCCGCCGGCCAATGAGGCGCTGCTGGAAGCGTTGACCAAGGATTTGACCGATCACGCCTTCGACCTGCGTTACTTGATGAAGACGATCGTGAATTCGCGCGCCTATCAGGCCGGCATTCAGACGAATGTATGGAACGACGACGACAAGGTGAACTTTTCGCATGCCGTCCCGCGGCGGTTGGGCGCCGAGGCGCTGATGGACGCGCTCGCGCTCGCGGCCGGCTCGCGGCCAAAGTTCCCCGAAGTGCCGCCGGACACTAAGGCCGAGGAGTTTCCGGATCCGCATGTGGGTAAGGATGGCTTCCTCGACGTGTTCGGAAGGCCTGCGCGCGAGTCGTCCTGCGAGTGCGAGCGCCGCAGTGACATCAGCCTGCCGCAAGCGCTGAACCTGGTGAATGGCCGGACGATTGGCGATGCCGTTGCCGACCCCAAGGGACGCGTGGCCGGTTTGATTCTGGAGGGCGCTTCCGACCGCGCCATCGTCGAAGATCTGTACCTGGCGGCGCTGTGCCGGTATCCGACGGCCAAGGAATATGACACGGCGGCCGCTTATTTGAAAAGCGGCGAGAGCCGTGCTGCCTGGGCGCAGGATCTGCTCTGGTCTCTGGTCAATAGCAAAGCGTTCTTGTACAACCGATGACATTTCGTCGAGGAGGTTTTCGATGCTGACGATTCCAGGCCGCAAGGGCTGCTTGTGCGACGGACCCACCCGTCGCGAATTGCTGCGCGTTGGTTCGGTGGGACTGTTTGGCTTGAACCTGGCGAATTTCTTCCAGTGGCAGAAAGCGCTCGGCGCGTCGCGGCTGGAGGGTGCGCAGGGATTCAACTCGGCGAAATCGGTGATTCTGGTGTTTCTGCAGGGCGGTCCGAGCCACATTGATATTTGGGATCCCAAGCCCGACGCGCCCACGAGCGTCCGCGGCGAATTCAAACCCATCAATACGAACGTCTCCGGCATCCAGTTGAGCGAGACCATGCCCATGCTCGCCCAACAGATGGACAAGTGCACGCTGATCCGCTCGATGAGCTACACGCCCACCGGCCTGTTCAATCACACCGCGGCGATTTACCAGATGCTGACGGGTTATCCGCCGGACAAAGTGTCGCCCTCGGGGCAACTTGAGCCGCCATCGCCTGCCGATTTTCCCACCGCAGGCTCGCACATCTCGAAGCTCAAACCGCCCTCTGAGCCGGTGCTGCCCTTTGTCGAAATGCCGCGGCCACTGCAGGAATCGAGCGTGATCGGGAAAGGTGGCGCAGCAGGCTTCCTGGGAAAGGCATACGATCCTTATCGGCTCTACCAGGACCCCAACCAGCCCATCCAACTCGAGGACCTTACGTTGCGAAAGGACGTTCCGCAAGAGCGTTTGCAGGAACGCTTCGCCATGTTGAAAGGCATCAACGGCTCCATGCCTGATCTGGAGAAAGCGCTCAAGGATTACGCCATCGACGAATACTACGGGAAAGCGTTCGATCTCGTCCTTTCGGGCAAAGCGCGCGAGGCGTTCGATCTGAGCCAGGAGCCCGACAAGGTGCGCGAGCGTTACGGCCGCACCACGTTCGGCCAGGGTTTGCTGCTGTCGCGGCGTCTGATTCAAGCCGGCACTCGTTTTGTACAGATGAACTGGCCGGCGGTGGCCAACGGCAATCCGGAAGTCGACGCCTGGGACACGCACGCGGCAAACTTCGGTCCGCTGCGAAACCTTCACTGTCCGGTTTTCGACCGCGGGATTTCAGCTCTGATCGAAGACCTGTCGCAGCGTGGCATGTTCAAAGATACGCTGCTGGTGACTGTAGGCGAGTTCGGCCGCTCCCCGCGCTTAGGCGTGAGCACGTCGGGCAACACCAATTCTCCCGACGGCCGGGACCACTGGCCCTACTGCTATACGGCGCTGGTAGCCGGCGCGGGAATGCATGTCGGCCGGGTGTACGGCGCGTCGGATCAGACAGCGTCGTCGCCTAAAGAGAAACCGGTGCACCCGAACGACCTGCTGGCCACGGTTTACTATTCGCTGGGGATCGATCCCGACATGACCGTGCTGAACCACCTGAACCAGCCACGTGAACTGGTAAAGGGCAAGCCGGTCCTCGAGTTGTGGTAGCGCGCCAGGGGCGCTGCTCGGGACATAAGATATACGAGGAGGTATTTCGTGGCATACGACTGCACTAGGCGGCATTTCTTTTTCGGCCCGCTGCTGGCCGGCGCGATTCCTATCGCAGGATTCGGAAGCGTCCCCTCGCTGCGAGCGCTGGGCTACAAGTCACCGAACGAGAAACTGAACATCGCCTCGATAGGCGCTGGAGGCAAGGCCGCGAGTGACATCGACGGCTGCACTTCGGAGAACATCGTGGCGCTTTGTGACGTGGATCAAGAGCGGGCCGCGCGCAAGTTCACCGAGTATGACAAAGTTCCCAAGTATAGGGACTTCCGCAAGATGCTCGATGAGCAGGGCAGCTCCATCGACGCCGTCATCGTCGCCATTCCGGATTTCATGCACGCCACCGCGGCCACCTGGGCCATGGAACGCGGGAAGCATGTCTACGTGCAGAAGCCGCTGACTCGCACCGTTTGGGAAGCCAGGCAGTTGATGGAGGCGGCGAACAAGTACAAAGTCGCCACGCAGATGGGCAACCAGGGCTACTCCAACGAAGGCACGCGGCAAGCTGCCGAGATGATCTGGGCGGGCGAAATCGGCAGCGTGACCGAGGTGCATGCATGGACCGACCGCCCGATCTGGCCGCAAGGACTCGCCGAGATTCCAGCGCCAGACCGGGTGCCGGACACGCTCGACTGGGACTTGTGGCTCGGCATCGCCGAACAGCGGCCGTACACGTCCGGCGGGCCAGACTATAAATCGCCGATCGGAGGGCACTTCTATCAGCCGGAAAACTGGCGCGGCTTTTACGATTTCGGCTGCGGCGCGTTGGGCGATATGGCCTGCCACATTCTGGGCGCCGCGAATCTGGCGCTACGGCTCGGAGCTCCGGCCAGCGTGGAATGCATTCACAAGGAGGGCGCGAGCAACTTCATGTTCCCCGCAAAGTCGGTCATCCGCTACGATTTCCCGGCGCGCGGGTCCATGCCTGCGGTAAAGCTGTTCTGGCACGACGGGCTCAAAGAGACGCCCAAGATCCCGGGCGTGCCCGAGGGCGAATTGCTGGGCGATCTTCCCAGGAAGCCCTTCGGCCGGCCGGCGGGTCAGACAGCGTCCCAGGGGCCTCCGTGGCAGCGGCCGTTCACTGGAATGATCGGCAATGTGTTTAATTGGGAGACTTTCGAGAAAGACAAGAACGGCTCTGATCTAGTTGTGCCGCCTCCTGATGGCAGCTTGTTCATAGGCGACAAAGGCATGATCAGCACGGGCACCTACGGCGAGCAGACGCGGCTCATCCCGGTGGAGAAAATGGCGGACTACAAATTCCCGCAGCCGCTGCTCACCCGCTCCCCCGGCCACTACCGCGACTGGATCCGCGCTTGTAAGGGAGGCGATCCGGCCTGTTCCAATTTCAACGTCGCCGCTCCCTTCGTGGAGTGGATGCTGCTGGGCGTAATCGCACTCCGCTTTGACGGCAAGTTGGAGTGGGATGCCTCCAAGATGCGGTTCACGAACAATGCGGAAGCGAACAAGTACCTCAAACCAACCTTCCGCAAGGGCTGGACGTTAACCTAGCGCGTCGGCCACTGCTGCGTTCCGGTTGCGGCGTCTACCGGGTCGGACTGCCAGCCGATCTTCGCGAGAAGGACATAAACAACGAAGCCGGTGATGGTGCTGTAGACCGTCGCCGGCGCCAGGTACGCTTTCCATTCCATCTGACCGGGAAGAAAAGGTACGATGCCCACCAGAAAACCCGCGGCCCACGCCCCATAGCCGGCGAAATTGATTCCTTGTCTCGGTCCTGCCCACTTTTTACCTGAAAGCAGATAATCTGCCAGGATGGCTCCACACACCGGACCGAATGACGCGCCGATGATCTGAAAAAAAGGCACCAGGTGCGAGGCGACGCCCGTCGACGCCAGCACGATCGATACGGTTACCCCGGCCATGATGACAGGCGTCCGGCGCAAGTTGGGCAGCATGGTCGAAAAGCTGTTTCCCATGATGAAGGCGCAGAAACACGCGCCGGGTACCGACGCAATTGCGTAGAGAATGAAAATGGTGCGCGAGAGTGGGCCGCCGATTACCCCGATCAACGCATCGAAGTTGTAGGACGAAAGGGCGGGATTGCCGCTGTGGGCTCCCGCCATCGCGAAAAGCGTCAGGCCCCCCGTGTAGAGTATCGCCAATCCGATTCCCACCAGGCCGCCCAGCCGGACGTCGCGCGCGTTCCGATTCTCCATGCCGAAGTCGGCGCCCGCCGCGCCGGCCGTGGCAAAGAACCCGGTGACAATTTCAACCAGCAGGATGAAGCCGCCGAGGGTATCCCGCTGCGGCGGCGAGTAATTCGCGAATCCGGAATAGGTCCGGGAAAGCACAACCAGGAGCATCACGAGCGGAATGAGATTGACCAATAGCGCCACTCGCCCCACATAGCGAATCCCTTTGGCTGCGATCCAGGCCATCGAATAGGCCCAGAGCGCGGCGATGAGGATATATGCGCCGGTTCCGGCCTCCGCGTTCCTGTCTGCCGCCTTCAAAATGAATTTGGTCGACAGATCGGTCGACACACTGTACCAGCCTGCCTGCAGCGCGCCCATGAGCAAGCCGGGAATCAAGTATCCGCCCTTGGCTCCGAAAGTGGAACTCCCGACCACGTAAAGCGGGAGTCCCGTCTTCATGCCCAACATAGCCGGTGCGTAGTAGTAGAGGCCGAAACACAAGAGTGCGGCCGTGCAAAGGGCGGCGAGGGACCAGCCCAGCCCGGCACGGTTCAATGTCCCATTGGCGATCGACTGATAGAACCCGATCCACAGGAACACGCCGGCGTAGGTCGGCGCGGTATTGGTGTACCACGCCGCCCGAGATGCCGAGGGGCGCGGCGAAGCTTTTGCAATGTAGTCTGGCAACATAAGGGAGGCCGGTAGCGGTCGTTGTTGCGCTCCAGCGGCCTCGTATCATATCATCGATCTGCAATACAGAACAAAGTTCTGAAAATTAGGAAACGGAGACATGGAGCCATCTCGCTTCAATCGTAGAGAGTTCGCCCGCCGCGCCGCTCGAACTGCCGCGCTGGCGTTACCGGCCGCTGCTGTCGCCGCGCAGAAACCGACCTCAGCCAACGACCGCATTCGCATGGGTTTCATCGGTGTGGGCGAAATGGGATCGGCCGACCTCGCCGACATGATTCGCACCGGACAGGTTGACGTGGTCGCGATCGCCGACCCGTACCAGCCGCACCTCAACCAGGCGCTCGAAAAGACCAATGGGAAGGCCCGAGGGTTCAAGGATTTTCGCCACATTCTGGACAACAAAGACATTGACGCGGTGGGCATCGCGACTCCCGACCACTGGCATGCCATCCCCATGATCATGGCCTGCGAGGCCGGCAAGGATGTGTACATCGAGAAGCCCGTCTCGCACACGGTGCATGAAGGCCGAAGGATGGTGGAAGCCGCAGCGCGTCACAACCGCATCGTCCAGGTGGGTACCCAGCAGCGCTCGGGCGAGCATTTCCAAAAAGCGGTGGAGCTGGTGCGTGCCGGAAAAATCGGCAAAGTGATGCGAGTGGATACATGGATCAACTGGGACCGCCCCGTCGACTGGCTGGGGAATCCTCCGGACACGGAGGCTCCTGCATGGCTGGACTGGGATCTCTGGCTCGGTCCTGCCCCTGTGCACGCATTCAATCGAAACCGCTGCATCGCAAATTTTCGCTGGTTCTGGGACTACGCCAACGGCATGCTGACCGACTGGGGAGTTCACCTGCTCGATATCGTGCATTGGGGTATGGGCGTGGACTCGCCCCGCACCGCTACCTTCGCCGGAGGCAAGTACGTAACCGACAACAACACCGAGACCCCGGACACCTTCGAGGTGCTCTATGAGTACCCGGCATCGCCGGTGAGCGGCAAGGAATTCATCGTAACGTTCAGTTCCCGCTTTACGAACTCGCATGAGGACGGAGTTCACGGCCACGGCATCGAGTTCTTCGGAACCGAAGGAACGCTGCTGGTGGACCGCGGGGGATTCACGTTATGGCCCGAGGTGAACCGCGTGGACGAAGTTCCCGAGACGCCGGTAATCCACAGCGGCACCTCCGCGCAACATTATCCGCACGTGCTGAACTTTCTCGAGTGTGTTCGCTCGCGCCAGAAGCCTCACTCGGATATTGCCACCATGCACCGGTCCACGGTGGCGCCGCTGCTGGGTGTGATTTCGCAAAAAGTGGGCCGCAAACTGACGTGGGATGGCCAGCAGGAACGTTGCGTCGGAGACGAGGAAGCCAATCGCTATCTGACGAAAGAATACCGAAAACCCTGGAGCGTAGCGTGAGAAAACCGATGACAAAAATCAGCCGCAATGAATTCTTGAAATCCGCCGCAGCCGGATTGCTATTCAGCCGCGCGCGAGCCTATGCCACTCCGCTGGGCTTGCCCGTCGGGCTGCAGCCGTATACCGTCCGCAACGATCTGAAGGCGGATTTTGAAGGCACCCTGCGCAAAGTCGCTGCCATTGGATACAAGGAAATCGAAGTGAGTGGCGGCGAAGGCTACGGGGATTTCTACGGCCACAAGCCTGCCGAGTTGCGCAAGATCCTCGATGACGTGGGGCTGCGTGCTCCTAGTTGCCACTTCGGAGCGCCCAAGGACGATGCCGGCTGGGCCAGGAACATCGAAACCGCACACCAGTTGGGGATGGAATACATGCTGTCCACCACGCGCTCGGAATGGCAGAAATCGCTCGATGGCTGGAAGCGCACCGGGGAATTCTTCAATCATCTTGGCCAGCAGTGTCGCGACGCCGGAATGACGCTCGCTTATCACAATCACAACTTCGAGTACCGGGTTTATGACGGCGTAGTGGCCTACGACGAGCTGTTGCGCTCCTCCGACAAAGATCTGGTCAAGATGCAGATGGACTGCTTCTGGACCACTTTCGCCGGCAAGGATCCGGTGGAGTATTTTCACAATCACCCCGGCCGGTTTGCTATGTTGCACATCAAGGACCTCAAGCCGGGCTACAAACCGTCCACCGGTGGATTCAAAGGTAACCCGTTTACCGAAGTCGGCGCCGGCGTGATCGACTGGAAGAAGATTTTTGCGGCCGCTCCTGAGGCGGGCGTGAAGCATTACTACGTCGAGCAGGACATGTGGGACCGGCCCTCTCTGGAAAGCGCGCGCATGAGTTTCGAGTATTTGAACAAGCTCGCCTGAAATCCTTACACACACTCGCATGAAACTGGGACTCTTCACCGCGCTCTTCTCCGATCTCACGCTCGATGAGGTAATCGAGCGCATCCGTCCGCTCGGTATCCAGGCGGTTGAGCTGGCCGCGGGCAACTACGGCGCGCCCGCCCATGTGCATCCGGATTGGATCAACCAGCCCGACAAGCTGGCGGAGCTTCGCCGGAAATTGGATGACGCGGGTCTGATCATCAGCGCGCTGGGCTGCGGCGGCAACGCGCTGCATCCGGCCATGGGCCAGCAGCATGCCGATACGCAGCGCCGGACCATACTGCTGGCCGAGAAGCTGGGCGTTTCCACGGTGATCGACTTCTCCGGTTGCCCCGGCGATTCGGAAAATGCGAAGTACCCGAACTTCGTGACCGTGGCCTGGCCTCCCGATTACCCCGAAATTCTCAAGTGGCAATGGGAGCAGCGAGTGATTCCTTTCTGGTGCGAACGGGCGCAATTCGCGCGCGATCACGGCGTGCGCATGGCCCTCGAGATGCATCCCGGCTTCGTGGTCTACTCACCGGAAACTCTGCTGCGCCTCCGCGCGGAAGCGGGTGCGAACGTCGGATGCAATTTCGATCCGAGCCACCTGTTCTGGCAGGGCATCGATCCGTGCCTCGCCGTGCGGAAGCTCGGTGATGCCATTTTCCACGTGCACGCCAAAGATACGCGCGTCTACGAGTCCAACGCGCGGCTCAATGGCGTTCTCGACACCAAGCCCTACGGCGATGAAGCCAACCGCTCCTGGATGTTCCGCACCGTGGGCTTCGGCCACGGACCGGACTTCTGGAACGACTTCATCTCGACACTGTCCATGGTTGGGTACGATGGCGTGATTTCGATCGAGCATGAAGACAGTCTGATGTCGGTGGAAGATGGCCTGGAAAAGGCGGCGGCTTTCCTGAACCAGATCCTCATTCGCAAAAAACTCGCCAAAATGTGGTGGGCATAGCATGGGTCCACTCTGAAACTTGGCAGCCGGTATGAAAGCGATTCTCATCACCGCACCTCCTCATTTCGAACTAACAAGCGTGCCTGACCCGCGCTGCGGACCGGGGCAAGTCGTGATCCGCACCGCTTATTGCGGGATCTGCGGCACCGATCTGGAGATTCTGCGGGGCGGGATGCCCAAAGGTTTCGCGCGTTACCCGGTAGTGCCGGGACACGAATGGACCGGCGTCGTGGAGGAAGTGGGATCCGGCGTCACCACCTGTCGGCCGGGCGATCGTGTTTCGGTGGAAGGGTACCTCCCGTGCGGCCAGTGCCCGCGATGCCTTGCCGGCGAATTCAATCTGTGCCCGGGACACGAGCAAATTGGGATGACGCATAACGGAGGCCTGGCCGAGTATGTCGCGGCCCCGGCGCGGTCGTGTCATCTCGTGGCGGAGCACATCGGCCTGGACGAAGCTTTGATGGTCGAGCCGGCGTCGACCGTTGTGCGAGGCATGGAGCGGGCTCATCCCAAACCGCGAAGCGCCGCTGCCGTCATTGGCTGTGGTCCCATCGGACTGATCGCCGCGCGAGTTTTGGCGTTGTACGACCCCGCCGCCGTGCTCGGCATTGATCTTGCGCCCACGCAACGCGCCATGGCCGACCGCGCCGGCTTCACCGAATTCGTTGTCGGCGCAGACGCTCGCGAACTAACAGAACGAAGTGGTTCGGACGGCTGGGATATCGTGGTGGTCTGCGCGGGCGGCGCCAGGCCGCTCGAAATGGCAATCCAGATGGTTCGCGCAGGCGGTACGATCGTGTCCATCGGCGGCTCGCCAGATTCGCTCATCCTGCACATACCGGCGAACTTGTTTGTGACGCGCGACCTGCACATCGAGGGCATACTGGGCTACACAACGGAGTCCTGGGTGCGCACGCTAGAGTGGCTCACTTCAGGCAAGCTCCGGCTGGGGGACCTGATTACCCATCGGACGACCATCCACGAGTTCGATCAGGCGCTCGCGCTGGTGGAATCGCGCAGCGAGCCCATGGGCAAGGTGGCCGTTTCGTTCGTCTAGAGTGCGTTTGCCGCGGAGCGTATCGTTCCGCATGTTATTCTGGAGTTCTGTCATACGACACGCCCGGAGGAAGGAGTTGTTGGAGCATTGGCTCAAGCTAAGTACCCTGTCAAGTCTCTTGCTAAAGCGTTGAGACTCCTTGACGCGCTCGGGCGGCCGGACAACGGCACCAGCATCGCTGTCCTCAGTAAAGAACTCAAGATGGGCAAGAGCACGATTCATCGCCTGCTCGCCACGCTGCGTGAGTTCGATCTGGTCTGGTTCGATCCCAGCACGTCGAATTATGCTCTGGGCGCGCGCATTCTGCGGTGGAGCGATTTGCTGGTGCGGCAGAATCTGTTGATCCGCCACGGTTGGGCGATTCTGCGCGAACTGGTGCAAGCGTGCCATGAGACGGCCAGCCTCGCGGTCCTGGAAGGAACCGAAGTGGTGTTCATCGCCCGGTGCGAGTCCACGCAACGGCTGCGTATGAGCGAGGCGGTGGGAAGCCGCTGTCCGGCCCACTGTACGGCACTGGGAAAGGCGATGTTGGCTGCGCTCTCCGAGAAAGACTTCCTGAAAGTTTATGACGGTATGGAGACGTTGAAAGCGGTTACGGCGAATTCCATTACTTCCAGGGAAAAGCTCTGGGATCACCTGCGGAAGGTGCAGCAGGAAGGCGTGGCTTACGATTTCGAGGAAAATGTAGTGGGCGGAGTCTGTATAGGAACCGCTGTGAGGAACCACACTGGGAATGTGGTTGCCGCTATGAGCCTCTCCCTGCCGACGCAGCGCCAGCGCGGTGACATCCTGATCACGTTGAAGGAGCACCTTCTCCGGGCAGCCAGCCGGCTTTCTTCGGAGCTGGGGTACGCCGGGGATGCGGAGATTTCCAGTACGTCGCCGGGGCATGGCCGCCGCAGGACCGATGGCACTCGCCAGCCAACCGCTGTTTGAGCGCGTTCAGCGCTGTCCGTCGTGGCGCGCCGCGTGCAGGTCTAGGCCCGCGCCGGGGTTCGCGTCCAGCAGTTGACGAATCCCGGAGAGACTCGATCGGGCGCCGTTTGCCAGAAAGTGCAGGTCGCTGCCAAGCGTCAGCAGGCGTGCGCCGCGCTTCACGTAACTCAAGAACTCGTCCGGAGTCCACGTCGGCAATCCAAACGGCATTGAGTGGGCACAGGCGCTCTCGATGAGCTGCCCCACCACGCGCGTCACGTCCGGATGATTCGTCTGTGCGGGCAGGTTCATGAAGCTCGCCAGGTCGGACGGCCCGATGAAAATACCGTCAATGCCGCTGGTGGCGAGAATTCCGTCGATGTTGGCGACGGCTTCCGGGGTTTCGATCTGCACGATCAAGGAAATCTGGCCGTTCGCCGTTTCGGCGTATTGTTCCAGATCCTGAAAGTACCGGCTGGCTCGCGTCGGGCTGAATCCGCGGGTTCCGAGCGGAGGATAACGGCAGTAGGTGACGGCCTGCGCTGCATCCAGTGGAGAGCTGACCATAGGCACCACGACCCCTTGCGCGCCCAGATCCAGGGCGGTTTGAAAATGGTCCGGCGAATTGCTCGGCAGGCGGACGACGGGGACGCTCGAACTCCCCTTCATGGCTACGAGAATGGTCCGAAGGCTCTCGCGGCTGATGGGGAAGTGCTCGGTATCGATCAGCAGCCAGTCAAACCCCGCATCCGCAATGATTTCAACCGAGTAGGGATCCGTGAAGCCGATCCAGCTTCCGATCGCAGGTGTGCCGCTCTCCACGAGCAATTTCAGTTTATTGACCATGGTCTGTGGTGTTGCCCTCTAAAAATAATGGGGGTCGATTAGTTTTGTCAATAGGAATAGCATTCTGAAATACGCGCGCGACTAGGAGCCGAAGCGTCAGTCGATGGTGTCAAGTCGATTTCGTTCCGTATTACAGAACACATGATTCAAAATTCTGTTGACGCGCTAATCGATTCATGTTATCTAGGTCAACACACTAGGTCTGAATGCTCGTGAACGGGCGGACACCGTTGTCCAGAGAGGAGACGAATTCTTTGCGGACACAAGCCACTGTACTGTCTTGGTCAAACGTCTATCGCCGAACCGCAGCCATTTGGGGAATCGGGCTGTTGCTGTGGGGTAGCCATCTTGCCTACGCGCAAGCGCACGCCACCATCAACGGAACCGTCACCGATTCGAGTGGCGCCGTGATCGCAGGAGCGGAGATCTCGATCCGGAGTCTGCAGACCGGGCAGGTCACAAGATTGACCACGATGACGGAAGGAAACTACTCGGTCCCCTTCTTGCCTGTTGGAGCGTACGATATCACCGCGTCGCACTCCGGTTTTTCGACGGAAACGCGTACCGGCGTGGGCCTCACGGCCGACCAGGTGGCGACCGTCAGTTTCATGCTGAAGGTCGGGGAATTGACGTCTGCCGTCGAAGTGAAGTCTGAAGCGACGGAGATAGACACCACCACAGGTGCCATCGGGCAGGTGATCAACGAAAGGGCCGTGGTCGAATTGCCGCTCAATGGGCGCAATCCGGCCGAACTCGTGTACACGGTGCCCGGCGCGGCGGCCGCCAACACCATCAACGGGCTCGCGTTACCGGGAGCGGGCAGCGGATTTCCGCTGGGCGAAACCGCGGCGTCGGTGAACGGGAGCCGCATGGGCGGCGTGTTCTACCAGTTGGACGGAGTGGTCCACATGAACAACTACTTCAACACGGCGAACCCATTTCCTAACCCGGATGCCACCCAGGAATTCCGCGTCACCACCAACAACTTCGATGCCCAATACGGCTTCACCTCCGGCGCGGTGGTCAGCATCGCCACCAAGTCGGGGACGAATGAGTGGCACGGTGCGTTGTTCGAGTTCCTTCGCAACAACAATCTGAACTCCGCGGACTTCTTCACGCACCAGGCGGATCCGCTGAAGCGAAATCAGTTCGGCGGCTCGATTGGCGGTCCGATCAAGCACAATAAGCTGTTCGTCTTTGGCAATTTCCAGCAAACCATCCAGCACGCCGCATTAAGCGCCAGCGGGAGCGTGGTGCCCAACAACCAGCAATTGAGTGGAGACTTCAGCCAGGTACCGGTGCAGCTCGTCGATCCGAGCACGGGCAAGCCTTACCCGAACAATCAGATCCCAACCTCACAGTTCGATCCGCTGAGCCAGAAACTGCTGCAGTATCTCCCGCGGACAGACGATCCGGGTGGAAACGTCATTACCACGGGGCAGGTGGAGGTCGACGATTCCCGCGAATTTACGATCAAAGGCGACTACTACATCAGCAACAACAATCGACTGAGCGTGCGGTACTTCTTTGACGACTACAAGAACCCGGGCTACAACGGCGGGGGGAATCTGGCGCTGGCCACGCGCGCCGCCACGGCGCGGGCGCACAATTATTCCTTCAATGACACTTGGACCATCAGCCCGAATCTCGTCAACGCTCTCAATGTCGGATTCAACAAGAACAAGAGCGGCGTGCAGCCCACGCTGGTGGACTCCGGCGGCAAGCCGATCAGCCCGAGCCTGCTGGGCGCCAACATAGTCTCACCGCCGGGCACTCCGCCGACCATCGGTTTGATTGCGGCGGGGAACACGTGGATCACGGCCATTCCGGTGGTGCAGGACCGGCACAACTGGGTCATCAACGATACGATCTCGCTCAATACCGGCCGGCATCAGATCATGGCTGGTGTGAACATCCTGTCACAGTATTCGCTGGAGAATGCGACCTGGGGCGCCGATGCGCTCATGTGGTTCGATGGTTCGGTGACAGGCAACGCGGTCGCTGACTTCCTGTTGGGCGACCTGGCGTCGTTCGAGCAATCGGGTGGAGAATACAACCGGCTGCATGGCCTGCAATTCGCATCCTTCGCTCAGGACAGCATTAAGCTCAAGCCCAACCTCACCGTCAACGTTGGCGTGCGGTGGGAGCCCCAAGTGGCGCCGCGGTATGAGCAGGACAAGCTGGCGGCGTTCTTTCCGGGCCACCAAAGCACCCGGTTTACAAACGCGCCAGTGGGCTTGGTCTACGCCGGCGACCCAGGGGTGGCAAAGGGCGGCTGGAATTCCGATTGGCCGGCAATCGTACCGCGCATCAGTGTTGCCTGGCAGCCCAAGGCGCTCCCCAGTACGAGCATTCGCGCAGCCATCGGTATGTTCATTCTTCCCTATGATTACTCGTTCTACAATCACATGGGACCGAACGCTCCATTCGCCCCCACGTACGATATCAACTACACCTCGGTTAAGCCCTGCATTGTGAAGTTTGCTGATCCCTGGGCGTGCTTCGCTCCCACGGGCTTCAAATCGCCATTCCCTCCGTTCGCGGGGCCGAATTTCCACCCGCCCACCGACGCGGCGATTACGACTCCCGTGTCCGTACAGGCGGCTTTCACGCCCAATTTCAAGCCGGCGCGCTCCCAAAGCTGGAATCTAAGCATCGAGCACGAATTCAACAAAGACTACCTGATCCGAGTGGCTTACATCGGCAGAGAGTCCTATCACTTGCCCGTGCCCATGGAGCAGAACCCGGGAATCTTTGCAGCGAATGGCCAGCGCACGATATATCCCAACTTCGGCAGCGTCCTCGGGTATACGTCGGGAGGGACGCAGTCTTACAATGCCCTTCAGATCTCCGTGGACAAACATTTTTCGCACGGGCTTCAGTTCAGTTCGAACTATACCTGGTCGAAAAACCTGGATGTCAGCAGCGTAGCGACTCTGTCGAATGTGGGTTCCATCTCAAACCCATTCAGCCTTGGGGCAAATCGCGGCTACTCGGACTTGAGCGTTCCCCAGATCTGGAACAACACCTGGGTATATCAGAGCCCCTCGCTCAAAAACCTCGGGAGAGTGGGCGATTTCCTCCTTGGGAATTGGGAAGTCGCGGGAAGTTGGATTCTCCACTCGGGCACGCCGTTCACGGTGATGGGCTCGAACGGGAGCAACAATTCGCTGGCGCAAATCGGCCAGGACCATGCCGACTATGTGTCAGGACAGCCGCTCAACCAGCGCCAGGGCTCCAAGAACGACTGGCTGAATGAATACTTCAATACCGCCGCCTTCGTCACAAATGCGGCGGGAACGTTTGGCACCTCGGGGCGTAACTGGTTAACGTCGCCCGGCTACAACAATGTCGATGCGCAGTTCTCGAAGAACTTTCCCTTCCGCGAGCGATACCGGGTTCAGTTCCGGTGGGAAATCTTCAACCTGGCGAATCGAACCTTCTTCAGCGCTCCCGATAGCACGGTCGGAGACACCAACTTTGGCAAGATCACGAGCGATCGAAACAACAATGTTGACGTGCATGCCAGGTTGATGCAGGTCGCGCTGAAGCTGTATTTCTGAGTTTCAGCCGGCACCTCCAGGCGGTCTGACGACGCAGCAGGCCGCTTTCGTTTTTGTGACATGTGGTTCCCCGATGTAGAATCGATCTCGGAATGAGGCTCGCGTATTGGCCGCTTTTGCTGCTGCTCGCCACCCGAGGTTCTGATATCGGACCCCTATTCCGCGAAGTTCCCCCCAGCGCGAGTGGCATTACCTGGACCCACGAAAACGCCCGTTCGAACAACCGGTACCTGCCGGAAACTTCCGGGCCGGGCGTCGCCATTTTCGACTACAACAACGACGGGTGGATGGATATCCTGGTGGTGAACTCGGGCACGTCCAGTTTTTACACTCCCAAGGCTAAGCTCGACCATGCTCTCTACCGGAACAATGGCGACGGTACCTTCACGGATGTGACCAAGCAAGCGGGAATCACCGCGGACTTGTTTGGCCAGGGTGTGGCGATCGGCGATTACGATGGAGACGGATGGCAGGACATTCTCATCACGGGATATGGAAAGCTGGTGCTGTACCACAACAACCGCAACGGCACGTTTAGTGATGTGACGGCGGCCAGCGGTCTTCGGGCTCCGAAATGGGGAACCAGCGCGGTCTGGTTTGACTACGACAACGACGGGAAGCTGGACGTGTTCATCGGAGAGTTTGCCGACTACTCCAAAGAGAGAGTTTGCACACAGAACGAGTCCTACGGAGGCGATGAGGAAGGGAAGGGGAGCCTGCCGAAGGTGCAATCGTACTACTGTCATCCGAAGTTTCTGCCCCCCTGGCCCAGCCACTTATATCGCAATTTGGGAGATGGCAAGTTTCAGGACGTGAGTCAACCCACGGGGATTCAATCCAGGGCCGGCAAGGCGTGGGGCGTGGTGGCGACGGACATCAACGGGGACGGTTACATGGATCTGTTTGTCGCCAACGATACGATGGTCAACTATCTGTGGGTCAACCGCCACGGGGAGAAGTTCGAAGAGGCCGGCCTGGAGTCGGGCGTGGGTTACAGCGCGGATGGGATGCCTCGCTCCGGGATGGGAGTGGACGCCGCGGATTTCGATCGTGACGGGCGCGTCGACCTGGTGGTGGCCAACATCAACGGGCAAACGACCTCTCTCTACCGCAATATCGGCAACGAAATGTTTGAGGATGTCAACATGAAAACGGGTCTGGCGCCGGCCACGCGAATGTATAGCGGCTGGGGACTTGGCTTCTTCGATTACGATAACGACGGTTGGCCGGATCTGATTTTATCCAACGGACATCCGAACGATTTGATCGACCAGAGCAATCTCGGATTCGCGTATCGCGAGCCGATCCTGCTGCTGCACAATGCCGGAGGGGAGAAGTTCGACAACGTAAGCGAGGCGGCGGGCGATACCTTTCGCAAGGACTATCCGGCGCGGGGTCTGGCCATCGGTGATTTGAATAACGACGGTTACGCGGACGTGGTGTTCACAGAAAACGGCGGTCCGCCACACGTGCTCCTGAACAACGCCGTCGCGAAGAACCAGTGGCTGGGATTACAACTCGCGGCCAAGACGACAAATCCATCCGCGGCTGGAGCCCGCATCCGGTGGAGTATCGGCGGGAAAGTATTTTCGCGCGTCAAAAACGCCGGTGGCAGTTTCCTATCCTCCAACGACCCGCGTGAAATCATCGGGGCCGGCAAGGCGCAGATTGACTGGCTGGAAGTCCAGTGGCCGGCGCCGAGCCATCGCGTGGACCGCATCACCGCTCCGCAGATGGATCGTTACATGACCGTCACAGAAGGGGCAGGGACGAGTCCGAACTAGCCCGGGTCCGCCATGTTGGTGCTGATCATCATCCTCTTCGCGGCTCAGGCATCCGCCGACCCGGCGGCCTTGTGGCAAGAGGCGAAAGCCTTCCTGGAACAGCAACAGTACGCGGAGGCGCGGCGCGTGTTGACGCTCGCTGTCAAGGCTTCGCCCAAAGACCCGGCGTTCTGGTACCACCTCGGCGTGAGCTGCGCGGAACTCAAAGACGCTGATGCCGCGATTCGCGCGTTTGAGACGGCGCGCAAGCTGGCGCCCCAGCGAGCCGAGGTCTATTTCAGCTTAGGGCTCGAATACTGGCACCGGGGTGACGTTGGAAAGGCCAAGGAGTCATACCAAGCGGGACTTGCACTCGAGCCGAAGGAGCCGCGCGCGCTACAGAACTACGCCCTGCTTTTGATGAAGACGGGCGAGTACCAGAAAGCCATCGCTCCCCTCGTCTCGCTCAAAGATGTTCCGCAGCTTGCGTTACCGAGCCGGGTTTCACTCATTGAGTGCTACTTGAAGATGCGGGATCGGACTCAGGCGGAGCGGGAGACCGACGAACTGCTGCGATCGGGTATCGCGGGGCCGCCAGACGAAACCAAACTGGGCGCCATCCTCATCGAGGAAGGAGACGCCGACGCCGCCGAGAGAGTGTTGCGCACCAGCCTGAGCCAGCAGCCGGACCAGGCGAAAGCATGTGCGGCTCTCGGCATCATCGTGTTGAACAAAAAAAGCTACCAGGAAGCCGCCGAATTGCTGGGCCGTGCGGTGAATCTGGACCCCGACTCCTCCGAATATGCGATGGCCTTCGCCGAGACCTTGCTGCTTTGGAAACGGGACAACCAACTCCTCGGATTTCTCAAGAGCGTGGAGCCGAAGTTCGGCCAGCTCCCGGAGTTTCAATACAAGATGGCACTGGCTTATTATGGTGCGGCGAAAATCTCTGAGAGCGTGGTGACGCTGGAAAAGCTTCTCCGCATGAACCCGCGACGGAAGGACCAGATCTACTACATACTGGGCAACTCGTACCTGACGATGGGCAAGCTGGTGGAAGCTGAGAAAG
Source organism: Terriglobia bacterium (assembly GCA_020073305.1). Taxonomy (GTDB): domain Bacteria; phylum Acidobacteriota; class Terriglobia; order Bryobacterales; family Bryobacteraceae; genus QHXW01. The sequence continues at coordinate 97,461 of JAIQFK010000028.1, forward strand.
CGTATCGGAACGCCATGGAAATGAACCCGAAGGACCCGGCGTACAGCGAACAGTTTGCCGCGGTTCTCCGGAGCGAGGGTCCGGAGCGCCTGGAGGAGGCGATCGCGCAGCTCAAGCGCGCCCGGCAACTGGATGCGTCCAACGCTGGTCTGGCGCTGCAGTTGGCGCTGAGCTACGAGTCGAAGGGGGATCTGAAGAGCGCGGTCGGGCCGGCGGAGGAGGCTGTGCGCCTAAGGCCGGACGTGCTGCCGGCTCACGTGGCCCTCGCCCGGATCTACTTCAGGCTGGGACGACGGACAGACGGACAGAAGGAGAAGAGCATCATCGCGAAGCTCGAAGAAGCGCAGCAACTCCGCGACGCGAAGCGGGGTACGGGCGAGAGTGTCGATGCTGAGGTCCGGTAGCCGCGATGTGAGGTTACTCCGGGCAGCCCTGCAACTGGCCGCCGCCACCATATGTCTTTTGCCTGCCGCTCTCGCTCCCACTGGTGGGCAAACCACGGCGCGTGCGGCGCAAACAGGCCCGTTCCGAAACGCGGTCGCCGGTACCCGTTACGTGGGATCGAAGGTGTGCGGCGCGTGCCATCCGCAGATCTATGCCAGCTACAACAAGACCGGAATGGGGCGGTCCATAGTTGCCGGCGAGGACAAGTCACTGCTCGAGCGCCTGCCGGCGCCGTTCAACCTGTTCGACTCTGACACCGGGCAATTCTTCGAGGTTTTTCGGAAAGAAGGCATGCTTTACCAGAGCCAGTACGCCGTGGACCGGGATGGCAAAGAGGTTTTTCGGCAGACGTGGGCGCTGGCATTCGCTGTGGGGGCGGGTGAAAACGGTTTCGGCTTCATCGTACAGCGCGATGGACACCTGTTTGAGGCTCCGCTTACGTACTACACGCAGTCGCGAACCTGGGGACTCTCGCCCGGATACGAACTGCGGAATTATGGGTTTACGCGGCCGATTCTGGCCCAATGCATCGGTTGCCATAGCGGCCGCCCCCAGCCGGTGCCGGCTTTCGCAGGGGTTTATCGCGATCCGCCTTTTGCCGAAATGGCGGTCGGCTGTGAGAATTGCCACGGTCCCGGCGAACTGCACGTGTCGGAGCGGCAGACCGGCCGTAGGCCCGCGGGAGCTTTCGATTCGAGCATTGTGAATCCCTCCCGTCTTCCGGGTTGGCTGGCGGACAACATCTGCATGAAATGCCACCAGGGCGGTGACGTTCGCGTATTGCAACCGGGGAAGCAAGAACAGGATTTCCGGCCGGGGACTCGGTTGGACACCGTGGAATCTATTTTCAAGGTGCCGCTCAACAGCGACTCGCCGCTGCAATCTGTGTTAGTGGAGCACTACTTTGGGATGAGGCTCAGCAAGTGCTACCGCGCGAGTGCGGGCAAGCTCAGCTGCATGACATGCCATAATCCTCATGCGGAGCTTTCCGGCCTGGAGGCCGTGGAGTACTACCGCGCCAAATGCTTGAGTTGCCACCGTCCGGAGGGCTGCAAACTGCCAGTTGCGGAGCGCGTCAAGAAGAGCTCGGCCAACGATTGCCCATCGTGCCACATGCCCAAACGAACGGTGACCACCATCACGCATGCGGCGCTTACCGATCATTCGATCGCAGCACGCCCGGGCGAGCTCTATCCCGAGGAAGCGTTTTCGTCGCACGCGGCGGGCGCTACCGGTTTATTGCACTTGACCTCCGCTCCTGGCGAGTCACCGTCCAGCATCCCTCAAGTCACACTGCTCCGGGCCTACCTGGATCTGATACGCGACGGGCACAAAGAATTTACTTCAAGAAAGAACGAGCTGCTGGACAAGCTTGCTCTTAGTGCCCCGGGCGACCCCATGGTGCTCGCGGCACTCGGCAGGAGAGCGGCCTCGGACCACACTCGGGAAGGCTTGCGCGCAGGTATCCGGCACCTGGCCGGAGCGGTCCGCGCGGGATCAACGGCCCCCGAGGACTTCCTGCTGCTCGGGGAACTGTACGGCCGTGACGATCGGCATGTGGATGCCATCAGAGTGCTGGAGAAGGGCAGAGAAGCCAACCCATACTTCGTCGAGTTCTATGAGGCGGTTGCTGTTCAACAAATGGCACTCGGGAAGTACGGGGACGCGCTCCAGGTGATCCGCAAGGGGCTGAGTCTGTTTCCCGGTGATAACACGCTGCGCCTGCTGGAGAAGAAGGTCGGGTCCGCGACACTCGATGACACGACATCGAAATAGTGAAATTCACCAGTAAGGGGATCGTGTAGACTGGAGCACAATGGCCGACGAGAACAACGGACGACGTCGAAGCGAAATCTGGTTCAACGACCTGGCGGAACCGGGAGAGACAGGCGTCTACATCGAGCGTTACGGCAACTATGGCATCACGAGAAAGGAACTGCAGTCCGGGCGGCCTGTGATCGGCATCGCGCAATCCGGCGGCGATCTCACTCCCTGCAATCGCATACACGTCGGTTTGGCCGGCCGCGTTAAAGACGGGATTCGCGACGCGGGCGGTATCCCGTTCGAGTTCCCCATCCATCCGCTGCAAGAAAGCTGCCGGCGTCCAACGGCCGCTCTCGATCGCAATCTCGCCTATCTGGGCCTGGTGGAGATTCTCTGCGGATACCCTTTTGATGGCGTAGTGCTCATGACCGGATGCGACAAGACCACGCCGGCGTGCCTGATGGCCGCCGCCACCGTCAATCTTCCTGCGATCGTTCTTTCCGGCGGCCCCATGATCAACAGCTATATCAATGGGAAGCTGGCGGGCTCCGGCATGGCGCTTTGGGATGCGCGCCGGCTTCTGGCCGCGGGTGTCATCGACGCCCAGGAACTGCTGGACAGGATGGCTATCTCGGCGCCGAGCGCCGGTCACTGCAATACCATGGGCACGGCGTTGTCCATGAACTCACTGGCGGAAGCCTTGGGGATGTCGTTGCCTGGTTGCGGCGCGATTCCGGCTCCCCATGCCGAGCGCGCGAAAATCGCCTACGAAACGGGACGCCGTATTGTCGAGCTGGTGGTCGAGGAGCTAACGCCCAGCCGGGTGCTCACGCGCGAGGCGTTCGAAAACGCGATCGCCGTAGCGTCCGCCATCGGCGCTTCCACCAACTGTCCCCCGCACCTGATCGCCATTGCGCGGCACATGGGTGTGCGGCTGGATGTGAATGATTGGGAGACCATCGGCCACAATCTCCCGCTGCTCGCCAACATTCAACCGGCAGGTGAGTTTCTGGGGGAGGATTTTCACCGTGCGGGCGGCGTGCCGGCCATCTTTGGGGAACTGATCCGGGCAGGCCGCATCCACGCCGACGCCCTGACTGTTAACGGCAAGACCGTTCTCCAGAACTATGGCCATGCCCGCAGTCTGGATGCCAGGGTCATCTTTCCTTACGGCAAGCCCGTCAAGGAAAAAGCCGGGTTTCTGGTCGTCAGTGGAAATCTGTTCCAATCCGCGCTGGTGAAAACCTCCGTCATCAGTGAAGATTTCCGGCGGCGGTTTCTCGCGACGCCAGGTTCCGAAGACTGTTTTGTCTCGCGGGTGATTGTATTCGAGGGACCCGAGGACTACCGGAGCCGCATCGACGATCCATCGCTCGAAATCGACGAGACTTCCATGCTGGTCGTGAGGGGAGCCGGCCCCATCGCTTATCCAGGTTCGGCGGAGGTGGTTAACATGACGCCGCCCGGGGAGTTGGTGAGCCGGGGTATCACGATGCTGCCGTGCATGGGTGACGGCCGGCAAAGCGGCACGTCTGATAGTCCCTCGATTCTCAACGCATCGCCGGAGGCCGCAGCCGGTGGAAATCTGGCAATTCTCGAAACGGGCGACAAAGTGCGGGTCGATCTTCGCAATCGCCGGGTGGATGTGCTCTTGAGTGACGAGGAAATCGAGCGACGCCGCAGAGAATGGAAGCCCCCGCAGCTCAAGAACGATTCGCCCTGGCAGGAACTTTATCGGGAGCACGTCGGCCAGCTCGAGACCGGAGCGTGCTTGGAGTTTGCGGTGCCGTACAGCGACTTGCGAAAAGTAGTCCCGCGGCACTCTCATTAAGGAGTGGGATTGGCTCTTCATCAGAAATGGGGGCAGCCCAGGATTCCTGACTTGATAAAACATTCTTGGAGGAATTGTTTTGATCAAATCAGAGATCGTATTAGGACTGCCCGACTATGAGATTACCGATTTACAGATCAGCGGTGGTGGGGTGAGGATTTCTGCCCGGCATAACGGGCTGAAATCGTGCCCGCACTGCGGCAGCGAGCGGCTGCGCAACAAGGGCCGATACCCAAGGCTAGTGCGGCATGAGAACTG
>JAIQFK010000029.1 GCA_020073305.1 Terriglobia bacterium
CACTTCACGCCGACGTATTCGTCGTGGCTGAACCAGGTCGAGCTGTGGTTCGCCAAGATCCAGCGGGACGTGATTGCGCGCGGCGTATTCACCTCGGTGGCAGATCTGGGCAAGAAGCTGCGGAAATACATCCGCGCCTACTCCAAATCGGCACGACCCTTCCGCTGGACCTACACCGATCCCAAACGAAGAATCACGGCTAACAAAATCGCCGGGACAGCTTACTAGCCGGTATGATCGCTCTATGCCTCGGATTCCTAGATAGTTTTGAACAGGAAATCGAGCGATTTAGGGACCATGTAAATACTTTGGACCGGATCGTGAATCCGCATCGTCATTCGAAACCGACGCCCGAATCGTCGTAACTGCCAAGACCGTTTCTGTCGGATAGCGGGCCGCTCGGAAGTTGTGCAGATCGGTTTCATTTTACGGGAAAGGGGACAGACGCATTTATCGTACGTCAAACCGCTGGACTGCACCCCTGGAGCGTGATTCTACAGGCGCGCTCCTGACCCGTTGTAGTGGCCGAGCATGCTCGGCCAGATCTGTCCTCGTACCTCCTGATTCTCTCTGTCCCGCCGCACTCTCTCATTAGCAAAGGCGACAGCCTGACTCGCGCGCCCTCCCTAATTCCGCAAGATCCCCAAACTCAGCTCGATCCCCCCTAAACCTCCCCGCCCCTCCCACCGATTAAACACCTGAGGAGTCGCTGATGATCGAGCGTGATCGCTTAGTACCGCAGTTCCCCACCGCCCGCTTCTGGATTGCCACCGCCTGGTGCGTCGCGTCGGGCTTCTTGGTCCAGCCCGCGCAGGCCGGCTATGGAGAGATTCCCGTCTACTTCGTCGAAAACCGCGGCCAATTCGGCGCCGACCAAACCGCCAGCGCGCCGGTCCGTTACATGGTGAAGGGCCCGGCCCTCACGGGCTATTTCAGCGCCAATCAATTGATGCTCACCATGGGCCAGAGCAGCTTCCGCGTAAGTTTCCCCGGGGCGAACCCCGCGCCCGCCATGGAGGGCATCCGCGCCATGGCGGCCCGCGTCAACTTCATGCTCGGCGCTCCCAGCGAGTGGCGTGTCGACCTCCCCACGTACGGCGGCGTCGCCTATCGCAGCATCTTCCCCGGCATCGATCTCGTCTACTCAACCTCCGGCGGACGCCTGAAGTCGGACTTCTTCCTCGCGCCCGGCGCCGATCCTTCCGCCATTCGTATGCAGTATGACGGCTCAGGCGTGGCGCATCTCGACGCAACGGGCGCGCTCGTGCTCGCCGGCTCGGCCGGCGAATTCCGCGAAAACGCACCTGTCATTTATCAGGAAATCTCGGGCACGCGCCACAACGTCGAAGGAGCATTCCGCATCTGGCCCGATGGAACCGTCGGTTTCCGCATCGGTGCTTACGATCCGGCGCGGCCGCTCGTCATCGACCCTGTCCTTTCCTACAGCACGTACCTTGGCGGAAGCAGCATGGACGCCCTCACGTCTGTCGCCATCGATAACGCCGGTGACGCCTACGTCGCCGGATGGACCACCTCCTCCGATCTGCCCACCGTCAACCCCGTGCGCGCCCAGATTGGCGGCAGCGTCGACGCCGTTGTGGCCAAGCTCGGTCCCGGAGGCAACACCCTGATCTACTGCACCTATCTCGGCGGACGCGGCGATGATCGCGCCTTTGGAATCGCCGTCGATTCTTCCGGCGACGCCTATGTCACGGGTTGGACCTCGTCATCGGCCTTTCCCACCGCATCCCCCATGCAATCCACTATGGCAGGCGCCAAGGACGCTTTCGTCGCCAAGTTGAACCCCGCCGGCAACACCCTCATCTACAGCACGTATCTCGGCGGCTCCAACACCGACAGCGGCAACGCCATAGCGGTGGACTCCGCGGGCAACTCCTACGTAGCGGGCGGCACTTACTCGTTCAATTTCCCTGTTCTCAGTGCGTATCAAACCAGTATTAAGGGTCAGCAGAATGCGTTCATCACCAAACTCAGTCCGTCCGGAAGTCTGGTTTACAGCACATACCTCGGCGGCAACGGAAGCGATAGCGCCGCTGGGATTGCGGTGGATGCCGCAGGCAGCGCATACGTCACCGGCGGCACCACGTCCACCACTTTCCCCACCGCCTCGCCGGTGCAAGCCGCCAGCGGCGGCAACCAGGACGCTTTCATCACCAAACTGAGTCCATCGGGAAATGCGCTCACTTATAGCACGTACCTAGGCGGCTCGGGTGGCGCGGCCGGCTCGATGGAAGCCGGAACCGGCATCGCCCTCGATGCAACCGGCGCCGCGTACGTCACTGGCAACACCAATTCCGCCAACTTCCCCGTCACCGCCGGCGTACTGCAAAGCGCCTACCTGGGCGGCGGAAGCGACGCCTTCGTGGCCAAGCTGAAGCCGGCCGGAAATGCGCTCGCCTATTCAACCTATCTCGGTGGCAGCAGTGTCGATTACGCCGCCGGAATCGCCGTCGATTTCCTCGGAAATGCCTACGTCGCCGGTTACACCGCCTCCTCCGATTTTCTCAGCCTGCGCGGCTTCCAATCCGGAAATGCGGGTTCGTATGACGCATTCGTTACCAAGCTGAACCCCGCCGGCGCAGCAGCCGTGTGGAGCACGTACCTGGGCGGTAGCGGCAGCGACGCCGGCTACGGGATCGCCGCCGATGCGCTTGGCAATGCCTATGTCGTCGGCCTCACGCAATCGGGCGACCTGCCCCTGCTCAACCCGGTTCAGAATTTTAACGGAGGAGCTTACGGTGGCTTTGTTTCCAAGATCTCTTCGGGCTGGGTGGCCGGCGTCTTTTTGAACGGCTCCTGGTACGTCGACCGCAATCGCAACGGCGGCTTCGATGGAACGCCGCCCGGCGACCAGATCTTCACGTTTGGGCAGTCTGGCGATGTTCCCGTCGTCGGAGACTGGACCGGTTCCGGCGCCGCCAGGATCGGCGTCTTTCGCAGCGGCCAGTGGCTGCTCGACTGCAACGGCAACGGCGTCTGGGACGGCGCTGCCGGTGGCGATTGCCTCTATACCTTCGGCCAAGCCGGCGACAAGCCGGTCGTCGGAGACTGGAATGGAAACGGCAAGACCAAGATCGGCGTCTTCCGCGGCGGCTATTGGATGCTCGATCTCAACGGCAACGGCCAGTGGGACGGCGCCAGTGCCGGAGATTCCGGCTTTTGGTTCGGGAACTCATCGTATACGCCCGTGGTCGGAGACTGGACCGCCTCCGGAACAACCAAGGCCGGCCTGTTCCTCAACGGCACTTGGTACCTGGATACCAATGGGGACGGGATCGCGGATCAGACGGCGTACTTCGGCCAAGCCGGTGATATTCCAGTGGCTGGTGATTGGAGCGGTTCTGGAAAATCCAATATCGGCGTGTATCGTACCGGCTACTGGATTCTCGACATGAACGGCAACTTCGCGCTTGACGGAGTCGGCATCGGCGAAGCTGCGTTCTGGCTGGGTAATGCGTCCTTCACACCCGTGGTTCTCCGTTAGCCCACCGGGACTGGCTCCAATCTCTTGAAAATAGCTGTAACCGACTGATCCACCGAAACCACACGTCGCGCGGCTTCATCGTGGACAGTCCAGCCTGTCCCCTCCTCAGTCCACAGCTTCCTTCAGCCGACTCTCGCCCGAACCTTGGGCTCGACACCCAGCAGCCGGCAGTCCGCCTCCACCATCTCGCGCACCAGCGCCTCAAAGCCGGTGCGGGGTGACCAGCCGAGCTTCTCCTTTGCGCGGCTGGCGTCGCCCAGCAGCACGTTCACCTCAGCCGGGCGAAAAAGTTCCGGATCCGGAGCCACGTAGTCCCGGTAATTCAGGCCGGCAAGCCCGAAGGCCAACTCGACAAACTCACGTACGGTATGTGTCTCACCGGTGGCAATCACGTAATCGTCGGGCTGTTCCTGCTGCAGCATCAGCCACATCGCCTCGACATACTCGCGCGCGTGTCCCCAGTCGCGCTTGGCGTCCAGGTTGCCGAGCCGCAGCTCGCTCGAGCGCCCCGCCACCACCCTCGCCACGCCTGAGGTGATCTTGCGCGTGACAAATTCATACCCTCGCCGCGGAGACTCGTGGTTGAACAGAATGCCGTTCGACCCGTGCAGGCCATAAGCTTCGCGGTAATTGCGCGTCAGCTCGAATCCCGCCACTTTGCTGATGCCGTATGTCGACCGCGGGTGAAACCGCGTTCGCTCGTTTTGCGGCACCTCCTCCGCTTTACCGAACATCTCGCTCGATCCCGCAAAATAAAAGCGGCACTGCGGCACCACATTTTTTACCGCCGCCAGCATGTAGTGTGTGCCGTTGATGTTCGCGTTCAAGGTGGAGAACTCATCATCGAACGAGTAACTCACGAAGCTCTGCGCCGCCAGGTGATAACATTCGTCCGGCCGCACATTCGCCACCACTTGGTGAATGCTGGCATAACTCTCGAGCGATGCCGCATGCAGCTTGATTCGGGAACGGATCGCGTCCAGCCGGGCCAGCCTGTGTTCCGGGTCCTCGATCGCCACCCGGCGCACAATACCGTGCACTTCGTACCCCTTGCCTAACAGAAATTCCGCCAAATACGAGCCATCCTGCCCCGTAATCCCGCTGATCAGCGCCTTCGACTGCGACATAGCGAACATGCTAGCACAACGGCATCTTGGGCTAAATCAAAGCAGGTGAATGCCTTGTCGGAAATCCAACCCAGAACCGGAGTCGTAAGCCGACTTTTACCGGCTAAGTCGTTCTTTTTGTTAAAGAAAACTATTGCATTCGACAACAGATCGGCTATATCTTATGTCTATCGGATAACACTTAGGAGTGAATAGGAAAAAACGCATGCCTTACTCAGCACAAATTGGATTTGAAGACTCGATTGCCAGCGCGCTCGGAATGCTGTATGAGCGAAAGGCACGGGGCACTCGATTAATCCGCGTTCTCGAAGACTACCGACGCTTCCATGCCGAAAAACCGAACCCGTATCGTGGTTCTAGCTCGTGCGCCGCGCCGCACTTGGCATTGGAACGCCTTCGTTTGCGCCGGGCGGCTCTGGAACACGTGATCCGCTCCATGGAAGCTTATTCACAACCCTCCTCCTAAAATCCCGCCTTAAAATCCGCAGCCAACTTCAACACAACTTTCCTCCGGCGGGGGCTGCTCTCTGAGTGGCCTTCGCTGCCTTCTATCGACTAACGCCGCGAACTTCAGGATGTGACTTGGGGGTTCGAAACCGAGGTGAGATTCCGGTTGATGGCGAATTTCACGAGTCCCACGAGGTCGTGGATACCCAGTTTGCGCATGATGTTGGAACGATAGGTATCCACGGTCTTTGGACTGATATCCAACAGTTTGGCTATATCTTTGGGTCGCATGCCGTCCACCAGGAACGAGAACACCTCGTATTCGCGCCGGCTCAACGAGCCCAGGGGATCTTCGACTGCCGGTTTGCGAGGGGCCTCCAGCAGATACTCGCGCCGCAGAAGCGGAGAGATGTAGACTCCGCCATCCTGGATGTAGTTGATGGCGTCGAGCAAATGGCGCGCCGGCCCGTCCTTCAGCAGGTAACCATTAGCACCCGCCCGTAACGCCTCAAGCACCATCTTTTCATCACGGCTGATGGAGAGAACCACCAGCTTAGATGGACAGTTCGCTTCCCGGACCTTGCGGATCACCTCAAGGCCGTGCAACTTAGGCATGTGAAGATCAATGATCGCAAAGTCAGGAGCCAGCGACTTGATCATTTCTACTGCCGCCATGCCGTCCGAGCACTGTCCGGCAATGTGAAGCTCAGGGCGCGCGTCGCAAAATGCGGCGAGCCCCTCGCGAACGATGGAGTGATCGTCGGCCAGGACAATCGAAATCGGTTTAGGTTGCTGCGTCATCGATTCTCCGTAATGGGGAGTGCGATTGCCAATCTTGTATTGCCCGGCATGCTGCGGACCTCAAATCGTCCTCCCAGCCCCAGCACTTCGTCGTGCATGGCACGGAGGCCGATGCCGCGCATGGCGGGGTGCACGGTACCATGCAACACTTCCCGCGCGTCAAAGCCAATCCCGTTGTCCTCTAAAACCAGGGAAATCTGATCTTCTCCCTGACTCAGTTCCAGCCTTACCTCGGTGGCGCCGGAATGGCGTATCACGTTTGTCAGCCCCTCCTGGGCTGCGCGGTAAACTGTAAACCGAACCGCGTCAGGCAAATCCGAATCAACAGGGTGGAGTTCAAGTGTAGCACGGGTTGCACCCAGTTTCTCCGGTATCCCGCTTGTAACCCATAGTGAGTGAATGGCTCCCGCCAGGTCCAGCCCCTGCCAATCTGGCGAGTGCCACCGTTGGGAAACCGACCGGACCTCGCTCTGCGCCTGATCGGTCAGCAACTGAATGGTGTCCAGGCGCTTCCGTGCCGCCTCGGCGAACTCTGGTGTCTCCCTGGCAATTAATTCCAGATGAAGCTTAATCCCCGCAAGAGCTTGGCCCACACCGGCGTGCAGTTCCCTGCCCAAACGTGTGCGTTCGGTTTCAAGGGCCTGTGAAATTCTGGCACCCACCGAACGCGATGACTGGCGAAGGCCCGCCAGCGACTCTTCCAGTTCCAGCAGACGGAAGTACTTGCGCACCGCATTGGATTGCAGGCCAAGGAGAACGCGGAGGATTTCGTGCTGCCGGGGAAGCTTGTCCGCCGACCTGGACCGAACTTCTGCCGAAAGGACCACCCGGTCCTGCAGGGACAGCAGCAGCACCAAACGAACCGGTATCCGCACTGGGCGGTCCGCGCTTTGCAGGGAGGAAAGCAGGGCGCACCCGTTCTCGGTCCTGGAGGCGATCAGTTTGCTGGCTTCAGGGACATGCTGGCTCGGAAGTGATGAAAACAAGCTCTCTACCGGGCCGAGGCGCGCCCGTGCCCGCTGGTTCATCCATAGGACGCGGCCTTGCTTGTCGCACTCCAAGAAAAGCCGTTCCCAAGCGGTGGCGCTGGACGCCGGGCCCGGAATCTGATCCAATCCGAAATCTCCTAGTTAACCAAGGTTTACACACTAGGATGAACATTTAGGAGAAGATCTTACAAGCGGGTATATTCCTTAGTGGATTCTAAGAATTTTCTGTAGTATACTCACCCTGTATGCCGAGACTGAAAAACTTAGTCCAACACTCTGCCTTAATTCTGACGGGGATTTCGATTGGGGCAGCGCTTTGGAAAACACGCTCAACCGCCACCGCTTCCCCGGACTCCGGCCCTCTGCGGGAGTCCCTTGAGGACCTCAAGGCGAGGCTTGCGGAACTCGAGATTGCGGGGAACCGCCGCACGGCCACGGAAGCGAACAGTGATGGCCACTCTGCCGAGACGGTGGCTGCGATTGCGTCTCTGGAATCGACGGTGGCGACTTTGACCACCCGATACGATCACCGCCTGGCCGAGGTAGAGAACCGGCTCGGCGATCACGATGCCAAGCTGAAGGAACTGCCGACGCTGGCACAGGTGGTCAGCACCATGGAAGAGATGCTCTCGAGCACGATGTCGGGACTCGACAACAAGCTCTCCGAGCAGGTGCGCTCCATCGAGGTTCTGAAGACGACGGTGGCGCAAAGCGACGAACTGATGGAAAAAGTTCTCGACTCGATCTACTCCCTCCAGTCTCATGTAGTGGAGAGCGACAAGTCGGAAGTTCCGGTTTCAGTTTAGTCCGCACCGATCCTTAAACATTTTCTCAGCGCACACGAAAGTGTGCGCTGTTTTTGTTTGAGGGTCCTATTTGCCGGGAGCTATTGCGACTTACTCGCTGAGGAGAGCTGATTGAGGACGGCGGCGCTCTCTTCGTATTTTTGTTCCTGATACAGCACGTCAGAGAGGCCCAGCGCGGCGTCGCGGTTGGCAGGGTTGGCTTCGAGGGCTGAGCGAAACGCCGCTTCGGCCTGCGCCCATTCCTTGCGGCGCGTATAATCGCGCCCCCGCGCCACGAGCGACGCAGCATTGGCGTTCGAAGCCGCCGACTCCCGTGAGCGTGGGGCGTTCGAGGCCTGGGAATCAGGCTCCGGAGCGGTAGAGGCCAGGGTGGAGGTTTGCTGCACAGCGCTGGAGCTGAGGAAACGCTGCAGCACTCCCGTGTAGAGCAGACCGGCAATCAGAATCAGACCCGCCACCAGCCCCACAGCCAACGGAAGGCGCCAGCCGAGCCGCGGCTTGGGTTGTGGCGTCAGCAGCTCGAGTCCGATTCGATTGACCCACTCGAAGGACTCCTCGGATTCGCCCGCCGATTCGCGCTTGGTCACCGCTTCGGCTGGGGGTGCTTCGGCGACAACCGGTTCGACGGCTGGTTTCCCATTGCTGTGGATTTCCTCGACCTGAGGGGTATGCTCGATTACGGTTACCGGCGCCGGGGCTGAAATGCTGCGCGCTTCAGAAACCAGAACGGGTTCAGGCTCCGGCAGGCCCTCTTGGAGGTGCGGATTCACAACTTCCTGCCGAACCTGGGTCAAATGCGCGGCTATTTTTTCCGGCTGGTCGACGGCTTCTCGAAGCGCCTCTGCCGGTTCCGGGGCCGGCTCAGAAGGCTGCGCCGGAGAAACGACTAGAGCCTCCGGAGGGGCCTGCCGGGTTCGTCCCTGCTCCACCAGCCGCTCGATCCCCACCAGCATTTTCTGGAGATTTTCGTCGGTTCGCAGCGAAGTATCTCGCAATTTCCCGATGGCATCGGACTGGTCGGAAAGATTCGTCTCAAGGGTATTGATGCGATTGACGACCTTGCTCTGCAGCGTCTCGACGAAGGCCGCCATGGACCGGCTCTGCGCTTCTTCAAAATCGTGCTGCAGTTCGCTCCGGACCTCCCGGAAGCGAACGTCGACGGTGGATTGGACGATCGCCGGGATCTCTATCACCTTGCTCTCGAAGGTCTCCACGAACGCCGCCATGGACCGGTTCTGCGCTTCCACATAGCCCAGCTGCAGGTTGTTCTGAACGTCCCGGAAACGAAGGTCGACGGTGGATTGGACAATCGCCGGGATCTCCGCATCCACTTCGCTCAGCCGTTTCTCGACGTGGCTCAACCCGCCGCGCACCTGCTCGACGTCTGCAAGCTGGGCGGCCAGTCTGGATTCGAACGCCGCGAGGGTTTGTTCAGCGACCATGGAGGGCATGGAAGCGGTTTGGGGGCGCGGCTCAGCCTCCATTTCAACGATCCGGCTCTCCACGCTCTTGAGGCGGTCTAGCAGCGGGTCGAGATCGACGGGCGGTTCGCGGCGGGATTTGGCGGGACCTTGCGTCAGCCGGATTCCGGCGCCCAGCGCGAGGCCGCCGCCGAAGCTGATCGCCAGCGTCTTGAGTACCGCTTTCATCATAGGGCAACGTGCGCGCGAGATAGAAAAACTCTCGCGCTTTTCTATCTTATTATACTTCCAAAAAATCCGGGTAAACTACAGATTTTATACGACAAAAGTAAGGTATCCGGTTAGGCGGAACCGGGCAGATGCACGGAGCGGGCAGCGTGAAAGGGGGTGGGGAATCAGTCCCCGGATGACGACTTGGCGGCGCTGGCCTCCTTCCCCACGGACGGACGGACCTTGGATTTCTGATCTTTGAGCCATGCGGGCGGGCGTCCGCGGCGCGGGCCGCTCCCGGCAGCCAGCCGTTCCAGGCTCATAATCGCCTCGTCAATCTGCTCCCGTTCCCGGCGCAGCTCTGCAAGGATTTTCGTCAAATTCATAATTTCCTCAACTTTTCGTAGCGCGAAGTCGAAACAATTCTCAAAGTTTCCGGAACTAAGCGACGCAATTTCCGGATCCTGATGCCTCCATTATAGGCAGATGGGGCCAACGCGATCCCTAGGATTATCCTTGAAAACAGGGTAAGTGATACCTGAATGTGGACCCCGGCTGCTGGTGGGCGCGCCAGGACCGATTTTCAGAGAATTCCGAGCGGCCGTACATCAATTTCGAAAAAAACAGGATAATTCGTGCGCGGCAGGAAGGATAGCTGCCGCGCGAGAAATCACCGGAAGCGATAGAACTCAGGCTTCCACGAAGCCCTGACGGATAGCGTAACGGACCAAGTTGGCGGTCTGGTGGACGTTAAGTTTGTCCATGATGCGGGTGCGGTGGCAGTCCGCCGTCTTCACGCTGATACCCAAGCGGGCGGCGACTTCCTTGGTGGAATGACCCTCGGCGATCAAGGTCACGACCTGCCGCTCCCGATCGGTCAACTCGCTCACACGGCGGGAAGCGCCGTAAGTATAGGGCTCGAGCACCACCTGGGCAACGATGTGCGCAATTTCCGGCGAAAAGTAGGTGCGCCCCTGAGCCACTTCCTGAATGCTGCGCAGCAGTTCGTCGGCGGTGCGAGTCTTCAGCACGTAGCCGCGGATACCGAGTTCGATGGCTTCGCGTACGCGATATTCTTCGGTGTGCCGGCTTAACAGGATGATGCGAGTGGCGGGGTCGTTTTCGAGAATCTGGCGAACGCAATCGAGACCCTTGGCTCCGGGCCCCTCGTAATCCACAATTACAATGTCGGGATGAAATTGCTGGGCGAACTGCATGGCATCAGGGTTATCTTCGTGCCCCATGACGCGGAAACCTTCGCCCTCCATCAGCGCCTTGAGCGCCTGGAACAATAATGGATAGCGGTAAATGAGTAAAATCCGAATCGGCATCTGCCCTCCGAGTGACGCAAGTGGCGCAACGGGTTCCGCAAGATTCCTGGCTACGGTCGGCCGTGGCGCCTTTTTCTCTCGCCTCCTTGTGTTCCGCATACAGAACAAAATGGCGAGATTCGAAGCTCTACTCAGGTATTTATCAGAGTTTTTGGCTTCATTCAAGGATTTTGTTCCAAATTCAGAACAAAGGGAGTCCAGTACGATAGTTCTACTTGTAGGCCGGACCTGGTTTTGGTTTACAGTGGTAGTTCACTGTAGCCTGGGTGTAATCGACGCAGGAGGATCGCGATGAGGACGCTGGCCTTTCTTTGTGCCTCGGTAATACTAACCAATCAACTAGCTCTGGCAGACCACCCGGATAGGGGGAGCCGGAACCGGTCCGCGCAGCAGCCGGGCACCTGGAGCGGCGTGGAGCGCATCGTAGCGATAGGGGACGTACACGGCGACTACGATCAACTGGTGGCGGTGCTGAAGACAGCCGGGCTCATCGACGACCAACTGAACTGGACAGGGGGGAAAACTCACCTGGTGCAGAACGGCGATGTCCTCGACCGCGGGCCGGATTCCAGAAAGGCGATGGACCTGCTGATGCGTTTGGAAAAGCAAGCGGCCGATGCTGGGGGCTACGTGCACGCGCTCATTGGCAACCACGAAGCCATGAATGTCTTCGGGGATTTCCGTTATACCTCGAAGGGTGAGTTCGCCGCGTTCGTGGATGAAAATTCCGAAAAACACCCCGCAGATCCGGCGCATCCGCCGGGCTATGCCGAACACCAGAAGCAGTTCAGCCCGGATGGCTATTACGGCAAGTGGATAGTTACCCACGACACGGTCATCAAGATCAACGACAGCCTGTTTCTGCATGCAGGCATCAGCGCGAAATACATGTCGACGAAGATCCGCGACATCAACGAGCGCGTGCGTGAGGAACTGACAGGCGACCCGGCCAAACTGGCGGGCGGCATTGTCAAGGACGGAGATGGCCCGCTCTGGTACCGGGGGCTGGCGCAGGGCGACGCAACGCTCGAGCCGTTGGTGGACAAGATTCGCAAGAATTTCGGGGTAGAACGTATTGTCCTCGGCCACACCTATGCGGACGCGGCGATCACGCCTCGCTTCGACGGCAAAGTGATCCTGGTCGATATCGGGCTATCGCGCGTTTATGACGGCATCGGGAAGGTGGGGTGCCTGGTGATAGAAGGCGAGAAGGTCTACGTGCTGCATCGCGGGACGCGGCTGGAATTACCCACGGATTCGGGAAAGGATTTGCTGCGATATCTGAAGCAGGCTGCGGCACTGGATCCGCCGCCCTCGCCGCTGGTGAAGCGGATTGCCGAACTGGAGTCGCAGCTGGGGGCGGGGGCTGGAGCGAAGTAGCCACTGAAGTCGCAAGGCACCGGGTGCACCGGACCTCCGGAAATCTACTTCACGGCAATCGCTTCCGGCGTTCTGCGACTTCCTTCCAAGTGGTCACGACGAAGCCTTTCTCTTTCAAAAATGCTTGAAATTCCGGGTCGAGCATGGCCAGCATGTCCGCTTTGCGGATGTCGCCGGAACCGGAAATGTGCGGGAAGACTTCGGTCGGCGCGGTGCAATGCATGATGACCATGGTCAGGCCCGGCTTCAGCTCTTGCAGCGTCTCCCGGTAGCGCTGCGCGCGCCGCGCGATCTTCGTAAGCGAGCCAAGAAGGTGGCGCGCCGTGGCGGCTAGGGCTCATGGCGATCGAAGTGTACCAGGCCGTCGCGGTAGTCGATGGTCAGCGTGAACAGACTGAGCACGGGAAGGCCGAGGAAGCCGGAGACTTCGGTTCCGAGGTTGCGGCTCTGCGGCCACAGATCCACCGCAGTCATACCCAGATTCTTTTGACGGAATCCCGCGAATTGCAGATACAGATTGCCGGTCTGATAGAGATCCGCCACCTGGCCATTGATTCCTGCAAGACGCATACGATCGTCGCGGCTGACGCGGCTGACCTCCGCGGCCATGTCGTAGGAAATGAGCGTGCGGTCGGCTCCGGTATCGAGGACAAACAAGACCTCGCGCGAATCGCTGACGCGCGTGGGGACCAGCAGCAAGTGACCGAATCGGAACACGGGTGCAAAGTGTTGCAGCTCGGGCAGCGTCGAGCGGTCGCGGAGTTCGTTGTCGCCGGGGTGGTAACCGGGAAGCGGATCCAAGCGGAGCTTTCTGGCCGCGAAATCCAGCGTCACCAGGAACGGCGAGAAGACATTGGTTCCGATCAAGCCATCCGCCGTGCCGACCGAGTCCTGGCTGGAAACGCTGATCAGAGCATCGCGAAATTCGACATCGCCGATGCGAAGGCGATCGACGATGCCGTGGTATCCGCCGGACGGCTTCGAGTTATCGCCCAAGCCGCCGAAGGTCGCGCCGGCCAGCTCCGCGACTCCGGCGCGGCTCGCGGCCCAACGCGGGATCAGAATGCCTGAGGCGCCGGTGTCCAGCACCAATCTCAATCTCGTACCGCCCAGGTTGACCTCCAGACCGTAGTAGAGCGTGTGCGTCGCGCTGTTGATCAGATTCACGAGCGGGATCTCGCACTTCTGATATGGGCTGGCGAGCGCCATCACCACGCGCCCTTGGAGCGCCCTTTGCAGCCGGATGTGCTGGCGCAGCTCCTCCAACTGCTTCTCATCGCGGCCGGGATCGACCATGGACGCGTACTTCTCGATCGCTGCGATGCGCTGCCGGCCTGGCAATCGCGCGGCCCAGTCGCGAAAAATGCGCGGATCCCCGGGGTCGATGGAGTACGCACGTTGCAGGTCCGCGGCTGCCGTCTTGTGCATCGAACTGCATTCGGCAATTTGCGCGAGCCCCCACCAGGCTGAGGCAAAATTCGGATCCAGTTTCAATGCCAGGTTGAATTCATCCCCGGCGGCCGCGAATTCACCGCGGCGGAACAGCACCTCTCCAGTCAATTCATGCGCGGCAGCCGACGCCGGCGCATCGGCAAGAGCTTTTTGAGACAACCGCCAGGCCGTCGCGACCCCTTCATTCATGAGCGCCTTGCGCGCCAAGACGAGGGTATCTTCGACCGGCGCGCCACTGAGAGCGGATGCGAAGAAAGCGATGGCAATGCGCGAAAGGCCCTGAATGTTCATGACGGGTGCAAACAAATCAAGTGTATCGCCGGAAGCGCGGCCCCGGCAGTCTAAGCTTGGCTTTGTGGAAGACTCGGCGGACCGGCAGCGCCTGTCGTAAGGTAATCTGTAGCTTGGCGATGAAACTCCGGGAAATCGCGCGCGCGCTGGGCTGTGAGCTGGTGGGAGACGGAGAAACCGAAATTACCGGCGTGGCGGGCATGGAGCATGCCGGGCCGGGTGAGCTGACCTTTCTCGCCAACCCCAAATATGCGCACAAGGTGAAAGACACGCGGGCGAGCGCGGTCCTCACCGAGAGAGCACTGGACGATGCACCGATGGCGAGCCTGGTTTCGACGAATCCGTATTTGGATTTCGCGCGCGCGCTCGAATTGTTTTATCAGCCGCCAAAACCGAAGCCGGGGATCCATCCGCTGGCGTCAGTGGCGGGATCGGCGCGGGTCGGAGAGGGCGCATCCATCGGGCCTTTTAGCGTGGTGGGCGAGCGGGTTCAGATCGGGCGCAACGCCGTGCTCCATCCGCACGTGGTGATCTATGAAGGAGCGGAGATTGGAGACGATTTCCTGGCGCACTCGCACGCGGTGGTGCGCGAATTCTGCCGCATCGGAAACCGCGTGACGCTGCAGAACGGGGTGGTGATCGGCGGCGATGGGTTCGGATTCGCGAAGCGGGCGGACGGGACGCATTACAAGATCGTGCAGTCGGGCCGGACGGTGATCGAGGATGACGTGGAGGTGCAGAGTCTGACGTCGGTGGACCGGGCGACGGTGGGCGAGACGCGCGTCAAGCGAGGCGCGAAGATCGACAGTCTGGTGCAGATCGGCCACGCCTGCGTGGTGGGCGAGGACAACATCATCTGCGCGCAGACGGGCCTGGCGGGCAGCTCGGTGCTGGAGCGCAGCGTGCTGCTGGCGGGACAGGTGGGAATCTCGGGACATCTCACGATTCACGAGAATGCGGTAGTGTACGCGCAGAGCGGCGTGGGCGGCGACGTGGAGGCGGGCGCGCGGATCTCCGGTTCGCCGGCCTTCGCGGCAAGCGTCTGGCTGCGGGCGATTACGGCATTTCCCAAGCTACCGGAACTGATGAAGCTCGTGCGCGAGCTGAAGAAAAAAGTCGAGCAATTGGAAAAACAATGAGCGAGACGCGAAGCGACGGCCGACGGCCGGTCGCGTACAAAAACGACGAGTTTCTGAAGAGCCCGGATGCGCGGATTTTGAGGATTCTGTCCGAGTATCTGGAACCCCTGGGGCACTTCCGGCACGAGCACATTCGCGACACCATCGTGTTTTTCGGCTCGGCACGCGTCGAAGAAGACGGGCCGCTGGGACAGTACTACCGCGACGCGCGGACGCTGGCGCGGTTGATGACGGAATGGTCGAACCAGTTCGCGAATCATACGTACCGATTCGTGGTGTGCACGGGCGGAGGGCCGGGCATTATGGAGGCGGCCAACCGGGGCGCGCGCGATGCCAGCGGCAAGACCATCGGGTTGAACATCGGGCTGCCGTTCGAGCAACTGCCCAACCCGTACATCAGCCCCGAGCTGAGCTTCGAGTTCCATTACTTCTTCATGCGCAAGTTCTGGTTCGCGTATTTATCGAAGGCGCTGGTGGTTTTTCCAGGGGGATTCGGAACCATGGATGAGCTGATGGAAATCCTGACGCTGGCGCAAACCAAGAAGCTAGCCAAGAAAATCCTGATTGTGCTCTATGGTTCGCAGTTCTGGAAAGAGATCCTCAATTTCGACGCGCTGGTGAAGCACGGAGTGATCTCAGCCGAAGATCTGGAGCTGTTCCAGTACGCGGATGATCCGGAGACCGCATTCAAGATTCTGAGCGAAGGACTGATCCAGTACCACATCACGACGGAGACGGGGGAGACACCGGCCATCGCGCAGTCGCGAGATGCGCAGGACCCGGAGGGGAAGCTGTAGGCGACCGGACGAAGAATGGGGACAGGCAGCGCTGTCCACGCGCCGTGGAACGGTGTCACATTGGTTGACCGTTGGTGCGGCTTGGGACAGCGAAGCCAGTCCCCTTTTTTTACATGCCGGCGGTGAAGGTTTCCCAAGGATAGGAGTTCATGTCCTTGAGGGATTCCTTCTGCCAGGCGAATTCGGAATGCTTGCGCAAGTGCTCGGCGGCTTTGAAGTGAAGGCCGCAGGCGTGGCCGGCTGAGGCGGCGAGCGACAGCTTCTCTGCCATGGCGGAGTCGGTCACTTTGTTCTGGGCCGCGCCGGCGATGCCGTAAGGCTCCTGCCAGGGAAGCATGCCGCGAGCGGACAAATCGACGTGGCCGCACAGCGTCCGCTCGTCCGGTTCGATTTTTTTGTCGTACGTATCATAGTGATCGGCGAGGAAACGCTCGGCCGCGGCGACGTCGATCCTGCCTTTATTCTCCGCCATCAACTGTTCCCAGCGTACGCGGCGCGCATTGGCGCTTTTCGAAGGGTCGCTCAAATTGAAATCGGTTTCTTCGCGCGCCATTTTCCCGCTGACCGGGAAATTCGATCCGACGAAGTAGCCGTCTTTGGTGCGCTGCAGGTTGACGTTCTTGAGGCCGAGCTCGAGATCGGCGATCTCGTTGGTCTTGCGGTCCGCCACCAGCCAGTTGTTGGCGTACCCGCCGTTATTGCCTTCGCTCATGATGCGGACGAAGTCGTCGATGGAGGCCGAATACTGCATGGCTTTGCGGCCGCGCACGAATTCGGGAACGCCGTTCGGATCCCAGCCGTGGAACTGCGTGATGGTGGTTTCGGTGATCATCATACCGGCCGAGTTGACGCCGAAATCATCGCCGCTGTGAATGAATCCCGGGTAGCCGTCCATGATGAAGTGATGGCCATGGGCAGGGACGACGTCGAAGATGATGGTCCAGCGCTCGCCGTCCAAGTACTGCGTCCAGGCGTTGTGGCCGATGACGACGCGGCCATCCTTGGTGTAGCTGCCGGTGGCCACGAAGGCGCTGCAGCGATCGGGCGCGGTGACCGACGGAGGCGACTGGATCTTGTGTTCCCGGTCGTACTCGTGCACATAGTATTCCCATTCGAGCGCGGCGTTCAGCGCCACGATGTCCCACAGATCCACTTTCACGCCGTGCGCGTTGACGCCCTCAGTGATGCCTTTCAACTCGTCGCGATATTCCTGCTCGATGTGAGGCCAGAGCATTTCCTGCGCGGTATGGCGGAAGAAGCCCCAGCTTTTGTGAATGTCGTGCGTCATCTCGAGCTGGATCACTTTGAAGCTGTCGCCGATTTCCGGCGCGAGCAGATAGCCGTGCTGGTATCCGATCTCGGCGGGCGTGCCCTCGAGGTGGACATATGTCCAGCCGCTCTTTTCGGGACGGCGCAACGCATTCTTCAGGCGAGGATCGGCCTGCGGCTCGCGGGAAGCGAGTAAGACCGCAACGAACAGCAAGGGCGGGGCCACCAGCAGCAGAGCGGTCTTCGTCGACGCACGGGGCATGAATTCCCTCCAGTGCCCTATTATAGTGGGGACAGTATGGTCGCGCATAAGCTGACGGCGCACGTGAAAGCGGCGGGTTGAGCGTCCAAGCTGAGTCCAACGGTGTTGGACAAGGTACTGGCGGCGATTCCGCGCGTCACGAATGAAAACGTGCTGGTAGGGTTTGATACCGCCGACGATGCCGGTGTGTACAAGCTGACGGCGGAGCTTGCCCTGGTGCAGACGGTTGATTTCTTCACGCCGATTGTCGACGATCCTTACACCTTCGGCGCCATCGCCGCGGCCAATGCACTGAGCGACGTGTATGCCATGGGCGGCAAACCGCTCTCCGCTCTTTCCATCCTGGCGTATCCGGCGAAGGGCGATCTGGACGATCTCGGACAGATTTTGAAAGGCGGCGCAGACAAAATTCACGAATCGGGCTGCGTGATTCTGGGTGGACATAGCATCGCCGATGAGGAAGTGAAGTTCGGCTATGCCGTCACGGGGGCGGTGCACCCGGAGCGCTTCAAGGCGAACTCGGGGGCGAGGGTTGGAGACGCGCTGGTGTTTACGAAACGGCTGGGCACGGGAGTGATCACGACCGCGCTCAAACGCGAAATCGCGAGCGATGCACATGTGCAAGCGGCGATCGAATCCATGCTGATGCTGAACCGGGGCGCGTGCGAGGCGATGCTCGAGTTCGAAGTTCATGGCTGCACCGATGTGACCGGCTTCGGATTGATCGGGCATGCGCGGGAGATGGCGATTGCGAGCGGCGTGACGGTTGAAATCGACACGGCCGCGGTGCAGTTCCTGCCGGGAGCTGTCGATTACGCGCGCCAGGGCGCGTTGCCCGGCGGGTTGAAGAACAATCGCGAATTTGCCTCCTGCGTGGTGGAGATGGCGCGGAAGATTCCGGCTGAAATCGAGAGCCTGCTTTATGATCCGCAGACCTCGGGCGGATTGCTGATATCGATGACGGAAAAAGATGCAGGGCCGTTGGAGAAAAGGTTGCCGGGTGCGTACCGGATCGGGCGGGTGTTGGTGAAAGGTGCGAAGGCGATTCGATTAATTTGATGGCGGAACGGATGAATCCCATCATTGTGGCGCTGGACGTGGAGTCGGCGGAAGATGCGCGGGGGCTGGTGGCGCGGATCGGCTCCGAGGTGAACTTCTACAAAGTGGGCATGGAACTTTATGCGGCCGCGGGAATGGATTTCGTGCACGAACTGATAGACGGCGGCCGGGATGTCTTCCTCGATCTGAAGTTTTACGACATCGGCGAGACCGTGAAGCGGGCTGTCCGCCAAGTGGCGCGCACGGGCGTTCGCTTTCTCACGGTGCACGGCTCGAGCGCCGTGATGCGCGCGGCGGTGGAGGGGCGCGGTAAGTCGCCGCTCAAACTGCTTGCGGTCACGGTGCTGACCAGCTTCGATGAGCAGGACCTGGCCGATCTCGGCTATCGGTGCGCGCCGGCAGAACTGGTGGAACTGCGCGTGCGGAAGGCGATGGAGGCGGGCATGGACGGCATTGTGGCGTCGCCCGTGGAAGCGCGTGCCATCCGCGCGCTCACGGGGACGCGGGCGATCCTGGTAACGCCGGGTGTGCGGTCGGCGGGAGCGGGCAAGGGCGATCAAAAGCGCGTGGCCACGCCCGCGGAAGCCATTCGAGACGGCGCCGATTATCTGGTCATCGGCCGGCAGATTACCCGCGCGGCCGACCCTGCCGCCGCAGCTCGCGAAGTGCTGGATGAAATCCACGCAGTGACCCGCGCGTAGGCTGCATGGAAACTGTCTTTCATATGATCTCGCAGTATGGCCTGATCGCGGTCTTCTGCCTCCTGGTGCTGGGAATTGTGGGGCTTCCGGTGCCTGACGAAACGCTGCTCACATTTTCGGGATACCTGGTTTACAAAGGGCATTTTCACTTCTTGCCGACCGTTGCTTGCGCATTCGCCGGGAGCATTTGTGGAATCACGGTCAGCTACACGATCGGCCGCACCGGCGGACTCTATCTGATCCACAAGTACGGGCCCTACGTGCGCCTTACACCAGAACGGCTGGCCAAGGTGCACCGGTGGTTCGAACGCATGGGCCGGTGGGCGCTGTTCTTCGGATATTTCATGCCGGGCGTGCGGCATTTCACGGCGGTGGTGGCGGGCAGCTCCGAACTCGAACCGCACGTCTTCGCGGCGTTCGCTTACAGCGGCGGATTTCTCTGGGTGCTCACCTTCGTTTCGCTGGGCTATTTTCTAGGCGACCAGTGGTCGCGGATCGACCAGGAGATCCACGGTGTCCTGCTGTGGCTGACGCTGGCGATTGTGGCCGCCGGACTTTTGTATTGGTGGCTGCGGCGCCGGAAGGCCGCGGAGTAAGCCGTTGCGTCGGAGACTTTCGAAAAACGGCGCCGAGCGACCGACTCCCTTTGGTCGCGGCTCGGAAACTCGCTGACGACGCAGAGGGCCGTTTTTCAACCGCCCCTAGAAATCCACCGAATACCGCCGCATGCATTCGAGGCAGACGTAATGGCCTTGAACGGGCCGGGTGATTTTGTGATGCGTCCAACGGCACATGAAATTTCCGAGCCGCTGCAGGAAATTCGATTGGAAAGACACGTAACGCTTCATACCCACACCTCCTGATTTCGGAAGGGTTTGCTTTCCCTGTTTCTAGAAGGTTAAAGGTTCAGGGCCCGAGTGGGCAATCCGGGAATGACCCGACCGCGATCTAAGCGTGGTGAAAAGACTGCGCTTACGCAAAAGGGCTAGTACTCAGTTGGCGGCAGCGGACATGGCCGCGCCCTGAGTTTCCTCGACAATGCGTCCGTCGAAGAGCCGGACCACGCGGTCGGCGATGCGCGCATAGCGAGGATCGTGGGTCACCATGCAGATGGTGGCGCCGGAGCGATGCAAATCCTGCAGCAGCTCCATGACGGCTTCGCCGTTGGCGGAATCCAGGTTGCCGGTGGGCTCGTCGGCGAGCAGGATGTTGGGATTGCCCACCAGCGCCCGCGCCACCGCGACACGCTGCTGCTGGCCGCCGGAAAGCTGCGAAGGATAGTGCTTCATGCGGTGCGACATGCCAACGCGTTCCAGGGCTTCCTGGACGTGCATCTTGCGCTCGCGCGACGGCATGTTGCGATAGGTGAGCGGGAGTTCGACATTCTCGTAGACGGTGAGGTCGCCAATCAAGTTGAAGGCCTGGAAAATGAAGCCGATTTCCCGGTTGCGGATGCGGGCGCGATCGCGCATATTGAGGGTCTCGACAGGCGTCTGGTTCAGGATGTACTTGCCGTCCGACGGCGTATCCAGCAGTCCCAGGATGGCCAGCAGAGTGGATTTGCCGCAACCTGAAGGTCCGGAGATGGAAATGTAATCGCCCCGGTTGATCTCCAGGTGGATCCCCGCCAGTGCGTGGGTATCCACTTCGTCGGTGGTGAAGACCTTAGTTACACCTTGTAGTTGTAGCAACGGTTCCATCCAGTACCTCCATTTGTCAGGATCTACGAATGCGTGGACGTAATTGTTCCCGAAAAAGTTCCGGGGGCGGGGTTCAACGCAACAAAATCTCCTCAAAAAACTGCACGGCCCGGGGATCTTGCGACTGGCCCAGCCAGAACATGGCCTGCTTGCGCACGGCGGGGTTCTTATTGCCACGGGCCACCTGAATCAACAGCGGCACGCCTTCGTCTGGCGGGAGCTGCTGGAGTGCGAAAACAGCCTTCTTCTTCACATCGGTATCGGGATCGGAATCGATGACTGCTGTAATCGCGGTTGCGGCCTTCTGCCCAGCCTTGTGCGCCAGCCAGAAGAGGGCTTGGCCGCGGACGTGGGTGCTGCGGTCATTCTTGGCTACTTCGATCATCGTGGCAACCGCTTCCGGCTCTGTGGTGACGCTCAGGCCGAAGATGGCTTTTTCGCGCACATGCTCGCTAGGATCCTGAGCGACGATGCGGCGCAGAACCTCGTATCCACGGTGGGATCGTGCGCTGCCCAGCCAGAACGTGGCCTTCTCGCGCAGGGATTCGGGCTGACTCGGTGTAACAAGTGTTTCGAGCGCCTGGTCGGCGGCGGAGTCGGCATGCAGCGCAATGGCGGCGATGGCGGGTTCGCTCCGGCGGTGACGGCCCTCGTCATCGGCCTCGTCGCGCGCGAACCGGGTCAGGAAAGTGACGCTTTCGGCGGCAGGTACGCCGGTGAGCCAGTGAAACGGCAACCCGCCGCCATCCAGCTCGCAGTCCGCCGAAAAGGTGCGGATGCGGTCGACGGCGCGGTTTTCAATCCGGAAGAGGACGAAGATGTCGCCCCCGCCTTCGAGTTGAATGGGAGCCGGCGTGGCGCCCGAAACCGCCGCTCCGGCCCTGGCACCTTCAAGCGCGCAGCCGCGGCAGCAGCGGCTGCCGGCGCCGTCTTCGAACGAACTGTAACAGCACATCTGGTGCTGGCCGGGGATAGCGTGAACCGCGTAACCGATCCAAGCCGCGCCGTCATGGGCTGCGGCGATGGATTGAAACTCGCGCTCCAAGCCTGCAGCGACGGCGCGGGTATCGAATTTGGCGTTGGTGATCCGCGGCTGCTGGGCCCAAGCCAGGCCGGCCGCCGCCAGAAACAGAACGGCTCTCATTTGTTTAACAGCTCCATCAGGTAATCCGTGCCCTCCTTCGATCCCATCACCGAAAGGTGCTGCACGATTTCCTTTTTCAGCGCGACATTGGTCTCTTTGCGCGCCAGCTCAACCAACGCGTGGCTGTTGCCCTGAACGAACAACGCATTAATGACCGCTTTGCGGATGCCCAGGTCCGACTCGTTCGCATACATGGAAACCAGCGCGGCACCGGTGTGCTCGGCGCCCATGGTGCCGAGGTGGTTAATGGCGTCACGACGCAATTCAGGCTCCTTGGCGGTGCGGGCGATCTCCAGCAGCCGGTCGGAAGCGCCACCCACAAAGAAAGCGTTCAGGAGCTGGCGCTTGACATCGAGCGACGGCTCCACCTGGTAGAGCTGCCAGAGTTCCGGCTGCGCGCCGAGAACACCCAACTGGTTGATGGCGACGCGGCGGAGTTCGGCATCCTTCTCGCTTTTGGCGGCAGTGAGAAGCTGGTCCTTCGCGCCCGCCACCATGAAGCTGTTCAGCACGGCGCGCCGCGCGGCCATGTCAGCGCTGGCGGCATAGATTTCGGCAAGTTCCTGGCGCGCGCCGAGCACACCCAACTGGTTAATCGCAGCACGTTGGAGATCAGGATTCTTCTCGCCTTTGGCGGCCGCCAACAGCTGGTCCTTGGCGCCCGCGATCATGAAGCCGTTCAGCACGGCGCGTTTTACGGCCACATCATTCGCCGCACCATAAACCTCGCCCAGCTCCTTGCGTGCGCCCATCACGCCCAGATAGTTCACGGCCTTCATCTGCAGGTCGGGATTGGAGCCGCCCTTGGCCACATCCACCACGAGCTGCCGCGCGCGCGACGAGCCGCTCTGCGTGAGAACGAACAGCGCCCGCTCTTTGACCTTGAGCGATTGCGAGCTGTGGAGCAGCTTCTCGAGCAGCGGAACGGCGCGATCGGGATCGGAGGCCATGAGGCCGTTCAAAGCCATGAGTTTCAAGTCTTCATCGCCGGCCGATTCTGGGCTGACCGGCTTGCCGGCTCCCTGGCGCACTTCCAGCTCGAGTGCTTTGGCGTCGTCCAGCCAGCGGCTGCTGGGATAACTCTTGCGCAGTTCGGCCAGCGAGGAAAGCGCCTCTTCGCGCCGGCCCAGTTTGTTCAGCGCGTAGGCCTTCCAATAGAGCGCTCCGTCAGCGCGCGAGCCGCCGCGGGCAGCCACTTCACTGAAGTCCGACAGAGCTTCGTCCCAGTGGCTCCGCTCGAGGCTGCGCTGGCCCCGCTCGTAGAGACGATCACTCTCGTCCGAACGTGGCGGCCGGGGAGTTTGCAGCGCCAAGGCCATCGGGCCAAATTCCAACTGACTCGCGAGCGCAAACGAGGGTGGCAGCGGCGGAATGACGTCTGAGATTTCGCCACGGATGATGCCGCCTATGCCGCCCGGAATGCCGCCGGGCACACCGCCTGGCACACCGTTGATCACTCCGTCCAACGATGGCGCAGACGGTTCGGGAGCGAGGCCCATGACCGGCCGTGGTGTGCCCGGCCCGGGCGGCAATGGCGCAAAATCCTGCGACCGCAGCGCCCCCGTACCCAGCGCAACCACGACAGCGAAACCCGTACTGATCAGTCTGTTCATCGGTCCTCCATTTCTTCTTGTTCAGCTTGCTCCTGCGCACGCTCCGCGGCCTCCTGGTCACGCTCCGCCGCATCCTGATCGCATTCCGCGAGTTCCTGGTCACGCTCCACTATCTCCTGATCGCGCTCCGCCATTTCCTGATCGCGGTCCACGGCCTGCTCCTCCATCTCGGCGGATGGATCATCGTCCGAGTCCGCATCTGCGCGCGACACACTGACGCTTTCCCGATTCGGCGCAGGCGTGGAAGCCTTCTGCGCCAGGATCAGACCGCCGATCCCAGCCGCTACAAACGTCAGAGTCGCGAACGTCTTCATTTCTCCTCCATCAAATCGTGCCGGCCTTACCACGCGCCGGCGGCACTTCACGCTCTCTCAAATTAGCGCTGACCACGCGAATCTTGAACAGAATTCCCTGCCCCTCGATTTGCTTTCGTATCTGCTCGAGCCCCGCGGCATCCAGCTTCGACGGACTGTGGGCGATGTCGAGCAGAACGCGCTCGAGTTCATCCAGCACGCTGGACATGGCCCGGTCACCGCTCTTCAACGCCGCCTGGCGGTAAAGGCGGTTCTCACCAATCAGATCTTCGGCGCGCTGCTGCTCTTCCGAAATATCTACCGGCCCTTTGGACTCATTGTTCACCAGCTCAACCAGAATCATCTGCGAGCGATCCAGATGTTCGCCCACGGCCACCAGCAGGATGCGTTCGCGCACCGGCGCCGAAAGGCCCGCCATCTGCCTGCGCTCGGACACCTTGCCCGCCAGAAATGCGCCGATCAACAGCGCAGCCATGGCCGCGGCCGCTACCAGGCGCCGGGGCGCAAACCATCCGGCCCACCAACGCGCAGGCGATGGCGCTAACTCCGGTGCAAGTCGCTGCCACACCCGGCTGCCATAGGCGTCGGAGGGCTCCGGGACCTCTAAGTCGTCCATGGCGTCGAGCACGCGCGTCAGCGATTCCAGATGCGCGCGGCAGTCTTCGCAATCCGCCAGATGCTGCGCGACGGCGGGGTCGGCATGTTCCCCGTAATAATGCAGAACCAGCTCGTCTTGATTCAGATGCTTCATGATGACGCCGAACTCAGCGCGGGCTCGAGCGCCCGGCGCAGCTTCTGCACGGCGCGAAACACGCTGTGCTTGGCCGCCCCGGTATTCACGCCCAGTGCCCTGCCAATCTCTTCAATACACATCCCCTCGTAATGCCGGAGGACGAAAGCGGTCCGCTCCATGGGACTCAAATGCTCGATCGCCGGGCGAAGCAACTCCTTTAGCTCGCCGCTGAAGGCCAGACGGTCGGGCGTGGGGTCCGCCGCGGCCACTGCTCCTGCCAGTTCCTCGCCTTCTTCGTTGACCGGCGTCTGCTGCTCCTGGCGGCGCTTGCGCACCCGGATGAGATCCAGCGAGCAGTTGGCCGCAATCCGGTACAGCCAGGTGCTGAAACTGGCCCGGCCATCGAACTTGCCAATCTGCCGGTATGCGCGCAGGAAGGTTTCCTGCACCAGGTCTTCGGCGTCTTGTTCGTTGCCCGTCATACGAAAGGCCAGACGGAACACACTTCGGCTATGGCGTTCCACCAGCACACGATACGCGTCGGGATTCCCAGCGCGGACCTGTGCGACTGCCGTGGCATCGCTTGGTTCCATCCGGCTGCTCTTTAGACTGTAGAATGGTTCGGCGGTTAGGTGAATGAATGGGAATCCCGGAACGAATCGGCCACTATCGCCTGGTCCGGAAACTGGGTGAAGGCGGCATGGGTGTGGTGTATGCGGCACATGATGAGCGGCTCGATCGACCGGTGGCAATCAAAATGCTCCGCCAGGACGGTATGGACGAGCAGGCTGCCAAGCGGCTATGGCGGGAGGCGCGCATCGCGGCAGCCGTCAACCATCCGAACGTCTGTCAGATTTTCGAAATTGGCGAGGAAGCGGGCGAGCTGTTTATCGCCATGGAACTGCTCGATGGTGAATCCCTGGCGCAGATTCTCGAGCGAGGCCCGCTCCCGGCGGCCGACGCAACGCAGATGATGCTGGGGGTCCTGGTGGCGCTGGAGACGATGCAGCGCCGCGAGATCGTGCACCGCGATCTGAAGCCCTCCAATATTTTTCAGACCGCGCACGGGATCAAGCTTCTGGACTTCGGCCTGGCTGCACCGGTGAGATCCCTCAATCCGGATCTCGAAACGGAAACCGCGCTTACCGCGGCGGGAGCGGTGGTTGGGACCTGGAACTACATGTCCCCGGAGCAACTGCAGGGGCAGGCCGTCGACGTTCGGTCGGACATTTTTGCGGCGGGCGCCATTCTGTTTGAACTGCTGGCAGGGCGGCGCGCGTTCGCCGGCCGAACCATTCCGGAGGTATTTCACGCCATCCTGTACGAACAACCGCCGGCCCTGGCTGGTTCTGCGGCGATTGCGGCCGTGGACCGGATCATCCATGGCGCGCTGGCGAAGAAACCCGATGACCGGTACCAGAGCGCGGATTCCATGGCGCAGGATTTGCGGAGCGCGCTGCTGGCGTCGGATACCGCCGTGCGCGTCCGCGCGCGCCCGATGACGCGCCTGATCGTTCTGCCCTTTCGGATTCTCAGGCCCGACGCCGAAACGGATTTTCTCGCCTTCAGTTTGCCGGACGCCATCACCAGTTCGCTGGCAGGCCTGGAGTCCCTGGTGGTGCGCTCCAGCATGGTGGCGTCGCGGTTCGCGGCCCAGGCTGCCGACTTGAAGGCCATCGCGGCGGAAGCAGAGGTGGACATCGTGCTCACCGGAACCCTGCTGCGCGCCGGCGACCAGCTCCGTGTCTCGACCCAGCTCGCAGAAGCACCCAGCGGAACGCTGGTGTGGTCGCACACGTCGCAATCGCCTCTCCACGATATCTTCCAATTGCAGGACGATCTAGTCACTCGGATCATCGAATCCGTCGCGCCATCGCTGACCGCGCGCGAGCAGCGCATCCTGAAACACGACGTGCCTTCAACCGCAAAAGCGTACGAGTTTTTTCTGCGGGCCAACCAGTTGGGCCAACGGCCGGAACACTTCATGCTGGCGCGGGATCTTTACCTTCGTTGCGTCGAAGAAGATTCTCAGTACGCACCGGCTTGGGCTCGTTTAGGAAGATGCTACCGCGTGATCGGCAAATATGGCGAGAGTCCCGAGGAAAACCTGCGGCAGGCCGAGGCTGCGTTCCAGCGCGCACTGGGCCTGAACCCGGAACTGGCTCTGGCTCACAATCTCTACACCCAGCTCGAGGCGGAACGCGGGCGGGCGGTGGAAGCCATGAAGCGGCTGCTCGAACGCGCGCGGGCGAACCAGAACGACCCGGAGTTGTTTGCTGGCCTCGTGCACGCCTGCCGGTACTGCGGGCTGGTGGAAGCGTGTGTCGCCGCGCACCACCAGGCGCGCCGCCTCGATCCGAACATTGTCACCACCGTGGGCAACGCACACCTGCTGATGGGCGATTATCAAGCGGCGCTCGAGACCGACGCGTCTGACTACATGCGGGTCCTTGCGCTCACGTTCATGGGGCGCGAACGTGAAGCGATCCGCTGCGTCGAGGAATCCAACGCGAAAGACCTGCCAGCCATCAGCCGTTTGCTGATGACGACCATACGTACCGACTTGGAAGGCAGGAGAGAAGAAAGCATCGAGGCCGCAAACCTGATCATCGCGCAGTTCACCGACCCGGAAGGGCTATACTACATGGCCCGGCATCTCAGCCACCTCGGGGAAACGGCCAAGGCGCTGGCCACGCTGAAGCGAGTAGTGGACGGTGGCTTTTGCTGTGTTACGGTCTTTGCACGCGATCCCTGGCTCGACCCGTTGCGAACTCACGCGGAGTTCGTGAGCCTTCTGCATCGGGCGGAGAAGCATCACCAGGAAGCTCGCGCTGTTTTCATCGAAGCGGGCGGCGAACGCCTGTTGGGCGGCCGGGCGCGGTGAAGGTGGGATCTTCGGACTATTTGACGCGCCGGCCGATTATCGAGGAACGCCTTATTTCACTTTCCGCCGCGTGATCACCCGGACCTTGCGGGCCTTCGACACCGCACCGAGCGTCAGTGCTTCGCGGGTGATTTCGGCCTGCTCTTCCTGGTGGCGTTTCAGTGAGCCCGTCGCGGGACTGGCGCTCTCGGGCCGCCCCACATAGCGCAGCTCGCGGCGTGTAGGTTCGAGCAGCGGGCGGAACTGCTCTGCGATGAAGCGCCACGCGCCCATGTTGCGCGGCTCTTCCTGCGCCCAGACCACTTCACACGTGACCGGGTAGCGCAGAAGCACGTCTTTGACGCGCGTTTCATCAAACGGATACAACTGCTCGATCCGCACGATGGCGGTGTTCTCCACCTTCTGCTCTTCCCGCGCGGCGATGAGGTCGTAGTAGATCTGTCCCGCGCAGAAAACCACGCGCGCCACGCGGCTGGTATCGAGCCCGGAGGTATCATCCAGCACCTCGCGGAAACCGCCGCCAGCCAGATCGGCAAACGACGAGGTGGCGCGCGGGTGGCGCAGCAGCCGTTTCGGCGTGAAGATGATGAGCGGCTTGCGCATCCCCCGGCGGTCCGCGCCGCCGCGCATCTGCCGCCGCAACAAATGGAAATATTGCGCGGGCGTCGAGCAGTTGGCAACCTGAATGTTCTGCTCCGCTGCAAGCACGAGGAAGCGCTCGATGCGCGCGCTCGAGTGCTCGGGTCCCTGCCCTTCGTAACCATGCGGCAGCAGCAGAACCAATCCGCTGGGCTGGCCCCATTTGCTTTCGGCCCCCGCGATGAACTGGTCGATCATGATTTGCGCGCCGTTGGCGAAATCGCCGAACTGCGCTTCCCACATGACCAGCGTCAGAGGATCGGCGACGCTGTAGCCGAACTCGAATCCAAGCACCGCATACTCGCTGAGAGAGCTGTCGTACACATCAAAACGCGCTTGATCCTTGGCGAGATACTGCAAGGGAATCTGCTTGCGCCCGGTCTCCGCGTCATAGAAGCAAAGGTGGCGCTGGCTGAAGGTGCCGCGGCCGGAATCCTGTCCGCTCAGCCGCACCGGCGTGCCTTCGAGCACCAGCGAGCCAAACGCGAGCGTCTCGCCAAACGCCCAGTCAATGGGCCCGCCCTTGGCAAACGCCTCCTGGCGCTTTTCGATGAAGCCGTGCAGCTTGGGGTGCAGGTGGAAATTCTCCGCGAACGTGGTGACGCCGCGCACCACCCGTTCGAGTGTCTCCGGGTCGACCGCGGGCGCGTGTGGAATGACGGCGATCTCTTCCTCGGGGACAGCGCTCAGCTCCTGAACTTCGAAACGCTCGGCGTTCTGCTGCGCGGCGTCGAAGGCTTCGGACAGCCGCCGGGACGCGCGTTTGCGCACCGCCTCGATGTCGGCCGCGGCCACCATCTGCTCGCGCGCCAGGCGCTCGCCGTAGAGCGTAGCCACCGAGGGATGTTCCTTAATCTTCCTGTAAAGCAGCGGCTGCGTGTAACTGGGATCGTCCGCCTCGTTGTGTCCCCACCGCCGGTAGCAGAACATGTCGATGACGACGTCTTTCTTGAATTCCTGCCGGTAGTCGAATGCGATTTGCGCCACACGGATGGCCGCTTCCGGGTCGTCGCCGTTTACGTGGAAAATGGGCGCCTGCACCATGCGCGCCACATCGGTGGAATAGGGCGTGGAGCGCGCTTCGTCGGGCAGAGTGGTGAAGCCGATCTGGTTGTTGATGATCAGGTGAATGGTTCCGCCGGTCGAATAGCCGTCGAGCTGTGACAGGTTCAGCGTCTCCGCCACGACCCCTTGGCCGGCGAAGGCAGCGTCGCCGTGAATCAGCAGCGGGATCACGCGCTCGCGCTCGGTATCGCCCAAGCGGTCCTGTTTCGGGCGTACGATGCCCTCGACCACCGGATCGACCGCCTCCAAATGGCTCGGATTCGGCGCCACCGACACCACAATTTCTTTCCCCGACGCCGACCGCCGCACGCCGCTCGCGCCCAGATGATATTTCACGTCACCTGAACCCTGCGTGCTGGCCGGATCGGTGTTTCCCTCAAATTCGGAGAAGACCTGGCCGAGCGGCTTGCCGACGATGTTGGCGAGCACGGTGAGCCGGCCGCGGTGCGCCATGCCCATCACCACTTCGTGAACGTTGCGCTCCGCGGCGCGGTCGAGCAGCTCATCCAGGATCGCAATCGCCGTCTCCGCGCCTTGCAGAGAAAACCGTTTCTGGCCCACAAAGCGCGCGTGCAGGAAATGTTCGAACTCTTCGGCGCCGATCAGTTCGTCCAGAATCCGCGTCCGCACTTCGCGGTCGAGCGGCCAGTTGTTGGCTTCCGGCTCCATGCGCTGCTGCAGCCAGCGCTTCTGCTCCGGATGCTGGATGTTCATGTACTCGCATCCGATCTTGCCGCAGTAGGTCTGGCGCAGCGTTTCGAGAATCTCGCGCAACGTGGCCACGGTCTTGGGAGCGCCTTCGCCGATCGCTTCGCCGAGCGTGCCAGTAAGAAATTCGCGGTCGAGGTCCCAGATGGTCAGGCCGTAACGCAGCGGATCGAGTTCGGGATGATAGCTGGGTTCGCCGCCCAGCGGATCGAGATCGGCAATGAGGTGGCCGCGCACGCGATACGCGTTGATCAACTGCAGCACCGCGGCTTCCTTCGCCACTTCCGCGGCATGGCCGCTCGCGCCCGGCAGACTCACCTGGCGGTCCGGCTCCCAGCGCACGGGGTTGTAGGGGAGCTTCAGATGCTCGAAGATCTCTTCATAGAATCCGTCGTCGCCGTTCACCAGCGCCTGCAACTTGCCCAGGAACATGCCCGACTCCGCGCCCTGGATAATGCGGTGATCGTAAGTGCAGGTCAGCGTCATGACCTTGCTAATGCCCAGCGTGGCTCGCATCTCGGGCGCCGTGCCCTGGTATTCCGCCGGATAGTCGATCGTGCCCACCGCGATGATCGAGCCCTGCCCGATCATCAAGCGCGGGATCGACTGCATGGTGCCCACCGTGCCGGGATTGGTGATGGAAATCGTGGTTCCCTGGAAATCTTCCGGAGTGAGTTTTCCGGCGCGCGCGCGGCTCACCAGGTCATCGAAAACCGTGACGTACTGCTGGAAATCCAACTCGCCGGCGTTCTTGATGTTAGGAACCAGCAGGTTGCGTCCGCCGCCCTTACCCGGCACATCCACCGCAATGCCGAGGTTGATTCTCTTCCGCACCAGGCGAAACGGTTCGCCATTCTGTTCCGCGTACGCGTGATTCAGGCCGGGAAAATATTCGAGCGCGCGCACGATGGCCCAGCCGATGATGTGCGTGTACGAGACCTTGCTCTTGCCCAACAGCGCGCGGTGATGGTTGATGATGCGGCGATTCTCATCGATAACTTTGACCGGAATGGTTCGCTGCGAGGTCGCCAGCGGAATCTCGACGCTGGCATTCATATTTTGCGCGATACGGGCCGCCGCCCCGCGCATGGGGATCATCTCTTCCGCGGCCTGTAACTTAACTTCGGCTGTAACTGGCGCAGGCTCCGGCGACTTCGCTGGGACCGGGCTCCCGTTGCCCTTGGTCTGTTCGAACACGTGCTTCCAGCTCTCGTCCACAGCGCCATGATCGTTCAGATATTGTTGATATAGCTCGTCTTCGAGCCAGCTATTGATACCCTTTTGCGGGTCGGATTTCACTGCCATGAAGAGAATGCGCCTTCTTTAATAGATGATACAGGAATGAGAAGAGAGGCGCGGGAGGTGAGGGAGCAAGTGCGCAGACCTACGGCGTGGTCATGCGCTACAAGTAAGGAAGTGAAGTTGCGCTTAGCCCATCAGGCTAAACAGGCTCGACGCCATGGAATTACCGGTGGCGTTCGCGGATGCGTACTGCGAAAACAGGCCGGATGAAGCGCTCGGTGCAGCCGCGTCGGCAGCAGTTAAATCAGCTTTGTGAACGTGATGACCGTGGTGGTGGTGTACACCAGAGGAACCCCCGTTTTGCGAGAGAACCGATTGGAAGTCGCTTCTCATTTGGATGAAGTCCTTCTGGGCCTGGCTCAGGTTCCCAGTGTTGAGATCTTGTCCCAGCGTGGCGAAGTCCTGTTGAACGGGATCGGATTTCGAAGCGGACGACGCACTGGATGTGTTCGTGGAAGCAAGGGCCTGCAGGTCGGAGTACGCCTGCTGCGCTCCGCTGGGGTCGCCAGACTTGAGCGAACCGGCTAAGCTCTGGAAGTCCTGTTGCCGCTGGAGCCTCATTGCCTGCAAGTCCTGCACATTCGTGGGAGTGTTACTGAAAGAAATACTGGAGATGGACATTCACTTTCCTCAGTCTCCAGGGGAGCAAGTGGACCACCATCCAGCACCGCTCGCAAGTCGAAAAGAATCAGTGCAATAGGGCCTAGCGATCGGCGAGAAGCGCGGCAAGAAAATGACACGTCAGGCGGTGTTCGTCACGCTTTTGGCCATGGAGCTCTATCTCTATTTTAAGGATCAAGCGCCTCGTTGCACCCGCGGCTCAGCTACAACCGTTGCCCTTCTGATCCGCGACGGAACGGAGCGGTTGTTCAGGCTTCCCTACCCCCCATACTCTTTCGCGCTCGACGGTATCGCCAGGATCACCTTCCGCTCCGGCACCGAGCGCCGCAGCATTTCGATCTCGTCCGCCGCTCCACTCAAGGGCAGCGCCACTTGCCCGCCCTGGGCCGCCGAACGGCAAAATGCCATCATGACTTCGAAGCCCTTGTATGCGCTCGTAAAGTTGCACGGGTGCACCTTCTTCTCATCATCCAGCCAGTCGGCCATCCCCTGGATGTAGGGCGGCATGTCGAGATCGTAATTCATGGACCCGCCGCCGGAGGACATGCCGTTCTTCGTCACCGCGCGCCAGCCGCCGCCGGTCAACACTTCGGCGAAGCCTTCGACGCCCTTCGCGCCAATCCTGCACTTGCGCCACCAGTAGTCGACCTCGGGCACGTCGGGTGCGCCCGCGCCGCACTCAATGACGCCGTGCACACCGTTGGCGAAATGAATGAAGCCGGCGATATAGTCGGGCGACGGGTGAATGTCCGTCAGCTTGCCGCGGCCGGCGGCCTGCGCCATCACCCATTCGGCTTCGGCGTCGTTATTGAACCAGCGCAGATAGTCCACCAGGTGAGACAGCATGTGCATCATCCAACCGGTTGCCGTTCCGTAGACCGTCTGGATGCGGCCGAGCGCGCCCGAGGCCACGATTTCCCCGACCTTCTGATAGTGCGCGCCGTAACGGTGCTGATGGCTGACCACGGTTTTCACGCCGCTCCCGGCCAGCAGATCACGCACCTGGAAACCTTCGGCGCTGGTCAGCGCAATGGGCTTCTCCATGGCGATGAGCTTCGCGCCGCACTCGATGCCGATGCGCACCATGGACGCACGGATGTTGGGCAGCGTGCAGAAGCAGAAAACGTCGGGCTTGGCGGCGCGGGCCACTTCGGCGGCGTCGGTTCCTTTGATGCCGACGCCGAGTTTGGCGGCCGCGTCATCCAGACGTTTCTGGTCGATCTCGCAAATGCCGGCAACTTCAAACCGCGGGTTGGCCTGAAACGCCGTGGCATGGTGCATGCCGCGCTTGCCCATGCCCACGACGACAACCTTGTACTTATTGGCCACGCCTCACCCCACCGTCCGATCCCACTCGAGAGTCTTTAAGATCGTGTAATCGACCTCCTCCTGGGTGAGTTCGGGGAACATCGGCAGCGAGATGCAGCAGGCGGCGTTGCGCTCGGCGTTGGGAATGGGTCCAGCGATGCGCGCCTGTTTGCCCCACGGATAGCCTTCCTGCTGATGGATGGCAATGTCGTAGTGGCACTTGGCGTCGACGCCGTTCTTCACCAGAAAATCGAGCAGCGCCTTGCGATGTTCCGGCCGCTTGGCCTCAATCACGTAGAGATGAAAGATGTGATGGTAACCGGGAACGGCGTATGGCAGCGTGATATTCTGCGCGTCTTTCAAGCACGCCGTATACCGCGCCGACCATTTGCGCCGCAGATCGTTCCATTCATCGATGTGCTTCAGCTTGGCGCTAAGGACTCCGGCGTGGATGTCGTCCAGACGGCTGTTGAAACCGTAGCTGTGGCACGAGCGCTTCTCCGATCCGTGATTGCGCAGCCTGCGCACCACCCGGTCGACGCTCTCGTTGTTGGTGACCACCGCGCCGCCATCGCCGAATGTGCCCAGGTTTTTCTGGATGATGAAGCTGGTGCAGACGGCGTCGCTTAACTCGCCGATTTTGAAACCGTCGCCGCGCGCGCCAATGCCCTGCGCGTTGTCCTCCACCACAAACAGCTTGTGCTTGTCGGCAATCTTGCGAATGGCCTTCATGTCGGCGCACTGGCCGTAGAGGTGCACGGGAACCAGCGCTTTGGTCTTGGGCGTGATGGCTGCTTCAATTTTGGAGGGATCGATGCAGTTGGTCTTCGGGTCGGAGTCGACGAACACGGCGGTTGCGCCGGCGATCCAGATGGCCTCCGCCGTAGCGAAGAACGTATTGGGATGCGTGATGCATTCGTCGCCGGGGCCAATGCCGAGCGCCATGAACGAAAGCCACAGCGCGTCGGTTCCGTTGCCGACCCCCACGGCGTACTTCGCGCCGTGATAATCCGCGAATTCCTTTTCAAATCGCTTGAGCATCGGCCCCATCACATACGAGCCGCTCTCCAGAACTTCATTGAGATTTTTGTCGATCTCGGCCTTGATGTTGTGGTACTGCCTGACGTGGCCGTAGAATGGCACGTTCATAGGAAGGTCTCCTTGATTTGGCGGTGAACACATTATTATATCAGTAGCGACGCGACGTTGAAGATTACCTCATCCGATTATGCCTTGCTGCCTGGTGATTGCCGTCCTGATGTTCCCGCGGATCGTGCTGGTGTGCCTGTTCCTGTTGTCCAATTACCTGGAACACGCGTATCACACCATGATCATTCCGCTGCTTGGCTTCTTCTTTCTTCCCACTACCACGCTGGCCTACGCGTGGCTCAGCAACACGCACCGGCCGCTCGAGGGCGTGAACGTGCTGATTCTCATTCTGGCCGTGCTGATCGACGCAGGCGGACTGGGCGGCGGCGAATATCATCGGAGGAAGCGCTAAGCGGGATCCGGCGCCTCCGCAGTTCCGCATTCATGTCGCCCAGCGACGCGAACAATCCGACGTAGCTGGGATCGAGAACATTGGGCGCTCGGTTCAGCGGATGAAAATCGCGCCGTTTGAAGAGGTCAGTCACGGCAATCACGGCGGTGCCCGCCGGCCGCGATTCATAAGTACCCTGCGCGAACGCGACCTCGCCCGCAATCCAAAGGCAGAAGCTCATCCGTGGGACATTATAGGCGGGACCCCTTACCGCCCGTTCCCTCTCGCTACCGCGTGCCCACGTTGGGATCGATCTTCCTGGCCAGCGCCATCTCTGCCTCCGCCTCGGCTGTCTTCTTTTCCCGTTCCAATGCCAGCCCCAGGCTGTAGTGAAGGGAGGCAATGAGGGGACTTACGTTGATCCCCTCTCGATAGACCTTAATAGCGTCTTGGTACTGGCCTTTTTCATAGAGCGTGGCGCCCCAATTTATATAGTTCACGACGAGATCGGGATCGATTTCCAGGGCGCGCCGGTATTCGGGGATTTCCTCCGCGTTGCCGATCGCGCCATAGGCCAGTGCGAGGTTAAAATGGGCATCGCTGTCCTCCGGATAGAGCCGGGTTGCAAGGGTCAGAATCCTGACACTAACGCTCGGATTGCCGCCTTGCGTGTACATGGCGGCGAGCCAGTTGAGGGCGCGTAGAAGCCGCGGATAGATTTTCAACGCTTCGAGCAATTGGTTGACGGATTCCTGCAGCTTGCCTTGCTTCCGCAGGTCCATCGCCTTGTTGAATACCGCGTCAGCCTCCTCGCGGAAGTTCCGCGGCAGACGCTGAAGGGTGAAGTACTTTCCGTTTGATTCGACTAGATTCGAGATCTCTCCGGGCTGGAGTTTCAACGCTGCCGCAGACAATGCGGGATCGAGCTGGCTTCGGTCGAGATCCCCGAGATAGCCGCCCTGGTCTGCCGTAGCGCGGTCGATCGAATTGGCCCTGGCAAGTTCGAAGAAAGATCCACCCGCGAGAAGCTGCTGGCGGACTGCCGACGCTTTTTCCCGGTCGTCCAAAACAATCATCCGGAGATACAAACGCTTCGGAGGAATCTTCGTTCGCCAAGCCGGATTGTGAGCCGCGACGTCGATCTTTTGCTCGGGATGTACACGAATCCAGTGATCCGCCATTATGAACGCGCCGCGTGTCTGGTCGGGCATGTGACATCCAATGCAGCCTTTGATGCGATTCACCGGGCACAAAGCCGCATGATTCGTTCCGGTAGCGCTATGGCATCGCAAACACGTCTTTTCGGATTTGGCGGTCAGCACAAGAGGGGGCGCGTCCCGATGCGGGTCGTGACAGTCTGTGCACGTGAAGCCGCCGCCGCTTTGACGCCAGCACTCGGTATTTTTTAACGCTGTCACTTGATTGGAAATCAGCGTGTCGTACGGCAGCGGATCTTCGACGACACTGGAGCCTGCATGACATTGCGAGCAGGGGCGCATCCGTTCAGCAACGGGCAGCTTCTTCGGGTTCAATATGCCGAGATCCTGCGAATGCGCGCCGAGGGCGGCTAAATGCTTTTGGCCTGGGCCATGGCAACTCTCGCAATCTACGCCGCTCTCGACGC
Organism: Terriglobia bacterium; assembly: GCA_020073305.1. Classification (GTDB taxonomy): domain Bacteria; phylum Acidobacteriota; class Terriglobia; order Bryobacterales; family Bryobacteraceae; genus QHXW01. Next base: position 36,123 of record JAIQFK010000029.1, read on the forward strand.
GCGTTCCGTAAGTTCGCGGCGCGCCATGACAGGCGAGGCATCTCTTTTCAAGAACCGGAGTTAAGACCCGGCCCAAGGCCGTCTCATAAGTCGAGGGCTTCTCTTCGGGAAAACCGAGTTCGAGCGCCAGCCGGTTCTGTTGCGCATAGTGAAAGTACCGGGCTTCGACCAGAGCCGGACGCGGCAGAGGCAAACCTTCCAGAGCGGTCATCCGGACCAGAAAACTGATCCCGTGGCGTTCGCCGCCGATCGTGGCTTCCACCGGAAAATCGAGCGGCGGCTGCCCTGGCATTTGCACGCGGTAGTTCATGTTCCGGCCGGTTCTGGCGAGCGAATACTCGATCACAGGCGCCGGTCCCTCCGCGTGCGTCTCGGAATAATTCGCCGGGAGTTGCGGAGTGGCAACGCCCGGCCAGGCCCGCGCCATGTTCGTGCGGGACTGCGCGATCGCGATATCTTTGTGGCAGCCGGCGCATACGTCGTGCCCCACGTAACCGCGTTCGCCGGTGCTCGCGAGCGACGAGACCATCAGCAACAGAGAGATCGCGCACACCAACCCGTTCGCCTTCACGCCCACGATTTTATACACAATCGCGGACCGCTTTCCGCCTGTTCGCACTCGCGACTCGCTGACCGAGCCGCGACGGGACGGAGCGGTAGTTGCGATCTTCTAACGTGTTGCGCTCCCACACACCAAGCGTTCGTGCAGCACCTCTGACTAATAGTGGGCGTCCGGCACAAGCTCTTGACGACGTACGGTATAACCGTACATACTGGAATCGTGAAGGGAGGAGATGCAGCTTACCGGCTTTCGTCACAAAGGGCTGAGACGACTCCATGCGGATGACAACGTCAAGGGGGTGCCGCCCGCCATGGCTGACAAGCTGCGCAAGCTTTTTATTCACGCTGGAGACGGCTGCCGACTTAGACCAGGTGAGCCGGTTTCCGGGTTGGAAGCTGCATCCGCTGAAACGCGACTTGAAGGGATTATGGAGCCTGACCGTCACGGGAAACTGGCGCTTGATTTTCCGTTATGACGAAGACGCGAACAGCGCTGGCGATATCGACCTGATCGACTACCATTAGGAGGCCAAAATGCCCACGAAGAACCCGCCCCATCCGGGCGACCTGATCAGAACCGAGATCATCGAACCCCTTGGCCTCAACGTTTCGAAGGCGGCAGAGATTTTGAAGGTCCGCCGCGCCACGCTCTCCGACCTTCTCCACGGCAAGGCCTCACTGACCGCGGAAATGGCCCTGCGCATCGAAAAGGCGTTTGGTCCGGACATGGACCACCTCCTGCGGATGCAACTCGCCTACGATGTGGCCAAGACGCGGCAGCACGCGCGCAACATCGCCATCAGGCGGTATGTCCCGGTCTAACTCTGCGGTCCGGTTCGCTACGTAGCGTTCCTATGGCGCGACTAAAGAACGAGGTAGCGATACATCTGGAGAAGGCCCGTGACAGTGCGTTTCTGGCTGTCGAGACCTATAACAGGCCGAGGACGAGTTTTCGGTCTGGCGGTTACATTGTGATGATGTGCATTGCTTGGACGGCTCTATTCCATGCAATCTTTTTCAACCGGAATAGAAAGCCTTTTTATCGAAAGAAGAGCAATCGCAGACACTACGAGAGGCTCGACGGCGACAAGAAGGCGTGGGAACTCTCCCAATGCCTGGAGGAATTCTGGGGAACAGAACATCCTTCTATGAGGAAAAATCTAGAGTTTTTTGTCAAGCTAAGGAATAAGATTGAGCATCGTTCAATGCCAAGTCTTGACATTGCTATATTCGGCGAATGTCAGGCGCTGCTTTTCAACTTCGAGGACCTTATCACAAGGGAGTTCGGAAACAAGCACGCGCTAAACGAAAGCTTATCCCTAGCCTTGCAATTTTCATGCTTCCGCAATGAACAGCAGGAACTAGCGATCAGGAAGCTACACAAGGGTCTCGCCAAAGACATCAGGTCCTATATCGACGCATTCAGAACAAGCCTGAGCCCTGAACAATTGCAAGACATGCAATTCAGCTACAAAGTCTTTCTCTTTCCCAAGCCTGCGAACCATCAAGGCAGCGCGGACTTGGCAGTCGAGTTCATAAAGTACGACGCAACCAACCCCGACGAAATGGCGAGGATCAACCGCGCGGTGGCATTGATAAAGCCGCCGACAACAACTATTGCTCAAGCGGCTGGACCCCTAACCACTGCGGCCGGGGGCGTACCAGTGCGGATCGTCACTGACCCGAGCGCGATAGCCGTCAGAGCAATCGACTACGACTATTCTCATCCGTATCGGCAGAAGGATTTGCTGAACAGGATCAAGGAACTGCTCCCGGAGGGCACGCCAGTGAGCACTTATGACCTTACCGCAGTTAAGTACGCGTTTAACATTGTCGAGCGGGGGGACAACTACCACAAGTCGAAGTTCGGCTCAGCCCAGTACAGTGACTCTTATGCTCAATGGATTGCGCAAAGTTACACCGCAAATCCCGAGTTCTTTCGTAAAGCGCGAGAAAGATACCGTGAGGACCATCACTGAGGCCGAAATCCTAGTTGCCTAGAAACGCGCTGGACGTAGAGGTGTCTGTGTCGGCAGCTCTGGCAGGAATGGCGTCCACCTCTTCGTTCAGTCGACGGACCTCAAGCACCAAACCTTTATCACACGTACCGCTCCTCCCCCCACGGATCGCCGTGCATGTGATACCCGTTCCGCTCCCAAAATCCCGCTTGATCGCGATCCAGAAGCTCGACGCCAGATACCCACTTGGCGCTCTTCCAGGCATAGAGCCGTGGAACGATCAGACGCGCGGGTCCGCCATGCTCAGTCGAGATGGGCTCGCCATCGTGCAGAAAACGACCAATGCATCCTCGGTCAGAAGGTCTTCGAGCGGCATGTTCGCCATCCAGCCGCCAACGCAGCCCTGAACCTGGCGTCCCATCGGCGCACCACGCGCCTGAAACCCCGCCCTGACCCTCAAGCCGGCAACTCCACCTCAATCTCCCGAAGCGTCGACGTCGGCGAGCGATCGATCGACACGCTCTCCCAATAGATTCGAATGGCTTCTCTTGCGCGGTCAGTCAGCTCGTCTATAGACTTGCCCGTTACCAGAATGGCTGGCAGCTCGGGCACGTAGGCGCTATAACCGTTCGCGTCGCCATCGATCACGAGAGAGTATTTCCTGGTCATCGCTCGCCCTCCTGTATACCAGTTTGCCGCAAAATGGCACGATACGTACCAGGCCGAACATCATCTCCCTGACGGCCCGACACGACAGTGATGCGGCCGTCAGAACTACGAAATACCCGATGATCACCCGACGTTCGCACGTGCCGCCAGCCCGCTTTTTCGAGCGTTTTGATCAACTCGCGAACCTTGACTGGCACTCCTTTAGGATACGAGGTCCTTTACTCGCCCGTGAAACGCGCTGGCCCTACGGCCGGACCTCTACCACCCGAACCTCTCCTCCCCCCACGGATCCCCGTGCATGTGATACCCGTTCCGCTCCCAAAATCCCGCTTGATCGCGATTTAGAAGTTCGACGCCTGATACCCACTTGGCGCTCTTCCAGGCATAGAGGCGCGGAACGATCAGGCGCGCAGGGCCTCCGTGCTCGGTTGAGATGGGCTCGCCGTCATGCAGGAAGGCGACCAGCGCATCTTCGGCTAGAAAATCTTCGAGCGGCATGTTGGTGGTCCAGCCGCCGTCGTACCCATACGCTAGCGCAAAGTGCGCCTCGGGAAGCGCGCCGCCGGCCCGCTCGATCAAATCACGAGTAGATATGCCTTCCCACAGATTCCCCAGCCGCGACCAGCGCGTCACGCAATGGAAATCGGAAAACACTTTTACGCGCGGCAGTTTCTGGAATTCCTCCCAGTTCCACTCAACCGGCCGCGCCACCCGCCCACCAATCGAGAATTTCCAGCGCTCTAGCGAAATCTCCGGCGGGCCGCTGGCATCGAGCACCGGCCACTTCTGGGTGCGCGATTGTCCAGGCGGCACGCGCTGGCTGCGGCGCGTATCCGGGCTCACAATCACGCCGGGCGGCAAACCGTCCGGCGAGAGAATCTCTTTTCCCTGTGCTTTGGGATCTTTGAACATGTTCAACCCGCCTACCCCGCCCTGACGGGCGGGGCTGGAACGCCGTGTTCTGCCAGCCCCGCCCGTCAGGGCGGGGGCGAAAATTAGAAACTCCACTCAACTCGCCTTCATCGAAATTTGCACCAACTCGGGCGACGCCACGCTCTGAAACGACAGCACACCCATGGGACAAACCGTCACGCAGATACCACAGCCGATGCAGGAGCTATTGGCATTGGTGATCGGTTCCTGCTTCAATGCGTAAGTCATGACGTCGATACCCACCTGGCAGTTCCGCGTGCACTCCATACAAGCGATGCACTTCTCATTTGAATAGATGCTGAAGCGGCTCGCCCGGAAGCGAGTAAATGCCGCGCTGAATATCTGCATCAGCTTGGCCAGCGGGCACCAGTAGCGGCACCAGACCTTCCCGCCGAAAAACGGATAGAGCGTGACCGGGATGATGCCGACTAACCATACATCCGCGAACAGATGATAATATTCCAGCCCGACGACGGCGGGCTTGGCGAAGATATGCAGCGTGTCGCGCGCCAGAACCAGGACCGTGACCAGAACCGCCGCGGCCAGCACGATTCCGTTCATGAACTCCCAGCGAACGCTGGTTTTGCCTTTGGGAGCCAGGTGGCGCCAACGATCGCCCAGCGTCTCGGCAAGGCCTCCACAACCGCAGATCCAGGAGCAGTAGCGCTTGCCGTGGAACAGCACGAGCACCGGAAGAATGACGAAGGCCAGCACGAGCCCCCAAACCACCCAGACCTCGCTCGGGTTCCCGAAGAAGGTATAAAAGAAGAGCGGCCAGGCATAGACCAGTCCGTAAGCGCGCCAGGCTTGCCCCGCGAAAACCGGATCGTGCGCCAGACGCGTGCCCACCCACTGATACTCCACCGCCCAGCGGAACAGAAACTCGGGAATCAGAAAGAAGAAAATCCACTGAAAACTGATGAGCGAAGCATAGCGCCAGATCTGAAAGCGATCGCGTTTGGCAAATCCCCAGCGCTTCATGGCCTGGAAGCCGAAGACGGTCATTACCGCGGTGTACAGGACGGTATACCAAAAGGACCACGGCCGGTTCCAAAAGGTTAGCGCCCGCGCCCCCCATCCGCGATAGGGCCAATACTCGAACCCTTCGGGCTGTTTGGCCGCGTAGATGGTGTAACAAATGACGAACGAGACGCCCAACCAGGCGAACCGGCTGCCGCGCCGGGCCAGCACAACAAGGCTGGCCATTGCCCCGATCGCCAGCGCGCCGCCTGCCAGTCGAAGTCCCTCCGTAGTGCCGAACAGCCAAACGCCGGCCAATGCGGCGAATGCGAACACGGCCGCAGCGACCGGATTGCCGGTCCAGTCGTTCTCCAGCCGGATTCCTAGTGAGCGTAGAAGATCCGCGGGAGCGTCAGCACCAATCAGCACGAACGCGTGGTGGTAGGGAAGTGTAACGTTGCCGTGCTCAACTTCGAGCGAGCACACCCCGTCGCCAAAGCTCTTGACCCGGCTCTTGAGAAGGACATGGATCTTCCCCGCAGCAATCGCGGCATCGAGCTTGCGCCGGTTGTCCTTGAAAACACGGGCAAATTCGGACCCGCGGTAGGAAAGCGTCACGCGGTTGTGTTCCGCCAGCGTCAAGGCGGCCTCAACGGCGCTGTTGCCACCTCCGACTACCAGGATATCCTCACCCTGGTAGTGTTTCGGGCTGTACAGCCGGTGGTAGACCTGCTCCCGGTCTTCACCGGGCACGCCCAGTTGCCGGGGATTGCCGCGTTGGCCGGTTGCCAGCACCACACGAAGGGTGTGGTAGCGCTGGCGCAGAGTCACGATTTCGAACCTTCCATCCTTTAGTTTCCGAACGGCTTCGACGCCTTCTTCCGCGTGCACCTCGAGGTGGTTCTCGCGGATGATCTCGTGCCACCGGCCAATCAGGTCTTCCTTGCGCGCACCGTCAAGCCATAACTTGCCTTTCGGCGGGCGGGTGTCCGGCTCGGCGTAGATCCACTTCCCCTCGGGGAAGTCCTCGATGGTATTGGCGATCTTGTTCTTCTCGAGCACCAGAACCCGAAGGCCACGTCCTTGTGCGCCGAGGGCGGCGTTCAACCCCGCGGCTCCCGCGCCGATGACGACCAGGTCGTAAATATTTGGATCGCGGCTTTTGGCTTCCAGGGTGGACGCAATGTGGTCCGCAACATCACTGCCCTGCTCCATGGCCAACTTCACAACCGGGGCGCCGGCGAGATCGCCTATGACATATAAGCCCGGAACGTTGCTTTCGAAATTCGCCCGCAGCACAGGCCGCTGGGTGGACATGTTCGGACTTTCCAACAATCGACGCAGGAGCGGAAAACTCAACATGTACTGAGCCGGTCCACGGGTGAAAAAGAGAACAGACCGCCGCCGGAAGACCGCGCCGACCGCGTCATTTGGCGGTATAAATGGAAACAGCGATGTGTCAATTTTCTACAGAGAGCAAGGGCCCCGAGAATTGACCTTTGTGGTTGGTACCAAGAACTCGGAATGTGGTTCTCAGGCAAGGTTTTGCTTGCAGTTTCGGAAAATAGGCAGATAATACCATTGTTATACGTGACGGGGAAGTGGTTCATTTGTTTCCTCCGCCCCTTGGAACCTCAGGTGCAGAGCCCGTGGTGATGAAAAGACAGCGTCGGTTGGGTGGCCGCTCTATGGGAACCCTGCTCGGCCTGACTTTGCTTGCGGTCACAGGGCTTAGGGCGCAATCGGTGATGCAGGGGTCGGGCCCCAACAGCCTCGTCCGCATTTTCAACACCGATTCCGCGGTCCTCGAATCCCAAGAGGTGCGCAAAGACCTCCCCTGTACGGTAACGCCGGTGAAACCGACGCTGGGCTTCGATCTGCGTTTCCACGCAGGATACGAGGTCAGCATTCCACTCAAAGACCTGGCGGGATCCGAAGATCTGCTCACGATGATCTTCCGGGTGACGCCCGATGAACATAAAGACGACCCGGTCTACTTCTCCCAACGGCTCAGCGTACCGGCCATCGAGGAAAGTGCAAAGGGCAGCGCCTACCTGGAGGGAGCGTTCGACCTGGGCGAGGGCACGTACCATGTCGACTTTCTGATGCGCGACCGCAGCGAACGGGTTTGCTCGTTCTTCTGGGACGCGGAAGCGGAGCTGCCGCCGAAGGACAAGCAACTGGTGCTGATGGCGGCGCCCGGGACGATTCAGGCGGCCGACAGCGAGCCATTCAAAGACGAGCCGCCGGTGGAGCGCGAGGCCGAGAGCGGCCCGCTCAACGTGAAGGTGATCATCAACTTCGCCCCGCAGAATTCGCGCTCGGCGACGCTGCAACCGCTGGACACGAATGCGTTAGCCTCCATCTTGAAGAGCATCGCCCGGGAGCCGCGCATCCGGAAGTTCTCCATCGTCGCCTTCAATGTGCAGGAGCAGCGGGTGGTATATCGCCAGGAGAATACCGACCAGATCAACTTCCCGGCGCTGGGCGAAGCTTTGAGCTCGCTGAACCTCGGCACGGTCGACTTGAAGCGGCTCAGCCAGAAGCACGGGCAAACGGAGTTTCTGGCAGGTCTGCTTACCGATGAGGTAAACAACGGCAAAGATCATCCCGATGCTGTGATTTTTGCCGGCCCCAAAGTAATGCTGGAGGAGAGTGTCCCCCAAGAGTCACTCAATCAGCTTGCGGATGTGGACTACCCGGTCTTCTACATGAATTTCAACACCAATCCACAGGCAAACCCGTGGCGGGACGCCATTGGCAACGCTGTGAAGCGCCTGAAGGGATACGAGTACACGATCTCACGGCCGCGCGACTTGTGGTACGCGTGGACGGAGATCATGTCCCGGATCGTAAAACTCCGGGTGGGTAAGTCCAACCCAGCGCCCTCGCAGTAGCGAGTTCCGCGATTTTTACTTAAAATTCCCCGTAATCTGTTGGCCTCGCGGCACGTATACTAATAAGGAGTGAATTCTCCTTCAGCGTTTATGCGGGCCTCTTCTCTGGTTGGATTCGTCGCGCCTCTGGCTTTTCTGCTCGGTTCGCCAGCTCTTCAAGCGCAGCGCTTCGGGAACCCCGACGTCCTCGCGCCCGATTTTCCTACTCCTGAAGTTGTCATCGAAAGGATGCTGACCCTCGCCCAGTTGAAGCCCGGCGAGACGCTTTATGACCTGGGAAGCGGTGAGGGAAGGATCCTGATTACGGCCGCGCGAAAGTTCAAGGCGAAGGCGGTGGGTATCGAGCTTTCACCGGAGTTGTGCAAGGCCGCGATGGTGCACGTAAAGGCGTTGCGCCTGGAAGACCAGATCAGGATCATTCATGGCAACCTGCTGAAGGTCGACTTGAGTCCCGCGGATGTCGTCACCATTTATCTGCTGACCGCCTCCAACGATCTGCTCAGGCCAAATCTCGAACGCGACCTGAAGCCTGGCGCTCGGGTGGTATCGCACGATTACCAGATTCGCGGCTGGAAACCATCGGTGGTGGAAAAAGTGGAAGCCGAGGGACGGGCCCGCACGATCTACGTCTACGAAATCGGGCCGAAGAAGTAGCCACGCGCCCTTACTTCCGCTTTAACTCCTCGGGAAAGACAGCGTAGCCCTCCGGCGGCGGGAACAGCGAATGCAGCAGTTCCAGCCGCTTCCGCAGATACCGGCTGGGCATCTGGCGGGGACCGGTTTCCACATCAATATCGCAACAGATGCCGTGCAGGTAGAGCGTGAGGGTGTCTTCGAAAGACTGCAGGGCGTACTCGCGAAATAGCTTGGTCTCGCGGCGGGCATTGGTCTGGCGGCGCAAGAGCGCTTGTTTGAGATGCCAGCTCTTTTCGTCGACCTCACCGTGGACTTCGCTGCTCAATTCCTCGCGCAACACCTGAAAAAAGCTCTCCTGGGTTTCCGGCGGCCAGGAGCGCGCGACGAGCGACGCGATGGCGTTGTAGAAACAGTAGTGATAATCGGAAACGTCCTCGTCCTTGATGGCAAACAAGAGCGTGGCGGCCTCGTCTGTAATGAACCGCGAGGCTACCATGTGCCGGCTTTCCGGGGGTTTCTCGTAGCTCACCAAGTCCCCCTCCTTGCCGTTGGCTTTTTCGAGATAAGGAACGAGAATCACGCCGACCGGCGGCAGCATTTCGCCAAGGGCAGGCGGCAGCGCAGCAATGGGATCATCGAGATACTGCTTCAGATCTTCTTCCGCCACCGGCATGGCTGTGAAGTAGGAGAATCTGCTGTTGATGGGGACCATCTCCCCGCGAAATCGGTTCGCCAGATCCTCAACCGTGAGTTTGGAACGGTCGGTTTCGGTGGAGGGCATTCCTATCGACTGATTGTAACAAACGGCTGCGAGGAGAACCCGCTCGCAAGTACTACGCCGCCTACGCCAAATCACCCCTGTTCCGGAGCCCGCCACCTCTGCTTTGGAAATACTCGCGGCAAACCAAAACCTATTTTTGGGTTCCGCGACTATGCTCAGCTATGCGTATTATTCAACTGGCGACGTTGTCGGCGGCTGTAGCCGGAGCCGTGTGGGCACAATTCCCGGGTCTGACTCTTCCGCCCAGTGGCGACAATCAAAAGGCGGCGGTCATTCAGTTCATCGGCCCCGTCCGCGTGTCCATCGAATATTCCAGCCCTAAGGTGCATGGTCCCGACGGCAAGGACCGTCGCGGCCAGATCTGGGGCAAGCTGGTTCCCTACGGTTTGAGCGATCTGGGTTTTGGCAACGGCAAACCCGATCCGTGGCGTGCCGGGGCAAACGAGAACACGGTCTTCGAGGTCTCGCACGACGTCACTATTGAGGGCAAGGCGCTCCCCGCCGGGCGGTACGGCTTGCACATGATCGCCGGTCCGGAAGAGTGGACCCTCATCTTTTCCAAGAATTCTGGGGCCTGGGGAAGTTTCTTCTACGACGAAAGCCAGGACGCTCTGCGCGTAACGATCAAGCCGAAGAAACACGACTACCGCGAGTGGCTCACCTATGAGTTCACGGCACGCCGGCCGGATGAGGCCACCGCGGAGCTTCAATGGGAAGATCTGGGGCTGCCCTGGGCGATCAAGGTCCCGAACGCCAACGAGATCTTTCTGGCGAAGCTGCGGCAGGAGCTGACCACCGTGCCGGGCTTCGGGTATCAAGGCTACGTGGCCGCCGCGCAGTTCACCGTCCAGAGCGGCGCTGACCTGGAACAGGGGCTGAAGTGGGCCGAAGCGGCTGTCAGCATGCCGTTCATCGGCCAGTCGAATTTCAGCACACTCAGCACGAAAGCGCAGGTGCTCGCAAAAATGGGGCGCCACGAGGAAGCCGAGAAGATCATGCAGACGGCGCTGAAGCTCCCGGGCACAACATCGTTTGAGATTCACCAGTACGGCCGGCAACTCCTTGGGGAAAAGAAGAACGCCGAGGCGCTGGCCGTGTTCCAGTTGAATGCCGAGCGAAATGGCGACACCTGGCCGGTCCATGTGGGGCTGGCACGCGGCTATGCGGCCGCGGGCGACACCAAGAAAGCGCTGGAACACGCCAAGATCGCCGTAACGCAAGCGCCGGACCCGGTGAACCGGCAAAATCTCGAAGCCATGGTGAAGGATCTTTCGGAAGGCAAAGCGATCAGCCAGTAGCAGAGCCGGCGAAGACCCGGCGCTGTGGCTTAGGGGATCAAAGCTCCGGTTTGGGTCCCGCGAGCCGGCAGGGTCTCTGGCTTATCCTTCGGCTCACTCGCATTCCCATTGGGGAAGAAGCGCCGCTCAAGCCTGCGGCAGTACAAGGAAAATACGTTGAATTCCGCGATCTTCATGGGCGCGTCCAGCACCGCTGCGGGGTTACCGGAGATCTTGGCCGCCTCCGCATCCGTCGTGCGCTCGAAGCGCCGCCACAACAGATACAGCGTCACGGGTGCGAGCCACACCAGCAGCGGACCGCGAATGGCCCACGGGAGTGCTCCTTCGACCGCCGCGAGATGCGAGAAACGGTAGATCAGGGGCAGAGCTAAGATGGCAGCGCCGATCAGGACTTCCCGATGGCGGCCGCGGAGGTGAACAAACTCGCGAGCCAGAACGGCCTCTGTCTCTTTGGTGTGTGGCATTTTCAACAAGGCATCCGACAAAAACAGCCGCCGCCTGCGAACCATGTACGGAGCGTCGAGACGTCCCTCGGCCGCGGGCAACAAGTAAATCTCGTTCAGCCTGATCCCGGCCTTCTGAGCGAGCTCAACGATATGGGAACGCAGCTCGCCCGTTGGAAGAGTGTAACGGCCTAGATTCTGAAATCGCAGCCACAGCCGGACAAGCAGCATGTGGCCCACATATGCGACCGCCAGACAAATCAACCCCAACAGGAGTTCGTTGAACAGCGTGAGGCACGCCACGCCCGCCAACAGGCTCAATAGCGGCCAGATGTTGACCGGTTCGTGCCAGAAAGCATGCTTCAAGGAAACCGGCAGCATCCACCGTTCACCGCTCACGCGCGCGAGAACCGCCCCGGACGTCAGGGTGCAGATGAGCTGCACCAGAACCGGCGGCACGAGATAAAAGGCCACCTGGAGCAGCGGCGCCGCGGATGAATCGTTTAACAGGAAACGCGCCAGCGCGGCACAATCGAACACGGTTGAGCCCTGCACCCACAGCAGCCACGAGCCGGTAATGACCCAGCCAAACAAGCGCCAGTACGTGAACCAGACGACCACCGGGTCGGTGTTGCGGGCGCGCAGCGCCGCCCAGCGCGTGACCATCGTCAAGCCAACCGGAAACAGCAACAGGGTCAAGGGGAGAAAATTAATCGGGCGATATCCGAAGGCCAGATGAATTTGGGAAACGGGTGCGGACGTCGCTAAGGTCTTCGTGTACTCGAGCGACTGCGCCGTGGTCTCAAGCGCCCAGCCATTTTCCGCAAGCCGCGAGGACCCGGTTCGCGGATGGCGGATGATCACATCCAGGCGCTCGACTTGCGCCTCTTTGAGCGCCTCGACGAGGGGAGCGAATTGAAACTGCCCCCCGACCAGCAGTCCCCTCTTCCGAAATGCACCGGCGCACCGGCCGGAAAAAACCCAATCACCGGCGACATCGCGGTCCTTCGGATTTTCAAAATTGCAGCCCAGGACCTGGCTGATGAGAGGCGTGAGCGGAGAGTGCAGGCTCGCCCCGGGAATCCGGAGGTTCACGGCGGCGGCGCCATAAGCGTCCAGACGGATCTCCATTTTCGCGGGAGCAGCAGTCTCGGCGGACTGCTCCTGGCCGGCGGCGGCACAAGCGAAGACCGCCGCCAGGCAAAGCCCGATTAGCTGCCGGCGGACCGTTCCGTAAGTCAAAAGGCCACCTTTCGACTTGGATTATAGCTTTTAGCGAAGATTTCTTGAAGTTAACGATGGTTATTTATTTCGATTTATCAGACAAATAGCCAGTGGATAACCCGGCATTTATTTATAAGAAACGATGATCTGCGCGGGAAGCCCGGTCACCGGATGCAATTCGCTGCGTCCAAAGCCGGCGTTGCGAAACATCGTCTGGAACTGGGAGAAGGTGTACGCATCTCCGCTTTCGGTGGTGCCCAGCATGATGAAGCTGAAGGCGGCGGCCGTGGGAGGCGACACGCGATCCTCGTTGGGAACAAATTCGAGCGTGACAACGCGGCCGCCCGGCTCAAGCGATGCGTGAATCTTGCGCAGCAGCGTTTCGCAGGTTGGCGGGTCGAAGTGATGCAGGAAATTCGTGAGCAGCACAAGATGATAGCCAGAGCCGAAGTCTGTTTCGAACGCGCTTCCGGGAAGCGTTTGATACCGGCCGGCAACGCCGGCCTTCGCGGCGTGTTCTCTGGCGACGTCAAGCACCCTGTGCCAGTCGGAAGCAACAATAGTCGCATTGGGATTGTGGCGCGCGATGGCGATGCCGAAAAGCCCGTGGCCGGCGGCAATATCGAGCACTTTCCATTTGGCGCCTTGGGGCGCGCCCACCAGGTTGGCAATGAACTCCGCCGGCATGGCCATCATGGGGGCCATGGCGCGCGCAAATTCCACCCAGATGGGATGGTCCGGTTCCATGGTGCCGTGTGCGCTCATGACCGAACCGCCGTCGCGCACGATGGCTGGGACATCCTTGAAGGCGTCCATCAATGTCGGCGCAGTGAGAAAGCGCTCGGCCGTGCCCATGTAGGCTGGAGACCGGCGATCCAGGAACATGGCGGTGTCCGGAGTGAGCCCGTAGTTCGCGCCGTCTTTGGTGAGAAATCCGATAATCACCAGGTAATCGCACAGAATGCGCATACCGCGCTCGGAAGTATCGCACCGGCCGGCAATGTCGGCGGCCGTGCTGTTGCCTTCCCCGATCGCGGTGAAAACATCTAAGTGGATCGCGCCTTTAATCGCGGCGGTCCGCTGGTAGGCATTCAGAGTGTCGAAAAACAGGGCCGGGCTGGGAGACTGGGTCTGCGGTGCGCTGCTCATAGCCTCTCAATATACACAATTCCAGATATTCTGCATTCTTCAGCCAGCTCTCGTGCGTACTATGTCAATGAGAGCGCGAGTGAGAGCGAGCGTCGTGGGAGGCACGGCAATCCGCATCGAGGAAGATCCCGAACAGGCAGCGCAGGGTGAGATCCCCGCTTTTGCCGACATTGTCCGGGAGCACCAGGGCATGGTTTTCGGCCTGGCGTACCACTTCCTGCACGACCGTGGGCTCGCGGAGGAACTGGCGCAGGAGGTTTTTCTGGAACTGTACCGCCAGTTGGAAAGGATCGAGTCTCCGGCGCACTTAGTCTTCTGGCTGCGCAAGGTGGCCAGCCGGCGATGCATCGACCAGATACGGCGCCGCTCGTTCTGGCCGAAATTGCGGCTGGACGAAGTGCCCGAGCCCGCGACGAAAACGGACGGGAGAGACCCGATGCTTTCACGGGCGCTGGCGCGCCTGGTGGCATCTTTACCGGAGAAGCCGCGGATGGTGGTCATCCTGCGTTACCAGGAGGATCTGGCGCCGGCCGAAATCGCGCAGGTGTTGGGCATGCCGGTGGCCACGGTGAAAAGCCATTTGCAGCGATCGCTGGATATGCTGCGTGACAAACTGGCGCGCGCAGTAGGGGAGATTGCAATATGAGCTACCTGGAAGAAGATCTGAAACGAACGCTGCGGCGCATCGAGCCTTCCGCGGGATTTGCCGAACGGGTGCTCGAACGAGCGAACGCGCCGGCGCCGCCGGAACCTTCGTGGTGGGAGTCCCTGGGGGTTCTGCTGCGTCCGCCGTGCGTGCAGTGGGTGGCGCTCAGTTTAGTCATCAGCTTTATGATCCCGGCGGCCGGAGTGTATCGCAAGGAACGCCAAACGCGCGCCGAAGGGGAACGGGCCAAACAGCAACTTATGTTCGCCGTGCGCGTAGCCGGAAACAAAGTGCACCGCGTGCAGCAGAGAGTTTTGGAAATGGGTCGAATGGACACCCGCATATGAAAATGTTTGGGATTCTTACGCTATGTATGTTGGTCGGCGCTGCCGGTTATGGGCAGGCGCTCGATCTGAAGCATTTGGACCGGCTAGCGGACAAGGCCAGCGAAAAGGTAGACGTAACGCTGGATGGCTCGCTGCTGAAAATAGCCGCCAAGTTTCTCTCCGCCGATGATCCCGACGAGGCCAAGGTCAAGAAACTGGTCTCGGAGTTGAAGGGGATTTACGTCAAGACCTTCGAGTTCGAAAAGGAGGGCGAGTATACCGAATCGGACATCTCGTCAATTCGAAAGCAGCTCGAGTCGGGATGGTCGCGCATCGTCAGCGTGCAAAGCAAGAAGGACGGCGAGAACGCCGAGATCTACCTGAAGACGGGCAGCGCGGATGGCGGATTGGCGATCCTTTGCGCGGGCGCGAAGCAACTGACCGTCGTCAACATCGTCGGCAAGATCGACCTGGACCAATTGAGTGAGCTGGGCGGCAATATGGGCGTCCCGAAAATCGAGATGGAGAAGCCGAAGCCGCCCAAAAAGGATGACTGATGACAGCCATTGTTCTGGCGGTGCTCGCCTGGTACGCCGCGAAGCAGCCCGAGCCGGCCGACCTCATCATGGCCAAGGTCGCGCTGAACCAGGACCGCGCGCAGGCAGCACGTTCCGCCTTCGTTTACCACCAGAGCCTGCTCGTTCGATTCAAGCGCGCCAACGGCAAGCTGGCCCGCGAGGAAGAACGCGAGTATGTCGTGACCCCAACCGAGAAAGGCTTCAAGAAGGATCTGGCGCACTTCACGGGCAAATACGAAAAGGGCGGCAAGTTCATTGCGTACGATAAGCCCGGATACCAGTACAAGGGACTGGACATCGACGGCGACTTGGCGAACGACATGGTCAATGACCTGACCAATGACAAAGATTCGCGCGACGGAATCACCAAAGACCTGTTTGCGCTGACCGCTGACAAGCAAAAGGGTTTCGTGTTTACATTGCAAGGCAAGGAAGACTATCGCGGCCGGCAAGTGTACCACATCACATTCAAACCGAGGAAGCCTTCATTGCTGGACTGCGATGACGACGGCGCATCGAGTTGCTGGGCCGGAGAAGCGCTGATTGATCCGCAGGAATACCAGCCGGTGCTGGTCACAAGCTGGCTGGCCAAAGGCATCCCCATGGCCGTCCAGATTCTGCTGGGCACGAATATCAAACACCTGGGTTTCAAGGTGACGTACCAGAAATTCGATGAGGGGCTGTGGTTTCCGGTGACCTACGGAGGCGAGTTCTACGTGCGCGGGCTGTTCTTGTACAAGCGGACGATCGCCCTGTCGGCGGTGAATAGCGGCTTTCAGCGGGCGGACATCACCAGCACGGTCTCCTTCCAGCCGCCCATTATTCCGTAGGCGGAGGGGATTCGTGCTCGAGGTTCACCAGCGCGTCGGCGATCATGCTGACCACCTGCTCTTCCGCGGGGCGCGATGATTTATTGAGAGGCAGCACCGAGAGGTGGAGGTGAACCAGTTCATGGACCACGGACAGTTCCATATCCGCTGGAATCTTATCCTTGGGCAACTCATAATCGGAGGGGTTCAGCACCTTGATGGTCGCGGTCTTGTGGGGAATCGACCAGTCGATGTGCCCCAGCGTACCCTGCTCTAACTCCCAGACCCGAACGACCTTAACCTCGATCTTCCAGTCTTCCAGACGCAGGCGTTTCTGCCAGACGTGAAGCCAGTCATGAACCTGCTCATCCGTGACGACCGGCTTTAGGGTGGTGAAGCGATCTCGGGAAGCTGGTGCCGCGCTTCCCAAGCTGGCGCATAAAAGAAATAATGTGATTAATATCACCATTGGCTTCTACTTAATTTTATCGGACTTTCCGAAGAAAGCTTCACAAAAATTTCCGCACTAGGTTAAATTGCTGATTCTTCGTGAGCGGCGGACGGCCGGCGGCGCCTCGACGCTAACCTTCGCAAGCATGCTACTCTTGAAGTTTCAGCAAATGTGGCGGATATGCCCGCTCGTGTGAGCGAAGCCATCGTCCTGGCAACTTACCCGTTCAAAGAATCGGATCTGGTGGTCAGCTTCCTGACTCGGGACCAGGGGAAGTTGCGAGGCGTGGCCAAGCGCGCGCGGCGCCCGAAGAGCAATTTCGGTTCGGGCCTGGAGCGGCTCTCTCAGGTCAGGATGTCGTATTTCCAGCGGGAAACGAGAGAGCTGGTCAATCTGGATTCCTGCGAGTTGATCCAATCGCAGTTCGGACTACTGGGAGATTACGGCGCCGCGGTGGCACTGGATTACCTGGCGGAAATTACAGAGCAACTACTGCCTCCGGCCGAGCCGAGCGAGCGCCATTTCCGGCTGTTGCTGGCGGTGCTCGAGCACTTGCGGTCGGGCGGCGAGGGGAAAGTATGGCGCGCCGTCACGTATTTCAGTTTGTGGGCGGTGCGCCTGGCGGGGATTCTGCCGGAGTTGCATGTTTGTCTGGCGTGCGGAAACTGGCTGGATAATCCGGAAGGCCGTGAGCCGGCATTTTTCAGCCGGTATCGCACCGGCCTCTACTGCGGACATTGCAGGGGAACCGCGGAACTGGGGAGGACCTGGGAGTTGAGCACGACGTCGAGGGACATCGCCAAAGAGATGCTGCAAAAGCCCGTGGGAGAAGCGGCGCCCGCGGACTGGCGGCGCGAGACAGCAGCCGACCTGAGGCAGTTCCTGGTGCGGCAGATTGAGCATCACATTGAGCGGCGGCTCATCACCGTCCCCACATTGGAAGCTGCATAGGGAATGGATTCCTACCAAGAGATTATTTTCAAGCTGAAGAAGTACTGGTCGGATCGCGACTGCATCATCCAGGAGCCTTACGACCTCGAAGTGGGCGCGGGCACTATGTGCCCGGAGACTTTCCTGCGTGTGCTCGGGCCCAAGCCGTATCGCGTGGCCTATGTGCAACCCAGCCGCCGCCCCGCGGACGGCCGCTATGGCGAGAACCCCAACCGGTTGTACAAGCACATGCAGCTTCAGGTGATTCTGAAGCCTGCGCCCGCGGACGTGATCGAACAGTACCTGGGCAGCCTGGGGGCGATCGGCATCGATCTGCGCAAGCACGATATCAAGTTCGAAGAGGACAACTGGGAAGCGCCCACGCTGGGCGCGTGGGGCGTGGGCTGGCAGGTGATGCTCGACGGCCTCGAGATCACGCAGTTCACCTACTTTCAGCAGTGCGGCGGCATCGATCTGGACCTGGTGCCCGCCGAGCTGACGTATGGTCTGGAGCGCCTGGCGGCGTTTCTGCAATTCAAGGACAGCATCTACGACGTGGAGTGGGGTGGCGGAGCCAGCTACCGCGACGTGCGCTTCAACGACGAGTTGCAGTTTTCGGTTTACAACTTCGAAATGGCGAATGTTGAGACGCTGTGGAAGCTGTTTGAGCTGCATGAGGGGGAGGCGGCGCGGCTGCTGCGGTTGTTTGATCCGAAGTTATCGGACAAGAGCCGATTTCCGCTGTTACCCACGTACGAACACGTCCTGAAATGTTCTCACCTATTCAATACGCTCGATGCACGCGGCGCGATTTCGGTCACTGAGCGCGTAGCGGTGATCGCGCGTGTGCGTAAGCTGGCGGTCGGCTTGGCTGGAGCGTGGATGGACCAGCAGAATGCCGACGCGGCGACTGAGCCTGCGGAGGCTGTCCAGTGAGTCTGCCGTTTCTGCTGGAGATCGGGACGGAAGAGATTCCGGACTGGATGATTGAGCCGTGGCTCGAGCAATTGAGGTTTCACGTTCAAGGCATGCTTGACGGAAAGTCTCTGGGCGGGTCTGTTAGTTGGGCTGAGGCCACGCCCCGACGGCTTGCAGTTCGTGCTGATCATGTTGTGGAACGTCAGGTCAACTCGCGCAAAACGAGTCGTGGACCAGCAGTATCAGAGGGCGAAACCGCTAAAATCAGATTCGCCGAGAGCATGGGGGTACGCGCGGAAGACCTCGCAACGATACAGACTCCGAAAGGCGCGTATTTCATTGCGCACAAGGAGATCTCCGGGAAACCCGCAGCTGAAATTCTGACGAGCGAAATTCCCAAGGTGATCCTTAGAATACTGTGGCCGAAGACGATGTACTGGACTGGCAAGAACGGCCCGCGCTTCATCCGTCCCATTCGGTGGATTGTGGCCCTGCTGGGTGGCGAGGTGGTCCATTTCGGGATTGCCGACGTCGAATCGGGGAACGTTTCCGTGGGTCACCGGCAGCTCGGCGCGGCCCATGTACCAGTAACCATTGACACCTACGAATCGAAGCTGCGTGAGAACGGCGTCATCCTCTCCGCGGCCGAGCGGCGCGCGAAGATCGAGAAGGATATCGAGAATCTCGGAGTCCGCATCAAGCCCGACACCGCACTGCTCGAGACGCTGGTGTACCTCACCGAGTACCCGACCGCCATTCAAGGCAGCTTCGATCCTGAATTCCTGAAGCTCCCGGCGGAAGTGCTGGTGACTGTGATGCGCCACCATCAGAGGTATTTCTCCGTCGAATCCGCGGATGGCACGCTCGCGCCCAAATTTGTCGCGATTATGAATACCAGCGCCGATCCCGATGGCCTGGTGCGCCTCGGCAACGAACGCGTGCTGCGCGCGCGCTTCAACGATGCAAGATTCTTTTGGGAAACGGACCAGAAAAAGAAGCTGGCCGACCGCGTTGCCGATCTGGCGCACGTCACGTTTCAGGCCAAGCTCGGCTCGTATCTGGAGAAAACCGAGCGCATGATTGCCCTGGTGAAAGAACTGCATGGCGATCATGCCGCAATTCGTGCCGCGCAATTGAGCAAGTGCGATCTCACGACCGAGCTTGTCAAAGAATTCACCGAACTGCAGGGCGTCGTTGGCGGTCTCTACGCGCGCGTGCAGGGTGAGCCGGACGAAGTTTGGCAGGCGATTTACGATCACTACAAGCCCGCCAGCATGGAAGATTCCATCCCTCGGAACCACGCAGGGCAACTGGTCTCAATCGCCGACAAACTCGATACCTTGTTGGGCTGTTTCAAGATCGGCCTGATCCCTACCGGCTCGCGCGATCCATTCGCGCTGCGGCGCGCGGCGCAGGGTGTCGTCAAGATTCTGGTCGAAGGGGAATTGCGGCTGCCCGTTCGCAAGTTGCTGGGCGGCGATGCGAAGCTCGAAGAATTCGTGCTCGACCGCGTTCGGTATTACTTCAAAGACATTCGCGGCTTCAAATACGACGAAGTCAACGCCGTGCTGGCTTCGGGCTGGGACGACCTGGTGGATGTCGAAGAGCGGCTCGTCGCGATCCAGGCTGTGCGGCCGACCGAAGATTTCGAGCCGCTGGCGGCAAGCTTCAAGCGCATCCAGAACATTCTGAAGCAGGCGCAGTTTACGGGGAACGGCGGCATGATCGATGCCGCGCTGCTCGAACCCGGCCCGGAGGCGGATCTTTACAACGAGTTTCAAAACGTGCGCGGCACCTTGGCGAACCAGCCGTACCGGCCGGCGCTCGAATCGATCGCCTCGCTACGTCCGAAGGTCGATCTATTTTTCGATAAAGTGCTGGTCAACGCGCCGGACGCAAAGATCCGGCAGAACCGGCTCATTCTGTTACAAACGCTGTTGAAAGAGTTTTCCACCATCGCGGATTTTTCCGAAATCGTTACTAACGCATAGGAGAACGTTCATGAAGAAGTACGTGTACTCGTTCGGCGGCGGTACGGCTGACGGCGACGGCAAGATGAAAGACGTGCTCGGCGGCAAAGGCGCTGGGCTGGCGGAGATGTCGCGGGCCAAACTGCCCGTGCCACCCGGCTTCACGATTTCCACCGATGTTTGCAACCTCTATTTCGAGCGCGGCAACCAGGTGCCACCCGAGGTTGACGGGCAGATCAATGAGGCGCTGGCCTCGCTCGAAGGCAAGATGGGCCAGAAGCTCGGAGAAAACGGCAACCCGCTGCTGGTCAGCGTCCGGTCCGGTGCGAAGTTTTCCATGCCGGGCATGATGGACACCATCCTTAACCTGGGCCTGAACGACCAGACCGTCCAGGCGCTGGAGCGCAAGAGCGGCAATCCGCGGTTCGCGCAGGATTGCTACCGGCGCTTCATCCAGATGTTCGGCAACGTGGTGCTGGATATCGAAAAGCACGACTTCGACCAGATTTTCGAAGCGCGCAAGAAAAAAGTGAGCGCCAAGTTTGATACCGACCTCACCGCCGAAGACCTGAAGGCTATCATCGCGGAGTACAAGAAGCTGGTGGAGAAGAAGAGCGGCAAGGCGTTCCCGCAAGACCCGCGCCAGCAGCTCGCCATGGCCCGGGATGCCGTGTTCCGCTCCTGGAATGGCAAGCGCGCCATCACTTACCGCCGCATGAACCAGATTCCGGATAACCTCGGCACCGCGGTCAACATTCAGACCATGGTGTTCGGCAACCTGGGAGAGACTTCCGCCACCGGCGTGGGCTTCACGCGAAATCCCTCCACCGGCGAGAAGGCTTTCTACGGTGAATTTCTGATCAACGCGCAGGGCGAAGATGTGGTGGCCGGCATCCGAACGCCGCAGGACATTTCGCAGCTCGATAAGGTGATGCCGCCGGTTTACAAACAGCTCCGCGAGATCACGAGCAATTTGGAACAGCACTACCGCGACGTGCAGGATTTCGAGTTCACCGTGCAGGATGGCAAACTCTACATGCTGCAAACCCGCAACGGCAAGCGCACGGGCCCGGCCGCGGTGCGCGTTGCGGTCGACATGGTCAACGAGAAGCTCATCTCGAAAGAAGAAGCCGTGCTGCGCGTGGACCCGCAGCAGCTCGATCAGCTTCTGCACCCGGTGCTCGATCCGGTGGCGAAGAAGACGCTCGCGCTGTTGGCGAAAGGATTGCCGGCATCGCCGGGCGCCGCGGTGGGCCGCGTCGTGTTCACGGCGGATGAAGCTGTCGTACAGGCCGTAAAACAGCCCGTGATCCTGGTGCGCGCCGAGACAGTGCCTGACGACATTCACGGCATGGAAGTGGCCAAGGGCATTCTCACTTCGCGCGGCGGCATGACCAGTCACGCCGCTGTCGTGGCGCGTGGCATGGGAATCCCGTGCGTTGCCGGCGCGGGCGAGATTGAAGTCAGCGAGCGAAAGAAGGAGATGACCGTCAACACCGGAGGCAAGAAATTGGTGCTACGGGAAGGCGACTGGCTGTCGCTCGACGGCTCAACCGGCGAAGTCTTCTCCGGGCAGGCTCGCACCATCGACGCCGACCCCTCCTCCGGTGTTCTGGCGACGTTCATGGAGTGGGCCGACAAGTTCCGCGGCTCGTTCGGCGTGCGCGCCAACGCCGATATTCCCCGCGATGCCAAGGTCGCGCGGCGTTTTGGCGCTGAAGGAATCGGCCTGTGCCGCACCGAGCACATGTTCTTCGCCGAGGACCGCATTCCCCACATGCAGGCCATGATTCTGGCGCGCGATGAGAAATCGCGGCGCAAAGCGCTGGCCAAGCTGCTGCCCATGCAGCGCGCCGATTTCGCCGGCCTGTTCAAGGAAATGGACGGCTTCCCGGTGGTAATCCGCACGCTCGATCCGCCGCTGCACGAGTTCCTGCCCAAGCGCGAAAACCTGATGGTGGACCTCGCCCGGCTGCCGCATGCGGATGCCAAAACCAAGAAGGAAATGTCCGGGCGCTACGGCATCCCGGCGGGCCAGTTGAAAAAGGAACTGCCCGCGCTGCTTGCGCGAGTCGAGGAACTGCACGAATTCAACCCGATGCTTGGCCACCGCGGCTGCCGGTTGGGAATTACGTATCCCGAAATCACCGAAATCCAGGCGCGTGCTATTTTCGAGGCCGCGGTGCAGGTGTCGAAGAAGGGCGTCAAAGTCATTCCCGAAGTCATGATTCCGCTGATCGGCAGCGTAGAAGAGTTTGAGCATCAGAAGAAGATTGTGGTGCAGGTGGCTCAAGAGGTTCTCGGCAAGGCCGGCAGCAATCTGAAATACATGGTCGGCACCATGATCGAGATCCCGCGCGCCGCGCTCACCGCGAATCTGGTGGCGAAAGAGGCCGAGTTCTTCAGTTTCGGCACCAACGACCTCACGCAGACCACCATGGGCCTTTCCCGTGACGACTACACGAAATTCCAGAAGGATTACGAGAAGGCCAAGATCTTCAAGAACGACCCGTTCGCGGTGCTCGATCAGGAAGGCGTGGGCAAGCTGATCGACATGGCCGTGAAAGCGGGCCGCGGCGCACGCAACGACCTCGAAGTGGGCATCTGCGGCGAGCACGGCGGCGAGCCGAGTTCGGTGCAGTTCTGCTACCGCGTGGGCATGAACTACGTTTCGTGCTCGCCGTACCGCGTGCCCATCGCACGTCTGGCCGCGGCGCAGGCGGCGATTTCGGGCGATAAGACCGAAACCATGCGCACGGCGTAAGTTAAAAGGGCCGGGTGATTCCCGGCCACTACGTCCGATGGGCGTCGAACCCTTCGCGATCCCGTATTCCCAGGCCGCGGTGGACGATCTTCGCAGCCGCCTGGCGCGCACGCGCTGGCCCGATCCCGCTGCCGGGTCAGGTTGGGAATACGGCGCTGCACTCGCGTTCGTGCGTGAGATTTGCCGCTACTGGCAGGACCAGTTTGATTGGAAAGCGCAGATCGCGCGCATCTCGGCTTTCCATCACTACCGCTACACCGCGGACGGCTTCGGCATTCACTTCATCCACGAACGGGGCAAGGGCCCGGCTCCGCTGCCACTGGTCCTCACTCACGGCTGGCCGGGGTCGTTTCTGGAGATGCTCAAGATCATTCCCCTGCTGACCGACCCTGCCGGTCATGGCGGGGATCCCGCGGACTCGTTCGATGTCGTTGTTCCGTCTCTGCCCGGCTACGGCTTCTCCGATCGCCCCCAAACGCCGAGTATGAACTCGTTCCGCATTGCCGAATTGTGGACGCACCTCATGCATGACTTGGGATACCGCCGCTTTGGCGCGCAGGGCGGCGACATCGGAGCCAGCGTGACGACCGTCCTGGGACTACGGCACGCCGAGTGCATCACGGGGATTCATCTCAACTACATTCCCGGCTCGTACCGGCCGTTCCTTCAAGCGGAGCCCACACTTGCGCCGGTGGAGATCGCTTTCTCAGCTGATGCCGAGCGCTGGTATAGCGAGAGCGGTGGGTATGCACATCTTCAAAGGACCACGCCTCTCACCGCCGCTTATGGTTTGAACGATTCGCCCGCCGGACTGGCCGCTTGGATCTTGGAAAAATTCCACGACTGGTCCGACTGCTCGGGCGACCTCGAACGCCGTTTCACCAAAGATGAACTATTGAGCAACGTGACGCTCTACTGGATGACGGAAACCATCCACTCGTCATTCCGGTGGTACTACGAAACCAGGCTGGCGCCCCTGCAATTCAAAGAGGGCGAGCGCGTCGGCGTGCCGTGCGCCATCGCCCGTTTTCCCAAAGAGGCTCCGTTCCCGCCGAGAGAGTGGATCGAGCGCGGCTACAACATTCAGAGGTGGACCGAAATGCCGCGAGGCGGACATTTCGCGGCAGCGGAGGAGCCGGAACTGCTGGCCGAAGATATGCGAGCGTTTTTTCGAGGGTTGCGGTAGGTCCAAAATGGATGCGGCAGCGCAATGGTTAGAGTCGAACGATGGCCCTGATCATCAAAAATGCGGCCGTGGAACGCCTTGCCACGGATGTGGCCGCGCTCGCTAAAGAGAGCAAGACTGAGGCCATCCGACGCGCCCTGACGGAACGCAAAGAGCGACTCATGACCCCTCGCCTCACGGCGGGAAAGCAGGAGCGGCTTGAAGCGCTCCTCAAGAATTGCATCTGGCCGCAGATACCTGCCAGTGTGCGCGGACGCCGTCTTTCCGGGCGACAGCGCGAAGCCGTCCTGCGCTATGGGCCAACGGGCGTGTGAGCGCGTCGGTCCCCCGTCACAACCGGCGCGCATAGGCGTCCCCCCGGCTCATGCGGCGGGCAGCGTCGACGCCCTTGACTGGAGACATTTTCTTCCACTCTCGATAGGCTTGCCAATAGTCGTCGTTGGCAGGCATTTGGCTTTCAAGAATGCGGCCTACGAGTTTGGCTACCCAGATATTCTTCTCGGCGGCTCTTCTAATAGCCCAAAGCGCGACGTTACTAGCCACGATCCTACCCTTTCTTCATCACGAATCCTAAAATCTCACCATCCCGCCACCACCCTTACCGACGCCATCCGGGGCGCGGCCAGCGCGGTGCCCGAGAACAGGCCCGCGAAGTTGATCACGTTCAGCCGGTTCGTGAGGTTCAGAACGTCGGCCTGCAGCCGGAGCGATCTCTTCTCGTGCTTCCAAAGCTCCACGCCGGCGGACGCATCCAGCGAGAAGGACGGCCGCACGCGGCCCCGGTCGAAATTGATGCGTTGAACCACAGCCTGACCGTATTGCGCGATCAACTGGTTGATATCGGCATCACTGTCGATCTCCACCGGCAGCCCACTGCCATAACTCGCTCCGATCGCCAGCCAGACGCGCGAAGCCGCCTGATAACGCACGCGCCCGTGAGCCGTGTTGCGCTGGTCCTGCGTGACCGGGAAACTAGCGGTCGAGTGCAACAGACTCCCGGCATCCTCGAGAAACAGGCCGCCGGTTACGGGAAGGCTGCCGGTGCCGGCCATATTCGAGTAAGAAATGAATCCGGAGACCGGCCCCCAGCGCGGAATTTCCAACTTGGCTTCGTAGCCGTGGATCGCGGCGCTGGCGAAGGCGATCGGAAAGCTGATTCCGGTGTTGAGCAGCAGATCGTCATCGGAAAAATTGCGGATGCGCCGCTCGAAATAGCTGGCTTCGAGCCGCGCGCGCCCCAACAGAGATTTGCTCAGACCGGCTTCGTAGAAATCGCCGCGCGAGGGATGCACCGGCAGTCCCGTACCGGCATTCGTCAGGTGCTGCGCTGCCGCCGAACTGGCCAGCAGCAGGTTTTCAATCGCTGGAATTTCGAACGCGCGATCATACGAGGCGCGCAGCACCAGGCCCGCGCGGGGCCAGTACCAGGCGGCCGCCAGGCGCGGGCTCACTGCGGAGTCGTGAACCAGGAGTTGGTACCCATCCCAACGTACGCCGGCGCTGAACGTCCAGTGCCCAACCTGTATCAGGTCCTGGGCGAACGCAGATTCCTCCAGGCCGCGGCGCCGGTCAGCAAACTGGAACTGTGGCGGCACAGCTTGCGGGAAAAAGCTCGCGTCGGTGATCTGATAGGCGAAGTTCTCGTGGATGGAAGTCCAGATCGCCTCGCCGCCCGCCTTCATCTCATGAATGCCGCGATGTGCGGAAACCGCGCCCCCCACGTACGACTCGCGAAAGCCCCGGTCCTGGTTTGCCAGAATCGGGGTCGCGAGCGGATTCGACCATAGGTCAGCGGAGAAATCTCTCACCATCGCGCGGATGCTGGCAAGCAGCCAGGGCGCCAGGGTGTGCTGGTAGGAGATCTGACCCGATGTTTCGTCACTGCGGCGGTCCTGCCGCTGGCCGGCTTCGTATTGCAGCAATTCATCCGGCACCAGAAAATCGGCACGCCGGCTGCTCACGGCCAGGCTCAGCCGGCTCTTTTCGCTCCAGCCGGTTGCGAAACGCGCACTGGCCCCGCCGGCTGTAGCTTTGTTCGTGAAATTCTGATCGACGGGCGGGTCGAGATACCGATCCGTGTGCGCGGAATCGACGCTGACTCCCGCCACCGTGCCCCCCCGCGAATACTGAGCGGAGACGTCGCCGCTGGCGGTCAAAAAACTGGCGCCATCGAAGACCGCCGAGCCGTGCCAGCCGGCGCGAGTATCTTCCAGAGTCGTGACTTCAATCACGCCACCCAATTTGCGCCCGTACTCCGCCGGGTACCCGGCCGTGCGAACGTTCATCGACTGGACCTCGTCGGCATCGAGGCCCGGCGCAAATGCGGGCGACCGGTTGTCCACCACGGGGAAACCGTCGATCACGTACTGCGTGTTGTACTCCGCCCCGCGCGGGTGGAGCACGCCGTTGGCTTCTAGCAGCCACCCCGGCTGGGCTTGTACCAGATCGATCACCGCGCGCGCGGGCGCTGCAGCCGCGCGATCGTGCAGGGTGTCTTCGCCGACGCGATACGCCGGAGACGTGCGGTGCGGATCAAGGAGCGTGTCGGAGTCCTTTACGACCACCGCGGTCTCGATCTGCGCGACGCGCAGCGTCACCGTGTACTCGAGCGGCACTTCGGATTGAATCGCGACGAGCGTGGATACCGGGCTGAAGCCTTGCCGCTCGATATTCAGGCGGTAGACGCCGAATGGCAGGTGACGCGCCGTGTAGCGGCCCTGATTGTCCGTCGTGAAATTGAGCCGGAGCTGAATCGCATGGCTGAGCAGCGAGCCGGAAGCTTCGACACCGGCACCCGTGTCATCCAGCGCGGAAAGGCGCAGCTCACCGGTCCCACGCTGAGCGTGCAGAACGGTCGCGAACAGCAACAGGGCCCATCCAAGCCGCACCTCGCCAGTCTCCACTCTTGATCTTATTAGGAGTCACGCCAATCCACCAACCGCCGTTAGCAGAGCCGGTAAAACTTCTGCGCCGTGCCGCCAAGCAGCTTGTCACGCGCTTCGATAGGCTGCGGGCCCATGGCTTGCGTGAACGCAGCCAGCACTTCCTTCCAGGTTCCGGCGAGGGTGCAGACCGGCCAGTCGCTGCCGAACATCAAACGGTCCGGGCCAAATAGCTGCATCACGTGCGTGACGTAGGGCCGCAAGTGCTCGGCTTTCCAGGCACGCGGATCGGCTTCGGTGATCATGCCGGAGAGCTTGCAATAGACGTTCGGGATTTTCGCGGCGGCGGCCATATCCTCCGCCCAGCCGTCCATCTGCTGTGCGGCGATCGGCGGCTTGGCGATGTGATCGATAACCATGAACAGATCGGGCGCCTTTTCAGCCAGGCGCGGCACCAGCTTCAAATGTTGCGGACGCACCAGCAGGTCATACGGGATGTGGCGGCGCGCCAGCTCGCGTAACCCGCCAAGCACGTCTTCACGATGCAGCCAGTTGACATCCGGCTCATCGTGCACCAGGTGCCGCACGCCTTTGAATTTCGGATGGCGCTGGAACTCGTCGAGCGCCGCTCCAAGCCGGGGATCGGTCAGATCCGCCCAGCCCACCACGCCGCGGATGAATTCGTGCGCGGAGGCAAGATCCAGGAGCCAGCGTGTCTCGTCGAGAATGATGTTGGCCTGCACGATCACCGATCCCTCGAAGCGATTGCGCTTCAGGATCGGCTCGAGATGCTGTGGAAGAAAATTCCGCCGCAACGGCGAGGCGCCCGACGGCATCCACGGATACTGAAAACGGTCAACATCCCAGAAATGCTGGTGCGCGTCGATCCGCATGGGTCCATGATAAGGGAACTGGTTGCCGCGCTCGGATGTCCTTGGACTGCGTTTGGAACAGGGTACGTAAACGGAAGGGCTGTTACCAACAGCTATCCTTACAGATGTTGCCGATCCCCCCGAATCTCTGGTTCACGGTGTCGACAGCGGCTGGTCCAATATGGAACTCCGCATGCGCTCTCGCATAGCGCGAGCCTCCTTCGCCGTAAAGACCAGGAAGTTGTGGTTGGCTAGGCCCAACTCCTTCGGGCTCCATGGAAAATGCATGATTCCGACAGGCGAGTGGCCTCTCATCTGGAGTAGCAAATGACCGATCTCGTGCGCTACGACCAGGCCCAAGACGGTGCTTCGAGGGCCCGCGATGTATGGCATCAGTTCCGAAGCCCGGTCGAGCGAAATGTTAGCGATGCTGGCTGATATATTGGCGAAACCGACGGTCTCGCCTATGACGCCAGGCTCCGGTCGAAAGCGGCTTAGGATCCTGAGGACGGGCTTTGTCGGGTCCGCAGGCTCAGAGCAGATGGCTTGGTCTTTGATGCTTTTGTCGGTGCGACCGCAGTCGAACCAGCTTACCTCGATCCCTGCTTGCTCGAACATTTTCCCGGCTTCCGCTTCGGCGCGGGCCAGGGTCGAAGCCGGCACCTTCGCAAGTCTGTAAACACGGATAGTGATCGCGGCTGATGGTTCTGACGCTGGTTTGTTACCGGCCCGTGCGCGGACGTTTGCGCGTATTCTCTTCGCTTCCCGAGGGAGGAACAGCATTGCGGCCTGTCTGGAAAACCTCAGTTCCTGATAGCGCCACCGCGCCTGCATGATGCCGGCGGGCGAGTGCGCGTTCTTGCCGAGCAGCAGGTGGCCTAGTTCATGTGCGACGACATGGCCCAAAATCATCTCGAACTCCCTGCGATCCGCAAGTTCCCGAGTGCGGTCCGCATAGATATTGGCCACCACTCCAAAACCCTTTTTTGCGGGTAGGAGTGCCGACCCGAATATGTCCCCGCCAACTCCCAGGCTATCTGCCATGGAGTTCGAGAGAAGCCGGAGCGCCAGTCTCGTGGGCGCGTCTGGCAGCGCGCAGGCTCTGTTCCGGACCGCCTCCTGCGAAGTGAGCGGGCAGTCCAGCCAGATGGTTGCAATGCCAATCCGTTCAAAAATCCTGGCAGACTCCTGCTCGGCCCGAACCAACATCTCGTGGGAAACCTTGGAGTAGTTGTAGATGTGGACTTCGATCTGCAGTCGGGTATCCGGTGGCTGTGCGCCCAGACCAGCCACACTCAAGAAGAGGCTCAAACCAGCGAGCCCAGTCCCTGTAATGTTCATGTCGCCCTCCGCTGCGAGTTGCGCAGTGGGGGCGACTATGAATCACGTGAGCCGGTGGAGCGATGCAGTGACCCTGGTATCGGCCTGACATCTGGGTGACAAGTTAATCTGCTGAAAACAAACGTCCGCGGAGGCCGTCCCGGCCGTTTGTGCTAGACTTGCCCACCAGGAGTGCCGCTTGTGGGCGTCCCTAGCCCAGCCCGCCTTTTCCGCTTTGGCGCGTTCCAACTGGATCTGCGAGCGCGAGAACTGCGCCGCAACGGAGTCAAGGTCCGGGTTCCCGATCAATCCATCCAGGTCTTGGCGATGCTGCTGGAGCACCCCGGCGAAGTGGTTACGCGCGACGAGCTGCATCAGAGACTCTGGCCGAACGGCACCATCGTCGAGTTCGACCACAGCATCAATGCCGCTATCAAGCGGCTGCGCCAGGCCCTGGAGGATTCGGCGGAAGCGGCTCGGTATGTCGAAACTCTGCCGCGGCTGGGCTACCGTTTCATCGGCGCGGTGGGGCAGGCGCCGCCAGCTCAGGAAGCCCTTCCCTCTGACGAACCCGATCCCAGCACCGGCGAGCTGGAGGGAGAAACCGTTTCGCATTACCGCATCCTGGGCAAGATCGGAAGCGGCGGCATGGGTGTGGTGTACAAGGCCGAAGACACGCGGCTCGGCCGTGTTGTCGCCTTGAAATTCCTGCCGGACGAGTTCTCTGACGACAAAGCCGCACTGGATCGCTTTCAACGCGAAGCCCGCGCGGCATCGGCGCTGAATCATCCCAATATCTGTACCCTGCACGACATCGGTCAGGCCGATGGGCGGCCGTTCTTCGCGATGGAATACCTGGAGGGCCAGACCCTACGCGAGCGCATCGAGGCCGGGCCGCTGAAGCTCGAAGAGATTCTGGATCTTGGAATCCAGATTGCCGACGCACTGGATGCCGCTCACGCCAAAAGCATCGTCCATCGCGATATCAAGCCCTCGAACATTTTCGTGACCGCGCGCGGTCACGCCAAAATCATGGACTTCGGGTTAGCGAAACTCGTGCCCGAGCGAGCAGGCTTGAAACCTGCATTACCAAGCGATGCCGGCACAGAGGAACTGCTGACGAGTCCCGGTTCGGCTTTAGGAACGACAGCCTATATGTCGCCGGAGCAGGCGCGCGGTGAGCCGCTCGATGCGCGCACGGATCTTTTTTCCTTCGGCGTATTGCTCTACGAGATGGCCACGAGCCAGCGGCCGTTTCAGGGCAACACCACTGCCGTGGTCTTCGACGCCATTCTTAACAAGGCACCTGTCTCGCCTGCACGCTTGCGGCCGGATCTGCCCGCTGGTCTGGAGTTCATCATCAACAAGGCGCTGGAGAAGGATCGGGATGTGCGCTACCAGCATGCCTCGGAATTGCGCGCCGACCTGAAGCGGCTGAAGAGGGACACGGAGTCGGGAAAATCCGCCACCGCAGCGGCCGTCGTGCCGACTCCGAAGACCAGTCGCCGGCCTCTGTTGCTCGTGAGCGTGCTCGCGGGAACCCTGATTTTGATCGGAAGCGCAAGTGCCGTTGCGTGGTTCGCCTTGCGGCAGCCACCGGCGCCCATCGACAACCCGCTGGCCGGTGCTAAGTTCACGCGCCTTACCGATTTCCCAGGTGACGAAACGAGCGCCTCGATCTCGCCCGACGGCAAGTTTGTAACCTTCGTGTCGGATCGCGACGGTCGTGACGACCTTTGGCTCGGCCGGGTGGGTACCGGACGGTTCCAGAACCTTACGATGGGTAGTTTCTCTCCAAGCAACCGGAATTTATTTCAAGCGGGGTTCACGGGCGACGCGTCTGAGATATGGCTGCGCGGTCCTCCTTTGAATCGGATGCGCCTGATGCCTCTGATGGGCGGTCCACCGCATCCGTTCCTCGGCGAACACGCGGTGAACGTTGGCTGGTCGCACGACGGTACGCGCATCGTCTACCACACTGATGATCCGGGCGATCCCCTCTTCGTCGCGGATCGAGACGGCGAAAATGCGCGGCAGATTTTTGTCGATCGCCCCGGAGTGCATAACCATTTCCCTACCTGGTCGCCGGATGGCAGATGGATTTACTTCGTGCATGGCATTCCCGATTCCTTGGAACTGGATCTGTGGCGCATCGGAGCCACGGGCGGTCAGCCGGAACGCTTGACGCAAAGTAACAAGTACATTGGTTTCCCCACGCCCTTGGACTCGCGAATCGTGCTCTATGTTGCCGAAGACCGGGATGGTTCCGGACCCTGGTTGTGGGCGTTGGACGTTCAGGGCAAAGTCACGCGCCGCATTAGCTTCGGTTTGGAGAGATACACCTCGGTCGCCGCCAGTGTGGACGCGCGCCGCCTGGTTGCCGCGGTGGCGAACCCGGTTGCTAACTTGTGGAGCGTTCCCATTCTTGAGCGCATCGCTGAAGAGCACGACGCCAAGCCCTACACCCTGCCGAACGAGCGGGCGCTCATGCCGCGCTTTGGCGGAAAATTCTTATTCTATCTGTCTTCCCAGGGCGGCGGTGATGGTTTGTGGCGCTTGGAAGACGGTCAAGCGGCCGAGGTATGGAAGGGATCCTCAGGGGCTTTACTGGAACCGCCATCCATTTCCGGAGATGGTGCCCGGGCAGCTATTGTTCTCAGGCGCTACGGAAAACGGAACCTTTGGGTGCTCCAAGCGGACGGCTCCGAGCCGCGGGTCTTGACAGATGCGATCGATGTTCGGGGCGGGGCATCTTGGTCCCCAGACCGAAAATGGATTGTCACCGGCGGCAACGATGCAAAAGGCGCCGGCCTGTTCAAGATTCCGGTGGAGGGCGGCGCTCCAGTCCGCCTTGCTGGCACAGGTCTCAACCCGGTGTGGTCGCCCGATGGAGGCCTCATCGTTTATTCCGGGATAGATGTTGGCGGCACAGAGCCGCTTCGCGCCGTTACACCGGACGGTAGTCCCGTCGATCTGCCTCCGATCCAGATTACTACGAGCGGCGAACGCTTCCGTTTTACGCCCGACGGCAAGGGACTTGTCTACATGCAGGGAGGATTCGGAGCGCAGGATTTCAGGTTGCTGAACCTCGCGACCCGGCAAACGCGTCAGTTGACCCATCTGACGAACCCTGCCGCCATGCGCACCTTCGACATTACCGCCGACGGCAAGCACATCGTGTTCGACCGGCTGCGAAACAATTCGGATATTGTGCTGATTGATTTGCCGAAGCAGCCTTGAGACGCCCTCGAAGCCCGAGGTGACGACGGGTGGCGGCTTGGACAGGCGAGCGTCCCGTCTTGCTCATGGCACGCTGGTCGCCTCGGCGAAACTGCTGGGGACCGGACACCTCGTCTCCGACGACGGCGGCAAGGTTCCGCGCTGGCTGGCGGGATGGCAAGGAGCTTTTCTTCCTCTCTGGATCGCCAGATCGTGGTGGTCTCGGTCAAATGCGGAACTGAGATTGACTTTGGGCTTACGACCGGCCTCTTTCGGTCGCCCACGTCCTACCGCTCCTCGGACCGGTGAAGTGCCGGTGGAGGGCGGCGTTGCCGTCACTGTCGGTACTCCAGCTTTAACTGATCTCGTGCATTGTCATAGCTGACCGTCCAGTTGCTCAATCGGGAACGTGGGAGTTAGGCCCGATAGCTGTTGGGAAATCTTAGTGCTGTATCGAAAGCGAACCGGTGATGATAGCTTCGGGTGGCGAGCGGGCCGCGCCAGTTCGCTTTCGATACAGCGATTTGAACGAAGCCGGCCGCGTTTGCGGCGGATGCGCGGTCTATGTCATTTCAATCGCCCGGGGAGGGAGGATGTGGGCGACAACCGTCTTTTTCAGTCGACTTTGCGGTGCGCCGAGGTGGCAGTGGAAGTGAGATCGGGTCCAGAAGCGTATCCGAGTGAAGGTCGATGGCACGCGGCACGCGCTGGTTTCTTCCCTCGACGCGCAGGAAGAGTAACTGCGCCGGAGCACATAGTGTTGTGGACACGTGGGCAGATGTTTCATTGGGCCTCGACCACGTTAAGTGGTGGCGCACGCATTCGGATCTGCGCGGCGGTCAATCGCTCGACGACGACCATGGGCCCACCACAAGATGGGCACGTCCACCGGACCGGCGCGTGAGAAAGCGGCAGAAGGGCCGCCCGTCGCCGGTTGGCCAGAAAGCCAAAATGCCGGATGCGAACGAAGCCGCGCGGCAGCAGGTGCAACAAGAATCGGCGTAAGAACTCCTCCACCGGGAGGGTCATCAGCCGCTGCTTATTCTTGTGGGCAGAATCGCGCCAGCGGAAGGTGACCTTGCCGTCGACGAAGCTGACGAGCCGATGGTTGGAGATGGCCACTCGATGGGTGTAACGGCCCAGGTAATGCAGCGCATACTCAGGCCCACCAAAAGGGCGCTTCGAGTAGACCACCCAATGGTGGCGGAACAGTTGCCGGAGCAGCGACGAAAATGCCTTGGGCTGGGCGAGAGACCTCAACTGCCCGTGGAAGCCGAGTTTGCCGGCAGCGAATGCTTGCCGGAGAGCCGCGACAAACTTGCCTCGAAACACGCACCCTAGTACCTCGATCGGGAGAAAGAACCGATAGTGCGAGTGGATCCAGCGCGTATGATCGGGCGACAGTCCGCCTGCCGCAACGACGCAGTGAATGTGCGGGTGAAGTTCGAGCTTCTGGTTCCAGGTATGCAGCACGCTGAAGAAGCCGATCTCGGCGCCGAGACGGCGCGGGGTGCGCGCGACTTCGAGCAGGGTTTCGGCGCTGGCACGAAACAGCAGGTCGTAGACCACCTTCTTGTTCTGCAACGCGAGTGGCGCCAGTTCATGTGGCAGCGTGAAGACCACATGCACGTAGCGCGTCGGCAGAAGTTCCCGGCTGCGCGCGGCGAGCCATTGGTCCCGCGCGTTGGCCTGGCACTTGGGGCAGTGTCGGTTTCTACACGAGTTGTACGAGATAGTGGTGCGACGCCCGCACCGTGAGCACTCATCGATGTGGCCACCGAGCGCTGCTGTTCGGCAACGCTCAATCGCCAGCAAGACTTTCACGTGTTGCCACGTGAGCCACCGGCGGCTCCGCTCGATGAATGTGTTTCCCGCGGCGCGGATGAGATCGGCCACCTCCAGTGGCGGCCGGGGCATTTACTTGTCTTGTGTCGGCTCGACTTTCAGCGGCAGCGCATCCAGCGGACTCGCGGTGGCGTTGAGATGGCGCTGGGAGAGGTGCAGATAGATCGTGGTCTTTTCCAAATCGCGGTGGCCCAACAGCAGTTGGATCGTGCGCAGGTCGGCACCGGCTTCGAGCAGGTGAGTGGCAAAGCAGTGCCGCAAGGTGTGCGGGTGAAGCTCTTTCTGGATGCCGGCTCGGTGGGCCGCCTGCTGGCAGGCTTGCCAGACCACATTGGTGTGGATCGGCTGATCCCCAGTGTGCCAGCGGTTGCCGGGAAACAGCCATACGCGGGGCTTGCGACGCAGACCGCGCCAGTGTTCGCGCAACGCCTCCAGCAGCTTCGGGCTGAGCATCACATCGCGGTCTTTCCGGCCCTTTCCACCCTGAATATGGATGACCATGCGCTGACTGTCGATGTCGCTGATCTTCAGGTGCGTTAACTCGGCTCGTCGCACTCCGGTGGCATAGAGCGTCATCAGCAGAACGCGGTGGAACGGGCTAAGAGCCGCATCGATGAGGCACGCGACCTCGTCCTGACTTAGGATCGCCGGCAGATGGACAGCTCTCTTGGGATAAGGAGTCTCCGCCACGCTCCATGGCTTTTTGAGCGTCTTGACGAAGAGGAAGCGGATGGCCGCCACATGCTGCATCACCGTGTTGGCGGCCAGTTTTCGCTGGCGGAACAGGTGCGCCTGGTACTGGCGGATGTGCTCAGGGCCTAACTGGTCGGGCTGCCGATGGAAGTACCTGGCAAAGTCCTCGACGATGCGAACGTAAGTGCGTGTTGTATTCTGGGAAAAGTTACGACGCTCGAGTTCCTCGAGCATCGTTTTGCGTAAATGGGTCACAGGGACACCTCCTTGTGACCCGACAATATCCCACCATCACTTGGCTGCTGACCTATCCGCACGCGAAGCGTCCGCCGCGCGGGCGGCTTCGTTCAAATCCCCATGTGATGATGAATGCGGCGCGGAAGTTGGTAAGCCTTGCGCTGCCGTGAGCGGCGTCTCACGACACTGATCGCGATTGTTGGACGGGAGATCAAATGCCGAACAAGCCGGCTAACTGCTCTTCCCACAGCTCCCTGCGTCCGGTTGTCAGGTCCAGTCGATAGACCTTGGCCCGCCGGTGTCCCGGCAGCCAACATGGCTGAAGGCTCTACCTTACTCCCTCGACCAGGTACAAGTCGGACAGGACCCGGCTATAAGTGTAAGCGTAAGCCTTGCCGTCGGGCGTCACGAGAATGGGAGATAGGCTATCCACCCCGGCTGGATCAGCAGGCACGAACTGTTTCCACAGCTCCTTCTTGCCGCTCGACAGATCGAGACGGTAGGCCCTCGTCGGAAGCTCGCCCCGCCGGTAGAGATAGAGGGTCCGGCCGTCGGCGCTCCAGCGGGTCGGCGCGTCCTGCGGCTCCAGGCCGGCAAACGGTCGCGGATCGCCGCCTTCCACCGGGTAAGAGTAATATTTCCCGTCCGAGCCGGTAGCGATAACGGCCTGCCCGTCGGGCGCGACCACCAGGCGGGGGCTGGTCACTCCTTCTGGGGTGATCGCGCGCGCCTTGCCTCCGCCCACATCCTGCACGTAGAGCCGCGAGCCGTGGCCCTGCTCATTTCCAATGAACGCCACTCGCTTCCCGTCGGGGAACCATGCCGCCGCCTGGTAATGAATGCTTCCGTCCGGCAGCGGCTTCGGCTCGCCCGCCCCGGTCGGGAACAGAACCAGTTGAGGCGTGGAGGTGCTGTAGGTGATCGCCAGAGCCCACTTGCCGTCCGGCGAGAGCCCTTGGCACATCCCCTCGCCGATTTTCACCGCGGGCGAGCCGTCCGTCTTGCGGATGTACATGGTGTAAGTGGCGCCGCCGCCCTCGCCGCTTTCGGTGAAAAGCACCACGCGCCCGTCCGAGGAAATATCGCGGATTCCGGAAGAATCAAGCCATGAGAGGTCGCGCTCCTTGGTGTCGCCGGGGGGCTGAGCGATGATCCCTTGCCTCTCGTTGCTCATCACCATCAAGACCCGCCCGTCACGTGAAATGTCTTGAAGGTTCATGATGCCCGGCACCCGTGCCACAAGCCGTTCCTTGCCGCCCAGCGAGACAGCATAGAGAGAGCGCGCGGCGCCGACTTTGGTCGCCGTGAACCAGACTTCCTCCCCTCGGGGTGACCAGGCAAGACCTTGCGTGCTGACCCAGCCGTCGGACAGAATTTTCTTTTTCCCGTCTAAATCGACGATCGCCACGGCGCCGCCGTCGTCGCCCCGCACTGGATGATCCTGGAACGCGATCAGGTCGCCCTTGGGCGAGACGCGCGGGGGGCCGATCCATCCGGCCGTTTCATAGAGGACCTTGCCGATGGGGAACTCGATCCGGTTTCGCCCGCCGACATCCCGCACCACGGCCAGGCTGTTTCCGTTGGGCGCCCAGTCGGCCTGCTGCACATCTTCGAGGACTTCGCGCGAAGCGCCGCCGGCCAGCGAAGCCCGGCCGAGCGTGCCGCCGTAAACGAAGCCGCCCATGGGACGCCGCCCGGAAGAGATAGCCATTTCGCCTGAGGGGGAAATGGCCAGGATCTCCGTGCCGGGAAAACCGAGCGAGCGGGATTCGGGGCTTTCGGGGCGGGTGGAGAATAACTCGAATGGGCTCCCGTCCCAGCGCGCGCCGTAAACGATGGTCTGGCCGTCGGGGGCGAAGCGGGCCGAAAGAATTGTGCCGCGGCGGAAAGTGAGCAAGTGAAACGAAGGCGGGGCGGTATTCCCCCTGCTGGCACCGACGAAGAAAACAACGGCCGCTGTGTAAAGAGCGAGCAGGGCCAAGCCGGCCAGGACCAGCGTGGCAAGCCGGCGCTTGCTGACTTCCGGCGCCGCGCCCATCACCGCCGCCACACCGGAGCTGGTCTTCCGCCCGCCCTCCAACGACATGACGGTCGTCGTCGGGCCGAGCGCGCCCAGCAGCGCCTCCAGGTCGAATGCCACGTCCCGCGCCGACTGGAATCGCTCCTCCGGGTTCTTCTCGAGGCAGTGCCGGATGTTTCGCTCCAGTGCCGGCGGCAAGTTCGAGTTCGTGGTCGAAAGCTCCTCCGGCTCCTCCTTTAAGATGGCGTTCATCGTTTCCACCGCCGAGGCCCCGCGGAAAGCCTTGCGGCCGGAAATCATTTCGTACAAGATGGCCCCGAAGGTGAAAAGGTCGGAGCGGTGGTCGACCGGCTGGCCGCGCACCTGTTCGGGCGACATGTAGCCCACCGTCCCCATGACGGCTCCAGGGTGGGTCTGGGCCTCCTGCGTGGGGAAGTTGCTGCCTTCGTTGCCGGGTGCCTCCCGCCGGGTTAGCTTGGCCAGGCCGAAATCGAGGATCTTGGCCCGGCCGTCCTTAGTGATGAAGATGTTTTCCGGCTTCAGGTCGCGGTGGGTGATGCCCTTCTCGTGCGCGGCTGCCAGCCCGCGGGCGATCTGGAGACCATAGTCAACTGTCTTCCGAAGACCTATGCCCGTGCCGCCCAGCCGGTCCCGGAGGGTCTCGCCTTGCAACAGCTCCGAAACCAGATAGGGAGAGCCTTCGTAGGTGCCAATGTCATAAATGGCTAGAATGTTGGCGTGGTTCAGCATCCCGGCGGCACGGGCTTCCTGCTCGAAGCGCCGGAGCCGGTCCGGATCGGAAGAAAGCGCGGCCGGCAAAACTTTGATGGCCACTTCCCTCCCCAGCCGCGAGTCCTTGGCCCGATATACTTCCCCCATTGCGCCGGCCCCGATGGGCGCAACGATCTCATAGGGGCCAAGCTGGGTCCTTGTGCTAATAGCCATTAACCTTCTTTTCCATGGTGCCTGAACTCAGGTCGCAAATTTTCTGATCCTCCATCTTACACTAGCGAATCAAGAGTTTGACGCCCGGGAAAGACTTTGTCTGCCGTGGCTGAGTCTCCAGTTCCTCAGCGTCGCCACGAATAAGATCACGACCGTCGTCATCTCCCAAAAGCCTCTCTGATGCTGGTGGAGAATTTCCATTGATGGGGCCGTGCTGTATCGAAGACGGTCCGGCGCTCGGCATCCCGCGTCCACGACATTCTCCTCGCCGGATCGTTTCCGACATATTCAACGGATGCGATTTGCGATTGTGGGTCGTTGGCGGAACGTTTCGGCTCGATCCAACAGGCCGTGGGCCAGCCCATCCCTTCTTTTCCGCTACATTAAAATCACATGGCCCAAATTCTCGACGGTAACCGGGTTCGCGACGAGATCAAGAACGAGTGCCGGTCGCGGGTGGAAAGACTCGTCTCGCGCGGCCGACCGCCCGGGCTCGCGGTGGTGCTGGTGGGCCACAATCCGGCGTCCGAGATCTACGTCCGGAACAAAGTGAAGACTTCGCACGAGCTGGGAATCTCGAGCGAAACCATCACGCCGGCAGAAAACATCACGACCGAAGAATTGCTGTCGATCATCGACAAACTGAACCGGCGCGCCGACGTCGATGGCATTCTGGTCCAAATGCCACTGCCCGGGCACATCGATGCCAAGCGCATTTTGCTCCTCGTCTCGCCCGATAAAGATGTAGACGGTCTGCATCCGTGCAATGCGGGCAACCTCGTCCAGGGCCGTCCCGGGCCCAGGCCCTGCACTCCTGCCGGCATCATCGAACTGCTGAAGCGTTACCAGATTTCCATCGCCGGCAAGCGCGCCGTTGTCGTTGGCCGCAGCGATCTCGTGGGCAAGCCGGCCGCTCTGCTCCTGTTGCATGAAAACGCCACGGTAACCGTTTGCCATTCCAAGACGCCAGATCTGCCTGCGGTCTGCCGCGAAGCGGAGATTCTCATCGCGGCGCTCGGACGCCCGGCGATCATTACCTCCGACTACATCCGCCCTGGCGCCACTGTGATAGATGTGGGCATGAACCGCCTCGACAAACGCTCCGACGTGGAAAAAATCTTTCCGTCCGGCCGTCCCGGCTCCGCCGAAAAACTGGCCGCCTTCGACAAGAAGGGTACGCTGCTGGTGGGAGATGTGCACCCCCTCGATGTCGTCGAATGCGCGGGCGCCTACACACCGGTTCCGGGCGGCGTGGGCCCACTGACGATTGCGATGCTGATGGTGAACACCATCGATTCCGCCGAGAGACGTATCGGCGTATGTTAAAAGTAGGTCTAACGGGGGGACTCGCGTCCGGCAAAAGTTTTGTCGGCCAGGCGCTGGCGGATCTGGGTTGTCACCTGATCCAGGCCGATGAGCTGGGCCATGAGATCCTGCTTCCGGGCGGCGAGGCCTACGCGGATGTTGCGCGCGAGTTCGGACCAGGTATTCTCAATGAGGATGGAACCATTGACCGCAAGCGCCTCGCGGCTGAGGTATTCGGAAAACCCGATCGGCTGGAAAGACTCAACCAGCTCGTGCATCCGCACGTTTTCCGCCGCGAGCGGGAGTTGATTGAGGAGTTCGCAAACTCCCAGCCGCTCGCGATCGTCGTGGTGGAAGCCGCGATTTTGATCGAGACCGGAAACTACAAAGCGTTCGATCGCGTGATCCTGGTCGAGTGCAGTGAGGAGTTGCAGATCGAGCGTGCCATGAAGCGCGACCATTTGGAGCGCGGGGAAGTTCTGGCGCGGCTCCGCCGGCAGATGCCGCTGGCCGAAAAACGGAAATTTGCGGATTACGTGATCGACACCTCCGGCAGTAAGCAAGAGACGTTGCGCCACGTTCGCGAAATCTACGACGCATTACGGAGAATAGAAGTATGAAACTACGCACGCTGCTCTGGGCTCTGGTGCTGGTGGCCGGTTTTTATTACGTCACATCGATGGCGCACTGGAACGTGGGCCAGTTGGTGCGCCGGACCACCGGCAGTTGGTACTCGCCCGGCGCCGCCTCCACCGCCGGTTTCTCTACCGATGAAGTCAGCAACATTGACATCTACAAATCCGCGCACCTGGCCACGGTGAACATCACCAGCGTGGTATGGCGCGAAGGCTGGTTCTTTCAGATGTATCCGGAGAAGGGAACCGGCTCGGGATTCATCATCAATTCCGACGGGCGGATCATTACCAATTATCACGTGGTGTCAGGCGGCCAGCAGCTTACCGTGACGCTGTCCAGCAAGAAGCAGTACAAGGCCCGGGTGCTGGGCACCGACCGGAAAAACGACCTGGCCATCGTTCAGATTGAACCTCGCGACAAACTGCCCGTGCTCAAGCTCGGCGATTCCGACCCGCTGCAAGTGGGCCAAAAGGTTCTGGCCATCGGCAACCCGTTCGGCCTCGAAGGAACTCTCACCACGGGTGTGGTCAGCTCGCTGGGGCGTTCCATCTCCGCGGAAGACGGGCGCACCCTCGAAGGCATGATCCAGACCGACGCCGCCATCAATCCGGGCAATAGCGGAGGCCCGCTGCTCGACTCGCACGGCAACGTCATCGGCATCAATACCGCCATTTACGGACCGCAGGGCAATATCGGAATCGGCTTCGCCATGCCCATCAACCGCGCCAAGGCCATGCTGGATGAGTTTCAGAAGAGCGGCCACATCACGCGGCCGCTGCTCGGCGTTAAGACCGTACTCGTCCAGGGCGATCTCGCCCAGGCGCTGGACCTGCCGGCCGAAGGCGGCCTGCTCATACAAGAAGTCGAGAACGGCTCGGCGGCCGAGGAAGCGGGCATTCACGGCCCGCGACGCGTGGTGATCGTGGGCAATACTCCGCTCGGCATTGGCGGCGATCTGGTCGTGGCGATCGACGGCAAGCCAGTGACGCGCGACGACGATCTGCAGCGCACGATGAATCACAAACGCGCCGGCGAGAACATGGAACTCACCATTTACCGCAACGGACGAACGCAGAAGATCAACGTGAAACTAGGATCGGCGCCGGAAAATCTTTGAACGGCGCAAGACTGTTCGTCGAGCCACCGGAGTACGCCAATGATGTGCGTTGAGTTAATCGTCCGTTCGGTTATTTTTGTTCTCGGAGTCAGCCCACGGCAGTAGTCGTCCCAAATTGCGTAGGCCATTGCGAAGCCCTCTTTGGAAACGCGTCTCAACGGATAGTCCACGACAAAAGCGCCGTTTCTGTCGATCTCTTGGAGAGCGAATGTTCCGCCCGTGTAGCCAGAATGCTGGCTCCATGCCCGTATTATCGTTCCGCGTGGCAAGCGATCTGGCAGACTGGTCCACCAATCCTCAAATCTCGGTCGCATCCTGATGATCGTACCGCACATAGGACATAGGCCCTCCCGTGCGTATCCCCTCTACGACTCCAATATCCTTCAGTTTGCGCGGCCTCGCTGAAGACCTTAAACTGGTATCATGACCACCGCGCGGTACGTGTACTGGCGTGACGGAAATCAATGGCTCGGGTACTTCGAGGAATTTCCCGACTACTTGACCCAGGGTGAGAGCCTCGAAGATCTCCAGGATCACCTCAAGGATCTGTACCGCGACCTCACGAGTGGTGAGATTCCCGGCGTTCGCCGTGTGGCTGAGTTATCGGTGCCGTGAAGCGGCAGGATTTGGTCCGGCAACTGGAACAGGCTGGTTGCGAATTTATCCGCCACGGCGGACGGCACGACTGGTATCGCAATCCTCGAACGGGTGCGGCTCAGCCTGTCCCGCGGCATCGCGAAGTCAACGACAACCTCGCAAAGCACATCCTGAAAAAACTAGCCAACTAAAAACAATGCGCAACCCCCTCATGCCGAGTGCGAAATGGGGACTGACTTCTGCGTCCTCAACGCAGCCGTTGCAACTTTATTGAGATCCTCACCGTGGACGCAGCGGTCTGTCCCCGTTTCGCCCCGTAAGGCAGCAAAAACTGGCGCCGAAGACAATTCCTGATGCTTCCGCGCTCGCTACGAAATTACTGGTCGTCCACTCCGCAGCAGTATAAACTGTCGGAATGGATCAGACAACCTTCAACTGGTGGTCTGTCATTGCCCAGTACGCCTCTATCGCTGTTTCGATTGGGGTGGGTGCGGTCGTCTGGTGGTACACGAGGGTGACTCAGGGCAT
Organism: Terriglobia bacterium; assembly: GCA_020073305.1. GTDB lineage: Bacteria > Acidobacteriota > Terriglobia > Bryobacterales > Bryobacteraceae > QHXW01. The sequence goes on from JAIQFK010000029.1 coordinate 78,426, forward strand.
CCGTGTACAAGGGCAGCGCCAGCTAGAGTTGCTCCAGGCTCAGCTACAGCAGGGTGAGCGGCAGTTGGAAATATTGCAGACCCAACTCCAACTAGGTTTGGCTCCGTATCTGATTGCGAGAGTGACTGCCTACAGACGAGGTGGACAAATTGTACCGAACACTAAGATCGCTGATGCTCGAGGAAGCCAGACGTGTAGGATCTGGAACCCCACTGATCGACCAGCGCATCAGGTCAGTGCTTTAGTCTACACGGGCGGCGGAAACTACTTCTGGTCAGGAGAAGACTGCGATGTTCTAGTAGATTACGATGGAGATGGAGCGGGCCATGAGCTCACCGCGCGCCAGCTCCAATCGCAAGATGACGTAATTCATGCCATTCAGAGGGAATATCGCCAGGACGGCGACCGGTACATCGACCTCGTGCGCGACACCGCTCATGGGTTCTTGGCTATCTTCTTCCGAGACGTCAACGGGAACTTATACGTCGCCGTACGGCAAGTCGATTTCGACGGACACGGTGAGGAAGCCGTGATGCACCACACGAATAGAATACTTCGCCCGTTCGGCGAGAACGCCGTTCAAACTCGACCGCACTAATCCGTGTCACAATCGATTGATCCTATGATTGAACAGCTTCGCCCGGGTGTTTCCGCGAAGAACGCCCGGGTCGTCCTTTTTGATTTTGACGGCACCATCTCGCTAATTCGCGCGGGCTGGATGGACGTGATGGTGCCCATGATGGTCGAGATCCTCATGGACCTCAAGACCGGGGAAACAGAAGGACAGCTCCGCCTCATCGTCGAGGAATTCGTCGGCCGCCTCACCGGCAAGCAGACCATGTACCAGATGATCGAGCTCGCCGACAATGTGAAGGCGCGAGGCGGCAATCCTCCCGATCCGCTGGTCTATAAGCGCATGTACCTCGACCTGCTGCACGAAAAAATCAAGCACCGCCTGGAAGAGTTGGAATCGGGCGTCGCCTCGCCCGAGAAATACCTGGTCCCCGGCGCGCGCGAGTTGCTCGAAGCTCTGCACGCCCGCGGCCTGAAGATGTATCTGGCAAGCGGCACCGACCAGATCTACATGCGCAAGGAAGCCGCCCTGCTCGACGTCGACCGCTACTTCGCAGGCGGCGTCTTCGGCGCTCTCGACGATTTCAAAAGTTTTTCCAAAAAAATCCTGATCCAGCAGGTCATCGCCAAAGCCGAATGCAAAGGCGATCAATTCCTCGGTTTTGGCGACGGTTATGTTGAGATCGAGAACGTCAAGGAAGTGGGTGGCATTGCCGTAGGCGTCGCTACCGCCGAACCCGACTGCCAGATCGTCGATGAGTGGAAGCGCAAGCGCCTCGCCGGTGTAGGCGCAGATTTCATCATTCCCAATTTCCTCTGCCGAGGCGAGTTGCTGGCGACGCTGTTTCCCAATGGCCACTAAGTACGCCGTGTTCGACCGGTCGCGGCTGGTCATCAAGCCGCTGGCTGAGCGGGTAAATGATCTCGATCTCGATCGATGGCTCGCACTCGACGCCCCAACGCCGCCCTATTCCCATCCGCAGTTGACCGAGGTCGCGCGCCGCGTCATCGCCGCGAAACAAAATGGCGCCGCCCGCATTCTGATGATGGGAGCGCATGTGCTGCGTGCCGGCGTCAATCGCCACATCATCGACCTTATCGAGCGCGGGTTCCTCGATCACGTCGCCATGAATGGCGCGGGTGTGATTCACGATTACGAACTGGCGCGCATTGGCGCGACTACCGAAAGCGTGGCGCGCTACATTCGCACCGGCGAGTTCGGCTTGTGGCGTGAAACCGGTGAACTCAATGACTGGGTGGCGGAGGCCGCGGCGCTGGAACTAGGGCTCGGCGAAAACGTGGGGCGCCGCATCGAATCGAGCGGCTATCCGCACAAGTCGCTCAGCGTCCTGGCCGCCGCTTTTCGGCATTCGGTTCCCGTTACGGTGCACGTGGGCATCGGTTACGACATTCTGCACGAGCACCCCAATTGCGACGGCGCGGCATTCGGTGCCGCGAGCTACCGGGATTTTCTGATTTTCGCCAGTACGGTCGAGCGCCTGGAAGGCGGGGTGCTACTGAGCTTCGGTTCGGCCATCATGGCGCCCGAGGTGTATCTGAAGGCGCTCGCCATGGCTCGCAACGTGGCGCACCACGACGGCCGCGAGATCCGCCATTTCGCAACCGCTGTATTTGACCTGGTACCCATCCAGGGCGACATCCACGAAGAACTACCCAAGGCCGACGCCGGATATTATTTCCGGCCGCAGAAGACCCTGCTGGTACGGACGGTGGCGGACGGCGGCGCGAGCTTCTATTTCTGCGGCGATCACCGGGCTACCTTGCCCGCGTTGCGCCGCGCGATTCTCGCATGACCACCGCGGAGATTCTGGCGGAGTTTCCAAGGCTCTCGGCGCTGGTGGTGGGAGACATCTGCCTGGACCGCTGGTCGACCTACGATCCCGACGTCGCTGAACCTTCGCGTGAAACCGGAATTCCCCGGATCGGCGTGACTCGAACCGAAATCACGGCGGGCGCGGGCGGCACGGTAGCCAACAATCTTGCCGCCCTCGGGGTGGGGCGTGTCGGCGTCCTGGGCGTCATAGGGGATGATGGTTTCGGACACGAACTCGCGATGGCCCTCGCTGGACGCGGCATCGCATCGGATGGCCTCATCCGCGCACGGGGAACGCAGACCTTTACTTACACCAAGCTGATCAACGCAAAGACAGGAGTAGAGGATCTGCCGCGCGTGGACTTCATTTCCACCACGCCGCTCGATCCGAAAGCAGAGCGCCAGGTACTGGACGTACTCCCCAGCGCGATTGACCGCTTTGATGTAATCCTTGTTTCCGACCAGGCCGAAACCAGCGCCGGCGGGGTGGTCACGCCTGCCGTTCGCCAGCTGCTGGCGGACCTTGCTCCCAATTATCCCGACAAGGTCTTTTTAGTTGACTCGCGCGCCCGTATCCATCTCTTTCAAAAGCTGTTAATCAAACCCAATCGGGACGAGGCCGAATCCGCCTGCCAGCGACTATTCGGGCGCGTCGACTTTCAAGCTTTACGTGAATATTGCCATTCCAGGCTTATGATTGTAACGGATGGGGCGAATGGTGCCCTGGTTCTCGAACCGCGGCAAGAGACATTTTGCAAAACAAAGCCAATTTCAAAGCCGGTTGATATTTGCGGCGCTGGCGATAGCTTTTCGGCCGGAGCCGCCATGGCCCTGGCCGTCACAGGTTCGGCTGTGGAATCGGCGCATTTCGGCAATCTGGTCGCCTCGATCACGATCATGAAAAAAGGCACCGGTACCGCCTCGCCGGCCGAAGTGCTGGAGGCAGCCCGCGGATGAGGACGCTGGCGGTGGACATCGGCGGAACGAAATTCGGCGTTGCTCTCTTCGATGGCGATGGCATGGTGCGCCGCGAAGCACGGCCCACGAATCGCGAGGGCGCGCGCGACTGGATGCTCGAACAGGTGGTCGCGATCGCGCACGAGTGGAAACGCGAATTCCCGTTCACGCGTTGCGGGATCGGCTTCGGCGGGCCCGTCGATTTCGAGAAGCAGCGGGTTGCCTTCTCCACACATGTCGGCGGCTGGAACGATTTTCATTTGACCGAATTTCTGGCGCATGAGTTGAGCGTTCCCGCCATCATGGACAACGACGCCAACGCGGGCGCGATGGGGGAGGCCGTCTACGGCGCCGGCCGCGGCCACTCGCCCCTGTTTTACATGACGCTTTCCACAGGCATCGGCGGCGGCATTTACCACGACGGGAAAATCTGGCGCGGCGCCGACGGCTGGGCGGGCGAGATCGGCCATCTCTCGATTCGTCCCGACGGCCCCGAGTGCCTTTGCAAGGCGCGCGGCTGCTTCGAGAGAATGTGCTGCGGGCTGTGGCTGGAGCGAGACTATGGCAAAACCGCAAAGGAGCTGCTCGGTGACCCGAATTTCGTCGCCCGCTACGTCGTGGATCTCGCGCTCGGCCTGAAGGCTTGTATCATGTTATTGAATCCGTCACGGATCGTAATCGGGGGCGGCATCAGCAATGCGGGGGAAGCATTGTTTGGGCCGTTGCGCGCGGAGCTGGACCGGCAGATTACAGACTGGTCCGGCGCGCGGATCGACGTGGTGCCCGCGGCGCTGGGGGACGATAGCGTTCTTTACGGCGCGCTGGCGCTGGCAAACACACTGACATGAATTTTCCGGCACAGTACAAAACCGAAGTATTGAAGGCGCTTGAGACCCTAGATCTCGAGAGAGTGAATCAGGCGATCGAGTGGTTCAAGGATGCGCGCGCCAGCGGCCGCCAGATTTTCGTTTGCGGCAACGGAGGCAGCGCCGCCACCGCGTCGCATTTCGCCTGCGACATGGTGAAAGGCGCCAGCTACAATCGCAGCCAGCGCTTCCGGATTATGGCGCTCACTGACCAGACCGCTACGCTCACCGCATACGCCAACGATGTCAGTTACGACTGCGTCTTCGTCGAGCAGCTCCGTAACTTCGCGAAGCCGGACGACCTGGTGCTGGGCATCAGCGGCTCGGGCAACTCTCCCAACGTGATCCGCGCTATCGAATACGCCAATTCAATCGGCTGCAAAACCCTCACTCTCACCGGCCGCGACGGCGGCAAGCTCGGCCCCCTCGCCCAGCTCAACATCCAGGTAGCCTCGCCCCACATGGGCCGAATCGAAGACGCGCACATGATCGTGTGCCACATGATTGGGTACTACTTTATGGAGGAGAAGTAGGGAACCCTGTGTTGTTGCCGGACTGGATTCTGGACGGATCAATCCAGTATGTAGGCCTGTAAAGAGGCTACAGATGTGAAGCCGCCGCCGGGTGTATATCTCAAGCCAAGTACGGCGAGACCAAAAGCTGCCCCGAAACTATTAGCGGTCTTGAAATAGACCGTGCCCTTTTTGTTAGCGGTAAAGGGCCAACGCTGGGAGAAGATAAAGGCTGTGTGGGTCATTGATGCCATCGTGAACGTATCCGTGCCCAAGACGCTGGCGCGCAATCTGGGCTTCAGCGCTGTCGAATTACGCAGGGTACAATCGTTGGTAGTGGAGCATCGCGAAAAACTCTTGAAAGCGTGGCATGGGTATTTTGGCACTGACCGCGGATGAACGCGTGTCCTCCGTGAGTTTCACTGACGAGAGCTTGAGCGTCGGTCTCATGGACGGCAGGACCATCACTGTTCCCCTCGTCTGGTATCCAAAACTTCTGGAAGCGACCGAAGCGCAACGGAACCATTGGGAGATCTCGGGCGGCGGATACGGTATCCACCTGGCCGGACATCGATGAGGACCTAAGCACCGAAGGTCCGTTGCGGGGTGCGCCAGCTCCACGCCAAACGGCTCGAACGCCTTAAGGTCCATTGTTGATTACTACCTTTCCCATCCCGTCCTCGTAATTCTCCAACCGTTCAAACGTCTTGCTGATTTCTTCGAGCGGGCGCGCGTGCGTGACGATGGGGGCGAAGCGGGCGGTGTGTTCGGTCAGCATCGTTAACGCTTCCGCGGATTCGTGGTTCGAGCGGCGCACGTTGAAGATGGTCATCTCTTTGCGGCGCATGGTGTGGAGATTGACCGCGGTGTCGATGCCGGGCTGGATGGCGGTGACCACGACTCGGCCGGCATTTCGCGTCACGCTGGCGCACTGATTAATGCTGCCGTGTTTGCCGCCGCAGTCGATCGCCACATCTACTCCGCGATTGCCGGTGTCCAGGAGAATTTCGCGGACCGGATCCATGGCTGCGTCGGCGCCCACCGCCCGCGCCAGTTCCAGCCGGTGCGCCACGGGATCGGCGGCCCACACCCTTCCCGCACCCGCCAGTTTCAACGCGACGACCGTCAGCAACCCGATCGGCCCGGCGCCAAACACCGCCGCCGTCTCGCCCGGGCGCACCGCCGCCAACTGCAGCGAGTGCAGCACGACCGCGAGCGGCTCGATCAGCGTGGCATGTTCGAGACTCATGCCAGTGGGAATGGCGATCAGGTTCCCCGCCGGCAGATTCGCGTATTCGCGGAAGAAGCCGGGTTCTTCCGGGTTGCTCATGAACCGCAGGTTGGCGCAGACGTTGTGATGGCCGGAAAGACAGAACTCGCAGTGATAGCAGTAGAGCGCCGGCTCGAACGCTGCGCGGTCGCCGGGCGACCAGCTGGTGACACCCGGGCCGGTCTTGGCCACGACGCCCGCCGGCTCGTGACCCAGAACCATGGGGTAAACGCACGGTGAGTCGCCCACGGCTCCTTCGGAGTAAGAGTGAAGATCGGAACCGCAGATGCCCACCGCCGCCACGCGAACCTGGATCTCACCGGGACCCGGATCAGGAACATCGCGCTCGGTCAGTTGAAACCGGCGCACGCCGGTGAGTTCGGCGGTGCGGGCCCGCAGGCTCATCGCTTCAGAAACCGCAGAACTTCGTCCGCCAGCGCGGGCACCGCGACTACGGAGTTACCGCCGTTGATCGTGTTGTTGCCCTTGAAATCGAAGAAGCGCGCTCCGGCTTCCTCGGTGATGATTTTCGGCGCCGCCAGGTCCCAGGGTTTCACCAGGGCCTCGATCCACACTTCGGCATCGCCGCGCGCCACCATCATGGCGTCCAGGCAGCCTCCAAAACAGCGCACCGACCAGAATGGCTTCGTCCAGTTGATCAGCTCGTTCGAAAACGAATACTGGGGGAAGTAATTGATGCCCGATATGCAGACCACCGCCTGCTCGACGGAGGTGATCTTCGAGATGTGGATGGGAGTGTCATTGCAAAACGCACCACCGCCGCGTGAGGCAAAGTAGGTCTCGCCGCGTCCGGGGAAGTGCGCAACGCCGGCCACGACTTCGCCATCCTGCTCGAGGCCGAGGAGGTGGGCCCAGACGGGAATGCCGCGTACGTAATCCCGCGTGCCGTCGATGGGATCGATGATCCACCTGCGGCCGCTGCGCGATGGCTTTACCGCGCCCTCTTCGCCGAGCAGTCCATCGTCGGGAAAGGCTTCCTCGAATGCCGCGGCGAAGATCCGCTCGCATTCCCGGTCGGCCGCAGTTACGGGCGATTCGTCGGACTTGCTGTCATAACCGATGCCGTGCTCGCGGTAGCGAAGGGCGACCTCTCCGGCCCGCAACGCAGCCGACCGGCACACATCCAGTTCGTGTTCAAATGGCGTCAACGTCAACTCCGATTCAAAAGCCCATTCTCGCATTCCGCGACGCGGGCCTGGCTAGTTCTGGTCTCCCAGTCCATGGGTAAAGCCGCACCGTTTGCAGAAAGTGGGGGGCTCGGTATTGTCCACCCTGTGCTTCACTGGCTTGAGGGTGCGCAAGTAAGCAAAGACGGCCTTCAGGTCTTCGTCGGCCAGGTGGCGGTAGTTGTACCAGGCCATGATCTGGTTGATTTTGCGTGCTTGTTTGACGAAGCCGGTGCGGAGCGTCTCGAGGAACATATCCTCATCGTAGTAGGGAATTCCTGAAGGGTCGGGCGTGATGTTAGCGCTGGCTACCGTGCCCCAAGGGCCTTTGAGCACGAAGCCGCCGGCAAACTCGAGCCCTGGAATCGGTTTGCCGTTCTTTTGCGGGGTGTGGCAGCCGGCGCAGCCTGCGATTGTGACGAGGTACTTCCCGCGGCTGACCGGCGTGGAGAGGTCCGGCGGAGGCACGGGCTCCGTAATCGGCTGCGGGTCGCTTCGCATGAGGTATTTGACCGGGAAGATAATCTCAGTCTTCGGGACGGTCTTTCGCACGGGGGGAATCGAACGCAGGTAAACGATGACGGAAGCCAAATCTTCATCCGAGATGTGGCGGAAATCCTGGTAGGGCATCAACGAAAACAGAGCCCGGCCGTCATGGCCGATGCCTTCGCGGATGGCGCGGGCCAGTTGATCGTCCGTCCAGGTTCCGGCTCCGGTCTCCGGATCGGGCGTAATGTTGGGCGGAAAGACGCGACCGGGCAAACCTTCGAGCGGAAAATTGGCGCCCGCCCCTTTGGTTCCCGGCAGGAGAGGGGCGTCGTGCTGGGTCCAGTCATGCTCTCCATGGCAATCGAAGCATCCAAAGTTTTCCGCCAGGTACCGGCCTCGTTCCAAGCGCTGAGGTGTCCGTTCAAACGTGCGATCGGACAAGGGCCGTGCCTTCGGCCCAATGAACGGCCGCCAGCCAATGGTCAATGTGATCGCGGTTGCCAGGACGAGGACAACCACGACGATTACAATGCCTACTACCTTCGAAAACCGTTTCATTCGATCCATCTCCAAGGTCCGTACGGAATTGCGGCTCACGAGTTACCATACACTTGATGGAGAATTTTCGCCAGTTCGAAGCAGGTCCGGATCCGTTCGGCCGCACCTGGAAGGTGGAATTCAAATGGCTGCAAACGGCGATCTCACTGCGGCATAGCGATACGGTCGACGTAAAGTTCGTGCTGCGCGCGGACGGTGAGCGCAGCGAGAAGGCCATCGCCATGCCGCACGCGGATCTTTTGCAACTCAGCCAGAAGACGGGCCATCCACTCACCGATCCATGGTGCTCGCGACTGGCCGCGCTGCACCTGAAGCACATCATTGAAAGCGGCGAGGATATGGAGAAAGACCTGGTGACGATGTCGCCAGCCGATCTCGCGATTTGCGCCGCGGCACTGCCTCGCGCTGCGTGAGGTTCCGTGCGTGCGGTCTTCACCATCGGCCACTCGACGCGGCCCATTGAAGAGTTCGTACATCTGCTCGAAGCGCACGGCGTGGAGCAATTGATCGACATCCGGACGGTGCCGCGCTCGCGCACCAATCCGCAGTTCAACCGCGACACGCTTCCCAATTCGCTGAAGGATGCCGGCATCGAATATCTGCACATGGCGGAGCTCGGCGGCCTACGGCACGCGCGGGCGGATTCTCCGAACAGTGCCTGGCGGAATGCCAGCTTTCGCGGCTACGCGGATTACATGCAGACGCCTGAATTCGCCGCGGCGATCGACCGATTGATCGAACTCGGCGGCCGGAAGCAAGTGGCGATCATGTGCGCGGAAGCCGTGCCCTGGCGCTGCCACCGTTCGCTGGTGGCGGATGCCTTGACGGCACGCGGCATTCCCGTCGAGGACATCATGAGCGGCACGCGCCGCCAGCCGCACAAGCTTACGCCGTTCGCCCGAGTCGAAGGAGCACGCGTGTGGTATCCGGGACTCATCGGGTAAGCACCCGCACCCCGTTCCGTCGTACAATCCAGAGTTTCACGGAGGCTGCTCAATGATCGTGCCGCTCACGCCTATCCGCTTTTTGTACCGTGGCGTGGATCTGTTCGGAAGAAAAGTCGGAGTGGTGTCGGGTACGAAACGATTCACGTACGCCCAGTTCGGTGAGCGCTGCGAGCGCCTGGCGAACGCTCTCGGGAAACACGGCATTCAGCCGGGAGATCGCGTTGCCTATCTGAGTTTCAACAACCACCAGTTGATCGAGGGCTACTATGGGGTGCCGATGGCGCGGGCCACGGTGATGCCGCTGAATGTCCGGCTGACGCCGGCGGAGCTGACGGGTATTCTCAATCATGCGGGCGCGCGCATGCTGATTTTTGAGAATGATTTCGCGCCGCTGGTGGAGACGCTGCGCAAGGCCTGCCCTTCGATCGAGCGCTTTGTCACCGTGGATGAGAAGGCTCCAGCGGCGGACTTGCTCTACGAAGAACTGATTGCGGCGGGGCGGCCCGAGCGTGTGGACTACACGACGTTCGATGAAAACTCGATTGCCGAGCTGTTCTACACCAGCGGCTCGACCGGCACGCCCAAAGGCGTCATGCTCTCGCACCGCACGCTCTATCTGCACGGCCTCTCGGTGGCCACCTCGTACAACCCCGAGGAAGATTCCGTGGAGTTGCACACCATCCCGCTGTTTCACGCCAACGGTTGGGGACGGCCGCAGACCGCGGCCCTGCTGGGGTTGAAACAAGTCATGGTGCGGCGCTTCGAGCCCACCACGGTCTTCCGATTGATTCAGGAAGAAAGGGCCACGGCGATGTCGGTTGTTCCTACCATGGCCAATGCGCTGCTGAATGCGCCGGATCTAGGCCAGTACGATTGTTCGAGCATGAAGCACATCTTCATTGGCGGCGCCGCGGCTTCGGAAGAACTGATTGACCGCATGGAACGCGCGTTTGGATGCCATGTGCTGGGCGGTTACGGGCTGACCGAGACGGCGCCGGTGGCGACTTCGGCCCGGGATAAGCCTGCCATCAAGTTCAAAGACGAAGCCGATCGCATTCGGCATCGCTCGATGGCCGGCTGGCCGCTGCCGGCCAATGAAATTCGCGTGGTGGACCCGGATATGCGTGATGTGCCGCGCGATATGACGTCGATCGGCGAAGTGGTGATCCGCGGAGACAACGTGATGGATGGCTACTACAAAGACCCGGAAGGCACGGCGGCCGTGATGACCGGAGCCTGGCTGCATACCGGCGATATGGGAGTGTGGGACGAAGAAAATTACATCCACATTGTCGATCGCAAGAAAGACATCATCATCAGCGGCGGAGAAAATATTTCGTCAATCGAAGTGGAGAAGGCCATTTTTGCGCATACGTCGGTTTTCGAATGCGCGGTGGTGTCCGCGCCCGATGCCAAGTGGGGAGAAATTCCCGTGGCGTTCGTGGTGGTGAAACCGGGCGCGAAACTCACGCAGGCCGAGCTGTGCGCGTTTCTGGAACAGCGGATCGCGAAATTCAAGATGCCGCGCGCCATCGAGTTCGTGGAAGACGCACTGCCGAAGACCGGCACGGGCAAGATCGTCAAGCGGGAACTGCGCGAAAGATTCTGGGCAGGCAAAGAGAGGCGGGTGCAAGGGTGAGGATCGCAGCGGCGGTTGTTTTCGTGTTCGGTGGCTGGGCTTCCGGAGCGCTGGGCCAGGTGGATCCCGCGCTGGCCAAGATCATCCAGGAAACGCAAGCGATCGACAATCACGCGCATCCGCTGCGGTATGTGGCCGAAGGGCAGAAAGCGGATGACGAGTACGACGCTCTGCCGTGCGACACGCTGGCGCAAGCGCCCGGACCGGTACGCAGCCGCGCAGAGAATCCCGAATGGATCGGCGCGTGGCGCGCGCTCTATGGATACAAGTACAGCGACATGACGCCCGAGCACGTGAAGGAGCTGGTGGCGGCCAAGCAGAGCGCCGTCCGCGAGCATGCGGCGGGGTATCCCGCGTGGGTGCTGGACAAGGCCGGCATCCAAACCATGTTCGCCAACCGCGTCGCTTTGGGCGCCGGGCTCGAGCCGCCGCACTTCCGCTGGGTGCCGTTCGTGGACGCGCTGTTGCTGCCGCTGAACAACGATCGTGTCAAGCGGACCAATACCGACTTTGACTGGTTTTACTCCCACGAAGAGAAGCTGCTGAAACGGTACCTGAAAGAGGCGCACCTGGATGCGCTGCCCCGGTCGCTGCGCACCTATCTGGCCAAGGTGGTGACGCCGACCCTCGAGCGGCAGAAGCAGGATGGTGCGGTGGCGCTCAAGCTGGAAGCGGCGTACTTGCGTTCGCTAAACTTTGGCCGGGCGTCGGAGGAGGATGCCACCAGCCTCTATGACCGCAACGTCGGGGGCGGTGAGGTTGTGGGTGGGGATTATCGCAAGCTCCAGGACTTTCTGTTTCACTACGTCGCACAAGAAGCCGGCCGGCTGGGGCTGGCGATCCACATCCATTCGGCTCCAGGCTGCGGGGATTACTTTCTGCAGCGCGGCGCGAATCCGGCGCTGCTAGAGGCCGCGTTCAATGATCCGTCGCTGCGCAAGACGAATTTCGTCATCGTGCATGGGGGTGCGCCGTACACCAAGGTAACGGCGGCGCTGCTGGGGAAGCCCAACGTGTATGCGGACATCTCTTTGATGGCGCTCGAGCTCTATCCGCGCGCCTTCAGTGAAGTGCTGCGCGACTGGCTGGAGGCGTATCCGGAGAAGGTTTTGTTCGGAACCGATGCGTCGCCTGGGCCTCCGGAAGTGAACTGGGAGGAGACCGCATGGCTGGGGGCGGCGACCGTGCGGCAGGCTCTGGGAATGGCGCTCAACGGCATGATGAACGACGGAGAGATCTCGCGCGAGCGAGCCGGCGAGATCGCGCGCATGGTGCTGCGCGAGAACGCCGTCAAGCTGTACGGGTTGAAACCGTGAAGCAAATAAAGATACGGCAAAATAACTTTATGATTACGCAATCCATCTCGGAAGCCTAGCGCAAATGGGGGAGTTGATTGAACTGGCGCGCCAGGGCGAAGACGTGGTGATCATCAAGGACTCAAAGCCTGTGGCGGCGCTGACGCCGATTGAAGCGTCGGACCTGGAATTGGTGCGTATCACCCCTGCCCGGGAAAGACGCCTCAAGAAGTGGATGGAGAGCCAACCGGGCGTGACCTTCCCGTCCGCGTCCGCCGCGGTCAAGGATCTCCAACGGGAGTTTAGTAAGAAACGCCCACGCTCACGAGCAACGAAGACTCTTAGACAACCCTGACGCCGCCGTGCGATAATCGCACGCGAGGATGTCCCGGTTCCAGGCTGTTGGGTTGACCCGTTTCACGATTTTTGCCGTAGCCGTTCCGATTCTGTTCCTCCTTGGCTGTTCCCCCAACCATCCCGACCAGGCATCGCTGTCGCCCGAGGAGTCGCTGAAGAGCATTCATGTGAACGGCGACTTCCATGTCGAGCTGTTCGCTTCCGAGCCGCTGGTCTTCGATCCCGTCGAGATGGTGTTCGACGAAGACGGCAAGATCTACGTGTGCGAGATGCTCGACTATCCCGACGATCCACCCGCCGGGCAGCCGGCGCGTTCGCGCATTGTATTGCTGGAGGACACCGATGGCGATGGCAAACCCGACAAGCGAACGGTTTTCGCCGATCATGTTCTCGAGGTGAGCGGCATTCTGCCGTGGAAGGGCGGCCTGATCGTCACCAGCGCTCCCGACATTCTGTATTTCAAAGACACGGACGGCGACGGCAAGGCCGATGTGCGGCAGGTGCTCTACACGGGCTTTCCCAAAGTAAATCCCGAAGCGCGCGTCACCAATCCGCGATATGGAATCGACAACTGGATCTACGTGGCCAATGACGGACAAAACGGGCGGATCACGTCGCCCGAGCATCCCGAGCGGCCGCCGGTGCTGGTGAGTGGCGCGGATTTCCGGTTTCAACCCGTGCGCGGGCTGGCCGAGCCGGCCTCGGGGCCCACGCAATTCGGCATGAGCTTCGATGACTGGGGCAATCGCTTCATCAGTCAGAACACGATCCACATTCGGCAGGTCGTGGTGCCCATGCTGTACCTGATTCGCGCGCCGCTGCTCGAGGTCGACAAGGTCTCTGAAGATATTTCGGACCACGGCGTGGGTGAGGCCCGGATGTATCCTCTAACCCGGCCGCAGGCATGGAGAAAGGAACGCACCCAACTGCGGCAGCAACGCTACAACGAAAATCAGTTGCACCGTGTGGAGCGCGTTGGGGGCTGGTTCACCGCGGCGTCGGGCGGCACCGTTTACACGGGCGACGTGTTTCCAAAGCAATACTGGGGCAACGTGTTCACGGGGGACGTGAGCGCCAATCTCGTGCACCGGGATGTGCTCGCGGCGGATGGCGTGACTTTCATCGCGCACCGAGCCGAGGAAAACTCCGAGTTCCTGGCTTCGACCGACGTCTGGTTTCGCCCCTGCAATTTTGCCAACGCACCGGACGGCAGTCTCTACATTACCGACATCTATCGTGAGTTCATCGAGACTCCTGAGTCCATCCCGGAACAGATTAAGAAGAAGATGGATTTCTGGAGCGGAGCGGATAAGGGCCGGATCTACCGCCTGGTGCCCAATCATCCGCTTCAGCAACGCGACCTGAAACCGAATCTGGGGCGGGCCACAACCGCGGAACTGGTGGTGCAGCTCGCGAGCACCAACGGCTGGCACCGGCAGACCGCACAACGCCTGCTGGTCGAACGTCAGGACCGCGGGGCTGTTCCGCTGCTCCAGGAACTCGCCCGGAAGAGCGAGTTTCCGCAGGCGCGCCTGCACGCGCTGTGGACGCTTGAAGGGCTTTCCGTGCTGGATTCCCAGATGGTGGTGGCCGCTCTCAAAGATCCGCATCCGGCGGTGCGCGAGCACGCGCTGCGGCTTTCCGAGGAGTTTGCCGATGCGCCGGCGTTTGCGAGTGCGGTGCTGGCTCTAAAGAATGATGCCGACCCGCGGGTGCTCTACCAGCTCGCGTTCACGCTCGGGCAGTTGAAAGATCCGCGGGCGCTGTTGGCGCTGACGGATCTGGCGCGCGACCATGGGGGCGAGCCGTGGTTCCGGGTGGCGATTCTTAGCTCGCTGAACGACACCGCGTCGGAATTCTTCCATCTGTATCTGTCGCGCAACCCGTTCCAACTGAATGCGATTTTTCTGCGCGAGCTGGCTTCCCTGATCGGGGCCAAGCACGATCCGAACGAGATTCGGCGGTTTCTCGCGGTGGAAGAGGTGCTGGTGTCGGAGCATCCCCACGAAGGCGCGGCCGGCCTTTTCGGCCTGGCGAGAGGGTTGCGGCTGGCCGGAGTGCACGATCTCACGGTTGGAGCTGCCGAGCTGAGGCTCGCCGCGTTTCTGAACAGCCCGTCAGAGAGCGTGCAAACGGCGGCATGGGAGGTGGCAGAACATCTGCGGCTTGGCGGACTGGTGCTGAGAGCTTCCCGTGATGCGACCACGGCGCAGTTGCCGGTGCCTCACCGGGCTGCCGCGTTGCGAGCGCTGCGTGGCGGAGAGCTTGCCGCGGTCCGGCCGATTCTGGAGCAGATCCTGGCTTCGAATCCTCCACCCGAACTTCAGACTGCGGCGGTTGAATGCCTGGCAGGGTTTAATGACGAATCGGTCGCGCCCCAGTTGTTGAGGGATTGGAAAGGGTACGCCCCCGAGACCCGCAAGCAAGTGATTGCCGCGCTGTTAAACCAGCGGCAGCGGGTGCCGGTGCTTCTCAAGGCCATTGAGGACCATCAGTTGGAACTTGCCGCCGTGGACATCGTGGCCCGCTCGCGCCTGATGGATGACTCCGACTCTTCGATCGCGCAGCGCGCGCGGCGCCTGTTTCAAGATGCATCTTCCGACCGGGCGAAGGTTGTGGAAAGTTACCGTGACGTTCTTAAAATGTCAGGCGACGAGAAGCGCGGCAAAGGCGTCTTCGATACGAACTGCGCGCGCTGCCATCTGCCGCGCGCACAAGGGGGCCGCGTGGGCCCGGACCTGTCGGGGGTGAACAATAAAACCAAGGAAGAACTGCTGACCTCGATTCTGAACCCCAGCTATGCGATCGAGCCGCACTACGTGCACTATGTGGTCACGACCAAGGACGGCGAAATTCACGACGGCGTCATCGCTGGAGAAACTCCGGGAGCCGTTACGCTACGCGGGGGAACCGAAATCGGCGATGAGACGATTCTGCGCGCCAACATCGCCGAGATCCGCGCGTCCAGCGTGTCGCTGATGCCGGAAGGACTGGAAAAATCCATGAGCCGGCAAGAGATTGCCGACGTGATTGCGTATTTGCGGGCGGGGCTATAACCAGCTCGGATGTGGTAATTCCAGCTCGATCTTACCGACAGCGAAAGCAAATGTTCCACTATCGGGCCGGGTTGAGAGTTCCAGCAATAACCTCCGGATTGCCGGCGATTTGGTCGCAATCCGTAAACCTACGGCGTTACAGAGGACCTATCCGAGTCGTTCCCCGATGTAAACAATAGATCTCGAAAGCGGAAAGTGGAGCGATGATGAGAACGGAATTGCTGCGATTCAACGGCGCTGTGGAGCGGGATCCCGCCATCGATGCGTGGATGAAAACGCATGCAGGTGAATTGGGAGCGGTCGCACGTCAGTGGTTTGAGGTGATGCGAAAATGCGGAGACGAAGTTCGGGAGCTTTTGCATGACGGCTGTCCGGTTGCGTGTTTGGGAGATGCGCCCTTCGGCTATGTCAATGTATTCACTTCGCACGTGAACCTGGGGTTCTTTCACGGCGCGTCGCTGCCGGATCCGGCCCGCTTGTTGCAAGGCACCGGCAAGTTCATGCGCCATGTGAAGCTAAGACCGGGAACGGCCACAAACGCCGCAGCACTACGCAGGCTCATCGACACGGCGTACTCGGATATAAAGGCGCGCGTCGAAAACGGCTAGCTCAGAGAAACGCTTGATAGGTCGATGCGGATGTGAACGCCTGATTAGTAACGATAGGTCGTCAGTGTTTATTGATCGTGGCTGGGTCACGCGCCACCTGGACAGAATGCGACCGCCCCCGCGCTCGTCGGTGATGTAATAATGGCGTCCAAAGACGCAGAATGGCTCTCATTGTTTTCTTCCGAGGGATCAACGTTGGAGGGCACAGGACGTTTCGACCGAGCATGCTCGCAAGAGAACTGGGCGCCTATGATGTCGTGAATGTCGGCGCTGCTGGCACCCTTATCGTTCGAAAACCTGGGTCGCGCGCAAAGTTCCTCGCCGAACTGCGCCGGAAGCTGCCGTTTGAGGCGGAAGTTGCGTTCTGCGACGGCAGTGACCTAATCCGATTGGAAATGGAGAATCCGTTTGGAGCTGAGCCATCAGGCCCGGACATCGTTCGATTTGTCAGCATCCTCTCGAAAGATGGTCGCGGCAAGGCCTCCCTCCCCATCGCACTCCCCGAAGGTGGGGAGTGGTTTGTACGAATTATCGGGTCGAAAAGTCGACTTGTCTTTGGAGTGTACCGGCGCCACATGAAGACAATCGGCTATCTTGGACAAATCGACGAACTCTTCGGTGCGCGGGCGACAACACGCAGTTGGAACACAATACTTTCAGTGCTGCGGATTTTGAAAGCCTGAGTCGGCAACCAATCGATACACGGCCTGCACGGTCCATTCTGGGCCACCCTGCGTCAAGAGGGACAGTACGCGAATTTTCGCAAGCAACAGCTAGCTGGCCGCGCTCTCCGTTTTCGTCGAAGGCACGTCCACCCAAGCGTGCTTGGTGGAACTCTCCAGCACTTTTTCGCAGATGCGCATTTCGTGCAGGCCGTCGCTGAATTGCGGGTATTCGGCAGGGGCGGAGCGGTCTTCCACGGTACGGTAGAAGCGGCGGAAGATCTGCTTGAAGGTATCGTCGTAGCCTTCGCTGTGGCCGCCCGGCAGATCGGCGTAGGAGCGCGCTTTTTCCGCCATGAGCGACGGGTCCTTGATCATGACTTGGTTGGGGCTGTTTCGCTGGCCGAGCCAGAGTTCGTCCGGCCTCTCCTGAGCCCACGCGGCCGATCCTTTCGTTCCATAGACCTCGATGCTCAGGCCGTTCTTGCGGCCGGCTGACACTTGGCTGACGGTGAAAGCGCCGCGAGCGCGGTCGCCCAGGCGGATCATGATCGCGGCGAAATCTTCCGTGTCCACGGGCACCACCTCGTAGTCTTCAGGCTTGAGGGTCTTGCCCGCGAAGGTCTCGATGGCGCCTTTGGGGCGCTTGCGCGTTTTGTGAAAGGTCTGAAGGTCAGCGCAAAGCGCGGTAATTTGCAGGCCGGTGACGTGCTGGATCATGTCGCACCAGTGAGTGCCGAGGTCGCCAAAGACGCGCAGTTTGCCGCCGTCCTTGGAGTCGATGCGCCAGTTCCAGTCGGTGTCGTAGAGCAGCCAATCCTGTGAGTAGGTTCCTTGAACGCACAGAATATCGCCCAGCTCTCCGGCCTCGCGGATGCGGCGCAGATGCTGCACCATGGGGTAGTAGCGCAGATTGTGATTGGTGCAATTGGCCAGATTTTTGGCGCGCGCGAGCTTGACCATCTCTTCCGCCTCGGCCACCGAGGTGGCCAGCGGCTTTTCGCACACGACGTGTTTGCCGGCTTCGAGCGCCGCCTTCGCCATGGGGAAGTGCAGGAAGTTGGGCGTGCAAATATGCACGGCCTGGATTTCCTTGTCGTCGAGCAAGGTGCGGTAGTCACCCGCGCTGCGCTCGACGCCGACTTCAGCCGCGAATTTCTTCGCTCGCTCGTCGCCCTGCTCGGCAATGGCCGCCAGTTCGACGTTGCCCAGCCGGCGGATCCCTTCCACGTGCACCCGCCCCACGAATCCCGTTCCAAAGACCGCCGTCTTGATTTTGCGCATGTTGTTTTCCGAACCGACTAATGTAACGCAAAAGGTGGGACTTTGGTAGCGTTGCCGCAGGGGCGTGAATGGCGTCTGCTATCCTAACTTTTAGAACACGGTTCCTCGCATGCCTCACGATTACCGATTTCGATCGGCGGGCTATTCCTGGTCGAGCTACTTCCCGTTTGCCGTGAAGTGGCTTATCATCTCTAACACTGCCATCTTCGTAGTTTGCTTTCTTTTTCCCTCAAAGTTCGTTTTTGATTGGTTCGCGCTGTCGCCATATCTGGTCCTCAAGCGATTTGCCATTTGGCAGCTTGTCACGTACATGTTCTTGCACGGCGGCATCGGCCACATCCTGTTCAACATGCTCGCGCTCTGGATGTTCGGTATGGACCTGGAGCGCGACTGGGGCACGAAGCGGTTCCTGAAGTACTACTTCATCTGCGGCATCGGGGCCGGCATTTGTGACGTGCTGGTGAACGCCCTGATGGGGAATTTCAACACGCGCACCATTGGCTCATCGGGTGGCATATACGGCCTGCTGCTGGCTTTCGGCGTGCTCTATCCGGACCGTATCGTTCTGATGAGTTTTCTGTTTCCCATCAAGGCCAAGTATTTCGTGATGATCATGGGCGGGATCGCATTTCTGAACTCCGTCGGCAGTGCCGGCAGCGGTGTCAGCAACGTGGCGCACCTGGGCGGCATGCTGTTCGGCTACGCGTACCTGCGGATGCGATTCCTGCGCGTGGATACGGGCAAACTGATCCAGCGGTATCAAACGTGGAAGATGGAGCGCGCCAAGAGAAAATTTCAGGTTTACATGCGCAAGCAGGGGCGCGGCGGGCCCTGGGTGAACTAGATCTCGCATGGCGGAAATGAGCATCATCTGGCTGCGCGTGGCGGCTGGGCTATATTCGCTCGGCCTCCTGGACGCCATTCTCACCATCATCCGGCGGCGTGGGCGCCTGTTTCGCATCGCGGTAGGTGCGTTCGCGCTGGCGGCTGTTTTCCATCTGGTCTCGATCGTCGAGGAGGGTATGGCGATCGGCCGTTTCCCCGCCAGCGGCTTTTATGAATCCATGTCGCTGTGTGCTTTCCTGATCACGTCGCTGTTCCTGTTTGTGTACTGGCGCTACCGGCTGGAAAGCCTGAGCGTGTTCATTTTTCCGCTGGTGTTTGTGATGACGATGGTGGCGTCACTGGGCCGGCCGGTGTCGTCGACGTGGTCGAGCCAAACGGTGCGGGATGCGTGGCTCATGGTGCACGTGGTGCTGGTGCTGCTGGGCTACGCCGCGCTCTTGTTCACCGCGGTGGCGGCGGTGCTGTACCTGATGCAGGAGCGTGAGCTGAAGCGAAAGAAGCCGCGGAGCTTTTACCATCGCCTGCCGCCGCTGGGAACGCTCGATGACTTGATCACGCGGTTCATGGGACTCGGGTTCGTGCTCATCACGCTCGCCGTGATTGTGGGCAGCGCATGGGCATTTGTTCAATTCGGCACGCAATGGATTGCGGACCCCAAGATCGCCATCTCCATGTTCACGTGGGCGATCTATCTGGCGATGGTGTTTCTGCGCGTGTCGGCGGGCTGGCGCGGGCGTAAGGCGGCGGTGCTGGCGATCGCGGCGCTGGGCTGCTCGGCTCTCACCTGGGCGGCGCACGCGCAGTTCCAGCGCATTGTGTTGCGATGAAACTGCTCGTCACCGGAGTCAGCCACAAGACCGCGCCGGTGGAGGTGCGCGAACGCCTGGCATTTGCCGAAGGGGTGTTGCCGGCCGCTCTGCACGGGCTGGTTTCGCGCGAGGGAATCCTGGAAGCCATGGTGCTCTCGACCTGTAACCGCGTGGAGATCGCCGTTACTACCGACGATGCCGTTGATCCGGTGTCGGCGGTGTGCACCTTCCTTCACGAGTCGCGCGGCGTATCGCTGGAAACGCTGGGTCCCTGCCTCTACTCGCACGAGGGCCGTGAGGCCATCCATCACCTGTTCCGCGTGGCCTCCAGCCTGGATTCCATGGTGGTGGGCGAGCCGCAGATCCTGGGGCAGCTCAAAGCGGCTTATGCGCATGCCAAGGCCAACGATTGCCTGAACGGCCTGCTGGAGAGCATCGTTTCGCGTGCATTCAGCGTGGCCAAGCGCGTACGGTCGGAGACAGGCATCGGGCAGATGGCGGTTTCGGTGAGCTACGCCGCGGTGGAACTGGCCCGCAAGATTTTCGGATCCCTGGATGGCCGCACCGTGATGATCGTGGGCAGCGGCAAGATGTCCGAGCTGGCCGCGCGCCACCTGCGGCGTTCGGGCGCAGCGCACATTTTCGTCACAAACCGAACTTATGAACGCGCGCAGGAGTTGGCCACGATATTTCAGGGCACGCCGGTCGAGTACAGCCGGTTTCTGAGCCTTCTGCCGGAGGTCGACATCGTCATCACGTCGAGCGGCGCTCCGCACTACATTCTCAATCAGGAGGAGATGCAGCGCGTCATCACCGCCCGCCGCAACAAGCCGATGTTTCTGATCGACATCGCGGTGCCGAGGAACGTCGACCCCTCGGTGAACGACGTGGACAACGTCTTTCTGTACGACATCGACGATTTGCAGGAGGTGGTCAACGCCAATCTGCGCGAGCGCTTCAAGGAAGCCGAGCGCGCCGAGGAGCTGGTAACGCAAGAAGTCGATCGCATGATGGCGCGGCTCAAAGTGCAGGAGGTGGCGCCAACCATCGTCAGCCTGCAGGAGCAGCTCGAACAGATTCGCGCCGGCGAGATCGAACGCGTGCGCCGCAAGCTAGGCCCGCTGACGGCGGAGCAGGAGAGTGCGATCGAATCGCTGACCCGCGGGATCGTCAACAAGATTGCGCACGGTCCCATCTCCGAGCTGCGGCGGCATGCGGGTCTGCCCGACGGCGTGCATATCATCGATGCCATCCGCCAGGTTTTCCATCTGAAAGACTGATGCTGGTCATTGGCTCGCGTGGTTCACAGCTCGCGCTTTGGCAGGCGAAGTGGATCGCGGCTCGGCTGGCCGAGCGCGGACAGGAGACGCGCATCGAAATCATCAAGACCACAGGCGACAAAATCACGGACGTGCCGCTGGCCAAGGTCGGAACCAAGGGACTGTTCACCAAAGAAATTGAGGAGGCGCTGCTCGACGGCCGTATCGATCTCGCGGTGCATAGCTTGAAAGACCTGCCGACGGAAGTGCCCGAGGGCCTGGCTATCGTGGCCATTCCGGAGCGTGAGGACCCCCGGGACGCGATGGTGGGGGTGACTCTCGGAAACCTGACGGCAGGCGCCAAGGTGGGCACCAGTTCCCTGAGGCGCGCCGCGCAGTTGCGGGTAATGCGGAAGGATCTCAAGATCGAATCCGTGCGGGGCAATCTGGATACACGAGTGCGCAAGCTCGACGAAGGCCAGTACGACGCTATCGTTCTTGCCGCGGCGGGACTCACACGGCTGGGCTGGGCCCATCGGATTGCGGAGATTCTTTCGCCGGAGGTGATGTGTCCCGCGGTGGGGCAAGGCGCACTCGCCGTCGAGACGCGCGCCGAAGGATCTGCGCGTAATATCTGCGGAGCGCTGGACCATGCGGCCACGCGCATGGCGGTGACGGCGGAGCGCGCGGTCCTGGCGTCGTTGGGTGGAGGCTGCCAGGTGCCAATCGGGGCGCACGCCCGGGTTTCGGGTGAGAGGCTGCAGCTCGTCGGAGTGGTGATTGCGCCGGACGGGGAACGCGTGGTCCGCAAGGCCGATCAAGGCGCTGTGGCGGATGCGGATGAAGTGGGCCGGCGAGTGGGCGCAGCCCTGCTTGCGGACGGCGCCCGCGAAATTCTCGAAGAAGTATATGGCGCACCCCCGCGGGATGCTTCGGTATGAAGCCGGTGTGCCTGGTCGGCGCCGGGCCGGGCGATCCCGACCTGATCACGGTGAAGGGCAGAAGCGTTCTCGAGTGCGCCGACGTAGTGCTGCACGACCATCTGGCCAATGAGGAGCTGCTGCGGCTCGCGCCGCCGCACGCGGAGCTGATTTACGTTGGCAAGAAGAAGGCCGAGCACGCGCGCACCCAGGAAGAGATCTGCGAAATCATGATCGACCGGGCGCGGCGCGGACTGAAAGTCGTGCGGCTGAAGGGCGGCGATCCGTTCATATTCGGGCGCGGCGGCGAGGAAGCGGAAGCGCTGGCTGACGCCGGCGTTCCCTTTGAGGTCGTGCCCGGCGTGACCTCTCCCCTGGGCATCGCTGCGTACACGGGGGTTCCGCTGACGCATCGCGACCACACTTCGGTGGTTACCTTCGTCACTGGGCACGACGTTGCACGGATCGATTGGGACCGGGTGGGACACGCCGAGACGCTGGTCATCTTCATGGGGCTCACGACCTTCGGCCAGATCGCTCACGAGATCATTGCCCGCGGCCGTTTGCCCGAGACTCCCGCGATGGCCGTGCGCTGGGGCACGCGCGCGGATCAGGAGACGGTTTGCGGAACGCTCGCTACCCTGCCAGGGCTCATCCAGGAGAGTGGCTTGAAGCCGCCCGCCACCATCATCGTGGGCGAGGTGGTGCGGTTGCACGACAAGCTGGACTGGTACGGCCGGCTTCCGCTCACCGGAAAGCGGATCGTGGTCACGCGCGCTCGCGATCAGGCGCGAGCCTTGGGCGCAAAGCTGCGGGCGCTCGGAGCCGCCGTCGTGGAGATGCCAACGATCGAGATTGTGCCGGCTGCCGACTGCGGGCCGCTCGACCGGGCGGTTCGGGAATTGGACAGCTACGACTGGTTGATCTTCACCAGCGCCAATGGTGTGCGATGTTTTGTCGAGCGTCTGGACCGTTCCGGAAGGGATCTGCGCGCGATTCGAGCCCGCATCTGCGCGATCGGCGATGCGACCCGCGGCGCCATCGAATCGCTGCATCTGAAGGTCGATCTGATCGGCGAGGAGTTCGTCGCGGAAGGTCTGATCGAGGCGTTTCGCTCTACCGATCTTCAGGGCAAACGCGTTTTGCTGCCCCGCGCAGCCGTAGCCAGGGATGTGCTGCCGGAAGGGCTGCGCGCGCGTGGAGCCTGTGTGGATGTGGTTGAGGCCTACCGCACGGTTGTGCCGGAGGGCGTCACCCGACAAGCCGCCGAGGTCTTCGGCGGCCCGCGAAAAATCGACTGGATAACTTTTACCAGTTCGTCGACGGTGCAGAATTTCATGCGCATCGCCGGGGTCGATGTCCTCAGCGGCGTGAAGGTGGCATCCATCGGACCTGTGACCACGGCGACCGCGAAGAAGCTCGGCATAGCCGTCGACGCGGAGGCCAGTGTTTACACGACGGACGGGCTGGTTGCGGCGATTTTGCGCAGCGTGTAGCGGCGTGGGAAGCCGTGAAAGAATCGACGGAATCGCGTGTGAACTTGTAGCGCAAGCCCACGCCTGATTTTGGCGGGGACCTGCGGCTTTTTGCCGCGATCGAAGAAAAAGCCGCAGGTCTCCGGCAAAAAACGCCGTAGGCCTGCGCTACAGGAATTTGATCTGCGGAAATTGCGTGAGCGTCTCGCCGCGCGAGATCTGGTCCAGGCAGGCCACGCTTTCGCGATACAGCAACGCCGTGTCGAGACCTTCACACTCGGGCAGATATCCGGCGAGCTTCTTCAGGCCTTTCTTCAGTTGCCGTTCCGCCCCAATCCGGTTTCCCTGTTGGTGATGATAGAGGCCGACGGCGAGGTGGATGACGCCTTGCAGAAACAGTCGCCTGGCGCCGCGCTCGGGCCGCCACAAGTCCTCTAGGACCTCGTGACAGTCGAAAAATTCACGCCGGTTGAAGAGCGCGATACCCTGCTCGAAGTTCACTTTGCCGGGTGTGTGCGGAACCATTCCAGAGCGAGGCGGAGTCCTTGTTCGAAAGTGTAGCCGGGGGTGTAACCGAGGCCGGTGCGAGCCGCGGTGGTGTCGGCCTGCGAGTGGCGTACATCACCAGGGCGCGGCGGGCCGTACTGCGCGGGAATTTGCACGCCTTCGATTTTCTGAAGAAGTTCCCAGGTTTGATTGAGGGTGATGCGTCCGCCGTTGCCGCCGTTAAACACACAACCCGCAACGTCCTTGGCGCGCGCGGCTGCGAGGTTCAGCGCGACCACGTCATCCACATACGTGAAGTCGCGCGATTGTTCGCCGTCGCCATAGATGATGGGCGAGCGGCGCTCGAGAATCGCGCGGATGAACAGCGAGAGCACGCCGGAGTAGGGGCTGGATGGGTCCTGGCGCGGGCCGAATACGTTGAAGTAGCGCAGCGCTACCGTCTCCAGGCCGAAACACCCGGCGAAAACGCTGCAGTAGTATTCGCCGGCGAGTTTCTGCAGCGCGTATGGCGACTTCGGCCGAGGGAGCATGGTCTCGACCTTGGGCAGAACCTCGGTGTCGCCATAAGCCGATGACGAGGCCGCATACACAACCCGGCCGACGCTGGCTGCGGCCGCGGCACGAAGGACCTGAAACGTTCCGTTGATGTTGACCTCGTGCGAAGGCACCGGATCCTGAATGGACCGTGGCACCGATGGAATGGCCGCCTCGTGAAAAACCACATCGGCTCCGCGCAAGATGGGCGCCAGCGCTTCATAGTCACGAACATCGACGTTGTGATACGCGACCGAGGAACGCACTTCGTCAAGATTCTCCGCGCGTCCGGTGAGGAGGTTGTCGATCACCACCACCTTGGACGCACCCTTGCGCAACAACCCGCGCACCAACGCTGAGCCAATGAAGCCCGCGCCTCCGGTCACCACGTATTTGCTCATTGGGGGAGTTTGGCAATTTCCGATTTGAGATAGCACAGCGAATCGTTGGCGAGTTGTTCCGCGCCCGGCGAGAAATCGAACGCTTCGAGCGACACCCACCCCGGGAAACCGCGGCGTTTGAGTACGCTCAGAACGGGCTTGAAGTCATAGGATCCGCCGCCGCAATGCTTCCCATCCATCTCATTCACGTGAACGTGGCGAATCAGATCGTAGTGGCGATCGAGCAAGACGGCATGAGGTTCCACTTCATCCACCGCATTGTGCGTGTCGAACATGGTGCGCAAACCGGAACTGCCGATTTGTCGCACAATGGAGGCCGCCTCGTCCAGAGTCTGGACGACGTCGCACTGGCCTTTCGGAAGCGCTTCGACCAGAATAGTGACTCCCCGCTCGGCGGCGTGCGGCGCGACCGAAGCCAGCCCGCCGACGTAGTGCGCGGTGGCTTGCTCGCGGCTCAACCCGCCGGTAGTGGCGCGCTGATAGGGCGAGCCGAAGACCATCACGCCGCTGGGGCCGAGATCGGCGCAAAGGTCGATGAGATTCCGGATGTGCTGCCAGCTTCGGGTACGCAGAGCCGCATCCGGAGTCGTCACGTGCAATCCCTTGGGGCTGACCATCAGCCAGTGGAGCCCAACAAAGCACAGTCCCTCGGATTCGATCATGGAGCGGTATTCGCGCCGCGCGGATGCGGGAATCGTAGCCGGGTCTTCCGCCAGCGTGAAGGGAGCGATCTCGATGCCTTCGTAGCCCGCCTTGCGAATGGCGCGGCACGCATGGGCGAAAGGGAATTTCTCGAACGCTTCGTTGCAGATGGCGTGATGAAACCGGTAGTTCATGGCCGGATCATTCAGTGTAATTCAGGCTCTACTTGCGCGCGACCAGGATCAGGGAGAGTCCCCGCCAGGGCAGCACGGGGTCGACGCGCCGCCAGATCCACACCGTCTTGTCGAAAACCTTCAACGCAAACTTATTAATGTGCTGTGTACGTAAGATGCGGCTATACAGCAACCAAGAGGGTGCGCCGATCTTGTTCAGGCTGCGGACTTTCTCGACCTTCAACCCGGCATTCTGGAGTAAACGGATTACCTCGTCGCGACGAAAGCGCCGCTGGTGGCCCATGGCGCGATCGATGGAGCCGTAGAGGCCGCGTCCCTGCGGTACGAGCACGATCAGCGTGCCGCCAGGCTTGAGAGTGCGATGCAGAATGGATATCGTCGCTGACGGGTCTTCCACGTACTCGAGTACATTCAGGCAGAGCGCAGTGTCGAAAGACTCGCCAAACTCCCCGAAATCACCGGCGCATTCCGGGTCCATTTCTCGCACCTGAACGTTGGGTGTCCGCAGGAACCGGTTGCGAAGAGCGTGGAGGTAGAGCGGGTCTTTTTCACCGGCTACGTACAGCAGGCGCCTGGCCATGAGCCGCGCCGAGATGTGCCCGATCCCGGCGCCCACCTCGAGTACCGTGTCGCCGATGAACGGCCGCAAAACGCGCACCATCCAGTTCAAGTACTGGGGTGTGCCGGTGAGGTTGTTAAGAAAGGCGCGGCCGTACATCGTCGCATAAAGGTCGTCGATGACCCAGAACTTGAAAATCACGGCCAGCGCTTTGATGCCATCCTTCCAGCCGATCTTCTTGCCCTCTTCGTAGGTGCGGCCGTGATAGCTGATGGGCACTTCGTAAATCCTCAGGTTGCGTTTGGCGCACTTCATGACAATCTCGGGTTCGAAGCCAAAACGATCGCAGCGGATGGGGATGCTCTTCAGCAGGTCGGTGCGAAATACCTTGTAGCCGGTTTCCATGTCCGTCAGGTTGAGATTGCAGAACATGTTGGAAATCGTGGTGAGGGCCTTGTTCATGATGGAGTGCCAGTAGCGCAGCACGCGCGTCTGGCTGCCGGCGAGGTAGCGCGAGCCGAACACGGCATCGGCGCGGCCATCGAGCAGCGGGCGAACCAGGGTGGGGTATTCAACGGGGTCGTACTCCAGATCCGCGTCCTGGATGATCGAAAAGTCCCCCGTGGCCTCCTGGATGGCCGTGCGGACGGCCGCGCCTTTACCGCGGTTCACCTCATGACGGAAAAGGCGGATTTGTGAATCGGCGGCCGCCAGATGCTCGAGAATCGCCCACGTGCCGTCGGTCGAGCGGTCATCCACGATGATTAACTCGCGCTGCATCTGCTCGGGAAGAGGCGCGCTGAGGACTTGGGAGATGCACCGTTCGACGACGGTTCGCTCGTTGTAGACCGGCATCAGGATGGAGAGCTTCAAGGGGCTCATTGTAGCGCAGGGGCACTCATCGCGTTGCTCTTGCGTCTTCGCAGTACACTGGGGGTTCAGGAGAAACACAGATGAACAGTCAGAGGACTCGCCGCGATTTATTGGCCGCCGGCGCAACCGGCGTGATGCTGCTGAAGCCGCAACTTGTGCGGGGCGCGCAGGCCAATTCGGCACTGTCGGTTGGTTTGATTGGGTGCGGGCGCAGGGGCAGCTACGTCAGCGGCATTTTCGCGAAAAATGAGTTCGCCAAGATGGCCGCGCTGTGTGACATCTATGACGACCAGTTGGCCGCGGCTACGCAGAAGTTTTCCGGCGCCAGAACCTTCAAGAACTATCACGACCTGCTGGCGAGCGATGTGGACGCGGTTTATATTGCGACTCCGCCTTACTTACATCCGGAGCATTTTGAAGCCGCGGTGAAGGCGCGCAAGCACATCTTCATGGAGAAGCCGGCTGGTGTCGACGCGGCGGGCTGCCGGCGCCTGGTGGCAGCGGCGAAACAAGCCGACAAGACCAAGCGAATCACGGTCGACTATCAGCAACGCTATGGCAAGGACTACCGGCGGGCGTATGAGATTGTTCGATCGGGCGAGCTGGGCGCCATCAAAATGGTGCGGGCATCCTGGCTGGGCGGAGGCTTGCCGGTGCGGGAAGGTGTGCCGGAAAACGAAGAGCAGATGCGCAACTGGCTGTTTTATCGCGAGCGTTCCGGCGACATCATCGTCGAGCAGAACTGCCACAATCTGGATGTAGTGAACTGGTTCACGGGCAGCCATCCGGCGCGCGCGTTCGGTTACGGTGGACGGCAGGTGCGCACGAATATCGGCAATATCCTGGACAATCTGGGAGCGACGTTCCATTTTGCCGACGGCATGGTTTTCAGTTACAGCTCCAATCAGTTTTCGACCGGCGGTTTCAGCGATGTCTCCGAGACGTTTATGTGCGAGCGCGGGGCCATCGCGACTTCGCGCAAGGGCTATAAGGTCTACCGGAAGGACGCTCCACCCGAGGAGGTGGTGACTAACTACGACATCACGAAGGATGCCGTGGACGATTTCATCGAGGGAGCGCGCACCGGAAAAATCGAGAACGCCGCGTTCGCCGCGGCGGAGAGCACCCTGACTGCGATCCTTGCCCGCGAGGCGATTTACAGCGGCAAGGAGATGACCTGGCAGCAATTGCAGAGCTAAGAGAGATCGACTCATGTTCGGCTGGCTGTTTTCCGATCCGCTGCCCGTGGGCTCGAAAGCCCCGGAGTTTTCACTCCCCGATGATACGGGCGCGACGGTCACGTTGAAATCGCTTCGCGGCAAGAATGTGGTGCTGGTCTTCTATCCCGGCGATGATACGCCGACCTGCCGCAAACAGCTTTGTGAGTTCCGCGATCGCTGGGACCAGGCAAAGATGCGCAACGTGGCGGTGTACGGCGTCAATCCGCAGGGAGCGGGAAGCCACCAGAGTTTTCGCAGCAAGTACAAGTTTCCGTTTCCCCTGCTCGTGGACAAGGGCCAGCAGATGGGAGCGCTTTATCACACGAACAGTCTGATCGTGAAGCGGACGGTTTACCTGATTGGTCCGGACGGCACCATTCTATATGCCAAGCGCGGCAAACCTGCGCCGGAAGAGGTGCTCGCGGCGGCGAAATGAAGTCTGCTGCCGCGCGCAGGTTGGGAAGCACTGAACCACGCGGTCACGGTATCATAGGCCGTCTGAGCCATGGGATGCCCGCCCATTTATCCGATCCTGGACACCCAATCACTTGCCGCAACGGGCTGCCAGCCGGACACGGCCGCCGGCGCCTGGCTGGATGCCGGTGCGCGCATCGTGCAATTTCGTCACAAGGGCCAGTGGACACGCGCGGTGTTTGAGCAGGCTGAGCGTGTTGGCCTTCAATGCCGCGAGCGGGGCGCAATATTTGTCGTGAACGACCGCGCCGACATGGCCATGCTGCTTGGGTCGGGCCTGCACGTGGGGCAGGATGATCTTCCACCGGCCGACGCGCGTCGGCTGATCGGACGTGACACGTTCCTGGGCTATTCCACGCACAACCCGCGTCAGCTCGATGCCGCGGCCAGCGAACCGGTTGACTACGTCGCGATCGGCCCGATTTTCGCAACGGCCTCGAAGCAGAATCCGGACCCGGTCGTGGGGCTCGAGGCGCTGCGAAGCTGCCGGGCGCGCTGCAAACGGCCGCTGGTCGCGATTGGGGGCATTACGCGCGAGACGGCGCGCGCGGTGTTCGCGGCTGGAGCGGATTCAATTGCGGTGATCGGAGACCTCATTCCCGAAGATTGCACCAGCGCAAACTTGCGCCGGCGGATGGAAGAATGGCAACAACTGGCACAGACGTAGAAGCGGGGCTGGTCAAAGGGCTTGGGGCGATGGATGCGACCACGCTGGTGGTCGGCTCGATGATCGGCTCGGGCATTTTCATCGTGTCAGCGGACATGGCGCGGCAGTTGAACTCTCCGGGCCTGTTGATCACGACTTGGGTGGCTACGGCGGCGCTCACACTGATTGCCGCTTTGTCGTACGGCGAGCTGGCCGCGATGATGCCGCACGCCGGTGGTCAGTACGTGTACCTGCGCGAGTCCTTTGGGCCGCTTGCCGGCTTCTTATACGGCTGGACGTTGTTTCTGGTGATCCAAACGGGAACCGCCGCCGCTGTCGCGGTAGCCTTTGCGAAGTTCCTGGGGGTATTCGTTCCGTCCATCTCCGCGAAAAACTATCTGTTCGGAGCCGGCCGGCTCGGGCTCACCACGCAGCAACTCATCGGCATTCTGGTGATTGCTCTCCTCACGGCGATCAATGCTCGCGGCATCCGGACGGGCGCAATCGTCCAGAACATCTTCACCATCGCGAAAACGGCGGCTCTGTTGGGCCTGATCGGGCTCGGTTTTATCATGGGCCGCAATCCGGAAGCCGTCGCTGCCAATTTCACCGGCTTTTGGCGCAACTCCAGCTGGGATTTCCACACGATTCGCCTGGTGGGCGTGGCCATGGTGGGATCGCTTTTCTCCGCCGATGCCTGGAATAATGTGACATTTACCGGCGCGGAGGTTCGCAATCCACGCCGCAACCTGCCGCTGGCGCTGGGACTGGGGGTGGCCATCGTCTCGGCACTCTACATTGCCACGAATTTCGTGTACCTGAACGTACTGCCCCTGGCGTCGATCCAAACGGCGCCCGAAGGCCGCGTAGCCACGGCCACGGCGGCCGTGATGTTTGGGCCTGTGGCGGTGCAACTCATGGCGGCGGCCATCATGATCTCGACTTTCGGCTGCGCCAACGGTCTGATCCTCTCCGGGGCTCGCGTTTACTGGGCCATGGCACTCGATGGATTGTTCTTCCGCAAGGTAGCCACGCTGCACCCGCGCACGCACGCACCTGTATTCTCGCTCGTGATCCAGGGCTTCTGGACCATGTTACTGACGTTAAGCGGCAGCTACAACGATCTGCTCGACTATGTTATCTTTGCTGTTCTGCTTTTCTACATCCTGACGATAGCGGGGATTTTCAGGCTTCGCCGCACGCGACCCGACGCCGAGCGGCCCTATCGCGCGCTGGGTTATCCCGTGCTTCCGGCAGCGTATATGGCGGCGGCTGGGTTGATCGAAATTCTCCTGCTGTTCTACAAGCCCAACTACACCTGGCCCGGGCTGATCATCGTGCTGCTGGGTGTGCCGGTGTATTTTGTGTGGCACAAGAAAGAGGTGCATCCGTGAGTCTCTTTGCGACCAAGTCGGTAGAGTACATCATGGCCGAGTCGGAGGCCGGTGAGCACAAGCTCAAGCGCACGCTGGGACCGGGCAGCCTGGTGGCGCTGGGCATCGGCGCGATTATCGGCTCCGGCCTCTTTTCACTTACCGGTGTAGCGGCCGCTCTGCACGCGGGTCCCGCCATCGTCATCTCCATGATCGTGGCGGCCATCGGATGCGCGTTCGCGGGTCTGTGCTACAGCGAGTTTTCCTGCATGATCCCGGTCGCCGGCAGCGCCTACACCTACGCTTACACGACACTGGGCGAGTGGCTGGCCTGGATCATCGGCTGGGACCTGGTGCTCGAATACGCCGTGGGCGCGTCGACGGTCTCCATCAGTTGGTCGGGATATGTGGTTTCGTTGCTGCACGATTTCGGCATCGATCTCCCGGTGCAGCTTCTGGCCGGACCATTCGAGAAGCGGATGTTGCCGGACGGGAGAGTGATTCAGGGAATCGTCAATTTGCCGGCGGTGTTTATCATTTGCATGATTTCTCTGCTGCTGATTCTCGGCATCAAAGAGTCCGCCCGCACCAATGCCATCATTGTGGTCATCAAGCTTGCGGTGGTGGTGGTTTTCATCGCAGTGGGCTGGCGATTCATCCACGCGGAGAACTACACGCCGTTCATCCCGGAAAATCAGGGCGCATTCGGACAGTTCGGGATCAGCGGCATCATGATGGGCGCGGGAGTGATTTTCTTCGCGTACATTGGCTTCGACGCGGTTTCTACCGCTGCGCAGGAAGCCAGGAACCCGCAGAAAGATATGCCCATCGGCATCATCGGTTCGCTGGTGGTGTGTACCATCCTTTATGTTGTGTTCTCTTACATCCTCACCGGAATGGTGCACTACACCAAGCTCAATACTTCGGCGCCGGTTGCCGTGGCTATTGATCAGACGCCCTATGAGTGGCTGAAGGTTCTGATCAAGTTCGGCATCATCTGCGGGTTCACTTCGGTCATGCTGGTGATGCTACTGGGGCAGAGCCGCGTGTTCTTCTCCATGTCGCGTGATGGCCTGGTGCCCAAGATCTTCTCCGACATCCATCCGAAGTTCCGCACTCCGTGGCGCTCCAACCTTCTGTTCATGCTCTTTGTGTCTCCCTTTTCGGCGTTTCTGCCGCTCTCCGTCGTGGGGGAAATGACCAGCATCGGCACCCTGTTCGCTTTCGTCATCGTGTGCGCGGGCGTCTGGGTCATGCGCCGCGCTCATCCCGATACGCCACGGCCATTCCGCACGCCGCTGGTGCCGCTGGTACCCATTCTCGGCATCGTCTGGAACTTCGCCATGATGTATTCGCTGGGGTTGAGCAACTGGCTGCGGCTCATCGTATGGCTGGTGATTGGACAGGTGATCTACTTCACCTACAGCCGCCATCGCAGCCATCTGGCGCTGAAGCAGGGGGCGCCGGTCGCGCAGCGGCGGTAGACGAGCCGTTCAGAGACTCCGCTTTCAACTCGTATGGTCCAGGATGATTTTCCAGCCGCTGGGCGTCTTGCGGAATAGCAAAGTGAAAATCCCACCTGCCTCGCCTCCCGCTTCTTGAGGCCGGTCGAGATGCCACTTCCCGATTACGGAAGCATACTCGGCTCCGAGCGGCATCACTTCGATACCGGAGAACATGAGGTGCCCCATTCTCTCCTTGGTGGGATAGCGGCGGTGATAATTGTCCAACACCTGCCGGTAGCCGCGCGTGATGGTCGCGCCAACGAAGGTGGTCGAGTCGCTTGCCTCATATCCCGACATAAACGCTTCCACGTCGCCGCGATTCCACGCTGCCTGCTGCGCTTCGATGACGGCGCGGACGCCGGCTTCGGCCGGGGTGGGCTGGCCGTGGAGGGTAAGGAGCGCGGCCAGGCTCAGCAGAAACAACCAGAGCAGTGTGGAAGGACGATCGCAGCGTATAGTAGGCACAATCAAGCGATTGTACGCTGTCCCAGTCCTTACATAATGTACTTGCCGCCGCTGGCGGTCTGGGAGCTCAAGGCCCCTTCGGCCTGGAGTTGCCGCACGAGCGCAATGATATGCTGCTGCGCCGATTCCACGTCTTTGACTTTGACGGGTCCCAGGGCCTCCATGTCTTCCTGCAACATCTGGGAGGCGCGCTCGGATAGGCACTGCATGAAGTGGCCGGTCAGTTGAGGGCCGACTCCTTTGAGCGCCATGCACAGGATCTTGCGGTCAACCCTGGGAACCAGGATCTTCATTTCCTCCTTATCGAACTTCTGGAGGTCCGCGAAGACAAACATGAGATTGCGAATGGTCTCAGAAAGAGTGGCGTTGCCCTGGCCGATCTCGGTAAGCAATTGCTCGCTCACGCCGGCGTCGAGGCGGTTCAGCATCTCAGACACGGCCCGCACACCGCCGTACGATTGGCGGCTGAATTCTCCCAGCGCCTTCAACCGGCGTCCGATAAAGACCGCGATCTTGGCGATGATTTCGGGAGAGAGTTGCTCCAGGTTCGCCATGCGCCGGACCACATCCGTGCGCAACTCCTCGGGCAGCGCCAACAACAGCGCCGCTGCTTGCGCGGGCACAAGATGCGACAGAATCAGGGCGATAATCTGCGGGTGTTCCTTATAGACCAGCTTGGCTAGCTGGCGCGGATCGATCTTCTGCAGCGCGTCGAAGTTCGCGGTATCGGCGCTCATGGACTTTACCAGGCGTTCGACAATTTGAACCCCGGTTTCCGGGCCGAAAGCGTCCGTGAGCAATTTCTTGGCGTACTCGATGCCGCCTTCGAGCACATAGCCCTGGCCGACATTCAGGGTGTGAAATTCTTCGAGGACCGTCTCTACATGAGACGCCGGGACGGTGGACAGGCGGGCGACCTCTTTGGTGATCTGCTCCACCTCGTCTTCAGTGAGATGCCGGAGGAGGGCGGCGCTGGCCTCGTTGCCGAGCCGCACCATCAGAATGGCCGTTTTCCGCAATCCGGCCAGCGCCACTTTCTCCCTAGGCTCGGCTTCCTGGGGGGCCGCTATGCGAGGTTTGTCAGGGGTGGTGGGACTCATCGCTCATTGATCTCCGCGCCTGAACCGCTTCATTCCGGCGCTTCCATGCCTTCTATCAGAAAGGCTCGGTGCGCGCCGCTACACACCACCTCTCCATCAAACTTGACTCTTCGATTCGCCAGGCCCATTACCGGCCGGTTGACGGTGTGATCCAGCACGACGACCGAGCCCACTTCGAGCGCCAGCAAATCCTTGACCGACAGGGTGGAAGCCAGTTGCGGCTCCACTTCAACCGTGGCCCGCCGCACGAGCTTCAGGACCCGCCGTTGCTCGGCCTCACTCGAGTCGGATTGTCCCGCCGTCCACTGCTGATCGAATTTCTGGACCATGCTCTTGATCGTGATCGACGGCATGGCCAGATTGATCATTCCCGCGGCGTCATCAATATGGAATTCCATCCCGATCGCGACCACCGCCTCGGTGGGACCGAGAGTTCGAATCAACGGCCTTCCGGTTTCGACCGAGTCCAGCTTGAACTCGACATCGGCCACGCCCTTCCAGGTTTCTTCCAGATCGTGAGCGATCAGCCGGAACAGGCGATCGAGCAGGTGCCGCTCCATTTCCGTCAGCTCGCGATCCGCCTTGGCGGAGGTGTCCTTTCCGCCGAGCAGCAACTCGAGAATGGGATAGATAAGAGACGGATTGATCTCCAGCAGGGCATTGCCGCCGAAGGGCAGAAGGGTCAGCGGGACCATGCAGGTTTGCGGGGGCAGCCCTTCGAGGAACGTGGTGTATGGAATCTGTTCGACGCTGACGAGATTTCCCGAAAGGTAGGCGCGAAGATACGCCGTCAAACTCGAAGCCAGGTTGCGCACGAAGTTCTCGTGCAGGAAGCGTATGGCGCGAAGCTGTGACTTCGGAATGCGATCCGGCCTGCGAAAATCGAACGGCGTCGCCTTGGGTTCCAGGTTGTTGGCGGAATCCGCCGGCCGGTTCTTGAAGAACGTGTCAATTTCGTCTTGCGAGAGCTGGCGCATTTCTGATCAACGGCTCCCAGGGGCCAGCGAAGCCTCGGCTTGCTGCACGGAACTGGCGCAACGCAGGCGTTCGCCCCGGCTGACTAATTCCAGAATGCGGATGGCGTATGAGTCATCTACCACCACGATTTCTCCGCGTGCGATCACGCGGTCGTTCACCCGGAATTCAACGGGCTCGTCGGTCCGGCGATCCAGGGTAACCAGCGATCCTCTTTTGAGCATCAAGGCGTCTTGAAGGGGAACCTTTGCCGTTCCAAACGAGATGCTGATCGGCATCTCCAGGTCGGCCAGGGATCTCAGGGCGGCCACCGCCGACTGCGCGTCGATTTCGGCATCCCTACCCGTTGCCGGCCGCTCCGCATCCGGTTTCGCCCCAGGGGCCTTTGCCGCGACCGCCTCGAGCAGCGCCGTACTGGCAATCAGGCACACACTGATGGCCGGAGCCTGGGCGATCTGTAAACTGACGAAGCTGGTGCTTCCGCTATCTGGAGGGCTGGCGAGAAACTCGCCCTGAAGGCAGGATACTTCCTGTTCGCACCGTGCGGTCAGGCTTCTGCCTAAACTGGCCAACGACTGTACCAGAATTTCCCGGTAGGTATCGCGCACATCAGCCGGGTTCGAGGCTTCAACTCCGACGGCTCGAAGCCCCGTGGCCCCGATCTCTTTCCAGGCAGATGCCGCGGCTCCGATCCATACCGATTGACCCGGGCTCAGGCTGAACTCCTGGGCCCACCACAACGTGCCATCGCCCTGTGGCCGTTCTCCTGTGTCCGCCTTCTCGCAGCCTGGACGTTCGGCGCCCATGGCTTCGATGGCGCGGGCCAGTCCCTGCGCCCATTCCTCGAGGAGCCACGGGAGTTCCGGCGGCCCGCCGGCGGCGCCCGAAGCTTTGTTCCGATCTGTCGTTTCAGCCGGCTCCATACTAAGCGGGACCTGATGCGATGTCCAGGCGTTCTTGACGGCTTACGACCGTGAGAATACGGACACCGTAATTGCCCTCCACAACCACTACTTCGCCGCTGGCAATAACCCGGTTGTTCACCACAATCTCCACCGGCTGGCGCAAGGATCCTCCCAGCTCGAGAACCGAGCCCGTGGTCAGCTTTACGATTTTGTGCAGCGGTAACGAGGTGTGGCCGAAAACCACGCTGACGCGCACCGGCTCTTCCAGTAAGACGGCTAGAGTGTTCGAGGAATCAACTCCGGGCTCGGCGATTTCGGTCAACATGGCAACTCGCGCAGACGTTGTCCGCAGGCAAAACGAAGTTTAAACCGTTCCTGTCGCCAGTGATGTGATACGAATTCCAAAGTTGTCATTGAATACCACGACCTCACCGCTGCCCAGCCGCGCTCCCCCAACATAGATGTCCAAAGGCTCCCCAGCGGGCTTGGCCAAAGGGAGCACGGTGCCGCTGCGCAATTCCAACACCTCAAGAAGCTTAAGGACGCGCCTGTCCAGTTCCACCTCAATGCTCATGGGCACATCCGCCAGATGACCCAGTTCTGGCGTGATGGAGGTTGTCGACATGACGTCTCTTCCTGACAATGCCATTGAAGCGTTTTGCAGGCCATCGGCCATCGTCTGACCGTGCCTTCAGATGCTCTCCTACGCGAGACAGTAGCCAGGGATAGTATCCGGTGATCGGACGGCCGTTTCGTGGATCGTTGTAGGGGCGGGGCACGCTTGGGCACGCTCGGCCCCATTTGACAGCTAGAACTTGAGCGCTTCCAGGGTCCGGTAGCTGGCGCGCAGGCTTTCGACCGGGTCCTCGGCGACCTCGTCTTGCTCGACGAAGTAATGCTGGACGCCGGCCTCGGGAGCGGCGGCGAGAATTTGCTTGAAGTCGATGACGCCTAGCCCGACCTCCCGAAATGCGTTGGGTGACAGTTCTTCCGCATAGTGGGTCTTCAAGCCCGGCGCTTTATCTTTGAGGTGCATGAGGGCGACTCGCCCCTTCCACTGCTTGAGCAGCGCCATGGGATCCTGCCCGGCGACGCTCACCCAGAAGACGTCCATTTCGAACTTCACCAGCTTCGGGTCCAGGCGTTCGAGGAACACGTCGATGGGGCGTGATCCATCCTTCGGCCCGAACTCGAAGGCGTGGTGATGATAGCAGAACTGCATTCCCGCCTTGCGGACCGATTCTCCGGCCTTGTTGAACTGGTCGGCATAGCGGCGGAAGATATCGAGTGAGCCGCGCTCGGCCGGCATCAGGTAAGCAACGACGACGTACTGAAAGCCCGCTGCCGCAGCATCATCGACGGCCTTTTGCCACGTCAGCCCCGCGGGCGCACCTTGCGGGAAGGATTCCTTCCATGGAGCCCAGTTGCCGGTGACGAGCGGCGTATCCACGTGCGTGCTCACCGCGTGCAGCCCAAATTCCTTGCAAAGCGGAAGCACCACTGCATTGTCTCCTCGCGAGGTCTCGATCTCGCGGTAGCCGATCTGCGCGACGCGCTGGAGCGTCTCCCGCGCATGGTCAGGGATGAGTCTGCGGACGGTGTAAAGCTGGAAGCCCAGCGGGCGCCGGGTGGCGGCGGAGAGAGCGGAAGTAGCCGCAAGGCCGGTGAGGAGCGACTTGCCGGCATCGCGGCGAGTGAGGTTGTCAGGCACGAGTTGATTATATAGAGACTGCGGCGGCTTGGGGCACACTACATCCTGTCGAGATTGGTTCCATGTCCCTTGCGCCCTCCACACGCTTAGGCCCCTACGAGATTCTTTCGGCGGTTGGCGCCGGAGGCATGGGCGAGGTGTATCGCGCGCGGGACACACGGCTGGACCGCACGGTCGCCGTCAAGGTCCTTCCCGAACATCTGTCGAGCAATCCGCAACTGCGCGAGCGCTTCGATCGCGAAGCTAAGGCCATTTCGAGCCTGAGCCATCCGCACATCTGCGCGCTCCACGATGTCGGCCACCAGGATGGCGTCGATTTTCTGGTCATGGAGTTCCTCGAGGGCGAGACGCTGGCGCACCGGATCAAGAAAGGGCCACTGCCGCCGGATCAGGTGTTGCAGTACGCCATCCAGATTACCGACGCGCTCGATACCGCGCACCGGCACGGCGTCGTACACCGGGATCTGAAACCCGGCAACATCATGCTGGTGAAGACCGGAGCCAAGCTGCTGGATTTCGGGCTGGCGAAAGTGCGGGCCGCCGAAGCGGCCGCGGGCATGACGGGGCTGGCGACGCAAACCACGCCGCTGACTGGCGAGGGGACGATCCTCGGCACCCTGCAATACATGGCGCCGGAGCAGTTGGAGGGCACAGAGGCCGATGCGCGAACGGACATCTTCGCGCTGGGCGCGGTGATCTACGAGATGGCGACGGGACGGAAGGCATTCGCGGGCAAGAGCCACGCGAGCCTGATCTCGGCCATCATGACGGTGGAACCGGCTCCTATTTCAACGCTGCAATCCATGGCTCCGCCGGCGTTGGATCATGTGGTGCGCACCTGTCTTGCGAAAGATCCAGACGCGCGCTGGCAGACGGCGCACGACGTTCTGGTCGAGTTGAAGTGGATCACGGAAGCGGGATCGCAGGCGAGCTTGTCCGGACCGCTGGTCGCCCACCGGAAGAGCCGCGAACTAATTTCATGGGTGCTTGTTGCAGCGCTCGCGCTCGTCTTGTCCGTTGTTCTTTTCCGTCAGCGGCCAGCCTTAGCTCCCGCCGTGCGATTCCAGATTCCGTTACCGGACAAGGTGAGCTTCGAGTGGCTTGACTTCCCGGTAATCTCGCCCAACGGTCAGCGTCTGATTTTACCCGGAATCGATTCGGAAGGCCGGCGGCATTTGTGGCTTCGTCCGCTGGATTCCTTCGCAGATCAATTGCTGCCGGGAACCGAGGGTGCGGACCTCCCCTTCTGGTCGCCAGACAGCCGCTCCATCGCATTTTTCAGCAATGAAAAGCTAGAGCGGATTGACTTGGCCGGTGGGCCGCCTCAAACACTATGTGATGCGGCTTCTCCCACCCCAGGAGGCGCCTGGAACCAGGATGGCGTGATCTTGTTCGCTGGCAGGTCTGGGACCCTTCGCGTTTCCGCAGCGGGAGGTCAACCAAAACCTGTGCTGCAACTCGACAAGTCACGCCAGGAGACAGCTCAATTACTGCCGCAGTTCCTGCCTGATGGACGGCATTTCCTCTATCTTTCGCAGAGTTCTAGCGCGGGGAAAGGCGGCATCTATCTGGGCTCGCTGGATTCCAGAGAGACTCGTATGTTGCTACCCGTGGAGTCGAATGCTACTTACGTTCCGCCCGGGCTTCTCGTGTACGGCCGGCAGGAAGCACTTTTGGCTCAGGAGTTCGATGCCGGTAAGCTGGGGGTTTCCGGCGACGCGGTTCAGATAGTGGATCACGTAGGGCGCATTCCGTACCTCGGGGCATCGGCGTTCTCTGTTTCCCAAAACGGTGTCCTGGTCTATGGCAGCCCTGCGTCGCGCCGCGTTCAGCTTGCCTGGCACAATCGCGAAGGTAAACGAGGGGCTTCGGTGGGTGAACCCGGAATGTACGGGCTTGCTGGGCTGTCGCCGGATGAAAAGAGGCTTGCCGTGACGCGTACCGATCCTAAAACCGGCAAGTCCGACGTCTGGATCCTGGAGATTTCGAGCGGCATTCTGTCGCGCTTGACTCTTCATTCGGCCGAAGGCATGTCGTGGTCTCCGGATGGGAGACAACTATTGCTTGGTTCGAACCGCCAAGGCACTGTCGACCTGTATCGAAAAGAAGTAGGAGGCGGCGAGGAACAGTTGATCTTCCACTCCGATGAGGATAAATACGCGGCGGCGTGGCTGAAAGACGGCTCCATCTTGTTTGAGAATACGGCGGGCAAGGTATTCTATCGGCTACACCTTTCCGGCGAACGGAAGCCGGAGGTGTTGCTGCAAACGGAGTTTGACAAAGATGACCCTCGCGTTTCTCCCGACGAGCGATGGATTGCATACTGCTCCACCGAATCGGGCCAATGGGAAGTCTACGTCGCAGCCTTCCCGACGTTCACGGAAAAACGCCAGGTTTCCAACGCCGGAGGCTGCCAGACCGTGTGGCGGGGGGATGGCAAGGAACTCTTCTACCTCGACCTGCAGGGAAAGATCACGTCGGTCGAAGTGAAGGGCGACGTTGCCCTGCAGACGGGCGCACCCAAAGCCTTGTTTCAAGTTCCATTCCGAA
The DNA here is from genome assembly GCA_020073305.1 of Terriglobia bacterium. Classification (GTDB taxonomy): domain Bacteria; phylum Acidobacteriota; class Terriglobia; order Bryobacterales; family Bryobacteraceae; genus QHXW01. The sequence continues at coordinate 118,463 of JAIQFK010000029.1, forward strand.
CAGAGGTGAACGAGTCCCAATTCGATGTGAGTGGTGACGGAAAAAGGTTTCTGTTGAGCCTGCCGGTTGGAGAGGAGAGTAAGCCCATCTCTGTAGTGCTTAACTGGACGGCGGGTCTGAAGCGATGAGTCTCGCGCCCGGTGCTCGGCTCGGCCCGTACGAGGTTCAATCCGCCATCGGCGCTGGTGGAATGGGTGAGGTCTACCGCGCACGCGACACGCGGCTGGACCGAGTGGTCGCAATCAAAGTTCTTCCCGAACATCTATCGAGCAATCCGCAACTGCGGGAGCGCTTCGATCGCGAAGCCAAGGCCATTTCGAGCCTGAGCCATCCGCATATCTGCCCGCTGTACGATGTCGGCCACCAGGACGGCGTGGATTTCCTGGTCATGGAATTTCTGGAAGGCGAGACGCTGGCGCACCGGCTGAAGAAAGGACCGCTGCCGCCGGATCAGGTGTTGCAGTATGCCATCCAGATCACTGACGCGCTCGATACCGCGCACCGGCACGGCGTCGTGCATCGCGATCTGAAACCCGGCAACATCATGCTCACGAAAACCGGCGCCAAGCTGCTGGATTTCGGACTGGCGAAGATGCGGTCTGCGGAAGCTGCCCCGGGAATGACGGGAGTGCTCACGCAAACCACGCCGTTGACGGGCGAAGGGACGATTCTCGGCACGCTGCAATACATGGCGCCGGAACAGTTAGAAGGCACAGAGGCCGACGCGCGCACTGATATCTTCGCTCTGGGCGCGGTGATCTACGAGATGGCCACGGGGCGGAAGGCGTTCGCGGGCAAGAGCCAGGCGAGCCTGATCTCGGCCATCATGACGGTGGAACCTCCGGCGATCTCTACATCGCAGCCGCTAGCGCCTACCGCTCTCGATCATGTGGTGCGCACCTGTCTCGCCAAAGACCCCGATGCACGCTGGCAGACGGTGCACGATGTACTCGTAGAGCTTAAGTGGATTACTGAGGCGGGATCGCAAGCTGGCCTCGCCGGGTCTGTCGGCAGACCGCAGAGGCGCCGCGAGTTGCTGCTTTTGCTGTTCGCGTCTGTAGTCTCCCTTGCCTTGCTGGTCCTTGCGCTCGTGCATTTTCGCGAGAAGCCCGCCGAAGTTCACGCTATCAGGTTTACGGTTCCCATGGCTGACAAAGTGATCCTGGGCCTGTCGATTACCCGGTGGTTTCGCCAGATGGCCGCCGGATGGTCATCGGGGGCACGACGCCGGAAGGGAAGGACCTCCTTTGGATCCATTCCCTGGATGCTATCGGAGTCGAACCGCTCGCGGGAACCGATGCGCCTGAGGCGCCGTTTTGGTCGCCCGACAACCGGTTTGTCGCCTTCTCTACCGGCGTCGTCGGCGCGAGAACCAGTCTCAAAAAGATTGACATTTCGGGCGGTCCGGCACAAACCATTTGCGACTTGCCCAACGGCGCTGTTACGGGCACATGGAACCAGGACGGAGTCATTCTGTTCGGTAACAACATAAGCCCCCTGGTCCGTGTCTCAGCGGATGGCGGCACGCCGCGGCCGGTAACGGAGCTGAACAAGTCTCGTCGCGAAACGGGGCACCAGTGGCCGCATTTTTTGCCGGATGGCCGGCATTTCCTCTACCTGGCAATGAGCGCGGACGCACGGGAGAGTAGCATTTTTTCCGGATCCCTCGATTCCAACCAGACGCAGTTGGTCGTCCGTGGCGCATCCAACGTAAGCTACGTGCCACCCGGATATCTGGTCTATTCCAGCCAGGGAACCATTCTGGCGCAAAAGTTCGACGCGAAATCCTTTCGGGTGACCGGGGGTCCATTCCCCATCGCCGAACATGCAAGTACATTCGGGTTCTTCCCTGGAGCGGAGTTTTCCGTGTCGCCGAACGGTGTTCTGGCCTACCTCGCCGGGGGTTCCGGAAGAGTTCAGCTTGCCTGGCACGACCGCGACGGGAGACGCTTGGGTTCGGTTGGAGAACCTGGATTATATCCACAAATTTCTTTGTCGCCAGATGAAAAGCGGCTTGCTGTACAGCGGACCGAGGCAGATGAGACGAACCTCTGGATTCTGGAGTTGGGCAGCGCATCTTCTCGCGACTGACCTTCAATCCGGCGGGCGACCTTAATCCGCAGTGGTCGCCAGACAGCCGCGAACTGTTGTTCAGCTCCAGCCGCAACGATCACCTCGATCTGTACCGTAAGTCGTTAGGAGGGGGCGAGGAGGAACTGGTTTACGAGTCGCGGGACGACAAGGGTCCGTTTCACTGGTCGAAGGACGGGTGGATTCTTTTCGTCGGAGCCGGAAACAACTTTTATCGAGTACCGCTCGCTGGCGAGCGCAAGCCATTGCTGGCACTGAAGTCGGGGCTCGGCGTAGATATGGCAGCTGTTTCTCAGGATGGACGCTGGGTGGCCTACGAATCCGCCGAGTCGGGGCGCTATGAGGTTTATGTAGCGGCGTATCCCGCGTTTACCGGGAAGCGGCAGGTTTCCATTGCCGGCGGTTGCCAGCCGCTCTGGAGGCGGGACGGTAGGGAACTCTTCTATCTAACATTAGATGGCAAACTGGAGGCAGTCGATGTGCGGGGAGGAGCGACACTGGACACCAGCACACCGCACACGCTCTTTCGAGCTCCCGTGACGGTGATTCCCAGCCAGGCCGAGTATTGCGTTACCGGGGACGGCAAGAGATTTATCTTCCGCGAACCAGTGGGAGAAAGCGCCGCGCCAATCACCGTGGTGCTGAACTGGGCTGCCGGATTGAAGCGATAGCCCGCCGCAACCCGATATTTCTCACTGGTTTTGCGCACAACGGAATCTTGTGGTACTCTAAACAAAGTCCCAATTTAATGCTCAATGGGAGGTTCGCGTCTCTAAGCGGACCGTTCGCACCAATGAGGAAATATGGCCCGTAAACCAGGCAAACAATATCAATCTGCCGCGAAGCAAGTCGAGCCGCGCCCCTACGTCTTGGAGCAGGCCGTGCCACTGCTGCAGAAGATCAAGTACGCCAAATTCGACGAAACGGTCGAGCTGCACATGCGGCTGGGCGTCGACCCCAAGCACGCCGACCAGATGGTGCGCGGCACTATCGTCATGCCCAACGGTCTGGGCAAGTCTAAAAAGGTTCTGGTCATCGCGGGCGGCGACAAGCAGAAAGAGGCCGAAGAGGCCGGCGCGGATTTCGTGGGCGGCGAGGATATGGTCAACAAGATCCAGTCGGAAAACTGGACCGATTTCGACGCGGTAGTCGCCACGCCCGACATGATGCGGTCCGTCGGCAAACTCGGTAAGATTCTCGGCCCGCGCGGCCTGATGCCCAACCCCAAGACGGGAACGGTAACGGTCGACGTTGCCAAGGCCGTCAGAGAGGTCAAGGCCGGCAAAGTGGAATTCCGCGTCGACAAGACCGGCATCATCCATGCGCCCGTGGGCAAGATCAGTTTCGCCACCGAGAAGTTGGTGGAGAATGCGGCCAGCTTGATCCAGGCCATTTTGAAAGCCAAGCCGGCGGCCTCCAAAGGCAAGTACGTCAAGAGCGCCACCCTGTGTTCCACCATGGGCCCGGGAATTTCGATCGACATCACCGAGATGACGACCAAAGCGGCGTTGGCAGGGTAGCGCGAGGGACAGCATGAAAAACAAGGACGACAAAAAGAAAGACGTCGAAGCGCTGCGCAAAGAACTCGAGGCCTCGAAGAACCTGTTCGTGACCGGGTACGAGAAGCTCCGCGTCGAGCAGGATTTCGAGCTGCGCAAGGCCGTTCGCGCGTCGGGCGGCAAATATCGCGTGGTGAAAAACAACCTGGCGGCCAAGGCATCGGAAGGTACGCCGTCCGAGCCGGTTCTGAAGGATTTGAAGGGCATGACCTCGCTGGCCTACACGGCGGGCGATCCGGTGGCGCTGGCAAAAGCTCTCACCGCGTACGCCAAAGCGAACCCCACTTTTACGTTCAAGGCGGGCATCGTGGAAGGCCGGGTCATCGAGGTCAAGGCCATCAGCGACCTGGCGTCGATGCCGTCAAAAGAACAGATTTTTGCCAAGATGCTGTTCCTGATCAATGCTCCGGCGCAGCGGCTGGCCACGACCATCAACGCCGTGGGTCGCAACCTGGCGGTGGTGATCGACCAGGGTACCAAGGAAAATAAGTTCAAATCGTAGTACCGAGTTCAAACCGAGTTTGAGGAGTCTTTTGAAATGGCTGATATCAATACAATTGCAGAACAGATTCAGGGCCTGACGCTGCTCGAAGCGTCCCAGCTCGTCAAGGTCCTGGAAGAGAAGCTGGGCGTTTCGGCAGCAGCCGCGACGGTGGTGGCCGGCGGTGGCGGTGGTGGCGCAGCGGCAGCGGCGGCTCCAGCCGCCGAGGAAAAGACCGAGTTTTCGGTCGTCCTGCAGGCGGCCGGTTCGAATAAGATCAATGTAATCAAGGTCGTGCGCGAGGTTACCAGCCTGGGCCTGAAGGAAGCCAAGGATCTGGTGGATGGCGCACCCAAACCGGTTAAAGAAGGCGTCACCAAGGAAGAAGCCGAGGCGATTAAAAAGAAGTTCGTCGACGCCGGCGCAACCGTGGAAGTGAAATAAGATCAGGTTTCAGGCGCCAGGTGTCGGGTGTCCGGATGGCACGGAGCACTTGGTGTTCCATTTGACTGGAAGTATAAGGTTCTGATAAGCTTTTGGCTTGGGCTTAGTTTTTTAGCCGGATTCAAACCCGGATTGGTGAATGTGAATCTGGAGATCTGGCATTTTGATTGCAGTGCGATCGAAACTGCACACAGGGTATCTCTGTCTCTACTCGGTTTCCCAAGCAAATGCGATTCGTCCGTCCAGAATCGTTCCTTTTCTTCCGTTCCAAACTACGGCCGCGTGGATGCCAGTCCGCGCTGCCCAATTTTTTCGGGTAGAGTTTCTTCCCTTCGCGTGCTTCACGAGATCGGGCGGACTGCGGGAGCTCAGCTCCTGGCGGCCCGCTAAGGCATTTGGATCTTAACTCGAGTGTCGAAGCGTTGAGCTCTTTCGGCCCTCAGGAGCAATGAATGAATAGTCAGCAGCGAAATGGCACCGCGCCAGAGCGAGTGGATTTTTCGAAGATCAAAGCATCCATTCCGATTCCGAACCTGATCGAGGTTCAACGGCAATCCTACGAGCGGTTCCTGCAAATGGACCTGCTTCCCAACGAAAGGGAAGACACAGGCCTGCAAACGGTATTCAATTCCGTGTTTCCGATCTCCGACTTTCGCGGCGTGAGCCAGTTGGAGTTCGTGGATTACTCGATCGGCAACTGGGAGTGCAAGTGCGGGAACCTGAAAGGTCTGCATCACCTGCGCTCCACTTGCCGCAATCCGCAGTGCGGCGCTACCATCCGCACCGACCCGTTCCATGCCGGCGACGTGCTGTGCCATCACTGCGGCACGTTCAACAAAAACGTAGTCACGTTCTGCAACAAATGCGGCGATCCGGTCGGGCTCCAATTGAAGTACGACATGGTGGAATGCCAGGAGCGGGGCATGACGTATGCCGCGCCCCTCAAGGTCACCATCCGCCTGACGGTCTACGCCAAGGATCCCGAAACCGGCGCCAAGAGCGTTCGCGACATCAAAGAGCAGGAAGTCTTCTTCGGGGAAATCCCGCTGATGACGGACAACGGCACGTTCATTATCAACGGCACCGAACGCGTGATCGTTTCGCAGTTGCACCGCTCTCCGGGCGTCTTCTTCGAGCGTGTCCCGGCGCAGGGATACTACCTCGGCAAGATCATTCCCTATCGCGGGAGCTGGGTTGAGTTCGAATACGACATCAAGAACCTGCTGTACGTGCGCATCGACCGCAAGCGGAAGTTCTATGGATCGGTGTTTCTGCGCGCCCTGGGGCTCAAGACCGATGAGCAGATTCTGCGCACCTTTTACCGCATCGACAAGATCAACATCAAGGACAAGAAGCTGTATTGGGTAGTGGATGACGGCCTGATCGGCTTGAAGCTCTCGCACGCCATCAGCACCAAGGGCGGGGAAACGGTAGTCGGCCAGGGCAAGAAGATTACCCCTTCGCTGATGAAGGAAATCCAGAAGGCGCGCATCCAGCAAGTCGAGGTTGCCGTCAACGATCTCGAAGGCGCATACATCGCGGCCGACGTGGTCGACATGTCGACCGGCGAGGTCATGATCGACGCCAACCAGGAGCTGACCACCACTACGATCGCCAAGCTCATCGAAGCCGGGATTGAGAGCTTCGAGTTTTTCTTTCCCGAGCGCGACGACGTGGGCACGGTCATTTCATCGACCATCCGCAAGGACAGCGTCAAAGCCCAGAATGAAGCGCTGATCGAGATCTATCGCAAGCTGCGTCCAGGCGATCCGCCGACGCTCGACACCGCCACCCAGTTGTTCCAGGGCATGTTCTTCGACCCGCGCAAGTACGATTTCTCGCGCGTCGGGCGCATGAAGTTCAATATCAAGCTGTTTGACCGCGCGGATGCCACCAAGCTGGATAACCGCACGCTGACCTCAGACGATTTCTACGCCACCATCCGGTATTTGCTGAAACTGCGCAAGGGCATCGGGGTAGTGGATGACATCGATCACCTGGGGAACCGCCGCGTGCGCGCGGTAGGCGAGTTGCTGGAAAACCAGTTTCGCATCGGCCTGGTGCGCATGGAGCGGGCTATCAAGGAAAAGATGTCCGTCTACCAGGAAATGTCTACGGCCATGCCGCATGACCTGGTGAACGCCAAGCCGGTGATGGCCGCGATCCGCGAGTTCTTCGGATCGAGCCAGCTCTCGCAGTTCATGGATCAGACCAATCCGTTGTCGGAGATCACGCACAAGCGGCGCCTTTCGGCCCTCGGGCCGGGCGGCCTTTCCCGCGAGCGCGCCGGGTTCGAGGTTCGCGACGTGCATCCGACGCACTATGGGCGTATTTGCCCCATCGAGACCCCGGAAGGTCCGAATATCGGTCTCATCTCGTCGCTTTCCTGTTTTGCGCGCATCAATGAGTTCGGCTTCATCGAGAGCCCGTATCGCAAGGTGGTGAAGGGCGTGGTCATCGATGAAGTCCGGATTCTCAATCCGGGCGACACCGATTACAAAGTCGGCGATATCGTGCGGCGCGTGGACGTGGAGAAAGCCAACCGCGACATCAGCGCCAAGAAGCAGCCGGCCGAATACGAGGCCCACTGCGAATACCTGTCGGCATGGGAGGAAGACAAGTACATCATCGCCCAGGCCAACGTAGAGCTGGATGAGAAAGGCCGCATTGTTCCCGAACTGGCCAATGCGCGCCAGGCGGGCAACTTCGTGCTGAAGCAGAGGGATGAGATCGAATACATCGACGTCAGCCCGAAGCAGTTGGTCTCAGTGGCCGCCAGCTTGATTCCGTTCCTGGAGAACGACGACGCGAACCGCGCGCTCATGGGTTCCAACATGCAGCGCCAGGCCGTTCCGCTGCTCCGCGCCGATGCGCCTTACGTGGGCACCGGCATGGAACATGTCACGGCGCGGGATTCGGGTGCGGTGGTGCTCTGCAAACGCCCGGGCATCGTGGATTCGGTCGATTCCGAGCGCATTATTGTCCGTGTGGAGGGCAGCTCCCACGAGGGGCAGCTTTCGCGCGAGGTGGGCGCCGACATTTACCAGCTCACCAAGTTCAAGCGGTCAAACCAGAACACGTGCATCAACCAGAAGCCCATCGTGTACCAGGGCCAGCGCGTGGCCAAGACCCAGGTGCTGGCGGACGGGCCTTGCACCGACCTGGGCGAGCTGGCACTCGGCCGGAACGTGCTGGTGGCGTTCATGCCGTGGCGCGGGTGCAACTTCGAAGACGCCATCCTGGTCAGCGAAAAGCTGGTTAAGGAAGACTACTACACTTCCATCCATATCGAAGAGTTCGAGATCGAATCGCGCGACACCAAGCTCGGACCGGAAGAGATCACGCGCGACATTCCGAACATTGCCGATTCGTTCCTGCGCAACCTCGACGAAAGCGGGGTCATCCGGATCGGCGCCACGGTGAAGCCGGGCGACATCCTGGTGGGCAAGGTTACACCCAAGGGAGAAACGCAGCTCACGCCGGAAGAAAAGCTGCTGCGCGCGATTTTCGGCGAGAAGGCCGGCGATGTGAAAGATGCCTCGCTGTACTGTCCGCCGGGCATCGAAGGCACGGTGGTGGATTGCAAGATCTTCTCGCGCAAGGGCCAGGAAAAAGATGAGCGCGCCAAGGCCATTGAAAACGAGCAGATTCAGCGCCTGCAGCGCAACCTGGAAGACGAGAAGCGCATTCTGCATGACGAGCGCGCCAAGCGGTTGGCGGCGCTGCTGGAAAGCAAAGAGCTGCTCGCCGACCTGCACGATGAAAAGACCAACAAGAAGTTGCTGGCCAAGGGGACGCCGCTCACGCGCGACGTCATCGAGAAGGTCCGCTCCCGCGATCTCAAGCGCATGCGCCTGAAGGACAAGGACGTGCGTCTCAACGAGCAGATTGACGATATCGAGGAGATGACCTCGCGGCAGATCGCGGTGCTGGAAAAGATCACAGACGAAAAGATCGCCAAGCTGCGCAAGGGCGACGAACTGCCCCCGGGCGTGATCAAGCTGGTGAAGGTCTACATCGCCATGAAGCGCAAGCTCTCGGTGGGCGACAAGATGGCCGGCCGCCATGGTAACAAGGGCGTGATCGCGCGCATTCTCCCCGACGAAGACATGCCGTACCTGCCGGACGGGACCCCGGTGGAGATTGTATTGAACCCGTTGGGCGTGCCCTCGCGCATGAACGTGGGCCAGATTCTTGAGACGCACCTGGGTTGGGCGGCGCACGCGCTGGGGTTGCACTTCGCGACGCCGGTGTTTGACGGCGCGACCGAGCGCGAAATCAAGAAACAGTTGACGGAAGCCAAGCTGCCCACCTCCGGCAAGACGCAATTGTTCGACGGCATGACGGGTATGCCGTTCGAGCAGCCGGTGACGGTGGGTTACATCTACATGCTGAAGCTGTCGCACCTGGTGGACGACAAGATTCACGCGCGCTCCATCGGCCCGTATTCGCTGATCACGCAGCAGCCGCTGGGTGGCAAGGCGCAGTTTGGCGGCCAGCGCTTCGGCGAGATGGAAGTGTGGGCGCTCGAAGCGTACGGCGCCGCTTACATCCTGCAGGAGCTGCTGACGGCCAAGTCCGACGACGTCTACGGCCGCGCCAAGATCTACGAAGCCATCGTCAAGGGCGAAGCCGCCATCGAGCCGGGCGTGCCCGAGTCCTTCAACGTCCTGATTCGCGAGTTGCAGTCCTTGTGTCTGGATGTGGAGTTGATGAAGAAGCCGCAGGAAAGGCCGATTGACACGGCGCTCGCGGCAGACTGATTTACAACGCCGAGACGCCGAGACGCCGAGAGATCTTTTGAGTTCTCTGCGGCCTCGGTGTTCTTTGCGTCTCGGCGTTAAGAGTTTTTTGGGGTTTTCTTAGAGAATTCTGGAGGTTATTTTGCGATCCTCTCCGTACGATAGAGCCAATATGATTGCGGACTTTGATTCCATACGCATTAGTCTTGCGTCTCCGGAAAAGATCCGCAGTTGGTCCCATGGAGAAGTAACCAAGCCGGAAACCATCAATTACCGCACCTTCAAACCGGAGCGGGACGGCCTGTTTTGCGCCCGCATCTTCGGTCCGGTGACGGACTGGGAGTGCTTGTGCGGCAAGTACAAACGCATGAAGCACCGGGGAGTGATCTGCGACAAGTGCGGCGTGGAAGTCACGCTGGCTCGCGTTCGACGCGAACGGCTGGGCCACATCGAGCTGGCCAGCCCCTGCTCGCATGTGTGGTTCTTCAAAGGGCTGCCCTCGCGCATCGGCCATCTGCTGGATATCACCCTGCGCGAACTGGAGCGGGTGCTTTATTTCGAGGCCTATGTCGTGGTTGAACCCGGCGACGGCACCGGCCTGAGCCGGAGTGAAGTCATCAGCGACGAACGCAAGCGCCAGCTCGACCAGGACCCCACCACGGCGGGAAAGTTCATCGCCATGATGGGCGCCGAGGGCATCAAGGAACTGCTGAAGAAGGTGGATGTCGAGGCTCTCAGCGAAGAGATTCGCGAAAGGATGAAGACCGAGGCCTCGCAGCAGAAGAAGCTCAAATTCGCCAAGCGGCTGCGTGTGGTCGAGTCCTTCCGCAAGTCGGGTAACAAGCCGGAGTGGATGATCCTGGACGTGATTCCGGTCATTCCGCCGGAATTGCGGCCGCTGGTGCCGTTGGATGGCGGACGATTTGCCACGTCCGATCTGAACGATCTGTATCGCCGCGTCATCAACCGCAACAACCGCCTCAAGAAGCTGATCGAGCTGCACGCTCCGGACGTGATCGTCCGCAACGAAAAGCGCATGTTGCAGGAAGCCGTGGACGCCTTGTTTGACAACGGGCGGCGTGGACGCGTGCTGCGCGGCGCCAACAACCGCCCGCTCAAGTCGCTCTCCGACACGCTCAAGGGCAAGCAGGGACGCTTCCGCCAGAACCTGTTGGGCAAACGCGTGGATTACTCGGGCCGTTCGGTCATCGTGGTCGGACCCGAACTGAAGCTGCACCAGTGCGGTCTTCCCAAGAAGATGGCGCTGGAACTATTCAAGCCTTTTATTTATCACCGGCTGGAGCAGCGCGGCCATTGCACCACCATCAAGCAGGCCAAAGAGCTGGTTGAGCAGCAGGACCCGGTGGTGTGGGACATTCTCGAAGAGGTCATCAAAGACCATCCCATCCTGCTGAACCGCGCGCCCACGCTGCACCGCCTGGGGATTCAGGCTTTTGAGCCGGTGCTGGTGGAGGGCAAGGCCATCAAGATTCACCCTCTGGTCTGCACGGCGTTCAACGCCGACTTCGACGGCGACCAGATGGCGGTGCATATACCGTTATCTCCGGAAGCGCAGATCGAAGCCTCGACGCTGATGCTGGCGTCGAACAATATCCTGTCGCCGGCGCACGGCGGACCCATCGCGGTCCCCACGCAGGACATGGTGCTGGGCTGCTATTACCTCACCAAGTCCCGGCCGGGCACCAAGGGCGAGGGTCGCACGTTCGCATCGGCCGAAGACGTGCTCATCGCGCTGGAAATGGGTGAAGTGGAAACGCTGACGCCCATCAAGCTGCGCCACACCGGCAAGGTCATCGAGTTGACCAAGGCCTTCGACAACCAGAATGTGTTGCACACCGAGCCGGCCGAGTATGTGAAGCAGTACATGAGCACGACCGTCGGCCGCGTGATTCTCAACGACCATCTGCCCGAGGAAATGCCGTTCATCAACGGCCTGCTGAAGAAGAAGGGCCTGGGCCAGCTGGTGCAATATTGCTACCTGAGGTTCGGGCTGCAAACCACCGTGCAGATGCTGGACGAGATCAAGAACCTCGGATTCCTGTACGCCACACGCGCGGGCATTTCCATCGGCATCGACGATATGGTGGTGCCGGGCGAAAAGCAGGCGCTGGTGAAGGAAGCCGAAAGAGAAGTCGTGGAGGTCGAAAACCAATATCAGGATGGCGCCATCACGCACGGCGAGCGCTACAACAAGATCATCGAGATCTGGTCGAAGGTTACCGAGCGGGTTTCGGATGAAATGTTCCAGGCCATGGAAGAGGACGACCGCACCGGCCGTTACCTCAATCCCATTTACATCATGGCCGACTCGGGCGCGCGCGGTTCCAAACAGCAGATCCGCCAGCTTTCCGGTATGCGCGGCCTCATGGCCAAGCCGTCAGGCGAAATTATCGAAACCCCCATCACGGCCAACTTCCGCGAAGGCCTGAACGTGCTGCAGTACTTCATCTCCACGCACGGCGCCCGCAAAGGTTTGGCCGACACGGCGTTGAAGACCGCCGACTCCGGCTACCTGACGCGCCGCCTGGTGGACGTGTCGCAGGATGTGATCGTGGCCGAGAACGATTGCGGCACGACCGAAGGCATCTTCGTCGAGTCCATCATAGAATCGGGCGAAATCATCGAGCCTTTGCGCGACCGCATTGTGGGCCGCGTGGCTCTCGAAGACCAGCGCGACTTCGAAGGGAACCTGATCGTCGGCGTCAACCAGGAGATCACCGAAGAGCTGGCCGGGCTGATTCAGGCGGCCGGCATCGAGCGCGTAAAGATCCGCTCGGTGCTGACCTGCGAATCGAAGCGCGGCGTTTGCGTCGCGTGCTACGGGCGCAACCTTGCAACCGGCCGGCTGGTCGAGCGCGGGGAGGCTGTCGGGGTGATCGCCGCGCAGTCCATCGGCGAACCGGGAACGCAGCTCACCATGCGGACCTTCCACATCGGCGGCACGGCCACGCGTATTTCCGAGCAGTCGACGCAGGATGCCAAGTCCGACGGCTTTGCGCGGTTCCTGAACTACGGCGTCACGACCGTGCGCAACAAGGCCGGCGAGCTGATTGCTATGAACCGCAACGGCAAGATTGTGGTGGTCGACGAGAAGGGCCGTGAGAAAGAGCGCTACGACGTGGTTTACGGCGCGAAGGTTCTGGTTGAGGACGGCGCCCCCGTCCGGACGAACCAGATCCTGCTCGAGTGGGACCCGTACACGTTCTCCATCCTCACCGAAGTGAGTGGCACGGTGCACTTCAAAGACCTGCAGGAAGGCATCAGCATGCAGGAGCAGGTGGATGAAGTCACCGGCATGTCGCAGCTGGTGGTGGTCGACTCGCCCGATGAGAAACGGCAGCCGATGATCGTCGTGCGGCCGGAGGCGGGTGGCGGACGCGGCGAAGCCAAAAAGTACTTGATGCCGACGCATGCCCACCTCATGGTGCGCGACGGTGAAGATGCGCATTCGGGCGACGTGCTGGCGAAGATCCCGCGCGAAACCACCAAGACCAAAGACATCACGGGCGGTCTGCCGCGCGTGGTCGAATTGTTTGAAGCCCGCAAGCCTCGCGAAACCGCGGTCATTGCCGAGATCAACGGCGCTGTGAAGTATGGCGAGGTGACCAAAGGACAGCGCAAAATCTACGTGGTGGGCGACGACGGCGAGCAGCGCGAGTATTCGCTGCCGCGCGGCGTACACATCAACGTGCAGGAGAGCGAACGCGTCAAGGCGGGCGAGCCGCTGATGGACGGCCCGCGCAATCCGCACGACATTCTGGACGTGCTCGGCGAGAAGGAACTGCAAAAGTACCTGGTGAACGAAATCCAGGAAGTCTACCGGCTGCAGGGCGTCAATATCAATGACAAGCACCTGGAAGTCATCGTTCGTCAGATGATGCGCTGGGTGAAAGTCGAGGACATCGGCGACACGGAGTTTCTGCCCGAAGAAGTGGTCGACAAGTTTAAGTTCCGGGGAGAAAATCAGCGGGTGGTGGAGGCGGGCGGGCGTCCCGCTCAAGGCAAGGCTATCCTGCTGGGGATCACCAAAGCCTCGCTTTCCACAGATTCGTTCATCTCCGCGGCGTCGTTCCAGGAAACCACGCGCGTGCTCACCGAAGCCGCGATTAACGGCAAGGTGGACTATCTGCGAGGTCTTAAAGAGAACGTCATCATGGGACGGCTGGTGCCGGCGGGAACCGGCATGGAGTACTACCGTCAGGTGAAGATTGCGGGCGAGGACATTGTGGAAGAGCCCATCGTGGAGCCTGTGCCGCTCGATGCCATACCCGGCTACGACGAGGAGACCCGGCTGCAGTATTCGGGCGGGCTCACCGAGGAAGTGGCAAGCGAGGAAACGCAGGCCGAGTAGATCATTTCAACCCTGGGGAGGGAAAGGCGCCGGGAGACTCGCAAGAGCTTCCCGGCGCTTTCTTTTTTGCGCGCGCAAGAAGAGGAGCAGGATCACCGCGCGACGCCCAGGTGCACGCCGCTATCGACCGTGATCAGCTCTCCGGTTACTTTGCCGGCGCCTTCGAGCAGCCAGACCACGGCATCGGCGACGTCCTCCGGCTTCACCGTAGCTTTGAGCGGAGTGATGGCCTCGTAGTTGCGCTTCTTGGCTTCGTATTCGGGTCCCAGCCCGTTGGTGAGCCATCGCGTCTCGACGAACCCGGGACACACGGCGTTGACCCGGATCGCGGGGCCGAGCGCGCGGGCCAGCGAGAGCGTCATGGTGTTCAAGGCGCCTTTCGAAGCCGCATAGGCCACCGACGATCCCATGCCGGTGATTCCGGCGATGGAGGAAACGTTGACGATCGCACCAGCGCCTTGCCGTTGCATGGCCGGAGCCACCGCGCGAACCATTTGGAAAGGCCCGATGACGTTGACGCCGAAGATGCGCTGAAAATCGGCCGCATCGAGCGCATCGAAGTTGTCGTGCGCCGCGAACTTCGTCGTGCCGGCGTTGTTGACCAGCCCGTCGATACGTCCCCACTTGTCGAGAACCGCCTTAGCGAGCCTGCGGCAATCGGCATCGGAGGAGACGTCGGCTTGAACGACAATCGTCTGGCCGCCTCTGGACTCACAAGCCGCGGCCACCTCGTGCGCTTCCTTCTCGCTCCTGGTGTAGTTCACCGCGATCCGCGCGCCTTTTGATGCGAGGCGTTCCGCGCAGGCCGCCCCAATACCCGCGGCCGATCCGGTCACAATGCAGACGGCGTCTTTGAGTTTCATCGCCGCAGAAGTCCTAATTCTTTGTCCAAATCTCCCGGATGTCGATTTCGACACCGGGGAAGGCGCGCGGACGGAGCAGGCCTTCGGAGACGATATCGGGCGCAGCATATTCGCCGCTATCGTCAACCCGGTAGACTTCGACCGCCCGCTTGAACGGATTCACAATCCAATATTCGCTGATGCCGGCACGCGCGTAATCATCCAGTTTTTCCGAGCGTTCGACGTTGCCGCGTGGAGTAGACAGAACTTCGATGACGAGTTCAGGTGGCTGCCCGGTCTCGAAGTAGCGCTGCGGTTCTCGGCGCGAGACGATCACGTCCGGCACCCGGCTTTGAATCTCGCCATAAGATTTGGGCGGGCGGGGAATAAAGACGCTAAGTGCGGAAACAACGCATGCGCCGAAAGGCTCAAGCTTCACGGAAAATAACCGGTTGAGCCGGTCACAGATTTTCTGGTGCTCCATTTCGGGTGGTGGCACGAGAATCGCCCTCCCATCGACCACCTCCCAGCGCCCCTCGTCAGGAAGCCGCTCGAAGTCCGTCCTTGTGAGCACGAGAACGTCCCGCATCGTGGCGATCATCACTCCATGCTAGCGCTCGGCGGCGGCCAATTCCACGGCACGCTAAAATGAAGGTCTGGTGACCTCTCCCACGACTTCCCGGCGTCCTTCGCGGCGGGCCTATCTGCTCATCACGGGATTCGCTTTGCTCCTGGTGTTGTTCCCATTCCTGTTCTGGTATCAAACCTGGTTCGGCCGCAAACTCACCGATGCGGAGATCACGGAATACCTCGGCAACGCCGCCGTCAAGCCGCGCAAGGCGCAGCACGCGTTGGTGCAAATTGGCGAGAGGCTGAGCCGTGGCGACCCGCGAGTGCGCCCGTGGTATCCGAAAGTGGTCGCGTCGAGTGCGAACGCCAACATCGAGCTTCGCCAGACGGCGGCTTGGATCATGGGGCAGGACCATGCCTACGAGCCGTTTCATGACGCGTTGCGCAGGCTTCTCACCGATTCTTCTCCCATGGTGCGGCGCAACGCCGCTCTTTCGCTTACAAATTTCGGCGATGCCGCGAGCCGGGGTGAATTGCTGGCCATGCTGCGGCCGTACTCGATTCCGTCACCGGTTCCGGGTGCCGTGAAGTACCGGTTGAAGCTGGGCGAGTATGTGAATCCCGGCACGCTCGTGGGCCGCGTCGGAACCGCTGAAATCAGGTCACCGCTCCCGGGCGAGGTGCTGGCTTTAAAAACGCAGGACGGAGCAACCGTCGCCGCGGGCGAAGCATTAGTTGACCTTGCGCCGGATAAAGAACATGCGTGGGAGGCTCTGCGCGGGCTGCTCCGCGTGGGTCAGAAAGCCGACCTGGAAGAGGTGCAACGCTACGCTCGCGGCGTGGCTGGCATGCCGGACCGTGTACGGCAGCAGGCATCGTTGACCCTACAGGAAATTCAGAACCGCGGGCAATGAGAGAAAGTTCCAGGTGCCAGGTGTTAGGTGTGAGGGAACCCGCCGCCGGGCCGGACGGCGCAGATTCCTTGCCCTTCGATTTCTAATGCCCGGTTGAACTTCGCCACGCAGATTTCCCAGGTAATCGTGGCAGTCAGCTCGATGATCTCGTCTTCCGTAAAATGCCGCGTGACGTTTTCGAACAGACTCGCCGGAACCGCGCTTGCGGTTGTGACAGATTCGGCGTATGCGAGTGCGACACGCTCACGCCCGGAAAAGATGGTGTGCGTCGCAGGATCGCCGAGCGCGCCCAGTTCTTCCAGCGTGACGCCGTGGACTCTGCTCCAGGCAGAGTTCAACTCGATTCAAAGCCCGCACCCGATGAGCGACGCCACTCTGACATTGACCAGGTCCACCAGCCTGGCCGGCAGCAGACCGCTCGATTCCAAGCCCTCCCACATGCCGCGGAACGCGCGGAAGATGGAAGGCCTTCGCGCCAGCACGGCGTGGTTTTCAGGCAGTGCGCCGTAGCGCTCCTCTAGCTTGTCGCAGACAGCGTGCACATCAGGCGGTATATTTTGGCTGGAGCCTGGGATTCTTGGCATGCCCCCATTATTTCAAAGGCGCGCGTTTGACCGCGCTGGAGTAACGGTTACCCGATGCCAACCAACTACGCGCCGCTTGGAGTTCCTCTGCGGCCAAACCATGGCCGCTGTCGGTCCAATGAAGCGACACCTGAGCCCCGTACTCGCGCAGCAGCGCAGCCAGCCGCTCGGTTTCAGCCGCCGGCACGATCGGGTCGCGGCGCCCTGCGCCGATGAAAACCCGGGCGGATGCGAGATCAGGACGCTGATCCGGCTGAAGCGGCACCATGGGCCGGAAGAGCACAGCTCGCGAGATCACGCCTGGATGGAGCAGCATCACGGCCGCGGCGATGTTCGCGCCGTTGGAATAGCCGGCGGCCACCACGCCAGCCGGATCGAAATCGTAGGCAGCCGCAGCCGCCGTGACGAAATCCGCCAACTCCCCGGCACGAAACCTCACGTCGTCCTCATCAAAGACACCCTCCCTCAGGCGGCGGAAGAACCGCGGCATGCCGTTTTCGAGGATTTTGCCGCGGGGGCTGAGAATGGCGTCGCCCGGCGCGATGGTTTGAGCGAGCGGAATCAGATCGGATTCGTCGCCGCCGGTTCCATGGAGCACCAGAATCGTGGCCTTCGAATTCGGGTCCGTTGCGGTGACGAACCGGTGGACGAAGCTCAATTCCATTATCATCACAGTGTACGCGCTATGAGTGTGGTCGAACGACTGGTCTGTGCGACGCCCGATCGGCCCGCGGTCCGCGGCTTTTTGCACCGCCCGGAGACGGCGCCGCGAGGAGCCCTGGTGCTCACGCACGGCGCAGGCTCCAACTGCGGCGCGCCTTTGCTGGTCGCCATGGCCGGCGCATTCAGTTCCGCGGGCATTCTGGTGATGCGCTGCGATCTGCCCTTCCGCCAGGCTCGCCCCCATGGCCCTCCCTTCGGCAACGGCGCACAGGATCGCGCCGGGTTGCGCCGCGCGGTCGAGGTCCTAAGGGAACTTGCCTTGCGCGACGGCACTCCCGTTCGCGTATCCTTGGGCGGGCATTCCTATGGCGGCCGCCAGGCCTGCATGCTCGCTGCCGAAGATGCGGCGATTACTGATCGCCTGCTGCTACTGTCGTATCCGCTCCATCCGCCGAACAAGCCGCAGCAACTGCGGACATCGCATTTTGGCAAGCTCGAAACGCCGGCCCTGTTCGTTCACGGATCGCGCGATCCGTTCGGCTCCTTGGATGAGATGAGCGAGGCTCTCCGTCTGATTCCCGCGCATACGCGGCTGCTCGCGATTGAAGGCGCAGGACACGATCTGGCGCACGGCCGCCATGACGTGGCGCGCCACGCGCTCACTGCGTGGATCGAGTTCGCCAGCCTGCGGAGCGAGGCGCCTTAAGGCCGTAAGTATGCCGCTTATCCTCGCCGAATCGGAGGTGCGCATACTCGTTCCGATTGCGGATTTGGTTGACGTGATGGAGCGCGCGCTGGCTTCTTTCTCGAGCGGCCAGGTGAACCAGCCCGTGCGCGCCTCGGTGCATATGGACGCGCATCGCGCGTTCTTCGGTGTGATGCCTGCGTATCTCGCCGCGCCTCCAGCTCTGGGCGCCAAGCTGGTCACGGTGTTTGGCGGAAATACATCGCAGCATGGCATCCAGGCGCGCATAAGCGGGGCCAAGTTCCGGCAGGTTCTGGAACACTGCCTTTCCTCCCACCTCGCCCATCTCGTTGCGCGCGCGCTCCCGGTCAAAAGCGGGGAACTCGGCCATCAGTTCACGGCAGACCTCAGCCGATAGAAATTCATCGATCACGAGATAGCGGAAGGGAGTGGCGGACTGAAACTCGCGGCGGAGTTCGTCGGCCCGCCCGGAGACATTGGAATGGATCAGCGGCGGCACGGTCAATTGATTATTGTAATGGCGGAGCGTCAGCCCAATGCCCCCGATTGACTCCCCTTCCCGCCGGTGCTATAAAGCAGACAGAGGAGTCTGAAATGTGGAGCGGGAGTGCAAGCACAGCCCGGGGGTGGGGTTGACCGAAGGGAGGTTGTCTATGCCGACTGAGTTAGTGTGGCTTGGCGTTGTCCTGGTGGTTGTCGTCGGTGTCCTGGCTTTTTTCCTGATTAGACGGCAAAAGCCCTCTGACCCGCCGCATCTTCGCTGGTAGACGCCGAGTTCATCGCCGAGCGGAGGTGGTTTCGGATCCTGCCGAGACCGGGCGGGGTACTTCATTCCTCAAAACTGGAAATACACAAACGGAATGTTTGCGTCTACCGCAAACAGTTCCACGACAAACAGAAGCATCCCCAAGCAACTGGCCGCTACCCAGGCTGGCGCGCGCTCAACCGCTTCGAGCAGCGAAACGCGCTCTTCGACGAGCGCCACGATCAACCCGGCCACGGTCAGCATCATCAGCACCGGCTCGATCGGCCACTGTCCTCGCGGCACCTGAAGCATCCGGCTGATGACGAGTGCGGCATCGTGCACGCTGCCCGCTCGAAAAAACACCCATCCGACGCAGACGAGAACGAAAGTCAGGACGGCTCGCGGCACATCGAGCAACGTCCAGGTACGCTCACGGTGCTTCGCCTGCCCGAGCAGACGTTCGAGCGAGAGCAAGAGGCCGTGGTATCCACCCCAAATGACAAAATTCCAGTTGGCTCCGTGCCAGAGCCCGCCCAACAGCATCGTGACCATCAGGTTGCGATAGGTCGCGAGCCGTCCGTACCGGTTCCCTCCGAGCGGAATGTAAAGATAATCCCGCAGCCAGGACGAAAGCGAAATGTGCCACCTTCGCCAGAAGTCGGTGACACTGACCGCCAGGTAAGGCTGACGGAAATTCACCGGGAAGTGAAACCCCAGCAGGCGCGCAAACCCGATGGCCATGTCGGTGTATCCGGAGAAGTCGAAAAAGATTTGCATCGCGAAAGCGAAGACCGCGCCCCATGCTGCTGCGCCGCCCGGCTGGCTTGCCACAGAGCTGAAATACCGGTCCGAGATCAGGGCGAAGTTGTCCGCAAGCGCGACTTTTTTCACCAGCCCCATCGCCACCAGAAAACCCCCGCGTTTGATGTCTGCCGAGTTGGGCGCGTGCCAGTCATACAGGTCGCGGAAGAAATCTCGCGCGCGCACGATGGGCCCGGCCACCAGTTGCGGAAAGAAGGCGATGTACAGGGCGTAATCCAGCGGTTTTCGGATGGCTTTTTGCTGGCCTCGATAGACATCCACCACATAGGAGATGCTCTGGAAGGTATGAAAACTGATCCCCAGGGGCAACACGATGTCGAAGTGGAACCGGCCTGGCGGGAGGCCTAGAAGCGTGGCGCCGTTGGACGCCGCAAAATTGTAGTATTTGAAGACCGCGAGAAATCCGAGGTTGGATGCCAGGCTGGCTACGAGCGCCCATTTCCGGTGATGACTTTGTTCGATCCAGATGGCGGCCACGTAGTCGATGACCGTCAGCGTCAGAAGCAGCGGCGCGAACTTCCAGTTCCAGCTCATGTAGAAGAAATAGCTTGCCGCCAGCAACAAAGGCACTCGTAGCTTCACCGGCGCGAGATAGAAGCAGATGATCGTACAAAAGAAAAATGCGAAGTACGAGGCTGTGAAGAAAAGCATGATGTTGACGTTCTACTGAGGCGAATTTCCCGTGCCGAAGCGTCGCATTAATGCAGTGGCCAGCCGGTTCGAAAACAAAGCGCGGCCAGTTCGGTTCAGATGAAATACGTCGAAGAACAGGTCCGGCTTTTCGAGATCTTCGAAGAGATGCTCATTCAGCACCGCGACGCGCGGATTCCTGGATGCCAGCGCCGCAAAACTGTCGGCGCCGGCGGGCCAGGAAAACGGAATGGAAAAAGGGCGGTAGGGCACGGAAATCAGAGCGATCCTGGTCCGCGTGCCCCGGTACCGTTCGATGATTCGCCCCAGCCAGGCCGTGCGATAGGCGCGTTCCGGCCCTCGTACGGACCATAGCCGGAAATGCGTATGGAGCTTCATCTCCGCCTGCACTTGCGGACTGACGCCTTCTGGAAAATGAAGCGTGTCCGTCGCCCAATCCATCCAGACGCCGCTCAGATTCTCCGTCCGGCCCGGATAACCGTAAAATGAATCCGCGCACGCCGCGCGACAGTCCTTCACCCGTTGCATCCGCTCGGCCGGATCGCGCAAGAATTCACGCAGATCGCGCCGGTAGATCAAACCTTTGAACAGCGCCTCGCGGAGAACTGAAAGCTTGATGAGCGGTGTCGGAAAAGAACCGGAGAATTCCGCAATGTCGGACAATCGTACGCGAGCAATCACCCAGCGGAGATCATCGCGATCGGCGTGAATCTCGGCATCGTCCACATCCGCATACCCGCGAAGCGGTAGAACAATGACGTCGAACCGCGTTCGATCCGGATCGAGATCGCGCACCATATAATACCAGCAGCGCATTGCCGCGCCGCCCACCGCAGCATTGAAAAACTCCCAGCCGGCATGTAGACCGGTCTCATCGGCTATCTGCGCCGAAAAGCCCTCGCCAATCTGCGAATCGCCGAGCACCAGAACGTGGTGTGGCTTGGTGAATTCTTTTTGCCGCCCGGCTGCGAGGACAGATTCGAAATTCCCGGCGTACGAAGCCGGCTCGAGATACCGCGCATACAACCCGGTCCGGAACATGGCCGCGTCCAGCAGAAAGAGAACGCAAAGAGACGAGAGGGCGAGCAGCAAAATCTTCCCCAGCGCCCTGCGATCAGGAGCGGTCCAGAACCGCGTCGACTGCGAAGTCGAAGTGTCTTCCGATGCGGCTTCCGTTAGCATGACAGCCTATTTTAATCTGTCGGAACTCCCCGATGCGCTGGCAGCGCGGATCATCTGGAACGTGAACGGTGACCTTGAGGGGTGCCTCGCCGGATGCCGCCGCAAAGCTTGACGCTCCCGGTCCCCGCGAGGTACCCTCGCACGCATGGTTCTGCCCCAAACCTACGCTGCTGCTCTCTCCCTCATCATCCTGACCATGCTCTCGTGGGGCTCGTGGGCGAACACCTTCAAGCTCGCGGGCAAGTGGCGCTTTGAACTGTTCTATTACGACTACTCCCTGGGTGTTCTGATTGCGGCCGCGATTTATGCGTTCACTTTCGGCAACCGCGGCCACGATGGTCTCCCGTTCCTCGACGACCTGATGCACGCCGGCACGCAAGAGACCCTCTTCGGCGTCCTGGGCGGCGTGGTTTTCAACCTTGCGAACATGCTGCTGGTGGCGGCCATTTCGGTGGCCGGGTTGGCTGTCGCCTTTCCAGTCGGCATCGGCCTCGCGCTGGTGATCGGCGTCATCTGGAACTACGCGTTGAAGCCTCAGGGCAATCCCGTTCTGCTGTTCACCGGCGCCGCCATTGTAGTGGGCGCGATCATTGTCGATGCCCTCGCCTATCGCACGCTGGAGGCCGGCAGGGCGGCACAAGCAACACGCAAAGTCACCGGGAAGGGAATCGTCCTGAGCCTGGTGAGCGGCGTCTTGATGGGTTCCTTCTTTCCGCTGGTCGAAATCGGCAAGGCCGGCGAGCATGGTCTCGGACCTTACGCCATCGGCTTTGTTTTCGCGGTCGGTGTGTTTCTGTCGACTTTCGTTTTCAATCTGTTCTTCATGAACATGCCCGTCGAGGGCCCGCCCGTTGCGATGTCCGAGTATTTCAACGGAACCGAGCGCCAGCACCTGCTGGGCATCGTGGGCGGGTTGATCTGGGCGACGGGAACCATTGCCAACTTCGCCGCGGCCAGCGCGCCTGAAAGCGTGCAGGTCGGCCCGGCCGTCAGCTACGCCATCGGCCAGGGCGCCACCATGGTGAGCGCGCTGTGGGGGCTGCTGGTCTGGCACGAGTTCGCTGGAGCCGGCCCGCGGGTGCGCCTGCTGGTTGTGATCATGCTCGTCCTGTTCGTCGTCGGGCTCGGCCTGATTTCGGTGGCGCCATTGTTCGCCGGCCGCTAAAATCGACACGCCGCGCGCTTCTTGCCGCAGAATTTCTCCCTTTCAGTAAATCCGGACCGCACCAGAATTCGTAACACGTTCTTGAGAGTCGTAGCACTTCATGATACGCTGGGCATTTCGTAATACTAATTGTACATTCGTGCTACTGCCAGGATTATTCACGGTTGGTTTGCAAGCTATCCGTAGAATCCCTTTGCGGGCCGCCATGGCGATTTTTTCCGGCCTTCTCCTGTTCCCGGTCTCCATGCCGGCAGCGGACTCCGGGATAGCCGGACAGGTTAGCGATCCGCAGGGAAAGGCCGTCCCGGGCGCACAGGTACGCCTCCTCCGCAGAGACGGTTCGCATCAAGAGTCAAGAACCGATGACCAGGGCAAGTTCAGCTTTGAGGCCCTGGCCGCCGGCGATTACAAGGTCTCCGCGGACGCCCCCGGTTTCCGAACCGCGACAACTGGCGTAACCGTCACGACCGGACAACTAGCTCGCGTCGACCTGCAACTCTCCCAATTCGCCACCAAGACGGAAAGCATCGTGATTACGGCCGATCCCGTTGAACCGGAAGTTGACATGCGGAACTCCGAGGTCTTCAACCGGACCCTGTTCAGCCGCGATGATCAGGTGCTGCAGCAGCTGAACGCCGGCATTAACGCCGGACAGCACGAAGGCGGCGGGAAGTCTCTGGAGATCCGGCGGTTTGGCTTCAATCTGGATCACGGCGGCGTAAACGGCGGGCTGAAAGTGATGGTGGACGACATTCAGCAGAATCAAGGGTCGCAGGGCCACGGGCAAGGCTACCTGGGCTCGTTGAAAGCCCTCAGTCCCGAATTGATTCAGGACGTCACCATCATTAATGGGCCGTTCAGCCCGGAGTATGGAGACTTCAGCGGCCTGGGCGTCGTCCACATCCGCCAGCGTGAATCCTTGCCGGAACAATTCACGGTGCGTCTGCAAGGGGGAAATTTCGATACCGGCAGAGGGTTTCTCGCCTACAGCCCCGATGTCGAACACGTGGACGCGTACATCGCCTACGAAGGATCGTACACGGATGGCCCATTCATCAATCCGGGCCGCTACCGGCGCGATAACGTGAATGCGAATTACACCAAGACCTTGAGCCCGGACCAGAAGTTGGGTTTCCGGTTCCTGTTCGGCCGCAACGATTTTTACTCTTCCGGTCAAATCCCGCTCGACTTGGTGAACGAAGGCCTGCTCAACCGGTTCGGCTACATCGACCCAAGCGATGGCGGCCGCGTGAAGTTGGGCACTTTATCGAGCTACTACAGCAGGAACTTCGGCAATGGCGACACGTTCAAAGTCGACGGGTTTCTCGGCCGGTCGCTGTTCGATCTGTATTCCAATTTTACTTTCTTTCTGGTGGACCCGGTTCATGGCGACGGCATCCAACAGCATGATTCTCGCCTCCAGGAGGGCCTGAACGCGCAGTACACGCATCCGCACAAGCTAGGCTCGATCGCTGCCGTCTTTGTCAGCGGCGCCAATTTTCACGACAACCAGATCAATGTCGGCCTCTACCCGCGGGAAGGCCGCGTACCGCTCGGAGTGGCCACCCGCGCCGATGCCCATGTAACCAACGGCGCCGGTTACGCGCAAGAGAGTCTCAGCCTTATGAACGGTCGCCTGCTGCTGGGAGCGGGCCTGCGGTTTGATGAATTTCGCTATGACGTGACCGACAAGGTTTATCCCCACGAGAGCGGCGTTCAGAGTGCGGGACGGTGGCAGGCGAAGAGCAACATCGCATTTACTCCCGCGAAATCAGTCCCGCTGACACTGCACCTGAATTATGGCCGCGGCATCAACAGCATCGACGCACGCGGCGTTGTCCAGCGCCCGAATGATCCTCGCCTGGCCACAACCGACTTCTACCAGGTCGGAACCTCATCCAACTTCGGCCGCTTCTCCTTCGCCACCGATGCGTTTCTGATCGACCACTCGAACGAGCAGGTCTACATTCCTGATGATGGGACCTTCGAATTCAAAGGCCCCAGCCGGGCGCATGGCTTTGAGACGAAGGCCTCGGTCGAACTCACGCATCACCTCTTCCTAAGCGGCGGCCTGACGAAGATCAGTAACGCCTTCTTCCTTGGCGGCGACCACCGGGTCTACGTGGACAGTGCTCCCCATTTCGTCGCCAACGCCGCCCTGACTCTTGCCGCCTGGCACGGGTGGAGCGGTTCGTTCCGCATGCGGGCCATCAACCATTACCGCCTGGATGGCGACGACCCATCCATTGTCGCCAGCGGCCACACGGTTTTCGATTTGGGGATGGCAAAGCAGGTTCGACGGGGGATGGAGCTGAATCTCAGTTTCGACAACCTCACCAACCGGGACTACTACGAGACACAAAACTACCTCGATTCGCGTGTGACGCCAACCGCACCCATCATCGCGCGCATACACGCCACGCCGGCATACCCGTTCACGGCTGTTGTCGGAGTGACCTTCCGGCTGCGGGGTAAGTAGCCTCGCTACTTTTTTTCGAAAATCATTACGTACTGGCTGCCCTTGACGTGATCGTGCTGGGAAATCA
Organism: Terriglobia bacterium; assembly: GCA_020073305.1. Taxonomy (GTDB): domain Bacteria; phylum Acidobacteriota; class Terriglobia; order Bryobacterales; family Bryobacteraceae; genus QHXW01. The sequence continues at coordinate 143,542 of JAIQFK010000029.1, forward strand.
GTTTGAAGTGGTTGCTCTCGATCTCTTTGATTACATCCGGCGCATCCAAACGGATGTGCTGCATGGCGCGGCCTCCCGGCATGGCATCCGGGCGCTTGTAATAATCGACAATCACCAGCCGGCCTCCCGCGCGCAGCTCCCGACGTAGAGCAGACAGCATCTTCTCCGGGTAATTCCAGTGGTGGTACGTATCGAGCCCCAAAACCACGTCCATGCCGTTTTCAGGCAGGCCGGGATCGGTTTCCGAACCCTGGATGAACTCCACGTTGGCGAGCTTGTGCTGGTTGGCGGTGTTGCGAGCCTTTTCGAGGAAATCCGGAAAAATGTCCTCGCCCAGTACGCGCCCCTGCGGCCCCACCGCCTCGCTCAGAAAAGGCAGCATGTAGCCGGTGCCCGTCCCGATATCCGCCACCACCATTCCTGGTTTGAGCGACATCGCCTCAACCAGTTCCCCTGGCTTCTGCTTCTCGTCCCGATCGGGCGCCGAGAGGCTTTTGGCCACCGAAGCCCGCCCCTCTGGGGTTTTGTACCCCTCATTGGCGTTAGTCGCTACTTGTGCGCAGACGGCTGACGCACAGAGCAGCAGAATCCCTAACACCTGGCACCTAACACCTGACACCTTCATAACGGCGGCTCCATGGGCAGCGCCAGCGGCGGCTCGCGCAGGAAGTCCAGGTGCGACATCTTCTGCACAGCTTCACGGATGGTGTGCTCGCAGGTTGGCTCGACAGTGATGACGAACGGCAGAGAGCTTTTGGTTTCCGAAGGCAACTGGAGAACCGCCTCCAGGCTGATATGCTGCTCGGCCAGAATCCCGGCGAGCGCGGCGATGATTCCCGGCCGGTCATCTACTCGGAATCGCAGATAGTACGCGCATTTCTCGCTCGTGACCGAGCGTGGTTTGTATTCTCCCAACCGCTCATGCGCAAAAGGCGATACTCGCTCAGGGTGGCCATAGCGAATTTCGCGGGCCACGCGCATCAGGTCGCTGACCACGGCAACGCCCGTCGGCAACGGGCCTGCACCCCGGCCGTAATAGAACGTATCCTGCCCGTATCGGCCTTTCACCCACACGGCGTTGTACGCCCCCTGCACTCCGGCGATGATGGTTTCGAGGCCGATCAGCGCGGGCCGCACCGAAAGGATCAGGCCGTCAGACGTCTGCCGGGCGGCGCAGATCAGCCGGATGGTGTGGCCCAGCTTGTGTGCGTACTGGAAGTCCATGGGCGAAATGCGCCGGATGCCCTCGACGAAGATGTCGGACGGCGTGATCTTCTCGCCGAACGCGAGCGCCGCCAGGATGGCCAGCTTCGAACGCGCGTCGAACCCGTCGATATCCGCGCTCGGGTCGGCTTCCGCGTAGCCCAGCCTATGGGCTTCGGCCAGTACTTCATCGAGCGGCGCCCCGCGCTTCTCCATTTCGGTCAGGATGTAGTTGCTGGTTCCGTTCAGGATGCCGTAGAGCGCCACTACGCGGTCCCCCGAGATTCCCTCCCTCAGCACGGCGTGAATGGGAATGCCGCCGGCCACGCTGGCTTCCATGGCAAGATTGATCCCCGCGCGGATCGCCCGGTCCCAGATCTCCGAGCCGCAGCTCGCCATCAGCTCCTTGTTGGCGGTCACGACCGACTTCTTATGCTCGATGGCCCCGTTGATAATCTCCGCCGCAACCGAGGTTCCGCCCACCAGTTCGGCCACGATGTCGACCTCCGGATGCGACACAATTTCGCGCCAGTCGGTGGTCCGATGTACCGGGCCGAGCCCTTCTGGCAGTTTTTTGGCCTCCACCGATCGGCTGCACACGGCCGTCACGCGCAGCGGAAATCCCAGCTTGAGCGCTATCTGGGCGGCGTTCTCCGCCAGAAGAGTCAGAGTGCCGGATCCTACATTTCCAAGGCCGACTATGCCGACATTCACCTGCTGCATCCCCGCTATCATAACAACTGGCCGCCCGCGGCCCGTAACAGGAGGCCGGCACGACCGTCATACCGAGAGGTTCACTGCCATGAAGCGTCTGATTCTGCCCGCCGCCCTGTTGATCCCCCTCCTGGCACAACACCCTGCCAACCAGCTTCCTGAACCGGAGAGATCCTCCGACGTGCGTCTCCCTAACGGCAAGCTGCAAAAGGACGAGATCCTGAAGCACGATCACGAGAAGTCCGTCCAGGACGCCGCCCAGCTCATCGACCTTGCCGAAAGCCTGAAGCGCGAGTTGGAGAAGGACGACACCCACGTGCTTTCGCTCTCCAGCCTGAAGAAAACAGAGGAGATCGAGAAGATCGCCAAGCGCATCCGGTCACGTTTGAAGCGGTTCTGACCCCTGACCGCTGTTTCAGATGTCACCAGAATTCGGGACTACACCTTAACTTTCGGTAAAAGTTCCGTTGCCGATGTATTACCAAATAGAGTACAATCGCAATGACTTCAAAGAATTGGACGGGCCGGACGTTTGGTAACAAGAGTGCTACTACTCGGCCGTTGGAAGTGCGAGATAGCGTTGTGCAGTACACTGCCCGTACTGACGGGCAGAACGGGGGATGTATGAAGAGCTTTCGAGTGTTGGCAATGGGCGCGATGGCGCTCCTGTCGGTGGGTTGGCTGCAGGCCGTCCCAGTCGTCCGTCTAACCCTGGGTGGGGGTCACACTACCGACATTACGTCAGCTGACTGCACTATGCTCGGGCCAGGAACCTGCATAGTCCTGTTCAACCCGGTTGATTTGAATGCTCTCGATGCCAATGGTCTGGGCAGTCTCGGCATTCAAAATGATTTGGCCCAGACAATCACTGGACTGGACTTTTTTCTTCCGACCGTCAATTTCAATCAGAATTTCCAGGCCTCTACCGACCTTTTCACGAATGCTTCGCTAGCCTTCACACCTGCCGTGGGACCTGTAGATGGGTACACCAGTGTGGATTTTTTTGGCACTGGTAACGGTACTGGCGGCACGGTAGGCCCCAAGAATCCCTGTAGCGGCCTAGGGTTGTTCATATTCAATTGTCCGGTCAACGGCCCGGTGGGATTCGATGCAGAGAGCTTGAAACCAGACGCACAGTTCCCAAACGGGGAAGGCTTTCTCATTGTCACATTCGGGACCGCCAATTCTGGCACGCTTGGCGGACTCACTCCTTGCTCCGTCAACGCGAGCGCGTGTGAAGCAACCCTAGCGGCCACGGCGGTTCCTGAACCGAGATTGCTCCTGCTGTTACTGGTGTTACTCAGCTCGCCGGGAGTGCTTGTGATGGCCAGGCGAAAGCTCTACCGCCGGTAGGCTTCCGTTAGTCTCTGCCAAAGACGGAATGGCCCCCGAGTCACTTCGGCTTGCGGCTGAATTCCTTTATCAGCTTCTCAAACTCAGCAGAGGAGCGCATGCTAGATAACTCCGGGTCGCTTTTGGCCACCTCCGGCGGATAGCCGTTGAGGAGAGCCGCGCGCAATCCTTTGAAGGCCTCAGCCGATTTGCCCGCCCGGGCCTGGATCCAGGCTTCGTCGTACATGAGCCTGTTGTTATCGGGGTCGATGGTACGCGCGCGGGTCATGAAATCCTGGGCCCGGTTCAAGTCCCCCTTTTTCGCGTAGTACGTCGCCAGGTCTCCCAGCGTGGTCGCATCGCGCGGGTTGACCTGGTAGGCTTTCAGGGCGAGCCGGATGGCCGTTTCATAGAGGGTCATGGCCTTGTCACGCTGGCCCATTTGCCGGTAAGCCTCCGCGAGACCGGCCACCAACTCGTGGTTGTTGGGATCCATCTGGACGGCTTTCTCCAGAGCCTTGGCAGCCTCGCTGTAGAGCCCCAAATAATAGTAGGCCGTTCCCACGTTGGCCTGAGCGTCGGCGTTCGGCTCGAGGGCAAGGGACTTTTGATATGTCGCGAGTGCCTCGTTCCATCTGCCCAACTGATAATACGCGGCGGCGAGGTTGTTATAGCCTGAAGTCAAATCCGGCGCCAGCTCCGTCACCCGGCGGAAAGCGTTCAGGGCTTTTTCATAGTATCCGGAACCGAAATAAGCGATACCTAGCGAGCTGAAGTTGAACCAGTAATACGGGTTGATTTCGGTGGCCTTCTGATACGCGGCGATGGCTTCCGGCGTATGGCCCCCGCGTTCGTATGCGTGCCCCAGGCGCCGGTAGCTGTCATCGGAATTCGGCGCCAGCTCCACGGCCTGTTTCATTTCCGCGATCGACTCCTCGGTCTTGCCGGTTTGCATATACACGTTGCCCAGCGCCCAATGGACCTCTGGCAAATCGGGGTTGAGTTGCTGAGCCTGCTGAGCCGCGCCCAGGGCTTTTTGTGACCAGGCGCCCTCCTTCTTCAAGTCGTACATGTCGATGCTGGTGTCAGCAATGCCGGCGTAGGCCAGCGCGAAGCGCGAGTCCTTCTGGATGGCCTGGTCATAGTACTTCAGCGCCGCGGTGTAGCCCTTGGCATCGGGCTGGCGGCGTATCACGTCGCGGCCTTTGAGGTAAAGTTCGTAAGCGCTGTAGTTTCCAGTCATGCGCATGGCACCGCGAGTCAGGTCTTCATCCGTTGGTTTCAAATCGAGTGCGGAGACCAGTTCCGAATAAATGGAATTCTCGATGGTCAGCAGATCCCGGCGGAGCCCCGAAAATTCTTTGCCCCACAAACGCTGACCCTTTTTCACATCCTGCACGCTGACCACGATCCCGATCTTATCCCCCGCCCCCTGTACGGTGCCCTCGACCACGAGGTTGACGCCCAGGGCCTTGGCGATCTGGTCCACCGAGCCTTTCTTGCCGGCCTGTTCCACGGCGCTCGGAGACGCCACATAAATATTCTTCAACTGGAAGAGCTGCGCGGAAAGCGAGTCCACGATGCCGTCGGCGGCATACTTCAGCGCGGCTTCGTCGCCCAGTACTTTGAACGGGAGCACGGCGACATGCTTGTCGCTCCGCGGGCCGGGAATCGCAGCATGGCCGCCACGCGCGCCCTGCAAGCGTCCCAGCACTGCGTTGCGCCAGGATGGAATGGCTAAGGTGGCGCCCACCAGAAGCAGCAGCGCGGCCATCGAGCCGAGCAGCCACTTGGGGTAGCCCGTTTCGGCGATACGCAGCCGGACGATGCGTGTCGGAGCCGTGGCAGATTCAAGATCGTGGAGAATCAGGCGTGCCTGCGGGTACCGCAGGGCCGGGTCTTTCTCCAGGCATCTGAGGATGACCGCGGCCAGGTAGTCCGGCACTTCGGGATTCACCAGCTTCGGATTTTTGGCTTTCTGGGTGACGTGCTGGTACATCACCTGCATCGTCGAATCGCCGCCAAACGGCGGTTCGCCGGTGACCATCTCGTACAGAATGACGCCAAACGAATAAATGTCGCTGCGGTGATCGGCCGGTTTCGACTCGGCCTGCTCGGGTGACATGTAGCGAGGCGTACCCAGCACTTCGCCGGCCCGGGTCATCTGCGTCGCCGTATCCCCTTCGAGCGATTTGGCGAGGCCAAAATCCGAGACGTAGACATGATCGGTTTGGTCGATCAGTACGTTGCGCGGCTTCAGATCCCGGTGCACCACACCCTCGGTATGCGCGGCCTCGAGTGCGCTGGCAAGCTGCTTGGCGATGTTGACGGCGCGCTCGATGGGCATCTTGCCGGACTCCGTCAGGAGGTCGTGCAGGTCCTTGCCCTCCACGTACGCCATCGAGATGAACTTCAGGCCATCCACGTCGCCCAGATCGTGAATCCGCAGGATGTTGCGGTGGGAGATGCGGCTGGCCAGCAGCAGCTCTTGCTTGAAGCGCTGCATCGAGTTGGGATCGCTGGCAAATTCAGCCCGCACCACCTTAAGCGCTACCGTGCGGTCGAGATCTTTGTCATAGGCCTTGTAAACCTTGCCCATGCCGCCCTCGCCGATCACTGATTCGATCCTGTATCGCGGCCCAAAGTGCGTGCCCGGCCCGATCGCCGCCAGCGAAACCACGGATGGTTGCACTTGGCCAGCGACGGTTTGCTGTTTGTCCGCGGTGAGGTCCGCCAGGATCTCTCCGATCGCCTGATACCTTCGGGTCACGTCCGCTTCCAGGCACCGCATCACCACGGCGCTCAGGTGATCCGGGATGGCGGCATCGAGCACACGGGGCGCAATGGCTTTTTCCTGCACCCGCTTCAGCAGCGTGGCCATCATGGTGTCCGCCTGGAAGGGCAGCCGCCCGGTCAGCATCTCATAGAAAATAATGCCGAGGCTGAACAGATCCGACCGCGCGTCCACTTTCTCGCCGCGCGCCTGCTCGGGCGACATGTAATCCGGAGTGCCCATCAGCGCGCCGGTGCGCGTGATGCCGGCCATTTCCATGGAGCGGGCCAGGCCGAAGTCCATCACCCAGACGCGGCCGTTCGCGTCGACCATGATGTTCTGCGGCTTGAGATCGCGATGAACCACGCCTTCGGTATGCGCCGCCTCCAGTCCCCGGCACACCTGCTGGATGATGGATACCGCTTCCTCAGGGGGCAGCTTGCCACGCTCTACGAGAATGCTTTTCAGGTCGCGCCCTTCGATGTAGTCCATGGTGATGAACTTGCGTCCATCGGCCACCCCCAGATCGAAAATGCGAATCACGTTTTTGTGGGTGACTTGGCGCGCGAGAATCAACTCCTGCTTGAAGCGCCGGAGAATGTCCGGGTTGCCGGCCAGCTCCGGCCGAATCACCTTGAGAGCGACCAGCCTCTCCAGCTCGCGGTCGCGCGCTTTGTACACCGCGCCCATGCCGCCTTCACCCAGGCGCTTCAGGATCTCGTAGCGGTCACCCAGCATGGTGCCGGGCTCGATGGGCGCCATGGTATCCGGGGCGTTTTTTTGAAGAGCGACCGACCAGCCGGCTGTGCCGCCTACCACTACCTGCGTGGCTTCCGGGTCGAGGGACGCATCGAGTACCGTGGCCTCCTCCGGCGGGATCACAACCGTGGCGATATTCATTTCGATAGGGGTGCTGCACTTCGTGCACGCGAGGGTTCCGGGCGGATTGCTGGTGTGGCAGATCGGACATTCCACCATGAGATCGTCAACCCTTAGACTAAATGCGCTTTACACAAGTTAACGCAGAATGGCTCCAGCTGGCAAAGGGGCGGGAGCAGATAAACCGGTCCTTCAAGATAGTGACACAACCGGCCTCGGCGTTACATCCTCACCCGAGGGCAAGAACAGAGCCTGTTGTAAAATGTCTGTTGCAGCCATGATCTCGCGCGAGGAAGCTCTCGACCTGTTGCGCTCCGACGATCTGATCGGTATCGGCATGGCCGCTGACGGGGTGCGCCGTAAGCTGCACCCGGAAGGCGTGGTTTCCTACATCATCGACCGCAACATCAATTACACGAATTTCTGCACCGAATACTGCAGTTTCTGCGCGTTTTACCGTCCCATGGGCCATGCTGAGGGTTACATCCTGCCGAAGGAAGTGATCTTCGACAAAATTCAGGAAACGATTGACCTCGGCGGGACCGGCATCCTGATGCAAGGCGGCCTGCATCCCGATCTCAAGATCGAGTGGTACGAGGACCTACTACGCTCCATCAAGCAGCGCTTTGAGATTCACAACCACTGTTTCTCGGCGCCGGAAATCACGAATATCGCGCAGGTCAGCGGGCTTTCACTGCGTGACACGATCACCCGGTTGCGTGATGCCGGGCTCGATTCGATTCCGGGCGGCGGGGCGGAGATCCTCGATGATGCCGTACGCCACCGCATCAGCCGGCTGAAGTGCTCGACCTCGGAGTGGATCGATGTCCATCGTACGGCTCACTCGCTCGGCATGCGCACCACCGCCACCATGATGTTCGGTTGCGGCGAGACGTTCGAACAGCGCATCCACCATCTGGAGATCGTGCGCCAGATTCAGGAAGACACGGGCGGCTTCACCGCCTTTATCCCGTGGACGTTCCAGCGCGAGAACACATCGCTCGGGCGCTTCATCAAGGAGGAAGCGACGGCTGTCGAGTACCTGCAGATGCTGGCGCTCTCGCGCATTTACCTCGACAACATCGTGAACATCCAGTCGTCGTGGGTCACGCCAGGGCTCAAGACCTGCCAGATCGGCCTCAGATTCGGGGGCAACGACGTCGGCAGCATCATGATCGAAGAGAACGTGGTTTCAGCCGCTGGAGCGCATCACCGCGCCTCGGAAGAGGAACTGCGGCGCCTCATTCGCGATGCCGGCTTCATTCCCAAGCAGCGCGATACGCTCTACCGCACATATTTTCTGAACTAAACGCCGTTACGGTTTTTTGGCTGTCGTTTTTTCGGGCGGTAGCGGCACGTATTTCGCCCCCGGTTGCCAGGTGAAATCCCAGATCTGCATATTCAACTTGCCCGGTGTGAATTGCACTACCGCATATTCTCCCGGTTCCAGGGGTTTCTGCGGCCAGATCTTGTAGAGGCCGTTCGCGTCGAGCTGCTTGCGGAATACTTCCACCACTTCCGGTTCTTCCACCACCTCCTTGACGACAGGCAGGATGGTAACCTTCGCGGCAATCCGGATGTTGTCATGGGGCAGGAGGTGAATGATGCCGAACTGCTCTTCCGCCGAAAGCTGGATGCAAAACTCGGGCGTATCGTTCTCCACGTTGTAATTGGAGTGCGGATTGTCCACTTCGACGGTGGCTTTGCCCGAGACCAGCGGGATCGGTGACAGCGCCTTGAGCACCGAGCGCCTCTTGTTGGTGTGCAGCTTCGATTCCGCCAGGCGGAGAATGCGCAGTTCCTTTCCGTCGATCCACTGATAGACGCCCGGGTCTTGCGGAATTTTCGAGGCCTCGCGCTGCTGCTCTCGCTCTACTTTTTCTTCGGCTGCGACAACCTTGCTTTCTTCTTCAAGTGCGGCTTTGTGCTCGGCGATTTCCCCGTCGGTGCGCTTCAGATCCACCAGCGCCAGCGGAATGTCTTCCCAATCGCTGCGCTCCACGCTGTAGTAGTGAACGCGGTCCTCTTGAACCGTGTATTCACGCACGATCTGGTACGTGCCGTCCTTGAGATACAGGCGGACATTGGCGGCGAGGGCGGAGACGGTGAAGACAAAAAGCGCGGTTAGGACTCTCCGCATAACTTCTTTGACTAGTTTATCGCGGCCCGCGTTTCGCCTATTCCGGAGCCGCAACCCGCTCCGATTCAGCCATAGCCAGCGCTTCACTCACGGAAATGCCCTGATGAACCAGCGCGCTGATTCCAGCCAGCACGGTCTCTGCCTGCGGCTCGACGACCACGCCCTGGGCGCCGGACTCCAGACAGTCGTTCACGAACCCCAGCAGGTGGCTGACCGAACCGGTCTCGCTCACAGAGGCCAAAACCGGGCGTCCCGCGGTGCGTGCTGTTTGCCGGAAATCCGCAAAATTGCCCATGATCTGCGTCTCGATGGCGTCGGCGCCGTACTCCGCCGCAATCGTAACGACCGCGGGCAAATCCTCGCCCAGGATCTCGGTGATGATCGGCATTCCCAGACGGCGCGCGTCTTCGGTCACGTGTCCCAGGCGTTCCAGATCGCGCGGATCGTGAGCGTCCACCCTGAGCAGCACGGCCTCCGCGCCCATCTCGAGTGCTCCTTGCACGCTCACCAACTGGGATGTGCGTTTCGACCCGTTGAGACGCAGGATGACTGCCAGGCCCGCGAGGTCCTCGGTCACCCTCTCCAGCACGCCGGGCGATAGCGCGACACCATCGGCGCCCGAGCGCGCCACGCTGCGGACCAGCGGAACCGGATCGTCGGTGAGGTGATCGAGCGGCACAATGAGCGCGCGGCCATTGGGAAAAATCCGGCGCAGCCGCAGCAGTTTGCCCAGAGTCATGTCTCTATAATAGTTTGTCATGCGCTACCGCAAGCTGGGCAGAACAGGATTTCGGACGAGCGAGATCGGTTATGGCGCCTGGGGGATTGGAGGAATCCAGTGGTTGGGCGGCGACGACCCGCATTCGCTCGACGCCCTCCGTCAGGCCATCGATCTGGGCCTCAACTTCATTGATACCGCTCTGGCGTATGGCGACGGGCACAGCGAGCATCTAGTAGGGCAGGTGGTTCGCGAAACCAAACATAAGATCTACGTAGCCTCCAAGGTGCCACCCAAAAATCAGTTGTGGCCGGCGCGGCCGGGGATCGGCATCGCGGAGGTCTTTCCCTATGACTACATCCTCCAATGCACGGAGCGTAGCCTGCGGCACCTCGGACTCGACACTCTCGATCTTCAGCAGTTGCACGTCTGGAATCCGGAGTGGATCGGCCGCGACGAGTGGATGCGCGCATTCGAAGACATCAAGAAATCGGGGAAAGCACAGGCTGTGGGCGTTTCGATCAACGAGCATCAGCCCGATAGCGCGCTCGATCTCGTCAAAACCGGACTGATCGACACGGTCCAGGTGATTTACAACATCTTCGATCAAACGCCCGAGAAGAATCTTTTTCCTCTGGCGATGGAGCGTGGAGTTGGCTTGATCGCGCGCGTGCCTCTCGATGAGGGCGGCCTATCCGGCAAAATCGACGCGTTCACCCAATTCGAGCCGGGCGACTTTCGCGCAGGATACTTCAAGGGGGATCGCAAGAAGCAGGTTGCCCAGCGCGTGGCCGCCATCGAGCGTGATCTGGCGATTTCGGATGGCATCCTGCCGGAGGTGGCGCTACGTTTCTGCCTCTCGCACCCCGCGGTTTCGAGCGTGATCCCGGGCATGCGCAGCCGCGCCAACGTGGCGTTCAACTGCTCGGTCCCGGGCAAAGGGCCGCTCCCCGAAAAAGTGATCGCCATCTTGAGAAGACATGCCTGGCCGCGGAATTTCTACGACGATTGATCAGGATGCCGAAAACGCCTGGGCGCTCTCCGCTTCCTTGGGGCGCGGCTCAGTAAACGCAGACAGACAGCGGTTGCATCTTTGAGCCGCGACCAGAGGGAGCGGTGTTTGGGCGTGAATCCCGGGGAAAGGGCAGTTTCCCGAAAAAGCTTCTACGACGATTGAACCGTCACCACCCGGTTCATCCCGGCCAGCAGCAGAATCCATAAACCGCCAAGACTGGCGGTGCCCACCCACATTTGCGCGAGCAGCGAGAGCATGGTCCACGAACCGGCCCAGCCTGTCGACGACCAGGCGCTGGCAGCTCAATCCATTTCTCTGGGATTATCCCGTCGCCACGAGGTCACCGGGAGCGTGGGCCGAGCGTGAAATTTGGGTTCTGCGGATAGACATCCGATATCTGATTGCTATATATTTTATAGCAATATATGGCAACGCCATCTTCCGATCGCGAATTGAAAAAAGGTAGCGCCGAGTTGTTGATCCTTTCGCTGGTGGAGAGCCGCGCCCGCCACGGTTACGAGATCAGCAAGCTGATCGAAACCCGTTCTGAAGGGAGGCTGCGCTTTCACGTGGCGTCGCTATATCCGCTGCTCTATCGCCTGGAGGCGCGCGGCTGGGTGCAAGGCCGCTGGGTGGAAAAGGCAGGGCAACGGCGGCGCCGCTACTATCGTTTGACGCCCCAGGGACGTAAGGTGCTGGCTGCACAGCGGTATGGCTGGCGCCAGTTTGCGGAAGCGGTTCGCCGCATTACCGGGATTGAGTATGCCTGACTGGAGAGAAATTGTTCGTGAGCGGCTGGCCGGGAGCGAACTCGATGGCACGCGCGAGTCCGAAATCGTCGACGAGATGGCGCAGCATCTGGAGGACCGTTACGTTGAACTGCGGACCCGCGGAGCTTCCAAACCCGACGCGCGCCGTCTGGTGCTGGAGGAACTCAACAGCGAACGGCTCATCGAAGACCTACGCAAGGCCCGCCGCCCTTCGGCTCAGCAGCTCGGAGCACCGGCGCCAACCGGAGGGTATCTCTCTGGCGTCACGCACGACCTGAAGATGGCCCTGCGCGCCATCCGGTTGAAGCCGGCGTTCAGTTTGATGGTGGTGGGCATGCTGGCGCTCGGGATCGCGGGCAACGCAGCCATTTTTAGCATCTTCAACGGACTCTTCCTGAAGCCGCTTCCGTTCGCGGATTCCGAACGGCTGGTCGACCTCGACGAGACGGCGCCGAAGTGGAACCTGAAGTTTGTCGGAATCTCCGCGCCCGACTATTACAACTGGCGGAAAGGCAACCGCACGTTCGACGGATTAGCCTGCTTCGACACGGGGGACTTCAACCTCTCGGGCCTGGGTTCGGCGCAACGCGTGTACGGCGCTAGCGTCACCTATGACCTGCTGGATGTCTTCGGCTTGAAGCCAGCGCTGGGGCGAAATTTTCTGTCTGAGGAAGACCGGCCGGGTGGCGCGAAGGTTGTCCTCTTAGGCTATGAGCTCTGGCGCCGGATGTTCAACGGAGATCGCGGAGTGCTGGGGCGGATTTTGCAGCTCGATACGCAGCCATACACGGTGGTGGGCGTGCTTCCGCGCGAAGCCGCGTTTCCAGGCCAGTCTCAGCTCTGGGTGCCGCTGCAATTGGATCCGAACAAGCACACGGGCTTTTACTTGAACGGGGTCGGCCGCCTGAAGCGCGGCGTTTCCATCGAGCGGGCGCGAGCCAATCTGCTGAGCGTCCACCGGACCACCGCCCAGGAGAAAGAGGTGACCTCTCCCGTCCTCATGCCCTTGCGCGATCGCTACCTCGGTGACTTCCGGCCCATCAGTCATGCGTTGCTGGGCGCGGTCGCCATTGTGCTGCTGATCGCGTGCGTGAACATCGCCGCGCTCATGCTGGTGCGCGGCTCGGCTCGGGCGCGCGAGATTGCCATTCGCACGGCCATCGGCGCGTCACGCGGCAGAATCGTCCGCCAGCTTTTCACGGAAAACCTCGTGCTGGCCGGGATCGCGGCCATCCTTGGCGTCGTTTTCGGCAATGTGTGCCTGCGAGCCATGATCTCCCTCATGCCCGAAGATATGCCGCGATGGATCAGCTTCCAGATGGATACGCGCTTCGCCCTGTTTTGCACGGTGGTGACCGGCGTGGCGGCGGTGCTGTTCGGTGTTGCACCCGCCGTTCAGGCCTCGGGCGTGGATACACGCAGCTGCCTTCAGGATGCCGCGCCGCGCACGTCGTTATCGCGCAGCCGGCGCTACACGCTCAGCGCGCTGGTGGTCTGCGAGATCTCGCTTGCGCTCATCCTGCTGATCAGCGCCGGCCTGCTGGTCGAAGCCTTCCGCAACGTCCTGCACGTCGATCCCGGATTCCGCCCGGAAAACGTGATCACGTTCCGAGTCTCGCTTCCCGATGTGAAGTATGAAAAGCCGGAGCAACGGCTGGCGTTCTTCGAGGATCTGATCGAGCGGGTTCGTGCGCTGCCAGGTGTCAAGTCGGCAGGCGCGGCATCGGCGCCGCCGTTGGGAGGGCATTGGGGAAATTTCTTCGCGGTGGAGGGCGCTCGGCCACTGGGTCGGAACGAACAGGATCCCGTTGTTCTCCAGGTCGTCGTGACCCCGGGGTACTTCGACGCGATGGGCATTACCCTCCTGGCTGGGCGCGTGTTCGACGCACGGGACGGCGGTCCCAAGGGACCTTACGTGGTGACGGTGAACGAAAGCTTCTCGAAACGCTATTGGCCCAAACCTGCAGACGCCATTGGAAAACGCATCCGTCACTCGTGGGACAAGGACAAGTGGATGAGCATCATCGGAGTCACGCGCGACACGAAGCACTACGGGCTCGATCAGGAAATGCGCCCCAGCGTGAGCTTTTCCGAGCGCGAAATTCCAGACTGGGATTCGATGAGCATCGTGCTCCGCGGCGCCATCAACCCGCAACTGCTGGTGGCTCCCGCCCGCGATGTGCTTCGCCAGTTGGATGCCGACCTTCCGATGTATGACGTGCGCACCATGACCGAGAGACTCGACCAATCGCTCTGGGCCCGCCGGGCTTACTCGTGGCTGTTCGGCGCATTCGCCATGGTCGCGATGGTGCTCGCGGCCGCCGGCGTTTACGGTGTGGTTTCTTTTGCCGTGAGCCAGCGCACGCACGAGATCGGCATCCGCATGGCCCTCGGGGCCCGCCCGGAACAGGTGCTGCGCGAAGTGCTGGCCGGCGGCATGGCGCTGGTATTCATCGGAACGGCTCTCGGGCTCGCAGGGGCGCTGCTGACGGCGCGGTTCCTGGAAACGCTGCTGTTCGGCGTCAGCAGCAAAGACCCGCTGATGTATGCGGCCGTCATCCTCGGAGTGGCTTGCGTAGGTCTTGCGGCCAACGCCATTCCCGCCCGGCGAGCAGCGGCCGTCGATCCCATGCGGGCCCTACGATCCGAGTAAAGCAACGGCTGTCAGCCGCCCGCCGCTGTATACTGTTTCCTCGAACTCAACGGGTGGCGTCATGACAAACAAAATCGGCAATCTCGAATCCGGCGCGGTCGGCCGGCGCGCGTTTCTCGGTGCAGGCTTCGCGGCAGCGGCCGGTGCGGCTTACGCGCAGCGCGACTGGAGCGGGAAGAACCCGGTTCGTTATCCCGACCCGGACATCGTCGTCATCGACAAGCGCTTCGCTAGATACAAAATCGGAAATACGCCCATCCAGCGGCTCTATACCGGCACGCTATGGTCGGAAGGGCCGGCCTGGAACGGCGTGGGCCGGTACCTGGTCTTTAGCGACATCCCCAACGACCGCCAGCTCCGCTGGATTGAGGATGACGCCCACGTCAGCACAATGCGGCAGCCCTCCGGCTACAGCAACGGCAATACGTTCGACTATGAAGCGCGCCAACTCTCCTGCGAGCACGGGAACCGCCGCGTGGTTCGTTACGAGCATAACGGTTCGGTTACCGTGATCGCCGACAAATGGAACGGCAAAATCCTGAACGGGCCGAACGATATCGTGGTGCATCCCGATGGCGGCATCTGGTTCACCGACCCCGGTTACGGCACGCTGGTCGATTATGAAGGCCACAAAGGCGAACTGCTGCTCAAGGAGGCCGTCTATCGCCTGGATGCCAAGACCGGCCAGATGACGATGGTGACCGACGAGCTGTTCAAGCCGAACGGCATCTGCTTCTCACCCGACTACAAAAAGGTGTACATCTGCGACACCGGCTTCACGCACTACCCGCAGGCGCCCAAAAACATCAGGGTCTACGACGTGGTCGACGGCAAGACGCTGCGCAATGGCCGTCAGTACGTCTCGATGGAACTGGCAGGATTTAAAGACGCAGGGTTAGCGGACGGCATTCGCGCCGATACCGACGGCAACATCTGGGTGGGCGCCGGCTGGGTGGGCGCCGGCTACGACGGCGTTCATATTTTCACGCCGGAGGGCGAACGCATCGGCCAAATCCTGTTACCCGAGATCTGCGCCAACGTCTGCTTCGGCGGCCCCAAACGCAACCGTCTGTTCATGGCCGCCGGCCAATCGCTCTACGCCGTCTATGTGGAAGCCCGCGGCGCGCACATTTGCTAGCCGCAGATGCGTTGATTCGCCGCCCGACTCTTACGTCAGCCCCAGCAGGCGATCCGGCCGGATCACGCCCAGCGACACTCCCGTCATCACCAACCCAATGCACATGACGACGGCCGCGGAGAAGACGGGAATCAGGCGGAAGGCGGGATGCCGCGCGGCTTTTTCGCTGTCCGGCAGCAGGTGCTTGGCGTAGAGCACCAGGATGCCGATGGACATGAGCACCACCGCGAGGCCGGCGCTGAAGCTGATCAGCAGGATCATTCCCAAGCCCACCCGGCCCAGCGCAATGGAGCTGAGCAGCAGCACCAGAGCGGAAGGGCAGGGCACCAGCCCGCCGCTGGCACCCAGCGCGATCAGGCTGCCCATGGTGACGTCGCCTTCGGGCACGTGGGTGTGGCCGTGCGGCCCGTGGTCGTGATCGTGAGCGTGGTCATGATGGTGGTGGCCGTCATGGCCGTGGCCGCGCAGCCGCATGGCGCGCTTGTAGAGCATCATCGCGCCGATCCAGACGATCGAAACGCCGGATATCGCACCCAGCACCGGATAGATTTTTTCTGGCAGTACATACTGCGAAAGAAACAGCGTGGTGAATCCAAGGAAGAAAACGCTGACTGTGTGGGTGAACGTCACCATGCCGCCGAGGAAGATGGCGTGTTTGACGGTCCCTCGCGCACCCACCAGATACGCGGCCACGATGGTTTTGCCGTGGCCCGGTGACATAGCGTGAATGGCGCCGAGCATAAATGCAACCGCCAGGCCGACCAGCACCGTTCCAAAACCGATCTCGCGCTTGTTGAGCAATTGCGAAAGGAAGTCGCCGCGCACCACCGTGCCGGCCGCGGAGGCCTGTGGCGGAACTGCCGCCGTGGGCACTGGTCGATTGGCGGGCGCGACAGCCACTGGAACCGGTGCGGCCACGATCTCCGGCTTCTTCGGCCGCGCCTGTGCAGCCGCGACGCTCCATTCGAGCGATGCCCGCACATCCTGCGGGGGCGCGAGTGTTGGATCCTGCGGATACGCGGTGAGGGCCTGGCTGCGATCCAGATCACCCTGAGATGCGCGCTCGATCGCCGCGCCTTGGCCCCCGGCGATGATGATCTCTTTCCAGCCGGCGCGCTCCGCATAGTTGTGATCTTCATACTCGAGTTTGCCGCCGGCTGTGGCGACGCGCAGCCGCATGTTGAGGCGCATCACCGGCATGCCGCCGGCGCCGTCCGTCATCGTCACTTCCGTTGCACGAAGCAGCGGAACCACAGACCGGCCGTTGGCCGAAATCGCCAGGTTCTCAACCCACTGGCGTGCCTCGATCCCGGCCTGCCGCTCAATCTCGCCGCGAGGGCTCGTGCCGGTGAGGTTCCATTTCTGCAGAAGCTCGAACGTTGGAATTTCCGCAAGATCCAGGACGTAAAGGATTTCCACCCCGCGTGCCGAGGGCTCAAGGCGCGCGTAGTGATTGACGCTGAAATTGCCCATGGGATGAGCGAGCAATCCGGCTGCAGACGCTGCCAGGGCCATTGCCAGCCACAGTGCTTTCGATTTCTCCATTACAATGGTCCCTACGAATTGTACGACGGTTTTGGATTTAAATACTTGTGGATACTGAGGAACTCGACCAGCTCGCCGCCCGGATCGGCGAGGCGATCATTGCCCGCATGACGCCGCCCGTGTCATCGTGCGCCGCGGGCTGCGGCGGGACCCCGAAACCCGTGAGTGCCGTCGATCCGGCGGTAGCGCGTCTTATCGATCACACCTTGTTGCGGCCCGAAGCCAATCGCGACGACATTCTCCGGGTCTGCCGCGAGGCGCGCCGGTATAGCTTTGCCGCCGTTTGTGTGAATCCCTACTGGGTGTCCCTGGCCGTGAGTGAGCTGGCCGGCTCGCCCGTGAAGGTTGCCACCGTGGCTGGTTTTCCACTGGGCGCGACCAGCACGGAAAGCAAGATGGCGGAAGCCGCGGCGGCGCTGCGCCTGGGCGCCCGGGAAATTGATATGGTCCTCAATGTTGGCGCGTTGCGATCGGGCGATCTCGACACGGTGAAGCACGACATCCAGGCCCTAGCCGAAACGTGCCACGAGGCGTCCGCGATCGTCAAGGTGATCCTGGAAACTGTGCTGCTCGACGACCATCAGAAGGCCGTGGCCTGCACGCTGGCCCGCATGGCCGGCGCTGACTTTGTGAAGACGTCCACCGGATTCGGCCCGGCGGGCGCCACCACGCACGACGTGGCGTTGATGCGGCAGGTCGTAGGGCCGGAAATGGGCGTCAAGGCCGCCGGCGGCATACGGACGCTCGAAGATTTTCGCCAGATGGTAGCCGCGGGAGCCAACCGCATCGGAGCCAGCTCGAGCGTAGCCATTGTCGAGGCCACCGCACGGTGACCATGCTGCAGCTCTCCGCCCCGTCAGCCATGTACCGAGCCGCGATCAAAGAGAGCGGTTGCTTGAGTGGCGCAGGCTTCAGCCCGCGAAGGTCGTATTAAACTCATGCAGGCCACCTCGCGCAAATCCAGTGTGCGGTTCCGCGAGCGGTCCGAGCTGCTCGATTTCCTGCTCGAGGTCACCACTGCAACCGCCAACACGCTGGACCTCGACCAACTGCTCTCGAACGTGGCGGACGTCGTCAAGAAGGTCATTCCCTACGAGCTGCTTGCCATCCTGCTTTACAGCGAGAAACGGCAGGACCTGCGGATCCGCTTCGCGGTGGGCCATCGCGAGGAGGTGGTCCGAAATCTCTCCATTGCGCTCGGTGAAGGAATTACGGGCGCCGCCGCCGCGCAACGCGAGCCGATTCTGGTGCGCGACGTCCGGACCGACCCCCGTTATCTGAACGCGCTCGATGCCGTGCGCAGCGAGTTGGCGGTGCCCATGCTGGCGCGGAACATGCTCGTGGGTGTCATCGATGTCCAGTCCACGCGCGAACACGCCTATAGCGAATACGACCGCGCGTTATTGCGCCTGATGGCTTCCCGTGTGGCGTCGTCGATCGATAACGCACGCCTCTACCGGCGCGCGGAGCGGCAGAACCGCACGCTGCGCACTTTGGCGCGGATTTCGCATGAATTCGCCTCCATTCTGGAACTGGATGAGCTGCTGAATAAGATTGCCGCGACCATTCGCAGCTTGATCAACTACGATGCCTTCAGCATTCTCTTGGTGGATGAGCAGCAGAAAGTGCTGCGGCACCGGGTCAGCGTCCGGCACGACCGGCGCGTCAAGATCGACCACGTTCCGCTGGGCAAAGGCTTAACCGGCGCGGCGGCGGAGTCGCGCGAAGTGGTGCTCGTCGACGATACCTCTACCGACCCGCGTTACATCGCTTCCCATCCCGACATTCGCTCCGAGGTGGCGGTTCCGCTGATCGTCAAGGACCGTGTGGTGGGCGTGATGGACCTGGAGAGCGACCGCGTGGCCTATTTCACCGAGGATCACGTGCGCACCCTCGGGCTGCTGGCGCCCCAGATCGCCGCGTCGGTGGAAAATGCCCGGCTCTACGAGGAAGTTGCCAAGCGCCAGCGCCGCTTGGAGGAGGACTTGAAGGCCGCCCGCGAGTTGCAGAGCTGGCTGTTGCCGGTTGAGCCTCCTGACCTGGCAAACCTCGAGTTAGGCATCGGCCTGCGGCCGGCGCGCGAAATCAGCGGTGACATTTACGATTTCTCCGAGCACGACGACGAGCACGCCACGCTCGCCTTCGGCGACGTAAGCGGCAAAGGCGTGGCCGCGGCGCTCTATGGCTCGCTGATGTCGGGACTCTTGCGCACCACCGCGCTGCGCCGAAGGAATCCCGCGGCACTCATGAAGGCGCTGAATGACGCGCTGGTGGCGCGCAAAGTCGAGTCCCGCTACGTGACGTTGCTCTTGATGGTCTGGCACCCGCATTCGCGCCTTTTCAATATGGCCAACGCCGGTGCGCTTCCGCCCATGATCTGCCGCGAGGGCGAAATCCTGAAGCTCCGCGTGGAGGGCGTGCCTCTGGGACTGCTGCCCGATCGCGACTACGAAGAGATCTCCTTCCAGGCCCAGGCCGGCGATGTGTTGGTGCTGTATTCCGACGGCGTCTCCGATCACCTGAGCCCGGCGGGTGAAGAGTACGGCCGTGGCCGTCTGGCCAAAGTCGTTCGTGAGGGCTGCAGCCGCCCCGCGCACGCCCTGGTCGAATCCATCTTCGCCGATCTCGACCACTTCAATCCCACCCTGTTCGACGATCAAACCCTGATCGTGCTGAAGGTGAAGTGATCTCGAACCGCCCAGACCTGACTTTGAAGTGCCAGACAACTGCTTGTGCGTGCGTTTAATTCGTCCGCAACGAACGCAACTGGCACTAAAGGACTGGTAACCCCTGGCGACAAGGGAAGGTCTATGTCCGCGCCCACGCGTTTGGGAGACTGCCCGGTTGGTGGTGATAAGGGGATTTGAACGAAGCCGCCCGCGCGGCGGACGCTTCGCGTGCGGGTAGATCAGCAGCCAAGTGATAGTGGGATAGTGTCGGGTCACAAGGAGGTGTCCCTGTGACCCATTTACGCAAAACGATGCTCGAGGAACTCGAGCGTCGTAACTTTTCCCAGAATACAACACGCACTTACGTTCGCATCGTCGAGGACTTTGCCAGGTACTTCCATCGGCAGCCCGACCAGTTAGGCCCTGAGCACATCCGCCAGTACCAGGCGCACCTGTTCCGCCAGCGAAAACTGGCCGCCAACACGGTGATGCAG
>JAIQFK010000030.1 GCA_020073305.1 Terriglobia bacterium
GCCTTGGGTATCGGCCCTTGTTGCGCAGCCGCTCGCTGCCGCAGTGCGGGCACGATTTCAGCCCGTTATGCCGGGCAGAAATCCTCACCCCACCACCGCTGATCTGTAAATCGGTAATCTCATAGTCGGGCAGTCCTAATACGATCTCTGATTTGATCAAAACAATTCCTCCAAGAATGTTTTATCAAGTCAGGAATCCTGGGCTGCCCCCATTTCTGATGAAGAGCCGTTTTGCGCGCGGCCCATACGCTGGCACACCTTCGGGGTGGATTAGATACTCTCTCAACACAGGCCGGCACCTCCTCTTCCCAGGGTCGGTTGTCGGTTCTTAACCCTTGTCAGAGGTGGGGGATTTTTCGTCCGGCACTGTGAGGATTTTTGCCCCGGCGCTGACAGATAAATGGGATGCCGGCCCGGAGCGCCGATCAGCGGCCGGAATGAAGGGCGGCGCCTAGCCGCCCTCGGCGCCTATTCTGGCGGAAAGTGCTAAACCCAGTCGCATTCGGTACATATCAAATATCAATATGCTACCTTGCGGTAAACGATAAGTTGCTTATCGTTTATCAATATGTCATGCTGATATTTCCAAGAGATGGAAGGAGAACGCCACATGCCCAGTACGTACCCAAACACCTTAGCCCTCTCGAGCAGAGTCCTCCGCGTACTGACCCAACTGAATCTGCTCATGGGGGTGCTCATTATGGCGCTGCTGATCGCCAGCCTGATCGCTGAAGCTCCGGTCATGAGAGCCCTCGGCGTGCCGCCCGCTCTCTCCAATTCAATGCTGTTCATCGGCATGCGCCTGATCATGGTGATCGGAATCTGCGCTGTTTCCGTCGTGCACTTCATACTCACACGCCTGCTGATGATCGTCGAGACCGTCAGCACCGGAAATCCCTTCGTAGCTGCGAACGCTGCGCGGCTCCAGGCGATCGCCTGGGCGTTGCTGGCGCTGGAGCTGACGCACTACGCTGTCGGCGCCGTTGCCGCCAGCGTATCGTCTGCGGCCGTGCCGCTCAATATCAGTTGGGGCTTCTCATTGACGCGATGGCTCGCGGTGCTCCTGCTCTTCGTGTTGGCGCGCGTGTTCGAGCAGGGCGCACGCATGCGCGAGGACCTCGAAGGGACGGTGTAACCAGTGTCGATCATCGTCAAACTGGACGACATGCTCCACGAGCGTCGCATGACGCTGACCGAGCTGTCCGAGAGAATCGGAATCACGCTCGCCAACCTGTCGGTTCTCAAAACAGGAAAGGCACGCGCGGTCCGCTTCTCCACACTCGATGCCATCTGCGCGGCACTGCAGTGCCAGCCGGGCGACCTGCTCGAATTCGCCCCAGCATCGCTAGCCGGCGTCGACCAAGCGGCTGCCGCGCCTGGCCACGAAACTGAACCGCTTTGTAAACCATGAGAACATTCCACGTTCAGGAGAACGAGGGAACGGTGGAACACACAAATAGTTGCGCAGCGGAGCGAGTCAGTCGTCTATGAATAGCGTTGCAACGGTGCCGAGGACGAGGGAGATGTCGCCGCGCGGCCACGTCGGCCAACATCCTGTCGCACGCGCTGTGGTACTGGTGTTTGGTGTGAACGAGCAGCGCTGGAGGGAGCAGGCAAAGGCAACAGGGCAATGAGGCACACACAAACCAACAAGGAGAATATCGAATGAAAAACAACGTCATGTTAACCGTCGCGTCTCTGCTCTCGATCCTCTTCATGACGTTTCACCTGACGAGCGATACGCCCCTTGCGAGAGTCGGCACGCCCGAGGCAGGGGGCTCGACTCTCGTCTTGGTGCCTGTCCTCGTGGTCTGGCTCTGCGGAACGCTGTTGCTCGCAGAACGGCGGTCGGGATACATCATCATGCTCGTTGGGTCGCTCATGGCGCTG
Source organism: Terriglobia bacterium (assembly GCA_020073305.1). Classification (GTDB taxonomy): domain Bacteria; phylum Acidobacteriota; class Terriglobia; order Bryobacterales; family Bryobacteraceae; genus QHXW01. The sequence continues at coordinate 1,891 of JAIQFK010000030.1, forward strand.
GGCATGCCTGTCTTACACACGATGGGCTCGGGAAGTATTGTGGGCCGCGAAGCCGCCAGCTCGAGTGGGGCCTTCTTGTTCGTCTGGACGCTTCACGCGCTCGGGGTGACTGGGATGTTCTCCCTCATCCTCTCGGCGCGCGGACTGTGGAGCCTGCAATCGGGCCAGCCGCGGTAGTTCAACAACCCGAACATGGAAACGTCCGTCGCACGGCGTAGGTGATCGGCGGATCGGGCTCTGCCGGCGACCGCCGCGCCCAGTTCTATTCAAGACGAATTGCGGGCTTACAACTCGATGGAGCCGGGCCGGTGACAAAGCACCGCTCAGCACGGCGAAGCACATCGTAGTCCGGGCTTCACGCGCGCATCACCATTCGGTGCGCCTGCGGCGGTGGACCTTCTCTCGCGCTGCGGCCGATCCACGGGCAGACTGGAACAAATCCCGTTTGGTTTGAAATCGCCAGGGCTCTGGCACTGTAATTGTGGGAGCACCAGGCAACCCACTTCCGCCGTCGCGCTTAGTTGCCCAATCTTTGCATCCCGGGTAGCGGGCAGTAGAACTCTGGGGCGGAGGCCCTCGTCCGCGCCGGCCCCCCTGTTCCGGCTCCTCGAATGCACTCAAAACGGAGGCTGGCGAGGGCCCGGACACGGTCAAAGGGCACCCGTTACTCGGCTTGCACGTTACGCGCGAGAGTCAGAGATCCGTCCGGATTGGTCTTCTGGTGACAGGCCCACCGGACCGGGTATCGCACGCCTTTCACTTCGATTTCCGCTTTGAGCTTCAGACCTTCCCACTTCGCACCCTTGGCCAGGCGGAACTGGGCTTGGCGAATCTTGCCGGGCAGCGGATACCCGGCGTCGAGCCCGCCCTCCGCCAGCACCTTTCCGTCCTCGCCCAGAACGGAGACGCGCAACACCCCGGGGACTCCCGCTATGCCATCGTTGGCGAACCCGACGATCAGGCCGGGATTCTCGCCCGCATAAGTCCAGATGAGGGAGGGCCGCACATTGTAGCCTATCTTGCGGCAAATCCGGTCGATCATCTTGGGATACCGCTGGTAGTAGTTCATGATGGAAGCCGCGCTGATCCGATGGCGGTACCACAAGGACCAGTAGTGCGGGCCGATGTCCATCACGTGCTGGATGGCGTTATCGCTGGAGGTTACGCCTTCACGAGCGCGAATGGCGGCCTCCGATTCCTCGACGATTCCATCCGCGCCGCCCACCTCGACCGCTGCCGCGATCCACGGCGGACGGTTGCTGACCGTCTCGATCTGCTGGTTCTCGATGAAGATGGTGTCCGTGCGTAGCCAGTTATGGCTTCGGATGGTCCGGTCCACCAGTTCGGCGTTTCCCACGCGGCTGACGTCCGGCTGGGTGTTCGTCACCAAAGGCGTTTTGGTCCATTGCTCGAGCTGCACTTCGAACATGTTGAGCCAGGTGCGTTCCGCAGTCGCGTAATCCGGGAACGGATTGTTCTTGAAGGGCCAGGTATGGCCCTCGCCCCAGAACCCGTACATGAACGTGTCAAAAAATTCCACCAGCGGGTTGCCGTTGTACTCCGCCGCCAGCAGCCCATTGAGTTCCCGAAACGCTTCCTGAAAATAGGGGTGATCGTAGCGCGGCTCTTCGTAGTACGGGTGATCGTAGCGAGGCTCAACGACGCGAGAGGGTCTCTCCGGGCGCCACACGCCTTCGAGTCTTACCATCGGGACGTTGTGCAGAATGAAATCGGGCAGAGCTTCCTCGCGGTAGTCCGGAGCTCGCATCTGAATCCGAAACCCTATCCGCTTGTTATGCTGCCGGGCCAGGTCGAAAACCAGCTTCCAGTATTCCGGAAACTCCAGCCGGCCGCGAACTTTTTGGATCTCGCGCCAGGTCGGGCGAATGTACAACTTCTGGCCCAGCGGAATCCGCACGAGGTCATCAATCGCCTGTAGCTTGTTATCGCCGACGATCTCGGCGAGGCCCATATTTCCGGTGATGTAAGTGATCGGCCCTTTCCCGAAGTTAGGAACGACCTCATCCGTCGGAGTGGTGGCCATCACGACCTCCCCGCCGGGATACAGATCTTCGGGAGCGTATTCTGGAAACGGCCCCTGGTTGAGCCGGTCTTTCACCGGCGGGACGGAGCCAAAAGCGTACTTGTCCCAGTTGTGGGCAACGACGCGCGCCGCGGATTCTTGCACGGTCAGCGGAGCAGCTAGCCCCGCCAGAGCCATGGTCTTGAACAAGGCCCGTCGCTTCATGAAATGGCGTTCTCCTAGCCCTGCGCCACATTCCGGCGCAAGGTGAGCGAACCATCGGGGTTGGTCTTCTGGTGACAAGCCCATCGGACCGGGATTCGCATGCCTTTCACATCGATTTCCGCTTTGAGCTTCAGACCTTCCCACTTCGTATCCTTGGCCATGGGGAACTGAGCTTGCCGGATCTTCCCGGGCAACGGATACCCCGGGTCGAGCCCGCCCTCGGCCAGCACTTTGCCATCCTCACTGACGACGGAGACGCGCAAAACTCCGGGGACACCGGCGACTCCGTCGTTCGCGAACCCGATGATCAGGCCGGGATTCTCGCCCGCGTAAGTCCAGATAAAGGACGGCCGGACGTTATAACCGAGCCTGCGGTTGATATCGTCGTAGGTCTTCTGATACTGGCGGTAATCGTTCATGACACCCGCCGCACTGATGTTGTGGAAGTTCCAGAGCGACATGTAATTCGCGCCCACATCCAGGACGTGAGCAATGCGGTTCTCCGCATCGCTGACTCCGTCGAAGGAGGACGGCGTGGCCGCGGGGCGACCAGCGTGCATCCCTACTTCGAGAACAGCCGCAGTCCATGGCGGGCGGTTGCTGAGCGACTCAATCTGCATGTTCTCTATGAAGATGCTGTCCGTACGGACCCAATTATGCGCTCGGATCGTGCGGTCGAGCATCTCGGAATCTCCAACCCGGCTGTAATCCGGTTGGGTATTGGTAACCAGAGGAGTCTTGGTCCAATGCTCGAGTTGCGTTTCCATCATCCGCATCCAGGTCCGCTCGGCAGTTGCATAATCCGGGAACGGGTTGCTCGTAAACGGCCAGGTATGGCCTTCCCCCCAGAACCCGTACATGAACGTGTCGATGAACTCGATCTGCGGATTCCCATTCAATTCCGCGGCCAGTAGGGCGTTGAGTTCCTGGAAAGCTTCCTGGAACGCGGGATGATCGTAGCGAGGCTCCGAGAACGTCGTCTTCCCGTGCCGATTCCACTGGCCTCCTTCCAGCTTCACCATCGGAACCTTTTCCAGTACAAAATCCGGTAGGGCCTCTTCCCGATAGTCCGGCGCTCTCATCTGGATGCGGAAGGCGACGCGCTTGTTGTGCTGGCGTGCCAGATCCAGAGTCTGCTTCCAGTACTCCGGAAAATTCAGCCGGCCGCGCTGCTGCTGGACCTCGCGCCAGGTCGGACGGATATAGAGCTTCTGCCCCAGCGGCAGACGCACCAGCTCTTCGATGGCCTTGGGTTTGTCGTCCCCAACTATCTCGGCTGTGCCCGAATCCGCGGCAATGTACGTGATCAGGCCCCGGCCATAATTCGGTACAACCTCCTCGGCGGAGGTCGTGGCCATCACCACATCCCCTCCGGGATACAGATCTTCGGGAGCGTATTCCGGAAACGGTCCCTGGTTGAGCCGGTCTTTCACCGCCGGGCCGGAACCGAAATCGTACTTGTCCCAGTTGTGGGCAACGACGCGCGCCGCGGACTCTTTCACGGTCAGCGGAGCGGCCAACCCCGCCAGAGTCATGGTCTTGAACAATTCCCTTCGGTTCATAGATGGCGTTCTCCTGTTTCCAATCTCAGACGCCGAGTTAGCCTCGCCCCAGGTTCCGGCGCAAGGTGAGCGAACCGTCCGGGTTGGTCTTCTGGTGGCAGGCCCAGCGAACCGGGTGCAGCACGCCCTTCACTTCCATCTCCGCCCTGAGGATGAGGCCCTCCCACTTGGTGCCCTTCGGCAGCGGAAGCTGGGCTTGCCGAATCTTGCCGGGTAACGGATATCCCGGATCCAGTCCGCCGCCCACGTTGATCTTTCCGTCTTCGCTCGCGACCGAGATCCGCAAGATGCCGGGGACTCCGGCAACACCGTCGTTGGCCAGCCCGATGATCAGACCGGGATTGTCCCCTTCGCAAGACCAGACAAATGATGGCCGCACATTGTAGCCCAGCCGGCGGTTCGCCTCATCGAGCATCTTGGGGAATTGGCGATGATAATCCATGATCCCCGCGGCGCTGATCTTGTGGAAGTTCCACAGCGAAAAGTAATTCGCTCCCACGTCCATCACATGCTGGATGATGTTGTCGTTCGTGGTGACGCCTTCGTGGACACGAAGCGAATTCGGAGAGCCATCCGAAGTTCCGACCTCCAGAATCGCCGCCAGCCAGGGCGGGCGATTGCTGATCGATTCAATCTGCATGTTCTCGATGAAGATCGTGTCGGTGCGGAGCCAGTTGTGTGTGCGCACCGAGCGGTCGAGCATCTCGGAATTCCCAACGCGGCTGAAATCCGGCTCGGTGTTGGTGACCAGTGGGGTTTTGGTCCAGTGCTCCAGTTGCGTTTCCATCATGCGCATCCAGGTCCGCTCGGCCGTTGCGTAGTCCGGGAATGGCGTGTTCTTAAAGGGCCAGGTGTGGCCCTCGCCCCAGAACCCGTACATGAACGTGTCCATGAACTCGACCTGAGGATGGCCATTCAACTCCGCCGCAAGCAAGGCATTGAGTTCCGCGAAAGCCTCCTGAAAGTAAGGATGGTCGTAGCGCGGTTCTTGAAAGCCTTCCGGATGCGCAGCCTTGCGCCATTCCCCTTCGAGCTTGACCATCGGCACCTTTTCCAGAACAAAGTCCGGCAGGGCCTCCTCCCGGTAATCCGGCGCTCTCATCTGAATCCGGAAAGCGACTTGTTTGTTGTACTGCTTAGCCAACTCGAAAACCTGTTTCCAATACTCCGGAAAATTCAGCCGGCCGCGCTGCTGCTGGACCTCGCGCCAAGTGGGACGGATGTAGAGCTTCTGTCCCAGCGGCATCCGCACCAACTCCTCGATGCCTTTTGCTTTGTCGTCTCCGAGTATCTCGGCGGTGCCCATATCCGCGGCGATATAGGTGATCAGCCCCCTGCCGTAATTCGGCACCACCTCATCGGAAGCCGTGGTGGCCATCACCACACCGCTGGGGTAAAGATCCTCGGGTGCATACTCCGGAAAGGGGCCCTGGTTGAGGCGGCCCTTCACGGCCGGACCAGAGCCGAAATGGTACCTATCCCAATTGTGGGCGACGACGCGTCCAGCGGACTCCCTCACCGTCAATGGGGCCGCGAGGCCCGCAAGAGCTGCGGTCTTAAAAAAGCCCCTTCGCTTCATATAATTTGTGGCTCCTTTTGGTTAACAGTTCACGGCCGGCAGGGCCTGCCCCCATCGCTGACTGGAGAAAGGTCCGGCGATTGACATCTGAATCAGACATGTTGTTGCCCTTACCGCCTCTGGTAGCAGCCGGCGTCGACGTTCGAGCCACTGGTCCTCGCGCCGCCGTCAAGGTCCTGTTCGCCCACCACGGGCACTCCCGCATTCGTGCCAGCTCGAATCGCCGGAGAAGCTGATTGCAGGTGAAAGTTATTTTTCGATGGATCAACGAACAGTGGATTGGCGAACCGAGAGTGCCGGTCATTCCCGGTCGCTCTAACGTAGTCAGCGAATCCCGTATAGCTAGCTGGGTACCACGCCCATTTGCTGGTGTCCGCACCGGAAACACAGTAGTACAGGTTGTAATCTATCGACGCAGTCGGCGTGGCACCATCCGCTGGGCCGGACTTGCTTGACGTCATGAGGCAGCGGCTTCGCGCATACACGATGTTGTTCTCAAATACATTATTTGTCATGTTGAATTGCATCTGGAACTCGCCGGATCCCGTGTCCGCGGTATCGTTTTCATAAAGCGTGTTGTTGCTCACGGTGCAGTGGTCGGTGCCGCCCCTCTCGGCTCCATAGCCGCCAATCGAAATGCCGGCTGTATTGCAGGCATAGATCAGGTTGTTGCGAGCCAGGATATAGCTGGTGACGCGCCCGCGATGCTCGCTCGCCAGCTCGATTCCGAAGTCAACGTGGTGAATGACGTTCCCTTCGATCACCACTCGAGACCCACCGTCCACGTAGATGCCATCGGAGGACTGATCATTCCCATACGCTGGGTTGCCCTTCGAAGTAATGTTATAGACCAGGTTGCCGCGGACCAAACCGTCGCGGGCCTGATCGACCGCTGGATCCGGCGCGGTGTGCTCGGCGCCAATGATGTCAATGCCGATGTTGTTGTTGTCGTGGACAACGTTATTCGTGATGCGGAAGTTCGTCACATTTCCGTTGACCACCAGCGACTCGCTGGAGCCGGTCTGCAAATGGTGAACTTGGTTGCCGTCGATTACGAGTTCGGTGATGGGCGTGTTGGCATCGGTGCCATACACCGCGATGCCGAATCCGTTGCCGCCCCTGCCCGGAGCGTCCCGCCCCGAAAACGTCTGCTCGATGTGGTGGACGTTGTTGTGGAGAAGCTCAATGTGACTACCGGCGCCGATTACGCTGATCCCCATCGGAGTGCGCCTTCGATCGCTGGTACGGTAATTGCGGATCTCGAAGCCTTGGACTCGTATGTAGCTCTTGTTCAGGATGACGAGCATGCCGCTTCTGCCTTCGGGAATCATGTGCGCACCGTCCAGAATGGCTGTCTCGCCTGGATAGCTCCGCAAAGTCACGTATCCGTCGCGCGCATTGCCGGACACGTTGACGGTAACCCGTTCTTCGTAAGTTCCTCCGCGCACATTCACCGTGCTGCCGGCTGTGACTGCATCCGCGGCATGCTGAATCGTCCGCCAAGGCGCCTCTATGGTGCCTGGATTCGTGTCGTCACCTGCCGGTGAGACGTAAAATGCGGGGCGCGGAGAATTTGGCTGCGCCGATGCGGCCGGAAGGAAAAAAAACAGCAGCGCACCAGCCGATACGCCACGTTTTGCCAGTTTCACTCGTAGACGCATGCAATTCTACTCGAGCCAAACCACCGCGCCTTTGTCGATCGGCGGCAATGTGCACGTCACTTTCCCGCCCGTGAACGTTCCTGCCACCTTCTGCACATTGCCCAGAAAGGGAAGAAACGCGATCGTGCCCGGCCCAGCAGTGGAAAAAGTGACCGTTACATTCTGTTCCGGAATCTGCCGCGCGACTTCCTTGGACCTCAGACCCTTGAAGTTTGCCAGGAAGACGGAGACCCTGCCGTCGACCCGTGCTACTTGCGTGGCAACGAACGGGGACGCCGCAACCTCGACCGCAGGGTTGAGACCGGAAACTTCCAGGATTTCGGCAGCAAAAGCTCGCCTGAGCTTATTGAACTCCGACTGCTCCCAATTGCCCGGCGCCGCAGGATCGTTGAACTCTTTCGCCAGTTGCGCGTAATAAGCTCTACCGGGACACGCCGGATAATAGATGGACTTCTTGCTGGTCTTCTTCTCCGCCGGGTTGGTAATCCCCAGGAGTTTGTGCAGCCGGTTGGTCTCCCGCGGCGCTCCCGTTTCGTCGTACCTCCCGGTCTCGCCCGTCGCGATCACCGTATTGCCCGAGTTGGCATAAGAGCCGATCGCATCCAGTTCCTGATTTCCGAGACAACGGGCGTCCGGCAGAATGAGCGCAGGTCCGCGAAAAGCCCCCAGCGTCCGCGGGGTCACAATCTGGAAATCCAGATGCGATTGCAACAGCAGCATCATGATTCCGCGGTAGGACTCGATGAATTCTTTGGCGAAGTAGTTCCGGCTGTGGGGAGAGAAGTACACTCCGATCGGCCGCACTGGTTCGCGGGGAAGGAAGAACGTTTTTTCGTGCTCCTTGATCCAGCCGAAAATCAGCTTGCGTGTCTGGATGTCGTTCGAGCCCGACATGACATGCCCTTGCGCGTCCCATGTATTCGTCCCGGCCATCAACTGTGCCATGGCCAGGTTCTGCATGGCCTCGCCGGGCGGAATCTGCTTCTCTTTCTCCCACGAGTAGCTGAGCATCCAGCTGGGCTTGGTGCCGGCGAAGGCGCGGAACGAATACATGCCGACCATGTCCTGGAACCAGGCGAGCGGCGTGCGCCCCGCCGACCGGCCGCCAGTCGAGTACTCATGCGCGATCGTGTCAACGACGCGGTACATCTCGTACACATCACTGCCCACCCGGACGGCGGATTCCTCGATGCCCGGGTAGATCTCGGGGATGGTTTTGCACTTGGGATTCACCGCTTTGACGTTGGCGTCAATCTCGCGCACGAAATCGGTGAGCGCATCGATGCGGAAGTCGGCCCACTTACGGAAGTTCGCGTCGCGGAAATCGCCTAGCTTCAGATCGGTCTTAGCGTTCAGGCCGGTCTTGGCTTTGAAGGCGGCAACCGTGTAGTCGTCGAAACTGACCCAGCTGTCTTCCCAGCCGTCGAAATGCGTCATCCAGTACGGGATGTCCACATAGACGCCGTCAATGCCCGTGCCCGCGATCTGGCGGACGCGCTCCATGTAGATCTTGCGCCACTCGGGGGCAAACGGCGTGATCCAGACATCTTCGTCGCCTTCGCGAATCCAAAAGGCACTGCCACCGCCAAACAGCGCCGGCTCTCCTGTGATTTTACGTTGCAGCCAGTCCGGATGATCCTTGGCCATGCTGTGCGGGCTCGAAGCGGCGTGGGCCGTGATGCATTCCGTGCCGGCGATGTATACGAAGGCGTAGTTGCCGGCGGCGTGAGCCTTCTCGGCAACCGTGTGAATCGCCTTCAGCTTCTCGGTGGGGTCGAGAAAACTTTCGTACCGGCCAGGAATGTCGTTGTCGACTTCGATCCCGAAGACGTTGGTGTCAGTGGCCCCGTGGACAATCTGATCTGCATTGTCGAGACGCAGGCTGTGACCGGCGATGCGCACATAGTGGCTCCAGTCCTGGCTGGCTTGGCCCCACACGACGCTAAGTGAACAGAGAAAGACGGCGAGATTTCTCAGCATGGTGTTTCGTGCTCCCGGGTTAGAGTGCGGCCCGCGGGTCGCGAAGTTTCAGAATTCGAAGCGTGCCACAATCTGCATTTGGCGCGCATGGAATCCGGGTCCTAGGCCGGTGACCTGCCCAAAGCTACCGCTTCCGAAACGGTAGCCCGCGCGACCGAACCGCGTGACATTAAAGGCATTAAAAGCCTCCCCGCGGACTTGCAGCTTCATTTTCTCTCGGATCGAGAACGTTTTGCGAAGCGCGAGATCGACGTTGTCGATGCCCTGGGAGAATACATTATCAAAGTAACGGGGAGCATTGCCAAGCTGCTGGTCACCCGGATCGGCGAAGCATGACGGATTGAACATGCTGAAGCCGCTGGATGCTCCGTTGAGGCGTGCCGCCGCTGCGTCGTGAAAGCTCAATCCCGTGTTCGGATCGGAACAGGTCACGTTGGGGCGCTGGCTTCCATCGGCCAGACGGTTACGGCTCATCCGGATGGCGACCGGCTGCCCGCTCTGCAAGGTCAGATTGGATGAAGCCGACCAGCCGCCGATCACGGCATCGACGACCCGGTTCATGCTGTTTCCGACCAGGAGGCCGCGGCCGACAGGTATCTGCGCGGTAAACGCCGCTGCCAGGCGGTGCGTCGCATTGCTGGCGCTGAGCGTGGTTTCGTTGCTCAGCCGGTCCAGAGCTTGCGGGCCGCCCACGCTGTACCAGCCCACCCAGCTATTGTCGCCTGAGGAACTGTCGTCAGTGGAACGCGAGAGTGTGTAGCTGCCCTGGATGGTGAAATACTTGCCGCTCCGCTTTTCAAAACGAAGCTGCATGGAGTCGTAACGGGAGTTCGCTCCAAACAGCGGAAATCCGTCAAAGGCACCGTCGAACTGCGGAAAGGGCTCCAGCAAATTGATCAGTGGAATCGTAGGGTCGTTGTAGCGGGAATCCGGTTCGTTGAATATCGCATTCGGCCCCACAAAGAAAGACTGAAACGGGTTGGGCACGTCGCTGTTTAGCTGTGCCGTGGTGTAATTCTGCCGTATGTTCGAGGGAATGAAATTACGGTTTCTGGTGCCGGCGGCGAAACTGCCCCATGAGAGGTGTGTGCTGCGGTTTGCCGAATAATCCACGCTGACCACGAAATCGCCCGGCAACAGCCGCTGAACGCCGACGCTCCACTGGTAAAGCTCCGGGTTCTTGGGCGTCTCCAAACCCAGATCGCTGCTGTTGTCGAAGCCCCACTGGGCGAGTTTCCCATACTTATTTCCTTGCGGAGGCGCCAAGCCAGCCGGGAATGGATTCGACAGGGTCGCGTATTGGGTCTGATAAAAATCCTTGGAGAAATAGGTCGGCGCGCTCTTGAAGTATGCGGGACCCGGGTATTGGAAATTGGTCGCTATGTTCGCGCCATAGTAAATGCCAGCGCCGGCTCGGATGACGGTCTTCGAATCCCAGCTATAAGCCATTCCCACCCTCGGCCCAACGTTGTTCCGATCAACCGGGGGGGTACGCATGCCGGACGTTGGAAACACCGTGATGCCCTTCAGCTCACCCAAGCCAGGGACGGTCACGCCCGTGCTGTTGCTGAAATCAGAAAAAGTTGACCGGTTATAGCGCTCGGTGTAAGGCGTGCTCCATTCGTACCTGAGTCCGAGATTCACCGTAAGCTTGGAATTGACTTTCCAGTCGTCCTGGACATAAAACCCGGTTTCCATGGACTTGTTCGCAACGGGCGGCTTGAGATTCAACGGCCCGGTGCTGTTGTCTCCATAGCCGAGCAGCAGGCTAGCGAAAGCATCACCCTGCGTGACTATGCCATTACCAGGTTGTTGATTGGTCGTATCTGGCCCGAAGCTGAACAACCCCGTCGGGTTGTCCGGCTGCCAGAAGTTGTTGAGGAAGACCCGCTGTTCACCGCCGAATTTAAACGAGTGCGCACCCTTCACCCAAGACAAGGCCGACGAATAAGTATACAGGGCGTGGCTGAAATGCGTATCCACACAGCATTGATCGAACAGGTTACTGTAGGTCTGGTCGAATTCGATCATCGGCATCCGGGTAAGCCCATTGGCTTCCAGAACGCTTGGGAAGCCGACACTCGTCAGATCGGGATACTTGGTGGTGCCAGGCGCGATCGCAAGATCCAAAGCGACGCGGCCTGTGTACAGGAGCCGCGGATTGATCGTCCAGTTGTAGTCCATGACAGCATTATGCACGTCGGTCAGATAGTCGTAGCCATCCGCCACGAATGTGACGGCGTTGGGATTATCGAAGTGGGCCCGGCTGTACCGGAGACCGATGCGGTTGTTGTCGCTGAATTGATGATCTCCGCGGATATCGAACTGGTAGCCCGTATTGATCCCCGGCACGTTTCTGAGAAAGTTGTTGTAATGCGTGCCGGCATCTCCCGACGAGGTCGGTTCGGGGAAGTAGGCGAGCAGTTTCTTGGCCACGGGATCGAACATGGTCGCGGGTATGGTGTTGTTCGCGAATGGCTGGCGGTTGCCGTCGGCATCGATCGAGAACGGATTGTAGATGGTCACCGGCGCGGGGTTGCCATTGTCGTCGAAGGTCATCGTTTGCGAAAAGTTGCCGGCCCGCTGGAGATCGGTCGGCATAGTCGCGACGGTCTGACTCGAGCCGGTGTCATTCTGCCTCTCGTAATCGAAGAGGAAGAACGTCTTGTTCTTCCGGATGGGTCCGGAAACCGAGCCTCCGTACTGGTTATGAACATGGGGCGGCTTTTGAGCGCCTGCCTGGTTGCTGAAGAAATCGTTGGCATCCAATGCGTCGCGCTGTCCGAACCACCAGCCGCTGCCGTGGATCTGGTTGCCACCCTGCTTCATCATGATGTTGAGCACGGTGCCGCCGTTGTTGCCGTACTCGGCGGAGAAGCTGTTGTTCTCAACCTTGAATTCCTGGATCACTTCCACCGAAGGCGTGTAATAGACGTTCGAGTTGCCGCCTTCGCCCTGCTCGGGCGCGCTGATGGGGGCGCCGTCGAACCGCACTTCCGCCGTCGCATTCCGCTGGCCGTTGGAGATGAAATTGGTGCCCGAAGGGTAATTGTCCCGGGTTCCGCCGCCTGCCGCGGTCGTAACGCCACCCGATAGGAACACCAAGCCGAAATAGCTGCGGCCATACAGCGGCATTTCGCGCGTGTACTGGCCGCTGATGGTTGTGCCGATTTCGGCGTTGCCCGTATCGAGTGTGGGCGACGATTCCACAATCGTCATCGAGGTTTCCAGCCCCGCCACTTGGAGCGCGAAATCGACATTGGTATGTTGGCTGACGCCCAGTGCCAGGTCCTTGGTTTCCTCCGGCCGGAAGCCCGTCGCCTCGGCTTTGACGACGTACGTCGCCGGATGCAGTCCGTTGAAGATATAGGATCCGCGCTCATCGGTCGTGGTTGAGTTGGAAATGTTCGTGCCGATGTCCGTGATCGTTACTTTGGCGCCAATGATCACGCTACCCGTGGCGTCATGCACGACCCCGCGAACCTGTGCTTCAAAGCTGGCCTGCCCGAAGACGAGAGCCGGCGTGAGGGCCAATAGCAAGGCGAGCAAGGTCGCCAGCCTGTGTGCGGTATGCAGCATTACGAGCCTCCCAAAGTGTTGGCGTTACCAGAGGGGAATCGTCGCATTCGTATCCCTGGCAGTTTCGCCTATGAAGCGTGCCCGCAAATAGTATATGGGAGTGTGGGCCGAAGTCAATACTGAAAATTTCGTATGCTTTTGTTCTCTTATCACGTAGAATACATAATACACACAATGACTTACGGCAATTTCATCCCCGTGCTCGACTGCGGCCTGACAAGAAATAGCAACAAACCGCAATGGACATTGGCTCGTGGTTTGAATCGGCTGAACCTTACCGGGCCCAGGTGATGTTAAGACTAGGCCGATGAACGCAACCAAAAGGCCAATGATCGCGGTGCTCGCGTGTCAGCGACGATGGCAAAGTCAACGTCACCGGATGCGTCGATCCCGGCTATCCCAAGCCCGTTGGGATACGCCAGGCAATGTTGATGCTGCCGCCAGCAACCGACCGGTCATGTGCGATGAACTTTTTAGAATTCGTTTGTTTACTTTCGATTGTCAACGGCCAGGAACCGGCTCCTGCCGTTATCGCTTTGGTTGGCATAGACTTGATTTAGATGCGTAGCAAGCGGCCGCGTCTACTTTCCGAAGAGCGTCGAAGAGAGATCCTCAGCCTCCTCGAAGGGCAGGGGCGTGTCACCGTCAACAGCCTCGCGGATCAGTTTCACATTTCTGCGGTCACGATCCGCTCGGATCTCGAGGAGTTGGCGAGTAGAGGACTGCTGGTACGCTCTCATGGCGGCGCCATCCTGCCGCTGAGCCCACAGCAGGACTACCCGCTGCAACTCAAGAAGACCCTACACCACGCCGAGAAGGTTCGCATCGGCCGCGCTGCTGCTCAGTTGATTCAGCCCCGACAGACCGTGATCATTGACGGGGGAACGACCACCGTTGAAGTGGCCCGTGCCCTCAAACGGACCCCTCCGGAAGCTCTGACCGTGATTACGCACGCTCTAAATATCGCTTTGGAAGCGGCCGATTCGCCCAACATCTCGCTAATTATGATCGGCGGCCTTTTCCGGCATGTATCGAGATCGTTCGTGGGCCCGCCGGCGGAGCGTATGATAAGTGATTTGCATGCCGATCATTTTTTCCTTGCCGTAGACGGCCTGGATCCGGAGACGGGGCCCTCCACGCCCGACGTGCTCGAAGCGCAACTGAACGCGCAGATGATTCGGGCAGCGAGGGAAGTGTCGGTGATTGCAGACGCAACCAAGGTCGGACGGAGAAGCCTGTCCCTGATCGGAGACATCCGGAGCATCCATCGCTTGATCACCGACAGCCGGGTCAACGAGGAAATGGTCTGCCGGCTCCGCAAGATGGGGATCGAAGTGCTTGTAGTTTGAGGCCATCCCGCCGAGCGCCGCTGATGGTTTTACGTTTGGTTTCGAAATGATGAGCCCCGCCGAGGTCAGGTTTTGGCTTCAGGGAGCGCTCCGTCATATGCAGCAGATGAAACGAAGGACTTTTTTGGGGACCGTGGCAGCAGCCGGGCTGACAGCGGAGCTGACCGCAAAGCGAGCCGCCGCGACCCCAGCCATGGCCGTCGTGGAGAAGAAGGCTGGAAAGGTGGCCTTCTATACCACCAGCGGCATCCGGCTGAGCGAAGTGAAGGTCGGCATTTTCCCTCACGAGATGGCGTGGTCACCTGACCGCCGTCTGCTCTTTGTGACGGACAACGGCCTCCTGTGGATGACCGACACGGGAGAGGGCTCTAATACCATTTCGGTCATCGACGCCGCGGCGCGCCGGAAGGTGGGCATCATAGATCTCGGCATCTATCATCGCCCCCACGGGATTGCAGTCCTACCAAAGGGCCAACTCATCGTTACGATTGAAAATCCCAACGGGCTGCTGCTCATCGACCCGGTTGCCAGAAAGGTACTTCGGAAATATGAGGTCGGGGGCGAACATCCTCACATGGTTCTGTTGGGTCCCAAAGCCGAAACCGCATGGGCCAGCAATACGAACTCGGCAGAAGTCGCTGTTATCAATCTTGCATCGGGAGAAGTCGAGAAGCGCATTCCGACCGGAAGGAATCCGCAGGGCGGTGTCATAACCAAGGACGGCAATTGGATCTATTTGACGAACAACGCCAGCAACACCATCTCGGTCATCGATACGAACGAACGTGCCGTCACAGGCGATATCAAGACGGGCAACGGACCAGCTCGGATCGCACTGACTCCGGATGAACAGACTCTGGCATACAACCTTCAGGCCGGTGAGGCAGTTGGTTTTGCCGACGTTCGGACGCGCACCGAAACGAGCCGCATCAAGCTACCCGGGCGCCCTCTCTCGCTGGCGCTCTCCACAGACGGCCGAATCGCGTACCTTGGCCTTCAGGACAGCGACAAAATCGCCATCGTTTCTGTGCCGGACAGAAAGATCATCGGCGTCATTGATACGCCGGCCGGCGCAGGGCCCGACACGGTGCTCCCATTAGAACTGGCAGAAGTACATGACTAAGGTGCCTGCCGCGCGCGACCTCCTGGTCAGGCGTGGTGCATAGAAGAGAGGGTTGAATGAACATCAACGCTATGTTTTCAAATCGTCGCGCTTTCCTGAAATGGGCGGCTGTGCTCCCGACGCTGGGGGCTTATGCCGTTGAAGACCTGTTCGCCAAGGCGCGAAAATCGGTAGGACGCAGTGCCAAAGCCAACGTCTACACGCGTATCGGCGTAACACCCATCATCAATGCGCGTGGCACGTGGACCTATATCAGCGGCTCGCAGGAACTGCCCGAAGTGCGCCAGGCCAAGCAGGAGGCCGCAATGCACTTTGTCGACATGTGGGAACTGCACCGTGCGGTGGGCAAGAGACTCGCCGAGCTTTCGGGCGCCGAAGCGGGCCTGGTGACCGCGGGCGCTGCAGCCGCTATGGCAACGGCTACGGCAGCCTGCATGGCCGGCACGGACCCGGCCAAAATCTGGCAACTGCCCGACACCACCGGCATGAAGAACGAAGTCATCATGTTCGGCGGACGCATTTCGTTCGACAGCGCGATTCGCGCTGCCGGCGGGAAACTGGTTGTGGTCCATTCCCATGACGAGCTGCAAGCCGCCTTCAACGATAAAACGGCGATGGTCTACACCACCGCCCGGGGCGACAGGCTCGAGAAGGCCATCCCCATGACAAAGGAGGCGCGCGTGCCGATCCTGGTGGACTGGGCGGCTGGAATCCCTCCGATCGAGAACCTGTCCCTGCCCTGGAAGATGGGGGCGGACCTGTACACCTTTAGCGGCGGCAAGGGCCTGTGTGGACCTCAGTGCGCGGGTCTGCTGCTGGGCCGCAAGGACCTGATTGAGGCGGCTCTGGCCCAGAGCTGCCCTTGGGAAGGCGCAGTCTGCCGGCCGATGAAGGTCGGCAAGGAAGAGATCATGGGCGTGCTGGCCGCGGTTGAGGCGTGGAAGACGCGGGATCTGTCGCAGTTGGACAACGAGTGGAACAGGCGGGTGAAAAAAATTGCCCAACTCGTGGAGTCAGTGCCAGGTGTAACCACCGAAATTCAGACCCCCCAGGGAGGGAACCGTTACCCGACGCTTACCGTGAAGTGGGACGAAGCCGCATTCAAAATGAACGTACAGGAGTGCGCAAAGAAGCTGCGCGACGGATCTCCGCGGATCGAAGTGCTGACGGGGAACAACCCCAGTACGGTGCCTGGCGTTCACGAAGGCGACCCCAAGACTCCCAGGCCGCCTCGCCCCGACTCGTTGCGGATTATTTCAATGACGCTGCAGCCGGGCGAAGATGTAGTTGTCGGCCGGCGTTTGCGCGAGGTCCTGAGTGAGGCCCGGAAAGCAGTGTAATCACATTGCTCAGCGTTGGTGTCGTAAGGCCGAGAACACGAAAGGGAAAGCAGGGCTTGCCGCGTTTATAACGGCGAAGGGAGGCGGCTTACATGCCCGGCCGAACAGTGCGGCACGGTCGATACGGGCAACCCATGCCCGGGTCTCGCCAGAGTAAGCATCGTCCTGCCCGAAACCGCCGCACAAAATCGTCTGGCCTTGGCGACGATCGTATGCCATAGCATGGTGCACTGTCGGACCCGGGCCGACAACATCAAAGCGCTTCCAGGTTCCATCCCATTTCCACCGCAAGCCGTCCGTGATGGGCGTAAATCAAGGCACCACGGCGCCCGTTTCCAGTGGGGCACGGGAGCGAACAGGGCTCATCTGGGTGGTGCGCTGCAGCCGGGCGCTAGTTTCCACGCCATCCTCTCGCGAAGTGACATTCATTGTTAGAGAACCGCTCGCGCATTTCCGTTTGGACTTCGAAGTCCGTGGCGTTGACCTAGCCAAGTTCGCTGCCGCTGGGAAGTAATGCCAGTCGGAAACCGTGGTTGGACTCGACCACTAACCTCGCAGCCTGAAATCCGGGTGATGGGTCCTACCCAGTCAGCTTCTATCCAGCGCTGGTCCTCGGGGTGGCCATGGCTTATAAGCTGCCGTGCTAGAAACTGACTTTTAACGCAGATTGAAA
The DNA here is from genome assembly GCA_020073305.1 of Terriglobia bacterium. Taxonomy (GTDB): domain Bacteria; phylum Acidobacteriota; class Terriglobia; order Bryobacterales; family Bryobacteraceae; genus QHXW01. The sequence continues at coordinate 18,985 of JAIQFK010000030.1, forward strand.
GAGGTGCGCCGGCATCACTGTCTGCTAGGTGGTTTCCAGATATCCTTCCCGGGCCAGCCTGGCGCCACCTTCGCGATACGCCGCCGGACCTTCGGGCGCCCAGGTAGCCAGCCCGTCCACGTAGCGGTTGTACATGGAGAACGCGGCGGCAATCAGCACGGTGTCGTGAATCTCCAGGTCGGTGGCTCCTTCACGGCGCGCCCGCTCGATGTCCAGCGGCTGAACGCTCTTGCCGCTGACCCGGACCCTGTCCGCCAAGGCCAGCAGTGCCTTGAGCTTCGCCGAAACGGCGGCGCTTTCGGCATCTTGTTTGACATCCCGGACAAGCTCCTCATTGCCTCCAAAGTGATGGGCCGCGACCGCGCCGTGGATCTCGTGTCAAAAGAAGCAATCGTTGCGCGAGGAAACATAGGCAGCGATCAGTTCGCGCTCTCCGCGCGCAAGCGTGCTCGGCCCTTGCAGCAGAATTTCTGCCAACTCATTGAGCGGCTTTGCCGTCTCCGGACGAAACGCCATCGGTCCCGCAATGCCGGGCAATCCTTCGGGGAGTCTAATATACGCCATGAACCTCCGGCGTCCTGGAGCGATTCAAGAAGGATAAGGGCGAGAGAAGGCAACGGTCAATAGCAGTTTTCGACTATTGTCAATTGCATTCCGTTCAGTTAGCCTTTTTCGAACATCTAGAACTAATGCGTATACCGACCGAACCCATCGGCAGCATTCCGCGACCGGCCGAACTGATTGCTGCCTTCCGGGACCAGCAGGCCGGCCGGATCCCGGCTGACGCATTCGAGCGCATTGCGGAGCGCGCGCTCCAGGACACTATTCGCCGCTTCGAGGACACCGGCTCGCCAGTCATCACCGACGGCGAGCAGACCAAGCCGAGTTTCGCCACGTATCCGCTCAGCGGCCTGACCAACCTGGCGCCCGACGGTGTCGTGATTCCGTTTGCGGACGGGCACACACGCCAGTTGCCCCGGCTGAAGTCCGGACCGTTCCATTACGCCACGTATGCGTCGAAGTACCTTGCGGCGGCAAAGCAGTTGACGGCACTGCCGGTGAAACAGGCCGTGATCTCAGCTTCTGCGCTGAGCCTGCTTTACCCAAACTCCGGAATTCCCGGTTACGCGCGCGATGCCTTCCTCTCGGACCTGGTGGACGAAGCCGTCGCTGATATCCGCCAGTGTCTCGCGCATGGCGCCGACAGCGTTCAAATCGATTTCACCGAGGGACGTCTTTCGCTGAAACTCGATCCGTCGGGAGGGTTGCTGCAAAATTTCGTTGCGCTGAATAACCAGGTGCTTGACCATTTTTCGCGGCCGGAGCGCCGACGCATAGGCGTCCATACGTGTCCGGGCGGAGATCAGGATGCAACGCACAGCGCGGATGTGGATTACGTTGGGCTGCTGCCCATATTGTTCCGGCTTCGCGTGGGGCGCTTCTATATCCAGTTGGCGAGCGAAAATGATCCCGAGCGCGTGTTGAAAATCACGCGGCAGCACCTTCAGCCGGATCAGATCGTATTTGTCGGCGTTATCGATCCCATCAGTCCCGCGGTCGAGACGCCGGAGCGGGTATGCGAGCGAATCCTGCTCGCGGCCAAGCACCTGCCCGTATCGCAATTGGGCACGACGGACGATTGCGGCTTCTCGCCTTTCGCGGATGATACTTCCACTTCGCGCGATACCGCTTTCGAAAAGATATGCGCCCGCGTGATCGGCACCCAGATGGCCGCTCAACAACTGGCCGGTTCCTAAACGACAAATCCAGGACACGTGAGCATGATCGCCAACACTCAACTCAAGCGATGGATATTCATGGTCGTCATGCTGGTTAGCTTGCTCGTGTCGCTGGCATGCGTGGTTTACCCGATGTATGTGATCCGGCCGTTCCGTGCGCAGGGCGCTGGCGAATTGGCGGCAGCTCTGGTGGTCGCCCGTTTCCGAGGGCTCACTACGGTGGTTTGCGGGCTCGTGGCACTGGCGGCGGTCGCTCTCTATTGGCGAGTGCAGACTCGCAGGTGGCGACGAATTCTTACGGCGACCGGCGCCGGGTTTGTGTGCGTTCTGGCCGTGCTGGCACGCGTGAACGTCTACGAGTTGATGTTCCATCCGGCTGACCATCCGGCGTTCACGGCGGCAGCTCAGGTGAAGATCGACAAAGATGACAAGGTGCTCGTGGTGAAGATCAATGGCGAAGCACGTGCCTATCCGATCCGGACCATGGGGTACCATCATGTGCTCAACGACGTCGTCGGCAAGACTGCGATCGTTGCGACGTATTGAACGCTCTGTCACACCGGTCTGGTGTGGACGCGAGATGTGGCCGGTTTGCGGCTGACGTTTCATCTGGCCGGTATCAATAACCAGAACTTTCTCATGCGCGATGAGGAGACGGGAACCTATTGGCAGCAGATCAGCGGCCTGGCGATTTCGGGTCCGCTCAAGGGCCGGCAACTGACGCTGGTTCTGTCGGATGAACTCACCTTCGCGACATGGAAGGCTGAGGAACCCCAAGGCACGGTGCTCAAGGACGTGCCGAAGTATACCTCTGAATACGAAAGCAAGGATTGGGATGTGACCATGAAGCGCGTTCCCGTCGTTATCCGGTTTCCAGAACATGGTCTGAAGTCGCGCGATCTGATGCTGGGAATTCAGGTGTTCGGCGCCAGCCGCGCGTTCCCGTACGAACAGGTCATCAAGGAGAAACTCGTTAAGGATCACGTTGGAGCGCAACCGGTGCTGTTGGTGGTCGCACCGGATGGCCAGTCCGTACGCGCGTTTCACGACCGAATCCCGAACCTGGCCGGCGCGCCGGATTTTTACCGGATAACCGAGACAAAGCCAGACGCACTGCTCATGGACGCAGCAACCGGCAGCGAATGGAATTTCCGGGGCTGCGCCGTTTCAGGAAGCGCGAAAGGCGCTTGCCTCGAGCGCATTCCGATGCTCAAAGACTACTGGTTCGATTGGCGGAACTACAATCCCAAGACCACGATTTATGGGAAGTAGTGCTTGCCGTAGCCAGGCGCCCTCACCGGAAGTTCTCCACCAGCATCAGGTCGCTGCCGGTCTGATCCTCCTGTGTATATAAAATGTATCGTTCATCCGGAGAGACAGACACGCCCCAGGAGACCGGCTGGTGGATCTCCCCCAGGGTAGTCACCTTGCCGGTCGCGAAGCCGTGAAACTGAAAAACCGACGTTCCATCGGGTTTCAGCGTGGCAAAATAGATTCCCTTATCGGCTACAGTGAACGCTTGGCCCAGCGCCGATTCCAATACCTTTGTCTCGTCACCCCCGCCCACCGGGACTCTCCAAACACTGGTTTGCCCTGGGGTTCTTGCGAAGTAAACGAACTTGCCGTCGAACGACTCGGAGGCGATGTGCCCGCCATGTTTGGTCACCTGAACGGCTTGTCCGCCTTCTGCCGGCATCTTCCAGATCTGCCACTCCTTGGTGCGGTTGGAGACGAAGTAAATCCAGCGCCCATCCGTTGACCAGCTGGGCACGGCATCGTCGGCCTTCTCGTGGGTCATGCGCTGCGGGGTTCCGCCGCTCGCATCCATGACATAGATCTCGAATTCTCCTTGCGCATTCGAGTCGAAAACAATGCGGCGCCCATCCGGCGACCAGTGCGGGCTCCCGGTTGCTCCTAAGGAGGTCAACTGCAAGGTGTTGGAACCGTCGCTCCCGCACACCCAGATTTCGGAGCTCCCCGAGCGCCGCGATACAAACACGATCCTCTGGCCATCGGGTGAGTACTGCGGCGCCTCCTCATCATAGGTCGAGGCGATCAGGCTGACCGGCGCACTCGCCTTCCTGTTGGGACCAGGCACTGGGAGACGCCAGATATTCAAGTCTGAAAAAAGCCGTGAGTACGCGAAACGGTCCCCCTTGCGGGAGATCGCCGGGGTTAATCCTCGTGCGGAGGTGAAGAGCGGCTCCGGTGGCGCACCACCGGACACCGGCATTCTCCACAGATCGGACTCTCCGGGCGCTATGTACGGGCCGGAGGAAAAGATGATCTCGCGACCATCCGCAGTCCAAACGGGCGATTTGCTTACTTGCCGTTTGAAAGTGGCCTGCTTCGGCTCTCCTCTTGGAGTGAGCTCGCCGGAGAGCGCGAGCAGATAGATCTCGGCCGCGCTGAGCGTGGAATGACGGCTGAAAGCCAGGCTCTGGCCGTCGGGAGAGAATGCCGGGGTGTCGTCAATCTGCCCGGCCGGCGGAAATGTGAGCTTCCGCTTCTCTCCCGTACTTAACGAGAGCGCATATACGCTGTTTTGATCCGTGACTGCAAGCCAATTGCCGTCTGGGAACCAGGAGAGACCGCCGAAGCCTGTGCCCACCACCGAAATCTCCGGCACTGAGATTTCCGCCAGCTTACGCTCCGGACCACCGATAGCGGGAACCAGGAAAACTCCGGCCTTAGACCCCGGCAGTTCCCGGAGAAAGGCAATGTATCGTCCATCCGGCGACCATGCGGGACTGTCATCCGGGGCGGGGTCGCTGGTTAGCCTCACGGCGTGTTCGGTGCCAATCAGTTTGACGTAAATATCGTGGTTGTCCTGCCCCGGCCCGTCCCAGACGAATGCCACCTGGTTGCCATCGGGAGAAAAGCTAGCGCAACATTCATTGCCAACGTAGCTGGTCAGGGGAACGGTTTTGGGAGCCAAACCCGCACCCGTTGCCGGACGATGGAAACGCAGCCACAATCCCGCGGCGAAAACCAGCAGGAGGATGATCAGACCGGTAGTCCACACCAGCCGGCTCCTTCGCCGTACGGGCGGCAAGCGGGTATCCACTACTCCTGACAGTTTGCCGGAATTGGATTCTTCTTCCAGATTCAGCAGGGCAATTTTCAAATCATTCATATGCTGGAAGCGCCGCTCCGGGTCCTTCCGCAGACACTGCAGGATGATTCTTTCCAAGTCCCGCGGCACATCCGGCGTGATGCTGCTCACCAGCTTCGGGTCGTCCTTAAGGATGGACGAAAGAGTCGACATTTTCGAATCGCCGTGAAAAGCGCGCCGGCCGGTCACCATCTCGTACAGCACCGAGCCGAAGGAAAAGATATCGCTGCGCGCGTCCATCTTCTTGCCTTCCGCCTGCTCCGGCGCCATGTAGGCCGCGGTCCCGACGATCGTGCCTTCTTCGGTATGCGGGCCAAGCGGCGTTCTTACGGTCGCGGTTTCGCCAAACTCGCTGGTTGCGGTCTCGGCCAGCTTGGCCAGTCCGAAGTCCAGCACTTTGACCAAGCCGCTCTCGGTCACCATGATGTTGGCCGGCTTCAAGTCCCGGTGAATGATCCCTGCGGAATGTGCCTTGGCCAGCGCGTCCGCGATCTGGATGGCACATTTCAAAGCTTCATTCAGCCGCAGTCCCTTGCGCCCGATCATCTGGTCGAGGGTTTCACCCGCCACGTACTCCATCGCGATAAACTGCACACCGTCCGCCTCCGCGATGTCATAAAGGTGAATGATGTTGGGGTGGTTCAGGGCAGAGGCCGCCTTGGCCTCCTGCACGAAGCGGCGTTTGCGTTCCGGATCAGCGACTTTTTCGGGGGGTAGAACCTTGATGGCGACGAACCGGTCCAGGTGAGTGTCTCTGGCTTTGTACACCACGCCCATACCGCCGCGGCCAAGGGTTTCGACAATCTGGTAATGCAGGATGGTGCGTCCGATCATGCCGGAACTCGGATCTTCGACATGCGTGAGTCAAATTGTACCGCGGTAGCGAGCCGCTGGAATACAGGGCCCGGCGGCTGTGGTGGTCGCGCCAGTATCCAATTGCGCGGGGCGGCGACAACACTCCGGCAAACGAATGTGCGTGATTTTTCTGGTCACAGATCGAGTTGATCCGCCTGAGCTGTCTGAGTCGCCGATTGCGCGCTCCTCGGAGCACACAGGATCAGCAGCCCTCCGGCAATTGCGGAGATCATCATCAGGGCGAGGCCGTACGAAAAAGATCCCGTTCGAGTGTTCAGGTAACCGAACAGGTAAGGGCCGGCAAAACCTGCAACGCTGCCAACGGCGTTGATCATTCCCACTGCGGCAGCCGCGGCCGACTGGCCCAGCAGTTCGGTCGGGATCGCCCAGAAAGTCGGGAGATATGCATAAGCCACACACGCCAGGGTGAACAATACCACTGACAGCGGAATTGAGCGGGGTTGGCTGATCAGACCGAGCAATCCAGTTGCCGCGATAAACAGCGGGACCGCGGAGTGCCAGCGTCTTTCGCGGGCCTTGTCAGAATGCCATCCGTTGACCTGCATCGCGACGAAGGTTACGAGGTACGGCGCGGCTCCGAGCAGGCCGACACGCACGTCCGAGAGTCCTGTCTGGCGTTTCAGCATGGTCGGGAACCAGAAAATAAAGCTGTAAAGCACGAAATAATCGAGGAAGGTTACCGAGGCCAGCAACAGAATCGTGCGAGACCTGAGCGCCTGCCACAGGGTAATCGTTTGCTCACCGGCAGGCTTTTCCTGCTGCATCTTTTCTTCAATCCAATGCCGCTGCGCGGAAGCCAGCCAGGAGGCTTCGCGCGGCCAATCCGTCAAGAAGAAAAAGGCAACGCCGCCCAGCAGGATTGCTGGTATTCCTTCCAGGAAAAACAGCCATCGCCAACCCTCCACGGCTAGCCAGTTGTGGCTCAGAATCCAGCCAGCGAATGGGGATCCAAGAACGGAAGACAGCGGAATGGCGCCCATGAAATTACTGGTCGCTTTGGCGCGGTCCTCCCGAATAAACCAGTGGCTCAGATAGACAATGACGCCCGGGAAAAAGCCGGCTTCCGCCGCGCCTAGCAGAAAGCGCGCCAGGTAGAGTTGACCGGGTGTGTGAACCAGCGCCGTCAACACAGTCAGCGATCCCCACGCGATCATCGTTGCGGAGATCATCCGGCGGGCGCTCCAAAGCTCGACTAAGAGGGCGCCGGGGATCTGCAACGCCACATAGCTGATAAAGAAGATGCCCGCGCCCAGACCAAACACCCTGTCGCTAAATCCCAGGTCGCGAGACATGCCGAGCGCGGCGTAGGCCAGATTGGTGCGGTCAAGATAATTGGTGATGTATAGGATGAAAAGAAATGGAAGCAGCCGCGCGGCGATGTGGTGCCGCGTGCGGTCTGCAACCTGAACCGCATGGGGCGCGATCGCGAGTGAGCGATCTACAGCCACCCGGTGTCTATCTCCACTACGTCTTTGACCTGCGGGTGGGCTCGCGGCATTTTGTTTCTTCCAGAGATCAGCGGGCATTGTAACGCCGAAGCGAATCGAAATCCATCACCTCGAAGGGTAAACTCAGCAGCGTTGGGCCGGGCGAAGCTACCGTGTCCAGGATCCCACTCGCAGAGCCTGAAGCGGCTCCAGTTGCTTAATCAGGCAGTCGTATGCGCTTCACGGGTGCGCAAATTTGAAATCTGCATGCAGGGCAGCGTACAACAGGTCCGGGGCGTCCTCCGAGCCCTCGCGCTTCGCACCAAGAGACCTATCGTGAGGCGGAACCATTATTGTCCGCCATCTCCCGGCGCAGCCAAGCTTGGGCGAGGCGGAGGTCGCGGCGCACAATATGTACGGGTATGGAAAGGGCCATCGAGGACTCCTCCGCGGTCATACCGCCGAAGTACCGCATCTCAATGAGCCGCCCCTTCTGCGGATCTGTTTTTTCGAGCCAATGTAGTGCGTCGTCCAACGCCAACAGGGTACGATCGGGCTGCGGTCCCTCATCGGGCACGTCCGCAAGCGCCATTTCGCGTCCGCCGGCGCGCTTTTCGGCGGCTCTTGCACGGGCCGTATCCACCAGAACTTGCCGCATCAGCCTGGAGGCAATCCCATAAAAATGAGCTCGATTCTCATACGACGGGTGCTGGCTCCCAGCCAACTTCAGAAAGGCTTCATGGACGAGAGCTGTGGTCTGTAACGTGATCGCATTTGCCTCGCGACGCAAGTGCGCCCTGGCCAACTTCTTCAATTCGTCATAAACAAGCGGGATCAGGGCATTCATAGCATCCTGATCGCCGGCCTGAAGGCGCCGGAGTAGCTGTGTCACGTGCATGGGCTATCGTCTAAACGCGAAGACGTCCTTACGTTCAGCTCATTTGTTAACACCTCGACACTCGTTGTCGCGAACCACACATTCGCCGGGACAGCTTACTAGTCAAGTTCCGTGGTCGACATACCGATCTTTCGGGCAAGCCTCAACTTGTCGGAGTAGTCAGCGATGTAACTCCTGGCGGACGGATCCCGGCGCACCATCCCCCTCATGACTTCGAGACACTGGCGCATCCAGCGCCGAGCCTCGCGTATGTCCCCGGACAGCATAGCGGCCCGGGTCAAGCCCTCGAACTGGCCGGCGCGGCACTCCAGAATGACCGCGTCCGTCGGATCCATTGCCAGTCCGCGCACGAAACCCTCTTCAGAAGCCAGAAAGGCCTCTCGAGCTTTTGACGGCTCGCCGCTGTTGATGTACATCCACCCCAGATCCATCTGGATAATACCGAGCAAATACCAACTGCGCCGGCTTCCCGGATCCAGCACAATCAGCTCTCGCGCGACGTCATTGGCTTTCTCACTCAAGCGCCTGGCGGCGTCGTACCTCTTCATGCTGGTCAGCAAATGGCAAAGCCGGGAGCTGTGTGCGATGAACGAGCTCTTGCTGCGGGCACTCCTGGGATCCGCGCGCATGGTTTCATCCGCCAACGAAAGAGCGCGTTGGAGATATGGAAGCGCCAATTCGAGATGCGTACTGTCAGTCTCGCCAAGGTGGCGCTCGGCGATACCGACGGCGCTGTCAGCGTGCAGAAGCTTGAGGCGCAGCTGCGGATTGTGCGGATTCCGCGCCCACAGAGGTTCGATCAATTCCAGAGCGCGGCGTCCGTGGAAGAGCGCGTCGGAATAGCGCTTGATGTTAACCAGTAGCTCGCTGTAGACTCCGTGGGAATCGGATACAAGGATACGAACGGTTTGATCCTCCGGCGCGGCAGCAATATCGCTTCGTGGCACACACCGTGAATCAAAAGGACGGGATCGCCGGGAGCCAGCGAAGCGGGTTCAGCGAAACTCCGGACAATCGATGAAGAGACGCCCGTGATAGGACGAGAGCCATGCGCGGAGAAGTTCTGGGCCGCGGACCACCCCACAAACACGGCGGCATAACATGCAATTCGGAGCATTGATGACGTCATTAGCCTCTATCTAGAACCTGCGGGAATTCACCGGCAAAGTTGACGATTTGGACCAATATTAACAATGGTTTCTAAGCATCCTTGGCGATGCAACGCACCTGCCACCACACGACTTACTGATGGCACGAGACAGTCTGAGTTCGGGAATTTACTGGTGTAAAAGTCTTGGGCGTGGTTCCGGCGTGTGGAACAGTGGTATGAAGCAAGCGGGAGGCCGCTACTCCGTCCGCAGGGCGGTGAGCGGAGAGACCCTCGTGGCCCGCCGAGCCGGAGCGTAGGTCGCACCCAAGGCCGCAGCGAATAAAAGCAAAGCCACGGCGATGAAGGTGAAGGGATCGGACGCTTCGACGCCGTAGAGCATGCTGGCAATCATGCGCGTGAGCGCGAGAGCCGCGGCCGAGCCAATCAGCACGCCCAGTCCGCCCAGCAGCGCTGCCTTGCCGAGAACCATTCGGAAGATCGCGCCGCGTGACGCACCGAGCGCAATGCGGACTCCGATCTCGTGGCTTCGCCGGTTCACCGCATAGGCCATCACCCCGTAGATCCCGACGGCCGAGAGCAAGAGCGCCAGGCCGGCGAAGATGGCCAGCAGCAGCATGTTCAGGCGGCGAGAAGCCAGCGAATCGGAGACCAGTTGGTCCACCGTTGCAACGTCGGTGAGGATGGCGCTGCGCTCCAGTTCGGCCGTGACGCGGCGCAAATCGGAAACCAGGGCCGTGGGCTCAGTGTGGGCGAGCACCACCAGCGTAGTGGCCTGTTGCGGTGAGTGATATTCGGACCAGTAGAACGTGGGAGTAGGGAGGCTATCGGCGCCGTAGTCGCGCACATCCCCGACCACGCCGATGATGGTAATGGGAGGAAGGCCCATCTCCGGGAAACCCGGCCGGAAGGTCTTGCCGATGGGGTCCTCGCCCGGCCACAACTGCTTCGCCATAGCCTCGCTGATGACCACGGAGAAGTGGTTCTGTTTGACCCAATCCAAAACGGCCTCGCGCCTGAAGTTGGTCACGCGGCCGTCCGCTGGAGTGAACAGCCGGCCCCGCAGCAGTGGCACGCCCATGGTGCGGAAGTACTCGGGCGAGGCGGTCCGCTGATCGGCGCCGGGCAGCTTGCCGCGCTCCGGGATAGGCCGATCGTCGCGGAACAGCACCATGCTGGAGAAGAAGCCGCTTAACGGCATGTGGCTGATGGTGCCAGCCGAGCGCACTCCGGGGATGTTCTGCACGCGCGCCACCAGCTGTTCGAAGAAGACCGCGTTGCGTTCGGCCGGAAAGTCGGCGGAATCCGGCAGGCTGACGCGCACGCTCAGAATCTTCTCGGTATTGAAGCCCAGCTGGACGTTCATCAAATGATGGAGAGTGCGGAGCAGAAGGCCCGCGCCCACCAGAAGGACCAGGGCCAGCGCCACCTCGGACACCACCAGCGCGTCGCGCAAGCGGCCGTGCCCGGATCCGCCGGAAGTGCGCCCGCCTTCGCGCAGAGCATCATTCAGCTTGAGCCGTGATGCGTCGAACCCCGGGGCCAGGCCGAATAGCACGCCGGTCAGGATGGAGACCAGCAGCGTGAAGCCCAGCACCCGGAAGTCGATGCTCAGCCCGCCGGCAGCAATGGACGCCGGCACCAGCCGGACCAGCCCGGCAAAACTCCACCGCGCCAGCAGCATTCCCAGTGCTCCGCCCGCCACCGCGAGCAGCACGCTTTCGAGCAGCAATTGGCGCAGCACCTGCCAGCTGGAGGCGCCCAGAGCAGCGCGCAGGGCCATTTCCTTCCGGCGGTCGGCGGCCCGCGCCAGGAGCAGGTTGGCCACATTGACGCAGGCAATCAGCAGCACCAGGCAGACCGCGCCGAGCAGCATCATGACGGGCCGGCGGGCCTCTCCGGATACGCGCTCACGCAAGGTGGTGACCCGCGCACCGATTCCGGTGTTCATCGCCGGATAGGTGCTCGCCAGCCGCTGCGCGACGGTACTCATCTGGGCCTGTGCCTGCTGCGGCGTGACGCCCGGCTTGAGGCGCGCCAGCACGTACATGTTGTTGTGGTTCTCGCGCAAGTAGAGGGTCTGGCGGGTTACTGCGTCACTGAGGGGAACCAGGATGTCGCCGCCGCGATAGAAGTGGTACTCCGGCGGGAGCACGCCGATAACCGTGTAGCGGCGCCGGTCCACGCTGATGGTGGCGCCCAGAACGGCCGGGTTGGAGCCGAGGCGGGTCTGCCACAGCCGGTTCGTCAGAATCGCGACCGGGGGCGCGCCAGGCTGGTCGTCTTCCGGCTTGAAATCGCGGCCCAGCCGCGGCTTGATGCGCAGCACCGTGAGGAAATCGGCCGAGACGTAGTTCACGGGCAGGCGTTCAGCGCTTCCGGAAACCTCGAGCGTAGCGTCATAGGGCGCGTGCGCTGCGAGGTGCTCGAAGACATCCACCTGCGAGCGCCAGTCCAGGTAATTAGGGTAAGAGACGGACATGAAGTTCTGGCCCGAAGTCTCCGAAATTTCGACTAGACGCTCCGCTTCCGGATACGGCAGGGGACGCAGGAACACCGCGTTCACCACGCTGAAGATGGCTGTGTTGGCGCCGATCCCCAGAGCCAAAGCCAAGACCGCGATGAAGGTAATGCCGCGAGTTTTCAGTAATGTTCTGAGGGCGTATTTCATAAGCGGGGATTTTTTTCGGCTTCCGGCTACTGTCAATTATACATCCAACAATCTATCTCAGACCTGTTTATCTTATATGGGCGCGCCAGCCGGCGCGATCCTGACACTGGCGAACATTGACGACCACAAGCTCTGGCCTCTACGGCATCAGGAGCGCGTTCGTTACACTCAAGGGGATGCTGGGCGTTGTTCTTCTGTGGGCCTTTTTTCTTCAAGCGGGCCAGATGTCTGCCTCGCTCATGGAAGCCCAAGCGCTGCTGGATCAGGGGAAGTTGAACCAGGCCGAGCACGCGGTGCGCCGGTATCTCGAGACCCAAAGAGACTCCGCGGATGCGCACTACCTGCTCGGCTACATTCTGTTCAAAGAACAAAATCCCAAAGCCTCGTTAGAGCAATACACCGAAGGCGCGCGCTACCGGGAGCCGAGCGCGCTCGATCTGGAGGTGATCGGCTGCGACTACTTCCTCATGGAAGACTACGGCGCCGCCGACCAGTGGCTGACCAAGGCCGTGCAGCGGAATCCTGGCGATGCGGCGGCGCAATACTTCCTCGGGCGTGCTAAGTACAACGAGAAGCGTTTTGACGAGGCCGTGCACGCGTTCACGGAATGCCTGAAGCTGGATCCGACGAACGTCAAGGCCGCGGACAATCTGGGGCTTTCATACGAAGGGCTGGGCAAGACCGAGGACGCGCTGGCGGCTTACCGCAAGGCCATTGCATCGGACACGACCGTTCCCCGCACTTATCCGGGAGCGTACCTCAACCTGGGTACTCTGCTTGTCGATAACAGCCACCCAAGCGAGGCTGAGCCGTACCTTGTTCAAGCGGCGACCAGCGCGCCTGGCGAATCGCGCGCCCACCAGCAGCTTGGGAAAGCGCTCCTACAGTTAAACCGGCTGGAAGAGGCCCAGGCCCAACTCGAGAAGGCGGCTGAACTTACTCCACAGAGTGCTCCCGTTCACCTCCTGCTCGTTCAGGTGTATCGAGGGCGCGGTCTGGCGGACAAGGCGCAACTGGAAAGCGACCGCTATGCGGCTCTGACCGGAGCGCATTCCTCGCCGGAGACGCCGCTGGCGGAAGCAAGAGCGCTGCTCGAAATGGGGAAACTGGCCGAGGCCGAACAGGTAACCCGCCGCTATCTGGAGGTCCGCAAGAACTCGGCGGATGCACACTACCTGCTTGGATACATCCTTTTCAAGAACCAGGATCCGAAATCTTCTCTGGCTGAATACACGGAAGGCGCCAAATACCGCGAGCCCAGCGCGGCGGAGCTGGAGGTAGTGGCGAGCGATTACGTACTGCTGAAGGATTACCCGGATGCCGACAAGTGGTTCACCAAGGCCGTGGAGTGGAATCCCAAAGATGCGCTCGGCTGGTATCATCTGGGGCGCACGAAATACAACGAGAACCGGTTTGAGGAAGCCATCGCGGCATTCCAGCAGTGCCTGAAGCTCAACTCGAAAGACGTCAAGGCTGAAGACAACCTCGGGCTTTCCTATGAAGGTCTGAATCGAACCGAAGAAGCCATAACCGCCTACCGCACTGCCATCGCCTGGCAGACGGATTCACCCTTGAAGGACCCTGGACCTTTCCTGAATCTTGGCAGTCTGCTGGTGGATGCGGATCGTGTGGAGGAAGGGCTGCCATATCTGCTCGCAGTGGTGCGCCTGGACCCGGGAGACTACCGCACACACAGGCAATTGGGAAAAGCATACATGCGCCTGAACCAGCTTGAGAAAGCACGAACCGAACTGGAGAGGGCCGCGGAACTGGCTCCGCAAAATGCGCCCGTGCATTTCTTGCTGGCGCAAGTTTACCGGAAACTGGGATGGATGGACAAAGCCAAGACAGAGAACGACCGGTATGTTGCGCTAACAGGCACGAGCTCGTCGAAGTAACTCAGAGGAACAGTTTCGGCAGGTACTCGAGGCGTTCGTTGAATGGCGCTGCCTGTCCATCCGCCACTTGGTACATTCGTTCATGGCTCGCCACGGCAGCGCGACTTAGCGCATCGTAAGGGCGGTTACAAGTGTCGAAGAAGCCGATATTGTAGTTCTCGCCGTCATACCGGCCCAGCGCCGATTCATCGTACATCGTGAACCAGTGCACGCCTACACAGTAAGGGTCGGCCGCGGCGTCCTCCAGATATACGCGGTAAGCCTTAGCGCGCTGCTCCTGGTTCTTCAGATGTCCAATTCCTGAAGCCGGCAGCCCGGCGTCGAGCGCGCCGAAGTGCCACTCTCCAACCATCACGGGCCTGCCGACCATCCCTGCAATCTTCTTCGCCTGCTCCATCGGCAGCCGGTCCCGGTAGCAATTCAGACTGAAGACATCGAAGCACTTCATGCCTTCGACCGCCCAGACCGGAGGCACGCCGGCCCACCGCATTCCCAGGTTGAGGTGGTGGGGGTCCACGTGGCGGCACGCCTGCGAGAGCACCTGGAAATACCGCTCCACCATGCGCACACTGAATTCCCGCAGATCGTTGAGCGCATCCGGACCGAACACGCCATTCCACTTCCCGGCGGCAATTTTTTCCAGGGACGCGGATCTCTTCCATGCCGCCGCGAGGCCGGCATCATCAGCATACCGGCTTCTTAGAAAACCAGCCAGTTCCACTCGCGTCGCGCAGGTCTCCGTGTTGTACAGCATTCCCGCTGCTGGCAATTCCGAAGACGAGCCCCAGGTGGGCTCGTTCATGAGGAAGTAGCCGATAAACGCGGGATCCGCGGCCGTGTCCTTCAGTTGGGCCGCAAAGGCGGCTGCATCCCGTTCAAACGCGGGGTGGAATACGTCAGGAAAATCGCGGTACACGCTGCCGGTGCGTGCACCACGAAACTCCATGGGATGGACATAAGGGAACTTCGCGTCACGCGCATAATTCCACTCCGACCAGTTGCCGACGGTGTTGAATCGCAGCCGCCTCATTTGGGCGAGCGCAATGCGGGCCCAGTTATCGCGCCAGCCTGCCGGTCCCAAAGCACGGATCATATTCGCCGCAAGATAATTGACGGACTCACCGCCTGGTTCATCGCCTTCTCTGGTGCGATATATCGTGCGAAACTCGCCGTGGCGATCCGGCAGCCACTGTAGCGCGGGCTCCAGCCCGTCATAGCGCGCCTCGGCATCCACACGAACGCAATCGAGACCCGCCGACCAGAACGCGCAGCCGTCGGGATCAACCAGCCACCAGCGCTTGCCATCATGGTGTGTCCGGAAAAAACCCGTTCCTTCGCCCAGTTTCTTTGCCCTCCAACCACCCCACACTGAAAATTCGTTCGGCCACGACTGCTGCGGAGCCTCTTCGTATTGCGCTCGGATCCTGGATTTCAGTTCGTCTACGCTGCGCGTCTTGCCGGGCCAATCGCAGAGAGTGCTCTGTCCGAATTCATCGAGCAGCGCGCCTTTCGGCAGCACTGGATTTGAGATCTTCTCTACGTCTCCTGGCGCCGCGTAGAAGGGCGTCATGCACCAACGGACCGGGTTGGGGCTCTTGCGGCGCAATGTGAAAACCATGCGATCCACCTTGTCGAGATCCACACGTTCACCCAGGCACATCGGCTTCAACAGGCCGCCCTCGCGGTCCGCAAACAGGCGGTTCAGGTCTACCAACCCCAGAGCCATGCGGACACGGAACGTGCACTGGTTCAGGCCGCCGAAACAGAACTGGAACACCCGGCCTTCGCCGCCCTCGTGCAGCGCGAGCATGAAGGTCGCGAGAGTATTGCCATCCAGCAGCATGTCGGCCGCAAGATATTTTGCCTTGAGCAGGGCACCGGGGGCGAAACGGTAGACCAGGCCCGCGCCTTCCGCCTCGGCAACGTACCAGGTGGCGCCATCGACCGGCGGCTGGCCATCCTGTTTCTGTATCTGTCCTACGTTCTCGGAGGGGGTCAGTCTTTGGCCCGCAAGCGCCTTCCCGGACTCTGCCGCGAGCGCTACCCAGCCGGTTGACGCCGCAACTGAAATGAACCGCCGGCGGTCCAATGTGAGGCCTCTATTGGAAGTGTTCATGGACGGCTCCGGTAAACCGGCGCTTCACGGACGTTGCAAGAACTCGTAGCCCATGGCCATGACGTGGCTGCCGCGAGCCACTCTTGAAGAAGAACCCAGCCACCGTTTCGGGTTCTTGCAGCCGCGCCCGGACTCCACCGCTCATGCGCAACATGTCCCATCCTCTGCGCAAAGTATTTTGATGACCGGCAAGACTTAGGAAGAATGCGCCTTCACCGATCTTCACAACCCGAGTCGCAAAGGTCAACTGTCCATGGACCTTCTTTTGCGGCCCGGGGGCTGGCTAGAGCTGTACGGCGACAGTCCGCCGGTGCAGTTGGCCGCGAGTCTGACGCAGAGTCATCGCACGGCCCGGGCCCAACGGATTCTTGGCACGCCCGAGTCCCGTTAGCGCCCAAAAAAGGCTTACGTGAGAAAGAGGATGATTGCCGGCGTGCCCACCGGGGTGTACTGGCCGGTAAAGGTAAGGCCGCCCGTTTGCCGGTTGATCCGGAAACTGGTGATGGCGTCGGCCCTCTGATTACATGAGTACAGAAAATTGCCGGTGGGATCGATATTGAAACTGCGCGGATAATCTCCTCGAGTCCATTCCTCGCCGGCGAACGTCAACGTGCCGCTGTGGCCGACGGAAAAGAAAGCGATACTGTCGTGAAGCCGGTCCGCCGCATACACGAATCTCCCATCGGGCGAGACCAGCACCTCAGACGTAAAGTTGGTGCCAGCGAAACCCCTCGGAAGGCTGGGAATGGTCTGTTTTGATGTCAGCTTTCCACGCGTGGCGTCGTAGTCAAACGTGACCAGCGTCGAACCCTCTTCCTGGAGCGAATACAACCAGCGGCCATTGGGATGAAAGGCGAAGTGACGCGGTCCGTCTCCCGGAGGCAGTGGCGTCGACACGGGATCATTGGCGGAAAGCGTGCCCTTTCGGACATCGAACCTCCAGACGAAGATCTGGTCCAGGGCCAGGTCGGTGGCCAGCACGAATTGGCCTGAGGGATCCGACTGGATCATGTGCGCGTGAGGATGATCGTGGCCGCTGATCGCAAAGCTGCCGGGAGGCGCACTGGTGGCATGCACGGGGCCTATGGCGCCCTGGCCTTTCTTGACATCGGTCGCCGGGCCGAGTTCGCCGTTCGGCCGGATGGTTAGCACCGCCACGGTCCCGCCGTGGTAGTTGGCGACGAGCGCATATTTGCCGGAGGCGTGGACGCTTAGGTGTGCCGGGCCTGCCCCCTGTGAGCTGACGGTATTGAGTAGCGTCAAATGCCCGTTCGAGCGATCGATCGAAAACGCGCTCACCGAGCCGGAGTCAGTGCCCTCAAAGTTCGAGATCTCGTTCGCCGCGTACAAGTGTGTTCGGGAGGGATCGAAAGCGAGCCACGAGGGGTTCGAGCCGGACGAAAAGCACTCGCGCTGCGACAGCGCTCCGGTTGCGCGGTCCATTTCAAACAGGTAAATGCCCTGGCCGTTCCCCTTGCTGCCCTCCGGCCCTTGCGGGTTACTGTAAGTGCCGACGTAGGCCAGGCTCGGCCCAATACTGAACGATCCGTGCTTGCGTTGGGCCTGTGCGAGCGCTCGCCGGGTAAGCGCCAGCGCCGCCGCGCCCTTCAGGAACCTGCGCCGCGAGGTGTTGCCGGGGCGGTCGTGCTCGCGTCTTACTTTATCCTGCGGCATTGTTGATCTCAACCGAGCGGCCCTTTGGCTAATATCCTTCCGCCAAATGGAAGACATTTAGCACAGTGCTTAACCCTCTTGCAACATTGTCGGGCAAGAGGTCTTCGGGTAAATCCGGTTACGAGCGAATCCTGCTACGATTGCTCAACATGTCGAGGATGATGGTCTCGGGCGCGGCGGGTTTCCTGTTTTTTACATATGCGCTGGGCAGCCTCGCCGCAGAAACACTCCAAGACACGCTTCAGGCGGCGAACGTGCCAACGCAGGCGTTTGCCGCGTCGGAGTTGAGCAGAAAGATCACGAGCTATGCCATATCCAACGATGACCCCTTCCTCCTTGCCTACTACATCGACGACGGATCCGGGCTGATTCGGCCTCCGCTAGACGTCATCCGATATGACCGTGCGACAGGAGATCTGCAGCGTGCTGGCCTTCGAGACATAACTGCTCTTTTCCAACGCGAGATCCCCATGAGTTGCCTGGGATCTGCCCTCTCCATCCGCGAATATCGCGATACCATTTACATCGATACGCATGCCAATCCGTCAGCCGGCTGCGTCATTGTCCTCTCGTCGCGGCTCTCGTTCAAGGCTGCGCTCTCGGGTTGGCTGCTGGGATTACTGGGAGCAGACTACGCTATATTGCGCGGCAGCGAGGTTCACTTCATGTCTGTCCACCCCATGCACATCGAGGTTTTTGACCTGAAGCGGAATCATTTGGTGGAAGTCTATCCCTTTGAGAACGATGCGCAGCGCCGCCAGTTCTCACGTTTGATCCAGCCCCATGTCTCCGAGAAGTGGTGCATGGAGCACAACGCTCAGTGTGATCCTGAGAACTTTGACACCAATCTGAAAGGCCAATTGGTGGTGAACGAGGCTGCCAGGGTCTTCGGGTTCGAGGCGAAATTCGACGCCGCCGGTTTTGGCGATGCCGCGGAGAAGCAGGTGCCCCCGCGCACCGTCGCCTATATCTTTCGCGAACGTAATGGCACGTGGGACCACCGGGAACTCGAGAGTTTGTTCGGGGGGATGAGCGTCCAGGAACTAATCAGCCAAAAGCCCAATCTTGCTTTCGAGCCGCAGTCCGGCAAGTAGCGGTTGGCAGCGCTACCGCGAACCTCCGCCGGAACCGTCAGCCGATCTTACTGGCCAGCTCCCGAATCTTCGCTGCCTCATTCGCGGACGGATGGTTGGCGAGCGCCGCTCCCAGTTCAGTCCTGGCTGCCGCTTTGTCGCCGGTTTCAAGCAGTGCCATCCCCAAATGATAGTGGAACGTCGGGTTGTTGGGATACTTCTGCACCAGGCCCGAAAAGGTTCGGACGGCGCTGTCGCGCATTCCCTTTTTCAAGTAAACGTAGCCGATGGTGTCGGAGAAACTGGACTGAGAGGGAAACTTCTGAGCCGCGCGCTGGGCAAGGCTCAGGGCCTCATCCAAGTCACCGCCGGTTTCCGCCAGAAGAAATGCCAGATTGTTCATGGTAGCCCAGCTGTCCGGATGCAATTTCAGCAGGTTCCGGTACTGCGTTTGAGCTTCGTCCCTTTGTCCCGTTCTGTCCAGCGCCACGGCCAGCAGGAACCCGGACACCGGATCCTGGGGAGACAATGCCTGTGCCTCCCGATACAGGGCGATGGCGCTGCTGTTATCGCCTTTGAGCTCGTAGACCTCTCCCAAGCGCACCCGCAGCGGGACGGACTGCGATTCGCTGGCCAGGAGTTTTTTGAACTCCGCAATGGCCAAATCGTATTGACCCGCGGCGACCGCGGTATTGGCTAACTGCTCGCGAAGCATCAGAGAGTCGGGCGATTTCTGCAAGGCGCCGTTTAAGAGCTCAATGGCCTTTGCAAACTGGCGCTCGGACGAGGATGCGGCGGCCAGGCCCGACACGGCTCGCGGGTCATTCCCGCCCAGTTTCCCAAATATCTCTTTAGCCTCCTGGTACTTTTTCTCCGAGAGGGCTACAAGTCCCAGCTCCAGCCTGGGCTCTGCATATTGGGGAAAATCCCGGCTCAACTGGGTCAGTTCGGTGCGTGCCGATGCCTTGTTGCCCGAACTAAACAGAGCAACGGCATGTAGCATTCGGGCTCTGGGGTCATTTGGCCGCAAAGAAAGGATCTCGGAGGCTTGCTGCATCGCTTCACTGTTCCGGTGCTGGCTCAAATTGATGGCTGCCAGTTGGAATCGTGCTTCCACAAAGTCCTTACGCCTGGCGACCGCTTCCTGGAACTGTTTCCGCGCCGTCTCCTGGTCCCCTTTCAGCCGGCTGGCCCGGCCCATCTGAAACCATAGCAACGGGTCTTCAGGGTGCAGGGCAGATAGTGCCGTGAATTCGCGCAAGGCTTTGTCTACGTTTCCCGGTTGGCGGCTGTCGAGCCACAGGCTGGCACGCACACGCAGCGCGCTCTCGTCCTTCGGCTGCTCCTTCAAAATCTGCTCGACCGAACTGGATGCTTCGGTCTTCTTCCCTTGGGCCAGCAACGCGTCTGTGATCCGTTTTTGACAAGCGATGTTGTCTTGCGGATTGGCCCGCGCAGCCTCCTGGTAATATCGGATCGCCTCCGCGAAGTTCCGGATGTTCATGTAAAAGTCGCCAACCTGGAACGGGGCGTTCGGGAAATCCTTCCGGTTGTCCAGCAGCCTGCCGAGCGTAGCGCTCATCTCCGCGGACTTGTGCAGGCGGTTATAATGAAGGCCCAGTTGCAGGATGTAATCTGCTTGTTTCGGATTGTTTTTTACCTTCGTCTTTAGAATGTTCTCCGCATCGGCAATCCGGTTTGCCTTGAAGTACCAACCATAGAGTTGGTCGTAAACTGGGCCGTAAGTCTTGTTCCGTGCAATGAGGTCCAACGCGACCGCTTCTGCTTCCTGAGACTGGCCGTTCTGGTACAGAGTGTCCGCCAGGGCCGTTGTGAGAGCCGGGTCCGCAGGCTTCACCTGGAGCGCCTTGCGGAAGGAAGCGATCGCCTCCTCGGGCTTCCGGTCTGTGCGCGCGAGGAGCGCCTTGAACCGCAGTCCGTCGAAGGAATCGGGATTCTTAGCGAGGAGTCTGTCCGCCAACCGCGTGATTTGGTCGTAGAGTTGTTGCGGGTGATGTGGGTCCCGCAAATAGGAGTTGAGACATAAATCCCCCAGCTTCCCCTTGGCATCTTCATTATCGGGAAGCAGTTCTACGGCTTGCATCAACGCCGCGTACGCCTGGTTTGCGTCACCCTGCTTTATGGCCGTCAGCCCTAAGCGGTAATAAGCCTCCCCGAATCGGGAATCTTTCTGGATGGCCTTACGATAGTTGATGGACGCATCCGCATACTTGCCCGCTTCGAAGAGCTTGTTTCCCCTGGCGATGTAGCTTTGCTTATCGGTGCATGCTGAAAGCGCAACGAAACAGGCCACGGCTGCACAAATCTCCACGACGCGTCTCATGAGACTAATTTTCTCATTCGGCTCTCCCAATTACAAAGGCCGGCACGCAATTCGGACAATCCAGCCCGACGGTTAGCATCGCATGTATGACACTAGTTAATGCAGATTTAATACCTTGCCAACAATTCTCAAAGTTTCACTTTACAGTCGCGACAAATCATGCTGGTGTCCGGGCGGGTTTGGCGCAGTTACTATCACAAAGGGCATTCTTATCGATCGAGGCGGGAATCGGGCTGCAGTGGCATTTCTTTCGTCGCGGGCCAGAAACTGGTCGTTGAGGATGGCCCTCGCGAGATTCGTAACGCACTTTCCTTCTCCTTTCCAGGTCTGTTTAGTCCCTGTACTCTGCGCGGTGATATCATCCACCAAGATCCACCGCCATGATCACCACACGACAATTGGAACAAGCCCGCGCGGCTCTCGACGGCTTCACCATTGAATTGCCCTCCTGGGGGTTCGCCAACACGGGGACCCGGTTCGGTAAGTTCATCCAGCCCTCCGCGGCCACAACCACGGCAGAGAAGGTCGCCGACGCCGGCGCGGTTCACCGATTCACCGGCTGCTGCCCGAGCGTAGCCGTCCACGTCCTCTGGGACTTTCCGAACGGCGCGGCCGGCGTGCCTGTCGTCATGAAGTCCGCCGCGCAAAATGGCGTGCGCATAGGCGCCATCAATCCCAACGTATTCCAGGACCAGTGCTACAAGAACGGGTCGCTCGGCAACCCCGATCCCGAGGTGCGCAAAACGGCCTTGTCTCACATCCTCGATTCGGTCGAGATTCAAAACGCCACCGGATCGCGTGACCTTTCGCTTTGGTTCGCCGATGGAATCAGCTACCCAGGTACCGGCTCCATCCGCGCCCGAAAGAACGCGTTCATCGAAGGGCTGAAGACAGTGCACACCGCGCTGAGCGGCGATCAGCGGATGCTGGTGGAGTACAAACCATTCGAACCAGCCTTCTATGCCACCGACATCGCCGATTGGGGAATGTCGTACATCTACTGCAAGCATTCGGGGCCGCGGGCGAAGGTGCTGGTGGACACTGGCCACCACTACCAGACGCAGAACATCGAGCAGATCGTGGCGTGGCTGCTCAGTGAGAACATGCTGGGCGGTTTCCATTTCAACGACCGCCGTTACGCCGATGACGATCTCACCCTGGGCTGCATGGATCCCTATCAGGTCTTTCGCATTTTCCACGAGATTTGCTATTTCACCTGGGAAACCGGGAAGGCTCCCGACATCGCTTACATGGTGGACCAAAGCCATAACCTGAAGAACAAGATCGAGGAGACGATTCAAACTTCGAACAACGCGCAGGAGCTGTTTGCGAAGGCGTCGCTGGTGGATCACGAGAGGCTGGCTGCCCGCCAGGCGAAAGGGGAACTGATCGACGCCGAGGAGACGCTGCGCGAAGCCTTCTTTGCCGACGTCCGGCCACTCATGCGTGATTGGCGGAAGTCCAAAGGGCTGCCGGAGGATCCCCTCGCCGCCTTCCGCGAAAGCGGCTACCTGCAAAAGGCGGAGAAAGAGCGCGCCGAAAGGAACCAGAGCGCGGTGTCGAGCTACGCCTGAGGAGCCGCCATGTCCAGGGTTCGTTTCTTACTTGCTATCCTGCCGGTTCTCTCGGCCGGCCTGAGCGATGGCACGCCGCTCCAGGACTGGGCACACAGCCGCTGGAAAGCCCAGTGGATCTCGTGCCCTGACGCGCCCGAGCGCGATGCGGGGGTCTTTCACTTTCGCAAATCGGTCAGCCTGCCGGACCAACCGAAGAATTTTGTCATCCACGTCAGCGCCGACAATCACTTCATTCTTTTCGTGAACGGCTCTCGTGTGGGGATCGGGCCGGCCTCGGGCGACCTCGCTCACTGGCGATACGAAACGTTCGATCTCGCGCCCATGATGCACAAAGGAGAAAACGTCATCGCGGCCACGGTCTGGAATTTCGGCACCAGCACTCCGGTCGCACAGATGAGTTCCCAAACGGGCTTCGTTCTTCAGGGTGACGGGGAACCGGAGCAGGCGGCCAACACCGACGCCTCGTGGCAAGTCGAGATCGAAAACGGGCATGGCATTCTGGCCGTCAATTTCATGGCATTGCTCCAAAGCTATTACGCAGGGCCGCCCGGCGAACTGATCGACGCGCGCAAATACGACTGGAGCTGGAATAGCGCGCAAGGTGGCGCTCCAGGAACGTGGAAGAAGGCTAAACTGATCGGTCCGGCTGCTGCGCGTGGCACCACCGATAGTCCGACCATCTGGATGCTCATTCCGGATGCGCTGCCGCAGATGGAGATGACACGGATCCCGGCCGGCCACGTCGTCTCTTCGAAAGGCACGACACCGGCAAATCCGCAGGGGGCGTTCACGGTTGCGGCCCACTCCAAAGCCTCGGTGCTTCTGGATGCAGGTGCGCTGACCACTGCCTACCCCGAATTGACGGTGAGTGGCGGCTCGGGCTCCCACGTGCGCGTCACTTATGCCGAGGCGCTGGTCGACGACCACGGACAAAAGGGGAATCGCAACGAAGTCGCGGGAAGGCACATTCTTGGAACGTACGATGAGCTGATCGCCGACGGCGGTCACCATACATTCGCGCCCCTGATCTGGCGAACGTGGCGCTTCTCGCAGATCGATGTGACTACCGGCGACCAGGCCATCACCATCCAGCCGCCGGCCGCATGGTTCACCGCCTATCCGTTCCACGAACAAGCACAATTTGCTGCGAGCGATCCGGAATTATCGAAGATCTGGGAAGTCGGCTGGCACACCGCCCGGCTCTGCGCGCACGACACGTACATGGACACCCCGTATTGGGAGCGGTTGCAGTATGTGGGCGACACGCGCCTGCAGTCGCTGATTTCTTATGCCGTTGCCGGCGATGACCGGCTGGCCCGCCAGGCCATCGACACTCTCGATGACTCGCGCATTCCCGACGGCATCACGCAGAGCCGCTACCCCTCCGCGCTGCCGCAGATGATTTCTCCGTTTGCGCTGATGTGGGTGGGCATGGTGCACGACTTCTGGATGCATCGCGACGATCCGGAATTCGTGCGCCGGCATCTGGCCGGCACGCGGACCGTACTGGACTGGTTCATTCACTACCAACGGTCCGACGGGCTGATGGGCCTGCTGCCGTGGTGGAGTTTTGTCGACTGGACCGAGGATTTCATCGACGGCGTGCCGCCGCAGGAGGCTGACGGCGGGTCTGCGCCAATCACCCTTCAATTCATGGAAGCCTTGCGCAACGCGGCGAATCTGGAGCAGCAGTTCGGAGACGCCGTGCGATCCCGAATGTACAGAGAACGCGCCGGCAAAGCCGCTGACGGTCTGCGGCGGTTCTGCTGGAACCAGCAGTACGGCTTGATGGCGGATACACCGCGGCAGACGCACTACAGCCAGCATGCCAATGCCCTGGCCGTGTGGCTCGACGTGGTTCCGCCCGAACAGCAGAAGGCGGTCATGAACAAAGTTTTGGCTGGGAATGACGGAGCGACTCGCCCCGCGATGTCAAAGACGAGTTACTACTTCACCTACTACGTGACGCGCGCTCTGGAGCATTGCGGGCTGGCAGACCGGTACCTTTCCACACTGGCGCCGTGGCGCAAAATGCTGGCGCTCGGCCTCTCCACGTGGGCGGAAAATCCCGAGCCGACACGTTCCGATTCCCACGCATGGAGCGCGCATCCGAATTACGACTTGTTGCGACTGGTCGCCGGCATCCGCTCCGCCGCGCCCGGATTCTCCGAGGTCATCATTGAGCCTCACCTGGGTACGTTGCAGAGCGTGAAAGCCTCCATGCCGCACCCCAAAGGACGCGTCGATGTCTCGTTCGCCGTGTCAGCCAGCGGAACGGAGGCGAGCATCCACTGTCCTGATGGCGTGCCGTCCAAGCTGATCTGGCAGGGGAAGACGTACCCGTTGCACGCCGGAGAGCAGAGTCTGCGGCTGCCGTGAATCAATTCGTAGTGGCCGGGCATGCCCCGGCCACTACGGACAACTGCTCGTTACCCACCCTTACCCGTTGTTCCCAGGTAGTTCCCGTATCCCACAATGATCGTCGAGCCGATTAGCACGATGAGGCTGAGCGCCACCAGCAGCCTCGTGCGGCCTCCGGTGCCTTTCCATTCTTTGAGCGCGATTCCCCACAACGTGCTGAAGATCATGATGCTGGCCATGTGCAGCGTCCAGCTCGAAAACTTGTACCGGCCCATCTGGGTCTCGCCCATGGTGTAGAAGAAGAATTGCATATACCAGGTTGTTCCGGCGAGAGCGCAGAAGAAATAGTTGCTGATCATGGGCGCTCGCACCGCCTGGGTGCGCGCAACGGCAATCGCCGCCGCCATCTCCTCGCCCGGAGCGTCGGTTACGTTCTCGAGGATGTGCTCGTTTTCCCGCGCGAGAACTTCACCACGAATTTCTGAATGGAAATATTGGTATCCGGTGCGATTTTGGATATTCAGGTACAGGCACCAGATGAAGTTGGTCGTTAAGCCGCCCGCGAGCACCACAACCAGAACCGGAAGACCTTGCCACAACACCGGCGTGCCATGGCGGAGGGTAATCGCCTTGATCGGATCTCCCGCCGCGAGTCCGTAGGCGAAGCAGGCGCTCATGATGCCCGAGAACGTTGCCACCAGCAGCCCGCGCTTCAGATCGAATTCCTTGATGGCTTCGCGCTTCTGCTCCGGCGACATCTCCCGCTCCTTGGAGACGCCCGCCCCGCCCGCAAACGCGATCCCCGTGAGACAGATCCCGACGCCGAACAGAATGATCATCCCAGAATGCGTGCCCAGCACCTGCGCCGCGAACTCTCCACGAAAGATGGGCGGCAGCAGCGTGCCGAAAGCAGCGGTATATCCGAGCGCGACCGCCATGCCGAGCGACATGCCCAGATAGCGCATGGTCAAGCCAAACGTCAGGCCGCCCAATCCCCACAAGACACCGAAGAGGTACGTCCAGACCAGGTTGCTGGTGGGCGCCTCCCGAAGCACGGCCGCCAGGTCGTTGGTCATGATAAACGCCAGCACCCAGGGCGCGATCAGCCAACTGAACATTCCTCCGGCGAGCCAGTAGGTTTCCCAGGCCCAGCTCTTCACTCCGCGGTAGGCGACATAGAAGCTGCCGGACGCAAGGCCGCCCAGCCAGTGAAAGCAAACTCCGAGCAATGGATTCGGTGTCATGGTTGGCGGGCTAGACGGGACGCTGAGTCGGCCATTCTACCTCCAAAATGCTTCGGTCAAGCCACCGTCCACCGGGATAACGTGACCGGTCGTCTTAGCGCTTTCATCGCTGGCCAGCCACACGATGGCATTGGCGCAGTCGCGCGGCAGAATCGGCCGGCGCGTTAATGTCCGGTCGGCGTAGAAGTCCGCGAGTTTGGTGCGAAGCTCTTCCGTCGGCTCTGAATTCGTGAAGGGAATTTTATACTTCGCTAGCGACTGGATCACGCGATCGCGCGAAAACATGGTTGAGCCTGCGACTACGGTCGCCGGCGCGATTCCGTTCACGCGTACGTGCGGCCTGAGACCGATCGCCAGCTCGCGGATCAAGTGGTTCAGCGCGGCTTTGCTGATGTCATAAGCCTCGCTGCCTTTCTTTGGAACCACGGCGTTGGCCGAGCTGGTCAGCACCATGGCCGCCGGCAGATTCTGGTCTTTGAAGATCCATTCCGTCTGGCGCGCCAGAAGGAAGTTTCCCGTCACGTTAATCAGAAAAGTCTTTGCCCAGAGCGAGTCAGGCAACTGGCCGTCCGACCCCGGAACCGGATAGATGGCGGCGGTATTCACGACGACATCGATTCCGCCGAACTGGAGAATCGTGAACTTGGCTGCCTCGGCCAAGCTGTCCGACGAGCTCAGATCCACTGCTGTACTCACCACGAACTCCGGGGATCCGATGGCCGCGGCTTCGAGGGCAACTTTGTTGGCGCCTTCGGCGTCGGCGTCCGCGACAACGATATGAGCGCCCTTTCGGGCCAGCAGCAGAGCCACTTCGCGGCCGATGCCGCTGGCGCCGCCGATCACCAGCACAATTTTACGGGTGAATTCCGCTTCCGTAGGCATGCGCTGAAGCTTGGCTTCTTCGAGCGCCCAATATTCGATCCGAAACGCTTCGCAACGCGGGAGTGCCACATAATTCCGGAACTGTCTGAACTCTTCGGACTGGCCGGGCCGCCGCGCCTGCGGAAGCGGGTGTTCTACTTCTCCGTCTTCGAGAGCGTTGGCGCCTGCCATGACATGAATCGCGTTGATGAAAAATTCGGTGGTGATGCGCGCTTCTTTCTTGTTCTTGCCGAAGCCGAACAGACCGACTCCCGGTATGATCACCACCGATGGATTCGAATCGCGAAGCTTGGGCGAATCGGGCGTGGAACAAGCGTCGTAGTATTTCTTGTACTCAGCGCGGTAAGCGATGGCCCGTTCCCCTAGGTGGGTCTTCAATGTATCCGGGCTCTCTTTGACCGGGTCCCAGTCGACGAACATCGGGCAGATTCTGGTTCGCAGAAAATGGTCCGGGCAACTGGTTCCCAGCTCCCCCAGTTCTTTCGACCACCGGGACCCGGCGAAGGTCAACGCGTCTTCATCGTCAGCGAAGTGCGCGATCACCCGCCGGTTCGAAGACATTTCTCCGCGCAGCGCCGGCAGAATCCGGGCCGCCACCTTCCGGCGGTCGGCCAGCGGTGCGTGCTCCAGCCCGCCAAACAGAGCGCCCTTCCTGGCATGGTGCTCCATGATGAATTCGCCCATCTGGTCGATGGTGCGAATGCTGTTCACGTAGCACTCGTACTGCGTCCGGCCCCAGGTGAACATGCCGTGGCTGCCGAGAATGAGACCGTCGGTGCCCGGATTTTCCTTCACGGCTCTTTCGATCAGGAGCGCCAGCTCGAATCCAGGACGCTGCCAGGGGACCCACGCGATCCTGCGGCCAAACTTAGCGTTGAACTCTTCCAGTTTCCTTTTGCCATTGGCGCTGGCCGCCAGCGCAATCGCCCAGTCCGGATGCAGGTGATCCACGTGCGGAAACGGCAAGAACGCGTGCAAGGGAGTGTCGATGGAGGCAGCCACCCGATTCTCGCCGAACGCCGAAAGCGGGTAATAGGCCACCATCTCGTCTTCGTACTCTTCTCCGCGGTAGATATCTTTGAGTTGTCCCAGCCGATCGAGGTAAAGCAGCGCGAAGCCCGAATCCTTGATCGATCCCAAATCCCCGCCGCTGCCCTTCACGGCCAGGACGCGAACCGCTTGGCCGGTGAATGGATCCGGAAGCTCGATCTTCGAGCTGGTGTTGCCGCCGCCGAAGTTGGTGATGCGCAGATCCCCTCCTAGCAGATTGGACCGGTAGCGCAAAAGTGCCAGTTGATTCCCGCCCAGCGCGGCCGCCTGCCGCTCATCCCACAGATTCTTCAAATACGTTGTCTCGATCGTTTCAGGCATAGACAGATTTGCCACTATAGCGCGGAAGCGAACGAGTAATTCCCCGATTCCACGTCGTAAACCGCCATTCCGTGTTCATCCCGCACGAAATGTACGCCTTTGGCCTTCTCCGCCGGCTGTCCCGACTCGGTTGCTCCGCTACCAGGCAAGTAAACGGTAGCTGTGGTATTCGCCGGCACGCTCACGTCGAGCAGGAAGTGCCCATTCTCCTTCTTCCAATGGCCGCTGACGGCGCCGTAGAGAGATTTGTGCGATGCCTTTACGAACGTCAGGCCCTCGACGGGGTAGGGCCGGATGATGGCGTGCTTGAACCCCGGCTGTTCCGGATCCGCGCGAATGCCGGCCAGGTACTCGTAGAGCCAAACGCCGAGGTCCCCGATCTGCATCACATGATTGCCGGAGTTCATCGCCGGATCGGCGGTGTCGCCATTCCACAGCTCCCAGATCGTGGTGGCGCCTTTTTCGATCATGTAACCCCAGCCCGGATAAGTGGTCTGGGTCGCGATCTTGAGGGCCAGATCGGCCCGGCCGTTCTCGGAAAGTGTCCGCATTAGCCATTGCGCTCCAATCAAACCGACGCCGACATGATCCTGGCTCTCCTGGTGGATCTTGCCGACCAGGTGATCGAAGACCGCCTCGCGGGTGCCTGCAGGCTCCAGATCGAAAGCCAGCGGCAGAATGGCTGAGGTCTGCGTGCCGTTGTCGAACTGGTTGAGCGAGGAATTGAAGAACCGCTGGAGGAATGCGATCTTCATCGTGTTCGCCAGGCTGGCGTACTCGGCGGCATCGTCCTTCTTGTCCAGCAGCGTGGCGTAGCGCTCCATCAGCCGGAGCATCTTATAGAAATAAGCCGTCCCCAACAGCGTGCCGTTGGTTTTTCGCGCAGGGTCCTCAGAATGAATCAACCGCGGCGATTCCGGCGGCACGCACCAGTCGCCGTAGGTGTCCTTGGGCATCAGCCCATCTTTCATATACCCCCGCATGTGCGCGATCCACTTCCTGAGCGCCGGATAGTGGCGCTCGATCGTGCGGAGATCGCCGTACTGGTCGTATAGCACGCCGGGCACGAGCGCAAACGTGCTCGGCCACGTGACGTCGTCGCTATAGATCATCCAGTAGTTGGGCGCGACATCGGGAATGCTGCCGTCGGGGCGCTGGGAATCCTCGATATCATCCAGCCACTTGTTGTAAAACGCGGCCACGTCGAACAGGTACGATTCGCTCCGGCTTACGGTTGAGCGGTCGCCCATCCAGCCCTGCCGCTCGTCGCGCTGCGGGCAGTCCGTGGGAATGCTCCGGTAATTGCCGCGCACGCCCCAAAAGATGTTTTTGTGAAGATGATTGATCAGCTCGTTCGACGTAGTGAAGTCGGCCACCTGGGTCATGGCATCCTGCACCACCAGGCCTTCGATGTTC
This sequence comes from Terriglobia bacterium, assembly GCA_020073305.1. Classification (GTDB taxonomy): domain Bacteria; phylum Acidobacteriota; class Terriglobia; order Bryobacterales; family Bryobacteraceae; genus QHXW01. The sequence continues at coordinate 48,775 of JAIQFK010000030.1, forward strand.
GCCGCCTGCAACTCGCCTGGATAGCCGGTCACCTCCACATAGCGGAAACCATGGTACGTGAAGTGCGGCTCCCACACCTCGGCCCCGCCGCCTTTGAGTGTGTACGTATCGGTCGCCTGCGCCGACCGGAGATTCTCGACGTACAGTTCGCCATTTTCCTGGAGCGTTTCAGCGTGGCGCAGCGTGACCGTATTTCCCGAGGCGCCCGATACCCTCAACCGGCACCAGCCCACCATGTTCTGGCCCATATCCACAATGAAGACACCTGGCCGGAGCTGCCGGACGTTGACCGGATGAAGCGTTTCCACCACCCGTAGCGGTTCGGCCATCTCCGCCACCAGTTCGCCTGAAGGCGCCCGAACGAGCTTTGCGGCCCGCCAGCCGGAATCGTTAAAGCCGGGCCGGCTCCAGTCCTTCAACTCCATCCGCGCGTCGTAGTCTTCACCGTCGTACTCGTTGTTCGCACGGATGGGCCCGTTGGTAGCGAGCGTCCAGCTCTCGTCGGACACGACTTGGCCTCTTGAACCGTCCGCATACTCCACGTTCACTTGGACGATTGCCTTGGGGTCGCCGAAGTTGCGGGTGCCGAGCGGTGCGCCCCCGCGCGGCCCGTGATAGCGGCCATTGCCCAGCATCAGGCCGATCGCGTTGCGGCCCATCGTGAGCTGGCGTGTCACATCGAATGTCACGTACTGAACGTGCTTGTCGTAGTCGGTGAGCCCCGGCGCCAGAACCTGATCGCCGATCTTGCTTCCATTCACATACAGTTCGAACAAGCCCAGTCCGGATACGTATGCGGTGGCGCGCTCTGGCTTGCGCGAGACTGCGAACTCCTTGCGTAGTACGCGGGCAGGCAGGGCCCGTTCTTCAACGAATCCCACCTCGCCCCACGGCTTCATGCCGAAGCCGCCGAGATCCCTGGCCGCGGACCAGCCAGAGTCATTAAAACCCGCCTTCTCCCAATCCGCCGGAGCTGTTTCAGCCGATTTCCATTTGCCGCTCGTGCCAAAAATGAGCGGCTGCCCGGTAGCAAACTCCACGCGGACCGCTCCAATGAGCCCGGCGGGTTTGCCCGCGCCTTCGTTCTTGGCGCGGACCGCAAGAAGGTTGCTCCCGATCTTGGTTCGCGAAGTGACATCGATGACCTGGGGAGAGTAAACGTCGTCACCCTTGCCGGCGTGTTCGCCATTGAGGAACAGCTCAAACTCGTGTTCGGCCCCCATCACGCAAACCGCCTTGACTACGTGGCTCCCTGGCTGGATCTCAAAAGAAGCGCGGAAATAACGATCCCCGGCGGCAGAGCTTGTGGCGGGCTCGCCTCCAGGCAACCAGATCCATCGCGCGTTGTCGAGGTTATGGAACGGGCTGCCCGGCCGTTTGTAAAGGCCTGTCTCATCCAGGCCGATCCACTTGCCCTTCCAATCCTCGGGCTTCAGCAATCCCATGGACCACGTTGCAGTTTTACTCCAGCCCGAAGCGTGGCCGGCCTGGTCCCACGCTTCCACCTTCCAGAATGCTTGAGTTCCCGACGCGAGAGCCTTGCCGCGGTAGGCGATCTGCGTGGATTGATCCGAATCCACTTTTCCCGAATCCCATAAGTCGCCGGTTCCGGCCTCGAGCGCCTGAGCGCTTGATGCGACCAGAATCCGATAAGCGCTCTGCTTCAGACCGCGATCGCCTGGATGGATGGCTTCGAGCACCCAACTCAGCCGCGGGCGAGCGACATCGATTCCGAGCGGGTTTGCCAGATACTCGCAACGCGGCTCGGCGGTTCGGATCGAAGACTCCTGAGCCTTGAGGACCGTTACGAGAGCGATCAGGATCAGGCAAGAGAGACGAAAGGTTCTCCTCATTTCAGCGACTCCAGTTCTGGGAGGACGTCAGGCATCGCGTCCGCAAGCATTGTATCGGAACTGGATCACGATGACGTCAGGCTGCTCTCTGCGCATGAGCATAACGCGACGAACCATGACCACGGCGCATTTTTTAACCACTCACTCGCTCGGCCAACCCCTCGTAGTAGGTGAAATGCGCCCGGAACCCGATGCGCTCGTACGCGCGAATCGCGGCCGGGTTCGTCTGTTCCACATTGAGGCCGAGAGTCCGGATGCCGGCCTCCTTGAGAGCCATCACCACCGCGGAGGTGACGGTCTGGGCGAGTCCCTGGCCGCGGCAGTCCGGACGTGTAAAGACGTTGCCCACCCCGGCCACGCTTTCAGTGCGCGAGACGACGTGCACGCCGGCCACGGCGACCAGTTCGCCGCCGCGACGGACCCCTCGAAAGAAGCCCGTGTCGAGTTGGAAGGCGGCAAAGGCGATGCCTCCGCCATCCCTGCTGGCATAAAGGCGCTCGACTTCGTCCAGATTCACGGCTGTCAGCGGTTCCACGGGTCCGGCCCGGAGCTGGGCGTCTTCGAGAAACATGCGCTGCATCTGGTGGCGCTCGCGAAAGCGATAGATCCCGCCGGCGGCCTCGAGTTGGTGCGCCTTCAGGTTGAGGTAGCCGGACGCCTCGGGCAGGGCGGCCAGCAGGTTCCGCGTCGTCGCCGCATCGCCCATCGCGAAAATCGGACGGATCTCGATCCCGCGAAACACTAAGGCGAGGCCGTCTCCCTCGATCCACCAATCCGACTGTTCGAACATCCCATCATCGAGATCCGCCAGCGCATAAAGCGACCATTCCCGGTCGATGTTCAGGCGGCGCCGGATCTCGGTTTTGTCATGGAGGAGTTGCGGCATGCGGTGGTCAGCTCTTGAGTTTCTGTTCTGCTTACGCTGTCCAGGAGTCTCCCTTAAAATAGCTGTAACCAGAAACGCGAACCAGAAACGCGGCAGAAACGCGGGACAGTACACTCAATACACCATCATCCGCTTTCAGAAATCCGATTTGAGTGTACTGTCCCGGGTTTCCTCGGGTTTCCGCCTTCAGAGGGAAGATTGCCTTTGAGGCGCTGGGAAGGCCAGGACGCCCACGCCTTCGTTTTGGAGGAAGCAGCGACTGCAGAAACCGTGCTGCCCGATCCTTCAGCGTGGGATCAACAGTGGACGGAAAGAAACGCGGGACAGTACACTCAATACACCATCATCCGCTTTCAGAAATCCGATTTGAGTGTACTGTCCCGGGTTTCCGCCACCGGGTTTCCGCCACCGGGTTTCCGCCACGGGTTTCCGCCACACCTGGATCTATTATCGAGGCGACGTTACGTTCGTTACGACATAGATGGCTGCGACGGTGTTTCTCGGTACTGATCTTCGAAAACGACCGGCCCTGGGAGACATGGTGCCGACTTGCCGGGACAATCGGTGAACTCGTCGAAGAGTTCGAACACGGTGAAATCTCATCATCACGTGCCGGGCGGTTTAGTCCTGGATTGCTCGTCGGTTGTGATCTGGCGGAGAATCGTGTCTGATGCACCCCGCCGAGACCTTTTCAGCATTTGGAGACACGTTTCTCATCGCTGTAACGCGAGATATTACGGAACAGCTCAAACAGCAGGTTGCCAGGGCAGACCTCTCTTATGTTGCCAGCGTAAACCCTACGGAGTACGTCGCAGGCCTTGCTGAGCAGTTCGCGATCTCGCCGCTTAGGGTCGATGTCGACCATGCGACCATGAGTCCGCGCGAGGAGACGGTGCGGGCGGAACGGTTCGATGTTTATTCGGGTCGACACGCCGGGGATCCGTACACGCGACAGATTGTTACGGTTCATGTGCCTTTCAACGGCGACCCTGCGGTGTTCCGGTATCAGGCCAGCGCGCGCACGATTTGTCCGCGTCCGATCTGGGTTGACGGGGGTGAAGTGTGCTTCGACGTAATCGTGCCCGCGCACCCGTCGCCCGATATCAAGGGAGAGGTGAAGCGAATGTTGGCGTGCCTCAGTGAGAACGCAAGATGTCTCAACCAGGAGATTGCCGGCTTCAACCAGTCATTGGCCGGGTTGGCGAAGGGCTTCGTCGATCGGCGTCGAGCGGAACTCCAGGAGCGCTTAGGTATCCTTGAAACGCTGGACCTCCCACTGAGAAAGGTGGATGCCGTACCCGCGAGCGTGTCCGTCCCTGTTGTGCGAAAGACGTTACCCGCACCCAAGCCCGCGCCGGGTTCGACGCCATATCGGCACGCGTGGACGCTCGACGAGAACATCTATGAAGAAATGCTCCAGGGCATCCAGGACAGAGGACGATCCTGGGAACGATTGCCGCGAGCTTACGCGGGCAAGGGAGAGGAAGCGCTTCGGGATGAGCTGATCGTCCAACTCGCGTCGCAGTTTGGTTGGGCATCAACCACCGGCGAGACATTCAACAAGGCAGGAAAGACCGACATCTTGATGCGGTACGAGCAGGAAAACTTGTTTGTCGCAGAGTGCAAATTCTGGCGCGGACGCCAGCAGCACCTCGCGACGATTGACCAACTGCTCAAGTACCTAACGTGGCGGGACGCCAAAACAGCAATCATCTACTTTCTGGATACTCGCGAGGTGACGACACCCCTGCGCGCAGTTCAGGAATGCACACCGGAGCATCCGTGCTTCGTCGCAGCCAATGGCACACGCGGCGAATCGCGATTCGACTTCACGTTCCATCTTCGCGACGATCCCGAACGAACACTCCACATCGCAATCCTCTGCTTCCACCTCCCCAAACCCAAGCAGGACGAATCGAGCAACTAGCGAATCCTCATACGTGAAAGTGCTGGATCACTGCAGAGAAACGCTACTCTCCGATCATCGCACCGACAGCATGGAGTGGCGGTACAACATCGTCGATGATGACGACGTTTTGATGGCGAAGGCGGTGGTGGAGAAGCTCGGGATGAAGAAGGTTTTGTGATCGATTCCGATGCCGCATGAGTTATCGGACGCAAATCGGGCAACCCGAGTTCGTGCCAGAGGGCTCCGCCGAGCCATTTAAGAAACACGAGCAATACGGCGATCTCAATCGACCAAAACTTGACGTTGTGGATGAGCCGGTGTGCGTTGAATCGCCTTCGTCGTTTAGCCACACTTATCCCCGTTCTCCGGCTCCGTGGATTGGCTAAAGACTACTTTGCTAAACGCTCAAACGGAATCGGTTGATTTCTCAACCGCTGGCCGCTAGCCGGACGCGACCCCATACCAAACTGAACGAGGATATTCCAAAATCGTAGTCCTTGCGGACACAAGTTAAAAAGGGCACCTCGCCCACCTTGAATCCTAACACAGTCCGGAAAGCTGAGAAAATGGCTGTCTGAGGTGCAAGTTTGGCTTTCGATCCCGGAGACGTGAGGACCCTAGTCTGCTGATTCTGAAGTGTCTTTATATTTGTTGACCTTGCGGATGATCTGGCTGGCACTGGCGATCCACTGAAAAGGCCGGGGCCTTTTGTTATAGAGCCGGATGTAGTCGTTGATGGCTTGGATCAGATCGCGAACGCTGCGGAACGTTCCTCGGCGGATTCGCTTTCGCGTGATTTCGGCGAACCAGCGTTCAATCTGATTGAGCCAAGAAGCACTCGTGGGAGTGAAGTGTGATCTGCGCGATTTTGCTGCAAACTCCATCGGCGCGCCGGTACCATTTCACCGGACACACTGATTATGCCACGCGCGCAAACCCCGATTCGGATGTGTTGGCGGCACGCATTATCAGCTCTGGAGCTTCTGTTTGGCCGCGCGCAGCAGTTCAGCCTGTGGATGGCCGCGGTAAAACGGATCCAGCGGAAAACAGCCCGACACCAGCCCGTTGCGCGGCCCGGTGGTGCAATCGCTGAAGGTGCGGCACAGGCGCTTGGTCTCGAGCGGCGCCCCGCGCAGCACGTCCCACGGCAGGTCGGGGTAGGACAGCACCACGCGTCCCAGCCCCACGAAATCCACCTGCCCGGTCCGCACGTAATGCTGCGCCACGTTCGGTAGCCACTCCTGCAGATAGCTGTAGCCGGTGCCGACGATCGTCATCTGCGGGTAGCGCGCCTTGACCTCGCTGGTCACTGCGATCAGCCGCGCCGCACCGGCCAGCGGATCTTCGGGCGGCTCGTAACCGTCCGATGGCGGAAACAGCGCCGGCCGTTGGATGTGCGGAGTGTAATAAGGACTGCCGCCGGAGATGCACACCAGCCGGATTCCGAGCTGATCCAGAATGTCCAGAAAACGGTACGTCTCCGTCAGTTCGATCTCGACGGGATTCGCCGCATCCACGCCGAAACCGTACTCATACCGCCCGCTGAAGTCCTCGGGTTCGCCGCGGCGATCGCTCCCCATGCGAAACGGGATGAGATCGAAGGCGCTCAGCCGGACGCCGATCAGCAAGCCGGGAGCGTCGCGCCGGACGCCTTCGACGATCGCGCGCAAAAACCGTGTTCGATTCTCAAGGCTGCCGCCGTACTTGCCGCCTCGCGCGCGCGCGCTGAGGAACTCGTGCCCGAGGTAGCCGTGACAATGCTTGATATCGACAAAAGCGAAGCCGGCCGATTGCGCGCGCACCGCCGCCGCGATGAAGTCCTCGATGATTTGCTCGATTTCTCCATCGGTGAGGCAGGGATGGCCCGGCGCAATGCCAAACTTCGAATCGAGCAGCGGGTGGTGATAGAGGATGCGGGGTTCGAGCCGCTTTTTGTCGTTGGGCCGCGCAAAGCGCCCCGAATGGGTGAGCTGCAAACCGATCAGCAAATCGCCGCTCGCGCCGTGCCGCTCTTCGTGCGCCAGCACGAGGCAGCGGCGCAATGCTTCGAGCGACGCCTGCGTGTTGTCGCTCGACAGCAATTGGTTCGGATTGGCGCGCCCCTCGTGGCTGACGGCTACGGCCTCGCCGCCCCAGATCAGTTTCGCGCCGCTCTCGCCAAAGTGCCGCCACCGTCGGATCGTCAGCTCTGACGGACGGCCGTCGACGGTACCGTCCCATCCCTCCATGGGGAGGATGCAGAAGCGGTTCCCGATGCGCAGCTCGCCGAATGAATAAGGTTGTGCCAGCGGCGCGCCTTCGCCCGTCGAAACCTCGCGGTCGAATCCCAGGGGGAGGCCCAGGCGCGCGATGTAATCTGCGAACTCATGCGCATGCTTGAGCGAAGCCATGCGGCCATACCTATGCGACGCGGTGTCGGGCATGAAAACGTACCAAATTATCACGTTGCGCGCGTTCGAACGTGGGTAAAGGCCTGAGCCGGTTTCGCCGATAGAGAAAGAGGGCAGCTCGAACTGCCCAACTTATCGGCTGTCGTGTGCCCAAACCCTTCGCCCAGCGCGCGTTTGACCTCTCTCGCCTGAGGGTTCTCATCGGGTTGCTGGCTTGCCTGGCGCCGGTGACAGCCTTGGCCCAGCGTTACCGGTTCAAGTACTACGGCCATGGCGATGGGCTGAAGGAGACCGAAGTTCACTGCCTGTTACAGGATCAGACCGGATTCCTGTGGGTGGGCACCACCGGAGGCTTGTTCCGCTACGATGGCGCGGACTTTGTCGGATTTCCCGTAGACGACCCTGCTTCCGGCTTCATCGAGGCCCTGGCTGAGACGCCGGACGGAACCCTGTGGGCAGGTACGCAGGACGGGCTGGCCCGAGTGCGGAACGGCCGTCTCGAATTCGTCGATCCGCCCGGACGCATCAGGGTGAGCGGCCAGTCCAGCCTGGCCGTCGATGCGCAAGGCCGGCTGTATGTGGGGTCGAACGACGGCCTGTACGTTGCCGTGCCGCACGGCGAGGACTTCGAGTTTCACCGTTATGCAGACTGGCCGGCGAACGCGGATCGCGCCGTTTACGGAGTGCACGTCGATCCGGAGGGCGTGGTGTGGTTTGGATGCGGCGACCGCTTGTGCCGGCTGGCGGCCGGCGGCCTCTCGGTCCTCGCGGGTGAAGCCGGCGTCAGTTCGGACCGGTGGGAAGCTATCCTGACCGATCGCGAAGGGAATCTGTGGATTCGCAGCCCTCACCGAATCCTGGTCCGGCCGAGAGGCGCCCGATCCTTCGTCTCGCGCCAGGAGGCGCTGCCGACTGCGGGGTTCTCCGCCTCTCTCCATTTGGATCGTGACGGCAGCTTGTTCGCTCCTACCGAATCCGGCCTCCTTCGTCTCAGTGCAGGCCGGTGGGCAAGCATCGGCATGGAGCAGGGCCTGCCCGTCAATCCTACCGGCAGCGTGCTTCGGGACCGGGAGGGTTCCATCTGGATTGGCCTTGGGGGCGGAGGTCTGGCGCGCTGGCTGGGTTACGACCAGTGGCAATCGTGGACGCGAACGGAAGGACTGGCGGGAAGCAACCTGCAAGCCATTCATCGTGACCGCTCCGGCACTCTCTGGATCGGTTCGGAGGGCGGCCTGCAGCGCATCGGAGCGGACGGCAGAGTATCGCCGCCCTGGACCGAAAAGAACGGCTTGGGGGGAACCAAAGTGCGAGCCATCGTTTCGGACCACGACGGCGTGATCTGGGCCGGCAGCTCGCCGGGTGGAGTCTCCAGCCTCGATCCGCGCAGCGGCAGCATTCGAAGCTACCGGCTGGGTTCGACTCCCGAGGATAACTGCGTAACCAGCATGGCCTTTTCGCCAGACGGACGGCTCTGGGTGACTACACACGGCGCGCTGTTCCGGAGTGCGCCCCACGGTCTACGGGTGAGGTTCGAGCGCCAGGTCTTGCCGCTCAGCTCCGCGGAGGAAGCTTTCGGCGGAATGCTGTTCGATACGAGAGGACGCTCGTGGTTCGCGGGCTGGTCGGGCCTCTTGCGCCTGGACCGGGGCCGTTGGTCGCGCTTCACCACAAACGATGGCCTGCGCAGCAACTACCTGTCCACCCTCGCCGAGGACCCGGACGGCAGCATCTGGATCAACTATGTCCAATCGCTGGGAGTCTCGAGACTCTCCTTCGTCGGGGACCGGTTTCGCCTGCTGCATTTTTCGGAGCGAAACGGCCTGAAATCAGACAACACCGCGGCGGTAGCCACCGATACGCGCGGGTGGTTCTGGACGACCTCGAACGACGGCGTCGATGCCTTCGACGGCAAGGGCTGGCATCACTACAGCCAGGCGCAAGGGCTGCTTTGGGACGATTGCGCGGACCGCTCCTTGCTGGCGGACGCCTCCGGGAGTGTCTGGATCGGAACCAGCCGCGGCCTCTCCTGCTTCCGGCCTCCTGCGCATCCTCTTCCTCAGGTTGGGCCTCCCGTGGTGCTGATTTCCGTACGGTCCGGGGACCGCTCCTTCGATCCTGTGCCGGGTCTGGAGTTTCCCTCGAAAGAGCACTCCCTGGTCCTCGGTTTTGCGGGCTTGAGCTTTGTCAGTGAGCGGGCCGTTCGTTTCCGCTACCGGCTGAAAGGGTTGGATGAAGACTGGGTGGAGACCTCCGAGCGGCACGTCCGCTACGCCAACCCGCCCCCCGGAACTTACACGTTCGAGGTCCTGGCCCGCAGTCCCGATGGAGTCTGGAGCGCCAGGCCCGCCACGCTTTCTTTTCGCGTGCTGCCTCCCTGGTGGCAGAGCTGGTGGGTACGGGCGTTCCTGATTCTGTCGCTGCTCACCGGGGTCAAGATGGTTTGGCGCTGGCGCGTCGCTCTCATCCAGCAAGAGCAACGCCGGCTCGAAAGGGCCGTTCACCAGCGAACTCACGAGTTGCAGCTCGAAAAGGCCAACGTGCTGGTCGAGAAAGCCCGCGCCGAGGAGGCCAATCGGATGAAGAGCGAATTTCTCGCCAACATGAGCCACGAGATCCGCACGCCCATGAACGGCATCCTGGGCATGACCGAGCTCGCTTTGGCCGGGGATCTCGAGCCGGAGCACCGCGAGTACCTGGACATCGTCAAGTCTTCCGCCGGCGCGTTGCTTTCCGTGATCAACGATATTCTCGACTTCTCCAAGATCGAGGCGGGGAAGCTCGAGCTCGAATCGGTCGAATTCAACTTGCGGCACACGCTCGAACCTGCGTTGAAGGCCCTCGCTCTCCGCGCTCAGGAAAAGCATCTGGCGCTCCACTGGCGTATCCCGTCAAGCGTGCCCGAGCTGCTGGTTGGAGATCCAGGCCGGCTGCGGCAGGTCGTGGTCAACCTGGTGGGCAACGCCATCAAGTTCACCGAACAGGGAGAGGTCACTTTGAAGGTCGCGCCCGAGTCGCAAGCGGAGGGATCGGCCTGGCTGCACTTCGGTGTTCAGGACACCGGCATCGGGATCCCGTCCGAAAAGCACGCGGCGGTGTTCGAGGGCTTCACTCAAGCCGATGGCTCAACCGCGCGCCGCTATGGCGGGACAGGTCTTGGCTTAACGATTTCCCGAAGGCTGGTGGAGATGATGGGCGGCCGCATTTGGATGGAAAGCGCCACCAACCAGGGAAGCACCTTCCATTTCACGGCCCGGTTCGGTCGGGCTGTGGCCGCGCCGGAATCTTCACACCAGGGCAGTTCGCCGAGTCCTCCCGAGCTGGAGCCGCCCGCTTCTTCACCCGGGAAACAAAGAAAACTCCGCATCCTTCTGGCGGAAGACCACGTGGTCAATAAGAAACTGGCAGTGCGCCTTCTCGAAAAACACGGGCACACGGTCGTAGTCGCCTCCAACGGCCGGGAAGCCGTGTCCGCCGTGGAGAGCGACTCCTTTGATCTGGTCCTCATGGATATCCAGATGCCGGAAATGGATGGACTTTCCGCGACCGCGGTGATTCGTCAAAGAGAGTGCGAGACCGGAAACCACTTGCCCATCATCGCCGTAACCGCTCACGCAATGAAGGGCGACCAGGAGCGGTGCCTCAACGCCGGGATGGATGGCTATATTGCGAAACCCGTCAATGCGGCGGAACTTTTGGCGGCCATCGAGGGGGTAATGGCGTCCTGCAACAGCTCCACGCCCGCCCGCTGACCTGAGGTTTACCTACTTGCCGTCTCCGTCGCCATCAGCGTCCGCATGCTGGTGAGCCTGCGCCGCAGCGCTGAGATGGACCGAATCAGTGGCTGGCTGGGAACTGGCGGAACTCTTCGGTGGGTGTTGTGTCACCCCAGTGGGTGCAGTGCCTGTAGCTCCGGAAACTGCGTGAATATGCGAAACCGGCGAAATACCCATGAGATAGTCCCTCACTTCCTCTTATCGGCTTCGCCGGCTGCTTTTCTAGTTTATTTTTGCGACCGTACCCCTCGAATCTTGCTTTCGATAGCAGGAATTAGCGCCCGCGCGTCTACCCGAACGCTGCCGCCCACCCCATCTTCACCAAAACGTACACCGCCCACGTCCCCAGCACGCCCCCGAAAGCCGAACCCCAGGTGATCTTGCGGCCGGCTGCGGCAAAACCGGTGGCCAGCAGAGCCAGGGTCCACAGCGTGAAAACATCGATGGAGGTGCCCAGGCTCAGCAGCCATTTCGGCGTCGAGTTCGGCTCCAGAAACGCCCCGATATTGGTCAACGTCGGGTACTGCAGGTCAAACTCTTCCGGGTTCTTCAGAAGCATCACGGCCAGCGCCATGATGCTGCCAAACAGAAGCGGCATCCACGAGTAACAGACAATCGCAAACGCCTGGCGGAAGGAAACCTCCGCGCCAAACACCGTGCGGAACAGGAGAAGAAATACGCCCGCCGTCGCCAGCGCCATGATCGGGAATCCCACCACGATCGCGACGTAAGAAATGATCGGGCCGAACTTAATCTGTGCGGCTACCGCTTGCTCCTTCTGGTCGGCCGGCATGTTTTGCATGCCCGAGTTGGTCTCCGCCTGCTGCCGGAAGAACCGCTCCCAGCCCACGCGTTGCGTGAAGCTGTAGGTGAAAATCAAGCTCGCCAGCACCAGGATCACCAGCGGGGGCCACCAGCGCGGACGCAACGCGATATCGCGAAAAGCCAGCCCAGGGGACCATACCACGCCAGTCAAGCGGGCCAGCTCGCCCATGGGTGCTTCTTGAGGAGGTTGCGCAGGAATTGCGGCTGCCATTTGGCCCCAATTGTACACCCAACCGGGGCCGGCGCAATCATGCTCTTGCACCTGCCGGGTACCAGGCGAACCAGACCTTTTAGTCCCTGTCAGGACACTGGCACTCCTCGAGTTTTCGCCTCAAAAAGCGCCGCTCGGGTTCCGAACAAGGGCACGCCAAGGCCGCGCGGAAAGAGGCCGCGGCTTCCGCCCTCTGGCCCAGTTCCAAAAGCAAGTGCCCACGCACCGAGAGCAACAAATAGTATTCGCGCAGCTTCGGATCGTTCAGCAAGGGCGCGATCACTCCCAGCGCCTCATCGGGTCAGCATGGCGGGCATCTTCTCAGCCGTCTCCTTCTCCACCAGTGCCGTGCCGCCGGCAATGACTTCGTAACTCAAATGGGCTTTTCCCATCGCGGTGTCGGCTTCCCATTCGCCCGCCAGCGTCTTGAGGCGCGAGAAGGCCGCGGCATCGTTCGTGTGTTCAGATTTCGAGCTGGCCGCGTGGACTGCCACCGCCGCCAACAGCAGGCTTGCAAGGACAAAATATTGTCTCTTCATCGTTTTCTCCTCTTGGGTGTTGCGATTGCAGTTGAATAACGAACGAGCCCGCCGGAAATCGACACATACCCGGAAAAAAATTCTGGCGCCGGATGCATTGGCATCGCTGGCCACAAAACCTCGGTGTATCATGCTCTCTGCATGAGGGTATTCTGGGCCATTCCTTTCTCTGTCTTGTTCGTTGGCGCGGGTTGCACCAGGTCTCCCGTCGAACCGGCGCCACAGCGCGCCTCCGCCATCGTCGTCAACGCGCCCCCAGGCGGTCCCATCGCCATCAAAACCCCGGCGGCGGAATTTGCCATTCTGCCGAGCGGCTACGTCCAGGCTTTTTTCGTCAAGGGAGGGAGCCGGTTGACGCTGGATGAGCCGCAGGAAGGCGGCGGCTACGTCGTCAGCGCAGGCAAACCGGTCCGGGATTTCACGCTCGATTTCCCTTCTGCCCAGATTACGGAAGCCCACGGCAAACTCGGCCCGCTCGGCAAACGCGTGGTCGTAACCGGGCGAAGCGCGACGACGGGGCTTGAAGAAACTCTGGCGGTCGAGGTCTACGACGACTTCCCCAATCTCGCTGTCACCACCTTGGCATTTAAGAACACCCGCAGCCAGGAACTGCAGCTCGATCAAGTGATCGCCGTGCGGCATCGGCTGAACGCGTCTCTCGCCGATGCAAAAGCCGCTCCGTACGCCCTCTGGTCGTTTCAGGGATCGAGCTACGATTGGGGCAAAGACGAAATCCTCCCGATTTCACGGACCTTCGAGCGCCCGAACATGATGGGAGGTCCGTCGCCCAAGGGACTCGGCGGCGGCATTCCCGTGATCGACTTCTGGACGGCTAGTGTAGGCGAAGCCTTCGGCCACTTCGAAACCGTGCCCATGGTTTTGTCCCTTCCCGTGAAAGTGGAAACCGACGGCCGAGTTAGCGCTTCCATGGTTCTCGAGCCTCGCACACTTCTGAAACCCGGTGAAGTTTACTCCACGCCGCGCACTTTTGTCGCCGTCCACACGGGTGATTTCTATGAGCCGCTGCATCTCTGGTCTCTGGCGTTGCAACGCGATGGCTGGACGCTCCCACACTCGACCCGCGCGGATTACGCCGTCAACTGGTGCGGCTGGGGCTACGAGCAGGATTTCACGCCCGCCCAGATGTTGGGCACCATCCCGAAGCTCAAACAACTGGGCATCCGCTGGGCTACCCTCGACTACCGCTGGTTCGACAACTACGGTGACTGGAATCCGCGGGCCGACACCCTCCCCGGCGACACGATTAAAAAAATCGTCGGCGAGTTTCATAGGCAGGGGTTCCTGGTCCAGCTCTGGTGGCAACCTATCGCCGTCGAGGACGGTCACGGCAAGCACGCTCTTCCTAAACCCATGGCGGTAGCCAAGCTGGTCAAGCAACATCCAGAGTGGCTGATCCTCGACAAAAATGGCCGCCACGCGCCCATGATCAGTCCCGTGAGCACGGTGGCCGCGCTTTGCCCTGCGTTGCCCGAGGTCCAGGAGTTTCACCGCAAGCTGGTGGAAAAGTTTATTCGCGACTGGGGCTTCGACGGGCACAAGATGGACAGCGTTTACAGTGTGCCGCTCTGTTACAATCCCGCGCACCATCACAAATCGCCGGAGGATTCCGTCCGCGCGATGGCTCAAGTCTATCGAGTGATTTTCGAGACTACGCGCGCCTTGAAACCCGAGAGCGTAATCCAGATCTGCCCCTGTGGCACTACGCCGAATCTGGCATGGCTTCCGTATGAAGATCAGCCGGTGACTGCCGACCCGGTCGGCGGTTTCCAGATTCGCCGCCGCATCAAAATGTACAAGGCGTTGCTGGGACCGCAAGCCGCCGTGTACGGAGACCACGTCGAGTTAAGCGAGATGCGGCCAGTGGGAAAGGACTACGTCGAGACCGGCAAGGACTTTGCCTCAACCCTGGGAACCGGCGGAGTGATCGGCACCAAGTTCATCTGGCCGGACGATCCTCCACGGCCCCACTTCCGCAATGTGGTCCTCACGCCCGAGAAGGAATCCATATGGAAAAAGTGGATTGGCATCTACAACGCGAAGATGCTTTCCCAGGGAAACTTTCTGGATCTCTACACCACCGGCTACGATGTCCCGGAAGCTTACGCCATTGAGAAGGACGGCAAAATGTACTACGCGTTCTTTGCGCCCGGCAGCTCCCAGCCTTGGAAGGGTGAAATTGAATTGCGAGGCCTCCAGCCAGGAACGTACCGCGTCTTTGACTACGACAACGGGAGAGACTTGGGAACTGTCGATGCGGGCAAGCCAAGACTTGGCGTCGAGTTTACCGGCCACCTGCTGCTCGAAGCAGGGGCTGAGCAGGCTCGGCCCGATCGCTAAGGTTCTCCGGCAACGCTTATAGGGTCAAGCTGCCGTGCGCCGGCACTGCTTTGTCGTGCCGTTCCTGGTCCTCGTGGCAATAAGGCGTCCAGGGAATCGCTTCCAGCCGGACCGGTTCAATCCGACGTCCGCAGTCGATGCACTTGCCGAAACTGCCGTGTCCGATTCGCTGCAAGGCGTCCCGCACCTGGACCAGCGTCTGCCATTCCAGGTTGCTTTCTTCAAAGGATGTGGATTTGCCCTCGGAGGAACTGGCCTTATCTAGCGGATCCCCGGCTTCGGAACTGGCAGCCTCGCGTGCCTCGCTCTCAAAGCGCCCGATGTCTGCCAGCAGTCCCCGTTCTTTGTCCAGCAGCCGCTGCTTGAAATGTTCTAAGTCCATGGGTTCCCTGTGTCGAGTATACGACGCTGCCGACGAACCTGCGCTACCACCGCCCGGTGACTGCCTGCCACCCGGCCGCTCACTGAGCCGCGCGCAAAGCAAGCGGTTGTCGTCCACCCCGTAGCGACCGGTTCCATCCACTGAAATCCTCTCGTCGCGCCGCACCTTAAGGTAAAATGGAAAAGGCTTTCCCCCTCCGTACGAGACCGTCTGTATGATCGACGCCATTCTGGCTAAAATCTTCGGCACCAAGACCGAGCGCGAAGTCAAGGCGCTCATGCCGGCCGTTGTGGCCATCAATGCGCTCGAACCCGAGCTCCGCGAACTCTCCGACATCGATCTCGCCGCCAAAACCATTGAATTTAGAGAGCGGCTCGCTCAGGGTGCGGCACTCGACGATCTTCTGATTGACGCTTTCGCCGTGGTGCGCGAAGCCGGCCGCCGTTTCCTCAACATGCGGCACTTCGACGTGCAGTTGATCGGCGGCATGGTGCTGCACAAGGGCAGGATCTCCGAGATGCGGACCGGTGAAGGCAAAACGCTGGTCGCCACCCTGCCGGTTTACCTCAATGCGCTCGATGGCAAGGGCGTGCACGTGGTCACGGTCAACGATTACCTGGCCCATCGTGACGCCGAGTGGATGGGCCGGATCTACAAGGCTCTGGGAATGTCGGTCGGCGTTATCGTCAACGACCTGGATGATGAGGAGCGCAAGGAAAACTACAACTGCGACATCACCTACGGCACCAATAACGAATTCGGCTTCGATTACCTGCGCGACAACATGAAGTTCCGCATCGAGGACTGCGTGCAGCGCGGGCATCACTTCGCCATCGTCGACGAGGTGGACTCGATCCTGATCGACGAGGCGCGCACCCCCCTCATCATCTCCGGCCCTAGCGAGGAATCCACCGACAAATACTACAAGGTGAATCGCATCATCCCCAAGCTGGTCCGCGGCGAGGTGATCGAGGGCAAGGAACCCGGCGAAAAGTACACCACCGGCGATTTCACTGTCGAGGAAAAGCATCGCGCCGTGGGATTGACCGAAGAAGGTGTCTCCAAGGTCGAAAAGCTGCTGGGTCTGCCAAATCTCTACGATCCCGCCAACATCGAGTACAACCACCACGTGCAGCAGGCGCTGAAGGCGCATGTGCTCTTCCATCTCGACAAGGATTACGTGGTCAAGGATGGCCAGGTCATCATCGTCGACGAATTCACCGGGCGCCTGATGCCCGGACGCCGCTGGTCGGACGGCCTTCACCAGGCGGTCGAAGCCAAGGAGGACGTCAAGATCGAGCGCGAAAACCAGACCCTCGCAACCATCACCTTCCAGAACTATTTCCGCATGTACAAAAAGCTTGCCGGCATGACCGGTACAGCGGAAACCGAAGCCGCTGAATTTCAGAAGACGTACAACCTCGACGTCACCGTCATCCCCACCAACAAGAACATGGTCCGCAAGGAGTATTCGGACGTCGTCTACCGCACGGAAGAAGAAAAGTTCCGCAACGCCGCCAAGGAAATCCAAACGCTCACGGAAAAGGGACAGCCGGTGTTGGTGGGCACAATTTCCGTGGAGAAATCCGAGCGCCTCTCCGGGCTGCTCAAGCGCATGGGCATCAAGCACGAGGTCTTGAACGCCAAGCACCACGAGCGTGAAGCGACCATCGTGGCGCAGGCCGGGCGCAAAAGCGCCGTCACGGTCTCCACCAACATGGCCGGCCGCGGTACCGACATCTTGCTCGGCGGCAACCCCGAGTTCATGGCCAAGGAAGCGCTGCGCAAGCAGGGCAAGGATCCCGACAAACTGCAGATCAGCGGCGTCGGAACCGCCGAGCGCGCCGAGTGGGACGCCATACTGCAGAAGTACAAACAGGAGACCGACAAAGATCACGACGAAGTGGTTTCGCTGGGCGGCCTGCACATTCTGGCTACCGAGCGGCACGAGTCGCGGCGCATTGACAATCAGCTCCGCGGACGCGCCGGACGCCAGGGCGACCCCGGAAGCTCGCGTTTTTACCTCTCGTTGCAGGACGACCTGCTGCGCATTTTCGGCGGCGAGCGCATGCAGAATCTCATGCTGCGCCTGGGCATGGAAGAGGACGTGCCCATCGAGTCCAGACTCATCACCAAGCGCATCGCAGCCGCGCAGAAGGCGGTCGAAGTTCAGAACTTCGAAGCCCGCAAACACTTGCTCGAATACGACGACGTCATGAACAAGCAGCGGCAGGCCGTCTACGGCATGCGCCGCCAGTTGCTCGAGGGCCTCGACCAGAAAGAGCGCGTGCTGGAAATGGTGCGCGGCGCCCTCGGTGCGTTTATCGACATCCGCTGCCCCGACGGTTCTCACCCCGATACCTACGATGTGAGCGGGCTCCGCACCGACGTGCTCAGCCAGTTCGGCCACAAAATCGAACTCAGCGACCTGGCGGGCATGCGACGCGAGGCCATTGAGGAAGTCATCTACGAGCAACTCGCTCAAAAATATCAGCAGAAAGAAGACCTCATCGGCGCCGACCTCATGCGCCAGAGCGAGCGCTGGATCATGCTCAAGGTCATCGACGACCAGTGGAAAGACCACCTGCTCTCGATGGACCACCTCAAGGAAGGCATCGGTCTGCGTGGCTACGGCCAGAAAGATCCCCTCGTCGAGTACAAGAAGGAGTCCTTCACTCTGTTCCAGGACATGATGGACCGCATTGAGGACGAGACGGTCCGCTTCCTGTACTTCCTGCAGATCGCCCGGGAACCCGGCGAGGGCGGCCGTCCGCGACTGCCGTTCAACGTGGATGAGAATGGTTACGAAGAAGGCGGGGAAGAGGCCGAGCCCTCACCCGCCGCCACCGATCAACAGCGCGCCCTCGCCCAAACCTCGATTCAGGATTTCACGCGGAACATCCAGCGCAAGAAGGAAAAAGAGCTGGCCGAACTCCAAATGGTCGGCAGCGATTCAAGCGCCAACGGCCAGAACAAACAGGTCATCAAGGGCGACAAAGTCGGCCGCAACGATCCCTGCCCCTGCGGCAGCGGCAAAAAATACAAAAAGTGCCACGGGGCTTAAATTCGATGCGACATTTGTTGCTTCTCCTTCTGCCGGCCTTTTCTTACGCCGGAGTGTGGCCCGACAACTTCGGCGCGTTCCACCGCACGGCGAATCAGCCGGTTCACGTCTCCGACCGGCCGCTTTGGGACGAATACGGCCTCCAAGTGGCCGAGCAGGCCCACTATGAGTCGGACTCCCTGAAATTCACGGCGTTCGCTTACCAGCTCCAGGATTCGACCGGTGCGCTCGGCGCCTTCGACTGGCAGCGGCCGGCCAACGCCAAGACGTCTGCTTTAGGCAAGCTGGCCGTCGAGACTGCCGATTCCGCTATGTTGGCCCATGGCAACTATCTCCTTTTTTTCCAGGGCTATAAGCCGACTGTAGCGGAAATCAACACTCTGTTCCAGACCCTGCCCCGGCTGGACCAGAGCCCCCTCCCGGCGTTGAGCGGCTATCTGCCTGAAAAGCAATTGGTTTCGAACTCAGAGCGGTATGTCACTGGCCCCGTTGGACTTGAGAAGTTCAGCCCCGGCATTTCGCCATCGACGGCCGCATTCCACGTGGGTGCCGAGGCACAGCTCGCCGCCTTCCAGACCGCCAAGGGCGAAATGAAACTGGCGATCTTCTCCTACCCGACGCCTCAGATCGCCCGCGAACGTCTTGTGGATTTCCAGAGGATTTCCGGGGCGATGGCAAAGCGGACCGGGCCTCTGGTGGCGGTCATTCTCTCTCCAGCCAGCCCGGACGATGCGGAGAGGCTGCTGGCCCAAGTCCGGTACGAGCCAAATATCACCTGGAGCGAACGGGTTCCGACGCGCCGCGACAACATCGGGGACCTGGTCATAAATGCCTTTGAACTCATAGGGATACTGCTGGCGTTCTTCGTGGTGGCAGGGCTTTCCTATGGAGGTGTGCGGAGCCTCCGGCGGCGCGGCGGACCGACAGGCGAGCCCGATTCGATGATCACGCTCCATCTGATGGATCGGTAAGGCAAAGGTTATCTTTGGTTTAGCCCTGAAATGGCCGTCCCAAACCGGCGGCTCCCGTCTTTTTCCACAACGCCTGTGGAAATGCTCTTTGGCCGTAAGTGCAAAAGCTGCTGACGCTTAGAAGTGGTTTTTTTCGCCCGGTTTTTTTCTTGACTTGAATGCCCGCTGGAAACTATCATCCAATCACTAAGTTTTTGACGGTTGCGATGCCGTCGAAAATGATTCTCCCATCGAACATCACCCTGGTAGAACAGGGGGATTGAATGCTCACCCTTCGGGGTGAGCATTTCTATTTTTGGGCAAGTAGTCTGTAGACTGGAGTTTAGGAAACCCCTTGGCAAATAAACTGCGCGTGATCCCGCTCGGCGGTCTGGGCGAGTTCGGGATGCACATGATGGCGCTCCGCTATGGAGATGACATCATCGTCATTGACTCGGGAATGATGTTCCCGGAGGATGAACTGCTCGGCGTCGACCTAGTCACGCCTGATCTCACCTATCTGCGCGACAACCGCGAGCACGTCCGCGCCCTGATTCTCACCCACGGCCACGAAGATCATATCGGGGCCGTGCCGTTCTTCCTGACCGAATTGAGCGTCCCGGTCTATGGAACGGCATTTACGCTGGCGCTGGTGGAGCGCCGCCTGGAGGAGTACGACCTTCCCGAAGAGGTGGACCTCCACACGATTACGCCGCGGCAGATGCTGGAAATCGGCCCATTCAAGATCGAGTTCATCCATGTGACGCACTCCATTGTGAGCGCGGTGGCGCTGGCGATTACGACGCCGGTCGGCGTGGTGATTCACACGGGCGATTTCAAGGTCGATCCCACTCCCACCGATAACGAGCTGTTCGATTTGCACACGCTGGCGGACTACGGAAAGCGCGGCGTGCTGCTGCTCATGTCGGACTCGACCAACGCGGACCGATTGGGGTACTCCGAGTCCGAGCGCGCCGTGCGCCCGCGCCTCGAGGACATCTTCAACCGGGCGGAGCGGCGCATTCTCATCTCATGCTTCAGCTCGTCGATCCATCGCATCCAGCAGATCCTGGACATCTCCGAAGAGTTCGGGCGGAAGGTGGCCATCGTGGGGCGAAGCATGACCTCGGTTTCCGAGATCGCGCACTCACTGGGCCTGCTGACGATTCCCGACGGCGTTCTGATTCGCCCGCAGGACGCCATGGATGCGGCGCCATCCAAGGTTACGGTGCTGATTTCGGGCACGCAGGGCGAACCGATGTCGGCGCTCTCGCGGGTGGCGGTGGACAATCACAAGCACATCTCGGCCGAGCGCGGCGATACGGTGGTATTGAGCTCGCGCATTATTCCCGGCAACGAGAAACTGATCTACCGCATGGTGGATCACCTGGCGCGCCGCGGCGCCGATGTAATGTACGGAAGCATGAATCCGCCGCTGCATGTGTCCGGCCACGCGAGCGTGGAAGAATTGCGGCTGGTGCTGAACCTGGTGCGGCCGCGTTATTTTGTGCCCATCCACGGCGAATACCGGCAGATGGATAAACACGCACGGCTGGCCGAGCACTTGCGGCACTCGGGGATGGAAGAGACGTTCGTGATGACGACGGGAGACACTCTCGAAATCGATCAGCATGGCGCCAGGCGCGGCGAGCGCGTGCCGGTGGGCCGCGTGTGCATCGATTCGGGCTCGGTGGACGAGGTGGTGGAGGACGTGGTCATCCGCGACCGAAGGCATCTTTCCGAAGACGGCATCGTGCTGCCGATCATCGCCATCAGCAAGCATACAGGGCGCATCGAGGGCATTCCGGAACTGGTGAGCCGCGGATTCACCGGTGCGGAGAACGGAGCGTCGGAACTCATGCAGGCGGCGCGGCAGGTGGTGCAGCGGACGCTCGAAACTTCGAATCCGGAAGAGATGACGGACTGGGGCGTCATGAAAGAGAAGATCCGCGCGGATTTGAAGCGCTACATCCAGAAGCAGACCTCGCGCAGGCCGCTGATTATGCCGGTGATTTTAGAGATTTAGAGTGGGGTAGCGGGAACGCTAGAATGGAGCAGCGCTGAGCGGGGATGCAGCGCACTCTTCGGATCCCGAGAAATGATTCTGGCGCGGACTATCGATTCCGCATCCGCCAGCATAGCTAATCGCTGATTTTGGAGATTTAGCGGCGGTCGTTGGAACGGCGGCTGGGGATTTCGACCAGACGCTCGAATTTCTGATCGGTGCGCTTCTGGGCGGCGACGAAGGTCGCGGATGTCAGCCTCCATCGCGCGTCTTTCTTCGGTAGCCCGACTCAGCGTCTTCATTTCCGTAACAACTAACGTGCGAAGCCCACCCAGGCTCTTGTCGAACTGCCCTTCATGGTAGCGCGGGCGTAGGATTGCAAAAGCGGACAATCTGTCGCGAAACCGGACAGTCGCGGGCGGCGGAAACGGGCTCTGTTGCGGGTTGCCGCTTGATTGCGACAGAATTCCAGAGGCAGCCCTTTGGTCTGAACCAGATACGCGGAAGAGAAAATCCGGAATCGTGCCCGAGTTCGCGGGTCGATGGCGACTGGTGTGCAACTGCGTATCTCTGAACTGCATTTATCGCGCCGTTGCTGAACGACGCAGGACGCTAACAACCATGAGATACTCCCGCAACCTCTCGATGGCCGTCTCGATCACGCTGGTCTTATCCAGCTTTGTCCAGGCCTCAGAGATCACGATTGAGCAGCCCAAGCCACTGCCGGTGGTGGGGCCTCTGTTCCGGCCGTTCCACTGGGAACGCCGCATCGTTCCACCGGCAACCTTTTCGAACACGCCGCGGTTGGAGTCGCTGGTGCGCGGAGGCAGCCTGTATCTGTCCGTTCAGGATGTCATCGCCCTGGTGCTCGAAAACAATATCGACATCGCGATCCAGCGTTATGGGCCGGTTCTGGCGCGAGAGGTTTTGCGGCGAACATCGGGCGGCGGCCTTCTGCGTAGCGTGGGCACACCGATCTACCCGGGACCGGTGAGCGTCAGCACGCTGGGAGTGAGCGTGAGCGCCGTCGGCCTGGCGGAGAGCGGGTCCGGTGTGAGCTCGGGCGGCGGAATCGTCGTAGGATATGGCACTCCGCCTCCGAATCTGGATCCTTATCTGTTCGCGTTCGGCAATTTTCAACACAGCACCGCGGCGCAGAGCAACGTGGTCCTGGTCGGGGTTCCCTCGCTTCTGAACGACAGCAGGACTTTCCAGTTCGGCTACGGACAGACGTTTGCCACGGGAACCAGCGCGCAGCTTACGTACGGGAGTTACCAGAGCTCGCTCAACAGCCCGGTGTTTGTCCTGAACCCTTACACGCAAGGCTTCCTGGATCTTTTCATCACGCAAAACCTGCTGCAGGGCTTCGGAATTGCCGTCAACAATCGCAACATCCGAGTGGCCAAGAACAATATGCAAGTCACCGACCTGCAGGTGAAACGCCAGGTGATTACCACGATCTCGGCGGCCCTGAATCTTTACTGGGACCTGGTGAGCTTCAACGAAGATCTGCGCATTAAGGGGCAGGCGCTTGAGACCGCACAGAAGCTGTATGAAGACAACAAGAAGCAGGTAGCGATTGGAACCCTGTCGGCCATCGAAATCACGCGCGCGGCGGCGGAAGTTTCGTCGTCCAAGGAGAATCTCCTGATTGCGCAAACCAACGTGGCGCAGCAGGAGACGGTGCTGAAGAACGCGCTGAGCCGGAATGGGGTGGCCAGCCCGTGGCTGGATGATGTGCACATTGTGACGCTGGACCGCATTCAAGTTCCGGAGAAAGAGGATCTCAAACCGAATGCGGAACTGGTGGAGCAAGCGCTCGCCAAGCGGCCGGAACTGGAGCAGACGCGGATCAACATACAGAGCACGCTGATCAACCTCGCAGGCAGCAAGAACGCCCTGTTGCCCACACTGCAGGCTTTCGCCGACTTCACGAACAATGCCTTGACCGGAAGTGCGAACGCGTTAGCCAACGGCGCGAACATCCCCGACCCATTCGTAGTGGGCGGGTATGGAAATCTTCTGGGCCAGATCTTCCGCCGGAATTATCCCAATTACGCCGTGGGTTTCTCGCTGAACATTGCGTTCCGGAACCGAGCCGCCCAGGCGGACTACGTGGCCGACCAGCTCGCCTTGCGGCAGGCCGAGCTTCAGATGCAGAGAAGCATCAGCCAGGTTCGCGTGGATGTGAAAAACGCGGTCATCGGTTTGCAGCAAGCGCGGGTGCGCTACGAGACCGCTGTCGCCACGCGAGTGCTGGCGCAGCAGACGCTGGATGCGGAGCGCAAGAAGTTTCAATTCGGCACGTCGAGCATCCCGCTGGTGGTACAAGCGCAGCGGGATCTGAACAACGACCAAAGCGCGGAAGTGCAGTCGATGGCCAATTACACGCATGCGAGGATTGCCTATGACGAGGCAGTAGGGCAAACGCTGGAACAGTACGGGATTTCAATGGAGGAGGCGAAGACGGGGCAAGTCGCCCGGGCATCGTCGATACCGGACTCTGTTCGGAATGAGAAGAAGTGATCAGGAGCCAGAAATGAAGCGCCAAAAAACATTCGCGGTGTTGGTGGCCTGGAGTCTCCTGATTTCCCAGGCAGGCGCCCAAGAATCGTTGCTGGTAGAGAAGCCCAAAGCTCCGGTGGTTGTGCGGCCGTACAAGGCGCCAACGATTCCCCCAGTGCGCTTAAAGAACTCGGACCGGCTGCGCGGCCTGATTCGAGCCGGCAGACTTTATCTTACGGTGCAAGACGCTCTTGCCCTGGCGATCGAGAATAACCTCGATCTGGAAGTCGACCGGTACGGGCCCATCCTCGCCGCGTGGCAACTGGAACGGCAGGAGGCCGGTGGTCCGCTTCGCGGCGTGACCGGGGGCAACACGCTGGTGAACCAGGCCACCAGTGGACAAGGCATCGCCGGCAGCCAGTTGAGCGCCGGCCTCGGCGGGAGCGGAGGCGGCAGCAGCAGTGGTGGCGCCGGCGCGGCGACGGTTTCGCAGATTGGGCCGATCACTCCCAACCTCGATCCCGTTCTCCAGAACGCGACGGCCTTTTCGCATACCACCACGCCGCAGCCCAATACGATCCAGAGCCAGACGCCCGCGCTGGTGGGTACCCGGCACATCTACGACACGGTTGTCCAGGAGGGCCTGCTGACGGGGGGCTTCGTGCAGGTGTCGGCCAACGAATCGTACCTGAAAGAGAACACGCCGACCGACTTCCTCAATCCCTCCGTCGCGCCCGTGGTTCAGGTCTTCATCCGCCACAATTTCCTGCAAGGTTTCGGTGTGGGCGTGAACAGCCGGTTCATTCATGTGGCTGAAAAGAACGTGGACCTGGCCGAGGAGACGTTCCGGTCGCAGTTGCTCAACCTGGTGGCGAGCGTGCTGAATCTCTACTGGGACCTGGTCAGCGATGACGAGGCCGTGAAGGCGAGGGAGCGCTCCTTAGCCGTGGCGCAGAAGTTCTACAACGATACCAAGCGGCAAATCGAACTCAGCGCGCTGGCGAGAGTGGACATGTACCGGGCACAGGCCGAGCTAACGACGCGGCAGCAGGAACTGGCGATTGCTCAGTCGACGGTGCATCAGCAGGAGAACCTGCTGAAGAACGCTCTGAGCCGGAATGGATTGGAAGATCCGCTCGTCGACCAGGCGGAGATCGTGCCGCTTGACCACATTGAAGTTCCCGAGCGGGACGAATTGCCGGCGTTGCGGGAGCTGGTGGCCCGGGCGCTGGCGAAGAGGCCGGACATAGCGCTGGGAAAGATCAACCAGGAGACGGCGGAGATCTCGGCGCGGGGAACCGCTAGTGGCGTGTTGCCGATCCTGCAAGGGCTGGGTGCGCTCTCCGAGAGCGGCTTGTCCGGCACGGCCAGCCCTCAATCCGGGATCACGGCGGATCCCTATTACGTGGGCGGCCTGGGGAATGCGTTGGGACAGGTCTTTCGCAATAATTTCCCGAACCGGCGAGCTGCCGTGCTGTTCGAGACCCTGTTCCATAATCGCGTCGCGCAAGGGGATTATGGGATTGACCAGTTGCAGTTGCGGCAGAACGAGCTGGTCACGCGGCGAAGCCTCAATCAGCTCGTGGTGGACATTTCGAACCAGGTGATCGCGCTGCGCCAAGCCCGCGCGAGGTACTCCACGGCTGTGGATACGCGAGTCCTGAACGAGCAGTTGCTCGGGAAGGAGCAGCGAAAGTTCTCGCTGGGCGCCTCGACCATCAACGATCTGGTGGTGGTGCAGCGCAGTCTGGCGGCGGCGCGGGCGGCTGAGGTTGGCGCACTGGCTTCGTACAGCCGTGCGCGCGTATCACTGGATCAGGTATTGGGAGAAACGCTGGAGAGGAACAATGTTTCTGTGAGCGGAGCGTTGGAGGGAAGGGTAGGGAAGTGAGGCGCGCCAGGGCCGCGCAGTTTGAGCGCCACGAGCGCCCTCGCGAATCTGGCGGTGGTTACATGTACATGCCGCCGTTGACGTTGAGCACCTGGCCGGTGATGTAGCCGGCTTCCTCGCTGGCGAGAAATTTCACGGCGGCGGCGACGTCCTGGGGAGTGCCGAGGCGCTTGAGCGGGATGCCGGCGAGCACTTTGTCTTTCAAGTCCGGAGCCAGTCCCTGTGTCATGTCGGTGTCTATGAAGCCGGGCGCGACCGCATTCACGGTGATGCCGCGGGAGGCCATCTCCTGCGCGAGCGATTTTGTGAGCCCGATCAAACCGGCCTTGGATGCCGCGTAGTTGGCCTGGCCGGCATTGCCCGCCTCGCCCACGACCGACGTGATGTTCACGATGCGGCCCCAGCGCTCGCGCATCATGCTCAGCAGCACCTGCTGGGTGGCGACGAAAGCGCCGGTGAGATTGGTAGCGAGAACGGCGTCCCAATCTTCCTGCTTCATGCGGACGGCGAGGCCGTCTTTGGTGATGGCTGCGTTGTTGACCAAAATATCGATGCGGCCGAATTCTTTGGAGGCCTTGGAAAACGCCGCACGGATGGAATCGGTGGCGCTGAGATCCATGGGCACGACGAACGGGTCACCGCCGGATGAGCGGACCTCGGCGGCAACTTGTTCCAGCTTATCGACCTGCCGGGCGGCCAGCACGACGCGCGCTCCCGCCGAGGAGAGTGCGAGCGCGCAGGCTCGTCCGATGCCCCGGCTGGCGCCGGTCACAAACGCGATCCTGTTTTGCATCGACATGGCGAAGTGCCATCATAATAGAAGTAGATCAATCGCGTATAGCGTCCTGTTATCCGAAACCACGGGTTTCGGTGTCTAAATCCTAGAGCCCCAAGAGGCCGGCGCCGCGGGGATACCGCCGACGCGGAGACACGGCGCCGCGGGGACACGGCGAGGGGAGACCGATGCTCGAGATCCGGAATGTCACGAAATCCTACGGCCGGCTCACGGCCGTGAACAACGTCAGCTTCACCGTGCGGCCACACGAGGTGTGCGGGTATCTGGGGCCCAACGGCTCCGGCAAGAGCACCACGATCAAGATCATTACCGGAATGCTGGAGCCGACAGCGGGAACGGTCCTCTACCGCGGGCAAGACATCCGGGAAGACCTGATCGCGTACAAATCCCTGCTGGGCTACGTGCCGGAAGAGCCGCACTTGTATTCGTATCTAACCGGTTGGGAGTACCTGCAACTGGTGGGGGAGCTACGCTGCCTTCCTTCCGAGGCGCTGGAGCGCAAGATCGGCCGCATGCTCAGCCTGTTCCTGCTGGAAGATTACAAATACGCGCCGATTTCCTCCTATTCGAAAGGGATGAAGCAAAAGATCCTAATTGCGGCGGCGCTTGTTCACAATCCGGAGATCCTCATTCTGGACGAGCCCATCTCGGGGCTGGACATCACGGCGGGACTCGTCTTCCGCGAACTGGTGTCGCGCCTGGCCGGCGAGGGCAAGATTATTCTGTGCAGCTCCCACGAATTGAGTCTGGTCGAAAACGTCTGTTCGGATGTGGTGATCCTGCATCGCGGGCGAGTGGTGGGACGCGGTTCGATCGAGGAACTGCGGCAGTTGCGGAACCAGCCTTCGCTCGAAGCGGTGTTTTCCGATTTGGTGGCTTCGGATAACATCGAAAGCGTGGCTCGACAGATGTTCGAACTGGTGATGGAGACATGACGTTTCAGGCAGAGAAGGGGCAGTTCGTCCGTCTGACGCGCAATTTCTTTACGCGGTTTTTCGAAAATGACCTGCTTTCTCCGCAGGCGGATTTCCACGCCACGCTGAGCCAGGCCCTGGGGTTGCTGGCGACACCGGGCTTATTCGTCCCGCTCTTGCTTTTGCCCCTGCTGATGATGGATGCGGAAGCAGCGCGGAGCTGGAACATCAAGCTGATCTTCGTGTTCTTCTCGATGCTGGTGATGGGGGTGCTTTCGATTCTCGAGTGGGACGCGCTGATGCTGGACCATCGCGACCAGACCATTCTGATGCCGCTTCCGGTGCGGCCCCGGACCATTTTCGCCGCCAAATTCGCGGCACTGGCGGTGTTCCTGGTCATCTTCTCGGTGGACGTCAACGCCGGATCGATTCTGTTGCTTCCGCCGCTCGAGACGCAGGGAAACATGGGCGGGCTGGCCAACCTGGCGCGCTTCACGGTGGCGCACGCCGCGGGCACGATCGGCGCGAGCGGGTTCACTTTCCTGCTGATTGTCTCGGTGCAGGGAATTCTGATCAATACGTTCCCGCCGAAATGGTTTCGCCGCATATCGACCGGCATCCAGGTGATTTCGGTTCTCGGCATGCTCGCCGTGCTGTTCTTTTTCCCGGCCATCCTCGAGGAGATGCCGCGCTGGAAAAGCGAAGGCGCAGCGATGGCGCGGTTTTTTCCGCCGATGTGGTTTGTGGGCGTCAGCGAGGTGCTCGAAGGCACGGCGGACCCGGCATTCCGCAGTCTGGCGCGCATCGGACTCTGCGGCCTGGGGTTGGCGAGCGCCAGTTCGGTGGCCGCCTACGCGGTGGCTTACGGGCGGTACACACGCGCTTCGCTCGAGGGAGCCGTTGACGCCAGCGGGGCGACCTCACGCGGGCGCGGAATGGCACTCGGGGCTCTGATCCGCGGCCTGCTGCGAAATCCGCTGGAGCGCGCGGTCTGCCGCTTCTCGCTGCAGACGATGCTTCGAAGTCCGAAGCACCGGCTGCTCCTGGCGGCTTACACCGGTACGGGGCTGGCGCTGGTGCTGGAGGAGTCTGTCGCACTTGCGTTGCAGAGCGGACAGGCCTGGAAGCCCGCGCAGGAAGTAGTGATGCTCTCATTGCCACTGGTGATCTCGTTCTTCCTGCTGTCGGGCATGCGTTTCATTTTCAACATCCCGTCCGAGCTTTCCGCCAATTGGATTTTCCAAGTTACCGAGCGCCGGGAACAGACGGACTATCTCGCGGGCGCCCGTGCCAGCATGATGCTGCTGGTTGTGGCGCCGGTGGCGGCCGTTGTGGTCATCGTCTATGGTTTCCTGTTCGATCTGGAAACGGCTTTGATTCACGCGGCTTACTGTTCGCTACTGTCGCTGCTGCTGGTGGAAGCGCTCGTGTGGCGCCTGGAAAAACTGCCGTTCACATGCTCTTACGTCCCCGGCCGGATTCCCGTGGTCATGCTTCTGACCGCCTACTGGGTGGCCTTCCTCTTCTATACGCACGTGATGGCGTTTCTCGAACACGAGATGCTGCGGAGCCGGCCCGCAACGGTGATTTGCATCAGTGTCTTGTTATCAGCCTGGTGCGGGCTGCGCGCCTATCGAAGGCGTGCGCACGTGAAGAACGCGGCGTTCGTGTTCCACGAGGAGCCAGAACCTGTGGTCTGTACGCTGAACCTTGGCGGTTAAGCTACGCCGGAACCGGCGCTTCCAGCTTGGCGTACCAGGGCTTGGCGGCCTTGATGGCGTCGTTGACGGCGTTGATGTTCTTGACGCCCTCGTTCGAGAGCCAGTCTTCCAGGGCTTTCACGCCCTGCTTGGCGTAGATGGGAATGCCTTCCTTCCACGTGGCGCGGCCGCAGAGCACGCCCGAGAAATCGGTGCCCGATTCCGACGCCATGTGGAGCGACTCGGTGAACTGCGCGTTGCTCACGCCGGCGCTCAGATAGATGAACGGCTTGGTGGCGACCGACGCGGCTTTGCGGAAGTGATCCAGCGCTTCGGCGCGCGAGTAAGCCTTCTGGCCCTTGTAGACGCCTGATCCCTCCACAAATTCGGCGTTGATGGGCACTTCCACTTTGAGCACGTCAATGTAATATTGCGGCTTCGAAAACTCCTGCATGCTCTTGGTCACGATTTCCGGTTTGCGCTTGGCGTACTCCAGGCCCTTTTCGTCACCGCCCTGCGGATCATAGCCGACGAATTCGGCGAAGAACGGAATGTCGTTGGCGACACACTCGGCGCCAATGCGTTCGATGAAGGCATGCTTGATGTCGTTGACCTTGGGATCTTCGAACGGAGTGTAATAAATGAGGATCTTGACTGCGTCGGCGCCCCAGTCGACAATGCGCTTGGCGGAAACGTGAGGCAATAGGTCCGGCAGGCGTCCCGGCTGTGTGTTGTCGTAGCCGCTGGCCTCGTACGCCAGAAGCAGGCCGGCATTCTTGGCGCGCGCTTTGGCGGCGGGCAGGCCCCACTCGGGATCCAGCAGAATGGCGCTGGCATGGGGCGTCAGAACCTTGCTGACCGCCACCTTGAATTCGCTCATCATTTCATCCGTGACCTGCTTCTTGTCGATTCCTTTTCCAGCCGCGAGCGACTTTTGCAGGCTCCCACGCTGATCCATGGCGGCCGCAGCAATCACACCGGCTTTATTGGCGAGCGCCTTCATGCGCCGCGATTTACCTTCTGACAGTCTCATTTGAGTTCTCCTTAGATGTATTCCAGAACTGATGGTCGCTTCCACTTATTGAACCGCCGGAAATAGGCCCGGGCGCGCCCGGCGTCCTTCAGGATTTGTGTCTTCAAAGCGTCCGGATTCTCGAACTTTCGTTCCTCACGGAGCCGCCAGAGAAACTCGACGCGGATCACGCGCGGCGTTTCGCCGGCGAGCGGATCAAGCAGAAACGTTTCGATCGATAGTTGGTGGCTCCCCCCGAACGTGGGCCGGTAGCCGATGTTCGTGACCGATTCCCAACTACGATTGTCCTCCAAATCGGTGGTGCGCGTCACGTACACCCCGCGCTTGGGCAGAACTTCGGATTGCGCCGCCAGGTTCAGGGTGGGCACGGTCTTCTGCTTGCCCACGCCGTGGCCGGCCACCACTTCGCCCTCGAGGGCATAGGGCCGCATCAAGAAGCGAGCGGCGCGCGCGACGGCTCCAGACTCGACGAGATGGCGCAGGGCGCTGCTAGAGACCGCGATTCCACGGCACGATACCGCCGGTACGATTTCGGTGGTGAATCCCAAACGCTGGCCCAGACTTTCCAACAGCCGCGTGTCGCCGGCCTTCTTATGCCCGAAGCGGAAATTCTCGCCCACCACCACCGCGCGCGCCCCGAGCTTTTGGACCAGGATGTGTTCGACGAACTCTTCGGGCGAGAGCCGAGCGACCTCCGCGGTGAAAGGGAGGATCAGGACCTGCTGAACGCCTTCCTGGCCCATCAGAGCGCAGCGCTGCTCGGGCAGGGTCATGAGCTTGGGCGCGCGAGCGGGCGCGACCACTTTGGTGGGATGAGGGTCGAAGGTCAACACGGCGGTCTGCCAGCCGTGAGATTCGGCGATCTGGCGCACGCGCCGGAGAATGCGGCGGTGACCGGCGTGCACCCCATCGAAGTTGCCGATGGTGAGAGCGGATGGGCCGAAGTCGGGAGGCACCTGGTCGAGGCCGCGGAAAACGCGGCACGGCGCGCTCATCTAACCGGCGTCCTCCACGGTGATCTCCAGGCCATCGTAGGCCAGCCGTATGTGCGGAGGCAGCGCGCTTTCTGTCTCGTCGTGCGACAGATCGTGGGAGATATGAGTGAAGAAAGCCCGGCGGGGCGCGAGCTGCTCGACGGTCCGGATCGAGCGCTCGACGGTGGAATGAGTGGGATGCGGCTTGTGCCGCAGGGCGTCCAGGAACAGGACATCCAGGCCGCGCAACTGCTCCATGGATTCCGTGGGGATGTCGCTGTGATCGGTGAGATAAGCGGCGCTACCGAAGCGAAAGCCGAAGATGGAGGAGCGGCCGTGCAGCAGCCGGATGGGCACGAATTCCCGGCCGAAGAGTTCAAACGGGCCGTCGAGCGTGTGGGTTTCCAGTTGGGGCACGGATGATTGCCGCGCCTCACAATGAAAGATATAAGGGAAGCAGCGCTGGATGGCGGTCAATGTTTCGGCGTCAGCGAAGATGGGAATGTGGGCACCTTGCCGGAAATTAAAAGGGCGCACGTCGTCGAGCCCCATCATGTGGTCGGCGTGGGCATGCGTGAACACCACGGCATCCAGGCGGTCGAGTTTGGCGCGCAGCACCTGGGTGCGGAAATCGGGCGTGGTGTCGATCACCACGTTGTAGCCGCCGTAGGCGAGCAGCACCGAGGGCCGCAGGCGGTTATCACGGGGATCAGAAGACCGGCAGACGCTGCAGTGGCAGCCGGGCGTGGGAACGCCCACGCTGGTGCCAGAGCCCAGCACCGTAATCTTCAATGGGCCCGGCACGCCCATTCAGCTTTTCTTGCTTTCTTCGAGCGCCTGCACGTAGCGGAAGCGCAATTCCGTCAGTGAATTCTCCAGAAGGCGCTGTTCGTCGAGCGTGAGGTTCCCCTTGGTCTTATCGTGCAGCACCCCGAGCAGGTCGATGCTGTGTCGCGCCAGATCGAGATCCGGCTTCGGCCTGTCTTTCTCGTCGCCGAAGTGGATCAGACCGAGTTGCAGCTCCGCCTGGGTGCGCAGAGAGAGCATGAGGAACTCGAGTGTGGCCAGCGGCAGGGGCATGCTCTGTTCGGCGGACGGCTCGCCTGCTTCCGCCTGCGGTCCCGAAAGCGGATTCTCGGTCTCGCTCATGCTGTCCCTGACATTTTATCAGCATCCGTACAGTTCGCCTCGTTGCTCATCAACAGGCATGTGAGGATTCCACCATAGCCTGAAGCCGTGCCGGCCGGCTCGAGGTATGGGAGTCTTGCCGGTGTATACTTATTGACCCGTGGTAACGGAGGCTAGTTCAATGTCTCTACAAAAACGAGCAATAGCGGAGTTTGTCGGTACGTTTTGGCTGGTATTCGGCGGGTGCGGCAGCGCCGTTCTGGCGGCTGCATTTCCGGGTGTCGGCATTGGTTTTTTGGGCGTGGCTTGCGCATTCGGCTTAACGGTACTCACGATGGCATATGCGATCGGCCACATCTCCGGGTGTCATTTGAATCCGGCGGTGTCTGTGGGCCTGGCGGTGGGGAAGCGCTTCCCGGCATCGGAGCTGCCCGCCTACATCGTCGCGCAGGTAATCGGGGCGGTGGTCGCCGCGAGCACTCTGTACGTGATCGCGAGCGGCAAGGCGGGATTTGATCTGTCTGGCGGATTCGCATCGAACGGATACGCGGAACACTCGCCGGGCGGATACTCGCTGGTGGCATGCCTGACCGCCGAAGTCGTGCTGACGTTCATGTTTCTCATCATCATTCTCGGCGCGACGGATCGCCGCGCGCCGCAAGGCTTCGCGCCCATCGCCATCGGGCTGGGGTTGACGCTGATTCACCTGATCGGCATTCCGGTGACGAACCTGTCGGTGAATCCCGCGCGGAGCACGGGTCCGGCCCTATTCGTCGGGGGTTGGGCGATCCAGCAACTTTGGCTGTTCTGGGTGGCGCCGCTGGCCGGAGCGGCTATTGCAGGCGTGGCGTACGGCGCGCTCGCCGGCGAGGCGGAGAAGGCAAGGGCAGCGGGGGCGTGAAGTTCGGTAGCGGGTAGCTCTTGTCTTAAGCGTCTGCTTGGAGACTCGGCCGAGCAACCGCTTCCTTCGGTCGCGGCTCAGTTAGCAGGCCCCAGAAGTTGCCGGCGCGTCTCGCGGCGCGATAGGCTTGCCAGACATGCTCAACGCGGAACTGCCACGCAAGCTGGGATTGATCGACGCCACGGCCATTGTGGTGGGGACCGTCATCGGTTCGGCGATTTTTCTGGTCCCCAACACCGTGGCGCGCAATCTGCCGTCGGTTCCCATGATTTTTCTCGTGTGGAGCGTGACCGGGCTGTTGTCTTTTTTCGGCGCGCTGGCCTATGCCGAGCTGGGCGCGATGATGCCGGACACGGGTGGCCAGTACGTCTACTTGCGTGAGGCTTACGGCCCGCTGGGCGGGTTCCTCAGCGGGTGGGCGAGCTTTCTGGTGATGCAATCGGGCGCGATTGCCACCCTCGCTGCGGGGTTTTCCATCTATCTTTCCTATTTCATCCCGCTCAGTCCTCTGGCCGCGAAAATGGCCAGCGTGGCGCTCATTGCCGTGCTCACGATCGTAAACTATCGCGGCGTGCGGCTGGGAGCAGCGGTGCAGCGGACCTTCACTTTTCTGAAGCTGGCCGGGCTCGCGATCATCGTGATCAGCGCGTTTCTTGTCCCGCGGCATGTTGAGGCTGGGCCCGCGGCGGTTCCCGGCGAATTCTCCTGGGCGCATTTCGGCGTGGCCATGATTGCCTGCCTCTGGGCATACGAAGGATGGAACTGCGTCAGCTTCGTGGCGGGCGAGGTGAAGCGGCCGGAGCGGAACCTGCTGCTCGCGCTGGGGCTGGGGACGGCGGCGCTCATTGCGATTTACCTGACCGCGAATGTGGCGTACCTGCGCGTCCTGTCGGTGCCCGCTATCGCGGCGACCGACCGGGTGGCGGCGCGGAGCGCGGAAATCACTCTGGGTTCGCTCGGCGGCACGTTGGTTTCGCTCACGGTCCTGCTTTCGATTACCGGGGCATGCAACGGATCGGTCCTCACGTTCGCCCGGATCTACTTCGCCCAGGCAAGGGACGGGCTTTTCTTCCGGTCCGTGGGCAGCGTTCACCCACGATTCGAAACGCCGCACGTTGCGATTGCCGTGCAAGGGGTGTGGGCCGCGGTGCTGGCGATCAGCGGGTCTTACGAACTGCTGTTTTCGTACGTGATTTTCGCGGCGTGGATCTTCTACGGGATGGCGGTGCTGGGCGTGGTGGTGCTGCGCTACAAAGCGCCGGGCCTGCCGCGGCCTTACAAAATGTGGGGTTACCCGGTGACGCCCGTTGCCTTTGCCGCCGTCTCCTTCTGGTTCGTGATCAATACCATCGTCACTACGCCGAAGTCTTCGCTGATCGGACTGGCCATAGTTGCCGCCGGTATCCCGGTGTACTACATTTGGCGGAAGACAACGTCTCAAATCTAGCGTATGTTCAGACCACATTTTGTTCTACTGGCGATGGCGGCCGCGTTCGCGGCGCCACTCACGACCTCGGTTCCAACGACGCGCACCGACGATGTCGCGGAGACGATCCACGGCGTCACGATCCACGATCCTTATCGCTGGCTTGAAGACCAGCAAAGTCCGGAAACACGGGCGTGGATCGACGCACAGAATGTGTACACGCGGTCGGTGCTGGATCCGTTGCCAGGGCGCGCGGCGATCAGCAAGCGGCTCGAGGAATTGCTGAAGACGGACCGCTTTGGCACGCCGGTGGTGCGGAATGGCCGCTATTTTTTTGCCCGCCGTCTCGCGGACGAAAATCAGTTCACGATCTGCCGCCGAAACGGGCTGCACGGCTCCGACGAGGTGTTGATTGATCCCAACAAATCGAGCGGCGATCAGACCACATCGGTGAACATGGTGGAGGTCTCCGAGGACGGCAAGTGGCTCTTATACGAAACGCGGCAGGGCGGGGAGGACGAGGTGACGGTAACCATCCTTGATCTCGGCGCCAATAAAGAAGTGGATCGCCTGCCGCGCGCCCGTTACTCGAGCATTCGGCTCACGCCCGACAAGCACGATGTGTATTACTCCAAGCGGCTGGCGGAGGGATCGCGCATCTATCGCCACGGGGTAGGCAAGGACGCGGCGTCCGATGAAGAGATTTTCGGCAAAGGCACGGGTCCCGAGGAATTTGTAGATGCTGATCTTTCCCGCGACGGGCGATATCTGGGGCTCGACATCAGCCACGGGTGGGGTAAGAAGACCGAGGTTTATTTTAAGGATCTGAAATTGAATGGCCCGATTGTGACGGTGGTCAACGACGTTGACGCCGAGTTTGACAGCGAATTCGCCGGCGATCGCATGTTTGTAAGAACCAACTGGAACGCGCCCAACGGTCGTATTTTCGCGATCGATTTGGCGAAACCGGCGCGAGCCAACTGGCACGACGTGGTGACGGAGGGCAAGTGGGTCATCGAGAGCTTTTCGGTGACGGGCGGCCGGCTGGCAGTGAACTATCTGGAAAACGTGAATTCGCGGGTGGAGATCCTGGATACGAAGGGCGAGCACATCCGCAACATTGCTTTCCCGTCGCTGGGAACCGTGACCGCAGTCGCGGGACGTTGGGACAGCAACGAGGCGTTCTATACCTTCACTTCGTTTGCGCAGCCGCCTACGATTTATCGCTACGACGTCGCGAAGGGCGATCAGGAAGTGTGGGCGCAGGTGAAGGCGCCCATCGATCCGGCGCAGTTTCAGGTTCGGCAGGTGTGGTACCCGTCGAAAGACAAAACGCGTGTGCCTATGTTTCTGGTCTATAAGAAAGGACTGAAGCTCGACGGCAAACGGCCCACTTTGCTTTCCGGCTACGGCGGATTTCTCGTCAGCGAGACGCCCGCTTTTCGAACCGATGCCGTGATCTTCGCCGAGCACGGCGGCATCTTTGCTTTGGCCAACTTGCGAGGCGGGGGCGAGTTCGGAGAAAAATGGCACCGCGCCGGCACGCTCGAGAACAAGCAGAATGTCTTCGATGATTTCACTTCCGCGGCCGAATGGCTCATCGAGAACGGCTATACGCAGCCCGCGCATCTGGCGATCGAGGGCGGCTCGAACGGCGGCCTGCTGGTGGGCGCTGCGATGACCGAACGCCCGGACCTGTTTCGGGCGGTAGTCTGCGACTATCCTCTGCTCGACATGATCCGGTTTCAAAAGTTTCTGCTAGGCAAGCTATGGGTCTCCGAATACGGATCTTCGGACGATGCGAAGCAGTTCGAGGCGCTCTACAAATACTCGCCCTATCATCACGTGAAGCAGGGCGAGAAATATCCCGCGGTGCTGTTCGTCACGGGGGATTCGGACACTCGCGTGGCTCCGCTGCACGCGCGTAAGATGGCGGCGCTCATGCAGGCTGCAACAGGCTCAGACCGTCCGGTGCTGCTGCGCTATGACACCAAGGCGGGCCATTCGGCCGGGCTGCCCGTGAGCAAGCAGGTGGAGGAGTGGACGGATGTGCTGAGCTTCGTGCTGGCGCAGGTGGGCGCGGGTTGAGGCGGTTCTCACCGCATGCCGCTCATATACAGCTTCAGGTAAAGTACCGGCAGCGCGAACAAACTGCTGTCCACGCGGTCGAGCAGGCCGCCGTGTCCGGGCAACAGGGAACTGCTGTCCTTGACGCTGGCGCCGCGTTTCAATGCAGACTCGGCCAGGTCGCCGGCCTGCCCCGCGACGTTCACCGTCACCGACAGCAGGCCTGCTTCGAGCAGCGACACCGCGGGCAGTGCGCGGTTCAAATAGACCACTCCGAAGAGAACCGAGCCGGCAATCGAAGCCACCGTTCCTTCCCAGGTCTTGTTCGGACTGATCCGGGGCGCGAGCGGGTGGCGGCCGAGACTCTTGCCCACGTAATAGGCGCAGGCGTCGCCCACCCAGTTCAGGATGAGGCCGTAGGCCAGCCAGTGCGGGCTTTCAGCGCGCAGCAGAATGGCGAACTTCCACGAGCCGAAAATGTAGAGGATGCCGAAAAGCAGGAAGGCCGCGTTCGGCAGAGTTTTGGTCAATTCCCCGCGCAAGGCGAGTACGAGCGCGATGAACGCCAGGAACGTGAAGACCAGGGTGGCGTCTGGCGGCCGCATAGCCAGCACCAACAGCCCCGCGGCGTAACCAACGGGTCCGGGTTTGGCGATGCCGTAGCCGGCGGCAATGCCGGCATATTCGGAATAGCAGATGAGAGCGACCAGCGCGGTCACGGCAAAAAGCAGCCAGAACGGACCGAGGTAAACGACGTAGAGGACGGAGGGGATGAGGAGGGAAGCCGTCAGCAGGCGCTTCATTGCGGGGAAGCGATCACTTCGATCAGTTGTTCCTCTGTGCTCCTGCCGTGCCAGCCGTTACTCAGGCCTCCGTAGCGCCGGTCCCGCTTTTGATAATCCAGGATGGCCTTCAACAGCTCTGCGCGGTTGAAATCGGGCCAGAGCGTGTCGGTCACGTACAATTCGGAATACGCAATCTGCCACAACAGAAAGTTGCTGATGCGCATTTCGCCGGACGTACGGATGAGCAGATCGGGGTCAGGTGAAGGCGCCGTGTAGAGATTCGAAGCCAGCAGTTGCTCGTCGATGTGCAGCGCATCGAGCCGGCCCTGGCGGCGGGCATTCTCGATGATGGAGTTCACGGCATCCAGAATCTCGGAGCGCCCGCTGTAATTGATGGCCAGGTTCACCAGCAGGCGGCGATTCCGCGAGGTGGCTTCCACTACCGATTCCAGTTCGCGGCGCACGGGAGCGGGCAGTGCGTCCAACCGCCCAATGGCCTGCAGGCGAATGCCGTTCCTTTGCAGGTCGGGCAGCTCTTTCTTCAGGTAGTAGCGTAACAACCGCCAAAGGGTTTCAACCTCGGCGCGCGGGCGCTTCCAGTTTTCCTCGGAGAACGCGTAGAGTGTCAGGACCTTGACTCCCAAACGCGCGCAGGTTTCCACGGTGTTGCGCACCGGCCCCACGCCGGCACGGTGGCCCGCCACCCGTGGCAGGCTGCGTCGGTTCGCCCAGCGGCCGTTGCCGTCCATGATGATGGCGATGTGTGCGGGCAAGCGGGTGGGGTCGATGGCGTTGGCCCACTCCAGATCCGGGTCACCGGGCTGGAGCGTTTCCAGCAAATCTTTCATGAGGGTAGTCTCATATGGTACACCGCGGTTGCAAAGGGCTGCTACAGTAGATTTGTCGAGTCGCGGTCCTCTCTGACAATCTTAAAGTATTCTGGCATACTAAGCACTTTGTCTCAACGACTGGAATGACTTCCTGGCAGCCGGCGCTATTCCGTGCCGCATTCTACGCGGCTTTTGGCTCGGCGGTTTCCATCCTGTTTTCTATCGCCATCTCGCAGATCCTTCTGGGGCTGGCGATTGCGGCCCTCCTGCTGTCGGGCGCGAAGCTGCGGCTGCCGCCGGTATGGACTCCGCTGGGGCTATTCCTGCTCGGCACACTGATCTCGCTTTTGCTGGCGGACCATCCGGCGGCGGGCCTTCCTCAGATCCGCAAGTTCTACGTGTTTTGCATGCTGCCTGTGGTGTTCTCCACCATTCGCGATCAGATCTCCATACGCCGGCTGTTCCTGTGCTGGGGAGCGACAGGCGCTGCAACAGCGGTGTGGGGCATGGTGCAGTTCGTGCAAAAGATGCGGCAGGCGCGGGCTCTTCATGCGAACTTCTACGAGTACTACACCGGCGAAAGAATCACGGGCGCGATGAGCCACTGGATGACTTTCGGCGGCGAGGAGATGTTCGTTCTGCTCATGCTGGGCGCGTTCCTGCTGTTTGGGGCTGAGCGGCGTTGGCGACGGCTTTGGCCGTGGCTCTTGTGCGCGGGGCTGCTCCTGATCGCGCTTTTGCTCGGCGAAACCCGCAGCATCTGGGTGGCGACACTGGTTGCGGGGCTCTACCTCCTTTGGTTTTGGAAGCGATGGGTGGTGGTGTGCGTCCCGGTTGTGCTGGCGCTCGTCGTGTTTCTCGGGCCACTTTCCGTTCGCGAGAGGTTCAACTCGTTCTTTCGCCCGCGGAAGGATGTCGACTCCAACCAGTTTCGCGTCGTGACCTGGCGCACGGGGCTGCGCATGATCCGTGCGCATCCCTGGTTTGGCGTGGGGCCCGAAGAAGTGCGGCTCGAGTTCAACGATTACTTGCCGGCGGATGTGCCGCGCCCGCTGCCCACCGGATGGTATGGCCACCTGCACAACATCTACCTTCACTACGCCGCCGAGCGCGGCATCCCGACGATGCTGCTGCTGATGTGGGCGCTAGTTAAGATGCTTCTTGATTTTGCGCGCGGAATTCGCAAGCGGCCTCCCGGACCGGGCGACACGCGCTTCGTATTGCGGGGCGCCACGGCGCTCGTGATGGCCACGATGGTGAGCGGCTTTTTCGAACTGAATCTCGGGGACAGCGAGGTGCTCACCATGTTCCTTGTGGCCATCGCGTGCGGATATGCGGCCCTGGCATGGCCGGAGGCAAAGGAAGCCGCGGTTGGGTGAGACTCTGCTCGGCAGACAGATCGTTTTAGCCGGCGGCTCGGGTGGCATCGGGTCGGCCGTCGCCGGCTTGCTGGCGGCGGAAGGCGCACGCCTGGTGATCAGCTACCGCTCAAATCTCGAACGCGCCCAGCGGTGGAGCGGAAGCGCGCAAATCGTCCAAGCCGATCTGGCCGTGGACGCGGACCGGCGGCGTCTGCTGGAGTTGGCACCGGAGTTGTACGGCCTCGTCGTCTTGTCTGGCGATCCGGCGCGGGGCGATCCTCACGAAACGATGTCGCGCTCGCATGAAGTGAACTATCTCGGCCCGATTCTGCTGGCTCGCGAAGCGGCCGATCGCATGAAGGCCGCGGGCATGCCCGGCGCCATCGTCCTGATCGGAACCATGCAAGCCGTCGCGCTGTTCCCCGGTTCCACCGCGTACGCCGCGCAAAAAGCCGCGCTGGTACATGCCGCGCGCATCCTGGCGAAGGAATACCGCGGACGGTCGAACATCCGCGTCAACGTCGTGAGCCCCGGCGTGACCGCGGCGGGCATGGCCGAATCCAGCATCGCCAGCGGGAAGTACGACCACTATCTTAACGATGGAATCGTTTCGCGCTTCGGCCGCGCGGAGGATGTTGCACGCGCCGTGCGATTCTTTCTGGAGCCGGACAATTATGTAACCGGCCAGGTGCTGGCGGTGGATGGGGGGATTACGTTGTAAGAAGCCGAACGGGGACTGGCTCCACTGTCCCTAACCCGAACATTCAGGGCTGACCGGTCTGCTCGTCGTGGACAGTGGTGCCTGTCCCCGTTCCCACCGTTCCCAGGCCCCTGTACCCAAACCCTGGGGGGATTTCGGGGGGACTTCGGGGACAGGTTACTCAATCCCAATTGGTGGGCGCAATGCTATTGAGTAACCTGTCCCCGAAACACTCCCTACTGCTCAATTTTGAACCCGCGGTACCATTTGTCGACCGGACCATCGTTTGCTTGCGCCCGCCTGATAACAGATCTTTCAAACTCTCTGAGGTCTTCACGGATATTTCCTCCTCCGACCATTCCGATGCCCGGCGGGAACCGCCGCAGCCACTCTTGAGACGACGGAACTGACTCGAATGCAGCGTTTAGCGCCGCCCTGTTCGCAACCCATATAATGAATATGCCTAGCACCAAGATGCTCTGGCGTTCTCCGGCCCGAACCTGCTGTCCGGCTGCCATGTTAGCTAGATCTTCAGAGGCGCGGCGCTCCACTTCGACCACATTGCGTAAACTCGCGGGCTGGGGCTGCCCCAGCAACCCACGCAACTGCTTCGCAATCGCCGCTGAGGTTGGATCCTTACCGGGCTGAATCCTCGCGGCGGCGTCTCTGGCTACCGCGATTGCGGATGGATCGGCGCCAGCTATCATGTCCCGGATCGCAGATAAGAGAGATTCAGACGGCGGAAAGAGACTCGCAGCCGAGATGAATTCTTGAGGACATAGTCGAATCGATTGCAGGACCAAGTCGAGCCTCACACGCCTGGTGTCGGTCCCCGACATTTCCGCCAGACTAATTCCGTTTGCTGCGAGTTCCGAACAATAGTGCTCAAGCCGAGGCCTCTCCTGCGCAACAGCGCACGCGCTCTTCAGAAGCAAAACAAGCAAAGCGAAACGCGCTAAATGTGTTCTCATGGCTAGTAAATTGGGGAACGTAACACCTCTGCTGGGTATGCCCTGTACGGTGGCCTATTCGACGGGGCAATTTGCAGAAAGACTCCAATCGTACCCGGAGTGTTGAGGCGGACACCTGAAAGCAGGGGACTGCCTTGGGTACGCCCGTGTTCCGCCATGAAGGCCGCCCCTGTGAGATAGGCCTGAACCTCGCTCTGTGAATGTGTGATATTTGCCGAGTTTGGGAGTCCCGGGAACAATGTGGCGTTAAATACATAGGCTTGGTCATCAGCGACGTGAGAGCGCTCGTGGACGACCACAGCACCCGCGGTTACCGACCTTCCCGCATCGTCGCCGTTGAATTGACTAGCACTAGGACAGATTCGGGGACAGGCTACAAAACCCCCAAACTGAGTGGCGTGTCTGTGCTTACCGTCTTGGCTTTCGGGCCGCGTTTCTCGGGCCGCAACCGCCGCCGAAGCCGCGCTTCCAACTCTACTACGAAATCAGCGCGCGCCACCGGCCGTCCCGTTCGCGTCGCTTCCCGAATGCGCTCCAGAAAGGCACCGTCCCTCATTCCTTGTTCCAGAACGTCCCGCC
This sequence comes from Terriglobia bacterium, assembly GCA_020073305.1. Taxonomy (GTDB): domain Bacteria; phylum Acidobacteriota; class Terriglobia; order Bryobacterales; family Bryobacteraceae; genus QHXW01. The sequence continues at coordinate 90,481 of JAIQFK010000030.1, forward strand.
AGCTCTTTGCATTCCAGTGCTTCTGCC
>JAIQFK010000009.1 GCA_020073305.1 Terriglobia bacterium
GTCCAGCCCGTCGATCTCGGTCATGAAATTCGGCACGGCGTTCAGTTTCGCCTCGACCTTGCGCCAGTCGTACTCTGTCGCCCAATATCGCGCGAGGGCCTGAATCGTCGCGAGCTGTACTCCTTGCGACGCATCTGTAACCGTTTCTCGTTCAGGCCACTTGGTCGCCTTGATGCGCCTGCGCAATTCGGTAAGTTCCTCTTCCGGAACACTTACATGAAACGGACCAACAGCGGACTTATCGCTGACCGCCCGTTGTGCTCCTGTCGGTGACATTTTCGCTCTCCTTTCCTAACTGAAGCTGACTTAAGGACCTGGCCGGCAGCACAGCTGCAGAACACCAAGCCCGAGAATCACGCTTCGCTGCACACGCGCAATTGTCCTGCACTGCTGGCAGGTTGATTGGTCAGGGTGCAAGAAAGAGTGTGCGGAACCTTACCAGCCGGCATTCTGGACGGAACCATATCAACGACACGGCGGCAACACGACCAGTTGCTTCTAAGGCCGGTTTGCTTGTTAGAGGGAGTGAATCCGCGCTGGCTTATATGTGCTCTGTCCGGATCGATCCCGGATCACGCGCCAACCGGAACCCTGAGTGTTCAGCGTCAACATGGCCGTATCACGCCTATTGCACTGAAGTGCCGTTCCGGCCAGTTTCGGTCGTGTCGTCCCCACCCGGAGACGGGCCCCCTACCAAGAAGGCCACCCCTCCGCTATTCCATCGTGAAATACAATTCCACGGCTCGCTTCAGGTCCAACAGGCTGGCGGTGGCTTCGCAGTTCTCGTAATTCGCAATGGAGTTCAGAATATTGCAGACATCCACGGGATAGCAGGCGCGGAGCTCGCTTCTCCCGTCGGCCAGAACGAGGCGGCGCAACTCGGAAAAGCTTTCCGGAGTGGTCTTGACCTTTCGGGCGCGCGCCACGCGCCGGAAGATCTCGTCGAACGCATCCGCGGAGACCGCGTCGACACGAATCTTGTTGTGGATGCGGCGGAGGAAGGCCTCATCCGCCAGCTCGCTGGGCTTCAGGTTGGTGGCGAAGACCACCAGCACCTGGAACGGAATCTCGAACTTCAGCCCGTATTTCAGCGACAGGTAATCCACCCGGCGGTCGAGCGGCACGATCCAGCGGTTCAGCAGTTCCCGCGGCGACACCAGCTGCCGGCCGAAATCATCGATCACGAAAACACCATTGTTGGCTTTCATCTGAAGGGGCGCCGAGTAAACGCCGGAGGTGTCGTCGTATCGCAGGTCCAGCAGTCCCATGGTCAGCTCGCCGCCGGCAATGATGCACGGCCGCCGGCAGGGCACCCAGCGCGGATCGCGGTCGTCACTGTCCTCAGCCACCCGCTGGTGCATGGCCGGGTCATACAGGGAGATGATCTGCCCGTCCACTTCGACCGCATACGGAATGAACACGGAGTCCTGAAAGACGCGCAGCAGCCTCTCCGCCAGGCTGCTCTTGCCATTGCCCGGCGGCCCGTAGAGAAAGATGGATGACTGCTCGATCAACGCCGGCCCCAGTTGATCCAGCAGGCTATCCGGGACCACCAGGTCGGAAAACGCCGCCTGCAGCGTGCTGCGGCTGACCTCCACCTCGGTAGCCTGCAACTTCACAGCCTCGGAGTAAGCTTTCAGCGAGACTGGGGCCGCACCGGAATACTGGCTCACCTGCATCCGCTCGGCCACCAGGGAGCGGCCCGCGCCCGACAGGGAGATGCGATAATCGTTACCCACCATTCCCTTGACTTCGACGAGCTGCTGCTGGCGCAAATTGGTGAAAACCGCATGCACGATCGGGACCGGAAGCTTCAGAAAATGGCTCAGCGACTGGATCGTACCAGTACTCTCGACCGACAGGCGCCGCAGTACTAGGTCCATTACCAGACCTGAAGATAGCCCCAGACTCTCCATATCGCGTGGAACTGGTGGGGTAAACAGCCACTGCTCTTCGCCCAATAGCGGCATAACTTCTCTCGAATCTATCGGCGTTGCGTGCGGTAAAGTTTATGCACGCGGGCAGGTTCTTACGCGTCATTCCTTTGTGCGGTCGCTTGCGCTGGTTGTGTCGCTGTTGGCAACAACGCTCTTCGTGCGCACGCTCGCGGCCGCCGACGCCGCCAAGATCTTCGAGGAGGGCCGAAAGGCGGAGCACGCCGGCCAGATGGTCCAGGCGTACCTTCTTTATTCCCAGGCGGCTTCGCTCGATCCGCTGAATCCCTTCTATCGCCTGAAGAGCGAAGCCGTGAAGTCGCGAGCGGCGCTCGAATCTCCGCCGAAGCCCCCCGATGCCGATGCAAAGCCGGAAACTACGGCCGCCGACCCGGCTTCCACCTTCGACCCGTTGAATGCGAGCGATCGATCGGCCGAGCGCACACCCAAGCCGCCTCCGGAACTGAAGGGCGCACCGGAGCTGAAGGACTTCGATTTGCATGCGGATGCGAAATCGCTATGGCAACAGGTAGCGCGAGCATTCGGCCTGGAGGCTGTTTTCGACACCGACTATGAATCCGGACCTCCGCTGACTTTCCGGCTGGATCAAACCGGCTATCGCCAAGCCCTGCGCGCGGCCGAAGCAGCCACTGGTTCTTTTGTCGTGCCCATCTCCCGCCGGCTGTTCCTGGTGGTGAAGGACACCGACCAGAAACGGAAGGAACGTGAGCCCACGGTGGCCGTGACCGTTGCGGTACCGCAAGCCACTACCACCCAGGAGCTGACGGAGATCGGGCAGGCCGTGCGCCAGCTCTTTACCCTGGAGCACATGGGTTGGGACCAGGGACTCAACCTGGTGATCATGCGCGACCGCATCTCGCGAGTGGTCCCTGCCGTCCGGGTGTTTAACGAGCTGCTGCACCACCGGCCGCAGATCGACATCGAAATGGAACTGCTCGAAGTGGACCGCACTTCCTCGCTCGCGTACGGCGTGGACCTGCCCATGACTTTTCCGATTACGTATCTGGGCACGTTCTGGCACAGCCCGGTTCCCTCGATCGTCGCCAAGATGGCCACGTTCGGCGGCGGGCAGAGTCTGTTTGGCATCGCTATCGCGGATGCTGCGCTTCTCGCCAACATGTCCCGCTCTTTCACGCGCACGCTGGTCCGGTCGGAGATTCGTGCCGTCGATGGCACGCCCGCCACCATGCACGTGGGCGAAAAGTTTCCCGTGCTTACCGCTGGCTATTATGGCCCGGCGTCCAGCTCGCAGGGCGGGACGGTTTATTTGCCGCCGCCATCGTTCACCTTCGAGGATCTCGGCATCAACCTGAAAGTGACGCCGCGCATCCATGGCATGGACGAAGTGACGCTCGATCTCGAAACCGAGTTTAAGGTGCTGACCGGGCAGACCAACAATGGCATTCCCATCATCACCAGCCGGCATCTGTCGTCCAAGATCCGGCTGCGGGAAGGCGAGTGGGGCGTTGTCGCCGGCCTGCTGACCTCCAGCGAGGCGCGCACCATTAGCGGCATTGCGGGCCTCTCGAGCATTCCCGTGCTGGGCCGCCTGTTTCAACAGAACAATAAGGACGAGAACACCAGCCAAGTGCTCTTGATCATTAAGCCCACGCTGCTCAACCTCCCGCCCGATGAGTTCGTTACACCCACGATCTGGACCGGTTCGGAGCTGCGGCCCGTCATGCCGCTGTGAAGCCAGCGGACCAAGCTTCAATGGTTAGTCGTTTCAATCTTTGATTGATCTTAGTCTGGTAAATTGAGTGTGCCGGTTCGACGAAGCATGAAACTCCTTCCCCCTGCACAATTACTGAAGACGGGCCCCATCGATCATGCGGACTGGAACTACCGGCCGTTTCTGGGGGCTATCCAGCGCAGCCGATTCCGCTTGGCGCTCCGGCTCTTAGATAACAGGCGCGTTCACAGGTTGCTCGAGATCGGCTACGGCAGCGGCGTTTTTCTTCCGGAGCTGGCTTTGCATTGCGACGAGCTATATGGCATCGACGTTCACCAGATGGCTGAACCGGTGTCGAAAGTTTTGGCGGGTTCCAACGTTCACGCAAAGCTTTACACCGCGGGCGCCACCAAACTGCCGTTCCCCGACGGCTTCATGGATGGCATTGTTGCCGTCAGTAGCCTGGAGTTTGTCGAAGAACTCCAGCAGGCCTGCACAGAGATAGCGCGCGTGCTCGCGCGCGGTGGATGGCTGATTGTGATCACGCCGGGCCATTCGCCCGTCTTGGATCTCGGACTGCGGATTCTCACCGGAGAGCGCGCCAAGCCTTTTTATGGACTGAAGCGTGAACAATTGATCCCGGGCCTGCTGCAACACTTCAAAGTCGCGCGCGAACTGCGAATTCCATGGGCCCTAAGTTCTCTGGTGTGCCTGTATCGAGGACTGCGTCTGGTGCAGCCGGGCCAGGTGGCGTGACCCAGCCGCGCGGATCCAAGGCAGCCCGGCTGTTCGGTGCCCGTCCATGACGCCAGTGCATCAGACACTCACGGCTAAGTATCTGGCTACTTGCTGGGTGTTCGCGTTCTTGTTCGGCCTACTATTGATGCCAGGTCACCTCTCGTTCGAGACGCCCGAGACCGAAACCGTGCAAAATTTCGTGCGCACGGGCCATTTCGGATCAGAAGCGCCGTTGACTCTTTACCGTCGCGGGATCGACGGAAAATTCTACTCCGGCCATGAATTGGGCGCGAACATCATTCACTTGCCCATTGCCTATCTCAGCGTGGCGCTTTCGCGGCCGGCGGTTCCGTTCAAAAGGGTTTTCGGGTTGCTGAGCGGTACCGCCGGGGTTTCCGTTTTTGCGATCACATTCACTCTCTGCCTCTCGTTGGTTGCGCGGCTGGGAGTTCCCGTTGCGTTCGCCGGCTGGCGTTTGTTCGTACTCATGGTGTGCGGCCAGTACCTGATCTACGCGCTGCAGCTTCCCGATGTCTCTCTTTCTTGCCCGTTCTTTGCTGCCGCCGCGCTCATGTGGGTAAGGATCGAGTCCGGTGACGCGGGACGATATGCCTGGCTCGTGCTGGGCGTCTGCTTGGGCGTTCTCTGCTTCATCAAGGTGACGAACGGCATCTTTGTTATTGTCGCTGCGGTGTGGATCGCCGTTCGCCTGATCCGAAAGCCAAGGCCGGCTCGCATCGACGTCGTATTTTTTGGAATTGGATGGCTGCCAGGCGCTGGGGCCATCGCCTGGTGGAATTGGGTCCGCAGCGGATCGATATTTGGGACGCTGTATGAGCCATGGGAAACCGCATCTTCGGCGAGTCTCCAGACGTTCGTGAACCACTTTTGCGCGACGTTTGTCAGCCCCGGCCTGGGTCTGCTTGCCTATTCACCGTACCTGATTGCGCTGGCGCCATTTTTGCTCCGGCGGCAATCTGGCTTGCGCAACTCGCTTGCGCTACTGGTCATCGGCAGCCTGCTGTTGACCAGCATTCGTCTATCGCTCAATCCTTTTTGGAATGGCCAGCACGGATGGGGCATCCGCTATTACGTGCCATGGTTGCCGCTCCTGGCCGTGCTGGGTGTGGCGATTTGGTGGGACCGAAAGTCGGCCTCGAGATGGAAGATGCTCTTGGGGGCGCTCCTCATTGCCGGGCTGGCCATCAATGCCTCGGTTGTGGTGGGGAACTGGCTCTATGATCTCTCGCATTGCGGGTTCGAGCCGTGGTCTTTCTCCACCCTCAACACTTGCGCCGTTGAGGCGGCGCCAAGGAATGTGCTCAGAACGCTGGGTGTCGCGATCCCGGAAGTTTCCGTGGAGGAAGGATCTGACACCAACCGGTTCGTCTCGAACCGCCTCAACGTCTGGTGGTTTGCGGCGCGAACGTTGGGCGTCCCGCCTGCTCTCAGTTGGTCAATCGGCTTCGCGCTATGTCTGCTGGTTATTGTGGCCGCACGACAGGTGCAACGGCAAGCAAAGAGGGATGAAGCCTAGCGGCGAAGCCGCGGCCCTTCGCCGTTACCGAACAGGATCCGGCTCCGCTAGCCGGAAGCAGACCATACCGTCGCACTCATCGACGATGGGGAAACGGTTCCGAAGCTGCCTCTCAAAATCTGGCGAGGTCAATGCCTTTTCGGCCACGAAGTACTTGGCTCCTCGCCGGACAAAGGAGAGAACCTCATCGAGGGACTGCCGGTCTTTGGCGATGTTGAATCCCTTGCGATCCACCCAGTAAAAAACGAGCGGAGAATTAATCGCAATCGAACCGCCCTCGTCGGCGGACTCAATGCCTGGAGCCAGGATCAGCGTGTCGCGGGGCAGAATCCCCGCCAGGCGCTGTTCACACGCTGCCTCCTGTGGCATGACGTGGTTGCCCACATCGCGCAGAACCCCTCTGGAGTGGATGAACAACGTGGCAGTGATCGCCGCTACGGCCAGCCCTGCGACCCCCGCTTGAAGGCGCGGGTTCATCGAAGCTGGCGCCATGTTTGGGGGCGCCGCCGTGCCGCGCAAGGCGGGCCACATGAGCCAGAGGAGCATGGCGGTGCCTGCGCCGGCGATCAGGCTCATGGCCGCTGTGGAATGGAACCGCGGTACAACGGCCACGCCCGGAACCCACAAGAGCAAACCCAAAGTCACGCCGCTGATCGCCAGCGCCAGCCGGCGGCTCCGTTGAATCAGGCATGCGACCGTCTCAATCCCTGCTCCGAAGAAAATGGCCGCAACCAGTACCGAAGGCCCGTGATAATAACTGGCCCAGACGGCGCCTGCCGTTCGCGGAATGATCAGATACATCAGCGCGACGCTCGCCCCCCACCAAAGCCCCACTCTGACGGCGATCGAGGATCGATTCCACAACACGGCCAGCACCGCAAGCAGGGGGCCGCCGAGAGTCCATATCTGGCGCAGTTCTATGTCCGCCAAGCCTCGCATCATCTGCAAATTGGCTGACACGTTGCGTGTGAAGTAGTGATTTTCGTTCGATACACCCAAGGACAGCCCGTACAGTTTCCAAAACCCATAGGCGTGCCAATACCACAAGACGGGCGGCACCAGGGCACAGATTCCAAATAACCAGATCCTGATATCCCGCAGCGCGGTGAGGCCACGGACCCGCGGCGCCGCGTCGTGGTCCGGCCCAGACGGGACGAATCCCAGCAAGACACCGGCGAACAGTCCGCCGACATGTGCTGCCGGGACCTTGGCCAGGATTGCCAGGGCCGTCATGCTGGCAGCGGCCACACTGTATGCCGGTCGGCCGGTATGACGCCATCTCAAGAATGTGTAGATGGCGATCACGTAGGCACAAAGCATCACTGCTTCCGGCTGCAAGGCGTGTCCTATCTCTATCAGCAGCGGACTGACGGCGGCGAATAGAGACGCGGCAACCGCGCCGGCGGGGGACAAAAGGTAGCGGGCGAGTTTTACAAACACCCACAGTGTAATCAAGGACAACGTGAACGAAATCGTTCGGCCCAAAAAGTCGTGGTACCCGAACACCTTATATAGGATGGCTATGGACCACTGATAGAGGGGAAACTCCATTTCGGCAAAGCCCGGTGTGTCACCGCGCCAGTCCACACGCGGGTAGAACAGATTCATCCCCTCTCGGTAGTAATTTCGGGCAATCGCGGCGCTATCGAACTCGTGCCATTGTGGCGGGTGCGGAGGCATCCACACGTCCATGATGCGAAGCAGAGCGCCTAGACAGAACACAACCACGAAAACGCGGCCTGTGAAGCGCGGCGGGTTCACAGGAGTTGACGATAACATACCGATGCGAGAGACCAGTTCACGAGTCCTCCTTCTTCGCTTAGTCCGTCCGCGCGGCTGTTACCAGCATTTCTCCGATAGCCAGTTCGATGGGCATGCGGAGCAGCCGCTCGGGAACCACCGTCGCGGCGGCATTCAGCACCGAGTAGATCAGCGGGTTGTAGTCTTGAAACTGGATCAGAGAATACCGATAGGTCAACGTCTTGTAGGCCCGCCCGCAGTGCTGGACCCGGAATCCGGCGCGCTCCAGCAGCCGCCGGATGGTGGACGCGTTGAAGTAGTGAAGGTGCTCCTCGGGGATGTAGAAGTACCAGCGCCGTCCCATCGCCTTTGAGATGAGGCCTCCCAAATTCGGGACACCGAGACAAACCACGCCCCCAGGCGCCAGCAGCCGCCGAACGGACTGGAGAAACCCATACGGGTCGAGAACGTGCTCTAGAATGTCAAAGCCGGTCACGGTGTCGTACAGGTGTCCGGGCTGGAAATCCTCGATGGTCGAGCAGAAGACCGGCAGCGAACGCTGTCGTGCGGCTTCCACCGCCGTAGCGGAAAGTTCGATCCCCTCGGCCTGAATCCCCGCGCGGCACGCGACATCGACAAACCAGCCGCTCGAACATCCCACGTCCAGCCACCGCCCCGGCCGGGCCAGGGGGAGAAGCCTTTTCAGACGCTGACTGGCGGTGAGGCGCTTGATTTCCTCGGCGTCCAGGAAGGCCTTGTACATGCCATCGCGGTAAGAGCCGTCGTAGTAGTCCCGGAGTTCGGCGAGCGTGGGAAGGGGAAACTGTTTCTCGAGCCCGCAGGCGGTGCAGCGCCAGAAGTCCCGGCCTTTTTTGGTGAACCGTTTCCGAAACCGGCGATTCTCGCAGGCAGGGCAGGGTGAAATTTCCGCTTCCATCGTTCCATTCTCAATCATCGGGGAAGATCGCAAAACTATGGATCACAGGGCACAGCCGGACTGGCGATCGCAGCCAGCAGTTGGGGCAGCGCTCGCTCCGCCAGTTGCACCGTTTCATTCACGTTGAGCGTGCCGTTCACAATGTGCGCCGAGTTGACGATGTGCAATCCGGGAATCGACGTGGTCATGGGAGGCAGCCGTTCGGAATAACCCAGCGTCGGTAGAGCCACCACATACCGCACCCGCGAGATGCGGAACGCGAGCACGTCCCCGGCGCTAAGATGCGGGTACATTCGAAACAACGCGTCCAGAAATTTGCGCTGAATTTCTTCATCTGATATGGAGAAGGTAGGGTCGTCCGGCGTCAGATACTTGGGAAGGTAGACCAGCGAGTTCCCCCCAAAGTGCTGCCGGTCCACCAGCGCGGACATCTCGATCACCGCGGTGAACGGCACCCAGGAGTCGGTGATGTTGGTTACGTAATAGCCGGCCAGCGGCTTTTTGAGCAGCACCGAAGCGCATAGCACTCCCTGGTACTGGATGCCCTTCAGCCGCGCCTTCTCCTCCGCGCTCAGCCCTGCGCAGAGCTCCGCTGCGATCGGGGCGGGCGTAGTCACCACCACTTGATCGAATGTCTCTTCGCTGCCGTGAGCGGACGTCACGCGCAGCCCGCTCTTGCCCGCCGCCTCGATCCGTGCCGTGGGATGCCCCGTTTTCACGGTCACATGTTCGCGAACCAGGGCCTGGTGAAAGTGTTCCAGGATTCGGGCGTATCCACCTGGAACGTAGCCGAACATCTCTTTCTTCAGCCCCGTGCGGCGCGCGGCATACATGCGCGCGATGGTGGTCCAGATGAATGCCGCGGAAGTAATCTTGTAGTTTCCGCCCAGCTTGGCGCGCAGCAGCGGAAGCCAGATCTTTTCCACCGTCTTCTTCCCCGACCAGCGCTCCAGCCACTCCGCCACCGGAATCTGTTCCAGGTACTTCCAGTCGCGGATCCGCGAAGCGTAAACGATGGTCGCCGCCAGCCGCACCTTGCTCAGCAACCCCAGGGGAGGAAAGCGCAGAAACTCGATCGCGTTGGACATCGAGTACAGCTTCCCGTCCGTGTAAAAGCCGGTGCGGGTCTGGACCCACTGCATTTCCTGCTCCAGGTCCAGTTCCCGCAACAAGGAACGAAGAAGGGTGTCCGAGAGTAGCGTGACGTGGTAGTGGCGGTCCCAAACGACGTCGCCCAGGCTCCACGCGCTGGCCAGCCCGCCCACATGCGGCGCACCTTCGAGCAGCGTGACCTTCCTGCCTTGCTGGGCCAGGCGTAGCGCGAGGGTCATGCCCAGGACGCCCCCGCCCACAATACCCCAACTCTCAGAATGTGCCGGGCTCATGAAGGCGTTGCCTCTAGCGGGGAGGGGCCAGTTCCGTCACGATTCCGTTCCGGATCTCGTAAGGCAGTCCGCAAACCCGGCAGGCGACCGGGCCGGCATTCCGGTCCTCGTCTTTGGAGAAGCGCACCAGCGGTTGTCCGCACCGGCACACGCAGCCCACCGAGACCGCCGGTTGTCCGATCGACAAGTGGAAATCCGGCACCGATTTGGTCACCAGCGCCCCCATGCCGATCATGGCAAAGCGGCCGATCACCAGGTCGTTGCCGATCGTGCAACCCGCCCCAATGGTGGCCCCTTCGCGGACCAGCGTAGGAAGCGTGTGCTCATCGGGATCCGACGGCCGCAGTTTCTTCAGATCGGCGGTCGTGGCGCGTGGAAACCGGTCGTTGGTGAAGATGGTGCCGGCGCTGATCATGACTCCGTCCTCAATGGTCACCGCGGCGCAGATGTAGACCATGGCGTTGATCTTGACGCGATTGCCAATGCGGACCTCGTACGCGATATAGGTCTTCTCGCCGATGATGCACTGCTCACCGATGCGCGCGTCGCGGCGAATGTGGACATTGTCCCAGACGGAGGTCCCGTTGCCAACCTCTACGCCTTGTTCCAGGATTGCAGTCGGGTGAATGGTCGCCGTCATGCCAGCACGGCAGTGAGGTCTTTGGCGGGCGCGTTGACGTTGAGAGATCCCAGGCGGGTCCACTGGCTCTGCTGCAGGGCGCGATAGCCGGCTTCCATGGCTTCCACCGATGCCAGCACGTCCTCGGAGTCGATCAGCAGGGGTTCCTCTCCGCGAATCCCACGCAGAAAGTTATTCACCTGGCTCTGGAATGCCTCCAGCTTGTTGTAGCCCTGCCCGAAGACCACCCAGTCGCGGCTCCCTGCCTGCCGGTATTTCGATTGCTTCCAGCCCACCGACACCGTGCCGTGCGAGCCGTAGATGTTGATGTAATTATCCAGATCCTTCTGAATGGTCCAGGAAAGATCGATGCTGCCCATGACCCCTTGCGTGCTGCGAACAAAAATGTGTACCGTTTCTTCCACCGCCAATCCCTGGCTCCGCTTTCCTTCAATCACCTGGATTTCCGTGAGGGGTCCCACCAGGTAACGGAACATGTCCAGCGAATGCGTGCCGTTGTCGATCAATACGCCGCCGCCGCTGACGGCCGGGTCCGAGTTCCAGCGGCCCGACATATCCACATGGGCCGTGAACGAACTCTCGTACAGCACCAGGTCTCCAAGAATTCCCGAGAGCAGGATGCTGCGCGCGCGGATCACGTCGTCCACGTAGCGGAATTTCGAGGCCATGGTTAGCTTGACGCCGTTTCGATCCGCCGCCGCCAGCATCTCGCGGGCGCTGGCGGAATCGATGGCCAGCGGCTTTTCGCACAACACGTGAACGCCGCGTTCCAGAAAGAACAAACACAATTCAGGGTGAGTCACCGGCGGCGTGCAGATCACCGTTGCCTCGGGCTGGACAGCCGCCGCCATGGCTTCGTGAGATTCGAAACTTTCGCAGTTCAGCGTTTCCGCCATGGCGCGCGCAGCGTCTCGCCGCGCGTCCGCCACGCCCACCACTTTGGCGATGTCGGACGCCGCGAATACCTGCGCATACGTCTGCGCAATGCGCCCGGCGCCCACGATACCCACTTTCATCTTCCGCTCGCTCATGCTTCTCCCCTCAAGCGCGCTAGCGCTTCGCAAGTGGAAGTGCCCAGGTAATTCACATGCTCTTCGGTATAGCGCTCGTTCCAGGGCAGCACCAGCACCCGGTCAAGGGCTTCGAAGGTTCCCGGGAACAAGCTCGGATCGTAATTCAAGGCCTCCGGACGCGCCAGCGTGAATGGAAACTCGCTGCGGCCGAAAGTGCGGCGCTTCTGAAAAATCTCGCACTGGAACGCCGGCTTTTGAATGTAGCGCGGCATGGAAGCGATTCCTTTTTCCTTGAGCAGTTTTCCCAGAGCCGGCGAGCCGCCAGGCACCAGGTTCGGGTCTACGCGCAGGCAATACTTCCAGTAGGTGTGAGTCGCCTTGGAATAAATGGTCGGCGTCTCAATCCCCGGCAAGTCACGGAGCTGCCGGGTAAGCTGGTCCGCGGCTTCGATGCGAGCCCGCACCACCCCCTCCAGCTTGGGCAGTTGGGCCACCATCACGGCTCCCTGCAACTCGCTCATCCGGTAATTCAGGGCCAGAAAATAATGGTCGGGCTTGGTATCGCCATAACCCCAGGCTTTGTTGATGAACAGGAACATGCGCCGCGCCAGGGCGCGGTTGTTGGTTGCTACCAGGCCACCCTCGCCGCAGGTGATATGCTTCCCCTGCTGCAGACTGAAACACCCGATGTCGCCAATGGTGCCTACGTAGCGGCCATCGTACTCCGTCAGGAAGGACTGCGCGCAATCTTCGATCACAGGAATCCCGCGGCTGCGCGCCAATGCCATGATCTCGTCCATCTCGCACGGGTTGCCGAAAAGATGCGTCACAATAATGGCCTTCGTGCGGGGGCTCAGGCAACGCTCGATGGCTTTCGCCGTGATGTTGTAAGTCTTCGGATCCACATCGGCAAACACCGGAATGGCGCCCTGGTACAGGATCGGCGTCAGCGCGCCCATGTCGGTGATTCCCGAGGTGACGATCTCGTCTCCCGGCTCCGGGTCGATCGCGGCGATGGCGGTGTGGAGCGCCGCCGTGCCCGAAGAACAGGCGTGGACGCTCGATACGCCGAGTTGTTGCGCAAACCGTTCCTCGAGCGTCTTCACGAACTGCCCTTTGGTACTGGTCAGCGTGCCCGTTCGGATGGCCTGTGCAAGCAGTTCGATTTCTTCTTCGCCTAGCGTGCGTCCGGAGGAGTCTTGGTCGGAGGGTAAAGGAATCGTCGGCGCCGACAACACAACAGGATTCATGATAAGTCCTTATAATGTGAGATGAACATCAGAGAAACAGCTGAGCCAATCCGCACCAGAGTGCTGGCATCGACGTGCCGGCTTCGAAACAGCCGCAAGAGCAACAGCCGGGCCATTAGCGCGAGATGTCCGGCGGCGGCTTTGACCACTTTCATCTTCGAACGGCCGATCAACCGCACCTCCAGCGTCGCCGGATGCTCCACAATCTGGGCCCGCCGCAGGTCCAGCATTCCGAGCATCTCTGCCACCCCGATGAAGTGCCCGTTGCGAAGCTCCACGTCGCGCATGGCCGCTTTCCGATACACGCGAAAACAACTCGTGTACGTGTAGAGTTTCTGCCGCAGCACGCGTCGATAGAGGAAAGAAGAGACTTTGGACAGCCCCAACCGCCAGCCCGGCACATTTCTCACTTGCCCCAGCGGATGATAGGGTGAGGCCGTGACCATGTCGACCCCGGCCGCCAGCTTTGGAATCATCTCCTTCAATGCGTGAGGATCGTAGGTGCAGTCACAGTCGATGGAGCACACAATCTCGGTGTCGGCACTGCGGATCCCGGTCATGATGGCTGCGGCCACCCCGAGATTCCTCGGGTGCCTGACAATTTTGCAGTTCTCCCAGGAAGCAAAGAGGCTGTGTAACAGTTCCTGCGTCTGGTCGCTGCTGCCGTCATCCACAAACAGATAATTCAGTTTGTACTCGTCCAGGCTTTCTCTGACACTCCGCAGCGTGTTCGCCAGATAGGGGAGGATCCGCTCTTCGTTGTAGCACGGCACCACGACGGTCACCGCGGTCCGGGTCTCGGGCGAAGATTGCACGACGTAAGGAGTTGTAGCCTGCGCTTCTTTCGGTAGGGCTGCGGGAACCTGATCACCGGTAAGATCCAGGCCCATGTACTCCGCAATGCTCACGAAATGGTACGTACGAAAATACTCCTCCCAAACCCGCGCCATTTGGTCCAGGTTGCGATAGTGGCGGATCCGGGATAGCGCCGGTGCACCGTCGATGCGCACTTGCTCCGGATCCAGCTCCCAGACGTGGAAGTACATCACCAAGGGTGAGGAGGTGTTCTGTGTCAACCGGTTGGCGAGCCGGCGCACCATTTTCGTTGGGAACTGGCGGATGTAATTGCCACCGGAGATCGGCAGGTTGCAGCCAAGAAAACGGTACGTGGTGATCGGAAACTCCCAGAGAATCTTGTCACCGTATTTATGTTGATGCACAAACCGGCGCCAGGGCTCGGAACGGAACGACCAGAAACTCGGAACCATGCTTGAGTCGTAAAGGTAGTTCTCTTCGGCAATCACGTCGAGAGCCCAGAGATCCTCCGGACCGAAACGCGTTTGAGGAATGCGGCAACCCACGACTTTTCGCCCCGTCGCCGTCTCCAGTGCGTCGCGGGAACGCGTGAGGTTGTCACGCAATTCCTCGGGCGATGAGCCGCGAAAGCTGGTCGGGTAATAACCCTTGTTCGCCACCTCGTGGCCCCGCTTGGTCACTTCCCGAACAATGTCCGGCCGGCGATCCGCGATCCACCCCAGCACGAAGAATGTGGCCCGGATGCCAAACCGGTCGAGCAGATCCAGAACCCGCAGAGTATTCCGTTCCAACCGCGTGTCAAAACGGGTCCACTGCTCACGGGGAATTAATTTTCGGAATGTCAGAACCTGGAAGTAATCTTCGAGCGAGATCGTCAAGACATGCCGGGTTTGCGCCGGGCTGACTAACTCTCTTGGCAAAGGCGCGCTGCTCAGCGAATCCATGAGTTTCAGATTGGTTTCAGTTGCCCGGCGAGCCTCGAACGGAGGAGGCAAGGCGGACTCTGCTTGGATGCTGGGCGGTGAAGAAAAATCCGTCATCAGTTGTTCGGTCCGGACACTCGGCCCCTCGGTATCGGTTCAGACAACCACCCCCACCTTTTGACGAGTAGGGCACAGATCTCACTCGCAACTTTTGGGTCGCCGATCTAAATCACGCTATCCAATCATACAATCCGAGCATGGCGGTGTCGACTCCTGTTGTACTAGGGTATCCTCACTAAGGGGTGTCGGGTACTAGTAGTACCAAAGTAACGTGTAGCAGCGTTATAGAATGAAAATAAATAGGTTAACTGCAGGTGGTAGAATTGGCAGTCAGGTCAAAACGCTTCAAATCTCTCGCCTTTACAGGTGCCCTGCTGCTCGTGGCTCTTGGGGTCTTTCTGTGCGAAAGGCTGGTTTTTCCGCGGATTGGATATTCCCTCATCTGCAGCGAAGCTCCCCGACCGGCCGATCTGATCCTCGTGTTGGGAGGCGACTTCTGGGGACCCCGAGTCCTGAAGGGTGCCGAATTGGGAAAACTCGGGTACGCCCCTCTGGTCATGATCAGTGGGCCCCCGTACAAGGGTCGCCCCGAAGGGGAATGGGCCATCGACTTCCTGGAGCGGCTCGGGTACCCCCGAAGCCTGTTCTGCGCGTTTGGGCATACCGCTACCTCCACCGTGGATGAGGCGCTGGCTATCGCGCGAGAACTCCATCGTCGGAAGGTTAAGCGCGTCCTGGTTGTCACCAGCGCGTATCACTCGCGCAGGGCCGATCTGGTTTTACGCCTGTTCTCGGATAGTATCCAGTTTACTTCTGTGCCGGCGCCGGATCCGGTGTATACTCCGGGGCGCTGGTGGGACGACCCAGACTCTCGAAGAGTCTTCTTTTCCGAGTGGCGTAAGATCCTGGGCTCCGTGTTGGTGGCCTATCCTGCGTACGAAATCAAACAGCTGCTGCCCGAAGCCAGGGAAGAGCCGTGAAGGCTTGGGGCGCGTTCCACCTGTACTAGTACCGTTTTGCACGGTTCTAGCCCCATTGTTACTGCAATTTCATTAACTCGGCGGGCGAAATGGGGTAACCTAACCGCGTGGCAGCAAAAAGATCGAATTCGTGCCAGATGACCCAAGCCTCACTCGGTTGTGAAGAGGCCAGGAAGCGCGAAATTCAAGGAGCGGTGTTTTGTATTTAGTTCTTATCCTCGGTTGCACCTCATTTTTGCTCTCGCTTGTTCTCACGCCGCTTGTTCGTGACTGCCTGGGACACCTCGGTTTTCTGGATCACCCGGATGGGATTCGAAAGAAGCATTCAGGACCGGTGCCTCGTGTGGGTGGCGTAGCCATCGCATTGTCGTACGCAACTACTTTCGCGATTGCCTTGGCCTTGCCTCTCAGGGACACCCGCATTCTGCACGAAGCACTGCCCGGCGTTGTAAAGCTCACTTTAGTTGCGTCGGTGGTCTTACTCACGGGCCTGGTCGACGATCTGGTCGGACTGACGGCATGGAAGAAACTGGCTGGAACCGGGGCAGCGGCGGTCCTCGCCTATTTCGCCGGAATACGGGTGGATTTGCACTTGTTCCCGGCTATCTCGGCGTACCCGTGGTTGGGATTTGCAGTAACGATCGCTTGGCTTGTGGGTTGCACGAATGCCTTCAATCTCATTGATGGCATGGATGGCCTGGCTTCGGGAGTGGGTCTGTTTGCCAGCATGACCGTGCTGGTGGCCGCACTCACGCAGCCCAACTTTCCGCTGGCCCTTGCGACCATACCCTTGGCGGGCTGCCTTCTCGGGTTCCTGCGGTACAACTTTAGCCCGGCGTCCGTTTTTCTGGGTGATGGCGGCAGTCTGCTGATCGGGTTTCTTCTGGCATGCTACGGCACGGTCTGGAGTCAGAAATCGGTGACCTTGGTGGCCATGATGGCGCCTCTGTTGGCGGTCTCGATTCCCCTGGTCGACGTGACGCTCTCGATCCTGCGCCGGTATCTATGCAGACGGCCGATTTTCGAGGGTGACCGGGGACACATTCACCACAAGTTGTTGGACCGGGGTTTCAGCCCGAAGGGCGCGGTACTGGCGATGTATGGAGTGTGCTGCCTCGCAGCCATCGCCTCGTTACTGTTGAATGCCTACCATAACGAATTTGGTGGCCTGATCATCGTCTTGCTCTGCGTACCTGCCTGGCTTGGCATCCAATACCTCGGATACACCGAGTTCGCAAACGCCGGTCGAATCCTCTTCAAAGGAGAGTTCCGGCGCATCATCGATGCAGAAACCCGGCTGCAACACTTCGAAGCTGCCTTGGCAAAGGCGGACAACGTAGGTGAATGTTGGACGCGAATTCTGGAGGGAAGCCGGGACTTCGGTTTTCAAGGCGTGCGCATGAGTGTTGCGGGGGCGGTTTTCGAGGAATCCAATGGCTGGACCAACCGGCCGGTGTGGCAGTTGCGGATTCCACTCGCCGAATCGCAGTACATCAATTTCGTCCGTGACTTTGAGGCACAACTGGATCCCTTTATCCTGAGTGCGTTCGTGAACTGCGTAGAACGAGGCGTGAAGAAGTGCATCGCCGGTTACGAACCCGAGCTGGAGCGGATTGAAACCGCCCCGGCGCGTCTTGTCTACGCGGCTCGTGCGGTGAGCGATGCGGCTGCCAACGGCAGCATGTAACGCTAGGGCTCCTTCTGCGCTCCGCGCTGCCGAAGGGCCGCCGACACCGCGGCCATTTCCGGGCCTGTCAGCAGCGATGGATCGCAGGTTGGAAGCCCTCGTTTGCACGCTTCCAGGTTGCGGCTCCGAAAGGCAGAACGGGCGGCGTTCCAATCCGTTTGGCTGAAAGCAATCGGGTCACAGTTGGCGAGTCCATTGCGGCAATTGGAGACGTTTCGCCTCTGATATTGTTCGCGGACTTCCTTCAGCTCGGATGACGTAAGCAGCCACGGATCGCAAGTGGACGAGCCGTCCAGGCAATAACTTCGATTCCGGCGCAGCTTCGCAACCCGAACCGACGCCGCCTCACTCGCAGACAACCGTGTTGGATCACACATGGGGGAGCCGCTGAGGCATCTATCCAAGTTCCGCCGGGCCGCTGCTTTCTCGACCACGCCGGCTTCCCCGGATGTGAGCCGGGTTGGGTCACAGTTTGGAGCACCCGTCAGGCATCGATCATAGTTCCGACGTTGAGAGCCAGCCTGCACTTGGACCGCGTCTTCTTTCCTGAGCAGAGACGGGACGCACAGTGCGGCGCCGAGGAGGCATTGATCCAGGTTCCGGCGGTATCGCGCAGCGTCCATGGCTGCCAGCTCAGCCGGGGCAAGGCGCGTGGGATCGCAGAAGGTGGAGCCGTTCAAGCAGTAATCCAGATTGCGTTTCTTGGCCGCCGCGGACACCTGGTTTAACTCCTCAAGATTCAGGGCAGAGACGTCACAACCCGGCAGTCCCCTCAGGCAGGTAATGGCATTGGACCGTTCCGGGGTAACCGTCTTTTGTGGCGGGAAGGGGGAAGCTGGGGCCGCCAGCCCCAGGAGACAGAAGAGTGCCAAGAGATGCCGAATGACAGTTCTCATGTGGTTATTTTCCTTCAAGATCCACGTTCTTTTTCAGTACTGGTACCGCACAATCCCGGCTCGACCTGGAATTCGATTGACAATTGTCATGAGCCCAGATGACAATTGTCAGTAACTGCTCGGCATTCATCTGCTGGGAGCTGAGAAGTGCTTTCCCGCTCCCAGTTAGGAACACGAGAATGGGACCGAAAGGGCGGTAGCTTGCCGAAGGGTCTAAATTACAATCCACATACACTACCTGAGGGGTCAAGGGCAGCGCATAGGACCTCTCACGAGGCACCCTCTCCCTGGGTACTGGTAGCGGCCGGGTTCCATCGCAAAGGCGGGATGGAGAAGGCGAATCTTGCGCTGGCTGAATATCTGCTGGAGCGGGATATCCCCGTACACGTCATAGCTCATGGAGTAGAGCCACACCTGGAGAAGCACCCTCTGGTGAAAGTGTACCTGATTCCACGTCCGCTGGGATCGTCCCTGCTAGGAGAATTTCCGCTGGCTTACCAGGGCCGAACGATTGTCCAAAAGGTGCTCAAGACTTGGCCGCGTGCGCAAGTGGTGGTAAACGGCGGTAACCTTGTGTGGCCCGGAATCAACTGGGCTCACTATGTGCATCACGCCTGGCCTGCCCCTCGAAACGGAGCTCCCTGGTTTTATCGGATCAAATCCGCCTTGGCGGATAGCCGGGCGAGAAGGACCGAAAGCGCCGCCTTCAAACGGGCACAACTCGTCATCGCGAACTCCGACCGAACCCGCCGCGAAATCATAGAATACTTCGGGATCGACGAACACCGCGTTCATACCGTTTACTTAGGCGCGGATTCGGAGTGGGGGCTGGTAACACTCGCCGAACGCGCTGCGAGCCGGCAGTCGTTGCAGGTCGGTCCATCCCGGACCGTGGCGGCCTTTGTGGGCGGCCTGGGATTTGACCATCGCAAGGGTTTCGATGTGCTTTTTCGAGCCTGGGAGCGACTCTGCGCCATGCCGGAATGGGACGCAGATCTTCTGGTCGCCGGCGGCGGACCGGCGCTGCCGATGTGGCGGACTGCCGTTCTGAAGTCCGGGTTGAATGAACGCATTCGCCTGCTCGGATTCTCTGATCAGGTGAAGAGTGTCCTGGCGGGGATCGATCTGCTGGTGAGCCCCGTTCGCTATGAACCGTACGGACTGAATGTGCAAGAAGCGATCTGCCGCGGGATCCCGGCCCTGGTGTCGGCCTCGGCGGGGGTGGCCGAGCGTTATGAGCCTGACTTCGCCCCTATGCTGATTCGCGATCCAGAGGACGTCAGCGAGCTGGTTCAGCGGCTGCTCGCATGGAGATCAAAGAAAGAAGAATGGAAAGCGCGCTTCCAGCCGTTCGGCGACCGTCTGCGGAGTCGCAGCTGGCGCGATACCGCCGCCGACATGGTGTCGATTGTTCAACAGCAAGAACAGTGCCTGCAAGAGCAAGCCTACGTCCCCGTGCTTGCCACAAGCCATCACTCATGATCGCTCCACTGCTCGTGGTCAGCCTGAACGAAACCGAGGTGCAGGAAGCTCCTGCGGAAGGGAAGCGTAGTGTGACGACTTCTGCTAAACGAACCTTTATGAGCGATCCAGTAGGAGAAACCCCATGGCCGTACTGAAGCCTAGGGAGCGCTTAGTATACTTCCGAATCTCGGAAGATGAATTCCATCAGTTTCTCGGCGTGTGTGAGCAAGAAGGCGCCCGAAGCGTGTCGGACCTGGCCCGCAGTGCGGTGCAGCGTCTGATTACGGACGGCAATCGCGAGAAGGAAGAGCGCGAACTGGCGCCCAAGGTTCAGATGTTGGAAAAACTCATCGGAGAGTTGACGGCCCAAGTGCAATTATTAGCCACACTGCTGCAAAGGCAGAATGACGGCGCGGGTTCCAACGCCAGCGGATTCGGGCACTCTTCCACGATGAATTCGGCTGAACAGTGTCTGTGTGAGGAAGAGTGACCCATGGAAATCCGCTTGGTGAACGACGTTGACGACTCCAGTTCGCGGGACGCCGCGCGCGCGCCGCATTGGATTGCGGAGGGGGCTAACCAGGAGACTGGCACGTCCCTAGACATCGAGAATCTGGTTCGCAAATACTGGCTGCTGCTGGTGCTGCTGGTTTGCGTGGGGGCATTGGGCGGTGTGGCATCGGTGGTGCTCAGTTCACCGATGTATAAAGCTCGGTTGCTGCTGGAAGTGCAGAGTGTGAATGAAGCCTGGTTAAAGAACTCCATCGGTGGCATGAGCTTTGAAGCGAATGACGTGAACATTCAAACGCAGATAAACATCCTCCAAGGCGGGTCCTTTGTAAAACGTGGGTCGGACCGGTTACAGCCCGACATCGTGCCGATGGCCCCCACCGGACGGGATCTTTTCTCCCGGTTGCGACAGCGGATCCGACCCGCAACCCAGGACCCCTTAGAGAGCAGCAGACGCAGCCTCAATATTGCGATGGCTACTTTTGATGCGCGGCCCGTGAACAAGACCCGGCTCATTGAACTGACCTGTGAATCGACGAGTCCCGACATTGCCGCGCAGTTCCTTAACGCCATGGCGGCCGAATTCGTGGAGGACAACTCGCAATCCCGCATGCAAAGCTCGCAAAAAACGAGCGAATGGCTTTCCGCTCAAATTGAGGAGACGAAGTCGAAACTGCATGATCTCGAGGAGCGGCTGAGGGAGTTCGTGCAAGCTTCCGGGAACCTCTTTGTAGGGCCGGAATCTCCGACGTTGGCGGATACGGAGATGAGTCAGGCAAAGAGCAAACTGGCCGAGGTGCAGTCACTGCGCATTGCGGCGCAGACCCGGTACGAACTTTCGCTGAAAAACCCTCCGGAATCACTGGCTGAAGTGCAGAACGACGGAACATTGCATAGCTTTCAACAGCAGATCACGCACCTGAGGCAGGAGAGAGCGGCACTCACCACCACGTACACTCCCAAGCATGAGAAAGTGCAAAAGGTCGACGCCCAGATTGCACAGTTAGAGCAGGCCTATCAGCAACAGCGAGACGCGATCGTGAAAAAGATCCGGGACGATTACGAGGCCCTCTTGAAGTCCGAAAGGCGTCAAGCGGAGTACTATCACGAGAAATCGCAGTTGGTGAGCGCTGAGGCGGGCAAGGCCGCGCAATATAGCGCCCTGAAGCGCGAGGTTGAAACGCTGCGCGGGAGTTATCAATCGCTGCTGATGCAGGCCAATCAAGCCGGGCTGGGCAGTTCTGTGCCGCTCAATCCAATCCGCATTGTAGAGCCGAGCAGCCCGCCAGCTGCGCCGTATAAGCCGCAGCCGCTGTTAAACATTTTGTTGGGAACGGTCCTAGGGTTGGCGGGGACTGCCGGCTTTGTGTTTCTGAAGGAGCGGATGGACCGCAGCGTCGGCGCGCCTGGAAGCCTGCGCAGCTTCCTGCAAACTCCGGAACTGGGGGTCATCCCGAACCTGAACCTGGTGGCCAATTCCGGCGCCAAGTTGCTGCCCGGCGCCCCGCTCGTTCCGGATAACGGCCATACCCTCTCCATCGCTGCGAAAGCGGGCGATGACGTGAGCCAAGCCTCTCTGGCCCTTTGGTCCAACGGTTCGTCTTTCATCGCGGAATCTTTCCGGGGAACTCTGGCCTCGATTTTGAGAGCTCAGGGGCAGGCAAAAACCCAAAGGGCCATTCTGATCACCAGTCCAGGGCCCGGCGAGGGGAAGACGACGGTCGTCCAGAATTTGGGAATCGCGCTGGCCGAAACCGGCCGCAAGATCCTCCTGGTGGACGCGGATTTTCGCCGCCCCCACCTGCACAAGAGGTTTCATCTCCCGAATGATCACAGCTTGATCGACCTCATTCGTGAGGAGAAGCCGCTCGCCGACTGCCCCGCGGAGTATTGGGGTCTGAGCACGGGGATGGCCGGCTTATCCGTGCTTCCGAATCGCCCGACGGATAACAATGTGGCGCGGGCCCTTTATTCCCCGAGATTGCGCGCCATCTTCCAAAGACTGCGGGAGATGTATGACATGGTGCTGGTGGATGCGCCTCCGGTCTTACACCTGGCGGATGCACGGATCGTGGCTCCCCTAACCGATGCTGCCATTTTAGTTCTGCGCTCTGGAGTCACCGAGCGCAAGAGCGCGATGGAGGCTTTCCGGCGAATGCAGGAAGACGGTCTGTTCCTGCTCGGCACAGTTCTGACGGGGTGGGATGTATCGAATTCGTATCTCAAGCGGCACTACTACTATGACTACGCCGAGGGCGATCGGGAGTAGGAGCGAGCGGCGAGGCTAGAGGATTCGGTGTCCAAAACAGTTCAGGCCGTGGCCGTTGCTGTATTGCTTACGGCTGCCTTCTGGGCGATTCTGTCGAGCCTGTACGGGAGTTGGTTTGATGCATTCTCGTACATGGAGCACGGGATCCTGGTTTTCCCCGCGGCTGCCTACATGGTTTGGACGAAACGCGCCAAGCTGGTGCAAATTTCGCCGAAGCCCTCGATGTGGAGCCTTCCTTTGCTGGTGTGGGGCGCGGGGCAGGCAAGCCTCGGCACGGCGGCGCATTGGGTGTGGATCAGCAGGACGGCCTTGCTGGTTTCGCTGGTCGGATGCATCGCCGCGCTGTATGGGTGGGAAATGGTCCGCGAGCTGGCGTATCCGCTGGGAACCTTGATTCTGATGATCGCGCCTCCCACGTTTCTGTACGAACGCCTGACCTTGGACCTGCAGTTGCTGGCGAGCCGAATCGGCGAGGGCTGTCTGGAAGCCCTGGGATACTCGGTCATGCGGGAAGGGAATATTCTGGAACTGGTGGGAACGAAGTTATCCGTTGCGGAGGCTTGTAGCGGCATCCGTTCTTTGTTCTCCATCATGTTCATGTGTGTGCTGTACGACTTTTTTTTCGTACGCGGCGCTGTCATGAGAACCCTGATCCTGGTAATGGCAGTCCCCATCGCCATCCTCGGCAATGTCGGCAGAATCGTCGCCACCGGCGTGGCCAGCCAATACAACCAACAGTTGATTCATGGCATGGCCCATGAAGCGTTTGGGTACGTCAGCGTGGTTCTGGCGGGTATCGGCTGCATCACGCTGCACCTGGTGATGGTTTCCATCCGGAAGGCGTGGCACTCGCGCCATGCCTAGTACGATACAACCGCAAGGCTCCGGCCCCGGAGCCTTGTTCCTATTCGTGTGCTTGATCCTGATCCTTCAGGTGGCCGCGTCCCGCGCACTCTCCTTGCCTGAGCGCAACCTTCCCCTTCCCGAACTGCACAGCTTGCCGCTGGAAGTTGGCAGGTGGAAGGCGTTAGAGGAGCAGGCTCTGGAAGTTCAGGTAACGGAGTACTTGAGACCGGATGAATATATTCTCCGCAACTATGTGAATGCCGAGGCGGGCGGCTCCATCAATCTGTTCGTGGCTTACTTCAAGTCGCTGCAGAACAGCTATGGCCCTCACTCGCCTCGTGTGTGCCTGCCCGGTGCAGGGTGGCTGACGCAATCATCGCGGATCCGGGTGGTTGCCGTGCCGGGGCGAGCAGATGGCATCCCGACGAATGAATATGTGCTGGAGAAGTCTGGAACCAGCATTCTGGTGGTGTATTGGTACCAAAACGATCGGAATGTTTGGGCGGAAGAATTCCATGCCAAGTTAACCCTCTTGCCGGACCTGCTACGATACCGGCGATCCGATGTTTCTCTCGTCCGGTTGGTAACGCCGCTGGGTGGACGAGTGAACGACGCTTCGGCGAACTCGACCGAGTTCGTCAAGTCGGTTTTTCCATTGCTGGTTGAACGTTTCGAGGCTACCAGGTAGAGGGGCCCCGGGTTCTTAGAATCGCGGCGCGTTCCAACCTGAAGATTCTCGTCACCAGAAGCCACCTGACAAACCGTGCGAATTCTCTATCTGAATCCCTGCGGGAAGATGGGAGGCGCTGAGACCAGCCTCCGGGAACTGCTGGCCAGTGTGCGAGCCGCAGAGCCGGACTGGGAGCTTTGGCTGGTGTTGGGTGAAGAGGGTCCGCTATCCGGCATTGCCCGCGAATTGGGAGTGCGAGTGATCGTGGCTCCGTTCCCACCCGCCCTGGCACGGCTTGGCGATGCCAGACGGCATCCCCTCCTGGTGTTCTGGTCCCTGCTCACCGCTGCCATCGCAACCGCTCGATATGCGTGGCGTTTGACCGCCATCCACCGCACGGTCCAGCCGGATGTGATTCATACCAATGGATTCAAGATGCACTTGCTGGGCATCTGGACCCGCCCCCGCCGAGCGGCGGTGGTCTGGCATATTCACGACTACGTCAGCCCAAGGCCCCTGATGGGCCGTCTGCTCAGCCGATGGGCGCACAAGTGCACCGCGGCCATTGCGAATTCTAAAAGTGTGGCGGCCGACTTGAGGACACTCATGCCGGACCTCAAGGTAGTAACCATCTACAATGCGGTTGACCTGGCGCGTTTCGCACCGGTGGGCGCCACCGTCGATCTGGACGCTCTGGCGGGGCTGGCGCCGGCCGCGCCCGGCACGGTACGTGTGGGCTTGGTCGCTACCTTCGCGCGGTGGAAAGGGCATCTGGTTTTTTTGCGGGCGCTTTCCAGCTTGTCCGCGGATTCGCCCGTGCGCGGTTACGTGATCGGGGGACCCATTTACCAGACTGCCGACAGCCAATTCACCATGTTGGAACTCCAGCAAGAGCAGAAGCGGTGCGGTTTGGCTGGGAGGGTGGGCTTCACGGGATTTCTCAACGACACGGCGGAGGCGATGCGTTCGCTGGACGTCGTGGTACACGCGAGCACGGAGCCGGAGCCGTTCGGGATGGTGATCATTGAGGCCATGGCTTGCGCGAAACCAGTGATCGTGAGCCAGGCGGGCGGGGCCGCAGAGTTGTTTCAGGATGAGCAGACGGCGCTGGGATTCGCGGCGGGCGATGTCACCTCGCTGGCTCGCCAAATGGCTCGACTGGCTGCGGATGGGTCTCTGCGGGTCCGGCTCGGCCAGGCGGCGCGGGCCGCCGCCGAGCAGTCTTTTCACGGCCAGCGCATGGCACATGAAGTGGTCCGCCTGTACCACCAGTGCCGCGAGGACGGGCGAAAGGCGGCAGCGTTTTTGCCTTCCTTGAATCGATGAGAGTTCTCCACATCAACGCCGGAAATGTGTACGGCGGCGTCGAAACGTTTCTCGTCACGCTGGCGAGAAATGCGCATCTTTGTCCCGGCATGAAGTCTTCCTTTGCTATTTGTTTTCCGGGCCGCTTCCGCGAAGAGTTGGTGGCCGCGGGCGCTCCCGTGCACTCGCTAGGCGCCGTGCGGACGAGGCGTTTCTGGAGCGTCTGGCAAGCACGCCGGCGGCTGCGTAAGCTCCTCGGCGATTTTGACGTGATCCTGTGCCACATGCCTTGGAATCATGCGGTCTTCGGGACAGCAGTCAAGCGAGCTGGGAAACCGTTGGTCTTTTGGCTGCATAATCCGGCCATTGGCTCGGGGTGGCTTGAATGGTGGGCGCGGCGGACAACTCCCGACCTGGTGATTGCGAACAGCCGGTTCACGGCTGCCTCCTTACCTCTCCTGTTCGCCCAAGTCCCGCACCGGATCATCCACTATCCGGTCGCGTCTCGAGAAGTCGTAGCAGCGGACGCGCTGGCGGTCCGGCAGGAGTTCGGCGCCTCCAGAGATACGGTCGTCATTGTCCAAGTCAGCCGGATGGAAGCCTGGAAGGGACACAGGCTGCACCTGCAGGCGCTCGCGGAATTGAAAGACCTACCGGGCTGGATGTGCTGGATGGTTGGGGGCGCACAGATGGATGGAGAGCCGGAGTATCTGAATGGCCTGAAGCAACAGGCGGTCCAGTTCGGCATTGCGGATCGTGTTCGTTTCCTTGGGCAGCGCGCCGACGTACCCCAGATTCTGGCGGCGTCTGATATCTTCTGCCAGCCCAATGCATCTCCTGAACCCTTCGGCATCGTTTTCATCGAAGCGCTCCAGACTGGACTTCCCGTGGTGGCCACCAGGAGCGGCGGCGCCGTTGAAATCCTCCAGGACGAAAGGTGTCTGGTCGAGCCGGGAGACCACCGCGCGCTGGCGGAACGCCTTCGGCATCTGGTGAAGTCTCCCGAGGAACGGCGGATCATGGGCCGCCGCGGGCCGGAGCGGGCCAGAAGCCTGTGCGATCCGGGCACACAAATGGACGAATTGCATCGAACCCTGAGTGATCTCGCGCGGGGTGCTGTCTCCATGCCAACGCTGAGTAACCACTAATGGCCGCGATCCTGCTTTGTGTAGTTGCCTTGGCCGTTACTCTCTGGGCGACCAAGCGCTCGCTGGGCGCCGGAGTGCTGGCCGTGGCGGCCGTCGGCTACGCTTACGGAATCCTCCGCGCGAACCTGCAGCAGACTGCCTCCCACTTCATTTTTGATGCAAGTTTGACGGGGCTCTACCTGGCATACGGTTCGCGATTTTTCAAGCATGAGGATCGCGGCCGGAACTCGGCACTGCGCATCTGGACCGTGCTGCTCCTGGTGTGGCCCTGTCTGGTTTGTGTGCTACCTTTTCAACCTCTGATGGTTTCGATAGTGGGGTTGCGCGGCAACATCTTCTTCTTGCCCATTCTCGTGATCGGCAGCCGGCTGAAGGACAGAGATCTGCGGACCTTCACTTTCGGCATCGCGCTGCTGAATCTGGCGGCGCTTGGTTTTGGCATTGCCGAGTATTTTCGCGGGATCGAACCTTTCTTCCCCAGGAGCGCGGTGACCTCCATCATATATAACAGCGTGGATGTCGCGGGAGGCCACCATCGCATTCCAGCCCTGTTCACGGCCGCCCACGCCTATGCGGGCACCATGGTGTGCACCATGCCGTTCTTGTTCGGCGCTTGGGTGCAACGCGACTGGCGGAAACTCCCGCGAGTCATCCTCCTGCTGGGGATGGTGGCGGCGTTGTGCGGAGTCCTGATGGCGTCAACCAGACTGTATTTCGCGGTCGCGCTATACATTGTCGTCATCGCTACTCTGAGCAGCCGCATCAGCATGCAAAAGCGCATCCTGTGGATACTGGCGGTGATCGTACTCGGGGCTTTAGCTCTGAGCAACGAACGCTTTCAGCGCTTCAAAAGCCTGGGGGATTCGGAGATGGTGATGGACCGGATCGCGGGAAGCGTCAACCGGAGCTTTCTGGAGGTCCTGTTGGAATATCCGATGGGAAACGGGTTGGGCGGCGGCGGAACGAGCATGCCTTATTTCCTGCAGGGCGCGATTCGGAATCCGGTGGGAATCGAGAACGATTACGCCAGAATACTTGCCGAGCAAGGCATTATCGGGCTTTCTTTGTGGATCGGATTTGTGTTCTGGTGTGCCAGTCGCCGCACGGCTTTCTTGAAGCACCCTTGGTTAGCCGGCCGCCGCCTGATCTGGTATTGGTATGTTCTCATGTTCATCTCCGCCGCTATCGGGCTAGGCATGTTGACGGCCATCCCCGGCACCTTTTTCTTTCTCCTTGCCATCGGTTGGACGACCACGGAGCCGGCAGCCGAAGCACCGGCACGATCGAAGGATCTCCGGAGATCGGGCAAAGCCCCTGCGCGGCCTGCAGCGCCGGTCTATGCCGGCTGAGAAGCGAATCCTTCACATCGTGCCGGCCCTGTTTGGGGAGAAAGGCATAGTGGGAGGGGCGGAACGCTACGCGCTCGAGCTGGCCCAGCACATGGCCCAAGAGGCTCCGACTACGCTGGCGGCTTTTGGCGACAGCAGTGAAGAGCGACAGGTCAACCGTCTCCGCTTGCGAGTGCTCGGTCCGCCGTGGTACGTGAGAGGGCAACGAGCGAATCCGGTTACCGCATCTTTGTTCTCGGAAATCCGCCGCGCCGACGTGGTTCACTGCCACCAGGAGCACATCCTGGCCAGCAGTCTGGCATCGCTGGTTTGCCGTCTGACAGGCCGAAAAGTCTATGTGAGTGACTTGGGTGGAGGCGGTTGGGACATTTCCGCATACATCTCGACCGAGCGTTGGTATAACGGCCATTTGCACATCAGCGAGTACAGCCGCGTCATCTCCGGCCACGTCAGCAGGCCCTGGGCTCATGTGATCTATGGCGGCGTGGACACCGGCAAATTCTCTCCGGACGAGTCCGTGGAAAGAGACGGGACGGTTCTGTTTGTAGGCCGGATCCTGCCTCACAAAGGGATTGACGATCTCATCCGCGCCATCCCCCCAGACATGCATCTCGAGATCATCGGGTATCCTTACGATCGTCGATACCAGAGCGATTTGCAGGCGCTGGCGGACGGCAAGAGGGTCACCTTTCGGCCGCACTGCGATGATACTGCCCTGGTCCACGCATACCGCCGGGCCCTCTGCCTGGTGCTGCCCAGTGTGTACCGGACGATGTATGGCGAGGAAAGCAAGGTTCCGGAGTTGCTGGGCCAAACGCTGCTCGAAGGGATGGCCTGCGCAACACCGGCCATTTGCACGGATGTGGCCAGCATGCCGGAAGTGGTCGATGACGCGGTAACCGGGTTCGTCGTGCCGCCCAATGATCCCGAGAGCTTGAGAGCGAAGATCCTGTGGCTGCGCGATCACCCCGTCGAAGCCCGATCCATGGGAGAGGCCGGAAGGCTCCGCATCTTGAAAAAATTTACGTGGCCCGCGGTCGTGCGCCGTTGTCTGGAAATCTACCAGAGCTAAGTGGACACGGCGTCATTTCAAACGGTCTTATGACAAAGAAAGCCTGCATTACTGGAATTACAGGTCAAGATGGAAGCTACCTTGCTGAATATTTGCTCGGTCTAGGTTACGAAGTGCATGGGCTCGTCCGGCGTGTCGCCCTGGAGCAGCCGGAGCAGCGGCTGAGCCGCTTGCGTCCGGTTCTGAAGCGCATACACCTCCATGCCGCCAACCTGGACAGCTATGCGAGCGTGTTCCATGTTTGCAGCAGAAATGCATTCGATGAATGCTACCATCTGGCGGCGCAGAGCTTCGTAGCCGAGAGCTTCGCCGACGGATTCTCCACCATGGCGACCAACATCAACGGGACCCACTACATCCTGTCAGCCCTGCGCGAGTTGCAGCCGAACTGCAAATTCTACTTCGCCGGTTCGAGCGAAATGTTCGGCAAGGTGAAAGAGACGCCGCAGCGCGAAACCACTCCGTTCCATCCCCGCAGCCCGTACGGCATCAGTAAGGTCGCCGGTTTTCACCTGTCCATGAACTACCGCGAAGCGTACGGCATGTACTGCTGCAACGGGATTTTGTTCAACCACGAGAGCCCACGCCGTGGCTACGAATTTGTAACCCGCAAGATATCCGACGGCGTAGCGCGCATCCAGGCCGGCTTGGCTTCGGAGCTGCGTCTGGGGAACCTGGAAGCGCGGCGGGATTGGGGGCATGCCCGAGATTATGTGCGCGCCATGCACCTCATGCTGCAACAGCCATCGCCGGACGATTACGTCATCGCTACCGGCGAGACACACAGCGTGCGGGAATTCTGTGAGCTGGCTTTCGCCGAGGCAGGTCTCGATTACCGTGAGTACGTCAAACAAGACGCCAGCGTCTATCGCCCGGCCGAGGTGGATCTGTTGTGGGGCGATAGTTCGAAGGCTCGTGCCGTATTGCAGTGGCAGCCCACCGGCAGCTTCACGGACTTAGTCACGGAGATGGTGCAGGCGGACCTGCAACTGCATCTGCCTGCCCGGAACGCGGATTTGGCGGCTGTTCAACCGGATTGATGAAAACGATCGACGACGAAAAGCAAAACGCCGGGGCGCAAGCGCCGAAGCCCAGCCGCACCAGCCGTTTCTTGCACGGCGTTTGGCTCGGATATGCCAATCAGGCGCTGATGTTGCTTGGGGGGCTGTGGCTGACGCCCTTTCTGCTGCATCGCATCGGTCAGCACGATTACGGCCTGTGGCTGGTTGGAACGCAGGTGCTGATGTATCTCGGCCTGCTGGACATCGGCGTGGTGGGTCTGGTTCCCCGCGAAATCGCATACGCTACCGGCCGCTCCGGCGGCGTCGAGTCCGCGACGGACTTGCCCCTGATGCTGGGACAGGCGGCGCGGGTGGTCTTGTACCAGACCCCCGTGGTGATCCTGGCTGTCAGCGTGGCTTGGTTTCTTCTTCCGGCAAGCTGGCAGGGATTTCGGGGCGCCATTGGCCTGACCATGGCTGCCTTCGTCGTCACCTTCCCGCTGCGAATTTTTCACGCCATCCTGCAAGGGTTGCAGGACTTCCGTTTTGTGGGGCAAGCCCAGATCCTCATTTGGATCGTCTCCACCACTTCCATTGTCATTCTGGTGCTGAAAGGTTTCGGATTCTATGCACTGGCGATCGGATGGGTTGTCACCGAGTTGCTCTCGGCAGCCAGCGCGATCTATCGCGTGCGGAGCCGTTTCCCGACCGTGTGGCCGCACCGCCTGCCCCCGCTGCCTCTGAGCGGCCTGTTTCGTTATCTGGGCCGAGGTTTCTGGATCAGCCTCTCGCAAATTGCCGCTCCCTTGATGGGTGGCACCGATCTCCTGATCATCGGCAGACTGTACGGACCGAGCGCCGTGGTGCCGTATTCCTGCACACGGAAACTCATTCAGGTGCTACAAAATCAGCCCAACCTCGTCATGCAGGTGGCCTCACCGGGCCTGAGCGAATTGAAGACCGGCGCCCCTCGCGAGCGCATATCAGGAGCCATCACCGCGCTCACGCAGGCTATGTTGATGTTCAGCGGCCTGGTGGCCTGCGTCGCGCTTGCCGTCAACCGGAGTTTTGTGACGTGGTGGGTGGGGCCGTCTCTATACGGCGGCGCGACCCTGACCGTCCTGATCGTTATAGAGATGCTCGTGCGCCATTGGCGGACCACTGTGGTATACAGCGCCTTCTGCTTCGGCTACGAGCGCCGTATCTCCATTAGCAGTCTTCTCGACGGCGTCGTGACGGTTAGCAGCGCACTGCTCTTCGTATGGTGGTGGGGACCCGTGGGCGCGCCACTTGGCTCGATCCTGGGAGCCTGCGCGACCACCCTGCCCGCGAACCTGTACGCCCTGAAGCGCGAAATCGGAGCGTCGCTGGCGACGCTCATCAAACCACTCTGGCCCTGGTTCTGGCGACTCAGCATCGTCTTGACGGGCGCCTTGGCGGTGAACCTCCGCTTGCGGTGGCCGAATTTCCTGGGAGTTGCCATCCTGGCCAGCGCCGCCGGGCTGGTCTATGTTGCCGTGATGTTCCAGACAGGACGAGACTCCGCCCTGGGCACGTACCTGCGTCCCCGGCTCATGGCGATCTGGAAGAGATTCTTTGTCTCGGCTCCGCTGCTTGACGATGTTCAATAACCATCCGGTATCGAACCGCGGACGCAAGAGAACCGCGCGCAGGCCCGTATGAAGGTCCTTTGGATTCCCCAACTGCCGGTCGGTTCAAACGGCTGGGAGGGCAGCCGGCACTACCACCTGCTTCGGCATCTAGGCCGCACGCACCAGGTGCACGTGATCAGTTGGAGGCATGTCAAGAGATTGACGGAGCTGATGAAACTCGGCACCTGCGTCCGTAACGGCCAAGCCCCGCTGTTCCAACACTCGATTTATCTCGCGCCGGGCCTGTACCGGATTTTCTCGAAATCCTATCCCAAACGCTATCATGTGGCGTTCAATCAGCACTTGTTCCGGCACTCCGTTACAGCCATAGCCGATGCCGTCGACCCGGATGTCTGTGTTTACAGTTCATCGCATCACGCTACCGGTTTTCCGCCGGTCCTGCCGACACCGACCGTGTTTGACTATCTGGACTACAGCCCCCCGTGGGTGGAAGACTTTTACATGAGCCACGCCACGGCCGTTGCCGCAGTATCTCTCCCGCTGGCTGCCGTCGGCCGCCGGTTCCATAAGCCCGCATATTGGATTCCGAACGGAGTGGACCTCGAGAAATACCGGAGTGTCAACCGTCAAGAGGCCAAGCAAAAACTGGGGCTGGCCGGCCATTCGGTCGTCAGTCTGATCGGCCTGACTTGCAGCCCGCGGCTTTATTTCCTGGATGCCATCGCCGAAGTCCAGAAGGAGAGGCCGGATGTGATGTTTCTGACGGCCGGGAGCGGGCCGTCGCTCGATCCCATCGTCAAGCGGGCCCGGGAACTCGGGCTGCGCAACTTTCGCGACGTGGGCTGGGTACCGAATACCGATGTGCACTGGTATTTCGCGGCGACGGACGTCGGTCTGTATCCAGGGGATGACGTGGCGTATTACCGGCTTGCCTCGCCGCTGAAAATTATCGAGTACGCCGCCGCCGGAGCGCAGGTGGTCACCAGCCCTGTGGATCTGTTTGCGACCGGCTGGCCCCCCGTGCGCACGGCATGCGCGGATGCTCCATCGTTCAAGAGAGCGATTCTGGAAAGCCTGGATGAACCCCGGCCCGCGCCTGATCTCACCTCCTATGACTGGAGCGCGTTGGCCACCCGATTTGGCGAGATCTTCGACTCCATAGTGCCATAGGCGACCCTTGCGAATTCTGATCGTAAACTGGCACCGCAACGTCATCGGTGGCGTTGAGGCCTACCTTCGGATCCTGCTTCCCGCGTTGTTACAGCGGGGCCATGAATTGGCCCTGGTGCATGGCTACCCATCGGCAGCCGGGCCAGAGGCCATTGATCCGCCTGCAGAACGTTTGCCGCGCTGGTGTTATCAGGAACTCGGGACCCAGGACTTACTCCGGCGCGTGGAGCAATGGCGGCCCGATCTCGTCTACGTACATGTGTGGGAATCAAACTCACTGGAATCTGCCCTGCTGAACCGTTACCCCTCCGTATTCTTCGCCCACGGATATCAGGGAATGTGCGAAACAGGGAGAAAATGTCAGTCCTGGCCGCGTCCTACTCCCTGTACCCGGCGGTTCGGTCCCATGTGCCTGATCCTGCACTATCCGGCGCGTTGCGGCGGGCTCCATCCGCTTACCATGTTGCGGAACTACCGGTTCCAGTCGCAGCAAAACGTCATGCTTGGGCTCTTTGCCGCGGTCGTGGCAGCCAGCCGCTACATTTGCAATGAGGTGGAGAGAAACGGTGTCGACCGGGAACGCGTTCATCTGGTACCGCTGCCGGTAACCGCGATTACACCGCGAACGGAGCCTCCAGCCGCGCGGCTGCCGGAGGGAAGACTCCTCATGATGGGCCGATTGATTCCTCTCAAGGGCGCCGATTACCTGATCCGAGCGATTCCGGCTGCCGCGCGGAAGCTGAATCGCCCCCTCCGTCTCGTCATTGCCGGCACCGGAGCCGAAGAGACCATACTGCGGCACTTGGCGAGCAGACTGGGCGTCGAGGTCGAATTCGCCGGGTGGGTGAGCGGCGACCGTCGGGAGGAAGTGATCACCCAGTCCGACCTCCTGGCGGTGCCTAGTTTGTGGCCGGAACCATTCGGATTGGTCGGCCTCGAGGCCGCGTGCCTCGGCGTTCCCGCTGTGGGATACGCGGTGGGGGGAATTCCGGAATGGCTGATCCCCGGGGTCTCCGGCGAACTAGCGCCGGGGAATCCACCTACCGTTGAGGGCCTCTCGGCTGCGATCGTACGGGCTCTCGAAGACCACGAACATTACCACCGCCTCTCGCTGGGGGCTTGGAAGACATCTCAACAGTTCAGTTTGTCGTCGCATTTGGACAAACTGGAAAGCGTGTTCAACGCGGTCGCCGGACATCGTTCGGCCGCGCTCGCGCACGATCAGGTCTCGAATCTATGAACGACTTCAAGCAGACAATTAAGGCAGTTATGCCGGAGATAGCTTGGGCGGCGCTCAAGCGGGCGCGGGTTCGCTGGACAAATTCCCGATTTCAAAGCTATCAAGTCAACCATACTTACTACGGGTTCCCACTCGACGTCACTATCACCAACCCTCTCAGCCAGAGTTGGTATGATCACGACTGGCCGCGGATGCCGGAACTCGATCAACTGAGCGCGCACAAGCTGCGGCCCGGGGCCCGCGTGTTCGACCTGGGCGCTCACCAGTGCGTGGTTGCGCTCATGCTGTCGCGAATCGTAGGCCCGACGGGACATGTTTTGGCTGTAGAAGCTTGTCGCGAGGACGCAGAAGCCGGCCGCCGCAACCAGGAACTAAACGGCGCGGACAATCTGGAGATTCTACACGCCGCTGTCGCCGCCCAAACCGGCCCGATCACGTTTACCCTGGACGCGCACGTCGATACTCCAAGCCAGAAGAGCGCCAAGGTCACCGTGGACGGATATTCGATCGATGATCTGGCATCGCGTTACGGCGCCCCGGATGTCCTGTTCATTGACGTGGAGGGATACGAGTGCCAGGCTCTGAAGGGCGCCGAACGGACCCTGCGCCAGAAGCCCGACTGCTTTGTCGAAGTTCACGTCGGCGTGGGACTGGAGAACTTCGGCGCCTCGGTGGAAGATGTCTTGGGCTTTTTCCCTCGAGAGGAATTCGATTGGTACGGCTGCCTGCCGGACGGTCTGCAGTTTGCTCCTCTTACCTCTGAAAGCACATGCCTGCGACAGCACTTCTATCTGATCGCCATCGCACGGTGAACGGCGAATCTGGAGGTAATGCATCACGCCCGCACCGGCTGGCGTTGATCTGTGACCTCGCGGAAGAAGGATGGCCGAGCATGGATCTGGTTGGTGGCATGCTGTATCAGAATCTCCGTGCGTTTCACTCGGCTGAATTTGCGGCCACGCAGGTGCAACCGCCCATGCGCCGGCGCTGGTCCAAACTGCCTTTGGTGGGCCGGACACGGCTGGCGTTAAACACGGACCGGCTGCTGAATCGGATGGGCGACTACCCGCGCTACCTGCGCAGGACGATGAATCAGTTTGACGTGTTCCATGTCGTGGACCACAGTTATGCGCAACTGGCGCTGGTGTTGGGTCCCGAGAAGACCGTAGTCACCTGCCATGACTTGAATACGTTTCGCTGCCTGCTGGAACCGGAAGAAGAGCCTCGGCCGCGCTGGTTTCGAGCCATGACTCGGCGTATTCTGAATGGCATGACCCGTTGCGCGCACGTAGTTTGTGTTTCTGAAGCCGTGCGCCAGCAGATCCTGCGACACAGCTTGGTGCCCGCGGCGCGTTTGTCGGTAGTGCATAACGGAGCTCATCCGAGTTGCCTTCCGCTGCCAGACCCGGCCGCAGATGCGGGGGCAGCCCGCTTGCTGGCGAGCGATCCCGCGCACCAGGCGAGTTACCTGCTGCATGTGGGGAGCACCGCGGAGCGCAAACGCATCGACCTGCTGCTCGAAATCTTTGCAGCCGTCCGGAAACAGGCGCCAGGCGCGCGCTTGATCCGCGTAGGCGGCCCGTTCACCGCCGCGCAATCCCTCTTGGCTGAGAAACTAGGGGTCGCGGGCGCCATCCACGTGCTGCCTTTCCTGGACCGTAGTGTCCTGGCAGCGGTTTACCGCCGCGCATCTATTCTGCTCCAGCCTTCCGAAGCGGAAGGTTTTGGGCTTCCCGTCGTGGAGGCACTCGCGTGCGGCTGCCCTGTCATCGCCAGTGATCTGCCGGTGCTCCGCGAGGTGGGCGGCTCGGCGGCCGTGTATTGCCCGGTGGGGGATGTACCCGCCTGGACTCGTGCCGCCGTCGAACTTCTTCGGGAACAGGCGTCGGGCGCGGAAATCTTCGCACAGCGTCGCGCGCGGGCTTGCGAGCAGGCGTCATTGTTCAGTTGGGCCGAAGCGGCTCGAAAGCTGGCGGACATTTATCACCACGTTCTCAGTCAATGAAACAAGGAGCGCAACCGAATTTATGAAGGTCATCATTACGGGCGGTGCGGGCTTTATCGGATCGAATGCCGCGAGCCGTTACTTGCGGCGCGGCCATGACGTTGTCGTGGTCGACAACCTGTCGCGCGAGGGTGCTCGGAAGAACCTGGCCTGGCTCCAAGGCCAGGGCGCTCTGGATTTCGTTCGCGTCGACTTGCGCGACGCCGCGGCTGTGGCCGATGTCTTCCGCCGCCACCGCGACGCCGACTGCGTGTTGCACCTCGGAGCCCAGGTCGCAGTCACAACCTCGGTGAGCAATCCTCGCGAGGATTTCGAGATCAACGCGCTGGGCACTCTCAATGTGCTGGAAGCCATGCGCCTCTCCAGCATGTCCGCAACCGTGATCTATTCGTCCACCAACAAGGTCTACGGCGAGATGTGCGACATCGCCATTGTGGAGAGCCAGGAGCGCTACGCCTACAAAGACTTTCCTCACGGGATCTCAGAGGAGCGGCCTCTCGACTTCCACTCCCCGTATGGCTGTTCGAAAGGGTCAGCCGACCAGTACTTTGTCGACTACCATCGCATTTACGGCTTGCGGACCGTCGTTTTCCGCCAATCCTGCATTTATGGTTATCGCCAGTTCGGCGCCGAGGATCAGGGCTGGCTGGCCTGGTTCATGATTGCCAGCCAGTTGGGCCGGCCCATGACTGTGTTTGGCGACGGCAAGCAGATCCGCGATGTTCTTTTCATCGATGACCTGCTGGACGCTTATGATGCCGCCTACGGCGCCGGAGACCGCGTCGTCGGGCGCGCCTACAACATCGGCGGAGGGCCCGGCAACGTTCTGTCTCTGCTCGACCTGCTGGCGTACATCGAGCGCCGGCAAAACCGCAAGCTCGCTTATCGGATGGCCGACTGGCGCCCCGGTGACCAGAAGGCCTTTGTCAGCGATATCCGCCGCGCGCACGCCGACCTCGGCTGGTCCCCAAAGACCACCTGCGAGAACGGCATGGGCCTTCTGTATGACTGGGTGGCGGGCAATCTGAAACTTTTTGAAGAACAACCCTCGGCTCCGGAAGAGATCGGCGTTCCCTAGCCGCGGAGCGATCGTCTCCTGCCCTACTCGCGCTGCGTTTTTGCCCCGAGTCGCGCCCAGACGAAATCCCAGTGAGCCGCCTCGGACCACGCGCGTGGCGGCAGGGTGTCATACAACGGAGTTCCATTCTTTTCGACGAGTTCGGGAGGGCCGAGTCGAGGGGGAATGTGGAGCAAATGACGCAGAAGAATCCAGTTTCCCGCGATTTGGCTGTAGCGGGGATCGAATCGGATGTCCTCGAAATCGACGTGGTTTCGGCCGGAGACGAATACCGCTTGCCGCTGAGGCTGTTGCGCCCTCACCAGCATTAGATAATCCAGACCGCCGGCCAGAACCGCCAAGAGCTGTACGCAAACGCCGGCAGCGGCAACTCCGGCCACAAGCCGCCGGCGTTCGAAAACCTCGACGGCGGGGATGCACATTAGCAGAACGGCGGGGATCATGAAGCGGACTCCCCACGCGTCGTCAGCAGACCAGTCCCACCATTTGGAGTACACCAGCAGCTCGGTAGCGAAGATCGCCAGAAACAGCAGCGCGTCCGTGCGCGTGGTGAGCCGGTCGCGAAAGCGCTTCCATCCGAGGAAGCCGAGAATCAGTGGGGGCGAGAACAGGAAGATACTCTTGCCTGAGGAGAACAGGATGCCGTCCAGGCCGAAAAGCAGAGGTGTGGTGAAACGCTCCCCCGCGTAACCGCGATCGAACACCGAATGATAGCGCACGTAATTGGCGCCAGCAACGATCATGAGCGACGGCAGCATCGCCAGACCGAGTTTCAGGGCGGCGCCCAAAGTGCGGTGCTCGAACAGCCACCACCAGGCGAGCAACAGGATGAGCATCACCGAGTCCGTGCGGATCGTGATGGTGCAAGCCGCGAGCAGCATCCCCAGCGCCGGGCAGCCGAAACGCATAACGACGAAGCCGGCGAACACGGTCGTGGCGACCAGGGGCTCGGAAAAATCCATCTTGGTGTAAGGCCACCAGGTCGTGGCGAGCCCAATCAGGGACACCGTCCACCAGACGCGGCTCGGCAAGTAGAACTGAAACAGATAATAGGCGATCAACGCGAGCATGAGCGCGCCATTGGCCACGAAGATCAGCGTGTAGAGCGCGGCTTCGCATCGAATTCCGGTGTGTTTCTGGATGAAAGAGGACGCAGCCACCGGAAGCATCGCTATGAGCGAATGCCCAATTCCATACTTCGAGTACACGCCATTGGGGCCCGGACTCACTCCCGCCGAGGCGCCGAAGAGCAGGACCTTCGCCCAGGCAATCTTTTGCGCCCCGTCGCCGCTCGTGTAGTGGCCGCCCCAAGTGGCCAGGTACACCGCGAAAAAGCAGAAGAAAACCCTAAGCGAATGCCGCAACGCACCCCGGACGCCGTCGCCTCCGGCGGGCGTGAGACGGTTCTGCGTTTCCGCCCAAGCTCCCGTTGTGGTTGAGTTGTCCATTAGCTGCCCGGCTTGACCGCCTTATGAAGGATCGGGATGGGCACCTGTCATTGAACCACCGCCACGAATGTCGCTTCTTCGTTAGGGGCCGGGATGCCGACGGCAAGGCGTTCCGCGACAGTCATTGTTCGCCAGTCTACGGCTTTCCGTCAGGCAAGACAAGCACTTTTGCTCCCCGCGCTTCTCGGCCGACTGATGCTAAGCTTAGTTAGGATCCTCAGTCAGCGGGGTCTTCGCTGGTGAGCCTCATCAGCGGCACGGGGATAGGCCGTCGCCTCCTCGCAGTAGCCCATGAACAGCAAGTCCGCGTCGAGTTGCAGGTGGTGGCGGGAAAGAAGGATGGATGCGGCAACTCGGCTGGCGTAAAGAGTTGTGGCAGAGGGTCTGCGGCCAGGCTTCAAAGCCCACTGAGTAGAATGCTCGGAGACGGCATACATAATCAGGCGTTATCACGCGTCCCGCTGGAGTCCCCCACGGGGTCAGCGTCGGCCGCTGCCTCGCGCCGGCTCAGGGTGGTTCACGTGGGCAAGTTCTACCCGCCACATATGGGAGGTATTGAAACTCACCTCCAGGCGCTTTGCGGCGAATTGCAGAAATCGGTGGATTTGCACGTGATCGTCGCCAGCGACGACCGCCAGCGATCCGAAGAGATCCTGGACGGCGTTGCGGTTTCCCGGATACCGACCCGGCTCATGCTCGCTTCCACGCCCTTATGCCCGGGCATGGTCGCGAAAATCCGCGGTTCCAATGCCGACA
This sequence comes from Terriglobia bacterium, assembly GCA_020073305.1. Taxonomy (GTDB): domain Bacteria; phylum Acidobacteriota; class Terriglobia; order Bryobacterales; family Bryobacteraceae; genus QHXW01. The sequence goes on from JAIQFK010000009.1 coordinate 39,174, forward strand.
TCGTTCACATCCATTTGCCGAACCCCACCGCGGTGCTCGCTTACCTTGCCAGCCACCATCGCGGGCGCCTGGTGATCACCTACCACAGCGATACCGTGCGTCAGAAGTTTCTGGGCGCGATGTTTCAGCCGTGGCTGCATCGAGCCTTGCAACGCAGTTCCGCGATTATCGCCACGTCGCCCGAGTACCGGCTCACTTCTCCGGTTCTTGCCCGCTTCGGCGATCGCTGCCATGTCATCCCCTACGGCATCGCGGTCAAGCAGTTTGAGCACGCTGACCCGGCCAGCGTCAGTCCGCTGCTCGAACAATATGGCGATCGGCTGGTGCTCAGTGTCGGGAGGCTCGTCTATTACAAAGGGTTTGAATATCTGATCCGCGCCATGACCAAGGTCCGCGGCAAGCTGCTCATCATCGGAGATGGTCCGCTTCGCGGAAGACTCCAGCAACTGGCAGCCAGCTTGAATCTGGGCGATAAGGTCATTCTAGCCGGCGAGATTCAGAACGAGCAGGTCATCCCTTACTATCATGCCGCCAAGGTGTTCGCGCTGGCCTCGGTGGCTCGCAGCGAGGCCTTCGGTATCGTACAAATCGAGGCCATGGCGGCCGGTATCCCTGTGGTGAATACCCGGCTCGACTCCGGTGTCCCGTTCGTGTCGCTGCATGAGAAGACCGGTTTGACGGTGGCGCCTGGCGACCCGGAGTTGCTGGCTGCCGCTATCAACCGTCTGCTCGACGATGAAGACTTGCGCCGATCCCTCGGCAACGCAGCCCGCCTGCGAGCGCAACAGGAGTTCAGTCTTGCTGCAATGGCGTCCAGGACCATGGCGCTGTACGAGAGTGTTATGGACAAGCCAGAGCCTCTGGCTTGACCCGCTTGCCGCAAACTTCCATGCCTTCCAACACGAGATGAGAAAAAAGGTCCTCTTTCTGTTTGGCACTCGCCCTGAGGCCATCAAACTCTGCCCCGTGCTGCTGCACATGCGCACGCGGCCTTGCGATTTTGACGTGCGCGTCGGCGTGACCGCGCAGCATCGTGAGATGCTCGATCAGATTCTGGCCACCTTCGAGGTCACGCCGGACTATGATCTCAACCTCATGCTACCGGGCCAAAGCCTGTTCCAGTCCACCACGCGCATCCTGGCGGCGCTGGAACCGGTTCTCGCTGCCGAAACGCCGGACCTCGTGCTGGTCCAGGGCGATACGACTACGACGCTGTGCGGTGCGCTGGCCGCTTTCTACAAGAAGGTGCCCGTGGGCCATGTCGAGGCCGGCCTGCGCACCGGTGATCTCCTGCAGCCGTTTCCCGAAGAGATGAACCGCGTCGTTACCACAAGGCTGGCGGCGCTCCACTTCGCGGCCACCGAAGGAGCGGCGCAGAATCTGCGGGCCGAGGGCGTAGACTCCGGTCGTATCTTCGTCACCGGTAATTCAGGCATTGACGCCGTGCTGTCCGTGCGGGACGGTTTGCAGCAGGGCCGCTGGTCCAACTACCGCCGCGGCCCGTTCTGGTCCCGGATCGACGATTCCAAAAAGCTGATTGTGGTCACCGCCCACCGCCGCGAAAGCTTCGGTGAGGGATTCGAGAGAATCTGTGCCGCGCTGGCCCAACTGGCTGAGCGTGACGACGTACAAGTCGTCTACCCGGTTCATCCCAACCCCAACGTGCAAGATCCCGTCAATCGTCATCTGGCTGCGAAACGAAACATCCTGCTGATCGAGCCGCAGGAGTATGTGCCGTTCGTCGACCTGCTTCGCTCCGCCTACCTGCTGATCACCGATTCCGGCGGCGTTCAGGAAGAAGCCCCGTCCCTGGGCAAGCCCGTTTTGGTGCTACGGGAAAAGACCGAGCGCCCCGAGGCGGTAGACGCCGGTACCGTCCGGCTGGTAGGCACCAATGTGCCGCGCATCGTGGAGGAGGCGAATCGGCTTCTGGATTGCCCCGAGGCGTACCAGGAAATGGCGCGCATTCACAACCCGTACGGGGATGGACACGCCAGCCAGCGCATTTCCGAATCCATTCTCTCTTTCTTTGCGGAACGTTCACGTGGTTGATGGCCCGCACGGTCTACTGATCCAGACCTTCTGAGTCCGGACACTCACCATGGAAATGAACTCGAACTGTCGCTCGGAACGGCGGTTGGTTCCGCGGGCCGGCCGCTGGGCGCGGCAAATGAGGTTGGCGGCCCGCGAACCCGCTTTCGTCGCCTGGATGGCCCGTTTGGTTTTCATGTCATTGCGCGGCTTCCCTGACCAGCGCCGCAGTCCCTCTGGCTTCGCTATACTACCCGGAGGCTTGTTTTGCGGCCCTTTGGTAAGGGATGATCATGTCGCCTGTTTTGACGAAGCAACCGGCTCCCGTTGTTCGGCGGACGGCCCGCCTGTCCGGCCGCGCGTGGGCCACCTTCTATCTCGCCATCGCCACGTCATATCTCTTGACCTCGTCCGGCCGTTTGGGGGTCTCGGATGCTCTGTCCATGTTTAACGTCACGCAGTCGCTGGCTTCAGACCTGAGTTTCAGCGCGGATCCTTGCGAACCTGCGCCGCGAAGCAACCATTGCGTGCCTGGGATGGATGGTAGGAATTACGCTGGGTTCGGGCTGATCCCCTCCATCGTCGCTGTGCCTGCATACATGGCGGGACATATAGTGTCATCGGTTTTGCATCGGGATACTCGCATCCTCACCCCCCTTTGCGTCGTGCTGTTCCATGCGTTGTTCACCGCAATCGTTCCCCTGATTCTGGCCCTTTGGCTCTGTAGCATCGGGCTGTCGTCCCGAACCGCGTTCTTGGCCGCGTTGGTCTGCGCCTTCGCGTCTCCCACATGGGAATTTAGTAAGGGCTTTTATTCAGAGCCCTACTTCGTGTTGGGTCTAATCGCTTGCTGCTTTTTCTTGTCGCGGGATGATCGCGCAATCTCTCTGGTTGCCGCGGGCGCTTGCTTCGGTTTCGCGGTCGGCTCACGAATCTATGGGGCCATACTGCTGCCGGTCATTGCGCTATACGGTGTCGTGTTGTGGAACTCGAAGCAACGGCGTGTACCACAAATGCTCAGGAATCTCCTGGTGCTGGCTGGTCCCATTGCCATTGCGTTCGGTCTGATTGCGTGGTCAAACTACTTCCGTTTTGGCAGCGTCCTGAAGACGGGATATCAACTGGCTTTCCCGACGATTTCAGCGTTACTGTCTACACCCCTGTTGCGGGGTATGGCAGGTCTACTCATTAACCGTGAGGTGGGGATTTTGATTTTCGTGCCCTGGGTTGCCATCGTACCGCTGTTCTGGAGGCGCTTCTGGGTTCGCTACCGGTCTGAAGCCGTCCTCGTGCTCGGCATGATTGTCATGAACTACCTGTTCTTTGCCAAGTACGTCGGCTGGCATGGTGGTTGGGCTGTCGGCCCGCGAATGCTCTATCCTCTAGTCCCGTTTCTGGTCCTTCCCGTGGCCGTACTCTTTGATGAGGGCGCCCCGGCCTTGCGTACCTTGGTTGGGCGTATCAGCATGACACTGATCGGCCTGGCGTTCCTGATCCAAGGCCTTCTGATTCTCTACCCGGGAAGCCGTTACTATTATCTGGAAGGTTACCATCAGCGGCATGGCGTCCATGTCTGGTGGAGTGGCCAGCCCCTGGTTGAAGCCTTCACGGCTCTCCCTGACCTTCTCTTGGGGATCGGCAATCAGAGCGGTGATCCGGCACACGGATTCCTCTTGACATTTCCGAACGGCAGCGTCAATCTGATGCGCGCTGACGTTTGGCTGCTGAAGGCTCCGCTGTTTGGCGTTCCCCACGTCATTTCGTGGTTCGTGATGGCACTGCTTCTGCTTCTGTCCGCCGTCGCAGGGTGGGTTGTACTCACGCAGCTCCACCGTGGGGCGGAGCGTGTCGGACGAGAAACCCCTTTAGGAGTTTCTTGAAAAAATCCTTCGCAGACTGAAGTCTGCGCCACCTGGGTTCGGAAATCATGAACCATTGCGTGGCGCAGGCGGTTTCGCCCGCGTAGGGCTGTCATGGGCTCTCTCAACAAACCCTGGACTGCTCCAACATGAAATCATCCCGGCCATGTTGGAGACCAACCGTGCACGCCAAGACGCCATCAGCATCCATCTCAATAGAGCCTGACTAAAAAACTTACTGCCGCATAATAGGGAGCAACCTCACATGCCTCCGCCTATGATCACAGTCTCCGTGGTAATCGTCACTTACAATCGGTCGTCGATTTGCCAGGAGACTGTCTCTCAGTTCTTACCTTTGCTCGGCGACGAAGTCGAACTCGTTGTCGTGGACCAGGGGCCTGGAGAACAATTGCAGGATTATTGCAGAAACGAAGCATCGCATAGCCCGCAGTTGCGGCATATTCGCTTGACCAAACCTGGCACGACCAGGGCGCGCAACGCTGGCATTCAATCAGCGAGAGGCTCCATCATTCTGTTTGTCGATGATGATGTAATCCCGTATCCCGACTTGATCCATGCTCACCTGGATGCTTATCGGGATCCGACTGTTGGTGCGGTGGCCGGGCGCATCATAGAAGGAGACGACGACCGCATTCACCCGGTTGACCCGCGGGCCCTGGATCCTCGCTATGGGTGGCTATTCACTCGATTTTGCTACGATCGTCCCGTAGATTTGATGACTGCTCGAGGGTGTAATATGTCGGTGCGTCGCCAGATTCTGGTCAGCATTGGTGGCTTCGACACGCAGTTTAGCCCTCCCATGTTCTTTCGCGAAGAATCGGACGTGAGTCTTCGTGTCATCCGCGCTGGATATCGCCTGCGTTACATTCCTACGGCTACTCTAATTCACCTCTCGCATTCAACCGGAGGAACCCGGAGTGTCACTCCTACTCGCGGCACGATTAAGGCGGAGTTGGCGATGTACCGCCGTTTGTTTCTTCATCTGAGAGATGATCTGTATTTTCAGGCGAAACATTTTCGGCTCAGCGAGCAAGCCTACACCGTGGCCAAGACTTACCGGGATTATGTCGGTTTGTCCCGCTGGCCTTGGCGCCTGCTGGCAAAGAATCTCTGCTTTGTATTCGCTTTCTGTCAGGCGCAGTTGCGCGCCGCGCGCTCGCGTCCGCCATATTTTGACGATGCGCTCGTTTCACGCTCGGAGGTGGGAACACAGTAAACCCGCAGTCAGAATCCCAAAGCTAAGCCGGAGCTGTGAGGCTTCGGCGTTTTCCTCCTCACACTGGTCGTTCCGTCCCCCTAGCTCTCCTGGCTACCAGGTACAATTCACCTCGTATGTTCCCGGATTACAGACCGCATTCTTCATGGCGTCCCACTTGGTGTAGTTGGGCCACATTTTCTTAGCCCACGCAATGATCTGGTCGGTCAGTGTTGAACTGACGCCAAGATGGATGAATCGGGGAATCATGAAGGCAGTGGTGTTCGCAAATCCTGCCGTGCCGTTTCCCCGGATGTCGGGGTTGGTTGGGTCGGGAATCTGCGTCGCCGTCGCCCAGTTGCCGGTATAGAACTGCTGGGGCGTGAAGGAACTGACCTTGTTAAACCAGAGTTGCAGGTAGGCTTGCATCACATTGGTGCGGTCTGTGGGGGACATTTTGCTGGACCATTTTGTTACCGCCTGTTCCACCAGTCTGTGTGGGTCATTGTAATTTGGTGACCAGCCGAAATTGCCCTTCTCCGGACCCGCGCCGAATTCCGAACCTTGCAAGGCCTTGATGAGCCACTCTGCCTCCAATAGGCTTTGGGGCGAATTGGGTTTGATGAACCAGGTGAACCCATCGATATGGTCGTACACATAAGGAAAATCTGCTGTGCTCCCCGTAGGAATCCCCGTGCCCCGGTTGTTGCCGGCGTTGAGAATCAACTGCACTTGATACCAGATCTGCGCCATGTAATTAAGGGCGGCATCCGATCCATTGCCGATCACGCCCGGGGGGACACCCTCCATACCCGGTGATACAAAAAAGGGCAGCGGAGAGTACCAGGCGCGGCTGTCAGCCTGAGAGCCAAAAGCAGTTTGGGCCATCCCTTCTAATCCGAACTCCTGATTGATCTCCCAATTCTTGACCATTGCCCACATGCCGAGGGATATGATCGAGTTAAGGTATTGAGGAGTCTTCCAGGCTGGATCGGTTTGCACCTTCAACACGCTGTTGTGGAAGTTTACGTAGTAGAGTTGCCATGTCCATATATTGAGTTTCTGTCGCGAATAAGACGTTGGATCATTGGCGACTAGCCCGGCACGGATGGTTTCGTAGTTGGTGTACACGATGTTGCTGAGAAAAGAATTTCCCCACGCATCCACGGGATGTACCGAGGGTAGCCACATGTTCCAGTCCGGCATTTGCATCGTAATGGGCACTTCACGAGCACTCAGACTGGTGGTGGCCGCCCAGTTCGCCGTGCTGCCGGCAGGCATCAAGTATGGCAGCATGTCGGCATCGTCCTGTAGTACTGCGCTTAGTCCCGCCCCCGCGGACCAGTCAGTTACCGGCAGTGAATCCAGGCTTGGTCCGGGTTGGTAGGGTGGGTTCCATGGCCGGCCGGGATTCGGTACATTCAGGCTCCGGACATAACTGGCAATCTGATCTCCCTGCTGCGCCGTCAACCCATGGAACATCGAGCGCGTATGAATCGAGTTGTTGGAGTAGTTGAAGTATTTCAGGTCGCGGCCGTCCTGGGCATGGCAGTCGGAGCAGTGAGCGAGAATCGACTGCGTGCCCGAAGACGTGGGTATCGTCAGTGGCGCCGTGCTCCAGAGCGTCTTGCCGGCAGCAATGTCGGCGGCTTGCGTGGATGGCGGTCTCCACGTATTGGGATCCTCCCACGTGAAAGCGGAAGAGGAAACCAACGCGTTGCCGTTCGCGTCCTCGACATTGAATCCCAGGATCCGGAAACCACTCACCCTTCCGTCGGTCCCATTGAACTTGAAGTTGATGGTGTTCGTTCCGGCTGTGACCGCGCCGGACGGCAGATTCATCGTGAGCTGAAAAGTATGAAAACCCCCTCCAATGCCCCCGTAAGCATTGGCCAGCCCTAACAACGTCACCGTGGTATTGTTGATGGGCATCCAGGCCGAACTATTCACCTGCACACTAGCTTGGGTTTGATAATGCAGTCCATGGATTTGCAGCGCGAGTCGCAGGGTCCCGCTCAGGTTTGATCCCGACGGGATGTTGAAGGAAACGGTCTTGGTGGTTCCATCCAGCCCGATGACTTCGACAGGCAACTGAATCGTGCTGGCCGTCGACGGACCTGTGGCATTGCAGGTCCCTCCCAGCGCCGCGGTAATCACGCGCTGTACATCGGCAATGTCGCACTTGCCACTGCCGTCCAGGTCGCTCGAACAGGTCAACACTCCGAGGGCCTCGTTGACCATCATTTGCACGTCCGCAATATTGACGGCTCCATCTTTGTTGACGTCGCAGGGCGAAGTCTGGGCGTTAAGGCCTTGTATGATGAAAACCAGGACTCCCAATTTCTTCATTCGTCTGATTTCTCCTCAGCACACCACAACAAAAAGAATTCGAATCAGTCGATCTAAAGCCGAGCCTGCGGATCGGCAAAAATTGCGGTTTTTCCAGGTAATGATTCTAGCTACCTGAACTCCGCAGTTCTAGATTGTCCATGGAGAGGAAAATTCTGCTCACCTGGACTGCTAACTCTGCTTTTTACTTTTGTTAGTAGCGCGAGGTGGAGGTTGGCTGGGCGCCATGCGCGAAACCTCCAGAGAGGCTGGGCACTCTGGAGCGGTCACAAGACCATTCGCGCCAGAGGCGTCAGCGATCTAACAAAGCATACCAGAAAGTGTCGTTCCAGGGGGCGTTTTTTCAACTTTATTTGGGTGCCCCCCTTGGTGCTCCGCAAGCGATTTGTCCTGAGTGAGTTCCGCTCGCCCGACGATTCTGGACGGAGGAGTTCGGTCGGAACGCTGTCCAACGTAAGCGCTATCGGCTCGGTGACAAGGCTCCGCGAAATTTGTTTGCCTGAGCCATATAGGGTTAGCGGGTGGGACGATGCGTTGACGCTATTCCCTGGCATGTAGATTCGGAGGCGAAGGTTGGCGCGCGTTTTCAACCACATCCGTGAAAAAAAGTGGGGGCTCTAATGACTCGAAAGAGATTGGGGAGAATATTCTGCCTTACCGGCAGCTTGGTCTGGGCCGTTCGACCGCTGACACCGCAGGTCAATTCTGGTGGCGTTGTCGCGGCGCCCTCGGCGGTCGTCGACTTCACCAACGCTGGTCAAACGATTCCGGCACGAAAGCAGGCCTCGGATCCTGGAACCTGCACCTTGGGAGAGAACTATTTCAATACGACTACAGGCGTCCTGAAGGTCTGCACGGCGACGAACACGTGGACCAACTACGCTCCTCCCGCCGGCGCCAGTGGCGGCATTCCGTACTATTCGTCCGCAAACAGCACAGCCTCGTCCAGCACCCTCAGCGCCAACAGCGTAGTCATCGGCGGAGGCGCTGGCGCGGCGCCCAAAACAACGGGTGTGACCATCGATGCGTCAAATAACATTTCCACTTCAGGCACCCTAACCACCGGTTTGGCCGGCAGCGCTCACGGCAAACTCGCGTTGGGGGAATTGCCATCCAACGGCGCCACGACGGCGGGCTGGGAAGCTCCCGACCTGGTAACAAGCTCACTCTCGCTGGTTTTTCCGAACGCAAATCCGGTTGCCAACAGCTTCATGCTCTTCCCGGCTCCCACCGGCGGGCAGTCGCAGTGGTCCTGGGGCACTTTCGGAAACGGCCTGAGCGTATCGGGGGGAACGGTTTCGGCTGATTCGACGGTCGTGCTGAGCCAGGCTGCCGCGCAGGTGGGGTCGCCTTGGAAATGCACTGACGCAGGCAGCAGCGGAACCACCTACTCGTGCACCATGACTCCCTCACTCCTGGCCTACACGGACAAGCAACCGATCATTTTTACGCCCAATACATCGTGCACCGGGGGAACGACCACGCTTAACATTAATAATCTGGGAAGCAAGAACATCTATAAAAGCGACGGTACGACCTCCCCGGCGGCCAACGATTGCCGCGCGGCGCTGCCGATGTGGCTCTTCTTCGTTGGGTCTATGAACTCCGGCAGCGGCGGGTTCTTAATGCGATAGTGACTGGAGAATATTGAATGAGAAAAGTTCTGGTGAGTCTGGCGGTATCGAGCGCTCTCGGGCTTCCGGTACTCGGCCAACTCGTGGACCCGGGTAGTAACGGCATTGTCAAACGGACCGCACTCAATGCCACTGCCGTAGCGGTCGCAGGTACCGATTACCAGCTACCTATTGCGGCCGGTACAGGAATTGTGCTTGCCGGTGGTGTTACGGTTTCGTATGACACCGCGGTGATGCTGACCCAGGCGATGGCCCAAGCAGGGACGCCCTTCAAATGCACAGATGCCGGAGGGAGTGGCACCACCTATAGCTGCGTCATGTGGCCAGCGCTTGTCTCCTATACGGATAAGCAAATGGTCATCTTCACGCCTAATACGGCGTGTGCGGGAGGCTTGACTACACTGAATATCAACGGCCTCGGCGCCAAGCAGATTTATAAGACCGACGGAGCCACGAACCCTTCCGCGAATGACTGCCGCGCTGGCCTGCCCGCGCTGCTCCTGTACAACGCGTCTCTGAATGGCGGGAATGGAGGTTTTCAGATCGCTTCTGCCCTCACGAACTCCCTGAGTCCGCTGAGTGTGGGAAACGCCATCGCCTCCGCCGCCACCATAGCTCCCACGGCCCCACTGACACACATCACAGGTACAACGCAAATCACAACCATCACCGTTCCGACGCAGTTCGCACAGAGCGGCTTCGGCGGTTGCCTTCGGTTGATCCCAGACGGCGCGTGGGCGACGGGCACGACTGGCAATATCGCTCTGGCTTCTACAGCGGCGGTCTCAAAGGTCCTTGAGATGTGCTACGACAATGCGACCGCCAAGTGGTACCCGAGCTATTAACCAATGACGAAAGTCGTCCTCATGGCCGTGCTTTGTGTTGCGCCCGTTTTTGGAGCCTGCACGATCTCGACATCGTCCCTGCCCGGCGCGAATATCACGTGGCAGCCAGCTACGAATATCTCCCAGACGATCGCCACTAGCGGATGTGCGGCTCCCAGTTTCTCGATCAGTGCTGGATCTCTGCCTCCTGGCCTTAGCCTAGCCAGCGGCACGGGAATCATCAGCGGTGTTGGCACAAACGCCGGGGCTTACCCCTTCACCGTCTCAGTCGCTGACGCGAACGGGAATCCCTCTCAGGCTTACTCTTGGACCATCACCGCAGTCTATCCTGTATTCACCTTCAGTTCCGACCACACCCAGGTCTGCGTGAACTATGGCAACGGAACGACGCACTGCGCGTACCGACAGAACTTTCCGCCTGAGCTCCCCTCCTCTACCGGCACGATTCGCTGGGTCGATGCGAACTCGGGTTCGGACTCGAACCCCTGCTCCCAAGCAAGTCCCTGCGCGACCATCGGCCATGCCTACGGTTTGAGCGCCGCCGGAGATCTGGTGTACGTCAACCCTGGAACCTATCAGGAGCAACTGACGTTCAACGCCGCGGGAAGTGCAGGGCATCCGATCGTGGTCACCGCCTCTCCCGGCAATATGTGGCGTGCGCTCGTCAAGCGCTCCGATGCACAGATCCAAGCCAATGCAGATGTTCCGGTCATCACCATTGGGTCTTCCGGAAACTACAACACGATCAATGGTCTGCTGATCCAAGGCTCGAAGGGTTCGCAATATGGCTCGGACATAAGTTTTCACGAGGTAGGCATCCTTGCCACCCAAGGCATGTCCGGTCTGGTCATTACCAACAACGTAACCTACAACGGCTATCATTGCGGGCTTAAGTTCGATCCCGGTGTGGCTTCCGCTCCGGCTGTGCTCGATGGAAACATATCCGTCAACAACGGCTTGACCGGAAACATCGATGACCACGGCATTTATATCTCAGTCGGGAATGCCGGCGAGCAGGGAATCACGCTCACACGGAACGTGGTGATGGACAATTCCGGAGCAGGAATTCAACTGTACGCGGGCAGCGCCGGGCCGCCCAATGCGATCGTCACCTCGAATTTTGCTTACAACAACGGGTCGTGGGGGATCATCACGAATGGCAGCAATGGCCTCTACCAGTACAACGAACTGGTGAACACCGCGCGTGGCTTGGTCTGTTTCCGAGTCGGGTGCACGGGGAACACGTTCATCGACAACCTCATGGCATTCAACGCAACCAGCAGCTATACGGAGGACACCCAAGGTGGGGTATCGCCACCTGGGCCGAACACCAACGATTACAATACCTACTACACTCAGGCTCCGTCGGGGAGCACGAACTTCGTCAGCGGCGCGCATAACCAGACCACGAATCCGAATGTACAAGCCAGCGGATCGGCAGACTACCGGCTCACGTTGACAACGCCCGTAGTGCGCAGTTTGACGAGCTTCCTGCAGCCGCTGGTTGGCGGAACGATCACGGTCACGAGCCCCACGGCTGCGAGCACACAGTCAGGCACCATCACCTTTACGTCAACGCTGCTGAATCTTCCCGCTGCTGCCGCTGTTCAGTACGTGCTGAACGATTTCGTAACGCTGGGCACGGTCCAAGGCGGCCCGATCTTCAGCTTCTCCTGGAACGCCGGCTGGGCTCTCGACGGCCCCGCGCAAGTGAAAGCCATCGCCTACGACGCGACCGGAGCGGCGATCGCGACGAGCGCGAACGTGGCTTTCCCCATCAACAATCGTGGCAATACGGTCACCGTAAGCAGCCCGAGCGGATTCCCGAATCCCGGCACGGTGAGCGGGACTATCACCCTCACTGATAGCGGGAGCGCTGCGGGCGGGACTGTCTCCGCGACGGAGTGCACGGTTAACGGAATGGAAATCTACGGCGGCGGCGGTTACGTGAGCGGCCTCACGTTCGACACAACTGCGATCCCTAATGGCCCTGCTTATTTCGATTGCCATCATTCTCTGCCGGGCTCTGGAGATCCGGGTCACGACGTGCTGCCTCGTATCCAATTCCAATTCGCCGCCACCACGTCGAACGGCCACACGCTGATGGCGGTGCGGCCCGACATCACGGACATTGTCATGGTGGTCGGGGGACCGGCGTGCACCATCGGCTCGGTGACGGGGAGCGGTTGCGGATCGTATCAGCTCGCGCCAGTCCTCGCGTACACGGATGGCACAACCGGATCAGGCTCATTTACCTATTCCGCGCTTCAACCCTGTGTGCCTCCCGATCCCGCCGCGCCTGCCTGGTGGAAGTTCCCTTGTACCTCCGGCTTGGCGAACCCGTTCACCAACGCCCAGGGGAACGCGGCAGCGACGGTTTCGGGCACCGGACTCATCACCGCGGTCCAGCAGGGCGAGACGTTTGCCATCATAAGTTCTGGCGGCAAAACGGCATACGTGCCTATCGCTGTGCGGCAGTACGGCACGGTTCCCCACTTCGGCAAAGACGGCACCATCCTCCATGCGTACGACCCTGCGAAATCCATTTTCCGCTCCTCCGTTTTCAATACTGGGGTGGCGGCGCTGGCCGAAACAGCGCGAGGAGTCAACTATGGAACGGAGTATGCAAAAGCATTCACTTCTATGGAAGATGCTTTTTTCGCGAGCAGCTCGGCTCAGTGCCCGCACGCCTACGCCAGCTTCGCGACCTGGTTGGCAGACTGGACGAATAATTTTCTGAACCCGATTACGGCAAACCTGGCATTCGCGCCAGGGGTTGGATTCATCGGCCAGATGGACGCCTGCGGTAATCCCCAGGATCTGAACGACCTGGCTCAAGGCCCGAGCGCTTCCTGGTCGCCTTCCCCTCCCCTCACTTATGCGCTGAATCAGTTAAAAGCCCTGCCCGGGGGCTATCACGGCACCGAGATCCTGGACGAGGCCGATGCCAACAAGGCTGCCTCCAATCCGATCGCGGATTACAAGATGTCCAATGGCTCGATCGCGAAGATCGTCTCAAACGGATCGACCTGCACTATTTACGGCGGGCCAAACTCCATCAATGGAGGAGGGACTGTCTTTGGGTTCAATGTCGTTGTTCAAGGCGCCACGACGGCCGGGCTGAACGGCACGCGGGCCGTTACACACAAGTACTGCCCGCAGTACCAGGTCTGGATGAACGGAGCCTGCCCAAGCGGCAACACGCCTCCTGCCTACGACACCACGGACATCGCGTGCACGGCGGCGTCTGGCACTTATACCAACGCCACCGATCCGAATCTTGAAGTTCTGACAATGGGCGATACGACGAACGCCTTCTATGGCGTCTACGCGGGCGAGAATCCTCGTACCAACCATATGTACGCGGATATCGTCGCCCAGTTCACGGCTGCCGGAGTCCCCTACGCCTGGCCGACTTTTGCGAACTCAGGCTGGGACGAGCAAATTGGCTGGATAGGCTCGGGCATGGCGACTTATTCGAGCATCTACTGGGCTCCGCAGGTTCACGACGCCTTCTCGAACCAGGGCTTCGGGTTTGGCTTGAGCTGGATGCAATACCGGAACGCCACATACAACCGCACCTGGGGATGCCCGGCCGGACCGATGATTTGCTCTCGCTTTGCCGGAGGCTACTGGCAGAACGGGTCGACGGGTTACGTCCACGAACAACAGGACGTGCCGCATAGCATCATCACCAAGATCCTCGGCCCGTTCTACTATCGCGGTGGACGCGCCAAGACGATCTCTGGATTCTCCGGTTCGGTCATGACGACCACGACCCCCCATGGAATCGGGTACCCACAGAACAATGTCATTCCGTGGGTGAAGTGCCAGATCTCCGGAAATACCGACGCGGCGGTAAACGGAAACCTCTACTGCGGGCTTCCTACCGGACCCAACACGATCGAGGTTTACAACGGCTACGGCAGTTCCGGCTGCGCCCAAGGCTCCGGCAGCGCGACTGCGGTCATTCGCGGGGTGTCGTACACCATTGCCTCCGCGAGCTCTTCTCCCTTTCTTTCCCCTGTGCCTCCACTGGACCTCGTTCCTGGCGAGCACGTTGCAATCAGCGGCAATGGCGTCTCGTGCTACAACAAAACCTGGGTTGTCGCGTCGGTCATCGATCCGGCGCGCGGATGGATCGGGCTCGGGAATCCTGTCAACTCGGCTGGGACGGGCGGAACAGTAAAGATCGTCGACGACCACGACTACCCGGACCCGACGTACGAGTACATCACGTCGAACGACCGCCACGGCGCCGCGCAAGTGAGTTCCATCGCGGCGATGATCGCGGGCTACGCGGCGCACAGATTATACCTGTCATGGTCCCGGAATGTTTTCCAGAATGGAGCCGGAGGCAGCTTCCCCAACGACGACCAGGAGAACCAGACTCCCGCCATGCCGTTCCCGGATACGAATATCGAGATTCAGCGGCAGTGGTGGGCGTGGGCGCAGGCAGGTATTTTAGAAAAGCGAATTGCGCCGTTCGATTTGCAAATGTTCCTGCCCTCTCCGAATCTGGGAGATCCCTGGATCGAGTGCGGGGCGCGGACCTCCAGCCTGGGCAAGATGGTCCTCTGCGTGAACTTCTCGGAGGCGCCGGTTACCACGTCAATCAACCTGGCGAATTACCAGACCGGGACGAATCCGATCTCGGTGTACCGGATGTCTTATCCCAATCAGAATCCTCCCACAGACCTGCTCACGGGCGCTCAGGGCACGGTGGCTTACACTTTTGCCGGCGGAGAAACCATAGCATGGCTGGCGCACTCCGGGGCGGTGAGCTATGTCCAGCCGGCAGTGCTGACGTTCAATCCGCCGGCCGGCGCAACCAAGATGGCGGTCAAATTCGGCTACGTCTATGCGCAGCCTCTGGCGGAGTCGACCGCCGCCGTGGTATGCAATTCGAGTCCATGCACCGTGAACATCGATCCCGGCTTGAACAACGCCTATATGCAGCGGACGTATCTGGATGCCGCCAACAACGTCATCAGCGTCGGGGATGTCGAGATCATTCGACCCGGCCCGGTAAGTTCAGCAAGCGGAGTTTCGCCGAGTCCACGGATCAGCGGGGCAGGCAAAACGTCCGGAACCGCAAATATCAACTGACTGCTGCTGTTATCCCACCAAACAAGTAACCCACCGTTTGCACCGCCGCTTCTTTGCACGATTCTGATTTGACCCCGTCGGCAGTAAACTAAAAGAGGGGAGTCTCGTGCATTCGCACTCTCATGGCGGCGGGACGGGCCGCGTCCTATGGTGGTCGCTGCTCGCCACCACTGTATTCGCGGTTGTTGAGATCATCGCAGGGATTCGGGCCCACAGCCTGGCGCTTCTCTCGGATGCGGGCCACAACTTCACCGATGCGCTCGCCTTGTTTTTGGCCTGGTTTGGGCTTTACCTGCAAGCGAAACCGGCCAACGAGACCAAGACGTTCGGGTACCATCGTGCCGGGGTTTTGACTGCTTTCATCAACGCGTTGACGCTGGTAGCGATCGCAGGATGGATCTTCTATGAAAGCTATGCGCGCCTGGTAAGTCCGCAGCCGGTGCATGAGACCGTGATGATGGCTGTGGCGGCGGCGGGCCTGGTGCTGAACGGCGGCATCATGTGGGGTCTGCGATTTGCGCGCCGGCACGATATCAATATTCGCAGCGCCTTTGTGCACATGCTGGGCGATTTGCTGGGCTCGATGGGCATCCTCATTGGAGCTGCCGCGATTCGCTATACCGGCTGGGCGCAGATCGACCCCATCCTTTCGATGCTGATCGGCGTTCTCATCATCTGGACAGCCTGGGACATTATCAAAGAATCCTTGAATATTCTGCTCGAAGGGCTGCCCAGCGGGTTGGAGTTGCAGGCGGTCATCTCGGCCATGCGCGAAGTGGAGGGTGTCATGGACGTGCATGATCTGCACATCTGGTGCCTGGGATCGAACACGCGCGCGTTGAGCTGCCACGTGCTGATCGACGACCTGCCGCCCTCCACGAGCGAACGTACTCTTCACCGTCTCAACGACCTGTTGTCGGAACGCTTCCACATCCGCCACACCACCGTACAGTTCGAGCACGTCAACTGCGCGGTGTCCGAGAACGGTTGCGTGATTCCGGTGGACATGGAAGAGAGCCACGGGCATGGTCACCCTCACCATCACCAGCACTGAACCAGCGCTATTAGCGGGCGCTGGCCTGAACCAGTTTTTCGAGCTTCTCCATAGCGGGCTCGAGCCGTTGTAGATTCTTCAACACGGGTTCGAATAGATCGCCGACACGCGAGAAGCGGTCCATGGCGTTGCGAATGTGGAAGTGGGAGGGCAACAAGCCCGCGGTGACTTCGCGCCAGGCCAGCGGCGTCGCCACCGGCGCGCCCGGATAGGCCCTCACCACATAGGGCGCGGCGATCGTCTTCGACTCCCCGATTTGCAGATAGTCGAAATACACTTTGCCTTGCTCGCGGCGCGCGACGGGGCGCGGCGTGGTGAACAGGTCCGGACGCTCGGCGGCGGCCACGCGCGCGATGATTTCCGCAAACGATCGCACCTGCTCGTAGGAGTAGGCCGGCTCCAGCGGCACATAGATGTGCATGCCGTCACCGCCGGTGGTTTTCGGATACCCTTCCAAACCAACCAGGTCCAGCTTTTTGCGCACAAACAGCGCGGCTTCGATGATGCGGTCGAATTCACATCCTTGCGGATCGAGATCGATCAGCATGAAGTCTGGGCACTCAAGCGAGCCCGCGCGGCTCATCCACGGATTCTGATCGATACAACCGAGGTTGGTGAGGTAGAGTAGCGCGGCGCGGTCGCCGGCCAGCACCCAGCGCGTCGGCGCCTTCTTGTGGCCGGAGTAAATCGGCTCCACGCGCACCCAAGGCGGAAACCGGTCATGCGTGTCCTTCTGGAAAAAGAACTCCGCGGCAATGCCGTCGGGATATCGCTTCAGAGAGAGCGGCCGGTCCTTCAGATAGGGAAGCAGCAGGTCCGCCACGGCGTCATAGAAATTCAGCAGATCGCGCTTGGTGTAGCCTTCGGCAGGATAGAAGACTTTGTTCAAGTGCGTGAACTTGAGCGGCCGCCCGTCGATGGTTAGCGCCGCTCCCTCCGCCTTACCTTCGAGCAGGGGAGGCCGCGCGGCGGCAGCCACTTTATCCTCAACGAGCGCGGCTGTTTCGCGCACACACTCCTTCGGATCGACGTCCGTGCGCAGTCCCAGGAACACCGGGGCTCGCAAGCGTCCCTCTTCGGTCCAACTGGCGAACTTCACCGCACAGACCACCTCCGGCCGCACCCAGGTGATCTCGCGGCCAATCTGCGGCATGTCCGCGAACGGCGATTGTGTTGTGGCGAGCGGCTCGATGCGCTGGTAAATCTGCTCCATCATGCGCTGGTCAAAGCCAGTGCCGACGTTGCCCACGTAAACGAGTTTGCCTGTGTCATAGAGGCCGAGCACCAGCGACCCGAAATAGTCGCGCTCGCCGGCCGTATATCCGCAGATGATGAATTCCTGTTGTGCGACGATCTTGACCTTGATCCAGTCACGGCTCCGCGTGGATTGGTAGGCGCTCGAGGCGCGCTTGGCGATGATGCCCTCGAGACCGGTCGATTTCGCGGCCTGCAACATCTCGTCGCCGTTGTTGACGAAATGCTCGGAGTACCGCATCACGGCCGACGGCTGCAGGATCGAGTGCAGGGCGCGCTTGCGCTCGACGAGCGGCACGCCGCGCAGATCGTATCCGTCCAGGTACAGCAGATCGAACACGAACAAAGTGACCGGCGTCCGGCGGGCGAGATGCGCCACGCTGTTGGGGTCGGCCACGGCAATCCTGGGCTGGATCAGCCCGAAGCTGGACACTCCGTTCTTGTCCAGCACCGCGATTTCACCGTCGAGTATGGCCTGCTTCGCAGAGATCTGATGGCCGATCACGCTCAGCTCCGGATATTGCCGCTCGCATGAACTCCCCGTGCGCGACGTGATCCGCACCTGCTTGCCGTCAATGAAGCAGATGGCGCGCACGCCGTCCCACTTGATCTCGAAGAGCCACTCGTCACCCTTGGGCGGCTTCTCGGACAACGTGGACTTCATAGGCAGAATGGCGGTGGGCATGGGAGCGCGAACCGCGCCGGGAAGCGACGCCGGGTCGACGGAAGGGTCAACGCCCGCCGGACGCGCCGCCGCGGCTTTTTTTTTAGCCGGCGTTTCCACCGTTTTGCGGGGCGGCAGCTCCTTGGCGATCTCTTCCTGGCTGCGGCCGGTGAGGACGCTGTGGGAGTACTGCTCGACGTCCCAGCCGGGCCGCGCTTCAACATCTTTTTTCTTGAGTAACAGCCATTCGTTGCCCTTACCGCGGCCCTTCATGAGGACGATGGCGAATTCGCCTTTCAGCTTCTCGCCGTGTAACCGGAATTTGAGGTCTCCGCGGGCCAACTGATCGCGAGCGGATTTGTCACCCAGCAGTTCGTAGGCGCCGCGGTCCCAGAGCATTACGCTGCCCGCGCCGTAATTGCCTGCGGGAATGTTTCCCTCGAAACCGCCGTATTCCAGCGGGTGGTCTTCGACCATGGCGGCGAGGCGTTTCGGGGTGGGATCGAGAGTCGGGCCTTTTGGTACGGCCCAGGACTTAAGCGTGCCGTCGATCTCCAGCCGGAAGTCGTAGTGCAGGCGCGTGGCATCGTGACGCTGCACACAGAAGGAGTTGCCGCCAGCGGGGGTGCCCTCTTCGGGCCTTGGTTCGGGGGTTTCCTGAAACGACCTTTTACGGACGTATTCGTTCAATGACATCTAAAAAGGTTGAAAACCTCCCCCTCTCATGATATCGGTGTTAGAAGGCATTTAGACGGTTTGCTGCGCAAGTGAGGTTGCATACATGGCAAGCAGCGTTTGGAAGGGACATCTTACTTTCGGCCTCGTTTCTTTTCCGGTGCGGCTATTCAGCGCTGCCCGCGGCGAGACCATCAGTTTCAATCTGCTTCACAAGGCGGATCACTCCCGCATCAAACAAGTGATCTATTGCCAGGCGGAAGAGAAACCCGTGCCGCGCAGCGAATTAGTCAAGGGCTACGAGTACGAAAAAGACCACTACGTGGAAGTGGACGACGAAGAGATCAAGAAAGTAGCACCCAAGACCGCGAAGGTCATGGAACTGCTTGAGTTCGTCAAGGCCGAGCAGGTGGATCCCATCTATCTGGAAAGCTCCTACTACATGGCTCCGGACGAGGGCGGCGAGAAACCTTACGCGCTGCTGTTTGAAGCTCTGCGCGAGACAAAATATTTCGGGATCGCGAAAGTGGCCATGCACAATCGCGAGCACATCGTTATTCTCCGTCCCAACGGGAAGGGCATGGTGCTGCACACCATGTTCTACGCGGACGAAATCCGGCAGGTGGACGAGTTCCGCACCGACACCAGCCAGGTAAAGGAAAAAGAGTTGGGCCTGGCCAAGATGCTCATCGAGTCCTTGACTGCCGAATTCGAGCCCGAGAAGTATCAGGACACATATCGCGCCAACCTGCAAAAAATGATTCAGGCCAAGCTGGAAGGCCAGCAAGTAGTCGCAACGCCGATGCCGCACATCGCGCCCGTGATCGACATCATGGAGGCTCTCAAGAAGAGCCTGGCAGAGCAGAAAAAACCAGTGGCTTCCGCCACCGCCGCGGTGGCTGAAGGCGATACGGCAGAAGTTGCGGAACAATCCGAAACCAAGAAACGCAGGCGGTCACAGGCGGGCCGCTAACTCCTCGGCGTAGAGCGCTCCCTCGGGCGTCTCTTCGTGTTTGAAGAACAGGTACAGATCCTTGCCCTGCGAAAGCAGCTCGCGGGCGCGTTCTGCAATCGACTTCCGTTCGTCCTCCGAATATTCGGATTTCCTCAGCCGGTAATAGACAAAATCCGCGGTAATGACCTCCGGAACCTCGAGCTTTTCAGATTCCGCCACGCACAGCGAAATGTTCTGCTTCTTGAGTGCGTCGTAGACTGCGTCCGCCAGCCAGGAAGGGTGCCGAAACTCGATGGTGAATCTTAAGTCGGAAGGCAGAAGCTTCAGAAAATCAGCCAACAGGGCCATATCGTATTTCAGATTGGGCGGCAGTTGAAACAGCACTGGACCAAGCCGCCGCGCCGAACGCAGCGGATCGATCGAGCGCAGGAATAACTCGACGCTGCTCGCAACGTCCTTCAGACGCTGGATATGCGTAATTCTTTGATTGGCCTTGCAGGCGAAACGGAAGGTGGCGGGTGTGGACTTGACCCAGTTCTCGAGCGTGGCTGCCGCCGGAAGCCGGCGGAACGTGTAGTTGATCTCGACCGAGCGAAGCCGGCTGGCGTAATGCTCGAGGAATTTCTTTTCCGGCACGTCGGATGGATAAAAGCGGGGCTTCCAGTTTGGGTACGCGAATCCGGAAGTGCCTGTATAGAGTTGCGGCATAGGGTTTCGTTTGAGGCCTGCTACAATCGGAAACCATGCGGCACCTGCTCGTCAACTGGCTGCTCAGTGCGCTGAGCCTGGTGATCGTAGCGGCGATTGTACCGGGTATTGAAATCGAGGGGTTCGGCACGGCCATGATCGCCGCCGCTGTCATCGGCCTGGTCAATGTGACGCTCGGGTTGGTGTTGAAGATCGTGACATTTCCGTTGACGATTGTCACCTTCGGCCTTTTTCTCATCGTGATCAATGCACTGATGTTGAAGGTTGCGGCCGCGATGATGCCGGGCTTCCGGGTTCGGGGTTTCCTGCCGGCGTTGGTGGGCGCGGTTTTGCTGAGCCTGGTAAATACGCTGTTGCGTTGGTTGATTTGAACGGTCAGCGGTTTACCGAGGGCAGGTCTGGGGCCTATCGATAGTAAATATTGACCCGTCCGGGCGGAGATCCGCATAATCCAACTGTGCCGCTCCCGGCTGCCGAGACTCTTCGTGTGCCTGCACATTCGCGCCTTACGCGGAACGCAGGCTGGATGCTGTTCGTGGCCGGCTTGTTCATCGGCTGCTATCAGAGCTTTCTCCCAGGGTTTGGTTTCGGCCGCGGCAATGAAATGGCGTCGATTGCGCGAAACCTGGTGGCCACGGGTACTTTTGGCAACCCTTTTCCGCCCGCGTTAACTGGACCCACGGCCGTGGTTCCCCCGCTCTATCCGCTGTATCTCGCCGCTCTGATGAAGCTCTTCGGGCTATCGCCTCTCTTTGTGCTGGTGGCGGATCTGGCGAATGTGCTGGTTAATGCGCTGACCGCGGCGCTCATGCCCCGGCTCTCGCGAGTCTTCTACCAAGATGCGGCGCCGGGCATATTCGCGGGAGTCCTGTGGCTTTTGTCGATGCGCCTCCTGCCGCAGTGGGATGTCAGTTATACGGTGCTCGCACTGGTGCTCTTTCTTCTA
This sequence comes from Terriglobia bacterium, assembly GCA_020073305.1. Lineage (GTDB taxonomy): Bacteria > Acidobacteriota > Terriglobia > Bryobacterales > Bryobacteraceae > QHXW01. Next base: position 60,473 of record JAIQFK010000009.1, read on the forward strand.
CTGTCGGCGGCTACCATCGAGCGCGCCAGCCGCGCGCCGCTATGGGCTTCGCTCGCCGGGTTGATGGCCGGACTTCTGGTACTGGCCAATCCCGCCACGGGCCTGGTTTCGATGCCGTGGGTCCTCTTTTTGGTCTGGCGTCGGCGAGTTCCATTGCAACATGCGCTCCGCTACGGTTCGGTGCTGGTCTTAGTCATAGGGTTGTGCAATCTGCCGTGGGTGATTCGCAACTACGGCATCTGGCACGAACCGGTTCTGCGAACGAATTTTGGCATGACGATTTACTCGTCGAACAGCGATTGCGCCCAGTCGAGTCTTGCGCGAAACATGGCGAACGGCTGTTACCAGTCCACGCATCCGGTGCTCAGCGAGAAAGAGTCACAACTTTTGAAGGACCTGGGAGAAGTGGTGTATGACCGCAAGCGAACGGCCGATACCATGGCCTGGATCCGCTCCCACCCGAACCGGTTCCGGCAGCTAACGGTAGCCCGAGTGGTGGAGTTCTGGTTTCCGGACGGACTCACCGAAACTCTCTACGGCTTCTGGTTGAGCACGATCCTTTTTGTGCCCGGCCTCTTCGTGATGGCCAGACGACGCGAGCCAGTCACGGGATTTGTGCTCTTCGTCTCGCTGGTTTACCCGCTGATGTACTACATCGTGGTGTCGTGCGATCGCTATCGATATCCAATCCTGTGGGCGTCACAGCTCCCCGCGGGATACGGCGCAGCGGCCCTGATCGAGTGGATGCGCCGCCTTCATGTCGTTCGGCCTGGAGTAGCGGCTGAACTCAGCGCGGAGTGAGCCGCGGCCAAGCGATCTCCACGCCTTGATCCTGGATCCACTCTTGAAATTCCGCGCGCAGTTTCTCTTGACTCCGAATCCGGCGAGGCTCGGTCTTGAGTTGAATGGCTCGCGCGGCCAGCAGGCCCGCGGACTCTCCGGTGTTCCACTCGACCGGATGCAGCCGGTAACAACCATTCGTGATGTGGGTAACCCCCAGGTTCTTTGCGGCGGCGAGCAGATTTTCAACCCGTCGAGGAATGAGCGCGCCCATGGGGATTTGGAAGGGGAGACTGCTGATGTCGATATAGTTCTCGCCCCCTGACGACGGGTGAAGATCGATGCGGTAACTGCCTATGCCGACGGAGTCTTCGAAGTGCGCGGCGGTGAGTTCGCCCGTCAGCTTGCCGGTGAGCTTACCTCTCGCCGTGGCGCCCACGTGCTGCTCCAGAACGGTGAACTCCGCGCGAATGCGGCGTGACTCGCGAATGTAAGGGTGCATGGCGAGCCCGTCTTCGGTCCCTGTGATGTCGCGGCGGAGCCGCAATCCAGGCCACCCTAAGCCTCGGTCGCCGCGCGGAGCCTCGGTCTGCATCCAGAAGAGCAGCGACAGGCTGAGCTGCCTGGCGCGCGCACGATGGCGCGCGGCCTCCGCCTCGCCGACATCCAAAATGTTTCCGAGGCAGTAATCGTTCTGTGGCCAGTTCACCAGGCAGATGTCGCTCGCGTATGCGCCTGGCGAGAAATTGCGGCGGTCGGCAATGCGGCGGTAGAGCCACAATCCGCCGTCGGCGTGGTTGAGATCGTACATGGGGTCGAACGGATGAGTGCGCGGCGCGAGTGTGATGGGATCGCTCACCGTCCAGCTCAGCAGTTTCCCCGGCCAGGCGGGCCGCAAATCCGGAACGTAGCTTCGCCAGAACTCGTAGTCGGCAGGTTTCTCAATCCGTTGATCTTCCCCCGGCACATGGTCCATGGCGAAGCAGTACGTGAAGGCCTGGATGGCGGCCGGATGCGCCTCGGCAGGTGCGTGCGGCTCGCCAGTCTCTTTTGAGGACTCCGCGCCGGTCACATACTCCACGCCGGCCAGAGGCAGCAGGTCGCCCTGCTCGGTAGCGTCGAGAAAGTAAGGCGCGGAAATTGTGTGGTCACGTCCCGTTTCCAGATCGCGCAGCGTGACCGAGCGAATGCGATCCGCGGCGGTGTCCGCGGCAACGGGCTTGTGGCGCAGCAACACGACGATCTGCCCTCCGCTGACAAAGGGCGCCAGCATTTCTTCGAGCACGGCGAGGGAAACACGCGGCTCGTGCGTCAGCCGCGATACGCGGCTGTTGCCCGGATTGAGCTCGCGGACACGGCGCGCCTGTTCGGTGAGCGGATAATTCCGGCGGTAGTAGTCGCGTACGCGTTCGCGATAGTCGCGGTAGGTGCGCGTCGATCCAAACGACTCGATCCAGGCGTGCTCATCGGGCGGCACGGCTTGTGACGTGAGCTGTCCTCCGATCCAGCCGGTTTCTTCGGTGAGAACCACGCGCACGCCGTTACGTGCCGCCGCCAAGGCCGCGGCACACCCGCCGGTTCCACCGCCGATGACGGCCACATCGCAGGCCAGCTCGCGGCCGAGACTCAGTCCGGGCGCCAGCAACAAGCCGCCTGCTGTTTCGAGAAACTGCCGCCGGTGCATGCGAAGTGCCTCCCTGTCGACGCGTGATAGACTGAAACCAGTTATCTTAATTCAGAGAACTTCCCTCATATGAAATTGCACGTTCCCTTGTTTGTGAGTTTCGTTGCCATGGGTGCAGCCCAGACTCCTTCTGTCGAGGCGCCAAAGCCGTTGCCTAATACGGTGATTGCCACGCTGGACGGCAAGAAAGTGACCTACGGCGAGATCGAAAAATACATGCGCGGCTTGACTCCGCAGATGCAGCAAAACGCGATGCGCAATCGCAAGGAATTCATCCGGGAATACGGCCTGATGCTGCGGCTGAATGAGATGGCGGAGAAAGCCAAACTCGATCAAAAGAGCCCCTATAAGGAATCGCTCGAGAACGCCCGCAGGCAGATCCTGACACAGGCGCAGATCAGCGAGATGTACGACAACTTTCCCGTCACCGTGGAACAGGAGCAGAAGTACTACGACGAGAACAAGAACCGCTTCGAACAAGTGAAGCTGAAAGTCATTTACATTCCCTTCAACCCACGTTCAGCGACCGCTGCCCAGGATGATAAGAAATACCTGACGGCGGACGAAGCCAAAGCCAAGGCCGAGCGGCTGGTGAAAGAGATCAAAGCCGGCGCTGACTTCGTGAAGCTGGTGCGCGAGAACTCCGAAGACGAGCCTTCGAAAGCGAAGGACGGTGACTTCGGCACCTTCTCCCGTGCCGACCGCCTACCCGACGCGGTCCGCCCGGTGGTATTTGCACTGAAGGCCGGTGAGGTGAGCGAGCCGGTGCGGCAGCCCAACGGTTTTTATGTTTTCCGCGCGGAATCCATCTCCGAGAAACCGTTCTCTGAAGTGGTGGGCCAGATCGTGACCGATCTGAGAAACGCCCGTCTGCGGGAGTGGCTGGAGTCTACTACCAAGAGCCTGGACATCAAATACGAAGACGAGAAGTTCTTCTCGGATCCCGCCGCCCCCGCAGCCGCGCAAGTACCCGGCAAGTAGCTTCAAGAATCGTCAAACCCTGGTTCGGCAGTCTTGCGATATAGTAGAGCGCAAAGAAAGGAATGCCTTCCATGGAACAGGATCGCCGCAATTTCCTTGCTACCTCGCTCGCCTTTGCCGCTGCTCCGATGTTCGTGCCACGCTCAGCCTGGGGCGCGAACGACCACCTGACGTATGGCGTCATTGGCACGGGCGGGCGCGGCCGGTATTTGAGCCAGAATTTTCAAAAGCTCGGCGCCAAGTGCGTCGCGGTGTGCGATGTCTACGAGCCCAACGTCGAAAAAGCGCTCGCCGATTCTGCCGGCGCCAAGAAGTACGTGGATTACCGGGAACTGCTGCGGCAGGAGGGCATAGATGCCGTGGTCATCGCCACGCCGGATCATCAGCACTATCCGTGCCTGCAGGCGGCGCTGGACGCCAAGAAAGACGTTTACCTCGAGAAGCCGATGTCACACTCGCTTGAGGAGAGTGCGAAGATCGTTGAGGCCGTGCGGCGTACCAAGCAGATCGTTCAGGTGGGTATGCAGCGCCGGAGCGCGGAACTTGTCATTAAGGGCAAGCAGCTTGTGGACGGTGGAATCCTGGGCAAGATCACGCTAGTCAAACCCCAGTGGAACTGGAACGTTGCCAAGGAACTCGATAACTCGCCGTTGCCCGGAAAGCTGGACTGGCAGCGCTTTCAGGGTGCGGCGCGCGACCATGAAATGGAACCGAAGCGTTTCCGCTATTGGCGCTACTTCTGGGATTATTCAGGCGGCAATATGACGGACCAGGGCACGCACCTGATGGATGTGGTGCAATGGTTCACCAACTCCGGGCCGCCGCGCTCGGCGATCTCCTACGGGCAGGTCTCCAAAATGATCGGGTCCGAGACCCCGGATGTGTTCTGCGCCGTGTTTGAATATCCCGACTTCATGGCGACATGGACGCTCAATTACACCAACTCATACGACAACGGGTGGTCCATCCAGTTCCAGGGCGATAAAGGCACGATGATCGTGGACGAGGACGGCTTCCGCATTTGGAAAGAGCCGTGGAAGGAAAACCGCGAGCCCATTGAGAAGCTCGAAGCCACCATCCCCATCGAGTCCCACATCCAGAACTTCCTGGATTGCGTCAAGTCGCGCAAGGAGCCGAACGCGCCGGTTGAGGTGGGCGCGAACGCCGTCGCCGGGCCCCATCTGGCGAACCTCGCGTTTCACCAGCATCGCCAGGTTTACCTGGGAGCGGACGGACGCGTTTCCTGAACTTCATTCCGCCAGCTTTTTTCCGAGAGTTGTCCCGAAACATAGCACGGGGCAGTTAACCATCGATAATGCACGATTGTCAACCATATTCAGGATTGAGCCAGGGAGCGAGTCTTGCCTAGTATGGATAGAGTCTCCGTCACTCAGATAGTGGAACGGAGGGCGCCCGTTCAGCCGCTCGCACGCATTGTAAAGGCAAAATCTTGTCGGATCAATCAAAGCCGCGCCTGCTGGTCTTTATCGTCGCGTATAACGCCGAGAAGACCATCAGCAGTGTGGTGCGCCGGATCCCCGCGGAACTTTCCGATTTATACCAGGTTGAGGTTCTCGTTATCGACGATGCCTCCCAGGACGCTACTTTTTCGTGCAGCCTTGGCGTGAGCAAGGCCGGAGGAGCGCCGTTCCCCATCCACGTACTCTTTAATCCGGTGAACCAGGGATATGGCGGGAATCAGAAGCTCGGATTCCAGTACGCCATCGAAAACGGCTACGATTTTGTGGCGCTGGTTCACGGGGATGGGCAGTACGCGCCCGAATGCCTTCCCATGCTGATCGAGCCGCTCCGGAGAGGCGAAGCGGCGGCGGTGTTCGGCTCCCGCATGCTCACACGTATGGGTGCGCTGCGCGGCGGGATGCCGCTGTATAAATTCGCCGGCAACAGAATCCTGACATGGATTGAAAACCGGCTTCTGCGTGCGAACCTGAGCGAATTTCATTCTGGATACCGGATCTACTCGATTCGTGCCCTCCAGTCCATTCCCTTCGACCGGAACTCGAATGACTTCCATTTCGACACGGAAATCATCATCCAGTTATTGATCGCCCGCCAGCCGATCAAGGAGTTGCCGATTCCCACGTATTACGGTGACGAGATCTGCCGTGTCAATGGGCTCAAGTATGCGTGGAACGTGGTGAAAGCCGCGATGAAAGCGCGCTTGCAGGAGTTGAGCCTTTTCTACGATCGCCGTTTCGACTGCGCGCCGGCCGAATTGGGAGCCCCGTATGCCCTGAAGCTCGGCTATCTCAGCCCTCACACTTTGGCTCTGGACCGCGTGCCCGCGGGGTCGCGGGTGTTGGATTTGGGCTGCGCCGGCGGTTACATGGGAGCGGTGCTCAAGGATCGGAAGCAGTGCTTCGTTTCAGCGGTGGACGTCACGGAGATTTCGATTCGAGGCCTGGACGAATTCCAGATTCATGATTTGAATCTTGGAGTTCCTCACATCCCGCCGGACGGGTATGACGTGGTCCTGATGCTGGACGTCGTCGAGCACCTGGCCAGGCCTGAGAGCTTCCTCGAACAACTGCGTGAGGCGCTGACTCTTAGTCCGTCCACTGAGGTGATCATCAGCACGGCAAACGTCGCGTGCTTCATCACCCGCCTGATGCTGCTGCTCGGCCAGTTCAATTACGGAAAGCGCGGCATTCTGGACGTTACCCACACCCGCTTGTTTACGTTTGCCTCTTTGCGGCGCGCACTGGAGCAGACCGGCTACGTGGTGCTGGAAACGAAAGGAGTGCCGGGGCCTTTTCCGCTGGCGATTGGGGACAATCGCTGGAGCCGCGCTCTGCTGGCGGTGAATCGGCTTCTCATGCGGCTATCCCGCGGCCTGTTTGCTTACCAGATTTTCATGATCGTGAAACCGCAGCCCTCTATCAAATCCCTTTTGCGGCTATCGCAGGAGCAATCGAGCATCCGGGCCTCCAAGCTGGAAACGGCCGGCGCGGACGATGCGAGTGCGTTCCTCGTGCGTTGAGGCGCGATGAGGGCGGTCCGCCAACTCACGTCCTAAATCGCCGGCGCCAGTTACACTAGATTTCTCTCCGTCCGATGGCTCAAGTTTCAGGCTGGCTACTCGCTGCTGCAATCCGGTACGCACTGTATTTCGTCGAACTCGTCGGGTTGTTGATTCTGGCGAGGCTAGCCTTCTCCCGGCCGCGTTTGGGGGAACGGTGGTTCGGGCGGGCGGAGCGGGTTTTCCATAACATCGCGCGCAGGCGGAGGCTGGCCGTAGCCTGTACGGGTCTGGCCGCGTTGGCCGCGCGCGCGGCGCTAGTGCCGGTGCTTCCGATCCGCGCGCCCGTGGTCACCGATGAGTTCAGCTATCTTCTGTCAGCGGACACGTTCGCGTCGGGGCGGCTTTCAAATCCTGTGCATCCGATGTGGGTGCACTTTGAAAGCATGCACATCCTTCAGCATCCGGCCTACGTGTCCATGTACCCCGTGGCGCAAGGCATGGTGCTGGCGGCGGGCAAGGTGGTGGCGGGCCACGAGTGGGCCGGCGTCTATGCCAGCGTGTGCCTGATGTGCGCGCTGATGTGCTGGATGCTGCAGGGGTGGCTGCCCGCGCAGTGGGCGCTGCTGGGCGGCATGCTGGCAGTCCTGCGGCTGGGGCTGTTCGGCTACTGGATCAACAGCTATTGGGGCGGCGCCGTGCCGGCGATCGGCGGGCTACTGGTTCTGGGTGCGCTGCCGCGCATCACGCGTAACCCACGAGTGCGCGACGCGCTGCTGATGGCGGGCGGCATAGTGGTGCTGGCGAACAGCCGGCCGTACGAAGGATTTGTACTCAGCCTTTCGGTGTGCGTGTTCCTGCTGGCCTGGATACTGAAGAAACGCGGCCCAATGCTGAGGATGGCGCTGGTCCGGACGGCGCTGCCGGCGCTGCTGGTCCTGGCGCTGGCCGGTGCGGGAATGGGCTACTATAACGGGCGCGTCACCGGCAATCCGTTCCGTATGCCGCTTCAGGTCGACCGCGACCAATATGCAGCGGCTCGGTATTTTCTCTGGGAACGGCCGCATCCCACGCCTGTGTACCGGAATCAGCAGATGCGCGACTTTTACGCCGGCTGGGAACTGACAAAGTGCCTGGAAGCCAAGACCCCCTTTGGGCTGGCGAGGAACACAGCCGGTAAGGCAGGTGCGTTCTGGATGTTCTTCCTCGGGCCGGCATTGACTCTGCCGCTGGTGTTCCTGCCGTGGATCGTGAGAGACCGCCGGGTGCGCCCGCTGGTGATCATCGGCGGCGTTTTCCTGGTGGGCCTGGGCTTGAATGTCTATTTCTACGCGCACTATGCGGCGCCCATTACCGGGTTGATCTATGCCATCGTGCTCCAAGGCCTGCGGCATCTGCGGGTGTGGCGCTGGCGCGGACGCCCGAGCGGACTGCTGCTGGCGCGAGGTGTTCCGGTGCTTTGCCTGGGGATGGCGCTGCTGCGGGTTTGCGCCCAGCCTCTCAGTTTCTATATGCCGCCGGATTGGCCCATGACGTGGTATTACACGCGGCCGGGAAACACGGAGCGCGCGCGAATCGAGGCCCGTTTAGAACGAGAGCCGGGACAACAGTTGGCGATGGTGCGCTATAAACCGAACCACAATTTCTTCGAGGAGTGGGTCTACAACAAAGCCGGCATCGACGCCGCCAAAGTCGTCTGGGCCCGGGAGTTGGACGATGCCAGCAACGGCGCGCTGATCCGTTACTTCCGCGGCCGCCGCATCTGGCTGGTCGAGGCTGACACTGGCCCGGCGACGGTTTCGCCTTACCCGCTGCAGCCCTAACCGCGCGCGGCCGGAGCCGTTACGCCTGTCAGGTTCTCGATGGTCTGGGGAGGGTTGTAATACAGGATGCGGTTGCAGCTCTCGCACTGCATCACGCGCTCGCCGCGTTTGAGGTCCTGAAAGAATTGCAGCCGCAGCGCCATGTGGCATTGCGCGCAGCGGCCTTCAACCGCTTCCGCCACACCGATGCCCCTTCGCATTTTGCGGACTCTATCGTATGCGCTCAGCACGCTGGGGGTGATTTGGGCGGCGATGGACTTGCGTTCGGCGTTTAGCGTGTCCAGTTCGCGCTGATCCAGGGCCGTGCGCTCGCGCGCCTGCTGTTTTTCCCCTTCGACCTGCGTTTTCTCCTGCTTGAGCGCGGTTTCGGCGGCCTTGACGTTGCGCTCCAGAGGTTCGGACTCGCTCATCAGATCCAAAATGCGGTCTTCGGCCCCGCGAATTTCCTTTTCGCAGTATTCGATTTCGTGCTGAAAGGCGCGGTACTGGTCGTTGGTCTTGGCTTCCAGCATCTGATCTTTGAGCTTGGAGATCTTCTGCTGCTGGACCTGGATTTCGCCTTCGAAGCGTTTGCGGTCCTTCTGGTTAGCGGTCAGGGCCGCGCGGTCCGCTTCCAGCTTGCGCTCGTGCGTCTCCAGCCTTCTTTCGATTTCAGCAATGTGCTTGGGAAGAGAGGAAACTTCTTTTGTCAGCTCGGCGACCCGGTTATCAATATCTTGTAACCGGACCGCCAACTTTAGATCAGGCAGCATCCCTACTCAGATCTTAACATGGATGAATCCAAGTCGCCGGGCCAAAGGCACGATTAATGCTCGTCTGGCGGACTCGATCTCGGGCAAATGGAACAACTTCGCCGCTCCATAAAACACAATGAGGCCGAGGGGAACGGAGATGGCGAGATCGGCAATCCGGGCCAGGCGCGACAGGCCCGCCCAATGTCCGATCCAGTGGCTGGAGAGCGCACAGACGGCGCCCATCAGCACGGAAGCCGCGCTGATTTTCAAGAAACTGCCAGCCAGCGTGCGGCCTTGGATGCCACCGATTCGGCGGCGAATCACATCAAACAGCACGATGGAGCTGAACAGAGCCACCATCGAGGTGGATAGAGCCAGGCCTGCGTGCCCCAATCCGGCCAGTTTCACCATGGTGGACGCAGCGGCGGCATTGATCAGAATGGACGCCAGGCTGACGAGCATGGGGGTGCGGGCGTCATTGAGGGCGTACAAGGCGGGAGCCAGCACCTTGATGGCGCCATACCCGGCCAGCCCAATGGAGTAACATGCCAATGCGAGCGCCGTCTGGTGGGTGTCGTAGGCGCGGAATCGCCCTCCTTGATAGACCGCGGCGATCATGCTGTCGCCCAGCACCGCCAGGCCGATGGAGGAAGGGATGGTCAAGAAGAAGATCATGCCGACCGACTTGGCCAGCGTGCTGCGAAACTCTTTCATGTTGCCCACGGCGGCGCTACGCGAGATCGAAGGCAAAGTGGCGGAGGCGATCGCCACGCCGAAGAGTCCCAGGGGCAGTTGCATGAATCGGAACGCGTAGCCCAGCCAACTGACCGGCCCGTTGATGACATGTCCCGCCGCGTCGGTGATGCTGGAAGCAAAGTTCGTGTTGACCATGACGTTGACTTGAACGGACGCGTTGCCGACGATGGCGGGGCCCATCAGTTCCATAATGTTGCGCAGGCCGGGATGAGCAAGGTTGATGCGCGGCCGGAACGCGAAACCCGCGCGGACCAAGCTCGGGACCTGCCACAACAACTGCCACGCGCCGCCGATGACCACTCCGTACGCCATGCCTTCGATGGGGCTGAAGCCGAGGCGGGGGCCCACAAGAAATCCCAACACCAGGCCGAAGCCGAGCGAGCCGATATTGAAAAAGGTGGACGAGAGCGCCGGCACCCCGAACTGATTACAGGCGTTCAGAACCCCCATGGCCTGAGCGGCCAGCGCCACCAGCAACAGAAAAGGAAACATCATGCGGGTGAGATGGACGGCCAGCGGAAATTTTCCGGGGACATCCGCGAATCCTGGAGCAAGCAGGTGGACCAACTGCGAGCTGAAGATCATGCCCAGCACGCACATGGACCCAACCACGATGATGAGCGCGGTGGCTACGAGATCGGAAAGCTCGGCGGCGTCGCGCTTGCCCTTTGTGGTCAGGTACCGGGTGAAGATGGGGACGAACGCCGACGAAAGAGCACCCTCGGCAAACAAATCGCGAGTGAGATTCGGGATGCGAAACCCGAGGAGGAACGCATCATAGACCTGGCCGGCTCCGAACAAGCGCGCCATCGCGATTTCGCGAACCAATCCCGTGATGCGGCTCAAAAAGATGGCCGCCGAGACCACACCGGCCGAGCGCACGACACTTTCGTGTTTCGACTCGGTGGATTTGGAGGCGGGTTCGACCGGACTCATGATTCAGTCCACATGCCGTACTTCAACTTGTTCGTAAATCGCCCTGGTTTGCTCGAGGCCGGCGAAGCGCATGCCGGGGAGCTGAGCGGAAGCGGTTCCGGCGGCCACGGCCCAGCGCAGCGCGTCCCGGGAGTCGTCGTTCCGCTCCATGGCCCAGGTGTAGGCGGCTGCCAGGGCATCGCCGGCGCCGATGGGCGCGATGGCATTGACTCGCGGCGGTACGGCTTCGATCATTTCGTGATCGAACGCGCCCACGGCGCCCCGGCTGCCAAGCGAAAGGATCACGCCTTCGGCTCCCATTCTCTGAATGCGCTTGGCGGCATCCACGAAATGCGTCTGGGTCAGCAGCGCGGTATTGAGCAGGCGCTCGGCTTCCTGCTGATTGGGCGTCACCACGGTCGGTTTGGCCTGAATGCCCATGGCGAGCGTATCGCCGTCGGTATCGAGCAAGGTTTTCACTCCCCGTTTGCGGGCCAGCGTGATGAGATGGGCATAGAAGCTCGCAGGCACGCCGGGCGGGAGGCTGCCGCAGATCATGAACCAGCTTGCTTGATCGAGCTTGGCGCGGACCACTTTCTCGATGCTGGCCAGCTCGGCCTTGTCGAGCGTTCCGCCAAACTCGTTCAGCTTGAGGGTGAGACCCTGCTCGTCGGTGATGATCAGGTTGTGCCGCACGTCGTGGCGCACCGGGACCACGACTAACGTAAAGCCGCAGCCGAACAGGAACTCCTTAAAAGAGGCGGCCGACTGGCTGCTGGCGGGCACGATGGCCATCGCCTTGCTGCCGAAAGAATGGATCACGCAAGCCGCGTTGATGCCGCGGCCGCCGGCGGACTCGCCGCTCGACGTAATGTACGCCCGGTCTTCAAAAACCAGGCGTTCCACGGTAATGGTTCGATCGATGGCGGGATTCACAGTCAGCGTGATGATCAAGATCTCATTTTACCGGAGTACGCGATGTTACCCTGAAACTTGCGCCAACGTCCCGGAGCCAGGGCTTACCTCGCGCTTGCTGCCGTCTGCTTTTTCTGGGGTACGACGTACCTCGGAATCCGCATGAGTCTGGAGACGTTTCCGCCGTATGTGCTGATCTCGACCCGCTTCATCCTTTCGGGCGTCATCATGCTTGCCGGCGCCCTGGCGCGAGGAGCGCGCTTACCGCGCGGCAGAGATCTGTGGAAGGCGGGGCTGAGCGGCATCTTGATCTTGAGCATTGGCAACGGCTGCCTGACTTTTGCCGAGTTGCGAATTGCCAGCGGCCTGGCGAGCCTGGTTATCACGCTGTCTCCGTTCTGGCTGGTCGGCATCGAGGCCATGGCGCGCGGCGGTGAGCGCCTGCACCCTCCCACCATTCTGGGCATGATCGTCGGCTTTGGCGGAGCTGCGCTGCTGGTTTCGGGAGGGGTTGGATCAGGCGGCATTGGCCCGGCCGCGCTAGTCGGTTTTCTGATTCTGCAAGTGGGGATGATTTCGTGGTCGGCGGGTTCGATTTACCAGCGCAGACAGCAAGTGGACGCTCACCCGATTGTGGTGGGCGCGGTGCAACAGGTGTTCGGCGGTCTCGCGGTTCTGCCTTTCGCAGTGTTTGCGAGCAGCCATCACATTGCCTGGAGCGCGCGCGGCGTTTCGGCCTTGTTCTACCTGGTTACGTTCGGCTCGATCGTCGGTTACAGCGCGTATGTTTATGCGCTCGATCGCCTGCCGGTGGCCGTGGTCTCGATTTATCCCTACGCGAATTCCGTGGTAGCGGTCGCCCTCGGCTGGCTGTTTTACCGGGAGCCGTTCGGCGTGCGTGAGGCCGCCGCCATGCTCGTGATCTTCGCCGGCGTCGCGGTGGTCAAGTGGCAAGGCGGGAAAGCGGCGCTGGCGAAGATGGAGGTGGAGGCGTAGGAACTTGTCGAAAAACTCCGCTGAGCAACCGCTCCTTGCAGTCGCGGCTCGGTAAGTCGCTGACAGTGCAAAGGGCAGAGTGACTCTCAGCCGTGCCGGATCACGAGCACGTCGCCGTCCTTGACGATGTAGTCTTTGCCCTCGAGGCGTAGCAGGCCTTTTTCGCGCACGCCGGGATAGCCGCCAAGATCCACCAGGTTCTTCCAGTTCACCACTTCAGCGCGGATGAATTTTTTCTCGAAATCCGAGTGAATCGCGCCAGCGGCCTTCACTGCTTGGCTCGCAATAGGTATGGTCCAGGCGCGTACTTCGGTCTCACCGGCCGTCAGAAACGACATTAAACCCAGCAGCCGGTACGAAGCCGTGATCATGCGCACCAAGCCGGATTCCTTTAAGCCGTAACTCGCCAGATACTCGCGCGCCTCCTCCGGCGCAAGCTCCGCCAGCTCCGCCTCGATCTTGCCGCACATGGCCATGACCTCTGTGTGCGCGCGGCCCTGGAGCGGTCCGGAGCGGTACTGCTGTTCGATTTCGTGCAACCGCGCGGCATCCGCTTCGCCGATGTTCAGCACGTACAGCATGGGCTTCTGCGAAAGAAACTGAAAGCCGCGGATGCGCTTCTCGCCATCGGCGTCGAGCGAGAGCTGCCGCAGAGGCTGGTTGGCGTCTACTAGCGCTTTGCATTTTTCGAGCAGCTCGAATTCGTGGTCGAGTTCCGGATTCTTCACTTTCTTGCGGTCTTTGTCGAGCCGCTCCAGCCGTTTCTCAATCACCACCAGATCGCTCAGCACCAGCTCGGTCTCTACGTCATCGATGTCGCGCAGCGGATCCACGGAGCCTTTTTCATGCGCGACGGTGGCGTCTTCAAATACACGCACCACGTGGGCGAAAGCGTCCGCCACGCGCAGACCGGCCAGATAACTAGGATCGCGCAGGTGTTCTTTCGAGATGGCAGGGAAATCCACGTACTCGACCGTTGCGTGCGTGATCTTGGGTGGTTCGAAGATTTTCGCCAACTCGTCCAGCCGCGTATCGGGCACCTTGGCGACACCGGATCGCGCGGCGGTCGAGCCGAGGCGGGTGTCCTCGTGAGCGCCAGTCAGAATCGTAAACAGAGAGGTCTTGCCCACCGTGGGCAGACCGATGATAGCCGTTTTCATGAATGGGAGAACCGTCTACAACGGAACGTCAACTTGAGTCAGGATGTCTTCGATGATCCGGTCGCCGAGATCGCCGCGGCGCTGTGCCAGGGCGGCGCGCGCGTTGACCACCACGCGGTGCGCGAAAACCGGACCCGCCAGGCGCTTGATGTCGTCGGGGATGGCGAAGTCCCGCCCTTCAAGCAGCGCCAGCGCCTGCGCCGCCCGGTACAGCGCCTGCGATCCGCGCGGGCTCACACCGAGCGCAAGTGAATCGTGTGTGCGCGTCTTTTCAACGATCGACAGCATGTAATCGACCAGCGATTCATCCACCGTGACGCGATGCACCATGGCCTGAAGCTGCAGAATCTCATCCGCCGCAAGGACGCGCTCGACGGTGCCACAGGGCTCGGCAAAGTTGCGCACGATGTCGCGCTCGCTCGCGGTATCGGGGTAGCCGATGCGCAACCGCATGAGGAAGCGGTCCAACTGCGACTCCGGCAGCGGATAGGTGCCGTGATGTTCGACCGGGTTCTGAGTCGCGATCACCATGAAGGGCGTGGGCAGCGCGTGCGAGCGGCCATCAATCGTTACCTGTCGCTCGTTCATGGCCTCAAGCAGGGCCGATTGTGTCTTGGGCGTGGTGCGGTTGATTTCGTCAGCCAGTAGAAAATTGGTGAAGATGGGTCCCGGCTTGAACTCGAAGGCTTCCGAGTGCGCGTTATAAATGGTGACGCCAACGACGTCACTGGGCAACATGTCGCTGGTAAACTGCAGCCGGTGGAAGGTGGAGTCCACGGATCGCGCCAGCGCCTGCGCCAGCGTTGTTTTGCCTACTCCGGGGACGTCTTCGATCAGCAGATGCCCACGCGCCAGCAGGCAGACCAGCGAAAGCCGCACCACCTCGGCCTTACCACGCAAGACCAGCCCGAGCGCTGACTCGAGCGCAGCAAGCTTCGCAAAAGCGACGGCAGGGGTGGACACCACCGGCGGGTCTTCCATGATTTCCCGCTGGGCCATTAAGGCTATAATACTAAATTCACCCCGTCGAAAAGGCATTCCGGCTTGTGCGACAGGCTGTGCCGTTCTCGAAAGGGCGCGTAGCTCAGTTGGTTAGAGCGCCTGCTTCACACGCAGGAGGTCCACGGTTCGAGTCCGTGCGCGCCCACCATTTAGAATCAATGGTTAGAGCCCGACGAACACGCGACACTGTTCGCGGGAGAAGGCAAAGCGGGCAAGGAATGGATCGATATTACATAATCATTACAGAATGTACGCGGAATCCCTGTTAATTTGATGCGGTGCAACACCAGGATGCCCCAGTGAGCAGCGACCTGATCGACACAGCCGACCTGCACAAAATCAACTGGATCAATAGCATCGCGTTCGGCCTCTTCCACCTCGGGGCGGTAGCCGCGTTATTCATGTTCAGTTGGCCGGCATTGGGTGTGGCGCTGTTCCTCTACTGGATGTGCGGCAGCCTCGGCATCAGCATGGGTTACCACCGGCTGCACACTCACCGGTCGTATCAGGCGCCCTTGGCGCTCGAGTATTTTTTTGCGGTTTGCGGCACGCTGACGCTCGAAGGTGGGCCGATTTTCTGGGTGGCGATGCATCGCATCCACCACCAGAATTCGGATCAGCCCGGCGATCCGCACTCGCCGCGGGGTGGCGGCTGGTGGGCTCACATGGGCTGGCTTCTGGTCGGAGAGAGCAAGCATCGCAACACCCGGCTGCTGGCGAAGTACGCGCCCGATCTGGCAAAAGACCGCTTCTACGTCTGGCTCAACGACTATCATTGGATTCCACTGGTGGTGCTGGGTGGGCTGCTGTACGCCATGGGCGGTGTTTCGTTCGTGCTGTGGGGCGTCTTCCTCCGCGTCGTCGCAGGTCTGCACTCAACGTGGCTGGTCAACTCCGCGACACACATGTGGGGCAGCCGCCGGTTCGCCACCCGCGATGACTCCCGCAACAACTGGCTGATTGCCCTCATCACCTCCGGCGAGGGCTGGCACAACAACCACCACGCGCACCCGACATCGGCCCGGCATGGGCTTGCCTGGTATGAGTTCGACCTGTCCTGGATTCAGATCAGGATCCTTCAGTTCTTCGGCATCGCCAAATCTGTGAGGGTGGCTAAAATCACCGGCGAGGTGGCTGAAGGGGAAGCGGCGTAAACCGCGAGGCAGAGAAGCCGAAGACAAAGAACGGCCCAGGAAAGAGGCGCGCCCTGCTTCCGAAGGAGCAATGTTCGCTAATACTGGGGCCACTCGCCTCTGTCCTGGAGCCGAGGATTATGACTATATCACAAGGGTTGTTCCTAGCCTGTTCCAAATTGCTCACAGTCTCTCGGCAAGGTTCGGTAAACCTCCACACGCAGCGAAGCATGCGCGACTATCCACACACGATCAATTTGCTCCCGCGGGTTCATCGAGCTATGCTCATGCACGGAGGGCGTCCATGAAGGGGGTCGCAGCAACGCGCGGAGAATCTCGAGAAGCATTGTGAGCTCTTCAAATTGATGCATCACGACCAGCCTCCATTGCGGATCGGGTTATTCAGCATCGGGCTGGATGCCTACTGGCCCCAGTTCCCCGGACTCAGGGAAAAGCTGCTCGCATACAACCAGCAGATCGCCAGCCGGATTGTCCGGAACGGGGTCGAGATCGTCAATCTGGAACTGGTGGATTCGCCCGAGAAAGCGTTGACAGCCGGGCATCGCTTCCGCGAGAGGGACGTCGACATCATCTTTCTGCACGTCGCGACCTACGCTCTTTCGTCGACGGTTTTGCCGGTCGTCAGGCGGGCAAAGACGCCGGTGGTAATTCTGAATCTTGCGCCGGGCCCGGCGATCGATTACGCGTCCTTCAATCAGTTACAGGATCGGGGCAAGATGACGGGTGAATGGCTCGCCTGGTGCCAGGCTTGCCCGGTTCCCGAAATGGCCAACGTTTTTCAGCGCAGCCGGATTCCGTTCTTCCAGGTAACAGGGATGTTGCAGGATGATGCCGCATGGAGCGAAATCGACGCGTGGATCGACGCCGCCAAAGTTGCGCACACCATGGAGCACAACCGGCTCGGATTGATGGGCCACTACTACGGAGGGATGCTCGACATCTACTCCGATCTGACGATGCACTGTGCTGTTTTCGGCGGTCACATAGAGATCATAGAAGTCGACGAACTGGCGGCACTTCGCCAAGAAGTCACAACCGCTGCCATCGCCGATCGGGTTCGCATATTTTATGAAACCTTCGACGTTCAGCCGGATTGTCCGGCGTCTGAACTCGAGCGCGCGGCGCGTACCTCGGTCGCCCTGGATGAACTGGTCCGGCGCCACAACTTGGGATCGATGGCTTATTACTATCAGGGAACCGGCAACCCGGCGAACGAAGACGCCATCACATCCATCATCCTTGGAACCAGCCTGCTGACCTCCCGGGGCGTTCCGGTCGCGGGCGAATACGAGGTCAAGAATGCGCAGGCTATGAAGATCATGGACGCATTTGGCGCCGGAGGATCGTTCAGCGAGTTCTACGCGACTGATTTCGAAGACGGCGTGGTCTTGATGGGCCATGATGGTCCGGGGCATCTGGCCATTGCAGAAGGCAAGACGAAGGTGCGGCCGCTTGGCGTTTTTCACGGCAAGACCGGCCGGGGACTTTCGGTCGAGATGTCTGTGCGCAACGGCCCCGTCACGCTGCTGTCCGTCGTTCAGACGGCTGACGGAAGGCTGAAGCTGTTGATGGCAGAAGGCGAGTCCACCCCAGGGCCCATCCTCGAGATTGGGAATACCAACAGCCGGTATCGATTCCCGCTCGGTGTTCGAGAGTTCATCAACGCCTGGAATTCCCATGGTCCCGCGCACCACTGTGCCATTGGGTTGGGACACATTGCCGACAAGCTCGGGAAGTTTGGAGCGCTCGTCGGCATCGAGTCCGTACGCATTTGTTGAGTTTCGATCTTTGGAGAAGGAACATGATCGTCGTCCGTGCCTCCCTTTTGATTTCGGCAGTGGCATGCGCAATGTTTGCGCAACAAATCGAGGTGTCCTGGAGCAAGGTGCAGCGAGTTTCGAATACGACCGCCACGTTGCAGGTGGTCGTCAACCAATCCTTTGCGGCCCGGTTCCGCCATCCACGATCGTGTCTACAAAGAGCTTCAGGGGCTTGGCGCCGACTATGCCCGCTATGTGCCGTGGCTACCCTATCCCAAGCTCGGAGTCGCCGAACTCGAGCCTCCTGATGCGGACAAGACGTCGTGGGATTTCACGCTGATCGATCCGATGACGCTGGATTTTGCAAAGGCCACGGACGGGCATCCGGTAATTTTCAATTTCAGCACGATTCCGGCGTGGATGTTCAAGACGCCGAAGCCGGTGACCTACCCACAAGATCCGGACCAGGTTACTTGGGACTACACACAAGGGACGGAGCTGCGCGACCCCTCGATGAAGGAGCTGGGTGACTACTATGCGCGGCTGGTGAGCTGGTATGTGAACGGAGGGTTCGTCGATGAGCTAGGAAAGCGGCACGACTCCGGACACCATATTAAGGTTGATTTCTGGGAGATCTTGAACGAACCCGACTTTGAGCACAACACAACGCCTGAACAATATACGGCACGCTACGACGCCATTGTTACTGCCATCAAGCGTGTGGCGCCGGCTATGAAATTCGTGGGACTCGGGCTGGCTGCTCCCTCAGACAACCCACGCATGTTCGAGTATTTCCTCAACCCGAACAATCACAAACCGGGTGTTCCGCTCGATATGATCTCTTATCATTTTTACGCCGTTCCTGCTGAGGACCAGACGCCGGAGATCGAGCAGCACACTTTTTTTGAGCAGGCGGACCGGTTTCTTGCAACCGCGCGCTTTATCGAAGCCATCCGCATGAGGCTGTCGCCTTCCACGCGCACGACGGTCAACGAAATCGGGTCCATCTCGGCCGATGACCTGCAGCAGGGAAAGCCCGGGCACGTCACCCAGCCGATACCGGATTCCTACTGGAATCTTTCGGGCGCAACCTACGCGTATGTCTTCGGCCAGCTCGCAACGCTCGGCATCGATGTGGCTGGTGAGTCGCAGCTAGTCGGATATCCAACGCAATTTCCGAGTGTCTCGATGGTGGACTGGAATACAGGCGCGCCCAATGCCAGGTTCCGCGTGCTGCAACTCCTGAAGAACAACTTCGCTCCCGGCGACAGCATCGTCGAAGCATCCGGCGGAAGTCCGTATATCTATGCCTTCGCGGTCGTCAAGCCTTCCGGCGAACACAAGCTGCTCCTGGTAAACAAGCGAGACAGAGAGTTCGATGTTGTGTTGCCGCAGGCTGCACGGCAGTGGGAGTTTGTAGACCAGACCACCAAGGGGAATCCTCTGTCGCCGGAAAAACTGAACAAGAACAGCGTTACCCTCCACGGCTTGGCAGTTGCGGTTGTGTCGTTTTGAAATTCGCGGAACAGAATCGCGGGCCTGGATGAAATGGCAGCAGGGCGACGTTCTGCTTGTAACACGAGCGTGGAGGCAAACGCGCTATTCTATATTCACATAGCGAATTGTAGAATGAGCATTCGCAAGCATAATCGAGGAAGCGGGCGTCCCCCGCACCACCACGACTCCGACGACCAAAAGCCGGTCCGTCAACGGGCCACGGATCAGGAGATCCAAAAGTGGATTTTGCGCCAACACGGCTTTGTGCCCGAGAGCGCGTGGCTTGTGCACTGTAAAGAGTTATTTGGCCTCAGCCAACCCGGAAGCGCATCCGCCGAGAATCCATGCCCGCCAGAAAAGGTCGCGGCGATCAAGCAGGCATTTCGCCGCTTCGGATTGCTGTAACCCTCGGATTGAAGCAGGAGCACGCATACATTTATCCCCGCTCCGGCTGCTGGTCACCTGGCGAAAGCCAGTTACCGAGTCTGCGGCTCCGGTGCCGCCGCTGTTAAGGTTACCAGGCTGGCTGGTTAGCCTGGAGCCTAACATTCGCAGCTCTGGCGCCAAAAGCGAAACCAATTGTGCCATCATATTACAATGTTCGTCGTTAACGTTCACGCGAGGCCCGTCTCCGGTTAACGGCATATGCGGACGCCCGTTCGAGTCCTGAATCTTGGTGTTCAGATCTGGGCCGTGTTCGCCGCGACCGCCAGCGGGGTCTTTGGGCAGCAGGTTTCGTTTAGCCTGCAAGTCTTCCCGGTATTTGAAAAAGCCGGCTGCCCAAATTGCCATAATCCCAACGGCGTGGCCTCGGCGACAAGGCTCCACTTCCCGGACGAAGACGCGCCGAAACCCCGGATTGAGGCGTTCGGAAGGTCCCTCGTCGATCTCGTCGACCGCAACGCTCCCGATGGCTCCCTTCTTTTGCTAAAGCCCACCAATCGGGTTCCGCACGGCGGCGGGGTCAGAATTGCCAGGAACAGCCCGGAAGAAGCGACGCTGAAAGCGTGGATCGCTTACCTGACCACGCTGTCGGGTTCGGAGCTTGCCGGCGCACTCAAGTACAAACAGGAAGAAGCCGCGGGCCGAGGCGTGGCACCCACGGCAGTGTTGCGCCGCCTGACACACAGCCAGTACAACAACACGGTTCACGATCTGCTGCACGAGGCCAGTAGCCCTGCCGGCCAGTTCCCGTTGGAAGATTTTGTCAACGGCTTCAAAGACCAATACGAAGCTCTCTCTATTTCCCCTATCCAGGGTGAAGCGTATGCACTGGCAGCCGAACGGCTCGCGGCAAACGCATTCCGGCGCGGCGATTCTCGCGGCTTGCTCGCATGCAAGCCCGATGCGGCCGATTCCACATGCGGCGCCAGGTTCGTACAGTCCTTCGGCCTCAGGGCTTTTCGGCGGCCGCTCACAGTACACGAAATGGCGCGCTATGGCGCCCTTTTCAGCACGCAGAAGGACGTGATCAAGGGCGCCCAATTGGTCATCGAGGCCATGCTGCAATCCCCGAATTTCCTCTTCTGGCTCGACGAAACGCCGAATCCCCAGTGGAAACCGTATGCGACCGCCTCCCGGCTTTCGTACTTCCTCTGGAACACCATGCCGGATGATGCCCTTCTCAACAGCGCGGCCCATGGCGAGTTGAGCACGCCCGACGGCTTGGAGCGGGTGGCCCGCCGCATGCTGGCTGATCCCAAGGCCAGGCAGGGCTTGGACGAGTTCGTCTCCGAATGGTTGCGTTTCGACCGCGTCACGACCGCGGCTCGCGAGCGGCGCATGTTCCCGCTTTTCAGCCGCGAGCTGGCAACGGCGATGACCGAGGAAGCCAAGCGGTTCATCGGAGATCTGGTTTGGAACGACAGGGATTTCACGGAAGCTTTCACGGCCAACCACAGCTTCATCAATTCCGACCTCGCCGCGGTTTACAAGGTGAGCCCTCCGGCCCGCGATTTTGACCGCGTGGAGTTTCCGCTGAAGGAGGATCGCGCCGGCCTCTTGGGTCAAGCTCTGTTTCTCACCCTCACCAGCAAGCCGGAAGGCACGGCGCCGACCGGCCGCGGCTTGTTCGTTCGCGAGCAGTTTCTCTGCCAGCACGTACCGCCGCCTCCACCTGGGGTTGATACGAACCTTCCACCGGTCGAAGAATCACGGCCGATGACCAATCGCGACCGGATGGCCCTGCACGCGACCAATAAAATGTGCGCCGGCTGTCACAGCCTCATCGATCCGATCGGCTTCGCCTTCGAGAAGTTCGACGCCATCGGGATGTACCATGACAAAGCTCAGTTGCTGTTCATGCCGGTAGTGCAAGACGCGGTTAAGGCACGCTCGGCCAAACCCAGGGAGGTCTATCTGGATGTCGACACCACCGGCGTGATCACGGGCCTGAAGGACGCGCGGTTCACGAACCCAAGGGAGATCGGCGAGCTGCTGGCGCATACTGCGGAATGCCAGGAGTGCATGGTGAAGCAGGTCTTCCGCTACATGGCCGGCCGGCTGGAGACGCCCGCGGACCGGCCGGCGCTGCATCGCGCATTTGAGGATTTTCGCAACTCGCATTTCCGCTTTAAAGAGATGTTAGTATCGCTAGTCATGGGGCGGGAAGTTTCCCCCGCCGGCAAGGACTTCCATGTCGCACGTAATTACCAAACGCAGTAGGTTATCGCGCCGGATCTTTCTGAAGGGTCTGTCGCTTTCGCAGGCGCCAGTGCTTGTGGGACTGCCGCCGCTGGTTTCCATGTTTAACGGCACGGGCACGGCGTACGCGGCCGAAACGACGACGCCGAGAAACGCTCCCATGGAGAAGCGGTTTGTGTTTTGGTTTAACGGCAATGGAATTCCGGAGCGCTACTGGATTCCGAACCGCGCGGGCGCCAACTATGATCTGACCCCGTGTCTCACGCCGCTGGCGCGATTGCACGATGAAGTCCTGGTGCTGAGCGGCCTCGACAACTCCGCCGTGGGCGGCTCCAATGGCGATGGTCATTCCGGCTCCATGAGCGCGCTGATGACCTGCACGCGTTACACCGGGCGAGGCCCCGGAGGCCCTTCTTTCGACCAGATGCTGGCGCGCCGGATGGCCGAGAACACTCGCTTTCGCTCCTTGCAGATCGGGGTTTCGCAGGAATCGTTCGGCGGTTCCATCCAGAAGAACATGAGTTGGACAGGCCCGGACCGCCCCTTGCCTCCCGAGGAGATTCCGCACCGGCTGTTCGATCGTTTGTTTGGCGCCAGGGACGAAGGCTGGGTCAACCGGCAGCGAAGCATTCTGGACGCGGTTCAAGGGGACGCCGCGGAACTTCGCAAGGGCCTACCCAAAGAGGACGAACTGCGCCTGGATGAGCACCTGGCGTCGATTCGCGATCTGGAGCGCGCCATCGCCTCGCTGCCGCCTGAGTATCGTCTGGTGCCGAAGCCTGACGAAGACTTCGATATGAAGGACTGGCCACGCATCGCGAAGATTCAGAGCGATCTGTTGGCCTATGCCCTGGCGACCCGGCAAACGCGCGTCGCCAGCTACATGCTCACCAAATGCCAGGGCCTGGCGCGGTTTCCCTGGCTTGGCCACACCGCCGCCCGGCATCACGACTACACGCATGCGGACGGTAAGGCTCCTGGTGAAGAGGGCGCCCAAGGCCAGCGCATTCTCCGCGACATATGCCGCTGGCACGTCGAAGAGTTCGCGTACCTGGTCGCCAAGCTAAAGTCGATCCCGGAAGGCGCCGGAACCCTTCTCGACAACACGGTCCTGGTGTATGTTCACGAGCACGCAGAAGCCGGCATTCACAAGAACAGCGGCGTCATCGCACTGATCGCGGGAAGCAAGGAAAAACTGGCGCACGGGCGTCATATCCGGATGGCCGGCACCATCGGGGACCTCTACCAGACGGTAGCCGACGACGTGTTGAACGTCGGACTCGGCTCGTTCCCCGCGGCCAGCCGCCATCTGACCCAGATATTGGCTTGAGCGTTTTAAATCGCCCGCATGGCGTGGATTCATAAAATCCTCTGTGGAATGACGGCGGCGGCGCTCCTGGCGCTGCCGACCGCGGCGGAAATTGCGCCATCCGAGGAGCGCGACATCGCGCTGTGGATCATTCGCCTGGGCGGCAGCGTGATGGTCGATGGCATCGATCATCCCATCGCCGATCCGTTTGACTTGCCCGATCGTGATTTTCGGATCGTCGTCGTGGATATGCACGGCACGATCACGGCGCCCAAAGATCTGGAGCCGCTGAGCAAGCTGAGCCAGGTTCGCGAACTCTACATTCCCGCGCGGGTGTGGAGCCCGGTGAGCGATGTCAAGGCTCCATTTGCCGATGAATCCTTCCAGTACTACGGCGGAATGAAAAAGCTGGAGAAGTTCCAGGCGGGGCTGACGACGCTCGCCTGGCTGGACATTGGCGATGAAGGAGTCAAGCGCATGGCTCCATTGACCCAGCTCAAGGACTTGCGCGTGGCTCTCACCACGATCAAGGACCCGAAATGTTTCGAGGCCCTTGTGAATCTGGAGTCGCTGGATCTTAATGACACTTACGTCCGGGACTCCTCTTTAGCTCCTGTCGCCAACATGAAGGATTTGCGCCGGCTGACGCTGGTGGGCACGTTGATCACCGACGACGGTCTCAAGTACCTGCGCGACTTGACCAAGCTCGAGGAACTGGATCTCTACGGTGTCAAGATTACCGACGACGGCGTTGAACATCTGCGCAAACTGACCGCCTTGCGCAAGCTGAACCTGTTGGGTGCGCAGATTACGGACGCCAGTGCGGACATTCTGGCGCAGTTTACCGAGCTTCGCGAACTGAACCTTTATCGCAGCCGGATTACCAACGCGGGATTGGACAAGCTCCGCCGCCTGCCCCATCTGGAAGAGCTTGACCTGCGCTATAGCGCCGTCACGAATTCCGGCGTTGACGCCATTCGTACCGCCCGGCCCAAATGCCGGGTGAGTTTCGTGAACGCCGCTCCGCCGCCCGCCGGGCAGCGTTCCGAGACCAAGCCGGCGGACCGCAGTGAGCCCTCTGTCGCGCGGTGGATCCAGTCCATGGGAGGCGAGGCGCGCGTGGCCGACGGCCGGATCCAATCCATTTCGCTAGCCCGGTTGCCGTTCGCCGACAAGCAAATGAAATGCCTGGCAGGTTTGGCGGGGCTGGAGAAGCTGAACCTGGAAGCCACGGATGTCAGCGACCTGGGGCTGGAGTCCCTGGAGAACCTGGCCAGCCTTCGCGAGGTCAACCTGAGCTTCACCTCTGTTTCGGATCGGGGTCTGGTGCATTTGGCGCGCTTGAGGAACCTCCGCCGTCTCATGCTGGCGGGGCTGCAGCTCAATGCCGCGGGTTTCTCGCACTTGACTGGGTTGACGGCTCTGGAGGAACTGGACTTGACCAGTACGCCCGTCACGGATGAGGGATTGGGGCACATTGCCGAGCTAAAGACGCTCGCGCGGCTGGGCCTGAGCAATTCCGACATTAGCGATAAAGGGCTCGATCACCTGGTGAAATTGACGAGTCTGCGTTCGCTCGATCTCCGCGGCGTGGATGTGAGTGATGCCGGTATGGCGACGCTGGCTGCCGTCAAGAGCGTCCGGAACTTGAATTTAGATTACGGCCGATTCACCGATAAAGGTGTGGCGCTGCTGGCCGGCCTCCCGAATCTGGAACGGCTGGACATGGTGCGCACGCGCGTGACCGACGCGGCTCTTGCATCGCTGGTGGCCGTCAAGACGCTGCAGTCGCTCAATCTCGACTATACGACCGTCAGCGACAAGGGCCTTGATCTCTTGAAGCAACTCCCCGATCTGAAGGAACTCAGCCTGGATCACACCAACGTCACCGATCACGGGGCTCCGGCTTTGGGCTCGATCACCACTCTGCAATCGCTCGATCTCTACCACACGACAGTGTCCAAAAAGGCTTACGAGGGGCTGAAAGCAGCGATGCCGAGATGCCAGATTTTTTTTGATGAAGATTCGGGTCTGCCGGCGCGCCGGGGAGTGAAGGGATTTTGACTCGAGAGAAGGCCATCCCGATGCGCGGGGTGCTCGTGCTCTGGATCGCCGGTACCGCGCTGCCTGCTTCCGATCCGACGGATTGGATATCCGCCTTGGGCGGCAAGGTCAAGCAAGACCGGGCCGGGAACGTTGTGGCGGTCGACCTTCGCGGGAGCTGGATCCACGACTCAGAAATGATCGAGCTCGCGCGCATGCCGCTGCTCGAAAAGCTCGATCTGTCACACACGCGTGTTTCCGATGAAGGGATGTTATATCTGAGGCCAGCGCCCAGGATCACCGACCTGAATCTCTACTATGCCGAGCAGATTACCGATCAGGGGCTGAACGCGATCAAGGACTGGAAGCGCCTCAAGCGCCTGAACGTGCGGGGGACGCGCACCTCTGATGGCACTCTGGAAATCATCAGCCGCCTGACGCAGTTGGAGGCGCTGGACATCGCCAACACTCCTACCACCGACAACGGCCTCGATTCCTTAATAACGCTCGTCAACCTGAAAGAACTTTCGCTCGGACGGAGGCGTGAGAGCGACAATGAGGTTGAAGTGCTGCGGCTGCTGCCCACGCTGACGTATCTGAATCTAAGCGGGCCGGCAGGCGCCGAACGTCCCGACACGACTTATCGCAAGGCGCGCGAATCGGGCCCGATGCGCGCAGACCTTGTGCACGCGATCGCAGAGCTTAAAGACCTGCGCGTGCTCAAGCTCGGCTATTCGAACATCGGCGCCGATGGTCTGCGGACCCTGGTTGCCTTAGAGCACGTAGAGCGGTTGGGTCTGGAGGCTTGCCAGAAGATCGACGATGAGGCCGTGGCGGAGCTGGCGAATTGGAAAAACCTCACGTACGTCGATCTTCAGGACACCAAGGTAACGGAGAAGGGCGTAGAGGCGTTGCGGAAGGCCAAGCCCGGAATAAGGATCCTTTGGCCAACCGCGCTCCAGCCATCCCAGGGCAGTCGTACCGAGGCCGGTCGCTGAAGTGCAGTTGACCGGGCCAATTCACTTCAGAAGATGTAGGACGGAGGCCTGATGCCTTTGTCGCGAAGGTAGATTTCAGCCTGGCCGCGATGGTGCGCCACGTGGACATACATGGCGAGAAGAATTTCTCGCCCGAGAAGCCGGCCGTCAGGAGAGTCGTGATAATTGCTGAGCTGCTCATCCGTCAGGTTGGGGATCACGGTGGAGCAATAGTCGAAGGAGCTGCCCAGGAACTTGACGACGGCGTTCTTGTCGGTGTCTGTGGGTGACGGCATGGCAGGGGCGGCGGAGTCCTTTAGGCCGGCACAGAAGGCGTAGTTGGTGCTCGCGATGTGCGACATCAATGCGCCGAAGCTCATGGATTCAGGGTGGGGGCGGAAAGTATACTGGTCCGGCGGCATGGTCCCGGCGACGGCGACCGACAATTTGCCGAGAGCGCCAAAGTGCCGGGAGTATTCCGCGGCGGATGTCGCCCCGGTGACATCCGCGGCGAATAGTGAAAGGGCAACCGGAAAGGCGAGAGCGACCACGGCACGAGTTATCACGTCGACCTCCTCGATGGACAGGGAAACCGGCGCTTGGGGCATACGGAAACCCGGCGCTGGAAGATTGGACGGTTGTCAGGCCCGTTCCGTTAGCACACGCGAGTTCACCCAGCCGTTGGTGCGCAGCGCGAACGGCTCCTGGCGCTTACACGGGTCGGGGATCGGCTGATGCCTCCGCTGCCGCGCCGCCACGGCTATACAGGCCGGTCATACCCTGGCGGAATTTTTCGCGCTCCTCAGGAGTCATCTGTTCCCAGCGGGCGCTCATCCGGCGCCTCCAGTGCCCGCCGTAGCCCGGCCGGCCGCGAAATCCTCCGAACAGGATCTTGCTGAGGATCAGAATTCCTAAAGCTTGCCAAAAAGTGATCGTGCGTGCTCCGAACACCGCCGGCGCCAACCAGTTCCATAGATTCATCACTACGAAACCGAAGACCACAACGGCCGTGATCCCCATCGCCCCGATTTTCACTGCTCTTGCTACCCATTTTGCTTTCATGTTCTAGTCCTCATACACTTCGAAACTCCTCGTAGATGGCCCGCAGACGGCGCCGCAAATGAAGAACCGCATAACGCTTACGCGACAGTAGAGTGTTGATGCTCAGCCCCGTCTCATCGGCAAGCTGCTTGAAACTGCGGCCGTCCATTTCGTGCGCGATGAATACGTCGCGCTGCTCTTCCGGAAGTTCCTCCAACGCGGTGTCGAGTTCTTCAAGAAGTACCCTCCGCGAGTATTGGGCTTCCGGTCCGGCATCGGGCGAAGGGAGCAGGTCTTCGAGCCGCAGCGCCTCTTCTTCGTTTGCGCCCGCCAAAACCTCGCTCAACGCTTCCGGCTTTCTCTTGCGGAAGCGATCGATGATGCGGTTCCGCGCCACGCGATAGAGCCAGGCGCCAACCTGCTCGACGGGCCTCATCAACCGGTACGCTTCTGTCAGTTCGTAGAACACATCTTGCAGGATGTCTTCGGCATCTCCTTGGTCGTCTACCCGCTTCCGAATGAATTGGAACAGTCGCCGCCGCTCTCGCTCAATGACTTCCGAAATGCGCCGATTCTGGTCGGTGCGCTGCTCCACGTGTTCGGCTGCGATGCTCAGCACATCCTCCATCTACCTTGGTAGACGAACGAGCAGGCTTGATATTCTATCCAAGCCCAAAAATTGCACTCAAATGGACTAGATCGCGGTTTCGGGATTCACTGATCTACATGCGCCAGGATGATGTGAACGCGGGCGAAGTCCAGTCACGTCGACGTGACCGGCCAGGCTTGCCGCGGTGAAGGCGCGAATGGCCGCCCGGTTTTCGAGAGCGGAATTCTTCAAAAATCCCCTCGGTTGCACGGAGCCACCAGCCAATGAGAGACTCTTAGCGAAAAGGACTTGATGTGAATAAGACGATCATACTTTGGGCTGGTCTCGTGGCATCAACGGCGGCTGCCGCTGAGGTGCCGTCTCCGGAGGTCCAGATTGCTGCCGCGGTCCTTGCCGCGCCCGCGGAGTTGCGTGAGGGCGCGGCCGTGCTTGGCTACAACCCGCAGGGCGAGCTAGTCCGGCTTCGCGAGGGCAAGAACGAACTCATCTGCCTCGCGAACAACCCCAACAATGCTCGATTCAGCGTCGCCTGTTACCATCGCGATCTCGAGCCATACATGGCTCGCGGCCGTGAACTTCTGGCTCAAAAGGTGACCGGCCAGAAGCGCAACGACATTCGCTGGAAGGAGGTTGCGGACGGGAAACTCGCCATGCCGCGCGAGCCTCGAACGCTTTACGTTCTTACCGGTACCGGCTTCGACGCCACCAGTGGCAAGGTGACGGACCCCTACTTGCGATGGGTCATCTACACTCCGTTTGCCACGCCGGAATCCACGGGACTCTCGACCAAGCCGAGCGACAGCGCGCCCTGGCTGATGTCCCCCGGTACGGCGGGCGCGCACATCATGATCAGCCCCCCGAAGAAATAGATTGAGCGGCTCAGCCGGCTGTCCCGCGCGCGCACGCCGGCCTCATACCTGCAGGACATCGCCCTCCCGCGCCGCCAGCGAATAAAGAACCGGCGCCAGGAAAATCGAAAGCAGCAGCCGCGAAGCCAGGCCGCCCACGATCACGATGGCAAACGGCTTCTGTGAGTCGCTGCCGATTCCGGTGGACATGGCGGCCGGCAACAGGCCGAAACAGGCCACTAGCGCTGTCATGAGAATGGGCCGCAGGCGCAGCAGCGAGGCATCCAGGGTCGCTTTGGCGATGTCTTGCCCCTCCTGGCGCAACTTGTTGATGAAAGAGTACAGGATGACGCTGGTCTGCACGGCCACGCCCATGAGTGCCACGAAGCCCAACATCGACGACACACTGAAATTGGTCCCGGTCAGCCAAAGCGCCAGCAGTCCTCCCACGGGCTCCGTCACCAGCACGCTGAAGAAGATAATGAGCGGGAACTTCAGGTTTCCGTATAGCGCAAACAGGATCAGCAGGATCAACAGTACGGTCAGCGGCAGAATGATCTTCATCTGTTCCAGCGACGCCAGGTAGTCCTTGTATTCTCCACCCCAATCGAACGAGTAGCCGATGGGAAGTTTGACGCTCTGGGCTACCTTCTGACGGGCTTCGCCGACCGCGCTCGCCAGGTCGCGCCCGTCCACGGCGAACTGGATGCCAATATAACGGGAATTCGATTCACGATAAATAAACGACGCGCCGTTCTCCACCTTGATGTCGGCGAACTGGCTCAGCGGAAGATACTGGCCGTCCGGGGTCGCGATCAGCAGGTTCTTGATGGCGTCCATATTCTTGCGGAACGGCTCCTGCATGCGGACCACGAGGTCAAACTGGCGCTCACCCTGGATCACCTGGGTCGCCGCTGAGCCTGCCATCGCGGTTTCGATCAGAGTATTGATGTCGCTTACGTTTAGCCCGTACCGGGCGATCTTGGCGCGATCGGGCACGATGGTCAGACTCGGCTGGCCCAGTTCCCGCAACAGGACAATATGGCCGATGCCCGGCACCTTGGAGATGATATCCTTCACCTGCTTGGCTTTTTCTTCCAGAATGTTCAGATCGGAACCGAAAATCTTGACGGCCAGCGCGCTCTTCAACCCGGTCTCGGCTTCGTCCACGGCGTCTTCGGCGGGCTGCGTGTAATTGAAAATGATCCCCGGAAACGCCGAAAGCTTCTGGTTGATCGCATCGATGAGCCGCGGCTTGGTACGGATCGCCCCGTTCCAGGACGGGTCGTAGTACGGTTTCAGTCCGACGTAGAATTCATTATTGAAAAACCCGATCGGGTCTGTTCCATCGTCGGGGCGTCCCAGCTCGTTCGCAACGGTCGTGACTTGGGGAAAGCTCTTCAGGATGTCCCGAATTTGGGGCGAAAGCTTGGAGGCCTCCTCAAAGGAAATCGTGTAAGGCGTAGTCGCGCGCACCCACAGCGCTCCTTCATCCAGGTGCGGCATAAATTCCCCGCCGATTGATGGAATGAGCAGGAGCGAAGCGCCAAACACCAACAGGCAAAGGAACACCGTCACCGCCCGGTGGCGCAGGGACCAACCCAGCATTCTGCCGTATAGTCCGCGAACGCGCTCAAAGATCCGAACGTCGGGCTCGTGCACGTGCTTTCGCAGGGAATAGGCGCACAGTACCGGCAGTAGCGTCAGGGCGCAGAGGAGCGCTCCCAGCAGCGCGAACGACATGGTGTCCGCCATGGGCTGGAAGAGCCGCCCCGAAGGCCCGGTCAGCACGTATATGGGCAGGTAACCTGCGATGATGACGGCGATGGCGTAGAAGATGGGCCGCTCCACATCGTGCGCCGCCGCCCGGATGACGTTGAGCAGATCGTAGGTCTTGCCCTGCCGCGCCGCCAATTCCCGGAAAATGTTCTCCACCATCACCACCGAACCGTCCACGATAATTCCGAAGTCGATGGCGCCGATGGAGAGAAGGTTCGCGGGAATATGCCTCCAATCCAGACAGATGAAGGCGAACAGCAAGGCAAAGGGAATAGTGGTGGCCACGATCAGTGCTGTCCGCAAACTGAAAAGCAGCAGGCCGAGAATCACGAGCACCAGGATCATGCCGCGCAGCAAATTGCGCTCCACCGTACGCGTGGTCTCCTCGATCAGATAGTGACGGTCGTAGTAAGGGATTACCTTCACGTCCGGCGGCAGCACACGCTGGTTCAGCTCGTTGGTCATCTGCTCAACCCTGTTGAGGATCACCTGGGCCTGCTCGCCGACCCGCATCAGAATGACGCCTTCCACCGCCTCATCCTGCCGCATGAATCCGAACTGGCCCAGACGCACCGCATGGCCGATCTGCACCTGGGCGATGTCGCGCACATAAACGGGAATGCCGTTGTGCGTACTTAATACGACATTGCCGATATCAGCGGTGTCTCTAACCTGCCCCAGCCCCCGGATATAGTAAAATTGCCCGCCCTGCGAGTAGAAACCGCCACCTGCGTTGGCATTGTTGACGCTGAGTTGTTGCACCACTTGCGCGACCGAGACGCCGTAGGCGAACAGCTTGTTCGGGTCCAGCAGCACTTGATATTGCATGGTCGTGCCGCCGAATCCGGAGTCGTCCGCCACGCCCTGTACGGAGCGGTAGTGGCGTTCGACCACCCAGTCCTCGATCGTCTTCAGTTCCTGCGGCGACCGGTCGGAACTCTGCAACACGTAGCGGTAGATGAGCCCGCTGGGGCTGAACAGCGGCGAGAGAGTCGGCGCCACGCCTTGCGGCACCGTCGCATTAGGCACTCGCTCGAAGGCCTGCTCGCGCACGAAGTACGGATCGGTGCCGTACTGGAAGTTCATCTGCACCGACGAAAGCCCGTATAGCGAAATCGAGCGGAGCGAATCCAGCCGCGGAATGCCGTTCATCTCGATCTCAATCGGGATGGTGATCAGCCGCTCGACCTCCTCAGCCGCGTGCCCCGGCCACTGCGAAATGATTTCGACGTGCGGCGGCGAGAGATCCGGGTACGCGTCGATGGGCAGATTCCGGAACGAGATAACTCCCCAGGTCATCAGCATGATCGAAGCCACGACGATGATGAACCGCTGCGAAAGAGCGAAGGAGACAATGCGAGCAATCATGAAGTGGCCGCTCTACTGGTAGCTGTTGGCGAACTGGAGGAAGACGCTGCCTTCGGAAACCACCTGTTCCCCTTCCTTGAGTCCGCTCAGAATCTCCTGTTCGTCGTTCTGCTGTGCGCCTGTGGTTACCAGGCGTTGTGCGAATTTGCCTGGCTGCGCCTCGATATACACGAAAGGTTCGTTCTGTTCGTTGTGCAGCACGGCGGAAACGGGAACCGCGAGAACGTTCTTCTGTGTTCTGGTGTGGATCACGGCCTCGACGAACATGTCCTTCTTCAGTAGCCCTCCAGGATTTTGGGTGACGATGCGAACCGGTGTGGTGCGTGTGGCCGGGTCCACCATGGCCCCGATGTAAGAAAGCACGCCGTGGAACTTCTGGGCGAAGGACGGGTTGCTTTCTTCCACGGTATCGCCCAGCCGAACCGAAGGCAGGTCGCGGTCGAAGATGTGCCCCTGCACCCAGACGGTGGAAACATCGCTGAGCATAAAGCAGGTGGTGGCGCCCGCCTGGATGAGTTGGCCTGGCGAGACCAGCTTCTGCACCACCATGCCGGCGATCGGCGCGAAGACCGCCAGTTCCGGGGTGATGGCCACGTTCTGACGTTCAGCCTGATCGATCTCCTGCTTGGTCACGCCGAAGATCTTCAACGCCTGCAGGCTGTTCTGGACGTCGGTGGCCGCGTCATTGAAGTCCGCCTCGGCGGCCTCGAAATCTTTTTGGGCCACGGCTCCGCGGTCGAGCAATTCCTGTGTGCGCTTCATAACGCGCTGGGCCAGAACCTGCCGGTTGCGCGCTTTCTTATAAGCGGAGATGGCGTTGGCGACATCGGGACTGGATACATAAAGCAAGGGATCTCCCGCCTTCACCCGCGCGCCGGTATCGACCAGGATGCGGGAAATCGGGCCGTTCACCTGCGTGATGGCCTGCGTGGTATGATCCGCGTCCCAATCCACGGTGCCGGTGGTGTGAATCGCGATGGACCAGGTTGTCGTCCGCGCCGGCACGATCCGCAGATGCGGAAGCTGCTCCCTTGACACGGCGAACAAGCCGGGTTGTGCGGCCGGACTCTCATTGGAGGCCCTGTCCTC
This sequence comes from Terriglobia bacterium, assembly GCA_020073305.1. GTDB lineage: Bacteria > Acidobacteriota > Terriglobia > Bryobacterales > Bryobacteraceae > QHXW01. Next base: position 93,317 of record JAIQFK010000009.1, read on the forward strand.
CGTACTCTTCGATGCCCCACAAGCCGCCAGGAACCAGGTGAGAGTCACAACCAAGGCCAGAACGAGTGCGGCAGCCCTATTCATTGGATGACCTCGCGACCCACCGCGAGATTCAATTGACTCGCGGCGGTCAGGTAAGAGCCGACCAGGTTCAAATAGTTCAGTTCAATGCTGCGGTAGTCGCTCTGCGCATTCAGAAAATCCAGCAGCGATGCCCCTCCGCGCTGGTACGCGAAGGCTACCGTGTCGCGAACCTTCAACGCGCGCCGCAAATAGTCCGCCTTGTAAGGTCGCAGCAGCGTCAGGCTGCTGTTCAGCGTGGCGTAGGCCGAGTCCACGTCGCTGAACACTTGCGCCGTTGTGGCGTCGCGCAGCTTCTCGTTGCGCCCGATATCCAATTCCGTGCGCAGCTTTTCGCCCTGGTTCTTGTCGAAGATCCGCAGCGGAATCGTTACGCTGAAGCCCACGTAAAACGGGATCGGCGGATTGCGGGCCATGTCCATGCCGAAGGTCGGGTCGGTCGAGCCATTGGCTACCGCCAGCGTGTGATCGGTTTTCGCCTTCTCCACCGATTGAACCGCGGCCTTCAGGTCCGGGCGGGTCTCGAGCGCGATGCGGCGGAATTCATCCAGCGGCAGGATGTCGCCAGTGAAGTCATACGGCCCGGTCGTGTCGAGTTGCTCCACCGGCGTCCGGTCGTTCAGCAGCGCCAGAAGCTGGATCTTGGCCGTGCGCAAGTTCACTTCGGCGGTCAGCACGTCGGATTCGAATTGCACGCGCTGCAACTCCAGGCGATCGACATCGATCTGCGCAATGTCGCCGGCTTTATAGCGATCGCGGCTGACCCCGAGGACTTTGTCCCAGTACGCCAGGTTTTCCTGCGCCAGTTTCAGCACGGCCTTGGCTTGCAGGGTTTGCACGAAGGCCCCGCGCAAGCTGAACAGCAGCGTTCTCTCCAGATCCGCCTGGCTGGATTCGGCGATTCCGGTGGCCTTCTTGGCGCTCTCCAGCCGCAGCTCCCGCTTGTTGCGGCGCTCGTGTAAATAGCTCGCTGAGGCGAACGGCAGCGCATAGGTGAACGGACGATACGGGTTCGGTGTGAACGGGTCGAACTGATCGAACGTGGCCGTGACGTCCGGGTTGGGACGCAAATAGGCGGTGATTTCCTGGGCCCGCGATTCGGCAATGTTGATCTGGCCGGCCCGCAGAGTCGGATTCGTGGCTTCAAACTGGTCACGGATTTCCTGCCACGTGAAGATTTTTTGCGCCCGTGCGTGCTGCGCCAAACAGCCCGCAAACAGAAGCCCTGCGCTGAAATGCCGTACCAGGCGGTACATGATCTCCTCCCCGCGGACCCTGTTCGTGCGGGATTTACGCCTATGCCTATGCGGCGCTCGCGCACTTGCTGGCGGCGTCGCTACTTTACTTTTGTCGAGTGGATCAGCGGGGTGGCGCGCGTCCTAGCGTCGCTGTAAATTGGGGATCGAGAATGGGCCGGTATTCTTCCGCCGAAGCTTGCCAGTCGGACACTATGGCTGGGCGGAGATCCAATAAGTGCGGGGATTGCAGTGCAGGCAGGTGCCCGACACAACATAAGTCGCAGTCAGAGCCGATAGCCTCGGAATGATGGTGCGTCGGCGAAGCGGCAACGGTAGTGACTGCAAATGCAGCACACAGGGCCGCCAGTAACACCCATACCTTCCAGTGGCGTCTGCGGCACATGGCCTACATCATAGCAGCCATGAGAGTGAAGCGGAATACCCTGATGGCTGGATGATTCTCTGGTTACACTCTGCCCCGAAGCCGGGCGAGTTGACGCCGATCTCGTTTGGACGGCTTGCCTTCCCGCGAGGCTTCGAAACGCGGCATTGCCTTACGTTCTTCTGCTAGCTTTAGCCGCAACTCCCGGCTCGCCTCGGTCTCACGGTAGAGCGTCTGGGCAACCGCCGCCGGGCCGCGTATCTCACTGAGAAGCAGGACCTCCATCTGAAAGTCGCCGCTGTCGTTTTTCACCTGCAACAGGTCGCCGGCGTGGACCTCGCGCGACGCCTTGGCCGGTTGGCCGTTGGACTCGATCCTGCCGAGTTCGCATGCCCGTGCTGCTAGCGTGCGCGTCTTGAAGAACCGGGCAGCCCACAGCCACTTGTCCATTCTCACGCGGGTCATGATCCCATTTTCGTACCACGGCGGGATCTTCAGCAGCCTTAGCGCCTGGTACGGACGATGTTGGAGTAAGCTGATTCGCCGTTGCCGTTGGTCAGCCGTACGCGGTAGCAGATCGCTTCGCCCGCCGGCGCGTCCGTATCCGTATACTCCGGCGTACCCGCGGCCAGCGTGGCGATGCGCGACCATGAACCCGTTTGGCCGGTGCGCCGCTCGACGACCGCGTTACGCGCATCGCCCCCGTGCGCTTCCCATCTCAGCCGGACCGCGCTGCCTGAAACCATTGCGGACAGCGAACTGGGCGCCTCCGGCAGCACCGGCCAGTCAATGTAGTCTTCATCGACAATGGCGAGCACCGTATCGCGCATAGGCATATTTGCCAGCACGTCCGTCGTGCCGGCCTTCCATTCCACGGGATGAATCTCTCCGGAGACCACGTCGATCAGCGCCGGATGTCTAATGCCGCTGTTCCGGATTACCAGGTCGGCGTAGATGGGAGGGAAGATGTTGCCGGGCAGGCTATGCGCTCCCAGCCAGTACGCCACAATCGGCTTGCCCGCTTTGGAGCGGAACCCGTACGCGAAAAGCGGAAAGGACGATTTGCGCCGCAGCGCCGGAATGTCCGCAGGCACAATCTGGATGGATGCATCGGGTTGTGTGTCCGAGAACAACGCATTCGTGTTCTGGATCGAGAAAAAGACCGGACGCGGCGTGAAGTCGTCGGGCAAGTTGCGCAGGCCGTGAATGACGCCGAAATCGTCGTACTCGTTGCCATCGGTGCCGGCCGCGAGCAGCCAGACGAACGTGCGCACGCCCGCGGCCCAGTTGTAAATGAGGCCGCGTGACACATACTTTTCTTGCACCGATTCGTCCGAACCCGCCCAGGACGGGATCGAATTAAACTCATCGTCCCAGAATGGCATGTCTTTGCGAATGCCCGGATAGTTACGGACCGTTTCGCGCAACTTCTCCGGCGATTCCGGCCCATAGGCGCCGTAGTCCATCGACTCCGGATTCAGGTTCTGCCCATAGCCAGGGTATGTGTGATAGGCGAACACATCGATGCCGGCGGCACACTGGCAGGCATCCAGCGAGCGGCGGGCAAAATCACTGGAAGGATCTGCCAGACCGCCGTAGATCACTTTGGCCTGCGGGTCCGTCTCATGCACGGCGGCGACGAACGCCTTCAACAGGTGGCCATAGTCTTCCGCGTTGGCGATAGGATTCCAGTACGTGATGTCCTGCTCGTTCCACAGCGCGTAGTAGTGAATGCGGCCGCGAAAGTGGTTGACCACGAACTTCGTATATCGGACGAAGGCCTCGATCTGATCCGGTGTTTTCGGCGGCCAGAAGATGGAATACAGGCTGCGATCGGCGTTGTGGAACGAGCCCGGCTCCGGCGTGATCGCATCGGGCCGGATTCCCGAGGGTGACGTATACATCGGATTGCCGTAGTGCATCTGCACCTGGATCTTCACGCCGTTGTCCACCAGCGAGTCGACGTAGTCGTCTAATCCGGGCGGAATCGCGTACACCCCGCGCTTCTGCTCCACCCAGTCCCAGCTCGTGTATTCCGAGCTGTTCTCGTACTGGCCAATGCGGATCCAACTCACGCCGGCATCGAACATGCGCGTCCACCACCACTTGTTCCACGGCAGGTAGGGATCGCGTGGCAAGTTGGAGTTGATGCCGAAGCCGTTTTCAATCTGGGAAGAGCGCTTGGGCGGGACGCGGTCGGGCAACGGACGCCTCTGGGCGAAAACCGGAAACACGGAGAGCAGAGCTAGCGTGCAGAGAGGCACTCGGGACATGAATTTCCTCATAGGGGGGAACGGACGGGCCATGCGCACAGGCTTGACCCGTCCCTCAGTTTAGAACAGCAACTTCAGCGCGACTTGCCCGATTCTCGGGTCTCGGGCGTTGGTCACGAAGCCAAAGGTCGAATTCAAAATACTCCCGGTCGGGTTGCTGAACTGCGCGTGATTGAAGATGTTGAAAAACTCGAAGCGCAGCTGCAGCAGCTTCGACTCGGTAATGTGGGTGTCTTTCAAAAGCGCCATGTCCCAGTTGTTGATGCCCGGGCCATGGAACATCCGTTTGGCAGCCGATCCCAGTTGCCCCAGCGCTTCCGAGCCGAACACGCTCGGATCAAAGTACGGCAGGCCCGAGCGCGGATCGTGGAACTTCAAACTGCCTCCCAGGTAGTTCGGCGTATCTATCTCGTTGCAGTTTGGACCAGTACAGAATGTGCCTAACAGCGAGTTGTCATCGTTCTCCCTCAGCGTGACCGGCAGACCGGTCGAGAATCGCGTAATGCCGGTGATCACCCAACCGCGGGTCAGCCGGTTGCGACGCAGTTTGTCGAACGGCAGATCGTAGTGATAGCTCACCACGAAGTTTTGCGGAACATCGAATGAGGAGATGACGCGCCCCAGCCGCTGGTTGGTCACATTGATCTGGTCACCCCATCCCGATGAGTCGTCGATGGACTTGCTCCAGGTGTAGGCGGCCAGCAGCTCCAAGGGGCCGCTCCGGTGCCGGAAGCTCACCTGCATGGAGTTGTAGTTGGAGTTGCCAATGGTCATGAAGTAACCGTTGCTGCCGAGAGCGTTGCTGAATGGAGACCGCGTTCCGTTAAGCACCGTACCATCGGCCCGCGTGATCACATTGTTCTCGCCAAACGGCCCGCAAGTGGCGCCGCCGGGGATCACCTGGCTCTGCTGGCTGGCGCCCAAACAGAGCGCCGGATTTCCAGGATTCGATTCCAGGTCGCTAAGCAGCGCATGGCCTTGCGTACCTACGTAACTCACGCTCAGCACACTGGCGCTGCCGAATTGCCGCTGGAGCGAAAGACTGTAGTGTTCAGCGTAGGGCACGCGGTTCTTGTACCAGAAGCCCGGCGAGCTGGAGATGGGAGTGAACTGCGCCCAGTTAATCGAATTATCGGGATTGCTGGCTGAGACATTGGACGGCGGGAAATTCACCGGAAAGCGCTGTCCCTCAACGAAACCCGTCTGACGGTCAATGTAAGGCGTCGTGAAAAGCGGCGGCGCAGGATTGCTCCAGAAGTACCCGAAGGGCGCATCACCCACCTCATTGAAGCCCGTGGTGTCCTCGAATGCGGTATAGAAGATCCCGAACGACGCGCGGATGCTGGTCTTGCCCGGTCCTCCGAAGATCTTTCCGCTCGGCGACCACGCGAGTCCCACCCGCGGACCGAAGTTGTTGTGCCGCACCGGTGCCAGGCTCTTCGGAATTCCGGGATCGCCAGGGAAAACCCATCCCGTCGGGGCTCCCGGGAAGACTTTGGATTGCAGGCCTGGCACGAGGGTTTCGAGTTGGCCCTGCGCTTCGTACCACGGGGAGGTTACTTCGTACCGCAGGCCGTAATTCAGAGTCAGGTCTGATCTCATGCGCCAGCTATCCTGCGCATACAGACCGTAGTAGTAAGTGCGGGTATGCAGCGGCGCCTGAACGCCCTGCTGGAAACTCGTGGGAGCGCCGAGCAGATAGTCGGCCCAATCACTTCCCGTTTCCTGCCCGTCGAAGCCAAAGGTCCCGTCGTTGGCGCCGTAGTCGTGTTCGGTGATCTGGTCGTAGTGGACGCTCGCACCAAACTTCATGGTGTGGGTTCCCTTTACCTTCGAAAAGTTGTCCAGTATTTGATAGGTATTGTTGTACTGGCCCGCGAAGTACGCCGGAACACCGATACTGAAGTTATTGAACCCGACGCTTGGAACGCCCTCGTATTGCTTGTTCTGAATCACCAGGCCCAGCGTGTCGGGGCCGGTGACAAAGCCCAGAGAATCCAACGTGACGCCTGTTCCGCCGCCCGGAAAACCGCCCAGGTTCGTCATGCGCACATAGTGCAGGCGCAGTTCGTTTACAGCGCTTGGGCCAAAGCTCTTCGTATCGGCGATGTTGGCCATCTGCGCCCGGCCTAGCGTCGTCGCCGTAAAGCCGGGAAAGCTCGCGGAGACATAAGGGCTGTCCTGGTTGAAATTGTCGATGAAGTAATATCCGGAAATCATCCCGAAGCGGCTGTTGTAATCCAGCCGGAAGCTGCCTTTGTCACCGTGCAACGTCTCGTTTGCCGAAGACGTTGAGTAGAAGGCCCCGTTGTTCGCCGCGGGAATGTACTTGAGCAGGTTCTGCGAAGGCGCCGTGATCACCGATTGCGGGATTACCGCGTTGGGGAAAACGCACGTCGTGCTTTGCGTGCAGCCGGGGGTATAGTAGGGCTCGCCTGGGGTCACCGTATAGCCGAGCTTCTGCGAGAGCTGGTTGGCCCAGTACCCGCCGGTTACCGTGCCGGTCAGTTGGTCGGCCACATCGGCGAGATTGCCCTGCCGATCCGCGGCCGAAGGCACCGGGACCAGGCCGGTGCTCTGCCCGATCACCTGCCGCGTCCCCTGGTAGTCCACGAAGAAGAAGAGCTTGTCGCGGATGATGCGCCCGCCGGTCGTCGCGCCGAACTGGTTCTGAATGAACTTCCCCTTGCTCACATCGAAGAAGTTGCGCGCGTCCAAGTCCGTGTTGCGCAGAAACTCGAACACGTCGCCGTGAAACTCGTTCGCCCCGGACTTGGTGATGGCGTTGATCTGGCCTCCGCTGTAGTTGCCGTATTCCGCGTCAAAGTTGTTCGTGATGATACGGAATTCGGCAATCGAATCCAGGCTGGGAATGATGGACGTGCCGTTCCACGCGCCTTCTTCGACGTTGCCGCCGTTCACCATGAACCCGTTGGCGGATTCCCTCTGCCCGTTCACGGACAGGCTGCCCGGGTTCAGGTCGCCCGAAACACTCAAGGCGCCATACTGTCCCGAGCTGACCGGTGTCACGCCCGGCTGTAGCGCCAGCAGGTCAGTATAGCTGCGGCCGTTCAGCGGAACCGTGGTCATCTTGGTGTCGTTGATCACCTCGCCCATCTGCGTGTTGGTGGTTTCCACCTCCACAGCGGCCGCATTCACGGTCACCTCCTGGCTGGCTTCGCCAAGCTGCAGGGGGATGTCCACCGTCAGGGCCGTGTTGACGTCGAGAATCAGACCTGTCTGCTTAAAATCTCTGAAGCCGCTTGCCTTTACCTCCATTTCGTAATGGCCGACCGGAAGCGATGGAAACGAGTAGAACCCGGCCGAGTCGGTCTTCGTGTCGGTCTTGATTCCAGTAGAAGGTTCCAGAACGGAGAGTTGCGCATTGGGCACCACCGCACCGGTGGGATCTTTCACCGTGCCGGAAATGCGTCCGGTCACAGCGCCCCAAGCAAGTTGCACCAACAGACAGAAAACAACCGCCAGCATCATCGCAGGCAGGCGGACGAAATTCGTGTGGCTGGATCTTGACATGTTCCAAACTCCTTTTGTGCCTGCGATCAGACAGGCCGACCGCACGCACCTAACCCCTTATGGAAAAAGTCTTCCTGTCAATACAAGCACTGGAACGCCATCGCTCCAATAGCCTTATCTGACATTTTGAGGACTTAAATGACATCTTGGGTTCGGCCGCGCTAGCCGTTTAAGTCCTTAAAAACGCAGATAAACCCATTGGGGCTTGGTACTGGGTTTGGCTAAATAAGGCTAGCCTTCCAAAAAGAAGAGGGAAATCGTCATGGCTGAAGACAAAACAATCGTGGAATCGGAAGCCCCTGTCAGGGTGAAGCCGCTTCCGCTGGAATTTCCGGGCGTGCATTATTACGACGACCAGGAAATCGAAGCCGCGCTGCGCGTTCTGCGTTCCAGGTCTTTGTTCCGTTACTACGGCATCGACCTTCAGAAGGAAACGGAAAAGTTCGAGGAAGAATTCGCCCGCGCGGTCGGCGCGCGCTATGCACTCGCCGTAGCCAGCGGCACCAGCGCGCTCAGCGTGGCTCTGTCCGCGCTCGGCGTCGGCCCGGGCCAGGAAGTCATCGTGCCGGCCTACATGTGGGTCTCCGTGGTTGCGGCGGTTGTGAACCAGGGTGCCATCCCCGTGCTTGGAGACATCGATGACACGTTCTGCCTCGATCCCCGCGACGTGGAACGGAAGATCACGCCGCGTACCGTCGGAATCATTCTGGTGCACATGAGCGGCGCTCCGGGTGATGCCAAAGCCATCCGGAAGATCGCCAAGGACAAGAACGTGTTTCTCCTGGAAGACTGTGCGCAATGCAACGGCGGAAGTATTGGAGGCCAAAAGGTCGGGACCTTCGGAGACATGGGCATTTTCAGCTTCCAGATGAATAAGAACATGAGTTCCGGGGAGGGCGGCTGCGTGGTGACCAACGACGCCCAACTCTACCGCCGGGCCTTCGCGTGCCACGATCTGGGCTATGCCCGCGATGAAAACGGACGGCTGGTATTCAATGACCCGACACTGTGCTTGTGGGGAAGAGGCTGCCGGATGGACGAATTGCGCGCTGCCATTCTGAGGGTCCAACTCGAGAAACTTCCCACCATCATCAGCGCGATGCGCCGAAGTAAATACCGGATTCGCCAGGCCCTCGAGCGATTCCCCGAGGTTCAGTTGCGCAAGATTCAGGATCCGCTTGGGGATACCGGCTGCTTCCTCATCACGACATACCGCGATGCGGACACCGCCCGGCGCGTGAATCGCATGCTGCGCGCGGAAGGCATCGTGACCTCGCCGCAGGGAGTCTCCAACGTCGTCATGACGGAATGGGGCTTGCACCTGTATTACAACAACGTCAGTCTCCTGCAGCGCACCAGCGCCGATCGCGGCGGCTTCCCATGGAAGCTCCCGGAAAACGCGGGCCTGGAGAGGAACTACGCCAAGGGGGCTTGCCCCGTGGCTGACGGTTTGTTCGAGCGGAGCATCCTGCTCCCCATCCCGTCGTGCCTGACCGATCAGGACGAGCGCGAAATTATCCAGGCCTTCGAGAAAACTCTGAGGTCGTGTTTATGAAACGTAGTTGGCTTACTGTGCTGCTGGCAACGATCCCGTTCGTGGCCGCGGGACAGGAAATACGCGTTTTCGTCACCTCCCAGGCCGGTGATCGCATCACCGCGAAGCCGCCGCTGCATTTCGCTCAAGGCAGCGCGGGCGCCTCCGGTTTCCACATCGACGAAAAAGTCAGAGATCAGGAGATCACCGGCTTCGGCGCGTCCTTCCTGGAATCGGGAGCGATCTGCCTCAACAGCCTCGATGCCGAAAAGCAGGAGGCGCTGATCCGGGCCCTGTTCGATCCCGACAAAGGAGCTGGCTTCACGGCGATGAAAACGGACATCGCGGCCAGCGATGAAATGTCAGCCGGCCCGTTCTACAGCTACGACGATCATCCCGGCGAGGTCAGCATGAAGTCGTTCTCCATCCAGCGCGACCTGGAGCCGAATGGCCTCATCCCTTTCATCAAGCGCGCACGCCGCTACGGCCAGTTCGTGATCCAGGCAACCATGGACTATCCGCCGGACTGGATGTTGTTCGACGTGAATAAGAACCAGGACGTCAATCCCAAATACTTCGACGCGCTGGCGCTGTATTATCTGCGCTATCTCCGCGCGTACGAAAAGCAGGGAATCTTCGTCGATTACCTCAGCCTGTTCAACGAGCCCCTCATCTACACCAAGATCCCCGCCGAAAAAATCCGCGATCTTCTCAAGGATCACGTCGGGCCGCTTCTGGCCAAAGAAGGCGTCAAGACCAAAATCCAGCCTTGCGAGTACAACGATCGCGAGCGCGCCGGGAAGTACTGGCCGGTGATACTCGACGATCCGCAAGCGCGCAAATACGCCGCCGCCATCCTCTATCACGGTTACGACTACAAGGACTACGACAAGATCGCCGCGCTGCATAAGCGCTACCCCGACCTGCCGCTCTGGATGACCGAAGTGTGCCACGCTTACGAGGCCGGCACTCCCAAGACCATGGTCTTGCCGAATCGCGACTATGCGGACGGCGATTTCTGGGGCACGCAGATCTTCAAAGACCTGGAGTCCGGAGCCTCCGCCTGGATCTACTGGAACATGATCCTCGATGAAAAAGGCGGACCATGGGCAGTATCGCCGGTTCACGGAAACCCGGATCCCAATGTGCAGCATCCCGTCGTGATCGTTGACCGCCAGAAGAAGGAAACGATCTACACTGGCCTCTACTACTACCTGGCGCACTTCAGCAAATTCGTGCGTCCCGGCGCGGTGCGAGTTGGAACGACGGGCACGGTGAGCGGGGTTCGATGCCTGGCGTTTCAGGCGAAAGGTGGCGGCATGGTCGCCGAGATCATGAACAGCCGCAAACAAGCGGTGACTGTTCAGTTGAACTGGCACGGCCAGGCGGTGAGTCTGAATCTTCCCGCGCTTTCTATCACTACATACCTATGGTAGGGACCGGGTATGCCCGGCCTCTTCTGATCGGGCTGATTGCGCTTGCTGCATCCGCTCAGCAGGTTCAGCTTTACGTCACGTCGCAGGCCGGCGACCGGATCTCGCCCAAGCCGCCGGTCCACTTTACCGACACGGTTCCAGGCAGCGTGGCGTTCCGCATCGACGACCGCGTCAACGATCAGGAAATCATCGGTTTCGGCGCGTCGTTCCTGGAAGCCGGGCTGATTTGCCTGAACAGTCTCGACTCCGCGCATCAGGAAGAAGTTCTGCAGGCCCTGTTCGATCCCGAGAAGGGCGCCGGATTCACGGCTATGAAGACTGTCATCGGCGCCACCGATTTCCAGTCCGCGGGCCCCTACTACACCTACGCCGATCGCCCCGGCGACCTCGGCATGAATTTGTTTACAATCCAGCGTGATCTTGGGCCGACCGGCCTGATTCCCTACATCCAACGCGCACGCCGCTACGGCAAGTTCGTCTTGCAGGCGCCCATGGACTACCCGCCGGACTGGATGCTGTTCGACGTGAATAAGAATCAGGATGTCGATCCGAAGTACTTCGACGCCCTGGCGCTCTACTATTTGCGTTACCTGCAGGAGTACGAGAGACAGGGCATCTTCATCGACTTTCTGAGCCTGTTCAACGAGCCGGGGATTTACACCACCATCCCGGCGAACAAAATCCGTGATCTTCTCAGGGACCATGTGGGGCCGCTCCTGGCAAAAGCGGGCGTGAAAACGAAGATCCAACCCAGTGAGTTCAACACCCGCGAGCGAGCGTCTACCGCCTATCCGGTCATTCTCGACGATCCCGGAGCCCGCAAGTACGCTGGCGCCATGGCGTATCACGGCTACGAGTTCAAGGACTTCGACAAGCTCAAACAACTCCATCAGCGGTATCCCGATCTCAAGCTCTGGATGACCGAGGTGGATCACTCCTATGGCACCGACACTCCGCGCAGCGTTGTTCTGCCCAAGAAGGCGTACGAGGATGGCGACTTCTGGGGCAATCAGATCATGAACGACCTCGAATCGGGAACCTCCGCCTGGGTTTACTGGAACATGATTCTCGACCAAAACGGCGGCCCCTGGCTGGTTTCTCCCGTGCACCGCGACACGGACGGAAACCAGCAGCACCCGGTGGTCATCATCGACCGGCGGACGAAAGAGGTCACCTACACTGGCCTGTACTACTACTTGGCCCACTTCTCCAGGTTTGTGCGACCCGGCGCGGTACGCGTCGCGACCAGCGGACCCGCGGGAAGAGTCCGCTCGATGGCCTTCAAAACACGAAACGGTGACATGGTTGCCGAGGTCTTGAACAGCGGCAAGCAAGCCACTACCGTCTCTCTGAACTGGCATGAGAAGGCCGTCAAACTGGATCTGCCGGCGCTATCGATCACAACCGGCATCTGGCGCTAAGTGCCGGTAAAGTCCATGTCCGGTCGTTAAAGGGCTTGTCCCGCTCAATCTGCCGTGATAGCGTAGGCACATCTGGATGGCTCCGCTGCCCATTGCGAACCCGGCGATTGTCGAGCAGTTTGAGAAAGACCTCAAGTTTCTGCAGTTGTTCCTGCTCCTGTTCAACAAGTCTTCTCCCATCAAACGCGTCGATCTGGTGTGGGCCGAAGATGGGCCGCCAGGCAGGGTGGGGCTGCGCCAGAAACACCTCTCCACCGAAGAGGCGCTCGCCGGGCCTTGCGCGCGGCTGATGGCTTGCGATGACCTCCCCGAGCCCACCTACTGCTATATCGTGAACGACAACGGCCGGCACGAGGCCGAATCCTGCGCCATCTCGGACAAAGCGGCGGAACTTCGCGTCCGGAAAACAGGACGGCCGGAAGTCTATCGCTGTCACGCGGGTCTGGTGGATATTGCTGTCCCTGTCACCTGCGACGGCCAGTACATTGCGACGCTCTTCACCGGTCAGGTTTTGCGAGAGGCGCCGACTGCGGAGCATTTCGTCCAGATCCGCAAAGAGGCGGGTGCGCTCACCTACATCAATTGGAACAACCTCGAAGACGCGTATATGCAAGTTCCGGTGGTCTCCGACACCGACATCCAGCGGACCATCGAGGTTCTGGAAGTTTACGCGGAGTACCTGGCGACCATCTGGAAACGATTTTCCGAGGCCGTTCGCGACCAGCAGCGGAGGGACCGCGAGTTGTACCTGGAGCGTAAGGAATTCGCGCACTTGGTGCTTGAGGGAAACGTCGCGAACCCGCCCGTGTTGCGGGATTTGATGCACCGCATCGGTCTCACCCGTTATCCGAACCGCGTCATGGTGGTGAAATTCGAGGCTGAGGAGGACTACCAGAATTCGGCAACATCGTTCGATCTGGCGCACACCCGGGGTCTCCAGGCCATCGATGAAGTTTGCGAGAGCGTCCAGAACGTCTGCTGCGCCTACTTGAGAAACCGCGGCGTCTGCATTTTCTTTCGTGACCGCGAGGAACAGGATGCGCTCTCGCTGGTCGCGCAGGCTTTCGTGCACAAGCTGGTCCACGCCATCTCGGCGCGATGCGACTTGCGCGTGCGGATCGGCGTTGGCGGCGCCAAGAGCAATTGGCATTATTTAGCCGACTCGTATCACGAAGCGTGTATCGCGATGGCCAACTCTCCGGACCCGGTAGCCGTGTACCGCACTCCGCTGGCGCCGAATGAAGAGCTGGGATTGTCGGTCGGCAAAATTTGCCGAAGCATCTCCGAACGAAGGCTGATCGAGGCCAGCGTGCTTGTGGCGGGCTTGCCCATGCTGGTCCATAACGAGATTGGCGATAGCCCTGAACATCTGACCGCGCAACGGCATTTCTTTACCTATGCACTCGATGCGATCACCTACGCCGCGCGGCAGGCGGGCGCCAGCTCAGACGAAGTGTCCAGCCGGCAGGCGGAAGGGGAGGCCGGCTTGAATCGGGCTGGCGGTTGCTTCGAGCTGCAGCAAGCCTTCGTCTCTTCGGCCGAATCGTTGCTGGGCTCCGTGCGCCGTCTCTATGCGGGACGGCCCCAAAAGCTGGTGGAGCGCGTCTGCCGGATTATCGACCGCCAGCTCCACGACAAGTGGGCCGCTCAGAGCATTTCTGTAACAAAGGTCGCGGCCGCGTTGGGGATCTCGGCCGGGCATCTCAGCCGTGTCTTCAAACGAACCACGGGGCTGACCTTCGAGCGCTACCTCATGACCCAGCGCGTGGAGGCAGCGAAGCGAATGTTGCTGGAGCCTCTAGCGACCATATCGGAAGTGTCGGAGAGCTGCGGGTTTTCCGATCCCGCCTATTTCGCCCGCGTTTTTCGAAAAGTCTTGGGATGTTCCCCCAGCGAGTACCGCAACGAACCGATGCGCGACGTCAGATCTGCCTAGCTATACTGGGCGATAGGATCTCCCGTCGGGATGAAGCTGGCCTGCTGTGTTCTTTTGTGTACCGCGATCGTCAGTTCCGCGCAAAGCCCGGAGAAGCTGCAGCAGATGGTGGCCGAAGGGCGCGCGCTGATTGCAAAAGGTGACGCGGCGGGCGCTCTCGACGCGTTTCGCAAAGCCAGCGATCTGGCGCCAAAGTCCGCCGAGTTGCACGACGAGGTCGGATTCCTGCTGGCCGTGCTCAAACGCAACAAGGAAGCCCGGGAGGAGTTCCAACGAGCCATCGCGCTGAAGGACGATTATGCGCCGGCGCACTACCATCTCGGCGTTGCCTATTGCCTGGACGAGGAATATCCACGGTGCATCCCGGAGTTGCAGAAGGCGGCGCGTCTCGATCCAAAGTCGTTCACGTACCGCTCCCACCTGGGCAGTGCATTTTCGGCGGCGGGCCGGTACAAAGAAGCCGCGCCGGAATTGAAGGCCGCCACCGCACTCGAGCCGCAGAACGCGGAGGCGTGGAACGGGCTCGGCGCCGCGTTTCAGCATCTGGATGATTTCAGCGCCGCCGTGGACGCATACCGTCACGCTGTTCAGCTCAAACCCGGAAACCTGGATGCGCGCAACAGCTATGGCCTCATGCTGATCCAGACGCGCGAAGCGGACAAGGCCATCGCCGAATTCCAGCGCGTGATCGCCGTCGACCCCGGCAATGCCGCCGCGGCCCTCAACATCGGCACCGCATACATGTTGAAAGGCGACCTGGACCACGCCATCGCCCAGTTCCGCGCCGTGCTGGACAAAAAACCGGACCAGGCGCTGGGGCACTACAATCTCGGCCTGGCCCTCAAGAATAAGGACGATCTGGACTATGCAAGGTCCGAGTTTGAGAAAGCGATCGAATTCGACCCCGGCATGGCCGAAGCGCACTACGCGCTGGGCATCTCCTGGTGGCAAGCCGGCGATTTTGAGCGGACCATCACGCAGATGAAAGACGCGGTACGGCTGCGGCCGGACTACGGAGAGGCCTGGTTCATCCTGGGAACTGCCCTCAAGCAGAAAGGCGAATTGAGCGAAGCCGTTTCCGCGTTGCGCGAGGCCGTGCGCCTCCGGCCGGAAGACCCGGGGCCGCACAACACGCTGGGGCAAGTTTTGCGCATGACCGGCGATGCAGAGGGCAGCAAAGCGGCCTTCGCTCAGGGAGCCAAGGTCAAGGCTGCGAAAGAAGCACAGCAAGCCGAGATGCTCAAGCGCAAGTAAAACGAACTGGCGCGCCTTTTCGGGGCCTCACTGCGGTAGCGACTTCAACCTCTCCAACACGGACCTGCCTTCTTCGGCTTGGCCTTCGGCGATGAGGGTCCGGCCGAGCAGGAAGTTTGCCGCATAGTTATTCGGATCGAGAGCCAGCGCATGCCGCAGAATGCTCTCCGCGTTGCTGTAGTTTTGGATGTTGTAGTAGCACTTGCCGAGCAGGATGTACGGCCCGCTGTAGGCCGGGTTCAGCCATACGGCGCGCTGCAGATGCGGGATTGCCTGATCCCAGCGCTGCTGGCGTGAGTAGACGTCCCCCAGACGGTACCAGGTCATCGAAAAGTTCGGATCGATCTCCAGCTCTTTGGTGAAGTCGCTGATGGCTTCTTCCAGCTGGCCGCGCCCGACGTCCGCTTCGCCGAGCAGGAAATAGGCCTGAGGCAGCTTCGGATCGAGCGCCAGAGCCTTCTTCACCTCGATAACGGCTTCGTCCCGATATTCTTTTTTGAGCATCATCTGGCCGGCGAGCAGATGTCCTGCCGCGCTCGCAGGGTTCAGACCAAACAGCCGCGCGAAGGCCGCCTCTGAACGATCCTGCTGTGCGGTTTGCAGATACGCATAGCCCAGCATGTAGTTCGCTTCGTTAACGCTGGTCACCTTCTCGAGCCAGGGAATGGCCTTGGGAGCTTGCGACAGCATGAAATAGCTCTGGCCAATCATCAGCACGGATTCCCGGAAGTCGCTCGAACCCGGCGTCTCTGTCTTTACCGCTTCTTCGAGGGTGGAAATCGCGTCGGCGTATTTCTGATGCTTGTAGAGATCGACGCCCCGCTCATGGATGCCGGCCGATACGCCCGCCAGCCACAGTACGACCAGCCCCTGCCACATGACTCCAGAATATACGGTAGCCGCACTACTTGTGACGGTGCGCCGCCACAAGATCGCTCTGGACCGGGACTCCCCCGCTCACCTTGACCCGCAAAAGGGCCTCAAAGGGCGGGAAGGGTCCCTTCGAAGGAGCGCTCAGAGCGCCCAGCAACTCCTCGAGTCGCTTCGTCCGGCAGACGAACTCCGCGGCCGCCTGCGTTCCGAGCGTGGTCAGCCCAGCCAACACCAGTGCGTGTTGGGCATTCGTGAGCCCAGGCACCAGACCCACCACCGCGTAGTCTTCCCGGATCGGCAGTGCGGCGGTCGAAAGATACGTGTTTTCCTCGCCGGGGCGCGGATGGACGTTGACGATGCTCAGGTCTCCTTTGCGGGGTCCGTCGCTGGCCACTTTGAATATGAAATCCTGAGTCCCCGGCATTTCGCGGAGCGAGAGGTTCTCGGAGGGAGAGCCGATGAAAATCAGGTTACTGGCCTTGGCATCGTCCCACGTCAGAAGGCGGCCGCGTTTCAGCCGCATCCCACGGTGCAAACTCGTAAAGAGATTGTCCAACTCGTGGATCGCCATCACCTCACCCACTCCGGTGTAGTGGTCGAGAATCACGCTGTTTGTATCGTTCGCTGCATTGAAGTAGCGGAGGCCGGTTTCCGGCCGCCCCACAAAAGCAGCGTTGCTGTAAACAACCAGCGGCG
Organism: Terriglobia bacterium; assembly: GCA_020073305.1. GTDB lineage: Bacteria > Acidobacteriota > Terriglobia > Bryobacterales > Bryobacteraceae > QHXW01. The sequence continues at coordinate 109,975 of JAIQFK010000009.1, forward strand.
GTTCCGGCCCGTCGAAAAATCGCAGCCACAGGGCCTGCAGGGCGTCAGTGGACTCCGCGGCAGGGCCATGCTGGAATACCGGGCGGAAAGCGAAGTCCAGAGTGAGCGCGGCCATTACCGCAATCACACTCACCACGGCGGTCGTGGTCCACTGCTTGGGCGAACGACGCGGAATGGGGGCAGGCGCCGGCACGGCCACCAGTTCGGACGCGGTCAGCCTCGGTGCCGGCTCCCGGTAATGGAATATAAGGTGGTAGGAACCACGGGGGATTTCAACGACAACCTGGTCCTCGATTCCATCACTGGCGTAGTACTCGGCCAGCTTTGAACGAAGTCGCCCGGTTTGAACACGCACCGTCGAGTCCAGCCGGGGGTCAAAATCGGCGGCCCGCCCGAACACCTCCGTCGCAATTTGGTACTCCTTAACAGTCGAGCCGGGACGATCCAGGGTCTGTGTGGCCAGGAATCGCAGCAAATTGCACAGCGATTCGGAGCCGTGGAGCACAGAACTGGAGCATAATTTTTCGATTTCCGCGAGTTTGGTCTCGCGGTCTAGGTCGTTAACCCCAAGAGCCCCCATAACACCCTCAGTGACACGGAGTGTAACAAATCCCCTAAATGGTTGCAATGCCGTGGGATGTTAAAAGTAACAGTATCATACCGCTGGGCTAACTTGTTTCTATTAGGGGAAAAGCACTACTCTAGACGATCAGCAAAAGGGTCTGTTCCCAAGGTTCGCTCTACGAAGGAGCAAGGAGAATAAGGAATGCTTAGTCTACGCAAATTGGCTCTGTGCGCCCTGTGTATCTCCATGGGGCTGTCGTTCGTCTTCAGCCCGGTCGCCAGCGCTCAACAGGTCTTTGGCGGCATTTTCGGAACCGTGACGGATGCGAACGGAGGGGTCATTCCGAACGCGAAGGTGACCATCACGGACATCGCAAAAGGAACGACATTCGAGCTCACTACGGATGGGTCCGGTAGCTATAACAAAGGCCAGTTGATCCCCGACGAATATCGCGTGACCATTCAGGCCACTGGATTTCAGAAGGTGGTATCCAGCCCGCTGCAGGTGCGCGTGGATGACGCAGCCCGTTTCGACGCTACTCTGGCCGTCGGCGATGTCACGACCGAGGTGGAAGTCACCGCGGCGGCGCCGTTGCTGCAATCGGATCGCGCGGACGTCGCGCAGACGTTTAGCGCGAAGGAGATCGACGAGTACCCGAATATCGGGAGGAACCTCCAGTCGATGGAATTGGTCAACCCCGGAACCGCCAAGATGGGCTGGCAGCACGCGTCGGACGAGAACCCGCAGGGAAGCGTCCAGATGGTGGTCAACGGCCAGCTTTTCTCCGCGATGGGCTACGAACTCGACGGCACGACGAACCAGGATCCGATTCTGGGCATCATCGTCATCAATCCGAACTTCGACTCCGTTTCCGAGGTGAAACAGGCGACCCAGAACTTTGACGCCGAATTCTCTTACGTAGGCGGGGGGCTCGCGAGCTACTCGACCCGATCGGGTACCAACGAAATCCACGGAGACGCCTTCGAGTACTTGCAACTCAATACTCCGGGCTTTACGACTTTCACTGCGAATCCCTTTGTGGGCATACCAGCCGCCACATACCGGCAGAACCAGTTTGGCGGCTCGATTGGCGGACGCGTCATCAAAGACAAGCTCTTTTTCTTCGGCGATGCGCAGCTAAACCGGCAGTCGCAGGGAGGTTCGATCCTCACCAGCGTGCCCACGGCACTCAACCGCACGGGCAATTTTAGCGACTGGCTGGCAAACAACTCAATCTATGAGATCTTCGATCCCCACACCGGCGATCCGAATACCGGGGTAGGCCGCTCGCCTTATCAGAACAACACGATACCGCCCAGCCAGCTCTCCCCGCAGGCCCAGAAGATCCTGGCGTTCTTCCCGCTACCCAACACGCAGCAGATTGCCGGCCAGCCGTTCGTAAATAACTATGCGGCTAACGGAGCGATTGCCATCACAGGCAACGCCTGGGATACGCGCGAAGACTATTACCTCAATGAGAAAAACAGCATCTTCGGACGTTACAGCTACCAGGGTTTCACCGAAGTGGGACCGGGAGCCTTCGGCGAGCAGGCCGGCGGTCCCGCGTTCGGCAACTACGCCGGCAATTCGGTAGCTTCCAACCAGAGCATCGCGATCGGATGGACCAGAACCATCAGTCCTACCCTGATCAACGAGTTCCGCTTTGGCTGGATGAGGTACCACGTGTTCGACGTTCCGAACGGCTACGGAACGCAACCAGCGGCGGATGCCGGCATCCCCGGCCTGAACCTGGATAAGACTTACACGTCGGGCATGCCCTTCTTTGACGTCAGTGCTCCAAACAACGACTACAGACTCGGGTATGCGCTGAACGCCAACCAGTGTAACTGCCCGCTCACGCAGACGGAGAAGCAGATCCAGTTCATCGACAATCTTAGCTGGACCCGAGGCAAGCACAACTTCAAGTTCGGCGCCGACCTTCGTTATGCGCAAAACCTTCGCGTTCCGAGCGACAGTCACCGCGCCGGCGAGTTGTACATCAACGGCGACGCGACCGGCAACGTAGGTGCGGTTGGCGACAACCCCACGCCGGGCATCGGGCTCGCCACGTTTCTTCTGGGTGAAGTTACGAGCTTTCAGCGCTACGTGAGCACCAGCACCAACGCGTCGGAAAACCAGCCCCGCTACTTCTGGTACGGGCAGGACACATGGCGTCCCACTCCGAAATGGACCATCACTGCAGGTCTGCGCTGGGAAATGATCTTCCCTGAATCCGTAAACGCGGCCGGGAATGGCGCGACGTTCGACCTGAGCAACGGCCTGATGTATGTATTCGGTGTGGGTGGAGTTTCGAGTCACGGGATCCAAACCATGAACTGGCACAATTTTGCGCCTCGCGCGGGTATCGCCTACCAGCTCAATAACAAGACGGTTCTTCGCGCGGGCTATGGTTGGGGATACGATGTGGGTGTGTTCGGATCGAATTTCGGACACAACGTCTCACAGAACGTGCCGGTGCTGGCCCAGCAGAACATCAATAACAACGCGACGCCATTCACGGACGTGTTCACCCTGGCCCAAGGTCCGTCACAACCATCGCCCATCACTGTGGGCTCAAATGGTACCTTCCCGCTGCCGAACGGTATCAATCCGAGGTTCCGGCCGGCAACGGTCACGCTGCCCACCACCTATTTGTACAATGCCGCTCTTCAGTATCAGGTGAACAGCAGGGTCGCCGTCACGGGCGCATATGTGGGCAATTCGAACCGGCACGGCTTCATCGGGCAGGGCCAAACGATTAACCCCAACGAGCAGATGTTTGTGCCCAACTCCAGTCCGGTCCGGCCGTATGCCGGTATCTTGCCGTTTGGAAACGATCTCCAATACTTCTGTAGCTGCTCGAATGAGCATTACGATTCCTTCCAGGGACAGGTGAAGATCAACGCCTGGGCTGGTTGGACATTGCAAGGCAGCTACACCTACCAAACGCAGTGGGGCCCGGGTTGGGGTTACGACTCCAACTACTACTTCATCTACGACCGCCCTGCCGGGAATGGATACAGCAACTCGTTCCCTCACAATCAAATTACAATTGCTCAGGCTTATGACATTCCCTTCGGCCGCGGCAAGAAATACGGTTCGAGCATCAATAAGTTCGCAGATTATGCCGTTGGCGGCTGGGCCATCAGCGGTGTCATGACCTACTACAGCGGCTTCCCGTTCTCACCTTCGCTCGACAACTATCCGGGCCAGCCGAACACCGGGCCGAACAATCGTCCCAATAAAGGGAGCGGTGATCCTTACGCTGGCGCCGCTGGAAACCGCAGCCAATGGTTCGTAGGAGGGCTGGGAACCACCTTCCTGGCTCCAGGCGCGCAGACCTTTGGAACCTACCCCATCAACACGCTTATTGGGCCTCGGTTCATCCAGCAAGACCTGACCCTGTCGAAATCGTTCAAAATTACTGAGCGAGTTTCGTTCCGGCTGCGTACGGATGCCGCTAACGCATTCAACCATACGAACCTCGGAGGGCCGAATGGCGATGTGCAGGCCTCGAACGCCGGTCAGATTACCGGAATCGCTGCCGGCGGCAGTATGCGCCGGTTGCAATTCTCCGGCACGGTTTCGTTCTAGGCTCCGGAAAAGGGACCGGGGACAGGCACCACTGTCCGCGACGAGCAGTCCGGTCGTGGGTGAGTGTTTCGATTAGGGACAGTGGAGCCAGTCCCCTAGAGCAACTTTTGCGGCCGGCAGGGCAAACGCTCTGCCGGCCGTTTCTATTTTGTTGCGATAATATTCCCATGCGCGGGCTGTGCTTCCTGCTGTTATGGGCCGCTGCCGGGGCTGGTTCGGGGACAGTGAATCTGGAAGGCAAGGCGGTCGATCCTTTTGCGCCGGCCGCAAAAGTGCGGGTTTTCATCTTTGTGCGCACGGACTGCCCGGTTTCGAACCGTTACGCTCCGGAACTCAAGCGGTTGAGCGATGATTTTGCCGCGCGGGGCGCCGTGTTTTCGATGGTCTATGCCGATCCGGGCGAGACGAGCGCAAACATCCGGCGGCACATCGAGCAGTACGGGTTTCCCGGCGTTGTGATTCGGGATCCGGCGCACTCGCTGGTACGGCGCGCCAAAGCTACGATCACTCCTGAAGCCGCAGTGTTCTCGACGGATGGCAAACTGCTGTATCACGGCCGCATCGATAACCGGTTCGTCGAACTCGGAAAGTCCATGGCGAACCCGACACGGCGCGATCTTGAAGACTCCATTGCCGCCGCGCTCGACGGACGGCCTCAGTCTGAGGAGTCCGCGCCCGCGGTGGGCTGCTACCTGGCTGACGTGGAATGAGGTGGGTTCTCCCTTTTGCCGCACTGGTGGCGGCTGCGTGGCCGGGCAAAGCTGAGGTGATTACCTTCTACAAGCACATTACGCCGATCGTTTACCGGTCGTGCACACCATGCCATCGTCCGGGCGAGGCCGGGCCCTTCGCGCTGCTCACCTACGAGGATGTGAAAAAGCACGCGCTGCAGATTGCCGGGGTCACCAAACGCAGATACATGCCGCCCTGGCTGCCGGAGCCCGGCCACGGAGATTTTCAGGATGAGCAGCGGCTCAGCGACGCGCAGATCCAGACGATCGAGCGGTGGGCGCGGGAAGGCGCCCCTGCGGGCGATCCCGCAGACGCAGCGCCCGTACCGAAATTCGCCCCAGGGTGGCAGCTCGGCACGCCGGACCTGGTGTTACAGGCGCCGCGGCCCTACCCATTGCGCGCGGACGGTTCCGACGAATACTGGAATTTTGTGCTGCCGTTGAAGCTGGCGGGCACACGCTGGGTGAAGGCCATCGAGATCCGGCCAGGCAACGCGCGCGCGGTGCATCACGCGAACGTGCTCATCGACCGAAGCCGTTCCGCGCGAACGCAGGAGAAAACGCCTGGCGCGGGCTTTTCGGGCATGGACCTGAATATCGAGGCGGACACGTTCGATCCCGACAGCCACTTCCTGTTCTGGAAACCCGGCGGCACCCCATGGGAGGAGCCCGACGGGATGGCGTGGAGGGCCGATCCCACGACCGACTTGATCCTCAACGTTCACATGCAGCCGACGGGCAAACCCGAAATGGTGCAGCCGTCCATTGGACTGTATTTCACAGACCATCCGGGAACAAAGTTTCCCATGCTGGTGCAGCTCGAGCACGATGGCGCGCTCGACATTGCCGCCGGCACAAGGGACTTTCCGATCAGTGACGATTTCACGGTCCCGATGGACATGGATGTTCTCGCGGTCTACCCGCACGCTCATTACCTGGGCCGTCTGCTCGAAGGCTACGCCACACTGCCCGATGGCAGCCGCAAATGGCTGATTCGGATTCCGGACTGGGACGTGAACTGGCAGGCCGTGTATCGCTTTACTGCGCCGGTATTTTTGCCGAAGGGAAGCGTGGTGGCGATGCGCTTCCATTACGACAATTCGGAGGAGAATCCGCGAAATCCCAACCACCCGGCGAGGCGAGTACGCGGCGGGAATCAGGCCACCGACGAAATGGGCCATCTGTGGCTGCAGGTGCTGCCGCGCGGCGCCGAGGACCGGCGCATGGATCTGCAGGAGGCGATCATGCGCCATCGCCTGGATAAATATCCAGGGGATTTCTCGGCACACTTCAACCTGGGCGCGCTCCAGCTTGCGCGGGGAAATGCGGCAGAAGCCATTCCCTATCTGCGAAGCGCCGTGGAGGCGCGGCCGGAGCAGCCCGTCGCACTGAACACGCTGGGCGCGGCGCTGCTGTCGGCCGGAAATGCGAACGACGCGACCGCCATGTTTGAACGGGCCCTGCGATCGGACGCGCGATACACGAACGCTCGGTATAACCTGGCTAACGCACTTGCGGAACGCCAGCAGTGGGAGCAGGCGGCGGGGCAGTTCCGGCAAGTCCTGACCGAAAGCCCGGACGACGCCGGAGCGCGGGAGCACCTGGCCGAAGTCCTGCGGCTGTGGGGCAACGAGATGGCGGCGGCGGGACGCCTGGAAGATGCCGCGTCACACCTTCGCGAGTGCCTGCGCTTCCGGGAGAACGACGCGGCGCTGCACAGCGATCTGGGTACGGTGCTCGCCAGACTCGGCCGGTTCCGGGAAGCCGTTCCGGAATTCGAAACCGCCGTGCGGCTGGATCCGCGGCTTGACACGGCAAGAAACAATCTGCGGGCAGCCAGAGCCAGGCTGGAGCAGTCCGGCGAGCGGGGGGCGATCCGGTAGTGCCAACCCGCCGCGGTTTCATCCGGTCCCTGTGCGCGACGGCCAGCGTTTTCTCCTTCGACCAGCTCATGGGGGCGGCGCCCGCGGGCGTCCAATTCGTAAACGTGGCCCGGCAGGCCGGCCTGAACGCGAGAACCATCTTCGGAACCGAGCGTAAGAACAAATTTCTGATGGAGACCACGGGCTGCGGCGTTGCTTTTGTAGATTATGACAATGACGGCTGGCTCGATATCTTCTTCGTAAATGGCACGCGGTTCGAAGCGAATTATGCGCCTGGGGAAGCGCCGGTGAGCCGGCTGTACAAGAACAATCGCGACGGCACGTTCACCGATGTGACTGTGAAGGCAGGGGTGGCGCGCACCGGATGGGGCCAGGGCGTGTGCGTGGGCGACTACAACAACGACGGCCACGAAGACATCTTCGTGACGTATTGGGGCGATTGCGCGCTGTGGCGCAACAACGGCGACGGAACGTTCACCGACATGGCGGCCAAGGCAGGCGTCACCACGAATCCTGGAAACGGCCAGCATCGCTGGAACACCGGCTGCGCGTTTTTGGATTACGACCGCGACGGCCATCTCGACCTGTTCATCGCTAACTACATCGACTTCGATCCCAAGACGGCTCCGCTGCCGCAGTCGGGCCCGTGTCTCTACAAAGGACTCCTGGTGGCTTGTGGTCCGCCCGGTCTGAAAGGCGGCAAGAACATCCTGTTTCACAACAACGGCGACGGCACGTTCAAAGATGTGACGGCGAAATCCGGCATCCTGAATACGCCCGGCACGTACGGCCTCGGCGTGCTGGTTGCCGATTTTGATGATGACGGCTGGCCCGACATTTACGTGGCCAACGATTCGACATCATCGGCGCTCTACAAGAACAATCACGACGGCACGTTTACGGACGTCGCCATCGAGGCCGGCGTTGCCTACAGTCCGGACGGCAAGCCGCAGGCCGGCATGGGGGTTTCCGCGGCCGACTACGACTGCGACGGGCGGATCGACATCGTGAAAACCAATTTCGCCGGAGACACCCACAGCCTGTATCGCAACCTGGGCAACATGACGTTCGACGATCAGACTTTTCAGTCCGGGCTGGGGAAGAATACGCGCTTCATGGGCTGGGGTGTCGGCTTTCTCGACTACGACAATGACGGGTGGGCAGACATCCTGGTGTGCAACGGGCACGTCTATCCCGAGGTCGGCGAGACCGATGCTGAAGCCGGATACCACGAACGGAAGATTCTGTATCGCAATCTGGGCAACGGCAAATTTGAGGATGCGTCGATGGACGCGGGCCCGGGGATTCTTGAAAAAGTGGCGGGCCGAGGCTGCGCGTTCGGCGATTTCGATAACGACGGCGATATCGACGTGGTGGTGAACTGCGTGAACGATGTGCCGCAGCTGCTTCGATGCGACAGCACGCTGAAGAACAACTGGCTGCTGGTAAAGACGGTGGGCACCAAGTCCAACCGTTCAGGGATTGGAGCGCGCGTCATTTGCTCCACCGCCGGCCATCGGCAAACGGACGAGGTGCGCAGCGGGGGAAGCTACATTTCGCAAAATGACCTGCGCGTGCACTTCGGCCTGGGGAGCGCGGACAAGGCCGATCTGGAAGTCCGCTGGCCGAGCGGTGTCATCGATAAGGTCCAGGGTGTTGCTGCGAACCGAGTGGTGGTCATCACGGAGGGGAAGGGGACCGGGCACTGAAGAACCCGGCGCGCCGGCGCCCTCGAGCACTCCCGGACATCAGACTCTACACTAAGAGCATGTCTGGACGCGCTTTTCTTGTTGTGGCTTTTTCCCTGCTTGCCGCGGTTCCGTCGCTGTGTTCGCCCCGCTTCTCTGTATCCTTTTCGAAGCGGCAGAGCTCCGCCGCGGTCGATGGGCGGATGTTGCTGATCGTTTCGACCGATGGCTCGGCCGAGCCGCGCATGCAGATCAACGACACGCCGAACACACAGATGGTGTTTGGTGTGGATGTCGAGGACCTTCAGCCCGAACAGCCGGTCATGATCGACGAATACGCTTTAGGCTATCCCGTGCGCAGCCTCGCGGAGCTCAAGCCGGGGCGCTACTTCGTGCAGGCGTTGCTGCATCGTTACGAAACCTTCCATCGCGCCGACGGCCATACGGTCAAGCTGCCGATGGATCGCGGCGAGGGCCAGCACTGGAACCTGGCGCCGGGCAATTTGTATAGCAAGCCGGAGCCGTTGACGCTGACGGCGGCGAGCGAAGCTCATATCATTCTCGATCAACAGATCCCGCCGATTCCGGCGCCGAAAGATACCAAATACGTTCGTCACGTCAGGATCAAGAGCGATTTACTCAGCGCGTTTTGGGGGCGGCCTATGTATCTGGGCGCGAATATTCTCGTCCCTGAAGGATTCGATGAACATCCCGAAGCGCGGTATCCGCTGGCTGTTTTTCACGGACACTTTCCGGAGGATTTCGGAGGCTTTCGCACGGAACCGCCGGACCCGAATCTGAAGCCGGATTACAGCGAACGCTTTCACCTGGCGGGCTATAACCGCATCGAGCAGGAAGAAGCGTACAAGTTTTATCAGCAGTGGGTCGCAGCGAAGTTTCCGCGCCTGCTTATTGTCGAGATCCAACACGCCAATCCTTTTTACGACGATTCCTACGCGGTGAACTCGGCCAACCTCGGGCCCTACGGCGACGCGATCGAAACCGAGCTCATTCCTTACGTCGAGAAGCAATTTCGCGGCATCGGGCAAGGCTGGGCGCGCTTTCTCTACGGCGGTTCCACGGGCGGCTGGGAAGCCTTGGCCGTCCAGATGTTCTACCCCGATCATTACAACGGCACCTTCGCGGCCTGCCCTGATCCGGTTGACTTCCGGGCCTACACCTTGATCGATCTATATAAGGATAAGAACGCGTATTTCCTTGAAGGCGCACACAAGCGAGTAGCGCAACCGGGCATGCGTGATTATCTTGGGCACGTGACCGTCACCCAGCAGGATGTGAATTACTACGAACTCGCGTTGGGGACGAAGTCGCGTTCCGGCCAGCAGTACGATATCTGGCAAGCGGTGTATTCACCGGTAGGCAGCGACGGATACCCGGCGCCGATTTTCGACAAGCTCACCGGAGAAATTCATCCCGACATCGCGGCATATTGGCGCGAGCACTACGATCTGCGCTATATACTGGAGCGCGACTGGGCGACTCTCGGACCCAAGCTGCAAGGCAAGATCCACGTTTACGTCGGCAGCGCCGACACCTACTTTCTCAACGATGCGGTCTATTACCTGGAAGATTTTCTCAAGAGGACCGATCCGCCGTACGACGGCGAGGTCCGTTATGGGGATCGAGCCGAGCATTGCTGGAACGGCGATCCAGCGCTCCCCAATGCGTACTCGCGCCTGCACTACAACACCATGTACCTGCCGAAAATGATGGAGCGGATGGAGAAGACGGCTCCCGCCGGAGCCGATCTGAGCAGCTGGCGGTATTAGCCGTCGCTAGGGGACGTTGAGAACCGCTCAGATCTTGCAGGCCGCTTCCACATCCGGGTAAAACTTGAATACCCGATCCAGCAGGCTGACATGAAAGGCCTGAAACAACGGTCCGGCCGCGCCCGCCATGCGCATGTCCGCTCCGGCTGCGCCGATCTTGTGGTAGCTGGAGATGAAACGGCCAATCCCGGTGCTGTCGATGTGGGTTACCCCGCCAAAGTCGAACACGATGATGCGCTTCCCTGCGCGCAGCAAGTCATCGACAAGGCTCACGATTTGCTCGCTCTCCGGGCCCATCATCACCTTGCCGGCAAGCGTGACGACCACGACGCCGGGCGTGATCTCGTTATGGCTAATCTCCATCATCATGAAAAGCTCCAGTGTACGCTGCCGGATCGCAGGCCCGCCACCTGAGGCGCGAAATCCCCCATCTCCGTTCAAACCGAGTGATTCTACGCTGCGGCAGCAGTTCACCGGGCCGTACGTTTTCACAATCCTTTCATGCAGTTAGGTGTTGGCACTGGAAGTGCGCCAAGGAACGCTCAATGTCAAGAGCCTATCTCGGACTGGCGCTGATGTGTGCCATGGTCCCGGCTTCGGGGAAGCTGTGCGCGGTGGATCCGGCCCGCTGGATTCCGGCGCGGTGGGAAGGCGGACCTCTGGAGCTAAGCCGCCGGGCGAAAGACAAGGCGGTGGCCGAGGATGCTTCAACTCGCACCGCGACCGCCCGCTGGTACGATGCGGAAACCCTCGATCTGCTGGATGGCACGCCGATCAACTGCCTGCTCGTGACCTTCAGCGCAGGAGGGGAATCGGAGGTTGAAGGGAAACAACATCAGCTTGTCAGAGAATACGCGCGGGCGGCACATAAGCGTGGGATCTCGGTCTTAGGGATCGTCTATGGCGGCGCCGATCCCCAGGCCGTTGCAGCAGCAGCGATGGATGCAGGCCTGGACGGTCTGGCGATCGACGGCGAAGTCCCAGCAGGATTTCCGGAAAAGCTGGAAGCCGCGTTGCGCGCGAAGGGCAGTGCGGCGCTCGTGATTCCCATTGCACGAGATGCGGCGACGGCAAGAACGTCGAAAGCTCCATGGTTTGCGGTTGCGGGAGTGCGGCCGAGCGCTCGCAACCTTGCGGATATGGGAATCCGCGCGGGCGCCTCTGCCGAACCGTGGATCGAATCCAATATCTGGCTGGTACGGTCGTTTCGTTTGGGGACGGCATGGCGGCCCGTTTGGATTGACCAACGTCCGAAGCCGACTTCAGAGGGAGATTACATTCGGTGCATCGCGGACGCAGCCGTTGCGGGCGGGCGCTGGATCGTTTCGCTCGACGATGAGCTTCGCGCGAAGTTGCTGCGGAAGGATCCGCAAGCGCTGGCCACGTGGCGGAGCATGGGAACGTACCTCAAGTTCGCCGAGGATCACGCGGAATGGCGCAGCTTCGTCCCTTACGGGAATCTGGGCATTATTCTGGACACCGCCGGCGAGAACCCTGACATCGCGAATGAATACTTGAACCTTGTGGCGCGCCGGCAGGTGCCTTACCGCCTGGTCCCGCGGTGTGAACTCAGTGCGGCGGCGCTCAGTAGGTTTCGGGCCGTGCTCGCCGTTGATGTCGCTTCTCCCACCGAGGCCGAGCGAAAAGTGTTGCGCGACTTTGCCGAGAACGGAGGGCTGGTGGTGGCCGGTCCGTGGTGGGGAGATCCTCCGAAGGATGACGCTTACGCCGAACTCCCGCTTGGAAAGGGCCGCGTCGCGGTCTATAAAGAAGACCCGCCCAACCCGGAGACAGTTGCCAGGGACATGCTGGACCTGCTGCAACCCGAAGTCATGGGGCTCAGCGTGTTCAACGTTCCGACGGCCATCTCCTACGCGAGCACCGGCGACTCCGGCAAGCGCGTTCTGGTTCAATTACTCAACTATGCGGGCCGCCCGATCGAGCGCGTGACCTTGCGGTTCAGCGGCATTTTCAAAGTGGCGCGCTTTTACACGCCGGAGAGTGCGCCGATTGATCTCGCGCCGCGGCCGGCTGCAAACGGCAGGACCGAAGTCCTCATACCAAAGCTGGCGGCATGGGGTGCAGTGCTATTGGAACAACAGAATTGAGGATGAATATGAAAGACGCTCACCGCACTTTTTCAAGACGTGATCTGTTCGCCATCTCCGGGTTGTCGGCGGGAGTATTGGCGGCAAAGCCCGCCGCGGCGGCAGACGCTGCTGCCCCCTCCGCGCCGAGTTCGCCGGTTTCGGTGGCGAAGGTCACCGGTTACGACGCGGATCTGGTTGCTCAGCTGGACAAAATGTTCGACCAAATCGGCGGAATCGGCCATCTGGTTCGGGGCAAGACTGTCGCCATGAAGTTGAACCTGAGCGGGGCCTCGGGAACGGGCCGTCACACAGGGCTCAGCGCCGGCCAGACCAGTTGGGTACATCCCAACGTCGTCGGCGCCTTGACCGCGATATTCGCCAGGCTGGGGGCCAAGCGAATCCGGCTACTGGAAAGTACGTTCCGGAAACGTTATGGCAGCCCGCTCGAAGACACGTTGTTGAATGATGGCTGGGATGTGCAGGCGATCAAGAGTGCCGCACCCATGGTCGAGTTTGAGGACACCAACGGGCTTGGCCAGGCGAAACAGTATTCGACCCTCAACGTCAAGAGCCGCCCGTATATCTTCCCGGCTTTCTCGCTCAATCATTCTTACGAGGACTGCGACTTTTTCGTGAGCGTGGGCAAGATGAAGAATCATGAAGAACTGGGCGTCACGCTGTCCATGAAGAACCTGTTCGGGATCACGCCGGAGTTGTTGTACGGGCTCGTACCAAAAACTCCGAGTGCGTCGCAATGGGTCAGGGAGCGGGTATTCCACTACGGCCAGGTGCCGCCGCCGTCCGGAGTCCCTCAGGAGATCGACCTTACGTCGAATCGCTATGAAGGCTGGCGGATGCCGCGACTTCTGACGGACCTCTGCGGGGCGCGACCGATTGATCTCTCCATTCTCGACGGGATTGAGACGATCATCGGCGGCGAGGGAACGGGGATGCCGGGCACCAAGCATGGAAAACCGGGCCTGCTGGTAGTAGGGCGGAACTGCGTGTGCACCGACGCGGTGGCGATGGCCACCATGGGGTACAACCCGCGCGCGGGGCGTCATGAAGCTCCGTTCCGCGTTTATAAGAACCCGAAGGATCATCCGACGGAACAAATGATCCCGCCCGAGGAATGGCATCAGTACGCCGATAACACCGTGCTCATGGGCGAAGGCGCGGGAATCGGCACGGCGGACCTCGGTAAAATCGAGCTCTGCGGCGTACCCATCAAAGACGCCGTCTACGACTACGAAGCACACTGGAAGGGCCAGGCGCCGGTTTAGCCCGCGATTCCCGGTATCCAGCGCACGGCATTCTGGCGGAATATTTTCCGCACTACATTTTCGGGAAGTCCCAGGCCCTGCACCTGCCGGTTGCGGTATGACAATTCGTCACGGGTCGCGAAGAATTTCCAGTCGCGTTCATGAGTCTGCTGAAACTCTTTGGCCGCGTCTTCGCCGTCTCCCGGACCCAGCGTAAAGTCGGTTGCGTAGAGGACGCGGTCCTGATACTTCAACAGGAATTCGCGAGCCTTGGTATGATCGCCGCTTACGAAGTAACGGACGCGCGCCGCAACATCCACAGCAAAATTGGGAAACGTATCGAGGCGCTTCGCCAGAAGGTCCAGGTGTTCTTCATCGCTGCCGAGATGGCAGCCGACCAGCCGGAGCTTCGGATGACGCGCCAGAACGCGATCGCGCGCCGCCAGAATCGCATCCTTTGAGGGGACTCCCGGGCGGCCGTACATGTGCCACTCCGGGTGGCCGGTGTAGTAGTTGACCTCGGGATTATGCGCATCGAGAGGCAGCCACGCCCCGTCCGGTTCGGCAAGATGCGCAATGAGCGTCCTGCCGGCCTTCTCAATGGCATCGAAGACCGGGGAGAGCGCCGGATGATCCGGCAGCAGATACTCGCCTGATTTTGCGCGGATCCCCATGCCGATGTTCTTCCAGATTTTCACCGCAACCGCCCCGAGGCCGAAAGATTGTTGAAGGCTCGCGATGACGCGGCCGGCAAAAACGCGGCTTTCAAACCCGCGAGCATCGAAGGCAGTGGCCCACGCGATGCGCCCTTTGGTTGCCTGGTGAACGTCGATGGTCCCGCGGATCATTTCTTCGAGGTCGGACGCTTCGTCGCCAATGGCTCTCGAAACACAGATGCTCAGACAGCGCCAGTCCGCCTGTTCCAACAGAGAGAGCAACGCCGGATCTCTCCGGTGAATGTGCGTGTGAGTATCGATGCGCTCGAAGGGAGCGGCCGCGGCGTTCGCGCGTTTCAGTGCGGCCGCAATGGGTATGGTTGCGAACAGTTGCCGCCGGGTCATGTTCCTTCTACGATCGCACGTTGCGCCTGAGCGTCAGAGATCCGTCAGGATTCGTCTTCTGTTGGCACGCCGGTCCATGGTTCTACTCCGGTGTTGCTTCGAGCAGCAGGTGCTTTTCGAACTTGACGTTGAGTGATGCCGCCGGACCGTGAACTGTCCCAAGTTGCTTGTGGTCCACGTAGTCCGTGATGCGATAGCTGCGGTCCGCAAGGCCGCGCAAGGTAATCTTGCCGTCCCACTGAGTGGCGAAGAAGGCGTAGTACAGGTTGCCATCCTTGCGGATCGCATGGGTCTCCGGCCGGTCAAAGCCGATGTCGTAGAGCGCACCGAGATACTCTCCGCGAGAAAGCATCTTCTCCTTGTAAATCCCAAGCCATTTGTCGAAGTTCTGTTCCCGCGCGGGCGTCAAATCGCCGCGTTTTCTTTCCGCCGACCCCTCCGGCCAGGTGAAGTTGGTGCCGACCACTCCGCCGACGCCGACCGTCGAGGCGAAGTCGTCCTTGGTCATGTCGACGTGATCGCCAAAATAGGCCATCGCGTCGCCCGCGAGCGCTTTGAGCGTCTTGCCCTTGGTGCGCACCTGCCAGGCAGACTTGGGATCGGACGCCACCGACATGTTCATGAAGGGCAAAGTGAAGAAGGAATAGGCCGTGCCGCACGGGCAGAACTCGACCAGCGCATCCGGCTTGACGCTGCGCGCTGCCTGGTAAATGGCCCGGAAGAAGTCCGGCATCGCCTCCACGGACTCTTCCGGCCGGGCGTGCTTGTGCGCCGGGTTGTAGCAGGGCGGCGCGCCGTTCATGTGCTGGCCATCGAGCTTGAGGCCGTCGAATCCCCAGTCACGCATGGCTTTGACGACGATGGCCTTGTGATATTCCACCACCGCGGGGTCGGCGGGGCACAGATACCAGGAATTCCAATACGAGATTTTCTGCTTGCTGCCGTCGGCATTGAGCAGCAGCATCTCGGGATGCTTCTTCAGCAGCTCGGTGCCGGGGTCGGCGGCCAGAGGCGCCCACCACAACTGAGCCTTGAACCCTTCGGCGTGGATCTTGTCCACCAGGGCCCGCATGTCGGCATCGCCATTCGGAAACTTCTGCGGCCACAAGAACCAGTCGCCTTGCGCGGTCTGCCAGCCATCATCGATGGTCACCCAGGTGAAGCCGAGTTTCTTGACGACAGGCAACGCATTATAGACCTGGGCGGGCGTGAATTTCCGGCCGTAGCCCCAGGCGCACCAGATGGGGCCGAAGGCGCTTTCCGGTGCGGCGTCGAACCGGACACCTTGCGCGATCATGACGTCGCGATAATCGCGCAACGTCTGAAAGTAATCTCCCTGGTGGACCGCGACAAAGGTCCGCAAGGTCTTCAGCGTACTGCCGGGCTTCAGCGCCTGATCCCGCTTCGCCTCTACGGCAACGGTTGCCGGACCGGCCTCTCGCATCGTGACCGGCAGCGAGACAAGCTTGGGGACCATTTCCACGTGCCCCACGCCGATTCCGACATCCTGGCGCCAGACGTCCACCACCGGCGTGCCACCACCGTAGTCGGTGTCGTTCATGCCCAGGAAGTTCTCCTGGTGAAAGCCGGGCTTGAGCGGCAGAAGCCAATCCGGCCGGCTCTCGTAGGAGCCGCTCTGGTATGACCAAAACGCGGGCTGAACGGCGGAAGGGGCGGCGCTGATGGAGTACGACTGATTGGTCCAACCGCTCACCAGAAAATCGGAGGCGCCCGAATTGGTGTACTCGACATCGAAGAACGCCATCCGCGGAAACGCATCGTAGACGGTGACGGTGACGATTTTTTTCAGCGAAAGCGGCGGCCTACCTGCAATCATGACGTTCTTGAGCAAAGGCGCCGTACCGGTAATCACCGTCTGGAAGCCGGACCCCAGGCGGTCTTGAACCGGCTGCCGCGTGTGGCTCTGAATGACGAAATCCTTGATATCGGTACCGGCGGCTCGAACGAATTCAGAGGGCGTGAAATCCCCGATGGCAGTCTCGTGCCCGCCAAGCAGCGCGACGACCCGGCTATGCATGGAGGCATCGAACTCGATGCGGATGTTCTTTCCCTCGACCTGAACCGCATCCGCCGCGAGGCACGGCAGGGCCACAAGGATCAGTGAGGTCAGCGTTTGAATCCGGATTGTAATCATTAAGTCCAGTTTAGTGCTATTGCGCCCGATCGGAAACTCGCGATGGTAGGGGATGCTCCCCTATTGTTTTCCCATAAGAAACGTGCCAGGATACCTATGGGAGGGCCATATCAGCGTGGAGAACAAAGCGGACGTCTGGCAGGGCACGCTTGCCCTGATGGTCTTGAAGACCTTGGAGACGATGGGACCGCAGCACGGTTACGGCATCGCGCGCCGTATCGAGCAGACGAGCGGCGACCTGCTGTCGTTGAACTACGGAACGCTGTATCCGGCACTGCTGAAGCTGGAGCAGGAGGGCTCGATTGCCTCCGAGTGGGGCGTTTCGGACAACAACCGGAAGGCGAAGTTCTACAGGCTGACGCGCGCCGGGCGAAAGCAACTGGAGCGCGAAGCGCGGGACTGGGAGCAGGCGACGACGATTCTGGCGCGGTTTCTGACACCCAAGGAGGACCCGGCATGAAGACGCTGAGAGCGTGGATGATGAGGCTCGGCGGGCTGTTCGGCAAGGATCGCCGGGAGACGGAGCTGGCGGAGGAAATTGAGAGTCATCTCGAGATGCATATTGCCGACAACTTGCGAGCGGGCATGCCCGCCGAGCAGGCACGGCGCGAGGCGCTGCTGAGGCTGGGCGGCGTGGAGTCGGTGAAAGAGGCGTATCGCGAGAGAAGCACGGCTCCGTTCCTGGAACACTTGATGCTGGATTTTCGGTTCGCCGTACGGCAGTTGCGAAAGAACGGAGCGTTTGCAGGTACCGCCGTGCTGGTGCTGGCCCTCGGGATGTGCGCGAGCATCGCGATTTTCACGTTTGTGGACGCGGCTTTGATCAAACCGCTTCCCTATCCGGATGCGGCGAGGCTGGTGGCCGTTACCGAGAGCGCCCCACAGTTTCCACGCGCCAGCCTCTCCTATCCCGACTATCAGGACTGGAAACGGTTCAACACGGTTTTCCGTTCGCTGGATGTCTATACGGGTGATGGCTTCCTATTTAACACGCCAACCGGCGCCGAGCCGACCTACGCCGGGCGGGTGAGCAGCGGATTCTTTCGAACGCTGGGGGTAAAGCCGCTCGTGGGGCGAGACTTTTTGCCGAGCGAAGAATTGGGCGGGCCGCGGGTGGTGGTGCTGACCTACCGGACATGGCAAGCAAGATTTAGCGGAAGGATGGATGTGGTGGGCCAGGGAGTGGCGTTGAGCGGCGACGTCTACACGATCATCGGCGTGCTGCCGGCGGATTTTCAATTCGCGCCGCTGGGCGCGGCTGAGTTCTGGACGACGCTGGATGTGAAGAGCCCTTGCACCATCCGCAGAAGCTGCCACAATCTGGACGGCATAGCGCGCTTGAAGGAGGGCGTGTCGATCGAGGGCGCACTGGCGAACATGACGGCGATTGCCAAGCAACTGGAACGGCAATATCCGGATTCGAACCGCGAGCAGGGCGCAAGCGTAATTCCGTGCGCGGAGGCGATCGTGGGCAATTTCCGTCCGATCCTGCTGGTCCTAATGGGCGGCGCGGGACTGCTGCTGTTGATTGCCTGCGTGAACGTGACGAGTCTGATGCTGGTCCGCTCGGAAGGCCGCAAGCGGGAGATGGCGGTGCGCGGCGCTTTGGGTGCGTCCCTGGCGAGGTTGCTGAGCCAGTTCGTGACCGAGAGTCTGGTGCTGGTTCTGGTGGCGAGCGCATTGGGCCTGCTGTCCGCGAACTGGGCGATGCAGGCCCTGAAAAGCCTGATCCCCGCGGCCATGCTGCCGGCCATGCCGTTTCTGTTGGATCTCGGGTTGAATGGGCGCGTGCTGGCTTATGCGGGCGCGCTGGCGGTGCTGGCGGTTGCGCTGTTTTCCCTTACACCGGCGCTCCATCTCGCTCTGTCGAAGATGCGGGACGGCCTGACGGAGGGAAGCCGCGGTTCGGCCGGAAAGGCGTGGCGGCGGCTTGGCTCGCGACTCGTGGTAGTGGAACTGGCAATCGCGATGGTGCTGCTGGCGGGGTCCGGGCTATTCGGCAAGAGCTTGTACCGGCTGCTGCACGTACGGCTGGGATGCCGGGCGGATCACCTGGCGACCATCACGGTGGCGGCTCCGGATATTCGCTACGGGAACGACGAACAGAGCATCGCGCTGGGCCGGGAACTGGTGCGCAAGGTCGAAAGCTTGCCCGGAGTGCAATCCGCCGCGCTCACGACTGTGCTGCCGGTCAGTTTCAACGGGAACACCCAGTGGATTCGCTTTGTTGGAAAGCCCTATGACGGGAAGCACATCGAAGTGAATGAGCGAGACGTGAGTTCGGAGTTTTTCCAGACGATCGGGGCGAAGCTGGCGCGCGGCCGCTACTTCAGCGATGCCGAGGATCAAACAAAGCCGAGGGTGGTGATCATCAACCAGACGCTGGCGAACAAGTATTTCCCCGGTGAGGACCCGATCGGCCAGCAGATCGGCGATACGACCCTGACACCCAAGTCGATCAAGACGATTATCGGAGTGGTTGAAGGTCGCGCGCACATCGCAAAAGCCCGAGGCGGTGCTTCCGGCACTGGGTCCTGCGATCCATCAGCTTCATCCGGATGTGGGGTCGGCTCGCGAGGCAACCATGGAGGGGCGTATCAACAACTCGATGGCGGCGTATCTGCGTCGCTCGTCGGCGTGGCTGGTGGGAGGCTTCGCAGCGATGGCGCTGCTATTGGGAGTGGTTGGCCTATACGGCGTGATTGCTTATTCGGTGAGCCAGCGGACGCGGGAGATCGGCGTGCGCATGGCCCTGGGGGCGGAGCATGGTTCGGTCTACCGGATGATTTTGAAGGAGGCGGGATGGCTGGTGGCCGTGGGCATCGGGCTGGGCGCAGCGGGTTCAGTTGCCGCCGCGACGCTAGCCCGAAAGCTGCTGTTCGGCGTGACCTCGTGGGATATCCAGACCCTAGTTGGCGTTGCGGTGGTGATCGGGATTGCGGCGGCGGCCGCGAGCTATGTGCCGGCAAGACGGGCCGCGTCCGTGAACCCGGTGGAGGCTCTGCGCGCGGAGTAGCGGGGTCGCGTTGACCGAGAACGCCAGATCCGGGGAGTTTGAAGCCGGCAGCCAGGTCCACCTTCAGAGCCGGCGAAACGTCCCGTTGCGCGGTGTATACTGCTACCTGTTGGGCGCCCGCAAGATCGGAATCCCAGCCAGATTTAGAGAATCTGTTCGCCCCTGAGTTTTCGTCTCAACCAGGGAAGCAATCCTTATGTGGATCGTTCGGCTTGCTCTCCGCCGCCCCTACACCTTCGTCGTGATGGCTATCCTGATCGCGATCCTTGGCAGCACGGCCATCGTCACCATGCCCGTCGACATTTTTCCATACATCGATATTCCCATCGTGAGCGTCTTGTGGGTGTATTCGGGTCTGGCGCCGGAGGAGATGGAGAAGCGGGTTGTTACCGGATTCGAACGCAGTCTCACGTCGAATGTAAGCGACATCGAACACATTGAGTCGCAAGCGTACAACAGCTACGCGGTGGTACGGATTTACTTCCATCCAAACGTCAAGATCGACATGGCCGTAGCCCAGGTGACGGCGACGATGCAAACCGCACTCCGCCAGATGCCGCCCGGAATGTTTCCTGCCAACGTTCTGAAGTACGATGCCGCGAGCGTACCCATCCTGCAACTGGGCCTCTCCAGCAAGACCCTACGCGAGCAGGAAATATTCGACCTGGGGAATAACTTCATCCGAACTCCGCTTGGAACCGTGCAGGGCGCCTCCGTTTCCTATCCCTTCGGAGGCAAACAACGATCGGTAATGGTGGACTTGAACCTGGATGAACTCTACGCCAAGCAGCTTTCGCCAATCGATGTATCCAATGCCTTGAGCCTGCAAAATCTGATCCTTCCGGCGGGCACGGCCAAAATGGCCGAAACCGAGTATCAGGTCAGGGTCAATAGCAGCCCCCTGCGGCTCGAAGAATTGAACAACCTGCCCATCAAAACCGTGAACGGCGCGACGGTTTACATCAAAGACGTCGCGCAGGTCCACGACGGCTTCTCGGTTCAAAACAATATTGTCCGCACCAATGGATCACGTGGCGTCCTCATCACCATCACAAGGAACGGGAAGGCTTCCACACTGTCGATCGTGGATGCCGTGAAGGCGGCGCTCCCCAGGATTCTCTCCACCGTGCCGCAGGAGTTGAAGGTGGACGCGCTCTTTGACCAGTCGCTCTTCGTGCGCGCTGCAATTCAGGGCGTGGTGCGTGAAGCACTGATCGCGGCGGGTCTCACGGGCTTGATGATCCTGCTGTTCCTGGGGAGCTGGCGCAGCACGCTGATCGTATGTATCTCGATTCCCCTGTCCATTTTTACCTCGCTGTGCATGCTCAGCCTTTTGGGACAGACGATTAACGTGATGACGCTGGGCGGTCTGGCGCTCGCCGTAGGAATCCTTGTGGACGACGCCACGGTGGAGATTGAGAACACCCACAGGAACCTGGGCTTGCGGAAGCCGCTGCTGCGCGCGGTGCTGGATGGCGCGGGGCAGATCGCCGTTCCCACTTTCGTCGCCACTCTCTCGATCTGCATTGTTTTCGTGCCGGTGTTGCTGCTGACGGGAACCGCGCGGTATTTGTTTACGCCTCTGGCCATGGCCGTGGTTTTTGCCATGCTGGCTTCCTACTTCCTGTCGCGTACGCTTGTGCCGACGATGGTGAATTTTCTTCTGAAATCAGAGGTTGAGTTGTATCAGCAGGGAGCTCACGGAGGCACCGCAGGAGGAAGCGGATTGTTCTGGCGCAGCCATTATCTGTTCAACGCCCTTTTCGAAATGCTTCGCTACCGCTACGTCGGCTTGCTGGACTGGTCCTTGCGGCATCGCGGTCGCGTCCTGGCCGCGTTCACGTGTGTATCCATTGCTTCCCTGGGCCTTGTCCGGCTGGTGGGGGAGGATTTCTTCCCCAATGTCGATTCCGGCCAGATGCGGCTTCACGCACGTGCGCCGGCGGGTACCCGCATTGAGCAGACTGAGCTAAGGTTCTCGGCGATTGAACGCGCCGTCCGCGACGTCATCCCCTCCGATGAGATCGATACCCTGATCGATAACATCGGCATTCCGAACAGTTGGACCAGCATCGCCCAAGGAGACATTCCCACCATCTCCAGCGCCGACGGCGAAATCCTGATTTCGCTCAAGAAAGAGAAGCATGGCTCAACCCGGGATTACGAAGTTCTCCTGCGCAAACGCCTGCGCGAAAGATTCCCGGACACGTCGTTCTTCTTTCAGCCGGCGAATATTACGACGCAGATTCTAAACTTTGGGCTTCCGGCTCCCATCGACTTGCAGATTGTTGGCCGGGACGCGGAAGCCAACTACAAGCTGGCCCAGAAACTGGCGCAGAGAATTGCGCGCATTCCAGGAGCTACTGATGTTCATGTTCACCAGGTCGTTGATCAGCCGGAAATCCTTTTGAACGTGGATCGCGTGAAGGCCTCTCAATTGGGTTTGACGCAGCGCGATGTGACCAGCAGCATGCTGATATCGCTGAGCGGCAACGGCTCAGTGGCGCCGAATTTCTGGGTGAACTGGGCCAACGGTGTTAACTACAGTGTCGGGGTGCAAACACCTCAGTACCGGATCGATTCTCTGGATGCCCTGTTGCGCACACCCATTTCCGTGGCGACCAACGCGATCGCCAGTTGGACGCCAGATTCGCAAGCGGGCGCCTCCGGTACACGAAATGCTTCAGTGGGCACCTCTCCGAACGGTTCCTCTCAGGCTTACGGAAATCCAGGAGCTATGACCGGAAGCACGCAACTGCTTTCCAATCTGGCGACGGTACGGCGTGCCTACGCCCCGGTGATTGTCAATCACTACAATGTCTGGCCGGTTTTTGACGTGTATGCCAACGTCGACCGGAGCGACCTGGGCGGCGTCGGTGGCGAGGTGGAGAAGATCATGCGCGAGGAGGAACCGCATTTGCCTCGCGGCACTTCGTTCGCCCTGCGCGGGCAGATCGAGACCATGCAATCCTCCTTTTTCCGCCTGGGGTTGGGCATGCTCTTCGCTGTGGTTCTGGTGTACCTTCTCATGACGGTGAACTTTCAATCGTGGCTGGATCCTTTCATCATCCTGATGGCTCTACCGGGTGCGCTGGCGGGCATTCTGTGGATGCTGTTCGTCACCGGTACCACGCTGAACGTCCCTTCGTTGATGGGAGCCATCATGTGCATCGGCGTGGCAACCGCCAACAGCATCTTGATGGTCACGTTCGCGAACGACGAACGCCTGCTTGTACCCTCCGCCACCGAGGCGATGCTTTCCGCCGGCTTCGCCAGGATCCGCCCCGTGCTGATGACCGCGACCGCCATGATTATTGGCATGTTCCCCATGGCTCTGGGGTTGGGCGAGGGCGGTGAGCAGAATGCGCCGCTCGGACGGGCCGTGATCGGCGGTCTGATGTTCGCCACCGTCACCACGCTGTTCGTCGTCCCGATTATCTACAGCTATCTTCGGACTGCGCCGCCGGTCGATCACGAGCGCCGGTTCGATGAACAGGAACAGCAATCCACGCTGCCAGCCAAGTGGAATAATATCTAAAGCGCTTCCCAACGACTGATGCGACACGGCGAACCTGATCTGCCTGGATCTGAACTCGACGCTTCGACCACCGAAGAGACGCTACGCAAGGAGAACCAGGCGCTTAAGCGGCAAATCGAGCAGCTAAAGGGCACTTCCCACGGCGGCCCTTCCGTTAAAATATGGAATCCTTCGAACGCCACAATCTGGTCCATTGTTTTCTTAACGGCGGTGCTCCTCGTCGTAGCGTTCCTCGCCGGCTATATCCCTCTTCAGAAACGACGGGCTCTCATCGTCGCGGAAGCACAGCAGCAAGGAGAGGCTCTGCCGCGAGTGGAGGTGGTCGAGGTGGGTCGCTCCTCGCGAAGCAGTGAAATGGAGCTGCCGGGCAACATTCAGGCCATAACCGAGGCGCCCATCCTCGCGCGAGCTGACGGATACCTGCAGCGCCGGATGGCGGACATCGGCGATCGCGTGCACTCCGGCCAGCCGTTAGCCGAGATTGAAGCACCTGAACTGGATGCGCAGGTGCAACAGGCCAAGGCGAACCTGCAACAGGCGCAGGCGGCGCTGGACGAAGCGTTAGCGAATTACGGCCAAGGCAAGTCCACAGCGGAACTGGCTCGCGTCACAGCGGAGCGTTGGGGCCGCCTGGTGGCCCGTGGGGTGGTGTCGAAGCAGGAGAATGACCAATATCAGGCCCAGTACCAGGCACAGGCCGCTAATTTGCAGGCGCTCGAAAAAGCCATCGCCGCGCAGCGTAGTACGGTTTCCGCGGCGGAAGCCAACCTGGCGCGCCTGGAGAAACTACAAAGCTACCTCGTGGTCAAGGCGCCTTTCGACGGAGTCATCACATTACGCAACGTGGACGCCGGAGTGCTGGTGAATGCCGGGAACACGCTTCTGTTTCGCATCGCGCAGACAGCTACGCTGCGCACCTACGTCAACGTGCCGCAAGCCAACGCCGGCTCGATCCGGCCGGGGCAAACGGCGCATTTGAGCGTTTCGAATCTGCCCGGCCGCGAATTCACCGGCGCCGTGGCGCGCACCGCGAACGCGCTCGATCCCAATAGCAGAACGCTCCTCGTGGAAGTTCACGTGCCGAATGCGGATGGGGCGCTGTTGCCGGGCATGTACGCTCGGGTCGACTTGAGCAGTACCCGAACGAATCCACCCACGCTCATTCCCAGTGAAGCGCTCATTGTTCGCGCGGACGGAGCCCGCGTGGCCATGGTTCGCTCCGATCACACCGTGCATCTCCAGCCGATCCAAATTGGCCGCGACTACGGTGACCGCATCGAAGTGAGCGGCGGCTTAAAGGAAGGGGATATCATCATCCCGAACCCTGGCGATGCGGCGCGCGAGGGTCTCAAGATCGACCCGGTCTCGCTGGCGGAAAAGGCAACGCCACATCCGGCGGGCAGTGGCGCGGGCAAGTGACTTCAAGACGACTGCCGAGTCTCCTGGAAAGAGGTTGCAATGTGATCCCACAGGTCCGGCGCCAGCCTCTCGGTGTGATGTGCCTCGGCCGCGGCAGGCTGGTTTAGACTGAGTAACGAATGAGACTCGCGCTGCTTCTTTTTGCCCCGTTGGGTTTGTTCGCCCAGAACTACGACCTCGTCATGCGCCATGGCCACATCATCGATGGCACCGGATCGCCATGGTACGCCGCCGATATCGCTATCCGCGATGGCCACATTGCCGCGATTGGGCGCCTCGAAACCGCTAGAGCCAGCCAAACTATCGACGCCGCGGGTATGGTCGTTGCGCCGGGTTTTATCGATATGCTCGGCCAATCGGAACTATCGATCCTGGTCAATCCGCACCTTCCCTCGAAAATCTATCAGGGCATTACCACGGAGATTACTGGAGAAGGTGGATCGGCCGCGCCACTGTCAGACGCCATTCGCGCCGCCAACCGCACACCCTTCGACCCCTACAAGATCGACCCCTCCTGGAGCACCTTCCGCGAATTCTTCGCCCGTCTCGAAAAGCAGGGCATGGGGATTAACCTAGCGAGCTACGTGGGCGCAACGCAGGTTCGCAGGGCGGTGATCGGCGATGGCGACCGCGCGCCCACGCCCAATGAGCTCGAACGAATGAAACAGCTGGTGCGTGATGCCATGCATGATGGCACTGTAGGCGTGTCCACGTCACTGCAATACGCACCTGCTCCCTATGCCACTACCGAAGAACTGATTATTCTCGCGGCGGAAGGCGCGAAGCTCGGCGGCATCTACGCCACGCATATGCGCAGCGAGGGCGATGCCATCATCCCCGCGATTGACGAAGCGATCCGCATCGGCCGCGAAGCTCACGTCCCCGTCGAGATCTGGCACCTCAAAGCGGCGGGCCGTCAGAACTGGGGGCGCATGCCCGAGATCGTCGCGCACATTGACCAGGCGCGCCGGTCGGGTGTCGAAATCGGCGCCGACACATACGCCTATCCAGCGTGGTTCAACAGCTTCTCGGCCTTCATTCCTCCATGGGCGCACGATGGCGGCGACGCCAAGCTCATCGAACGCCTCAAGGATCCGGCCCAGCGCGGCCGCATCCGCAAAGACATGGAGACGCCCAGCACCACCTGGGACAACGAATGGAAGGAAATCCCCGGGCCCGAGGCAATCCTTCTTTGCGTCGTGAAGAATCCGAAACTGCTGCCGCTGCAGGGCAAGACCATTGCGGAAATCGCGAAGCTGTGGAATAAGGATCCGATCGACACCATCTTCGACATTCTGATTGAGGACGATGCCTCCACCGACGTTGCCGTCTTTGGCATGTCCGAACCGGATGTCCGGCTCGCGCTCGAACAGCCTTGGGTCAGCGTGTGCAACGATTCGCAGGGCTCGGCGCCGGACGGCGTGCTCGGCCAGGAGCATCCGCACCCGCGCGCCTACGGAACATTCCCGCGCATTCTGCGCAAATACGTCCGCGAAGAGGGCGCGCTCACGCTGTCCGACGCCATCCGCAAATTCAGCGCTCTGCCCGCCTCGCGTCTCCGGCTGACGGATCGCGGCGTCATCAAGACCGGAATGTGGGCCGACATCGTGGTTTTCAATCCGGATACGATCACGGATCTCGCGACCTTCGAGAGACCCAACCAACTTTCGGAAGGCATGCAGTACGTGCTCGTGAACGGCGTTCCGGTTATCGAACACGGGCACATGACGAACGCGCTACCTGGCAAAGTCATTCGCGGACCGGCGTGGAAGCCTTGAAGCGCACGGATTCTCTCAGTCCGTCAGGACCTTGCCCGAATGGCTCGACTTCATCCGCTTTTGGCCCATCCGGTAATTGTGGTAGATGAATCGATGCGCAATCACGAGGCTTGTATCCAGGGTCAACGTTAGGCTCGTAAATCAGCGACACGGCAAGGACGGTTTTGCCGATGGCCCCAAGCGCAGTCCGGGTTCCAAATTTCTTCGAACCCGATATACAGGGTGCGTAGCTGGTGCGAGAAGTCAAGCCAAGCCTCACGAGCAGATCGCCTCGGTGGACAAACTCCTCCGGAAGCTACGCCGCTTCCATCGGACGCCGACCAGGGCGACATGGACCAGGATCGTCGCCAAAGGAGGTTGGAGACGGCCGGGCACGTTGGCCAGTAATCCCGCTATGGCTTGGAGCCACCAATGTAGCCCAGACTCCGCAACTGCTCCAGTGTTTTCGCATCCATTGTGGCCTTCGGTCCCCGGCTCAAAGTACTCTTGATCTGCTTTTCAGCTTCGGTCCACTTACCAATTTCCATGATCATGCGATCGACTTCCTGCGGGTGCGAGGCAGCGATGTTCTTCGTTTCGCCACGATCGTTGCGGCGGTCGTATAGCTCGACCTTGTTCAAACCGACCTCTTTGCCGTTGGCGCGGTAAACGAGCTTCCACGTAGCATCGAGCAGGGCGACAGTGTCGATGCGGTTTTCCGGAATGCCGCCCGGCTTCGAATCGGGATGAGCATAGCGTGACGTCATCACCGGTCCGCGCCGTCGGAAGGTCTCTCCTTTGACGAAGGCAGCCAGGCTCTGGCCCTGTAACAAATCCGGGATTTTGAGGCCAAGGAGATCGAGAACGGTCGGCATTACGTCGATGAGTTGCACCGGCTCGCTGATTCTCCTGGCCCGCTGAATCAATCCTGGGTTCCACATCACGAACACGCCATGCGTCAGTTCCTGGTATAGAGACTGGCCGTGCGCTGTCCATCCGTGCTCCCAGAATTCCTCGCCGTGATCGGAAACCACCACGATGAGCGTATTGTCCAGGACGCCGAGTTGTTTCAGCTTATCCGCGAGCTGTTGGAGGTTCCAATCGTTATGGAGGATTTCGCCGTCATAGCGGTCGATGGCTTGTTGAATAAATCGGTCGGGATTGACTCCCTTCTGAGAGCAACCGGCGCGGGTCACCACGATGCCACCGCCGTACTTCACCTTGCCTCCCAGGCTCTTGTAGACGCGATTGAACTCGGGCGTCTCTGCGGGGTTCGCAAACCTCTCCTCAAATCCGCCGGGCGGGCGATAAGGTGCGTGTGGGTCGGTTGTATGTGCGTAAACGAAGAACGGCTCATCGCGATGCCGTTCGAGCCAAGGAAACAGGATTTTGTTCACGGCAGCCGAATCGGTGCCCCGGTCCTCAGCGTCGCTGCGGTAGCGCTGCACGACGGCCCACTCGGCCACGTAATCAAACCCGCGCTGCAACCCCGTGATGTGGCCGGCGAACGGGTTTGCTACCACGCTGGCGGTGACATAACCGGCGGCGCGCAACTGCTCAGCCAGCGTCGTGGCTCCCTTGGGAATGGTGTCGAAGTCATGAATGATCCCGTGCGAGAAAGAGTAGAGCGAGGTCAGCAGTGACGCAGTCGACGGTTTGGTCCAGGTCGCCTGTACCTGGCAATCTTCGAACACGAGCCCCTGAGCGCCAAGCATCTTCAGAAATGGCGTGGTGTCACGAGTGTAGCCGTAGGCGCTGCTGTGATCGGCGCGCTCGGTGTCGATCATATAAAGGAGCAGGTTCGGCCGATTTCTAGGGACTTTCATGATCAGCAGCGGGTTGGCCCAGAGCGCCACCGCCCCGGGCTTTTCCGCGCTGGTCTCGAATGCCAACTTCACGCTTCGACCTCCGTAGGAGGAGAGGTCGGCGTCCGCATCATCCCAGCTGTCGGTGTCCGTTACAGTCTTCGAATACAGTTCCTTCGAGTCCGCCGTCACCCGAAACGTGACCGGGCTCCCCTTCTCCGTAATTCCCATGCCGAAGTGCAGCCGTGCGCTTTTGGGGACCTGTAGCTCGAAGGTTACAGTGGACGGCGAGTGCACGTAGAGTGTGTTGCGATACTCATCCCGTTTGCCGAGGAATTGGCGGCCGGCAGCCTGAGGGAACTCCGCCTTTCGTGGCACGATCCGGATCGACTGGATGGCCACCAGGTCCAGCAGGCCGTCGGTGGGCATGATGGCCAGCGGACGGATGCCCGGCTCGTCGATACGCACATCGAATCGATAATCGTGATATTGGCGCAGCGAGGCGATCTTCTGCTTGTATTCCTGGTTTCCGACTTTGACCTTGATCTCTTTGCCGCCTTCGGCGTACATGCGGATCTCGACCGCTTCGTAACGGTTCCACTCAACAAACGGCTCCTTGGGCGCCAGGATTACGGGCGTACTGCCCTCACCCTTTACGATGAGATCGCCTTTGCGGAATCCGATTCTGCCCCGCAGAAGGATCCAGGTGATATCGTTTTCCGAGTTAAAGTTCTGCCAGACGATTGGCTCGGCCATCAACGCCGATGCTGACGCAGTCGATGCTGAAACCGTCGCCGACTTCGGAAACTCGTCGTCGAAACGGTATGGCTTGGAGACCGCCTCCTCAGGTTGGGAGGGAGCGGACGACTGGCGGCAGCCGACCGATAAGATCAGAAGACCAACAGATAAAAGAGGAAAAGGGAGCCGCAGAGTGCTATTTTCGCGCACTCCGCGGCTCCGGTGTCAATCGCGGTTCCGGCTACCACTCCAACCGCAACGAGAACTGAATGATCCGCGGATCATTCACCTGCCGGCTAAGGTCCAAGAGGCCCGTGGTCAGGTTGAGAGTGGACCTGGTTGATGAACTGTCCGCGAGGTAGGTAACGGGGTGGTTGAAAACATTGAAGAAGTCAGAGCTGAACCTTAGCTTCATCCTCTCCGCTATGTTGAAGTATTTGAAAACCGAAAGATCCTCACTCCAATTGCCTGGACTGAGCATGAAGTTCTGAGCGTTCCAACTCAGCAAGTCGGTGATCGTGGTGGGCCGGACCGAGCCGTCGGCGAGGGTGAAGGGTACTTTATTGTCGAACTTCGGTCCAGCCGGCCTCAGGGTACGCTGCGAGCGATCGACCGGCACAAGTGCCGTCAGCGAATTCAGGTTGACGTTCGTCGCCTGTGTCGGGTCAAAATCACCTGCAAACCAGAGCTTCTGGTTTTTACCAAAAATCGTCAGGTCCAGTTGCTTACTCGGATCGAGGGCTGGATTTCCAAAGAGGTATTCACCCTTGGGTGCGACACCGAGCCAATTCCCGTGGGACCATGTACCCAGGAAGGACAACTGCCACCCTCCCACCAGTTGATTCACCGGACCGGACACGTGATTTGCAAAGTGTTTCCCATTTCCAAACGGCAGCTCGTAAAGTCCATTCCAGGTAACCCGCTGCGGAGGAACTAAATTCGAGTTGTAATACACCAGCTTGAGGCGCTGGCTTACAGACAGGTTTGGCTGGCCAAGAATCGTCGAGTTTTCCGGCACAAAAGCACCGTCGCCGCCATCGCCGGCACTTGCATCGCTGGTGCTGAGCGTGTGGTTATACGTGTAGAACCACTGGAACTCCAGTCCGTTCGAGAAGCGCCGCTGGACTTCCGCCTGGAAGGAATTCGCGTTCGAATAGCCGATATGGGACTCCAGCGAGGCATTCCAATTCGGGTTGGCACGTCGTGTGTCAGGATTTGTCGAGGCCGCGAGTCCCGTCTGCGTTTGGTAGTTCAACTGGGCCTGGGAACTGTCCCAAGCCATGCGCTGCTCCAGGTTACTGCCGTGGTTGCCGATGTAACTGAGCCGAAGGGAAGTGTTCTTCATCAGCTCGCGCTCGATGGTGACGGTCCACTGCTGCATCCGGTCGTCTGCCCAGTGATTCGGATCGAAGAAGAATCCCTCGCGAGATCCGCCGAGTGGTTGAACGCCGACGACGTCGATGGGAACGTTGGGAAGGAAATCCACCGAGGTGGGCGCGTGAGTGAGCGCAAACGTGAAGTCGGTGGCGTTCTGGGTATCGATGTGGTTCGTGAATCGCAGGTCCAGAGGCGGATTAGTCCTCGCCGCCTGGAGAATTTGGGATAGCGGCATGGGCCAATAATAGATTCCATAGCCGCCGCGCACGACCCATTTATCGCTAAGCCGGTATGCGACCGCGAGCCTCGGGCCTAAGTCTTTCCAGTAGTTTTGAACCAGGGCACCCGGGAAGTGGATCGAATCCGCGGTTACCCAGGACAACCCGCGATCTTTGAAGGACGTCAAAACTCCGGACGGGATGCCAGATAGACTGTCGACGCTGGTGTTGTGCGGCGAGACCACCTGGAATATGCCGAAGTTAGTTGGATCGATGTTGACCAGCCGGTTTTGTTTCTCGTGGTAAGGTGTCCAGTGGTCCCACCGGAGTCCCACATCCACCGTCAACCGGGGGCTGATTTTCCACGTGTCATTAAAGTAAGTACCGATTTCTTTCTGCTGAAAGTAGAAGAAGCCTCGATTGTAGTGGGCCCTAAGAACGGCAGGCATGCCCAACAGCATTTCGGCAAACCCTGATCCCGTGAACGGCACCGCGGCTTGCGCGGACGGATCGTATTGCGCCGTCCAGTTAGTGTAAAAACCGTGAGAGCCCTGGGCTTGCTGCAATTCCGCGACGTTGTTGTATTCCTGCCGGCCTTTGAACCCGAACTTGACCGTGTGCTTGCCTTTGACCCAGGTCACATTGTCATCGATTTCATAAGAGGTCAGATATTGTTTATTGTTATTGTCAGCATCCCAGCCTCCGGAATAGAACATGCTGTAAGCGTCCGTGTAGATCGTCGGCCATCCGGTTACCCCGAACGGGTTAGGGAACCCCAGCTTGTCTGCCCATTTTGTGCTGTCGCCCAGCGTTCCCGAGTTGTTCGCAGATCTATGACCGGAGAGCTGTAGCTCGTTAAGGAATGTGGGCGAGAATACGTGATTCCAACGAGCATAGGCCGAGTAAACCGCGACGTCCTGCCGGCGCGTTCCGCCGCAGTTGGTGCATCCCGGGGGAGGAAAGCCGTAGAGGCCGCCGTATGTTTTGTTAGAGTTTGGGGAACCCGTGTAACGCCCCGAGACCGAATCCTTTTCGGAGAAGTTGTGATCGATCTTGAACGTGAGGGTGTGCTGGTCCTGCGTGACGGGATAAACCGCCTGGAAATTCTGCTCGATCCAAGGGTTGCCCCCTGCATTCGGGCCACTCGGCAGCGGCGACACACCTTGCATGATTTTGGAGATGGGGTTGAGCCGGCTTGCCGGGATGATGTTGTTCGCAAAAGGCTGGCGCGTGAAATTGGGCCCGCTGCCTGTGGTGAGCGGGTCATAAAGCGTATATATGTCGCCACTGGAATCGGTGATGTTGCTGAGATCGCCACCCCACATCGCGGGCGTGGCGACGCCCGTGGTGGCAAACGTCTCCTGGCGCTGTTTCATGCCCTCCCAGTCGAAGAACCAGAAAGTCTTGTTCTTTCCGTTGTAAACACCGGGAATCAACACTGGCCCGCCGGCCCAGCCGCCATATTCGTTGCGGATCAGCTTGGCAGCCGTGTTGCCGTCTTGTCGCGCTCTCGAGCGGAGACCGTCCGCATTGTTGCGAAACGTTTCGAACAAGGCGCCGTGCAGTTCATTGGTGCCACTGCGACTCACGAGTTCGATCGTGGCTGGACGCGAATACTGCGCTCCTGAGCCAGCCGTCTCGATGCGGAATTCCTGGACGGTATCAAGACCAGGCTGCACCCTCGAAATGGCTCCGGCAAAACGGTCCACGTAAGACGATCCGTCGAAGTTCATCTCTGTGGAACCGACTTTCATACCGTTCGTCCGGGTGTTGCTACCTCCACCCTCGACGCCTGATGTGAGATTGAAGAGGTTTGAAATCTGGCGGCCATTGAGTGGCAAGTCGTGAATGCGCAGGGCGTCTTTGACGTCACTGACCTGTGAGCCCTGCGTGGAAATGGTTGGCGCCGCACCGGTAACCTCCACGGCAGATTCCAGACTTCCAACCTCCATGTTGGGGTCAACAATGGCGGTCTGCCCCACTTCGAGCGTCAGGGTCCCTTCCCATTTCCTGAAGCCCTGTACCTCGACTAATACCGAGTACGGGCCGATCGGGACCGAGCCGAAGTAGTAAATTCCGGCGCTGTTGGTCGTGCTTTCGCGCACGACACCTGTGGCCGTATTGGTGAGAGTGACTTTGGCGTTGGGAATGACCGCCTTGCTCGCATCCTGCACCGTCCCGCGGACCACGCCCAGTCCCGTCTGTGCCGCGACCGGAAGCGTCAGTAGTAAGAAGGCAACAGCGAACTTTCTTGCGTACCGTAAGGAAGCATGCGAATCCATGGGTCCCCCTCTACCTTCAGACCTCTTGATGAGTTTGGATAAGGCTATCCGAGATCAGCGACCAAGTCAAGGCAAATCTGGGCTGGGCACCCAAGACTCTGCCGGTACACTTACTTGCGGAGAATCAGAAAGTGTCGCCGAACAGAGTGACTTGCAGGCCCCGGTGTTTTGCGAGTTTGAACGCCATGACGACAACCTCACGCCGGGAATGGGAACTGATTCGCATTATATTCGCGATCGTTCCGTCTGATAACATCAGTGCTTCGATGACAGTGCGTACACTGACTCTGATCTTCGTGTGCCTTGCTGCGGCGGTCACAGGTCGAACGGCAACGACGTCGGACCTTTTTGGGCGTGGATACACAGTCATTCCAGCGCCGCAGAAAGTCACGCTCCAAGCTGACGACTTTCCGTTTGGCGGCGAATGGAAAATCGAACTGGGTCCCGGCGTGGAGGCAAACTCCGTAGCGGTTGAGAGCCTGCGCGACGATCTGAAATCGCGGTTCGGCCTTTCGTTGAACGAAAGCGTACAAGCAGGCGGCCGGACCGTCCGGCTGGAACTTGCGCCGGGATCAATCGAACCGGGTCCCGCACAAGACCGTGACACCGATGCACTCGCAGCTCAGGCGTACGGCATCGAGCTATCGCGCGCGCGCATTCGCATCCGTGCCAACGCCGATGCCGGTTTGTTCTACGGCGTCGAAACGCTGGTGCAGCTCGTCAAGCGGCGTGACCACGCGCTCTTGCTTCCGGTCGGAGAGATTGTTGATTGGCCGGACCTGCAATTGAGGCAGATCTACTGGGATGACGCACATCACCTTGATCACCTCTCGGAGCTGCAACGCGCGGTGAGACAGGCGTCGTTTTTCAAGATCAATGGCTTCGCGATCAAGTTGGAAGGACACTTCCAGTACCGGAGTGCTCCTGCCATCGTGGAGCCGTACGCACTATCACCGGCCGAGCTTCAGGAGTTAACTGATTATGGCCTCCGATATCACGTTCAAGTCATCCCGTATCTGGATGGCCCGGCGCACATCGCATTCATCCTCAAACATCCCGAATACGCGAAGCTGCGCGCATTCCCCGACAGCAATTACGAGCTGTGCACGACGAATCCGGATTCCTACCAGCTCATGGTGGGCATGTTCGAAGATTTGATCTCGGCTAATAAGGGCGTGAAGTATATTTACCTGTCTACGGACGAACCGTATTACATCGGCATGGCCGACAACGCGCAGTGCAGCGAGCTGAAGCGGAAGCAAGAGTTGGGTACGGTGGGCCGGGTGCTCGATGAGTTCGTAGCGAAGGTGACCACGTACCTTCATGATCAGGGCCGCACGGTGGTTTTCTGGGGTGAGTATCCGCTAAAACCCTCCGATATCCAGGGGCTGCCCTCCTGGATCATCAACGGCGAAACGTACGGGCCGGAGTTTGATCCCCTGTTCAAGACGCACGGAATCCGCCAGATGATCTACACGTCGACCGAAGGAGAGGAGCAATGGTTTCCCGATTATTTCGTCCTGCCTCGCTCACGGCGGCTGCATCAGGACCGTGGCGGTAGCGAACGCGTCGGAGGCGCGATGACGCAGATCGCCACGGACGCGGCGCGCGGCAATGCTGATCTGATGGGAATGCTGGTAGCCGGTTGGGCGGACATGGGACTTCACCCCGAGACGTTTTGGCTCGGCTACGCCACGATACCGGCCGCGGGTTGGAATCCCAAGGGACCCGATTCTCACGAAATGATGAGTACCTTCTACCCCCTGTTCTACGGCCCGTCAGTCACCGGCATGGATCGTGTTTATCAATTGATGAGTTACCAAGCGCAAGTCTGGACGGACACATGGGATACCGTAAACTCCACCGCGCGCAAACCCATTTGGGGGAATTCGGACCGGATATTCAAGCCGCCGCACCCGGCGCATGATCAAGCGATTCCGCTGCCCGGTGTACCATCCGCGCCGGACTTGTCGTACGAGAAACCCTGGTCAGGCGCCAATGCGAAGCGGTTGGAAGTGGCGGAAAGTGCCTTGGCCGACAATGATGAACTCCTCGGCCTGCTGCATGCCAACCAGCTTCGCGCGGAATTCAACCGCTACAACCTGGACGTGTTCGTTTCTATCTCGCGTTTCTTCCGGCAGAACCTGGAGATGCTGCGGGGCTTTTCACGCATTGACGCGGCTTTCTCGCAGGCGCACGCGGCAGCAAAAAAAGGCGACCACACGGAAGCCCTTGCCGGACTGGATCAGGCGCTGGCGCTGGCGCGGCGTATTCACACCGAGCGCAACAGCGCTCTCCGCGACGCCCTATCCACGTGGTACATAAGCTGGCACCCGCGCGTAGCCGAAGCGAACGGCCGCCGTTTCCTGCACGAACTGGATGACGTGAAGGATCATCTGCCGGATCGCGCCGTAGACATGAGCTATCTCGTCTATCGGGAGTTGCTGCTTCCCCTCGACGACTGGTACAACCGCGTGCAATCGGCCCGGAACCAGTACGCGCAAGCACACCGGCTGCCCGTTCACGACGAGCCGCTGAACTGGAAGAATCTGGATTAACCCAACGCTGTTAGAGGGTTAGGGCCCACGGTCTCCGGTATTCGCGCCGCAGGAACGACCGCGCTTCTGCCTGCCGGATCGTCCCATTGCGCTCGTCCCAGTCGATTCGTGTTTGTGCCCGCAGCGACAGGTTGCCGAGAATGCACGCCGACGACGATCGGCAGCAGGTTTCAATATCACTGATCGGCCTCTGACGCGAGCGTACGCACGCGAGAAAGTTGACCCAGTGTAGCGGGTGAGGATCGGCAACGCGCCTCATCTCTGACGGTTCCAGATCCGAGCCTTTCTCTGGCACGACCCGGTATAACTCCCGGTCGACGTACAGCGTGCCGCGCGTGCCGTGAAATGTCGCGCCCATCAGCCTGCTGGTGTGCTCGAACGTGTTGTTCGAGCGGTGCTCCCAAGAAGCAAGGAAGCCAGGATATTCGTAGCTGACTTGCAGGGTGTCGGGAGCCTCGGTGTCATCCTTAAACCAATACTTGCCGCCCAGCGCGGCGGCCGATAACGGCATGGGATCGCCAAAAGCCATGTGCACGATGTCGATCATGTGAACTCCGGAATCGGTAAGCTGTCCGCCCGCGTAATCCCAGAAGTAGCGGAAGTACGAGTAGGCGTTCGGGTACACGCCGAACCGGTTCGGATTGAACGGACGAGCCGGCGCCGGACCCAACCACATGTCCCAATCGAGACCGCGGGGCACTGGACTGTCTGGCGGGTTGCCGATGCCGCTCTCGGCCTGATTGCTGTAGATCCACGTCCGGGCGACCGTAACCTTTCCGAGACTTCCGTTGCGCACCAGTTCGCACGCCTTCTGAAAATGCGCGCCGGATCTTTGCCATGTCCCGGCTTGCACAACTCGGTTATACTTACGCGCAGCGGTGACCATCGCCTGAGCTTCGTCCACCGCTACGCTTACCGGCTTTTCGACATAAACATCCTTGCCCGCTTTGCAGGCCTCCACCGTCATGTACGGATGCCAGTGGTCCGGCGTGGAAATGCACACGGCGTCGATAGACGGGTCGGCGAGCACTTGCCGGAAATCGCCTGTCTCCTTCGGCTGGTGACCGGCCTTTCGCGCCAGTGCCGCGGCCCGTTCCAGGTGCGGCTGATAGACGTCGCAAACGGCGGCCACGGCTATGCCGGGCTGTGCCATCGCGGCCTGCAAGTTCTCGGTCCCCATCACGCCGATGCCGATGAACCCGAGCGAAATGCGATCGTTGGCGCCCCTGGCGCCTTCGTTCAGCGCGGAATTTAGCGCCGCAGCGCCCACACCGCGAAGAAAATCACGACGATCTACTGTGCTCATAGCGCCACTGTAGCATTGCACTGCGCCCTTAGAGAGGCTCGGTGCTAATCGTATCTCCCAGGGTTCCGAGGCTGCGCGGAGCCGTGCGGAAACCGTGGGTGATCACAGCCAGATACATGGCACCGACCGTCAGCCACGCGAAACCCACAAGTTTGGCATTCGTGCTGAGACTCAGCCACACATAGGTGCAAACGAGGGTTCCGGCTGCAGGAAAAATGAGATTGGTGAAAAAGTCGACTCCGTTCCGCCTTCCCAAACGGAAATAGTAGTGCCGAATCACGCTCAGGTTCACCAGGATGAACCCCACGAAAGCACCGAAGTTCAGGAGTTCGACTGCCATCTGAAACCGCATAAGGACCGCGCCGAAGAGCGACAGCACGGCCATGAAATAAATACTCCGGGTGGGTGTCGAAAAACGAGGATCGATATAGCCGAAAACGCGGCGCGAAATTACGCCATCCCGTCCCATGCCATAGAGCAGCCGTGACGCGCCCGCCTGTCCAGTGAGAGCGCTGGCGAGCCCTGCCACGAGCAGCACAAACGTGATGAAGCCGAACATCCACCCGCCTCCCACCATGCGGCCAATATCGAGAATGATGGTTTCAGTCTGTGGGAACGTGCGGTAATCGGGCCATACCAGTTCGGCCAGGTAAACCGTGACAACACAGAACACCGTCTGCACCACACAAACCAGTACCGTCGAAGAAGCGATGTCCCTTTCCGGGCTGACAGTGTCCTCAGCCAGCGTGGAAATCGCATCAAATCCGATGTAGGAGATGGCCGCGATGCTCGCGCCCAGCATGAGAGGCCGCACCGCAAACGACTCGGGACGCCAGAGGCCGCGAAGATTCAAGAGACCAGCTACGCCGTGGCCCGCGGCTACATATCGTGTCGCCAGCACAACCAACAGCACAGCGCAAACGGTCATGACGACCATCATGACGGAGCTGGCCCGCGTGGTGACGCGAATGCCCGGGATGTTGATTAGGGTCAGGCTCACGGTGAACAGAATCGCCCAGACGATGTATGGAACCTGAGGGAGCAAACGCACTGCGGTGAGCGCGGCGTATATGATGCTCAGCAGCGGGATGAGAAAATAGTCGAGCATCATCGCCCAGCCGGCAAGAAACCCCACGTGCTCGTTGAGCGCATGCTGCGCGTAGGTGTAGGTTGACCCGGCGGCGGGGAACGCGCCCGACATTTTGCCGTAGCTGGCTGCAGTGAATAGCATCGCAACCATTGCCACCAGGTAGCTGAGTGCCGCATGACCGTGCGAAGTCTGCTGAACAATGCCATACACCGGATAGGGCGCCGTGGGCGTGAGGATCACCAGGCCGTAAAGGATCAGGTCGCGGCGTGAGAGGACCCGTCGCAGTGAGCCGCTTGTTGGCTGCGCCCGCGTTGCGGCCTCCTCGGACTTCACGCCGACGCCCCGGCAGCATGACGTGATTCACCGGTTGCGAAAACGCTGGTGAACGGCAGTGTCGCTGCGCCGATCAGCGCTGCTTCCCCTCCTAAAGCGGAAGGCCGGAGAAGCACACTCAACCCTGTGACGCTGTCACCCTCGGGAAAAGGGTCGCAGAGTACGGGTTCAATGAGCGGCCAGGCGCCGGTGATGGCGCCGTCGACCACGATCACATCCGCGTCCAGGCCCCAGATGATATTTGAGATTCCCACGCCCAGGCAGGTGGCCACTTCGCGCAGGCTATCGCGCGCAGCCTGATCGCCATTCAGCGCATGCTGCACAATGCTCCGTACACGCGCCGAAGTGTCACCGGAAGTGGCGGGCCGGCGCTCTCCGGCCAGCACCGCGTAGCGGTCGCACAACGCAGGGTTCGAGGCCAGACGTTCCAGACAGCCGGGCCGGTCATGCCGTTCCCGGCCCGGCGACATGGCGATGACCATCTGGCCGAATTCGCCCGCGGCCATGCGTGGCCCGGGATACAGCTTGCCATCGAGCAGAATGCCAGTGCCGACTCCTTCATCCACCTTTACGAAAAGGAAACAGCGGGCTCCATACACTTCGGGTGAACCGTAGTTATATTCCGCCAGGGCGGCCGCACGCACGTTGTTCTCAACGTAGACGGGCTCATGGATTCGCGCCTCGAGCGTCTCACGAACACGAACATTGGACCAGCCGGCGCGGCTCCCGAGCACAATCACGCCCGTATCGCTGTTCACGATGCCGCGCGCACAAACGCCCATGCCGGTGACGCGCTGGCTGCCCAGCCGCTTGCGGCAGTCAAGGAACGCATCCGCAATTTGCTCGATCGTCGCCTCGGCGGAGAACGGGGTCCGAAACCGCCGGCTTTCGACGAGGTGCCCGCGCATCGTGCTGACCGCCACACGTGTCTCCCAGTTCTGAACCTCGGCGCCGAATGCGACACGGGTGGGTTCGAGCTGCAGGCGGCGCCCGGGGCGGCCGCCGGTGGAATTCTCTTCGCCGTCTTCCCGAACCAGCGCGTCGGCGATCAGCTCCGACATGATTCGCGAGACCGTTCCTTCGGAAAGCCCGCTCTGGCGCGCGATGTCGGCCCGTGACATGTGTTCGTTGTGACGCAGCAACTGCAACACGGCCGCGCGGTTTGCACCCCTCATCTCCGGCGGCCGGAGAATTCGCTTCTTGGCGTTGGCAGCTCGCTGCATGACTTTGTGAATCAGCGCAAGTAAGTCTAACGGAGTGCCCAAGCTGCCGTCAATCGCAGTTGACACCATCTCGCCAGCCGATGTATCGTGCCCGCGTGCTGGTAAAAATAGCCGCGCGTATCGGCCTTGTGGGCGTTATGGCTTCGATGGTCGCGGCCTCGGAATTGCCGAAACGTTACTTTGAGCTGATGTATGCAGGCGCACGCCGCGTCCAGGAGCGGCTCGATGCCGAGCCGAATGCCACGCTGGAATCTCTGGAGAAGGTCCCTGGGTGGCAGCATTTTGGGTACTCGATCCTCGCGCCTGCCGTGCTCTACGCGAAACGTGATGCCGTTAATGACCACTATCACGATGCGGCGACGCTCGCGCTCGCGATTCGCATCGGCGACCTCCTGATCTCAGAAAACGAAAAGGGCCGCTTTGCGCCACGCCTGGACAGCGATTGGGATGCATATACCTGGCTAGAGGCATATCGCCTGTTAGAGCGTGAACTCGGTCAGGACCGCCGCGACCGCTGGCAACATGCGCTCATCGAAAACATACAGCCGTTCGAGACCGACGCAGCCGAGCGCATCGATTTTCCCTGGTATGAATCGCCCTACATCGGAACGTCGCCGAACCATTATTCACAGTGGGCTGAGCTTCTTTATCTGGGTGGCATGACCTTCGACAGGCCCGAATGGGTTAAACTTGGCGCCGCGATCCTGCATCGTTTCCTCGGCGAACAAACTCCGGATGGCTTCTGGGGAGAACACAGCCACGCGGGGCCCACTACCGGTTACGACCATCTGACTCTCTCGGCAGTCGCCGTTTATTGCGAACACAGCAGGGACGTGGCCTGTCCCGAAGCCCTGCGACGCTCGTTGAACTTTCACGAGAATTTCACGTACCCGAACGGAATTCCCGTGGAGACGATCAATGACCGCAACCGGCACTGGAGTGTAAGCGCATGGGCCCAGTTCGCTTTCTCCAACTTCCCGGATGGCCGCCGGTATGTGGAGTTTCTAACAGGCTTTTTCGAACCTGACAAGTTGACCATGGACCAACTCGGCCGCCTGTCGCAGGACGCTCTTTATTATCACGATGGCCCATCAGCACCCATTCCGCAGGACCAGGACCGCTACACCTATCGCATGCAGGTTCCAGCGGGCATACGCAAAATCGGTCCGTGGGTCGTGTGCCTGTCCGGCATCATCGCCACACAGGCGCCGACAAGCCAGTATTATCTGGACCGGCAGTCGAACCTGAGCATCTTTCACGGCAGGCTGGGTCCGATCATCAATGGCGCGAACTCGAAACGGCAGCCGGAACTTGCGACTTTTCGCGAGGGCATCGGCGGGCACATCTATCATTTGGCCCAGAGCAGCCGCCTTCAAATGAGCGACGCGCGCGACCGTCTCTCGCTTGCCTTCAACAGCTTTTTCGCCGACCTGTACGTTGAACCGGCGTCGGATCATCAACTCAGGATGCGTTTCGTCATCGCGGGGAAGGGAAGGCCGGCCGACGAGGCGTTCGCCACTTTGCAACTCGTCCTGAAGGCGGGCGAGACGCTTGAGACAGCGAAAAGAAATCTGACTCTGTCCGCTGAGCCGGTGAATCTCGGGCCAGAAGACATCGGTGGATGGATACGCCATCACGGCTGGACTCTTGCCGTGGATCCGAATGCGCGGCTGGTGTGGCCTGTGTATCCGTTCAATCCTTATGCAGATGCGCCGGAAACGGCTTTGGAACAGGCTGTTGGAGCGTTGTCCGTTCCGCTACGCTTGAAGGCGCGGCCGGGGCATTACGTGCGTCCCCATGAGCAAGAGATCGTTTTCACACTGACGGCGAACTGATGGCGCCATTTGACGGCGGTCTCGAGATGTTCATACAGTACCCGTTCACTACTTCAGATCGATGATCAACGCCGGCCCGAGTTTGCAGCAGACGATCTCCGACTTTGTGGATCAGCGGCGGAGCCGTCTGATAGAGCTAACTCGCGATCTGATCCGCATCCCGTCCGAGAACACGCCTCCAAGCGGCGCCGAGCGAGCTTGTCAGGAGTACATCGCGGGCATATTGCGCGCCAGGGGCTGGCATCCGGAACTGTACGAGCTCGCGGATGTGAAAGGCTTGAGCGAGCACCCCCTGTTTCAACCCGGCCGCGAGTATGCCGACCGGCCCAACCTTGGTGCTCGTCGCAAGGGCGCAGGCGGGGGGCGTTCTCTGGTGTTATCCGGCCACATCGATACCGTTCCACGCGGCACCCAACCCTGGACTCGGGACGCATTCGGAGGAGAGGTGGAAGCCAACCGCGTTTACGGCCGCGGGTCGAACGATATGAAAGCCGGCGTCGCCATGAATCTGTTCATCGCTGAGTCATTGGCGGAACTCGACGTGCACTTGGCCGGCGACCTGGTATTCGAAACCGTTGTTGACGAGGAGTTCGGTGGCGTGAACGGCACACTCGCCAACCGCCTTCGCGGGTTCAATGGCGACGCCGCGGTGATTTCCGAGCCATCGTTTCTCCGGGTTTGTCCGGCACAGCGCGGCGGGCGGACGGCACACATCACGTTTCGCGCCTCCGGCGGCATTCTCACGGAGGGCAAGTTCCCCGCTGGCGTCATCCAGCAGCTCACACGCTTTCTTGCGAACGTGCCGGAGTTCGCTGCGGCGAGGCGGCAGAAGGCGCAAGTCCACGAGCTTTACAAGGGACACGCGGATCCAGTGCCGGTTTCGATCACGAAAGTATTCACGTCGCCCTGGGGCACGAAAGAACCGATTACTGTTCCTGAAGAGTGCAAGGTGGAGTTTTATTGGCAGCTCATGCCGGGAGAGGCTCAGGACGAGGTCGAGCGCGAGTTTTTTGATTGGCTCGATAGGATCGTGAGTTCTGCACCGGAGCTTTTTCCAGAGCGGCCGCATGTTGCGTTTCCCATCCGCTGGATGCCCGGTTCGGCGATTCTGAAATCGGAGCCGCTGGTACGAGAACTAGCGGCATGCGCCGAAGCGATCCTCGGCGCCGAACCTGCGATCGTCGGCATCGAGGGACCCTGCGATATGTTTGTCTT
Source organism: Terriglobia bacterium (assembly GCA_020073305.1). Lineage (GTDB taxonomy): Bacteria > Acidobacteriota > Terriglobia > Bryobacterales > Bryobacteraceae > QHXW01. Next base: position 152,504 of record JAIQFK010000009.1, read on the forward strand.
TCACCAGGCATTTTCGATTCCCGCCGTGCTCTGGGGACCACGCGGTGGAAACACCCACGCCGCAGACGAATACGTGGAAATCGATTCTCTTGTAGACGCTGCCAAAACCCTGATGCTCTTCGTCTGCCGGTGGTGCGGGCTGGCGTCGGCCGCTTAGAAAATCTCGAACACCGCGTTTCCAGTCTCTCCGGTTAGCAGATCCTTCACACGCGCGTTCCAGTTTCCGGAAGCATCGTTGTACGCGACAGGAATCGCCCACGCAGCGCGCCCGCCTCGCGCGCGGAGATTACCGGAGTAGAAGGGAACTACGCGGCCAGCAGGATCCGATACTTCGATGTGCAGCAGATGCATGGTTGCTGGTGTGCTTCCGTCGATCGAAATGCCGAGGTTAGCCGTCTCACCCCGTAGGATCCCATCCGGCGCTCGAATCACAAGCCCCGGCAGACGCTTTGCCGATAGAGCATAGATCACAGGCTCATAGGGATCAAGCTGAATACTCAGCTCTCGCGCATTGCCAAGCAGCTTGCCGGCGCGGAGATCGTACACGAACAGCGTTTCGGGCATGGTGAGTTTCAGCGAACGCCGCCGGGCAAAATGCTCGTTCGAACGAAAATCGGGCGGCCCCAGTTCATCTACCCGCAGATCCGGATTGCTCAGCAGGCCAAGGATCGTGACGTCACCGTTTCGGAACCGATGCGTTTCGACGCCCGCTGCCAGTCGGCCCTCTTCATCGGTGATCGTGAACGCCGGTGTGACGCCGGCCTCGCGCAGGATACGGGCGATGAGGTCGCGCGTCTCTCCACCCTTCCCGAGGAGGCGCTCGCGGTGATAATCGAGCACGTTTGTCTTCAAGTAGATTGCTTTGCCCCGCCCGAATGCGCGCTCCGTGATTGGGGCTTCATGCGCGCCGCCGAACAGATCAGCGAGTTGCGCGTGCGCCAGCCTGCGCCCGTGCTCGTCAAACGCGCCGGGGTCGCCATCAGCGACCACGACACCGCCTTGCGCGACGAAAGCATGAATCGCGTGCGCCTCCGCGGCAGAGAGCGCGCTCGAATGCGGCAGGATCAGAACGCGATAATCGCCCCGCAACAGTTCGCTCTCTTCTATTTGGCCGTAGGAAACGAAATTGTACTGAAGCCCGGCATCCTCGATGACCCGGCACCAGGATTCGCGCAGCCGTAGAAAGTCATTCTCGGTCCTTTCCGCCCTCGGGCTGCGCATGGCCCACGCCCGCCCGCGCGGCCGTGATTCCAACATCCACTCGACCCGCAAGCTCGGCTGCGAATAATGAATCGCAATCGGGTCCGACTGCCTCTCGCTGTTGATCAGAAGCGCGCCGAGGCCGTTCCGCAATTCGTTGTAATAACTCTCCGTCTCATGGCCGCGCGCTTCCACTTCGCCGTTCTTATTTACGTACTCGCTCTTGTCATCCCACAGAATCAGCCCGCGGTTGCCGTGCAGCAGTTCATACCAGACGCGGTGCTTCTCCCACGGTCCGTGCTCAAAGGCTGTCGTCAGCACGGCCATGTGCGGGTTGAGCGAGCGGATAATCTCGATGTTGTTGCCGATGTCGTAAGGTTCGATCGCAGTCAGCGCCCGCACAATGCGCGAGTAGTCGTAACCGCCCCAGCCGGGCATCTGCCCGCCGCCGATACCCACGTATGCTTCGGGGTCGACCGAATGAACGGCGTCACTGCCCATCTTCAGTGCGTTCGCGTAGCAGATGTCCATCCACTCCTTGAAATCCGCCCAGGAAGAGAAGTTGTCATCGTTCCTCTCCATCGCCTCATCCGTCGTAATCGGCATTACCCGATTCCAGGAGTTGAAGTCCGAGCCCCACTGCCGGTTCAGTGCGGCCAAAGTGCCGTATTGTTGCCGCAGCCACTCGCGCATGGGCACCAGGGATTCGTCCGAGAAATCAAAGTCCCACGCCGCCTCGAGTTCAGCAATTCCAGTTTCATCACCGAGGCTGTAGAAGAGCGGCCGATATGGCGAGAAAAAGCGCGCCGACTCCACCAGCCGGTCGTGAATCTTCTTAAGCCATTCCGCGTCCGTCAAACTCGGGTGCCGCTTGAACGGCTCAAGGCTGGATCTGTCCCTTTCATGGGCCGCTCTCGCTAGTTTGAACTCCCAGCCATTGTCACGGTCTGGGTAGTAGTGATGATAGGCCGAATAAAAATCCGTGGCTACGTTTTCCGCATACCAGCGCAGGTCGTTCTTCAGCAGGAATTCCGGTGTGCTCCGGGCACGGCCCCCATACTCGCCTCCGTTGATGCCCAGCGTCTTGAGCTTTGCGAACAGCTCCGGGCTGTAATTCTGCCACATGATGATGGCGTAATCCCACCAGGTGTGGACCGGCGGTTTGGCTACGAAAGTCACTCGGGCCTCCTGATCCCGGTGATCGGCCGCTCCCTTTTTGTCTTGACCGTCAAAAACGAGATGCGCGCTCACTTCGTTCTGCATAGCTTCCGCGCGGCGCAGGTCGAGATCGAACCCGATATCTGTCTCATCGTTCATCTCCACGGGCACGGTTCGCCGTTCCACAATGCGCCCGTACACATCTGTCCACTCGATGGAAAGATGGCCGCGGCCGGTAGCGAGAGGCAGCGTTTTGAAAATGGCATGAACCGGCTCGGTCCGTTCCAGCGCCGCGGAAGGCAGAATCAACTCCGCGCCGAACGTTGTAGTCGTTGCGACTGTGGCGAACAGAAAAAAGACCGTGCGCATCGTGTACTTCCCTTGTGTCCAGCGCCTTCCTATCGGCTCACTACCGGTTTACCGTACTCATCCAGATGCGGATACGGGCCGCCGATCCGGAACTGATCGAGAATGTAGTCATCGTACTGCGGCGTGGGCGCCAAGTACCCGCCCTTGCGGATATGCTCTTTTACCACCTCCTCGTTCAGTTCCACCCCAAGCCCCGGCACATCCGGTACCGCGATGTAGCCCCTGTCTACGATCGGTTTCGATGGTCCCCTCACCAGGTCCCCCCACCAGGGAATGTCTATCGCGTGGTTCTCCATCGCCAGCATGTCCTTTAGTGTTGCTGCCATGTGCACGGAGGCCATGCACCCCACCGGCGATCCCGCGAAGTGAATGGCCGTCTGAATGGCGTGCATGGACGCGTAATCAGCGATGCGTTTGGTCTCGCGGATCCCGCCCGCCGTCAGCGGGTCCGGATGGATGATGTCGATTGCGCGATTGTCGATCAGTTCCCTAAAGCCTTCCTCCAGCCCGAAGAGGCTCTCGCCGGTGGCTATCGGCGTCCTAGTGGCCTCTTTCAGCTCTTTATAGCCGCGCCAGTTTTTCGGCGCGTCGCTGCCCGGCCCCAGGTTGCCAATATCAATCATGTCTTCTGCCCAGGCCAGGTCATATTTTTCGAATGCCCGCGCATACCGGATGCTGTCCTTCACGGTCAACGCGCCAAAGTGATCCGCTGCCAGCGGCGCCTCCCATCCAATCGCGTCGCGCACCGCCTGAATGTATTCGCACATGTACTCCAGGCCTTTCTCCGTGGCCACCCGGCCGTCGTTCACGGCACCGGGCCTGTCGGCGACCATGTGCGTCCCGAGGTCCATCTTGAAAAATGTGAAGCCCTGCGCCTTTCTTGCTTTGAAACGTTCGGCATAGATCTTCGGATCCCGGCTTTCGGTGGTATCGCAATAGATGCGGATTTTGTCCCGATACTTGGAGCCGATCAGGCGCCAGGCCGGCACGCCGTACACTTTGCCGGCGATGTCGTGGAGCGCCATGTCCACGGCGCTGTATCCGCCGCCCATCCGCTGGTGGTTGGCGAAATTGCGGAGGCTGTCAAGAAGCGGCTCGATGGATAGCGGATTTTTGCCAACGAGATGGGGCTTCAACACGAGCGCAGTGCCTTCCCGGCCCGCGTCACGCGCTTCGCCCAGGCCGTAAACTCCCTGGTTTGTGTCGATCCGGATGATGGGGTAGTCGTAGTTCGACGCCACCAGAACGAACCGCATGTCCGTGATTTTTAACTGGCTCGGCGCAGAATTGCGGTTGAAGCTCGCCGGGCTTGTTGCCTGCGCACCCGCGGCACTCCGGCTCATCTTGAACATTCCCGCGAAAACACCGGCGCTCACCAGAAACCGCCTGCGATTGAATCGAGGTCCAGTCATTAAGTCCGCTCCTTATTGCGTACGAGCGTATCACCTCGAACACATGGTGGGAACATTGAGAGGAAGCGGCGAGCTCGATGCGAATAGCCGCCGTTGAAGCCACTCGGAGACGAATATCGGATCGAAAAGACTGAGGTCTCTGGATCCCTGCGACGCCAGGTCTTGCCTTTGGATTGGCAATGGCAACTTCGAATAAGCAACAGTTGCTAGTTTGCGTAGCTCTCTAGAAACCCACACTTCGTACAACGGAACGTGCGGATCGTTCGGCGCTCTCGGCCACGGACATTGACGCCGAGCCAAAAACTCTTCTGTGGGGGACCCTCGATCCAAACAGCCAGCCTCTGGCCAGCGAGGAACCCTTCTTCCATTTCAGCGTTACATTTCGGACAGGTCATGGGCGGATTGTATTATGTATAAGATTTATTCGAAAAGCAGTGTTGCTGAGGTTGCCCGCCCAGGTTTGCCACAGGGAGAAGCGACTGAATTGTGCAACAAATCCGGACATACTATGGAAGGGCAATCAACCGGCTACCATCGAGGAAGATGAGAGCTCTCTTGAACCTGACGGCAGAGACCGCGGCGCGATACCTGGAGAACCTGGAGGACCGCAGCGTGGCGCCTTCGCCGGAGGCGCTGGTGGGACTGACGGAGTTAAACGAGCCTTTGCCCGAGCTGCCGATGGACGCCGGATGCGTGCTTGAGATGCTCGATCGCATCGGTTCGCCGGCCACAATGGGCATGGCCGGCCGGCGGTATTTCGGATTCGTGATCGGAGGCTCGCTTCCGGCGGCGCTGGCGGCGAACTGGCTGGCGGGCGCCTGGGATCAGTGCCCGGGTCTGTTCGCGGCGTCGCCGATCGGGACCGTGCTGGAAGAGGTTTCCCTGATCTGGCTGCTGGACGCGCTGAAGCTTCCGGCCGGTTCCGGCGGAGCATTCGTGACCGGCGCCACAGTGGCTAACCTCACTGCGCTGGCAGCGGCGCGGCATGCGGTGCTGGCGCGCCACGGATGGGACGTCGACGCCGACGGGCTGTTCGGTGCGCCGCCGATCACGGTAGTTGTGGGAGACGAAGTGCATCCGTCGCTGATCAAGGCGCTGGGAATGCTCGGCTTGGGGCGTTCGCGCGTGGTGCGGGTTCCGGTGGATGGTCAGGGTCGCATGCTGGCTGCTGAAATGCCGCCTCTAAGCGGACCGGCAATCGTCTGCCTGCAGGCGGGAAATGTGAACACGGGCGCGTTCGATCCGGCGGCGGAGATTTGCGTGCGGGCTCACTTGGCGGGAGCGTGGGTGCACGTCGATGGTGCTTTCGGGCTATGGGCGGCGTCGAGCCCGAAGTATGCGCACCTGGTAAAAGGCGTGGCGGATGCCGATTCCTGGGCCACCGACGCACACAAGTGGCTGAATGTGCCGTACGACAGCGGTTTGGCATTCGTGAGAAACGCCGCGGCGCTGAAGAGCGCGATGTCACTGACGGCCGCGTATCTGCCGCAGGGCGGACATCGCGAGCCTTCGCAGTACACGCCGGAGCTTTCCCGGCGGGCGCGCGGTGTGGAGATCTGGGCGGCTCTGAAGTCGCTGGGACGCTCCGGCCTCGCGGACCTGATCGAGCGGAACTGTCGCCTTGCCCGGCGTTTCGCCGAAGCACTTGAGCAAGGCGGCTGCGAGATTCTGAATGAAGTGGTGCTCAACCAGGTCTTGGTTTCATTCGGCGACGCTGCCCGCACCCGGCAGGTGATCGAGCGAGTACAGCGAGATGGCACCTGCTGGTGCGGTCCGACAGAGTGGCAGGGTCGGACGGCGATGCGCATCAGTGTGTCGTCGTGGGCGACGCGGGATGAGGATGTAGAACGAAGCGTGGCTGCGATTTTGCGTGCAGCGGTCATGTAGGATTGCAGGCCGCGCGTATCACGCTCATGGCCGCCCCTCTTGACCTGTGACAGCGCCGCGGCATCTCGGGCCCACGCGACACATGCCATCCAACATTGGGGGTCTGGATCGCCGAGAAGCCGCATTTCCGTTACCCGTTTGACACTTTCGAGCGAAACATCTCCAAAGGCAAACACGCCAGGAACGCTTGTTTCGAAAGCGAGCATCACCCGTCTTGCTGTGTTGATCATCAGCTTGTCTCCATACCAGATAGTGCCGGTTGCAGCGTCGCGAAGCGACCCGAAGAAGGGTATTTCTCCATACCACCATCGAGGGATGGTGGTGATCATTCGAAGGAGTTAGCTGAAAGACCCTCAATGTCGTGATGTCCTGGATTGGCCAGTCCAACATACTCGCCGCATGGAGAACATCGTGAGACCCGGAGAAGGCCAAACCATCGAGAAACTCAAACGCTTAAGGAGAATGCTATGACCAAACTCGAAACTATGACTGAAGTTGCTCAACAGACGGACCGTGATAAGACCGCGATTCGTCCGTTTCATGTGAATGTTCCGGAAGAGGAACTTACCGAATTGCGCAGGCGCATCAAGGCGACCAAGTGGCCTGAACGAGAAACGGTTACAGATGCGTCGCAAGGAGTACAGCTCGCGACGATTCAGGCCCTCGCGCGATATTGGGCGACAGAGTACGACTGGCGCAAGGTCGAGGCGAAACTGAACGCCGTGCCGAATTTCATGACCGAGATCGACGGGCTGGACATCCATTTCATCCACGTTCGTTCAAAACACGAAAATGCGTTGCCGCTCATCGTTACCCACGGATGGCCCGGCTCGATCATCGAACAGATGAAGATCATCGATCCGCTGGCCAATCCCACCGCACACGGCGGAAATGCATCCGATGCGTTCCACCTGGTGATCCCGTCAATGCCGGGCTACGGATACTCAGGCAAACCGACCACCACAGGGTGGGATGTTGCCCACATCGCGCGTGCCTGGGTCGTGCTGATGAAGCGCCTCGGGTACACGAAATTCGTGGCGCAAGGCGGCGATTGGGGTGCGGTCATCACGGAACAAATGGGCGTGCAGGCGGCTCCGGAGTTGCTCGGCATTCACACCAACATGCCCGGCATCTTTCCGGCCGACATTGATGGGGCGGCTTCTTCCGGCGCGCCGGCGCCATCGGGTCTCTCCGCCGATGAGAAACTCGCTTACGACCGTCTGCAGTTCGTTTATCAAAAGGGAATCGCCTACGGGTTCCAGATGGGTCTGCGACCGCAGACATTATACGGAATCGCGGACTCACCCGTCGGCCTGGCGGCTTACTTCCTTGATCACGACGCACGCAGCTACGAGTTGATCTCACGCGTCTTTCAAGGACAAGCCGAGGGCCTCACGCGCGACGACATTCTCGACAACATCACGATCACCTGGTTGACGAACACGGCGCTTTCCGGCGCCCGTCTCTATTGGGAGAATTGGGGCAAACTCGGGTATTTCAATGCCAAAGGCGTCTCTGTCCCGGTTGCCGTGAGCGTCTTTCCTGACGAGCTCTATCCAGCTCCGCGGAGTTGGGCAGAGAAAGCGTATCCCAAACTGATCCATTACAACAAGCTCGACAAAGGCGGTCACTTTGCGGCGTGGGAACAGCCGAAACTCTTGTCAGAGGAACTTCGCGCCGGTTTCAGATCACTGCGCAATTGAGCGGCAGAGGAATTCGCTCACACTTCCGCAGCCCGCCTGTTGCGGTCGGCGCGATCGGCGGGCTACGGCCTATTCGAAATTCGACAGGAGGTCATCGGGATGTATAACGCTCCTCAGTACCGAAGTCCCGCGACCGATTGTTGGCGTGTAGTCGGCTTCGCTGAGATCTGGTTCCTTCTGGCTTTTGAGCGGTTGGGCATGGTTAACGGCCTACTCGCAAACTGACCACCAGCGTCTTCGCCTGCTACGCTTTCAGATTCTCTGGAATCAGCTTCTCGACGATGATCACGTCGCGCCAGACGCCGTCCAGTTTGCCGTGTTTTTCGTAGGCGCCCACTTCGCGAAAGCCCAGCGCGCGGATGAGTCTCCGGCTGGCGTGATTCTCCGGGAAGATGCGGGACACCAGCTTCCAATAGCCGGCCTGCTGCGCGGATTCGAGCAGAGCCGCCAACGCCATCCGGCCCGCGCCGCGGCCACGCGAGGCACGCGAGACGTACACCGAAACCTCCGCGATCCCCGCGTAGCACTCCCGCGGCCGGTAGAGCGAAGTCGCGGCGAACGCGATAACCTCGTCTCCCTCCTCGACCACCACAAGGGGATGCACTCCATCGAACCAACCACGCACGTCATCAGCGGAGCGGGGCCGCGTCTCAAAAGTCGCAACACGGTCTCGAATGCCTTCGTTGTAAATGTGAGCGATCGCGGCAGCATCGTCAGCGGTGGCGGTCCGGGCACGCATGGCTAGTACACGTAGCCGCGTTCCGCAAGGCGTTTCCCCGATTGCCGGTGATCCTCCTCGGTCATCTCGCAGACTCCCGAGGAGTCGATCCAGCGGTTGTAAAAGTTGAACAGCGCGCACACATTGATGGCATCGTAAACGGCTTCGTCGCTCCAACCGGCGCGATGCAGCTGATCGATATCTTGCTGCCCGATGGTGAAGGATTCCCGGTTCACTTTGGTGATGAACCGGAACAGCGCCTTTTCCGCGTCAGAAATCGGCGCGCTGGCGTAATCCGCCAGCACCGCGTCCACCAGCGCGGGATTGCCCAGCAGTTCCGCCGCAACTGCGGCGTGACTCTTGATTCAAAACGGGCACTGGTTGCGCGACGAAGTAAACGCCGCGATCAGCTCCCTCTGCCCGGCGCTAAGCGGCGATGGCCCGCGCATGATCTCTTGCGTGAGCCGGCTCAGGTGCTGGCCCACACTGGGCTTGTAGCGGATCATGTGAAAGATTTGCGGGATGGTGGCGCCGGCGGCCTTCATCTTCTCGATCATGGCCTCATAAGGACCGGATCCGGTCTTGTTCTCAACGTCCGGCAGGAACATCGGCTTCATGCGATAGACTCCGAATAACGGAGAATAGCTGAATGGAATCGATCCGGCAAATGGCCCTGCATGACCCCCTGAGACTGGTGGCGCCGCTTTGCCTGCTCTTGATTACGGTCGCGGCCGGTTTTCTGCTGAGGCGGGTGCTGTTCCGGGCGCTGCACCGCTGGGGCGAGAGGAACTCGAGCCGGGTGGATACGGTTCTGACTCAGAGCCTCGGCGGGCCCATCCTGATCTGGTCGCTGATGATCGGAATTTACTTTGCCACCGAGACTCTGGACCTGCCCGATCGGTCGACGCGCCTCATCGAGCGCACCCTGGTGATCCTGACAATCCTCTCCCTCACCATGATGGCTTCGCGGCTGGCCGGCAACCTGGTCCGGTTCTACGGGACGCGCGTGCAGGGAGCCATGCCGGTGACGACGCTGACGCAGAATCTTGCGCAGTTGTCGATTGTGCTGGTGGGGATTCTGGTCCTGCTGCACCAGCTCGGCGTCTCGGTGACGCCCATTCTCACGGCGTTCGGCGTGGGCGGGCTGGCGGTGGCGCTGGCGTTGCAGGACACGCTCTCGAACCTGTTCGCCGGGTTTTACGTCAGCGTGGCCGGCCAAGTGAGGCCCGGAGACTACATCAAGCTGAGCACCGGCGAAGAGGGTAACGTCGCGGACATCACCTGGCGCAGCACGACGGTGCGGGCGCCGTCCAATAACCTGATCATCATTCCGAATGCCAAGCTGGCGCAGGCGATTGTCACGAATTATTTCCTTCCGGAACGCCGAATGTCGCTGAGCATTCCGGTGAGCGTGAGTTACAGCAGTGATCCGGACCAAGTGGAGAGGCTGCTTCTGGAAGTAGCCAAGACGGCGGCGGCCGAGGTCCCCGGGCTTCTGGCCGAGCCCGCACCATCGGTGCAGCTTATCCCCGGATTTGGCGATTCCGCGCTGAACTTCACCGTCAACTGCAATGTCGCGGAGTTTGTTGCGCAGTACCGGGTTCAACACGAGCTTCGCAAGCGCATTCTGAAACGACTACGGACAGAGCAGATAGAGATGCCCTTTCCCACGCGGACCGTTTATCTGCGGGGTGAAGCCGGCGGCTAAGCCTTGCCGCGCCATGCTACCCTTGCAGTTGGCTGGCCGCAACTTGCAGGTTCTCAAACGGTTCACTCCATTGGGAAGGCTGTTTGGCGCGGCCAGCCGCTCATCGGAAAACGGGAGCGCCGGCCGGGAAGAAGCGAGTTTCCCGGCCGGCGTATCGCTCAGTGCGCGATCTTGACTGAAGCGGCGCCCACAATATGCGTGGTTCCGTCGACCAGCATGCCCTGCAGGGTTCCCAGGGTGTCGCCCTTCAGGAAATTCATCTTCTCCACGTGGAAGTGGCACACCAGGTCCGGGATACGATCGTGGTTGACATCGTGACGACCAATTTCACAGTACGCCAAGCTATTTTCGGTGCCTGAGTGTCCGAAGGTCAGCGAATTCATCTTGACCCGAGCTGGCGCGTTGAACGTGGGGGTCGAGAGGATCGAGATCCGGATGTTCCGGCGGTTCCTGGGGTTGATGGTGGTGGCCGGAGGATCATCGTCGTCACAATCGCTGTGGCGCAACTGAATCTGGACGGCCATGGCATTTCCTGACGGCGGCGGCGGAGGTGGCGTCACGGGTGGTGGTGGCGGCGGCGTCACGGGTGGCGGCGTTACGGGCGGCGGAGGTGGCGTCACCGGCGGAGGCGGCGGGGTCACGGGCGGAGGTGGCGGAGGGGCCGTGCAGCTCTTCGCCGGGAACGCGGCTAGGGAGAGCAGTTGCCCGCCCGTCTGATTGGTGCTGACCGGTGATCCGGGTACTTCTGTCAAGCTGCCGTTCGACCCGATGGTGAAAACGTGGATCAGGTTAGGACTGCCGGCCACGTAAAGCAGCGTGCCGCTCTGGTCGGTCGACATTCCGGCGGGAGTTCCCCCGCCACCGGCAGCAAACGGCGAGCCCGAGACCGCGCTGAGTGCGCCGGCATTCACGTTGAATACGGTAACGGAACTGCTCCCCTGATCGCTGGTGAAAAGGAACTTATCGTTGGGGCTCAGGATGGCGACGGTAGAGTTGGTCGCGGGGCCTGCCGAGAACGGCGATCCCGAAATCTGGCTCAGCATTCCACCGGAGCCGATGCCGAACACATCCACCGTAGCGATCATGCCCGTGTTGTTAGCGACAAAAACGTTGCTGCTGGCGCAATCGATATCCACGTCGGAGAGATTGCCTGCCGGTCCGGGGCCCTGGAACGGCGCTCCATTGATCATGGCTAATGAGCCGTCTGACGCGATGCTGAACATGGCCACCGAGCCAAAGGCACCCCAGTTGGGCAAGCTGACGGCCAGGTACTTCCCGTCCGCTGATACTTTCATGCCGGCGGGAGGCTCCAGAACATTCAAGCTGGAGACTTCAGTCAGCGAACCGTCCGTTGCGATCGCAAAAGTGACCACACTGGTGTTCGCAGCCGTACCTGCGAACAGGAACTGTCCATCCGGCGAGGCCGCGAGCGAGATGTCGGCAAACCCCATGCCTGAGGAATACGGGGAACCGGCGACCGGCGTCAGAGCGCCGGTATTCGGGTCAAGGGAGAACGCGCTGATATTGTGCGTACCGCCGTTTGAAGCGTAGAGAAATTTTCCTCCCACGACAGTAATGCGGGTTGCTCCCAATGCGCCACCGCCCACGCCGCTGCCTCCCGTCAGGAACGGTGACCCGGCCAGCGGCGTCAAGGCGCCGGCTGAGCTTACGGAGAAGCCGGAAACTGTGTTGGCGGAAAGAACATCGTTGTTCGTGTACAAGAATCGGGACTGTGCTTCGAGACCGCCTACGAGCGCTAACATCGCGGCGATCTTCATCATGTTACTGAGCGGCGTCTTCATAAGGTCTCCTGTGTGGGTAGCCGTCCAGCATGGGTTTGCTCTCTTGATTTCGATTCTGCTGTAAGTCGCGGCATAAATCCAGATCGCTATTGGATAACAGTGCCGACTTACTGATGTCGTGGTACTTACCATAACCAGGCATACATTCTGTGCGCGCTGCGGGCCCTCATGGTTAACATCGGTTGCGCATTTGTAGCCTTCATCAGCCTTGAGTTATAGTCGTTCTCACGATGCGGTTAACCTTGGGCAGCAGGTTCGTGTACGCGCAATTGCAGTGCGCCCTGATGGCGTTGGGCGCTGCGTGGAGTGTGGCCTTTGGTGCACCCCAGACCGCGACCTCGAGGCCCGCCGTGGAAGAGGTGGCGGATGCGCTCTTTCACGTTCGCCAATTGAACGAGGTTTCCATCTCCCCCGACGGGACGCGTGTGTCGTGGGTCGAGTCGCACGAAGACGCTGAAACCGGGGCAGAGTCGCTTTCCATTTACACGCGCGACCCTCGCACAAGCGGCGCTGCCGTGCGAGTGACAGCCGGCAAGGGCGCCGCGGAATTTCATGAGTACGACATGGCTTGGTCTCCCGATGGAAAGCACCTCGCCTTTCTGTCCGACGCCGAGAAGGAGGGCCAGCTTCAGCTCTACATCGCGGACCTGCCGGCGGGTCATGTGCGCAGAATCACCAGCGTGGCCGGCGCCTGGCAACGTCCATCCTGGTCGCCCGATGGAAAATCGATCGCGATCCTTTTTACCGCAAACGCGCCGCGCAAGCCCGGACCGCTCGAGCCCGTGATCGCCGGGACCGGCGTGATCAGCGAGCAAATCTACAACCAGCGAATCACCATCGTTGATCCTGCTTCCGGCAAAGTGCGCCAGGTATCACCCGCGGATCTCTACGTGCATGAATATGACTGGTCGCCGGACGGAAAGACATTCGTCGCGACGGCGGCGCCAGGCCCCGGGGATGCTAACTGGTATCTGGCGCAGATCTATACCATCGCCGCCGATACGGGAAAGACCATTTCCATTCTGAAAACCGCGATGCAGATTGCCAACCCGGTGTGGTCGCCGGATGGGAAGCGAGTGGCGTTCATCGGAGGGCTGATGAGCGACGAGGGAGTGACCGGCGGCGATGTTTTTGCCTTTCCGGCTTCCGGTGGGGAGCTGCGCGACCTGACGCCGGCGCGCAAAGCGTCTCCCCGATGGCTGCGCTGGCTGCCGTCCGGGCAGATCCTGTTTACCGAACACACGGATGGAGCCGTTGGGATTGCGCTTCTCGATCCTTCAGGCCTCGAAGTCAAGCCACTGTGGACGGAACACTCGAAGCTGGCGCTGGCGGTGACGCCCGATGGGAAGAATTCCGCCGTGATCCGCGAGTCATTCCGCAATCCGCCGGAGGTTTGGGCCGGCGCCATTGGAGAGTGGAAACAGATCACGCAGGTGAATGGCGAGTTGCATCCTCTCTGGGGCGAGTCCAGGAGCCTGCACTGGATGAATGAGGGATTTCGGGTGCAGGGCTGGCTGCTCTATCCGCAGGGCTTTGATGCGGCGAGACGGTATCCCCTGGTGGTCGCGGTACACGGCGGGCCAGCCAGCGTGCTTGAGTCGCATTGGCCCAGCACCTGGGATTACGAGACCATGCTGGCGGCCGCGGGTTACTTTGTGTTCTATCCGAACCCCCGGGGCAGCTATGGCCAAGGCGAGGCTTTTACGCGCGCCAATGTGCGCGATTTCGGTTATGGCGACTTACGGGACATTCTGGCCGGAGTCAACGAAGTGTTGCGCACCGCTCCCGTGGATCCCGACCGGATCGGCATAACCGGCTGGAGTTACGGCGGATATATGACCATGTGGGCCATCACCCAAACACAGATGTTCCGCGCCGCCGTGGCGGGTGCAGGCATTGCGAATTACCAAAGCTACTACGGCGAGAACCAGATTGACCAGTGGCTGATTCCTTATTTCGGAGGTTCGGTATACGACGATCCGGCGGTCTACCAGCGCAGCTCGCCCATCACCTTTATCAAAAACGTGAAGACCCCAACACTGATTCTGGTGGGCGAACGTGACGGCGAGTGCCCCCTGCCGCAGTCCTACGAATACTGGCATGCGCTGAACACGCTGGGCGTGGAGAATGAGTTCGTGGTTTACGCCGGGGAAGGCCACCGGATCGCGAAGCCCGAACACCGCCGCGATGTCAATCGTCGCGCCCTTGCGTGGTTTGACGCGCATCTGAAGTGAATCAAAGCCGGATGCTTACACCGGCTTCGTCGCGTCCCGGTGCGTGACCTTGGCGCGATAGCCGGCGTCCGCCAGGTTGGTGCGGATCTGGTCCGCAATCATCACGGAACGGTGATGCCCGCCGGTGCAGCCGAACGCGATGGTCAGGTAGCTCTTTCCTTCGCGGATATAGTGCGGCAGCAAGTAAATCAGCAGCTCCGAGATGCGCTCGATAAATTCAATGGTCTGCGGAAAAGACCGTATATAGCGCGCCACGCCGGGATGGCGCCCGGTCAGCTTCTTGAATCGCGGAATGTAATTGGGGTTGGGCAGGAAGCGGACGTCGAACACCAGGTCGCTGTCGGCCGGCAGGCCGTGACGGTAGCCGAAGCTCGTCACGTAGACCATGATCTTGGATTCGTCCCGCTTGCCCACGAACTTGTCCCGGATGAAGTCGCGCAGTTCGTGCACCGTGAATTTGGAGGTGTTGATGGTGAGATCGGCCAGCTTGCGGATGGGCGCCAGCATCCCGCGCTCCTGATGAACACTCGTGCTGATGGACTGGCTGGTCCCGAGCGGATGCGGCCTCCGCGTTTCGCTGAAACGCCGCACGATGGTGTCGTCGTCCGCCTCCAGAAAGATCAGCCGGGTGGGGATTTCGAGGCGAATGCGCGCGTAGATCTCCGGGAAGCGTTTCAGGCCTTGCCCTTCGCGGATGTCCACGACCAGGGCAGCGAAGCGGATGGAGGCGGAATCGCGCGTAAGCTCGGCGAATTTGGGGATCAGCCCGATGGGCAGGTTGTCGACCGAATAGTAACCCAGGTCCTCGAAGACTTTGAGGACCGAACCTTTGCCCGATCCGCTTAAGCCGGTGATGATGACGAGTTCGGCGCTAGGAGCGGCTGGCTTGGTTTCGCTCTTGGCAAGCCGCTTATCCGTGACTTTGCGAGCCATCCGGCGTCAGGATTCCACCAGGTCAAAATGGCCGTCGCGCCGGCGCACGAGCACCGCCAGCCGGTCGGTGTCGGCGTCGCGATAGACCAGGTAGTCCCGGTCCTTCTCCATTTCGAGGAGCGCTTCGTCGAGCGTCATCGGCTTGCGGTGCTGGTGGTGATTGACGCGGAAGATCTTCTTCTCCTCGGGCGCGCTACCGGCCGGCACTTTGGCGGCTTCGGCCGACTCCGCCGCTTTGCGAGGCGTCCGCTTGGTGTCGCGCCACTTGGCCCGCACCTTGATCGCCTGCTTCTCCAGCTTTTGAATGGCCGCGTGAATGGATGTAAACAGGTCGGCATTTTCGCCCAGGCCGACCAGCGAATGGCTGTGGTAATTCACGCCGATCTCGCAACAATGCAGATGCCGCTCGACGGAGAGAACGACGTGCGCCTCGCGCTCGTCTCTTCCGTCGAGGAGTTTGCCGAGTTTGGCGAACTGCGCTTCGATCTTGCGAAGCTGCGCCGGAGCTAATTCCACCTGCCTGCCCGTATATGTGATTCGCATTGTACGAACCCCCACTTTCTGACCGGGACCGGTCAGTTCCGAATGCGCCTTTGATGCGTCGAGGGGATTTTCATGTCTTCACGGTACTTCGCTACCGTTCGCCGCGTGACCTGGATGCCGGAGGCTTGCAGCATCGCGGTGATCTGCTCGTCGGTGAGCGGATGCGCGCTGTCCTCCTCTTCGATCATTTTCTTAACACGCCGCTTCAGCAGCAATAATGGCGTTGCGCTCCCCGAGGGCCCCTGCACCGCTTCGGAGAAGAAATAACGCAGCTCAAATACGCCCTGCGGGGTATGCACGTACTTGCTGGCGACGGCGCGGCTCACTGTCGACGGATGCACCCCGACCTCTTCCGCCACTTCCTTGATCATCATCGGTTTCAAATAGTCGAGACCATGGGCGAGAAACTCCGTCTGCCGGCGCACGATGCTCTCGCACACCCGCAGGATGGTTTGCTTTCGCTGCTCGATGTTCTTCATGAGCTGGATGGCCGAGGTGTAGCGCTCGCGCACGTAATCGCGAACGTCCTTGGTCGCGCCTTGGTCGCGGTCCAGCATTTTGCGGTATTGCGGGTTGAGGCGGAGCTGCGGAATCTCTTCGTCGTTCATCTGAATGACGTAGTGATCCCCGTCCTTGGTGAAATAAACGTCGGGCTCCACCACGCGCGCGCCTGGCCCGGAGTAGCGCAGACCGGGCCGCGGGTTCAGCCGCTTAATGACTTTCACGGCGATATCGATATGCTCCGGGGGACGGCCCAGCACTTTTGCCAGCTCGCGGAACTGCCGCATCTCGAGCAAATGCAGATGATTGGACACGATCTGCCAGGCCACGCTGCCGCGCGCGTTGCGGCTGTCGAGCTGCAACAACAAGCACTCGCGCAAATCGCGGGCGCCTACGCCCGCCGGCTCGAGCGATTGCACCACTTTCAGCGCGGCTTCGATCTGCTCCAGCGCGTGCTCTGCCATGGCCGCGATCTCATCGAGCGAGGCCGTCAGGTATCCGTCTTCATCGAGATTGCCGATGATGGTTTCGGCGGCATCACGAACCTCATCCGAGAGCAGGCTCACACTCAACTGCGAGCGGAGGTGATCGCCGAGGGTGAGCGGCGCCGAAAGAAAGGTTTCAAAAGAGGGTTTTTCAACGGATTCAGCGGCGGGACTCTTGTAGCCCGGATCGAGATATTCGTCGAAAAAAGAACCGAAATCGATTTCATCGAACGGATCGGCTGGCGCGGGAGGTTCTTCGCCTTGTGGCAGGGCCGCGTCGAGCGTGGCCGCACCGTCCGGCAGTTCTGCCACCATCTCCGTCACGTTTGGCTCCAGTGCCACTTCGCTGCGCAGAATGTCCGCAGCTGCGTCACCGGCGCCATTGGTGCTCTCCAGGATCTCCTGATCGGCCGGCTCGACCCGTTCCGGGGCCTCCAGCAGCGGCTGCAATTCCTCGGCCGTAATCTCTTCCGCGTTATCTTCGGTGGATTCTTCCAGGACCGGATTGTTGACGATTTCCTGGTTGATCATCTCCTTTAGTTCCAGACGGTTCAACTGCAGAACCGTGACCATCTGGACCAGCCCGGGAGTGAGGATCTGCTTTTGCGCGACCTTAAGTTGTAGTCTTGGCGAAAGCAAACTCATGACCACTTTTATGATATCAGAAGCGGCCGGACTGGCACTGCTCGTATTTCCCTTGTAATGAGTACGATGAAGCCCTTAATTTGGAAAGGTGGAGCCGGGTTCGGCCAGAGTAAACGACTCGCCGAGGTACACCCGCTTCACTTCGGGATCACGTCCCAGTGCTTCCGGGCTGCCGGCACGGAAGATCCGTCCGTTATTAATAATGTACGCGCGGTCGGTCACCATCAGAGTCTCCCGCACGTTATGGTCGGTCACCAGAATTCCGATGCCCGAGCGCTTCAGATCGAAGATGATGCGCTGCAGTTCGAGCACCTGGATGGGATCGATACCGGAGAATGGCTCGTCCAGCAGCAGGAAACTCGGCTCGATCACCAGCGACCGGGCGATCTCTACGCGCCGCCGCTCGCCGCCGGAAAGAGCGTAGCCCTTGTTGCGGCGCACCCTTTCGAGACCGAGCTGCTCGATGAGCCGCTCCATGCGCTCGCGCCGGTCACGGGGACGCATGGGGAGCGTTTCGAGAATCGCCATCAGGTTCTCCTCGACGGTCAGCTTGCGGAACACGGAAGCTTCCTGCGGCAGATAGCTGATGCCTCGCCGCGCACGTTGAAACATGGCGAGCGCGGTGATGTCGGTGTCGTCGAGAAGCACGCGGCCGGAATCGGCGCTGATCAGGCCGACGATGATGTAGAAGGAGGTCGTCTTGCCGGCCCCGTTTGGACCCAGCAACCCCACGACTTCGCCCTGCTGCACCGAAACCGACACATCATCGACCACCTTTCGGCCGCGGTACGACTTCGAGATTTCGCTGGTTTCCAGCTTTCGCATGTCGGGAGTTATTGTTTGCGACGCAGGTGGCCCGTGGCGCGTTCCTTCGGGCCGCCGCCGGATACCAGCAGCCTATCATCGTTCACGTAGTAGGTCAATTCCGCCCCGCGCGCGTAACCCTTTTTGCTGTCCACCATTTGCGGCTGCCCGCCACGCAG
This sequence comes from Terriglobia bacterium, assembly GCA_020073305.1. Classification (GTDB taxonomy): domain Bacteria; phylum Acidobacteriota; class Terriglobia; order Bryobacterales; family Bryobacteraceae; genus QHXW01. The sequence goes on from JAIQFK010000009.1 coordinate 170,785, forward strand.
AATGATGCGCTCGTCATCGGTGTAATACTCGGCGTGATCGCTGGTGCCGGTGCGCGTGCGGTCGAGCGCGGTCTGGACGATCTCGACGTGTCCATCGCCAAAGGCTTTTTCGAGACGCGACTGATCCTGGTCATCCGCATTCTTCTTGTCGTCGCTTTTCGATTCCGCCAGAACCGCGCGCAGCTCATCCGCCTTGACCTGCAACTCCGGGCGGTTGAGCACGACGCCGCCGGTGTAGTTCGCTAGCCGGTCCTGATCGGTGTAAACAAGACTGGCAGCCTTTACAACCACGAATGTAGGGGTTGGCTGGGAATTTGGGAGCGTTGTGGCATTCGCCGCGCCGGCCGGGGCTTTTGGCTCGGTCGCGCTCTTCTTCTCCAGCAACTGCGTGATGACGTTTCCGCCGGCACGAAACGTTCGCTTCTCGCGATCGATCTCCACGCGATCCGCCGTGATACGGTCGCCGCCTTGCCACATCACTACGCGCTCCTGATATTGCAGCAGGCGATTGTGGTTCGCCGAAGTCATGCGCCCGGCCAGGGCTTCGACCGGCTGGTCGCCCGACAGCATGCCCGAGGGCGAATTCTTCTTATCCGGCTGCCGGCTGGAGCTGACATGGCCAACGGCGGTGAAATCTCCCGATTTCTGATCAATGCGGATGCGGTCGGCGGCGGTCGCTCCGGTCGCATCCCACATGCGGGCCGCGTCCTCTAGCGTCATCACGTTGCTGTCGGCGTCCATGGTGGCCTTGATGGCCTGGGCGTGACGATCGCCTTCCTGGTAGGAGAAGTCGCCCTGCTGTTCCATGTGCTTCATCTGGCCCTTGGCATCGAACTCGGCCGACATTTCCTTGCTGCGGGTTTTGGAGACCGCTTGTTTTTTCGCCCGCTCTTCGGCATTGGGCTCGGTTTCGGTCTGGATGCCGGTCGCACGGAACGATTGGATCTGGTTCGCCGGCCCGTAGGTCATGATCATGCGCTGCGCATCGAGATGGCGCGCCTTCTGGACAGGCTGGTTGGGAATGAAGTCCAATCGGCCGGGCGCCAGGGTGGCGACCGTGTCAATCTCGCGGCCGCCGGGGCGCATGCCCACTTCAATCAACTCGCTCTCAACCACGCGCGTCTCGGGCAGCTTGCCGTCAGGCGCGGCCACCGGCTTCGATTCGATCCTGGCCCTGCCAACTCCCACGGCCTTCTTCAACACGCTTTCGTTATTGACCGTCTCGAACGTCAGATCCACAAAGTCGCTGGTCATGGTGGTCCCGGAGCCCTCGGAGGTGGACACCAGCCGCGCGTTGGTCTTTCCGGAAATGTGGTCGACTTCGCCTTGGTCGTTATAAGTCACGCGCAATTCGTCGGCGGCGTATTCGAGCTTGCGCTTCGGGTACTCGTCCGTTCCTTGTGCTTGGAAGGCGTCAATCTGCTTGAGGAAACCATCCTCAAGCTGCACGATGGCGGAAGCCGCGTTGACCAAGGTGTTGTCACGCGTCAGCCGCGCCCACTCGTTCAACCAGACTCTGGACTCCGATTCCTTGTACGTGACTTCGCCGGCCTGGATTTTCATGGGCTTCGCGTGCGGGCCTGGAGGTTTCATATCGATCTCGGCATCGTGGCGCAGATGCAGTTCGCGCGTGGTCGCATCGTAGAACGCGCCCAGGGCGTGGCCCGTGCCATTCTCAAACGTGAAGCTGGCCGCCCGGTCCGTCGAAGCTTTGCTGGCCTTGACGTCAAAGGTCACTCCCGAAGACTTGATATTGACCAGGGGCCGGGTGGGCTGCCCGACTACTGGAACGCGGAGCGTAATCTCGACGTCGCCTTCGGAATACATACGGGACGCAGTTTGATCGAATTCAGCTTTCGCGCTCGTCACCAGATCGTAGTCATCAGATGTTTTGCTGTAGATTTTCAGCCTGACCTGTTGCAGTTGGACCTGGCTGCTGTCTTTTTCCTGCCGGACGGTGTGCGCCGCGATGTTCCACTTCTTCTGCCCGGCCTCGGTATGCTCGTGTTCGAAGTCATCGCGCAGGCCGCTGACCTCAGTAGGCAGCATCGGGGGTTTCGCCGGGGCTTGTTTCTGGAGAACCTGGCGCTGCGTCCGGTAGGTAATTCCAATTCCCGCGACAATGGCGAGGATAGCCAGTAGCAGCAGCCAGCGCGTTCCGCGCATTTGTCTACCACTATAGCAACGGCCTGCCTTAGCCGGCTCTTATCTAAGAGGTTGTTGAAAAACCGCGCCGAGCAACCGCTCTCGGTAAGTACCTGATAGCGCAGAGGGCGCACTCTGAGCCACGACCGTCAGGGAGTGGTTTTCGCCCTTTTTGAACAATCTGTCAGTCGTTGTTTTACCGGCGCGCACCACGCTGCGGGTTCTTGAGGGCCGCCTGGCGGCGCTTGGTTGCCGTGCGCTTGGGCTTTGAGATCTTAAAGGTTCCGCTACCGACGTATTCCGCCTGATAGACGTTTTCCTTCTGCTTGCGCGCCGGGCTACCTGCTGAAGTCGTATTTTCGATGTTATCCATGCTGATTCATGTAGTATAGCAGCCGTGCGCCGAGGTTCACTTCATGTCGGTGATCAGCACGACCTCGCTGCTCAGAATGCCGCGCGAGTACGCCAGTTTTCCGTCGCGCGACCATGCGAACGACAGGATCTGCGCCGCCTTGAAATTGGTCAGCGGGCGAGCGGGTGAACCGTCGAGCGGCTGGCTCCAAAGATTGGATATGCCTCCGCGGTTGTCGACGTAGGTGATGGCGCGGCCGTCGGGTGTCCAACGCATGCTGCTGTCGATGGAAACACTCGGCGCGAACTCCAGGGTCTTGAGCGGCTGCCCGCCATCCGGCGGAAAGATGCCCAGGAGCCATTTGGGCTTGGCCGCGTCTTCAGCGTACCAACAAGCGATCTTGCCGTCGGCCGGCGAAACCGCGGGCCGCTGACAGGCTTCCCGAGTGATCTCGACGGGGCCGCCCCCCTCCATCGGCGCCTTCCAAAGGTGCAGTGCCGCCCCGGTTGGCGCCCGGTGATGAAAGATCACCCATTGGCTGTCTGTCGAGACTTGCGGCCAGTTGCTTCCATCCGTGCTGCCTTGAGTCAAGGGCCGCAGATTCCCGCCGTCGGTATCCATCCTCCAGAGATTCCAGTTTCCCGTCCGGCTGCTATGGAAGACAATGTACCGGCCATCCGGCGACGCGGCCGGCGAATAATTTCTCCGCCCGCCCGAGGTCAATTGCTTTGCCCCCGAGCCATCCGCTTCGCGCATCCACAGATCCACGGTGTCGCTGGCATCGGCGGAGTACAGGATTTTGCCGTCGGGAGTCCAGGCCAGATCGTAATATCTGCCCGGACCAGGAACGATCTGGGTGGCATGCTCGGCATTGCCATCCCGCGCGACCCAGATGTTCGCCAGGGTTTGGAACTGCAGCGCCGTCAGTTGCCGGGAGTCTGCAGTGATGCTGAGCCCAATGTAGTCGGTAAGGTCGTTGGTGATTTTGCGCGCCGGGCCGCGCACGGGTATTTCCCAAATCTGCTGGAATGTCGAGTCGGCATCCTGGGCGATCGCCAGGACACCGGAGCCATCGCCGAGCCACACCATTCTCTCCACGAACTGCCAGCGCTCGGAGGACAACGGTCTCTGCTCTCCGCTGTCCACCCGAATTCTGATCAGGTTCGAGTAGTGTCCCTGCTGGGGATCAGACTTCTCTATGGCGGCAGCGATCCACTTGCCATCAGCCGACCAGGCCGGTGCAGAAGCATATCCGAACCGATCCGGATGTTTGCGGGCAGCCAGCGTTCGCTCTCCATCGCCTCCGAGACTGGCGATGACGAGATCGTCCCGTCCCTCGATTAGATTGCTTCGTATGAAAGCCAGCCGCGTCCCGTCCGGAGAGGGCGTGATGGCGCTCATGACATCCGTGACCAGTTTCTTGGGTTGGCCGCCCAGAATGGGAACTTGATAGAGGGAGCCGTGTTCGAAGTCATTGGCATCATAGGCGACGTAATGAAGGTAAGCGCCGTCCCGTGAAAAGCTGGGAGATCGATAGATGGCCCCTGTCGGCGGCACGACGCGCACGCCGGCGGTCACCTCGGCCTGGCGGATCCAGATGGCCTCGTGCCCGCCCTCCTCGAGCGTATACGCCACATACTTGCCGTCGGGCGAAATCGCCGCGCTCCTCGCGTTGCCGTTCGTTCGCAAACTGGTGATTTTGATGTTGTCGAAGGGAAAGCCGCGCCTCGAAATGAGAGACTCGCCGAGGGTCGCGATCAAAACCGCCGCAGCCAGGATCGCCAGGGCATACGCCCACATGTAACTCCGCTTCCCGGCTCGAGGCGCGGGAACCGGGACCCACGCCGTAGCCGCTACGGCGGCTGGCTCGGGCGGGCGGCGTTCCCGGACGCCGCTCAATCCCATTGCCTGCTCCAGCCGCTGGAAGCGGGGCGCCGTCCGCAGGGCGTCGAGCCGCGGCTCGACCCCCATCCACAACATCCACGAGTCGCCGTTTTCAAAACCCTTCTCGAGCCACTCGAGCGCGGTATCCTGATCGCCGAGTGTAGCGTGAATCACCGCAATGTAGTAGGCGGAGATATAACGCCTTTGCGAAAGTCCGGTGAGGCGGTTGAGTGCCTCGCGCGCTTCCGCGTGCTTGCCGGCGCTGCCGAGTGTCATGCCCAGGGTCCACAGGGCAACGGGATCCCCTGGCGCGAGGGCCAGCGCTTTTTCGGTCGATGCCAGCGCCTCACGGTGCATCTGCTTCTGCGAGTATGCCCACGCAAAGATGTCGTACACCATGAAATGGCGGGGATCGATGCGAAGAGCGCGCTGCGCCTGCTCGAGGGCGTGGTCGAAGCGGCGTGCGTTATAGCTGATGAACGCGCCCACGATTCCCATCATGGGGGAGAGCGGGTCCAGGCTTTGCGCGCGTTCCATGCTGGCGATGGCTTCGTCGTGCCGCCCTAAACTGCTTAACAAGTAGGCATACCACTGGTGCGCCGGCGCGTAATCCGCATTGAGTTCAATGGCCCGCTCGAACCCGCGCTCAGCCGCCTCCCAGTTCCGGTCCTGCATCCAGGAAACAAAGGCTTGCGTAGCGTGTGCCTCCGCGAGCGCCGGATCCAGGTCGAGCGCCTTCAGGGCCGCATCCTTCGCCGCGGCAAAACACTCCCCCGGCGGCAGCACGCTCCAGACGCCCAGCCAGTTGTAATAATCGGCCAGCCCCGCCTGCGCGTGCGCGAAATGAGGGTCGAGCGACAGGGCCTCGCTAAACGCCACCAGGGCCTTGGAGAGTCCTTCCTCGGTGAGCGCGCTCCAGTAGTAACGGCCCTTGAGATAGGCCTGGTACGCGCGCGGGTTGTCGGTGCCGCGTTTGCGCAGCAAGTCGCGTTCTTCCTCGGTCAATCTCTCCACGAGCGCCTGGGCCACCTGCTCGGACAACGAATCCTCGAGGTTCAGAATGTCGGTGAACTTTTCATCGAACTTGCCCGCCCACAGCGACGATCCGTCGCGGCCTCTCAGCAGCTGCACGGTGACGCGCACGCGTTCGCCGGCGTGCCGTAAGCGCCCTTCCAGTACGTAGTGAACGTCGAGTTCGCGGGCCGCCGTCACGGGGTCGTGCGGGCCCTGGGCGTACTTCAGCACGGAACTGGTGGGCCGCACCAGAATGCGGCGGATGTTGCTCAGCTTGGTAATCAGGGCGTCCGCCATGCCAACGCCGAGATACTCATCCGTCTTGTCGTCTACCCCGAGCATCTGAAACGGCAGAATGGCAATGCTGTTGGGCCCGCTGGGAGGCTTTGCCTCTGCGCCCCCTTGGCGGCCGTCGGGGATATAGGCCGCGCTGGCAACCGGAAGGCCATCCAGGTGCCGCGTTATATCGGCGGCCAGTTCCCCGACCGATGCAAAACGCTCTTGCGGCTCCTCCCGAGCAGCGGTCGCGATGATGCTCGCCAGACTGCCCGTAAGCTGGGTCTGCGCCTCGTCCGCGATCTGGCGGGAGCGCGCCGGGCGGCGTCCGGTGAGCAGCTCGAAAAGCAGCACACCCAGCGAATAGATATCACTGGCGGCGGTGGCGGCTTCGCCGCGCAATTGCTCCGGACTCGCGTAGGCCGGCGTCATCATGCGGAATCCGCCGGTGGTTGGCTCGGCGGGCTGCGGCCCGATTTCCGGGTCGAGCAGCTTGGCAATTCCGAAATCCAGCAGCTTGGGCACGCCTTCCGCGGTCACCAGAATATTTCCCGGCTTGAGATCCCGGTGAACCACCTGGTGATCGTGGGCGTACTGGACGGCCTCGCACACTCTCACAAACAGCTTGAGCCGCTCGACGGCCGGAAGCATCTGATTGTCGGCGTAGCGGTGAATCGGCTGCCCGTCGACATACTCCATGATGAAGTACGGCAAGCCGTCTTCGGTGGAGCCGCCGTCCAGCAGCCGGGCGATGTACGGATGGTCCAGGTTGGCCAGGATCTGGCGTTCATTGCGGAAACGCCGGACGATGAAGTCGAGTTCCATGCCACGCCGGATGAGCTTGATGGCGACGCGGCGCTCGAACTCTTCGTCGGCGCGGACCGCCAGATAGACCGAGCCCATGCCGCCGCGGCCGATCTCCTGCACGATGCGATAGGCGCCGATGCGCCGCCCGATATCGGCGTCCTCCTCGTCTTCGGAGTGGAAGAGAGTATCGGTGGCGACGGCAGGCGATTCAATAAACTCGCCGGCCTGCTGGTGGGAAGCCAGTAACGACTCCACCTCGCGGCGCAACTCCTGATCGCCGGAGCAGGCTTCATCCAGGTACGCGGGGCGCTCGCCCTCCGAGCGGTCGAGCGCCGAGGCGAATACTTCCTTGACTTCCTTCCATCGGTCGGATGTCACTGGCCGTGGGCCCTCGCGCTGAGTTCGCGGTAGAGCCAAGCCTTGGCCGCAGTCCATTCGCGTTTGACCGTGGCGGGTGAAACGCCCAGCACTGCCGCGCTCTCTTCGATAGAAAGTCCGGCAAAGAACCGCAATTCAACCAGGCGGCCTTGCTGCGGATCGAGCCTGGCCAGATCGTGCAGCGCGTCGTCCAGCGCAACCAAATCCAAGTCGCGGCGATTGGGTGTAGCAAGGGCATCGTCGAGCGATAACTTAATCGCGCCGTCGCCCCGCTTGGCGGCCTGCCGGCTGCGGGCGTGATCGATCAGGATGCGGCGGATCATCTCGGCGGCTACCCCGAAAAACTGGGCTCGGTTCTGCCACTGCACCTGCTTTTGATCGATCAGCCGGAGCCAGGCCTCGTGTACCAAGGCGGTGCTTTGCAGGGTGTGCTCGCGGCGTTCACGTCGTAAGTACCTTGCCGCCAAGCGCTTAAGCTCTTGATAAACCAGGGGGGTGAGCTTTTCCAGGGCCTGCTGGTCGCCGTTACCCCAGTCCACAAGCAAACGGGTGACCACGTGTGGTGAGGTGCTCAAGAGGTGCCTCGATGTACGAAGATTATAGCCCACCGCTCAGGCTCGCCTTTAACAGGGCCCGGAGCTCGACAAGTTACTGATGTTGAGCCTTTCTGCCTCGATTCACCGCGTTCCTCGTATGGACGGAGCGCGCGTGGGGAGGATCGCATGATTAAAGTGTTTGTTCGCGTACTAGGTTTTCTGTTTGCGGCCGTGATCGTCACGGCGGTTGGCGGCTTCAGCTATCTCTACTTTCGCAAGCCCGCCATGTCGCCACCCCTGGATGTGAAGCTGGAAATCACCCCGGCCAGGCTGGCGCGCGGGAAGTACCTTTTCACTTTAGCCGACTGCGACGGGTGCCACTCGCAGGGCGATTTCACGCGGTTTGACGGTCCCGTCGCAGAGGACAGGCGCGGCATGGGATTTGTCTTCCCGCCCGAATTGGGCCTGCCCGGAGCGGTCGCGGCGCGCAAGCGAAGGGCGGGAGCCCAAAACCGCGAGGTTAATCGGGTGGCATCCGCAACGATGGGGGTAGGAGCTCCCGCTTTTTCGGGAATGAGTTTCCTCTCTGTGGGCAAGCTGTGACAATTTTTGCCGAGTCAAAAACCGGGTAGTTCCATCCGGATGTCCGCCCGATTCGCCGCCACTGCCACTGCCGCGGCATAGCCGTTAGCGACCGCAAATTCGTGCACGAAGTATCGCTCGATCACTTTGTGCTCTTCATCGCCGCAGGTGATCGAGGGATTCGCGGTATCGTGGAGCTTCACCTGCACGATTTTTGGCGGCACCGAGAGACCCAGCCCCAGGCACTTCAGCACCGCTTCTTTGACCGTCCAAAGCCGGTAGAAGTCCCTGAGCTGGCGCGGCCTCGCCATTTTGCGGAGTTGTGCGGTTTCGCGCGCCGCAAAGAATCGTTGAGCCAATTCCTCGATCGGACAATCGGCGCGAATCTGCTCGATGTCGATCCCGACCTCCGCGCCGGCCACGGCGATCAGTACATATTCCCCGGAATGGGAGACGTTGAAATGGATCTGTGGACCTTCTGGCCGCGGCCGAAGCCGCGGTTTCTCATTCCCCGATTCTTCGATGGGCAGTTCCGAAGCCGGAATGCCGGTGCGGTTCGACAAAATTCTCCGGAGCGAAACGCGGCCGGCGATGTAGCGCTGCCGGTCCTCTTCGAAACGGTAGCGCGCGGCCCGGGCGCTTTCAGCCGCGGTTAGAATCTGATCCGATCCCATGGCCTGGAATTTCGGCGTGTGAATCGTCCAGATTTGAACCGCGAGGCTAATAAGTCAGTTCCTTCATTGCCGTGGCGTGACGCCGAACCAGGCTACAAATCGCGGGCCTTCACACCTGCACGACGACTCCATGAGTCGTCGCCAAGGCACGGACTTTTCGTGTCCAAACCAGCAGCAGCACGATGCCGATCAAGATGAGAGCGATGCATAAGCCCGTCCAGAGTCCGACGGCGCGCCACCCCACAACAAAGCACAGTACGTAGCCCAGGGGCAAGCCAATCAGCCAGTAGCTGAGCATGTGGCAAAGCATGGGCGTGCGCGTATCGCCCGCTCCTCGCAGCGCACCGGTCGCCACGGTCTGGATGCCGTCGAAAAGTTGAAAAGCGGCAGCCACTGCGAGCAATGCGACGGCGTTCCGAATGACGGCGCGATCCGTAGTAAAGACGCGCGCCACGTATTCCGGCAGCGTGACCAGCACCACGCCGGCGCCCGCCATAAAAATCGCGCCCAAACCCATGCCGGTCCATCCGGCGCGCGCGGCAGCGCTGATGTCGCCACGGCCCAGGGCATGGCCGACGCGGACGGCGGCGGCCGAACTGATCCCCAAAGGCACCATGTAGGTGAAGGTGGCGGTGTTCATCGCGATCTGATGCGCGGCCAGCGAGAGCGGATCGAGCGTGGCGATCAACGCCGTGGCCGCGGCGAAGACGCCGACCTCGAGCGAGAGCTGCGCGGCCGCCGGGAATCCCAGCTTGAGGAGAGCGCGAATCCGCGCGAAATCGGGTTCGAGCTGCACGTCCATGAGGCCGGTTCGATTTTCGATGGCATCATACAACGTATAAATCAGCAGCACGGCAATCATGTAGACGCGCGAGATGCACGTCGCCCAGCCCGACCCCTCGGCACCCATGGCGCGGGCGCCCAAGTGGCCGTATACCAGGACCCAGTTCCCCGCGAGATTCACCAGGTTCGCGCTGACCAGCGTAAACATGATCGGGGCGGTGTGATTCATGGCCTGCAAGTATCGGCGTAACGCAAAATAGAGCAGCAGCGGCCACGTGCTCCACATGATGGCCCTCAAGTAGGGCAAGGTCTGCCGCATCACCGACGGGTTAATCCCGAAGCGCGCCAGCAACGGCTCCCAGCACCAGACCAACAACATGAGGACGGGCGCCAGCGGCAGGCTGAGGTAAACGGCGCTGATGAGCGCACGGTGGCAATCCATTCTTCTGCCCGCGCCATAAGCTTGCGACACCAGGGTATCGAGGCCCAGCATCAGACCGCTTCCAAAAATCGCTACCGCGTAAAACAGCACGCTGCCCAGGCTCACGGCGCCCATGGCCTCCGCGCTGACGCGTCCCACCATCATGGTGTCGACAATGCCCATGCCCATCCAGCCGAGTTCCGCAACCACCAGCGGAGCCGCCAGTTTCAGCATGGGACGTAGTTCCTGAGTGGCAATCTGCCGAATCACGTTGTGGTCCAAAAGAAAAGCGCGGAAACACTGCAAAAATGAGCCGGTTCTGACGATCGTAACATGGGTGAAACATCGCCCTGTTAACCTTTTCGGGCTATCGCCAAAGGCCAGCGAGATTGCGGACAATAGAATAGACAAATGGTCAAAGAAACTCTTCCCGGCAGTGAATCTGCTCACGACATCCTCGGCTTGCGCCGTCGGCCTCTGGACGTGTTTTTTGCCCCTCAGAACGTCGCGGTGATCGGCGCGACGGAAACCCCGGCCAGCGTTGGACGAACCATTCTTTGGAATCTGATCAACAGCCCCTTCGGCGGAACCGTGTACCCGGTGAACCCGAAACGCAATAGCGTGCTTGGCATCCGGGCCTATCCGAACATCGGCGCAGTGCCCGATAAAGTGGATCTCGCGGTGATCGTGACGCCCGCCATCACGGTGCCCGCGGTGGTGCGCGACTGCGTGGCCGCTGGGGTGAAGGGCGCCATCATTATCTCGGCGGGTTTCAAAGAGGCCGGACAGGCGGGTGCGGAGTTGGAGCGCCAGGTGCTCGAAGAGGCACGCCGCGGGCGCATGCGCATCATTGGACCCAACTGTCTGGGCGTCATGAGCCCACTCAGCGGATTGAACGCCACGTTCGCCAATGCCATTGCGCGCCCGGGCAATGTCGCGCTGGTGAGCCAGAGCGGCGCAATTTGTACGGCCATCCTCGACTGGAGCCTGCGCGAGCAAGTCGGTTTCAGCGCTTTTCTTTCCATTGGCTCCATGCTCGACGTGGGCTGGGGCGATCTCATCGAATATCTGGGAGACGATCCGCGCACGCGCAGCATCGTCATTTACATGGAGTCGATCGGCGACGCCCGTGCGTTTGTCTCCGCCGCGCGCGAGGTCGCGCTCAGCAAGCCCATCATCGTCATCAAGGCCGGGCGCAGCGAGGCAGCGGCCAAAGCCGCCGCGTCTCACACCGGTGCGCTGTCGGGAAGCGACGAAGTCCTGGAAGCCGCGTTCCGCCGTTGCGGCGTGCTGCGGGTAATAAACATTTCCGACGTGTTCTACATGGCGGAGGTACTGGCGAGACAGCCGCGTCCGCCTGGCCCGCGCCTGACCATCCTGACCAACGCGGGCGGGCCGGGCGTCCTTGCCACCGACGCGCTTATGGCGCTCGACGGCAAGCTCGCCGAACTCTCGCCCGCGACCACCGAGGCCCTGAATCAAATCCTGCCGGCCCACTGGAGCCACGGCAATCCCATCGATATCCTCGGCGACGCGGGCCCGGACCGCTATGCCAAAGCTGTCGACATCGCCGCTAAGGATCCGAACAGTGATGGGCTGCTGGTCATCATGACGCCTCAGGGCATGACCGACCCGATGCAGATCGCGGAAAAGCTGAAGCCATACGCCAAGCTGGAAGGCAAGCCTATCCTGGCGAGCTGGATGGGCGGCGTGGAAGCGTCCGGAGGCGAGGACATCCTCAACCACGCCGGGATTCCCACCTTCCCGTACCCCGATACCGCCGTGAAGATGTTCCAGTACATGTGGCGCTATACGTACAATCTGCGGGGTCTCTACGAGACACCGGCTCTCCCTCCGGAATCCGACTCCACCGCGCCCGAGCAGGTCGCGGCCTTGATCGCTGAGGTGCGCAAGTCGGGGCGCACGTTGCTTACGGAATCGGAATCGAAGCAGTTGCTGGCCCTGTACGGAATTCCGACGGTGCGGACCGTAGTGGCGAGCACCCCCGATGACGCCGTGAAATTCGCCGGCGAAATTGGCTATCCGGTCGTCCTGAAACTGCATTCGGAAACCATCACTCACAAGACCGACGTCGGCGGCGTGCAGTTGGACCTGGCGGACGAGAAGGCGGTGCGGCGCGCCTGGACGGCGATCGAGACCGGTGTGGGCGAAAAAGCGGGAGCCGGGCATTTCCAAGGCGTCACCGTTCAGCCCATGATTTCCCGCGATGGGTGGGAACTGATCGTAGGCAGCAGCATCGACCCGCAGTTCGGCCCCGTTCTCCTGTTCGGATCAGGCGGCATGCTGGTGGAGGTGTACAAGGACCGGGCGCTGGCGCTGCCGCCCCTGAACACGACACTCGCGCGGCGAATGATGGAGCAGACCAAAATCTTTACCGCTCTCGAAGGCGTGCGGGGAAAAAAACCGGTGCCGCTGGCCGAGCTGGACCAGCTTCTGGTGCGCTTCAGCCGGCTCGTGGTGGAACAGCCATGGATCAAAGAGATCGATATCAATCCGTTGCTCGCTTCCTCGGAGCGCTTGATCGCGCTCGATGCCCGCGTGATTGTTTTTGGACAGGAGACGCGCGAACAGGATCTGCCCCGAACGGCGATCCGGCCGTATCCGCTGCAGTACGAGGGCGATTGGACCACCAAAGACGGAACCCACGTCGCTATCCGGCCCATACGGCCGGAAGACGAACCGATGATGGTGGCCTTTCACGAGCGGCTGTCGGAACGCAGCGTGTATTTCCGCTACTTCCATTTGTTGAACCTGAGCCAGCGCACGGCGCACGAGCGGCTGACGCGCATGTGTTTCATCGACTACGATCGCGCCATGGCTCTAGTCGCAGAGCGGGAAAATCCCGCCACCGGCGAGCGTGAGATCCTGGGCATCGGCCGCTTGACGCGCCTTCATGGAATGAAGGAAGCCGAGATGGCGGTGCTCATCAGCGACGACTTTCACGGCCGCGGACTCGGCACCGAATTGCTGCGGCGACTGATTGAAATCTGCCGGAAAGAAAAAATGGAGCGCATGGTTGCGGACATTCTGGCGGAGAACCGGACCATGCAGCACATCTGCGAGCGCCTGGGGTTCCGGCTCACTTACGAGCCGGAGGACGGCCTCGTGAAAGCCGAGCTTCGGCTCAATCAGTAACCTTCCTCGCGGAGCTGTACCTTGCCTCCAAAACGGCGGTACAGGAAAACCGAGTAAACGATCGCCAGAGCGACGCCGGGAATCCACCATCCGAGGCCAATCTGCAAACCGTAAGCCGGAGCAGCCGCATTGGTAATCGTGAGCCCAAATCCGGGATCGATTCGGGACGGCAGCACGTAGGGATACAGGCCAAAAGCCGCGCTCGACAGCATGGCGGCGATGAAGACCGAAGAAGCCAAAAATGCCGCTCCCGGGCGGCGCGCCGCCCAGACGCGTATGAGTGCAAACGCGGTCAACGCCGCGGCAGGAATCACGTATCCCCACGGCCGCGCGGAGAAGCTGGCCGCCAGTTGTGGCTGCACCCGAAAACTGAGAACGGTGATCAGCACCATCAGCGCCGCCGTCAGCCACCAGGCGCGAGGCACCAGGCTCCGGCATCTTTCCTCGATGGGCCCATCCGTCTTCCACGCCACCCAGAGGGCGCCGTGCAGGGTCAGGGTCAGGAAGGCGGTCAGACCCACGATCACTGTGTACCAGTCCAGAATCCCCAAGGGACCGCTGATGCCGAAGTCGGTCCATAGCGGCAGGAAGAAATAACCGGAGGCATCCAGCGGCACTCCCCGCACCACATTTCCCAGAGCGACACCGAAGAATATGGCAAGCAGCGCGCTCGCGGCGCCGAACGTCACGTCCCACATGGGTCGCCAGACGGGGCTCTCAATGTGGCTGCGAAACTCAATCGAGATTCCGCGCAGCATAAGCAGCCAGAGCACCATCATCAGCGGCAGATAGAAGCCGCTGAAACTTGCGGCATACAGCGCTGGAAATGCAAAGTAGAGCGTACCGCCGCCCGCGAGCAGCCACACTTCGTTACCGTCCCAGAACGGGCCGATGGACTTCAGGACCAGGCGGCGCTCGCCGTCAGAACGGGCCACAAACAGGTGTATGATGCCGGCGCCAAGATCGTAGCCGTCGAGGACCACATAAGTCGCGACCATCAGCGCCACCAAACAGAACCAAATGGTTTCGAGCATCTGTCCTCCTTCTCAGTGCGCAGCCGCGGGCTCCACCGAGTCACCAGCAGGATCGTCCGGAGACTCGGGGCCGTGCTCCAGCTCGCGGTAGATCAGGAACAGGAACAGAATCGCAAGCAGCGCGTACATCCCCATGAACCCTAACAGCGTGAACAAGCCATTGCCGGCGGAAACGCGGGGAGAGGGCCCATCGGCGGTGCGCATCAGGCCATAGATCAGCCAGGGCTGGCGCCCTACCTCAGCCGTAATCCAACCCGCCGTGGTCGCGATGTAAGGGAACGGAAACGACAGCATCAGGACCCAGAGCAGCCAACGCGAGTCGTAGAGTTTTCGCCGCAGCATCTGCAGCATGCCGAGCGACATGACCGCAATGAAAACCGTTCCCAGCCCGACCATAATGTGATAGCAGAAATACAGCAGCGGAATATTATCGGGCCAGGCGTCGCGAGGAAATGAATCGAGACCCTGCACCCGCGCTCCCCAACGGCGATACGTCAGGAAGCTCAACGCGCGCGGAACCACCAGCGGATTGTCGAGCTGCATGCGATCGGTGTCCGGCTGACCCACTAGCGCCAGCGGCGCACCCTCAGCCGTTTGGAATAGGCCCTCCATAGCCGCGAGCGTCACCGGCTGGTGAACAGCGATCATCTTGCCTTGCCCGTCGCCGGTTGGAAACATCATCGCCAGCGTTGCGATGAACCCTGCAGTGACCCCCAGGCGGACAAAAGTCCGGCCGTGAGCCTGGTGCTGATGGGTGAGCAGGTAGAATGCACCGGCGGCGCTCATCACGAAGCTGGCGGTGACCACTGCGCCCGTCATGTTGTGTGAGTACTGCCAGAGTATCCATGGATTGAAGATCAGCTCGCGGAGGCTGCGCAGGAGAATTTCACCGCCCGGGCCAATGACGTAGCCCACCGGGTTCTGCATCCAAGCGTCGGTGGCGATGATGAAGAAGCCCGAAAGCCACGATCCAAGAAAGACGAGGAAGGCCGACAGCCAGTGCAATTTCGGTCCGAGCCGCTTCTCTCCGAAGATCAGCAAACCAAGGAATGTCGACTCGAGGAAAAACGAGAAAACGCCCTCCATCGCAAGCGTCTGCCCCAGCACTCCGCCCGCGGCCTTTGAGAAACGGGCCCAATTCGTACCAAACTGAAATTCCATAGGAATGCCGGTCACCACGCCCATGGCAAAATTGATGGCGAATATTTTGGCCCAGAAGCGAGCCGAGCGGTTGTAGTGCTCGTCGCCGGTGCGCAGCGCCATGGTCTTCAACACCACTAGCAACAGCGCCAACCCCATGGTCAGTTGCGGAAAAATGTAATGGAAGGTTACCGTAAAGGCGAATTGCAGCCGGTCCACAGCGAGCGCGGTGTCCATAACTGTCTCAGCTTACCGCCGTGCTTGAATCCCGGGTATACCCCATTTGTTGTATGCTGAGACTCGACGCCATGCTGCTCCAGATTGAAACCAAGCGGGTCGCGCCGGACGTTACGGTTCTTGAATTGACCGGAAAGATCGCCCTGGGCCGTGAGAGCCAGAAAATTGAGACGTTGGTTCAGGACCTGTTGCGCCAGAACGAAAAGAAGATCGTTTTCGATATTTCACGCGTCGATCACGTGGACAGCACGGGGATTGGCGTGATGGCCTACTGCTTCGGCACTTTGAACCGCTGCGGTGGAGAATTTCGGCTGGCCGGCGCAAGCGGCAAGGTTCTGCACCTGCTTCAGATTACGCATCTCGATAAAGTGCTGCCGCTGTGCGCCTCGGTCGAGGACGCGTGTCAGAGCCTGGGTATCAAATCACCGCGTTGAGGGAGGCGGGCTCGCGCTCCGTCTTAGATCGCAACCATGAAACGTAGCGCCGGTATATGCCTTCCGCCGCACATGTAGCTTGGGCGAAGTTCCGCGTTAGCGCCATGATCGTGTGCGCCGCCGGGATCGCATCCGTTTTGGTTTTTTTGCTGCTGGGCGGCTCGGAATTCCTGCAGCCCTCAGCTTCGATTCACAGTTACCTGGTCGATCTTTCAGGGCTCACGAAGGGATCGCCCGTCCGGTTCAACGGCATCCGCGTGGGTACCGTCACAAGAACCGAACTCTCGCACCTGAAAGATCCGAAGAGGATCGTCCGCGCCGACATGTCGATCGTGCAGCATTTTCTGCGAACCATTCCAGAGGACTCCACCGTGCAGGTAATCGCGGACAACGTACTGGGCGATCCGTTCGCCAACATCAATGAGGGCCATAGTCCCCAGCCGCTGCGAGCCGGCGGCGATTTGCAGCAAACGCCGTCACAACAAATCAATATGGCCGATCTGATGACGGCGGCCCGTGCCATCATCTCAAGTACCGATGCCCTGCTCTCGGACATTCAAGCCGGCCGAGGCAACCTCGGCGAGTTCGTCAAAGGCGAGGCGTTTTACAACGACACGTTGAAAAAGGTCTCACAGTTTCAGCGGCAGGTACGCGAAATGACGGCGAGGGACACCAAAGGCGGCAGGCTACTTTACGACGAGAGCATGTATGAGGAGCTGCAGGCGCCCGTCAAGCGCTTGAATCAGGAACTTGCCGAACTGGAGTCCGGCCAGGGCACGGGCGGACGATTTCTGAAGGATACCGCGCAATATGATCAGTTGCGAAAAACCGTCGCTGAACTGAACCGCGAACTCGCCGAACTCGCCGCCGGGAAAGGACAGGCCGGAAAACTGCTCAAAGATGATGAGCTCTATTTGCGCCTCACGCGCACGATCGGTGAGTTGAACCGGCAGGTCGACGCCGTCAACTCCGGAGAAGGGGCGCTCGGGCAGCTCATGGTGAGTTCGCAGCTTTACGAGGGTCTGAGCGGCAGTACGAAAAACCTGCAAAACACGTTGAAAGAGTTTCGCGAGAATCCGAAGAAATTTCTGCGCTTCAAGGTGTTCTAGGCGCTTCGTTATGCGAATCGAATATCGCGCCGGCGGGTATTCGTTCCTGAGGGGCATCAGTCCCTATTCTGCAGGAGTCGTCGCCACGCCGGGTTTCGAAATCGAGCACGTCCGGTTGGAACGGCCTCTTCCCCTTGAGCACGGATTTCAAAAGATCGAGAGCTATCTCGCCTCACAGTACCGGCGGCGCCAGGCGCTTTGCGGGGTCGAATTGAGATCTCCCCGGCCGTTCACATTTCAGGGCTTCCAGGAGTTCAATCAGCGATATGTCGACATCCTGAAGCGCTGGGGAATTCTGCTGGACGGCCTCAATCCCGTGGCGCGAACCAACGTCGCCCCCGAAGTCGATCCACCGGCCGAACCCTCGCTCCACGGTTTCTCGATCACGCTTCCCGCTGAGAACGCGCCCCCGTCGTTTGTCGTCGCGGGCGCGGGCGAATTGCCCGAAGGTTCGCTGGACCCGCACGAGGTGATCCGCAGGGGCGAATCTTCCGCGGACGCACTACGGGAAAAGGCGCGCTTCGTCATGGAGTTGATGTCGTCGCGGCTCACTGGCCTCGGAGTGAGTTGGGCGCAAGTGACGGCGACCACGATTTATACGGTCCACGATATTCATCCGTTTCTGGCGAAGGAAGTCCTCGGCGGAATGCGCGAGGCGGCGCGAATAGGCGTGAATTGGCACTACGCGCGCCCGCCCATCGAGAGCGTCGAGTACGAAATGGACGTTCGAGGTTGCCGGCGGGAAGGGATTCTCCCCGCCGATTGAGAATGGCTATGGAACGGAAGTTTCCCAACGGCAGAGTCCTGAAGCTAATGGTGGGCGACATCACGCGCATCACCGCCGATGCCCTCGTAAACGCTGCGAACTCGGCGCTGGCCGGCGGCGGTGGCGTGGATGGCGCGATTCACCGCGCCGGCGGCCCATCCATCATGCAGGAACTCGATCGCATCCGCGCCAAGGCCGGCGGATGTCCCACGGGGAGCGCGGTGGTCACCGGCGCCGGCCGGCTGCCAGCGCGGTTCGTTTTTCATGCCGTCGGTCCGGTTTACCGTGGCGGCAAGGGTGGGGAAGCCGAACTGCTGGCCTCCTGTTACCGCACCTGCCTCACACTGGCGGAGGAGCACGCCGTGCAAACCATGGCCTTTCCTTCGATCAGCACTGGCGTGTATGGCTATCCCATCGCGGAGGCCGGCCCGATTGCGCTGGCTGAGGTCACCCAGCACCTCGGGCAGGAAGACGCCAAGCTGATGGAAGTCAGCTTCGTGCTATTCAGCGATGCCGATTACCGGGTATACGCAAGCTGCCTGTAGTGCGGTTTCCGCGGATCACCCTGCTAAAATGTTCCATTCATGCTTGAGAATCAGATCAGCGAGTTGCAGGCCGCGGCTTTGAAGCGGATCGCCGCGGCGCATTCTGCTGATGAAATCGAAGCAGTCCGGGTCGAAGCGCTGGGACGCAAGGGCGCGCTCACCCAAGTCAGCAAGGAGATGGGCAAGCTCGCACCCGAGGAGCGCGCCCGCGTCGGCAAGCTGCTGAATGCCGCCAAGCAAGCCCTGGAACAAGCCCTCGACGAACGGAAACAGGAGTTCGACGCCTCCGCTTTGCGCGCGCAGCTTGATGCCGAGTGGATCGACCTGACGCTGCCCTCCCCCGGTCCGCGCGCCGGAAGCCTGCATCCCATCACGCAGATCCAGATGGAGATCGAGGATCTGTTCGTGTCGCTCGGCTTCATGGTGCTCGACGGCCCCGAGGTGGAGACGGAGTATCACAACTTCGACGCGCTCAACATTCCGCCGGAGCATCCCGCCCGCGATTCTCAGGACACTTTCTGGCTCACCGACGGCAACCTTCTGCGCACTCATACCTCGCCGGTGCAGGTGCGTGGAATGGAGCGTTTTTCGCCTCCTTTGCGCATGATCGCGCCCGGCCGTGCGTTTCGCAACGAGAGCGTGGACGCATCGCACGAGCACACCTTCTATCAGCTCGAAGGCATGATGATCGATCGCGATGTGTCGGTCGCGCATCTGCTGTATTTCATGAAGACGCTGCTGACGGAGGTTTTTCGCCGCGAGGTCACGGTGCGCTTGCGGCCTGGCTTCTTCCCCTTCGTGGAGCCGGGCTTCGAGTTGGATATCCAGTGTGTCATCTGCGGCGGGTCTGGTTGTGCGGTTTGCAAACACAGTGGCTGGGTGGAACTGCTACCCTGCGGCCTGGTGAATCCGAATGTGCTGCGCATCAGTGGAATCGACACGGAAAAGTGGAACGGCTTCGCATTCGGCCTCGGTCTGACGCGTCTGGTGATGATGCGCTACGGAATTGATGATATCCGTCTGCTGCAGAGCGGCGAATTGAGATTTTTACGGCAATTCTAATTTGATTTTGAACCGCGGAGACGCGAAAGCGCGGAGCCGTTCTATTGGCTCAGCGTTGAGATAGGGTACAGATTGAAGTTCTCTTACAACTGGCTGCGCGCATACGTCGAAGGGCTTGACGCTCCTCCCCGAAAACTCGAATCCCTTATCACCCTGAAAACGGCCGAGTGCGAGGGCATCGAAGAGGTGGGCCGCTACCTGGAGAATGCCTGCACGGCCCGGATCGACGCCGTGGAGCCGATCCCGGGCTCCCACAACGTGAAGGCCCGTGTCGAGACCGGACGCTACGGTCCGAAGACGGTGGTGTGCGGCGCGCCCAACTGCCGGCCAGGAATTTTCACCGTGTACGTGCCGTTGGGCAAGAAGATCATCCAAGGAGTCGAAAGCGACGGCATGCTCGCCAGCGCGGCAGAGCTGGGAATCAACCGCGACAGCTCCGGGATCATCGAGTTCGGCACTGAAGCGGGCGTGCCGGTGCCCGGCTGCGCCCCTGACAGCATTATTGAAATCGACAATAAGTCCCTCACGCACCGTCCCGATCTGTGGGGCCACCATGGCATGGCCCGCGAGGTAGCGGCGATTTCGCGGCGGGCGCTGCTCGACCCGGTCAAGATGAATCTTGTACCTGGTGGCGGCGCTTCCGTGAAAATCGCGATCGACGATTTCGACCTGTGCCCGCGTTACAGCGCCCTGGTATTTGAAAACGTCACGGTGGCGCCGTCGCCCCTGTGGCTGCAATACCGGCTGACCTCTGTCGGTCTGAATCCGATCAACAATATCGTCGACCTGACGAACTTCGTCATGGCAGAACTGGCTCAGCCCATGCATGCGTTCGATCGCGACCTCTTGATCGGGGACACGATCTTTGTACGGACGGCGAGAAGCGGCGAGCGCATCACAGCCCTGAATGAGGAGGAATACGCGCTGAAGCCAAGCAATCTGGTGATCGCCGACCGCACGGGAGCCATTGCCATCGCCGGCGTCATCGGCGGGCTTGGCAGCGCGATTTCCTCCCGGACCACCAACATCGTTTTCGAGAGCGCGAACTTCCAGGCAGCGAGCGTACGGCGCACATCCGTGGATATCAAACTGCGCACCGATGCCTCCATGCGCTTCGAAAAATCCCAGGATCCGGTGAACACAGTCCGTGCCCTTGCCCGCGTGATTGAACTAATGCGGGAACTTTGTCCTGGAGCGCGACTCGCCGGTGGCTTGGTGGATCAGAAGCGCGAGATCTCCGCGCCGCCTGAGGTAGAGTTGCCGGTCGACTGGGTGGTCCGCAGGCTGGGCCGGGAGGTCGCGCCGGCGGAGGTTGAGGACATTCTCACTCGGCTCGCGTTCGGTGTGCTGGAGCGCGCGCCGCGCGTCTTCGCGGTGACAATCCCTTCGTGGCGCGCCACCAAAGACATTTCGCTCAAAGACGACCTGGTGGAAGAGGTAGGCCGCATGATCGGATACGATTCCATCGAGCCCCAGGCGCCTGCAATTCTGGGCAAAGTCCCGCCACAAGATGAAGCGCGGCCGTTCTTGCGCGCGGCGCGCGTGATGTTCACGGCGCAGGGATTCACCGAGGTCTATAACTACTCGTTTGTGAGCGAGGAAATGGCGCAGAAGTTCGGATTCGATCCCGAAGCCCATGTGCGTGTGGCGAACCCCATCGCTTCAGACCAGAACCTGTTGCGTATGTCGCTCGTCCCCGGCATCTACCGCAATCTTACCGAGAATCGGAAACATTTCGAGCGCTTCCGATTGTTTGAAGTCGGGCGCGAGATCCATAAACAGCCGCAGGGCCTGCCGCGCGAGATACCGCACCTGGTCGCTGCGATTTACAGCAAAGACGGGACCGAGACCGATCTGTTTGAGCTGAAGCGCGCGGCCGAATGCCTGATACCCGGCGTGGAGGCGTACCCGGCAACAGCGCGGACCTTCGAGCATCCAGCACGCAGTGCCGATGTTTTTTGGCGCGGTGAGCGTGTGGGCCGCTTGTTCGAGCTGCATCCAGGCTTGCTCGAAGGCCGCGCGGCAATTCTCGACCTAGACATGGCGCGCGTCCAGCAGCTTCGCCCGCGCGACAAGGCGTATACGCCGCTTCGCCGTTATCCTTCGAGCCAGTTCGATCTTTCCGTGATTGCCGGGGCACGCGAGCTGGTGGCCGACCTGCGCAACAAAGTTTCGGGGTTTGCCGGCGAGCTTCTCGAATCCATCGAATATGTCCGCCAGTATTCCGGGCCGCCGCTTCCCGACAATTCGAAGAGTGTTTCGTTTCGCCTGACCGTTGGCTCCGCCGAGCGCACCCTTTCTTCCGATGACGCCAGCGCTATTCGCGCGCGAATCATCGAGGGAATGCGCGCCCTAGGTTACGAACTGCGAGTGTGAATTGAGCCCGAGCACACAGCGGACCAGCAAAGGAGGATGGGTCAAGGCACGCTCGCTACCCAAGGGGCCGAACGGCCGTGCTCTATGCCGGTGGTGCGCCATCGAGGTCCCCAGGGGCCGGCGCACCTTCTGCTCGGCCGATTGCGTGCATGAATGGAAATTGCGGACTGACCCCGGCTATCTGCGGGACGAGGTTTTCGCGCGCGATCGTGGTATCTGCGCGGCGTGTGGCGCTAATACCGAAGCGCTGCGCAACCACTTCCGCAAGCTCGACTACCGGGCGCGACGCCGATTTCTGAAAGAATGGGGATTGAATGAGAACTGGCGCCGCAGCCTCTGGGACGCCGATCATATCGTCCCGGTGGCTGAAGGCGGCGGAGAGTGCGATCTCGCCAACATGCGCACGCTGTGTCTGAAGTGCCACCGCACGGCCACCTCAGCGCTGCGGGAGCGCCTGGCCCGAAAAACGGAATGCGCAAACCTTTCGTCTGGAAGCTGAAATCACGCGAGCTGCAATTGGGCGAGCGCACGCTCATCATGGGCGTGCTCAACGTGACGCCCGATTCGTTTTCCGATGGCGGCAAGTTTATGGACCCGGACCGCGCCTTCGCGCGCGCGGTGGAGATCGAAGAGCAGGGCGCCGACATTATCGACATCGGCGCCGAATCAACCCGGCCCGGCTCCGCGCGGATTTCGGCGGCTGAGGAAAACCGCAGGCTTATTCCAGTGCTCAAAAGGCTGCGCGGTAAACTAACCGTCCCACTCTCGGTTGACACCTACAAAGCGGAGGTGGCCGAACTCGCGATCGAACACGGCGCAGAAATCATCAACGATCCGTCGGGGCTTACGTTTGATCCTCTGCTCGCCAAAACCGTGGTTCAACACGATGCCGGCCTTGTCCTGAATCACATGCGCGGGCGCCCGGAGACCTGGGCCAAGCTGCCGCCTCTGCGCGACATGATGGGAACCATCGTCCGCGAACTCGAAGCCACGGTTAGCCGTGCCCGGCGCGCGGGCGTGGACCATTCTCAGATCGTCATTGACCCCGGCATTGGATTCGGCAAGCGCAAGGAACAGAATTCGGAGATTCTGGCGCAGCTTGGACTGCTCGCACGCCTGGAACTGCCGCTGATGGTCGGACCTTCTCGCAAATCGTTTCTCGCTCAGCAAAACGAAGAGCAGACTCGCTTTGCGACCGCGGCAGCCGTAACCGCAAGTATTTTGGCGGGCGCGCACGTTGTTCGGGTACACGATGTAGTCGAAATGCGCGCGGCTGTTCAAGTGGCGGATGAGGTGTTGCGCTACAGAGGCGATTAGCTAGCGTGGCAAGTGTGGATGCGGGTGCGTCCAGTTATAAATCGCCCACGCAATCCCCGCGGCCACACCCAACATGATGAGTACTTCGGGAACATCCAATGGACCCATATGTACTCTCCTGCTGACAGTATACGCCCGCCGGTAAACAAACGAAATCCTCCATCCACACTATCGGCGCTGGCGAGACAACTCTTTTACTGTCAATCGTTTTGCCACTTTGTCATTTGCTCTCGAGCGGCCTTCACCGAATGCAGATACCTGCGCGCCAATTCGTGAATGCGGTGCGGCTGGCGAAGTTGAATCGCCTTTTGGGGAATCAAGTCTCCGCCGATCCCCAGCGCGGCGGCACCCGCCAGAATGAAATCCGCCGCCGTCTGTTGGTTCACACCTCCGGAGGCAATCAGCCCTACCTGCGGGAATGGCTTCTTCAGGGCTTTGATGTAACTGACGCCGCCGACCTGTGAGCACGGAAAGACTTTGACGAAGTCGGAACCCACCTTCCAGGCCATCATGACCTCGGTGGGCGTCAACGCACCGGGGAAAACCACCGTGTTCTGTTTCACGGCGAATTCCACCACACCAGGATCGAAACCGGGGCTGGTCAGAAACTTCGCTCCAGCGTCCAGGCAGCGGCGCGCGGTCTCGGTATCCCAGACCGTGCCCGCGCCCACGATGATGTCGGGACTGTTCCGCGCCAAGTGGGCGATGGCATCGATCGCTCCCGGCACGGTCATGGTGAGTTCCACGATGGGAATTCCGCCGCCGGAGACCGCCTCTGCGACAAACAGGGCGTCTTGGGCAGAAGAAACGCGAATGGCTGGAATGATCCCAATTTCCTCAATGCGAGCCCGAACTTCTTCTCTCTTCATGGATCCGACTCCCTCCTCAGCTCACCCATGAAGGTTATTCTTTTTCGTCGAAGTCGGCATCTGGTTGCGGCAGGGCGTCGCGCTCGCTGCCCGTCCACACGTAAAGAGTCGGTAAGAGGAAGATGCCCAGGATCAGAGCGGCCATCAGGCCACCGACTATGACAATGGCGAACGGACGCTGTGAATCCGAGCCAATGCCGCGCGACAGAGCCGCCGGCAACAGACCCACGCTCGCAACCAGCATGGTCATCATGATAGGGCGAAGCCTCTGAACCGATCCGTCGACCGCCGCGCTGAGAATTGGCTCGCCACGAGCCCGGAGCTGATTGATGTATTCGAGCATAATCACACCCGTCTGAACCGCGACCCCGAAGAGCGCCAGAAATCCGACCCCGGAGGAAACACTGAAGTGCGTGCCTGTGATCAATAGCGCGAGCAGGCCGCCGATCGGCGCCATGGCGACGTTGGCGAGGATGAGCGCCACCCACTTGAATGACTTGAACATGGTGTACAGAATCATGCAAATCACCAGGATCGTGATCGGCAGCACGATCATGAGCCGCTTGGAAGATCGCTTCTGGCTTTCGTACTCGCCGGCCCAATCGATGTGGTAGCCCGTGGGGAGCTTCACCTGCTGCTCCACTTTTCGGATGGCTTCTTCCACGGTGCTGCCCAAGTCGCGAACCGGCACGCTGTACTTGATGGCCACGTAGCGCGAATTCCCTTCCCGGTAGATTTCCGAGGCGCCGTCGTGAACCTGCACGTTGCAGAGCTGGGCCAGCGAAACGCGCTCACCGGCGGGCGTCAACAGGCGAATGTTCTCGATGGATTCTCTCGTATTCCGATCCGACGCCTGATACCGTACCACCAGGTCGTAGCGCTGCTCTCCTTGCAGCACCTGGCTCACGGCCTTCCCGCCAACCGAGGTCTCGATCGCGTCCTGTACGTCGGCTACGTTAATTCCATATCGAGCCGCCTTCTCGCGGTCGACAACGAACTCCAGATTGGGCTGGCCGATCACGCGAAACAAGCCCAGGTCGGCGGTGCCCGGAACGGTGCGCATAACGCTGACGATCTTCTCGCCGGTCGTTTCGAGTGTCTTCAGATCGTCGCCGTAAACCTTGATGGCAAGCTGCCCCTTGACACCGCTGACCGCCTCCTCCATGTTGTCGGCGATGGGCTGGGAAAAATTCCAAAGCGCCCCCGGAATCGTTTCCAGCTCGCGATCCATGGCGGCAACCAGTTGTTCCTTGTTCTGTTGAAACACAGGACGCCACTGATCCTTGGGCTTGAGATCCACGAAGTATTCGGTGTTAAAGAAGCCGGTGGTGTCCGTTCCATCGTCCGGACGCCCCACCTGGCTGATCACTTGAGTCACTTCAGGAAAAGACGCCAGAACCCGCCTTGCCTGATCCATAACACGCGCGCCCTCGGTTGGACCCGTACTAGGCGCAAGCGTAGCCCTGGCCCAAATAGCTCCCTCATCCAAATGAGGAAGGAACTCAGAGCCGATGACACCGCTAAGCGTGAGATAACCCGACACTCCTAAAGCCGCCGCCGCTATTGCCACGGTGACCCAACGAAACTGGATGGCCTGCTCGAGAGACTTGCGATACACCGTCGTAATCCAGATCATCACGGGATTGTGCCACTCACGAACGTTTTTGCCGAACACAAAACTGGCGATGACTGGCGCAATGAGCATGGAGAATAGGAGTGAGCCCAAGAGCGCAAAACTCACGGTCCAGGCCATGGGCTTGAACAGGCGGCCTTCCACCCGCTGCAGCGTGAAAATGGGCAGGTACGCTGTAATGATAATGCCGATCGAGTAAAACACCGGCCTCTGTACTTCATGCGCCGCCTCGCGAATCGGGTCCAACGACGTCGCCGCTTTCCCGTGGCTCCGGCCCAGGTACAACACAATGTTTTCGATCATGACCACTGCTCCCTCGACAACCATGCCGAAATCCAGCGCGCCGAGCGAGAGGAGATTCGCCGGTATTTTGTTTAAGTTCAGGCAGATTGACGCAAACAGCAAGGAGAATGGAATGGTCAGCGCCACAATGAACGCGCCGCGAGCATTGCCCAGGAAAAGGAAAAGAATCAGCGCCACCAGCAGGATGCCTTCCGTCAGGTTGTGAAGCACGGTGTGGGTGGTCAAGTGAACCAGGCTGCTGCGATCGAGAAAAGGAACGATTTTTACCCCCGGAGGGAGGATGTGTTCATTGAGTTCCGTGACCTTGTCATGAATCGCGTCGAGCGTCGAGTCGGAATTGGCTCCTTTCCGTAGCAGCACAATCCCTTCCACTACGTCGCCATTGTCCAGAATCTTGCCATTCGCCCGATGAATCGCCCTTCCGATCTGACCGAGGCGAATCCTGGGACCTTGCTTCACCAAGGCCACGTCTTTGATCCGGATGGGGGTGCCGGCTTGCGTCTTGATGACGGTCTCTTCAATGTTGTGAACGTTCCGAAGGAGCCCAACCGCGCGAACGTTGATTTGCTGCAGACCCGCCTCCACGAAGCTGCCGCCGGCGTTTACGTTGTTGCTTGAGATCTGCTGTTCGATCTGACCGATGCTCAGCCCGTAAGAGACCAGCTTGTTCGGGTCTACGATCACCTGATACTCACGCGTGATCCCTCCGAAACTCACCACGTCCACAACATTTGGGACGGACTTGAACTGCTTTTCGAGCGTCCAGTCCTCAAGGGATTTCAGTTCCATCAGGTCGTATTTCGGATTCGAGCTTCTGAGTGTGTACCAATAGATCTGGCCGACCGGGCTGAAATCCGAACCGATTTGAGGCTGCAGATTGTTCGGGAGGTTGAGTTGTGCCAGGCGCTCCAACACCTTCTGCCGGTTCCAGTCGTTCTCCGACTGGTCGTCGAAAATCAGCATCAAGCTGGATAGCCCGAACAGCGACGTGGATCGCAGGTGCTCCAGGTGCGGCAGCCCGTTCATCACGATCTCAATGGGAATCGTGACCTGCTGCTCCACCTCTTCGGCCGCCCTCCCGGGCCATTGCATGATGATTTGAACGTAATTGTTGGCCACGTCCGGGTAGGCTTCCACGGGCAGATTGTGAAACGAGACAGCACCCCAGATCAGCAGCAGAATGGCTGCGGCCAGGATCAGGAGGCGGTTGTTCAGGGCGTAGTCAACGAGAGCGCGAATCAATTCTTACTGCTCCACCGTGTTCTGTAATACCAGCGCGTTCGAAACGACCCGGTCGCCCGGCGCCAGACCCAACAGGATTTCCTGCATATCGCCTGGCAGCATTTTTCCTCCAGTGACTTCCACTCGCCGGAACGTCCTGTCGCCAGCCGGCACATACACCCAATCGCGGTCGTGCAAGTGCAGGACAGCGGATGCCGGAACCACAGCACGGATCTCTTTCTTCAGCCCTTGAAAGGTTGCCGTAACGAACATTCCCAGCCGCATCAGGCCCGGGTTGCGCAATTCCAAACGAACTTTCGCCGTACGAATATTGGGGTCAAGAACCGGTCCAATATTGCTGATGCGGCCCTTGAAGACCCTGCCGGGATAGGCGTTCAGACGGACATCCGCGAATTCTCCGATATGAACATTGGCCAGGTCGTTTTCGTAGACGTCGCACAAGATCCAGATGGACGAAAGATCGGCGATGGTGAATAGATTCGGGGAATTATCCAGAGTCTTCACACCGGCCGCGGCTGTTACGTTCTGCTCCGTGATCACGCCACTGACAGGTGCGTAGACGTCCACCACCGCGGTGGGATGGTTGAGATCGGCGCCCAGCACGCGGAGGCGCTCGGCCGTGGTCTCCACATCCACCTTGACCTTGTCCGCCGCATCCTGAGCCACTTCGATATCTTTTTGAGCAATGGCCCCTTTTTCATACAAGAGTTTCGCGCGATCCAGTTGAGCGCGCGCCAGGACCTCGTCGGCCTGTGCTTTGCGGTAGTCGGAGAAAGCTCCGGAAATGTCAGCGCTCTGGATCCGCATTAAAAGCTGACCTTTTGTTACCGCGTCGCCAAGCTTCGCCCGGATGTCCACCACCCGGCCCGACGCCAGCGAAATCACCGGGACGTTTCGCGACACATCCGGCGTGACAACGCCGGTGACGTGCAACTCAGACGCGGCATCACGCCGCACAGCGCTGACTACCGGAAACTGTTCCGGATGATCCACTTTGACGACATTGACATCCTGATCAGCCTCCACCACGGCAGGTGGCGGCGCCTCCGCCCGGGGATCCGTTTTGGCTTTGGCACCGCAGCCTGCCAGAAACAGGACCAAGACAGCACAAAGACTGAGCAATATCCGTGGTTTCATTGGATAACCTCGCGTCCAGACTTCCTCCCGGTCAATACAATTTGCGCTGAGCGTCTGGCAGACAGGGCCAGCGAGACCGGCAGGCAGGCGAGCGCGCGCCGCGATTGGCTTCGCATCTCTTCCCCCAAAAAAATAGAAATCCTTCGGACTAGCTAATGGACGGATTTTGAGAGGGCGGACCCCGGCTGGCAAAGGAGGGCAGTTGCCGGAAAACACTCTTTGGAGCTGAGCAGAAAACGTAACCGAAGAAGCACAAAGCGACAAACAACGTGTAGAATGCCGTGATCTGCAGGTGTTCCAGGTTCTGCAGCGCCAGGTAGATTACGGTGCTGGTGTTTGAATCCTCGGGAACAGTATGCCCGAATCCGCTCCTGGTCTCGAGGCCGGCGCTGACGTAAGCGAAATTGATCAGGTCATCACTCGCCGAGACGCAGGGAAACAGCGACACGGTCACCAGCAGTACAGAGACCAACCGCCGTCTCCGGGCGGGGCGAGTCGAAGCCCGACGCCGTTCCAAGAGCAGAACCGCCCCCACCGCGGCCAAAGCCACGAAGAGCCAGATCAGATTGAGAACCGTAACCAACGTTTATCCATTATAACTGCACCAGTCGAATCGACTATGATCGCGCGGTCTTCGGCAGCAGGACCGGACGACACAGAAATTAAGCCGCTTCACTCCGGCGTTTGTGTCTTCTGGCGGAAGTTGGCTTCGATCGCAGCCCACCGCAAGTAACGAATCAAGTCACCGCGGCGCCGCCAACAAAATCTCCAGAAGGTGCTGAAATCGATTTTCTCGGCGGGAATCCCCGAATAGGTCTCGATGCGCCAGCGCAGGTAGGGGCTGCGCCACGGCCTCAGCCGGTATCCGCGGGCCAGGCGCCAAGCCATGGGTAGCATCAGGGTCCGCTGGATTTGGAACGGGCCATTTCGGCTGTGGCATAGTAGCCTGTCCTGGTGCGGACCACTGGACGGCCTGGCCCGTTCGCCACGACTCGAATCTGGCGGAACGAACCGTCGAGCGCCTGGTTGGAGGGCGTGTACGCCAGCGTGTACTGGTTGCGGATGTCGTGAGCCACCTGGTGCGCGATGCGGTCCACATCAGCCAGCTCCTTGGGGTAGTACGCCTGGCCGCCGGTCGCTTCCGTCAAAGCATCCAGCGCGCGTTTGGCCCGCTTGGCTTCGCGCCGCTCCTCCTCAGTGAGCAGGCCGATAGCATAAATGATCACCTCGCTCTGCTGAGCGGCCTTCACCAGGTTTTCCAGACTGATCATGCTGGCGTTGTCGTTGCCATCGGTGACCACGAGGATGACCTTCTTGTCTTTCTTGGCTTTCTGTTTTATGTGGTCGATGGACATGCGGATGGCGTCCCGCATGGCGGTGCCGCCGCGGGAATCGATCTTGGTGAGAGCCTGCTCCAGAACTTTGGGATCGTTGGTGAAGTCCGGAGTATCGAGGAAGGCGTCATCGTTGAAATTCACCACGAACTCCTCATCCTCGCGGTTGGAATCTTTCACCAGATCCTGCGCGGCCGCCGCCACCTTGGCGCGCTTGTCGCGCATGCTGCCGCTATTGTCGATGACCAGTCCCAGCGACACGGGAATGTCTTCTCGTTTGAACAGCTTCATCTGCTGTTGCGCGCCGTTTTCGTAAATCTGGAACGCGCTCTGGGGAAGTGTGGTAACCAGACGGCCGTTCTTATCGACCACGGTGGCATGCAGGACCACCAGGCGCGTGTCAACCTTGATGACTACGTCGTCCTGTTTCTGCGCCCAAGCGGTGCCGCCCGGTGCCGCCATCGTCAAACACAAAGCCGCGATGAAAAGAAGTTTCACTCCTTTGAATTTACTTCGCCGGAGCATAATAGCCAAGCCTCCAGAACGCACGAAGCGGAGGCAAACCGCGCGGCTGTACCAGCTTGACCTGCACCCGGCGATACTTGCCGTCCCGCTCCTGGTTGCTTGGCGTGTAGCCGATGATGTACTGGTTGCGAAGCTCGATGCCGATCTTCGCAGCCACGTCCGGAAGCTCGTTCAGGTTGTCTACCGAGAACTGCCGGCCCCCGGTCTGCTCCGCGATCTCGGTCAGCAGGCTCGGTCCAGACAGCTCCTCGGGTGTGCGCCCGCGACTCGCCATAGGCTCGAAGATGCCGATCGCGTAGATCTGTACATCCGCTTCGCGCACCAGACCCTTGATCTCACTTTCTGTATAACGGCTGCTGTTATCGCCGCCGTCCGAAATAATGAGCAGGGCCTTGCGCGGGTTCTTCGCCTTTTTCATGTTGTGCAGCGCCAGGTAAACGGCATCAAGTAGCGCTGTCCGTCCTTTGGATTGGGTGAAGGTCAGCCGGTTCTGGATCTCTTCGAGATGAGTGGTGAAATCCACCACCATCTCCGGGCGGTCGTTGAACTGCACCAGAAAGAACTCGTCCTCAGGATTGGCTGTCTTGAAGAACTGCGAAACCGCCTGCCGCGATTTGTCGAGCTTGCTGCCCATGCTGCCGCTGGTGTCGAAGACCACACCGACCGAAAGCGGCGCATCCTCACTGGCGAAATGCGTCACCTTCTGTTCGTTCTTGTCCTCGAAGATACGAAAGTTCTCGCGGTCGAGGCCCGTCACAAAGCGATTGAGCGGATCGGTGACCGTTACCGGGATCAGCACCAGCGTGCTGTCTACGCGAATATTGCCGCGCGGAGCATCCGGTGAGACGACCTCGCCTCGCTTGGCCCGCGGTACGATTTCAACTTTGGAATCGTCGCGCGCCTGGGGTTTGTCGGCGGCCGATCCGACCTGAGGGAAAGCAGGAACCAGAAGTAAGGAGGCGACAACGGAACGACTCACCAGACGGAGCCAGCGCCTCATTTTTCCCGACCTCAAACATCAGTTTATCACACGACTTTTGTGGTATGATCCTGTGTGCACCGTAAAATCCTGGGTGTAATTCCCGCACGGTACGCGTCCTCTCGTTTTCCCGGCAAAGCCCTCGTCCCCATCGGCTCCAAAACCATGCTTCAGCACGTTTACGAGCGGGTTTCGCTGGCCCGTTATTTAACAAAAGTGATCATCGCCACAGACGACCAGCGCATCTACGACGAAGCCCGCCGCTTTGGCGCCCTGGTGAGCATGACGCGGCCTGATCATCTTTCCGGAACCGACCGCGCAGCCGAAATAGCGTCGGCCGACGGCGCGGAACTGATCGTCAACGTGCAGGGTGACGAGCCGCTCATCGATCCGGCGGCTATCGACGCCGCCGTTCTTCCGCTGGTCGAAGAGCCGGCCATCCCCATGGGGACGCTGAAGAAGCGCATCGAGGATCCCAGCGAGGTCAACGACCCGAACGTGGTAAAAGTCGTCACCGACCGATTTGAGAATGCGATCTACTTTTCGCGCTCGACAATTCCGTACCAAAGAGACAAGACGACCAGCAAAGGCGACCGCGCGGCCGTCCACTACAAGCACATCGGTTTGTATGTGTACCGCCGGGATTTCTTGTTGCGGTATCCGGGGCTGCCGGTAGGACCGCTCGAACAGGCCGAGCGGCTGGAGCAGTTGCGCGCTCTCGAAAACGGGTACAAGATCCGGGTGGTCGAAACCGAGTACGAATCGATCGGCGTCGACACACCGGAGGATCTGGAGAAGGTAACCAAACTGTTTGAGATGTCGCTTGCGGGGGTGATTCAGAATGGCTAAGTACATATTCGTTACCGGGGGCGTGGTTTCCTCGCTGGGCAAGGGAATCGCCGCCTCGTCGATCGGCTGTTTGCTGGAAAGCCGCGGGCTGAGTGTCAGCCTGCAGAAGTTCGATCCTTACCTGAACGTCGATCCCGGCACGCTCAGTCCGTTTCAACATGGTGAGGTTTTTGTCACCGATGATGGCGCCGAGACGGATCTCGACCTCGGGCACTACGAGCGCTTCACCCATTCCCGGCTCACGCAGGCCAACAACGTCACCTCCGGCCGCATCTACGAGCAGATCATCCAGCGCGAGCGCCGCGGCGACTATCTCGGCAAAACGGTGCAGGTGATTCCGCACGTCACTAACGAAATTAAGGCCGCCATCAAGCGCATCTCCGCGGACGTGGATGTGGTGATCGTCGAGATCGGCGGCACCGTGGGCGATATCGAGTCCCTGCCGTTCCTGGAGGCGATCCGCCAGATGCGCCATGAGCTGGGACGCGAAAACAGCATCTTCGTGCATGTAACCCTCGTTCCCTGGATTGCCGCCGCGCAGGAACTCAAGACCAAACCCACGCAGCACAGCGTGAAGGAGCTGCGTGCGATCGGTATCCAACCTGATATCCTGCTCTGCCGCTCCGAGCGCTTCCTGCCGAAGGACGTCAAAGAGAAAATCGCCCTGTTCTGCGACGTGGATGCCGAGGCTGTGATTACCGCGCGCGATGTGAAATCGGTTTACGAAGTGCCGCTGGTGTTCGCCGGCGAGAGCGTGGACGAAATCGTCCTGCGGCGGCTGAAGCTGGAGGCCGGACCGCGCGAGCTGTCGCAGTGGAGCGAAATGCTGGACCACATGCACAATCCGGTCGACGAGGTCTCAATCGGCCTGGTCGGCAAGTATGTCGAGTACGAGGATTCCTACAAGAGCCTGAAAGAAGCTCTGCTGCACGGCGGCCTCGCCCATCGGTTAAAAGTGAACATCCACTGGATCGAGGCCGAGGGCGTTACGCCGGCCAACGCCGCGCAAACGCTCGAGGACTACGACGGGATCCTGGTGCCGGGCGGCTTCGGCAAGCGCGGCATCGATGGCATGATCCACGCCATCCAGTTTGCCCGGGAAAGCAAGGTGCCCTACTTCGGCATCTGCCTGGGGATGCAGAACATGGTCATCGAATACGCGCGCAACGTTTGCGGTCTGGAGCGAGCCGACTCGACCGAGTTCGACCCCGCCACGCCGCACCGCGTCATTTTCAAACTGCGTGAGTTGAAGGGTGTCGACGAGCTTGGCGGAACCATGCGGTTGGGTGCATGGCCCTGCTTGCTGGCCGAGGACAGCTTTGCGCGGCGCGCCTATGGCGTTCGCGAGATTAGTGAGCGCCACCGGCACCGCTACGAGTTCAACCGCGAGTACGAGGAAACGCTAATCGCCGCGGGCCTCAAGATCACGGGCGAGACGCCGGATCAGACGTACGTTGAGATCTGCGAGATCGCCGACCACCCCTGGTACCTGGGTTGCCAGTTCCACCCCGAGTTCAAGTCCAAGCCCATGGAGCCGCATCCGTTATTCCGTGCCTTCATTGGGGCGGCTTATGAGCAACGGCGGAAGCGTCTGGCCTTGCGGCGCACAGAGAAGTTCGAACCCGTCCGGGAATATTCGCGCGGGGACTGAGCCGGACGGCTTACTCTCTGTCGGACCATACCGCCAGCACGTTTCCATTCGGATCTGTAAAGTAAAAGCGCCGCCCACCGGGAAACGAAAGGGGCTCTTTCACAATCCGGCCGCCGGCCTTCTTGATTTTGGCTTCGATGCCTTCCAGATCCTTTGCATACACGACGACCAAGGTTCCGTTGGCGTTTACCTTTGCATCCGTGGTAAAGCCGCCCCGCAGCCGCCCATCGCGAAAGGCAGTGTAGTTCGGCCCGTGGTCTCGGAACTCCCAGCCAAAAACGTCCTGGTAAAACTGCTTCGTCCTGGCGATGTCGGTTGCAGGGAATTCGATATAGTCAATGCGGCAGTCCTTCGAAGCCTCTGTCATGGTGGTTCTACGATAATGGATTTTCGTGCCCAACTCAAAACCCGTTGAGCTCACCACACCCCGGGGAGAGATCATTTCGTTCGGCGGCAGCCGGCCGATTGCGCTCATTGCGGGGCCATGCGTCATCGAAAGCGAACAACACGTGCAGTTCATGGCGAACGCCATCCGTGACACCGTAGGGCCGTTCGTCTTCAAGGCTTCCTTCGACAAGGCCAATCGCACCAGCCTTGCGGGCTTTCGCGGACCAGGGTTGAAGGAGGGTCTGCGCATTCTCGCCGCGGTCAAGGCCTCCGGGCACGCCATTCTCACCGATATTCATGAACCCGCGCAGGCCGCACCCGCCGCGGAGGTGGCGGACATCCTCCAGATTCCGGCTTTCCTTTGCCGGCAGACCGATCTGCTCCTGGAAGCGGGCCGTACCGGCCGCATCGTGAATATCAAGAAGGGCCAGTTCGTGGCGCCGCACGACATGCGGCACGCAGCGGAGAAAGTTGCATCCACTGGTAACAACAAAATCCTGCTCACCGAGCGCGGCTCCTCGTTCGGCTACAACAACCTGGTGGTGGATATGCGCGGGCTCAAGATCATGCGCGACGCCGGCTGGCCAGTGATTTTCGACGCCACGCATAGCGTGCAGCTTCCAAGCGGCGCGGGCGGCGCTTCGGGTGGACAGCCAGAGTTTATCGAGCCCCTGGCGCGGGCGGCGGTGGCCATGGGCGTCGACGGGGTCTTCGTCGAGGTGCATGATCACCCGGAACAAGCCCTATCCGACGGCCCGAACGCCTTGCGGCTCAGCCTCCTGGCAGGTTTCTGGCGCCGGTTGCGCGCCTTGGATACTCTGGTTAAGGGTGAAGAAAGGGTGATTAAGACGGACGCGGGGATGGGCGACAGCGTGACAGGCCGGCATTAGGCGTGCTTCTTGGCTTTCGCGTTCCGCTTGGGGCTTATCTTCGACAAGGGCACCGGCGGCGTGCTCAGCAGCTTCGAGAAAGCAGCGTCGAATTGGTCATTTGGGGCTTTGGGGACCGATTGCACTCCATCATTGTGGCGCTCAGATTTCTAAGACGCAGAACCGCAAAACTGATTAGCCCAAATCCAATGCTTGCTGCCGCGAACCACCGAACCGGATGAATTCCCGATAGATAAATCAACAGCACTGCAATCAATAGGGCAACCCCAACAGGGCCGGTGACGGAGGTGGCGGAAACGGCGCCACAGTCAGCGTTGGTCTTTGGTTTAGATCCGATGGACCACATTTTGGTTCGCTCCTTGGCGTCCTACAGGGCACGTTTAGTGCCACGATCTTAGCTTTGTGAAACCGCAGTAAAGGGGTACTAGGTTAATACAGCCCTAGATAACAAGTTGACAATTTGTCACTGGCACGCCCGAGCATTGCGCCGCAAAGCGTCAAACATTGCTTGCTTCCGGCAGTTTGCTCGCTTCCACCGCTTGTCGTACACGCCGCCCACAGAGTCTTCGTCTGCTGCGACGACAGCCGTCAGCAGGCCGGGTGCGCGGTCTTCCATCGCTTTACGGATTCGGTGGCTGAGGTACCACGCAGTTCGATAGGAAACGCCTAAGTCGCGCTCCATTTGCTTGGCAGACAGTCCCTTTTTCGCGTGGCACGTCAGCGCCACGGCCATGAACCACCGGGTGAGGGGCGGATGGGATTCGTGCATGATTGTGCCAGCGGTGGGGCTGAATTGAAATCCGCAAGTCGGTTCCAGGCAGGTGTACCGATACCGGGCCGGAGGTGAAGAACCCCTGCACGACTAAAGCCCGCTGGTCGTCATACAATTGTGGGGAGGGGTACCAGTGTGAAAAAGACCCGCCGCCAATTCGGCTTTTCGCTGATCGAACTGCTGATCGTGATCGCCATCATCCTGATCATTCTGGCGGTCGCCATGCCCAAACTGAGCCGCGCCCGCATGTACTCGCAGGAAATGGCCGCGCTCCAAGCCATCAAGACCATTCATACCGCCCAAACACAGTACTATTCGCAGTTCGGCAAATACGCCACCACGCTCGCGGAACTCGGTCCCCCAACAAGCGGGGCCGTGGGTCCGAGCGCCTCCGATTTGATCCCGGAAGATCTTGCGCTGGGTGAGAAGCAGGGATATAAGTTCACCCTTACGGCCACTCCCGGCGGCTACATCATCAACGGATCGCCGGTGGCCTTCGGAACGTCGGGGAGCCGCACGTTCTATTCCGATCAAAGTATGGTGATCCGCCAGAATTTCGGCCAAGAACCGGCCACTGCTACCAGCCCCACCTTCAAGTAGGCTAGCGCGTCATCCTGCTGATGACGCTGACAGTGTGCCGCGCGATCATCAACTCCTCGTTGGTGGGAATCACTCGTATGGATACGGACGCATCCTTTGAAGATATCAGCGGAGCGTTGCCGTCATTGGCTCGTGAATCGAGCGCCAGACCGAGGTGGCCCATTCCATCGCAAATGCGCCGGCGGATCTCGGGGACATTCTCACCGATGCCCGCGGTGAAGATCAGCGCATCGAGTCCGCCGAGCACAGCGGCGAGCGCGCCCAGAAACTTCCTCGCCTGATAGCAGAACAGCGCGATGGCCTCCGCCGCCTGTGGATCGGTGGCCTCGCGAGCGAATAGATCCCGCATATCCGAACTGCCGCCCGAAACGCCTGCCAAGCCCGACCGGCGATTGAGGATGTCGCTCAGCTCGGCGGCAGAAAATCCCTTCTGTTCGAGAAGGTATACGACAACACCGGGGTCGAGATCGCCCGACCGGCTGCTCATCATGAGGCCGCCGGTAGGAGTAAAACCCATGGTGGTATCGATTGAGCGCCCGTCGCGAATCGCCGCCATGCTACAGCCGTTTCCGAGATGCGCAATCACGACACGTCCGTGCGCGGCGGTTTCGCCGGCCAGCCGCGCGAATTCACCGATGACGTACTCATATGAGAGCCCGTGGAAACCATATCTCAGGATGCCGTCATTAAGAAGATCTCTGGGCAGCGCGTATAGCTGGGCGATACGCGGCAGCGTGCGATGAAACGCCGTATCGAAGCAGACGACCTGCGTGAGCGAGGAATCAAATCGCTCCACCGCCTCGATGGCCGCCACCTGGTGGGGCAGGTGCTCGGGTAAATACGGGATCAGTTCGCGAATCCTGCTCAACAGAGCGGGTGTGACCGGCTGCGGATCCGCGTCTTCGGCGCCGCCCCGTACCACTCTGTGTCCCACGGCAACCAGCGAATGCTGTGCGGCGCCCCGGGCGCACTCGAGCACTCGCTGCAAAGCGGCAGCGTGGTCCAGCAGTGGTCGCTGCTCGTGCGCCATCTGCGCGCCCTCCGCATCCACCGCTTGAAACAAGCCGCCTTCCAGGCCAATCCTTTCGGCTTTTCCCTTTAAGACCGGTTCACTCGCTCCGATCGGATACACGGCGAACTTGAGGCTCGAGGACCCGCTGTTGAGTGTCAGAACACAACGAGGGGGCGTCACCGCCGGCCGTCCATCAGTACGGCCATTTCCAATCGCGAACTTCAGGCAGATCGTCGCCGTGCTTGACGATGTACTGCTTGTGCTCAATCAGTTTGTCGCGCAGCCACTGTTTGAAATGCGCGGCCGAGTCGCACAGGCGCGTCACGCGATCGACCACGTCGCCGGCCAGGTGAAAGCGGTCCAGATCGTTCATCACCGTCATATCGAACGGGGTGGTGGTGGTGCCCTCCTCCTTGTAGCCGCGGACGTGAAGGTTCGCATGATTCGTCCGGCGGTAAGTGAGCCGGTGAATCAACCAGGGATAACCGTGGAAGGCGAAAATGACCGGCTTATCCGTGGTGAAAATCGAGTCGAACTCCCGGTCGCTGAGGCCGTGCGGATGTTCACTCGACGGCTGGAGCGTCATCAAGTCGACCACGTTGACCACGCGCAGCTTGAGACCCGGCACGTGGCGGCGCAGCAGGTCGACGGCGGCCAGCGTTTCGAGCGTGGGCACATCTCCTGAGCATGCGAGCACGGCGTCCGGCTCAACCCCCTCGTCGTTACTGGCCCACCGCCAGATTCCGATGCCCGCGGTGCAGTGCCTGATGGCTTCGTCCATGTTGAGCCATTGGGGCGCCGGTTGTTTGCCGGCAACGATCACGTTCACGTAGTCGCGGCTGCGAAGGCAGTGGTCCATCACCGAGAGGAGTGTATTGGCATCCGGCGGAAGATATACGCGGACGATGTCGGCCTTCTTGTTCACCACGTGATCGATGAAACCCGGATCCTGGTGGCTGAAGCCGTTGTGATCCTGGCGCCAGACGTGCGAGGTCAGCAGATAGTTCAGCGATGCGATCGGGCGGCGCCACGGAATCCCGCGGCTCGATTTCAGCCACTTGGCATGCTGGTTGAACATGGAGTCGATGATGTGGATGAACGCTTCGTAGCACGAGAAAAAACCGTGTCGGCCGGTAAGCAGGTAGCCTTCCAGCCAGCCCTGGCACATGTGCTCGCTCAACACCTCCATGACCCGCCCGTTGGGGGAGATGTGATCGTCGGTGGGCCATATGTCGGCGGTCGATACGCGATCGGTCACCTCAAACACCGCGTCCAGACGATTAGAGGAGGTTTCATCCGGACCCATGATGCGAAAATTTCGCGAGGCGAGGTTGAGCTTCATGATGTCCCGAAGAAACCGGCCCGATATGCGCGTCGCTTCGCCGTCCGTCGCTCCGGGCTTCGGCACGTCTACGGCGTAGTCGCGAAAATCCGGCATCGCGAGATCCTTCAGAAGCAAACCGCCGTTGGCGTGCGAGTTCGCGCCCATGCGCCGTGCGCCCTTCGGGGCCAGATCAGCCAGTTCCGGCCGCAGCGTACCACCCGCGTCAAACAACTGTTCCGGATCATAGCTGCGCATCCAGTCTTCGAGAATTCGCACATGCTCGGGATGCGCCGTGAAATCAGTAACCGGCACCTGGTGGGCTCGGAATGTGCCCTCCACTGGTTTTCCGTCCACTATTTTGGGCCCGGTCCACCCTTTTGGAGTCCGCAAAATGATCATGGGCCACTGCGGCCGGCTTCGAAAACCGTGGGCGCGGGCATCCTGTTGGATGTTGCGGATTTCATCCATGATGATGTCGAGCGTCCCAGCCATGAGCTGGTGCATGATTTCCGGCTCGTGACCTTCCACGAAATAGGGTTTGTATCCATAGCCGGTAAACAAGCGCTCCAGCTCTTCATGGCTCAGCCGCGCAAGCACCGTGGGGCCGGCGATTTTGTAGCCGTTCAGGTGCAGGATGGGCAGAACCGCGCCATCCCGTTCGGGGTTGAGAAACTTGTTGGAGTGCCAGCTACCCGCCAGCGGCCCCGTCTCGGCTTCGCCATCGCCAACCACGCACGCCGCCAGCAAATCAGGATTGTCGAAAACAGCCCCATACGCATGCAGCAGCGAATAGCCAAGCTCGCCGCCTTCATGAATCGAGCCGGGAGTCTCGGGAGCCGCATGGCTAGGAATACCGCCCGGAAACGAAAATTGCGTGAACAGCCGCTTCAAACCTTCCGCGTTTTGCGGAACATTTGGGTAGAACTCACTGTACGTGCCCTCCAGATAGGTGTTGGCGACCACTCCCGGCGCACCGTGGCCCGGTCCTGCGATGAAAATCATATTCAGATCGCGTTGCTGGATCAGGCGGTTGAGGTGCACGTAAATGAAGTTCAGACCCGGCGTGGTGCCCCAATGGCCCAGCAGGCGCGGCTTGATGTCCTCGATGCTCAGCGGCTCCTTCAGCAGCGGATTATTGAAGAGGTAGATCTGCCCGACCGACAGATAATTGGCGGCACGCCAGTAGGCGTTGATTCGGCTCATCTCTTCAGCGGAGAGTGGGCCGGTGGGTTGGGCGGACGAATGCACATCCGCAGCGATATCGGTGGCCATCGAAGACTCCGGAGGGCGCAAACTCGTGCTGCTTCGCGCAGCGTGAGCCCTTAGCTACCACGCATAGCACACCCGGCTCTTACCTGCACCGCGTATTACGAAGTTATGTGAGGAATGTCGCTTTTCGAAATGGTTACAGCAGGGTTACGGCCGGGAGACTTCGGATTTCAGCGCAGCAGCTTCTTTGAGCCAACGGACGGCGCGAGCAGCAGATCCGGTGTGAACACGGCAAGGGTCCTTGCCAGTTTCTCCACGTCGGCGCCCTCTTCCACGGGCATTTCGTGCTCCACCCAACTGGATAGCGGGATGTTCCGGAAGAAGATCCGTTCCTGCAAAACCAGGCTTTTCTTGTGGAGGAACAGCGCCTTCTGCTCGCGAAGGTAATGTCGTTCCTCCACGCGAAGATCAGCTAGAAACTCATCGAGGGCATGGCGCTTGGCGGCTTCTTCGGTCGCTCGGATCGTTTCCGCGAGCGTCTTCGCGTGGGCATCCACAACCGCCCGCGCCTCAGCCAGCGATGCGCGCTCGCCGGCGATCGCAGCTTCCATGCGCGCCTTCATCACGTAATACGCAAGGGCACCGGAACCGACGGAGACTAAAATAGGTAAACCGACCCAGAGCATCTCGGTCATACGCTCTAGTATCGACGATTTCGAGAAAAAGCTGTAGTTAACCGAGGACAGCCCCTGAAATCAAGTAACTTAGCTCATTGCCGCTGTGTGCCATCGATCTTTTGCCCGACCCATAGGGCTCCGAAAAGTGCCATGTGGTAACGGAAATCGCTGAAGCTGAGTACGCCCCCGAACGCCCCAAGAACCGCGGAGATCCGGAATAGCAGCCCGCGCAGGATGCCGTAACGCTTCCTGAGGTAGACAGCCATGCCGAGCTTGAAATCCGCGTCGCGGGCTGCGCGCGTCCGCGCGTCGAGACCAGCCCGGCCCTGATGCAGAACTCGCGTGGACGGCGCAAGCAGCACGCGCTTGCCCGAGCGCAGCGCCTGGAAGCAGAGTTCGGCGTCGCTGCCGTACGTGCCATAGCGCTCGTCGATCTGCCGCATGGCGGTCAGAAAAAATTTGCGGACCATCAGCGCGGCTCCGCGAGCGTACTCAATCGGTTGTTCGCCGCCTTCGGAGCGAGCCGGACGCCAGGCAATCTCGGTGCGGCCGGGCCGGGGAAGTTCGGCAACCTGAGGCGCCGGCGCACCGTCCGGCGCTACCAGTAACGGACACGCTATGCCCACGTCACTCTGATTCTCAAGGATCGACGCCAGTACGCGAGCGGTATCGGGTGACACTTCTGTGTCTTCGTGAAGGAACAGAATAAATTCACCGGTTACGCTACGCACGCCGATGTTGAGCGCTTTCGTGAGGCCGAAGTTCCGCGGGATACGGATGAAGCGCGTGTTAGGAAACTCGGACTCAAGCTGCGCGCTCCCGTCGGTCGAACCGTTATCCACCACGAGAATATCGAGCCTCCCGCGATCTTCCGACTTTTCCAGGGCCTGGATGGCACGCCGCAGCATGTCCGCGCGGTTGTGCGATACCACCAGCGCTGAGATGCGGATGGACGGCGGTGCTTCCGGCTGCTCCTGCGGCTCCTCGGCGGGCTGTGGAGAAATCCGTTCGGTTTTCGGGGGCTTGGTTTGCCGCAGTTGGGGCATCGTGCGCGCATCAGGATACCACGGCGGGAGGCCGCGGCTCTTTAGCCGGCGTTTGTCGCCGCGGGTGAGGTTACCCGGGTAATGCGCTGGCGGTTTCGCGCGAACAGCCAGTAGCCGAACCCAATCGCCACCAGCGTCAGCGAGATCCACTGCTCGGTCGAAAACGGCCCAGTGAGCGGATTCGACTGCGGGTCGTGGGAGCGCACAAATTCGACAAGAAACCGGAGCATTCCGTACAGCACAAAGTACAAACTGATGATCGACCCCTCGCGATGCGGCCGCAGAAATCGGAAATAAAGCACGGCAAAAATGACCAGCTCGCCGAGCGATTCATACAACTGCGTTGGATGCAACGGCTCTCCCAGCGGAACCCCGACGAGCTGATTCGCACGCGGGTTTGTAAACGTCACGGCCCAAGGCAGGCGAGTGGGTAGGCCCCAGCAGCAGCCCGCCGAGAAACAGCCCAGCCGCCCGATAGCATGGCCTACCGCCAGCCCAGGCGCGAACGCATCCATGGTCTTGAGAACCGGCAAGTACTTACGCCGCATGTATACGATGGCCGTCGCCAGCGCCGCCAGGAATCCGCCGTAAAAGATGCCCGCCGCTTGCAGAGTGGAGAGCGAGAAAATTTCGTGCCAGTTGTCGCGAATCGCCGGATCGAGCGCGATCATCAGCAATTTTGCACCGGCGATCCCTGCCAGCGCGCAGTAGATGCCGAGGTTGAGCACGGACTCCTGGTTTAGCCCGGACTTGGCGGCAAGCCTGCCCGTGACCCAAAGCGCCGTGAGAAACGCCATGGCGACCAGCAAGCCGTAGGTGGGCAGAAAAAACCCGCCAATGTGAAAAACTTCAGGAAACATCTTGCGTGTGCGCCGGCTGGCGGTTGGGCTTCAGAAAATCGAGCAGCAGCAGGCCACTACCAATCACGATGGCGCTGTCCGCGGCATTGAAAGCGGGCCACTGGTACTGACCAATGTAAAACAGCAGAAAATCGGTGACCGTACCCCACCTCACGCGGTCGAACACATTGCCCATTGCCCCGCCCAGAATCAGCGCCAGCGCCGTGGCCGTCATTCGATCCAGCCGCGGCGTCCTCCACAACATGACCGTTAGGGCAACCAGGGCGACACAGGAGAATCCGATCAGCAGCACCGTGCGCCACTCCGAACTGGATTCCGCAAACAGCCCAAACGCCGCGCCGCTGTTTTGCGAATGCACGATGTCAAAGAATCCCGGAATCACGACATGTGTATCGAAGGCCCCAACCCGGGCCTCGATGATCCCCTTTGTCACACGATCGATGGCGAACACAGCCCCCGCCAGGCCGTACATTACCGCACGGGATCGAGAATCAGTCATGCAGAGTCTCTTCGCGTTCCCGTTCACACAGGTTTTGCAGCACAATTTGACTCATGAACGTGAGACGGTCCGCGTATGCAGCGCGTTTCCTGTTGACTTCTTGAGCTTCCACGGCGTCTGGACCATTTTTTATTGTGGCATATCGGCCATTATTGAGATTCGCGCTCCGGCAGATCCACGTACACTTCATGGCCTCAAAACAACTGAGCATTCGTAGCAGGGTTGCGGCTTCGGTCGGGACCGTTGCGCGCCGCATCCACGTGATTCGCGAACAAAAAGTCATGCTGGATCGCGACTTGGCCGAGTTGTACGCGGTGCCGACCAAGGTCTTCAACCAGGCGATCAAGCGCAACCGTGGCCGCTTCCCGGCCGACTTCA
Organism: Terriglobia bacterium; assembly: GCA_020073305.1. Lineage (GTDB taxonomy): Bacteria > Acidobacteriota > Terriglobia > Bryobacterales > Bryobacteraceae > QHXW01. Next base: position 213,989 of record JAIQFK010000009.1, read on the forward strand.
TGTTCCAGTTGACGGCAGCGGAGGTGAGATCTTTGAGGTCACAATCTGTGACCTCAAACGCAAGCCGTGGCGGAAGCCGATACCGGCCCTACGCGTTCACACAGGAAGGTGTGGCCATGCTCTCCTCGGTGCTTAAAAGTGAACGAGCCGTTCAGGTCAACATCGCCGTCATGCGGGCGTTCGTGAGCCTGCGCGAAATGGCCGCCAGCTACAGGAATATCGCGCGCAAACTGGGCGAGCTCGAAAAACGATGTGACACCCACGACCATCACATCAAGGTCGTCTTTGACGCGCTGAAGAAGCTCATTCAAGCTCCGGAGCCGCCTCGCCGGCCGATCGGATTCGTCGCCGCGCATCGCCCCACTATCGTCTGACTAACGGCTGCGCCGCACAAAAAACGACGCCTTATCCGTTCGCGCATCGACGGCCACATCGAAAAACCCGATCATCATCTCCTCCCAGCTCTGCGGGCCGAAGCGCACGGCGTCCTCCGGGTCCGGATTCGCCGGATTGTTGCGCGAATTGTCGAAGTAGGCAACACACTCGAGTTTGGTGCCTGCTTTGAGTTCGCGCGGCGGCGCGAGCCGGTACGTAAGCTGCCAATGGAAATTGTAGGGATTGACTCGCAGCAAGGTGTGCCGCCGGCCGCCCGGCTCGACAAGGTTGTATTCGAAACTTTTGCCGCGCAGATGCATGTGAGGGAACAGGCTCAGCAGCGTGGCGTCGTTTGGCAGAGTTCCCCAGGCGGCCACGCGGTAATCCGGGTGGCCCGGAGGAATCACGAAACGATCACTGCCCAATTGCAGCGTCATGACGCGCCGGTCCGGCCCGGTTCGCGCGAAGACGAGCCCTACACGGCTCTGATCGCTCGAGGCACGGCCGTTGGGGGTGTAGTGCATCTGAAACACGAGGTCGGAACCGGCTTTAATCAGCTTGGCGAGCCCGGGCGGCCACTCCTCGGGGACGTTTCCTGGCGCATAGACCAGCAGAATATCGCTCGTCGTGCTGCCGCTCAACAGGCGCTCTCGCGGCGTGCGCCCGGGCGGGACGTAGGGCACACCGGGCTGTGCATCGCGCAGCCAGGCGGAACCCGGCTCACGAATGTAGACGACCGCGTGATGCACCGCCGCGCGGTTGCCAGCGCGCAGTTCCGCCTTCTCAACCCATTTGTCTTTACCGAAGGCGGTCGGAACGACAATGTACTGATACTCCACGTCTCCAGACGCAGGCAATGGAAATGCGGTTGGCATTCCGACCACCACGTCGGGATTGGGGATGTTCCAGCCTTCGGTCCAGTGCCGCAACGGCGGGCTGTCGTTCGGGTTCCCCTCCGGAGCGCCGCCATCGGCCCAGTGGACCAGGGTATCGATCTCGTCTCTGCTGAGCGAGCGGTCATTCGAGAAGGGTCCATACCCCGGCTCGGCGAACCAGGGGGGCATCTTCTTCAAAAGGACGGCTTCGCGGATCGCTTTCGCCCAGGGCCGCGTCTGCGGATACGTAAGAAATGGCATGGGCGCAACTTCACCTGGACGATGGCACACTTGACAGCGCTGTTCGAGGATCGGCAAAACGTCACGGTAGAATGTGGCCGCGCCAGGTTGAGCAGCATCGAGATCCCCGATGAGGGCCAGGGCACAACATCCTACGATCGCGTAGTGAACCACTTGGATACGCACCGAGGTGGATTTTACCCCGCCTGCACCACCGCTAAGAACGCTCGCGCCGCGTGACTCAGCGCTCGCCGCGAGGGATACACCAGCCGGATCTTCCGCTCCACCTGCATCTCTTTCACCTTCACCTCGCACAGCGTCCTCTGGTCCAGGTCTTTCTCCACACACATGCGCGGAAGAAACGCCACCCCCTGATTGTCTTCCACCAGCCGGCGGATCGTCTCCACCGTCGGCATCTCGACGTCCATGTTGAGCGGAACCTTGTGGCGCTGGAACTCCCGTAACACAACCTCGCGATACGGCGAGACTACATTGTGCGCGATAAAGGTTTCGCGCCCGAGGTCGGTGATGGAAACGCTCCGGCGCTTCGCAAACGGATGCCGCGGGGAAACCACGAACACGAGCGAATCCGTGTAAAGGACGCTTGAAACCAGCCGCGCATCTCCGGGGTCGTAGCTGATCACCCCCAGTTCCAGATTGCCGTCAATCAGCTCGCCGGGAATCTTGCTCGACAGGCTGCGTCGCACCTGCACCTTGATCTTGGGATAGAGCTTCCGGTAACGCTCGATGTGACCCAGCAGATAGAGTGTCGTGGACTCGTTGGCGCCGATGGTCAGCCGGCCCGCCGAGTTGTCGCGCAGCTCGGCTAGCGCGTTTTCCATCTCCTGGCGTAAATTCTCGAAGCGCCGCGCGTAGTCGAGAACGGTCTGGCCGGCATCGGTAAAAACCAGTTCTTTCGCGGAACGGTCGATGAGTTTTTCACCCAGTTCCAGCTCGAGCCGCTGGAGAGCCAGCGATACGGCCGGCTGCGTGCGCAGGAGTTTCTCCGCCGCGCGGGAAAAACTCTTTTCGCTGGCGATCATCAGGAAGACCTGCAGCGGATAAAGCTCCATTTTCACCTCTCATAACAGAAGTTTATTTATACTATGAACATTATAAATTTGCCAAATCAGCAACCGGCACCGATAATTGGGGTACCGGTGGCGCTGCAGAACTGCATCACCGCCGGCGAGATTCCCGGCCGGACCTTTCGAGTAACCGCTCGCGGGTCCGGCCGCGGATACATAGGCGGCTACCCAAACCATGAGCAACCGCGTATACATCTTTGACACCACGCTGCGCGATGGCGAGCAATCACCGGGCTGCAGCATGACGGTATCCGAGAAGACCCGCATGGCCCACAAGTTGGTGGAGCTCGGTGTGGACATTCTCGAAGCTGGATTTCCCATCGCGTCCGACGGCGATTTCGAAGCGGTGGATGCCATCAGCCGCGAATTCCACTGGGTAACGGTAGCGGCCCTGGCCCGCTCCTGCACACTGGACGTGGAGCGCGCTGCCCGCGCGCTCGAACATGCGCGCCGTCCCCGCATTCACACCTTCATCGCCACTAGCGAGATCCATCTCAAACACAAGCTCAAAAAATCGCAGGAGCAGGTACTGGACGAGGCCGTGGCGGCGGTGGAACTGGCGCGCGAGCACGTGGATGACGTCGAGTTTTCCGCCGAAGATGGTGCGCGTACCGATCCGGAGTACCTGGAAAAAATTTCCAAAGCCGTGGTCGCAGCGGGAGCCCGCACTGTAAATATCCCCGACACGGTTGGCTACTCCACTCCAAAGGAATATGGCGCGATCATCGGCCGCATTGTCCAGGCGCTGGGGGACTGCGCGATTGTCAGCGTGCACTGCCACGACGACCTGGGCCTGGCGGCGGCCAATTCTCTGGCCGCGGTGGAAGCCGGCGCGCGGCAGATCGAATGCACCATCAACGGCATCGGCGAGCGCGCGGGCAATTGCTCGCTCGAAGAGGTCGTGATGGTGATGAAAACGCGCCACGACATGTATCCGTACTCGACCGGGATCAACACCGAGCACCTATACTCCGCGAGCGAATTGCTGAGCTCCATCATTACGTTTGGCCCGCAGCCCAACAAAGCCATCGTGGGCCGCAACGCGTTTGCGCACGAGGCCGGCATTCACCAGGACGGCTACCTGAAGAACAAATCCACCTACGAGGTCATCGACCCCAAAAGCGTGGGCGTTCCGGAAGGTAAACTCGTGCTGGGCAAGCATAGCGGGCGCCACGCGCTCAACCAGCGCTGTCAGGATCTTGGATTTTCGCTGACCCGCGAAGAGCTGGATAGCTTGTATCATCGCTTTACTGCGCTGGCCGATCGCAAAAAGGGCATGATGAACGAAGAGATCATCGCGCTGATTGAGCAGACGCAGGCCAAGCAGGTGGCTGCCGACTGAAGGCTCTAGACCAACCGCCGGCGGGAAAGCCGGTTCCACAGAGATGAATTTCAATATTCTTGTTCTGCCCGGAGACGGCATCGGCACCGAAGTCACGCGTGAAGCCGTCCGCGTGCTGCGGCACGTGGCTCGCAAATGGCGCCACACACTGCGGCTGACCGAAGGCCTGCTGGGCGGCATCGCGATTCACAAAACGGGTAGTCCCCTCCCCGACGAGACTGCAAAGCTGGCTTCCGAAGCTGACGCGACCCTGATGGGGGCCGTCGGATTGCCGGAGTTCGACAACGCTCCGCCGGAAAAGCGGCCGGAGAAAGGGCTGCTGGGCATCCGCAAAGTACTGGGCGTCTACGCGAATCTGCGTCCCGTGCGCGCCTACCCTGCTCTGCTCGATTCCTCCCCGCTCAAGAATGACCGCGTGGCGGGTACCGACATGATCATCGTGCGCGAGTTGACCGGTGGCATCTATTACGGCACGCCGCGCGGCATTAGCGGGGACGGCGCGGAAACCCGCGCGGTCAACACCATGGTGTATACGCGCACTGAAATCGAGCGCGTCAGCCGCATGGCGTTTCACCTGGCGCGCGGCCGACGCAAGAAGGTAACTTCCGTCGACAAATCCAACGTGCTCGAGAATTCCCAGCTCTGGCGCCGCGTCGTCACCGAAATCGGACGCGACTTCCCCGATGTCTCGCTCGACCACATCCTGGTGGACAATTGCGCCATGCAACTGGTGCTGAATCCCACACGCTTCGACATCGTGCTCACGGAGAACATGTTCGGCGATATCCTGAGTGATGAGGGCGCGGTGCTCGCGGGATCGATCGGCATGCTACCCTCGGCCTCGATCGGCGACCGCAAACCGTCGGGCGCATGGGTGGGCTTGTACGAGCCCGTGCACGGATCTGCGCCGGACATCGCAGGGCAGAACAAGGCCAATCCGCTGGGCGCCATCGGTTCGGTTGCGGCCATGCTGGCATATAGTTTCGGATTGAAAGAGGAAGCCGCCGCGGTGAACGCCGCCATCGAAGCCGTGCTGGAATCGGGCGCCGTTACCGCAGACCTGAAGCCCAAGGGGAGCCCTGCAACCACCGAACAAGTAGGGGAAGCCGTCTGCGCGGCCATCGGTTAATTCATGAGTAAGCCAAAAACCATTGTTGAGAAAATCTGGAATGCGCACGTGGTGCACGAGCAGACGGGCGCGCCCTCGCTCCTTTACATCGATCTGCACCTGGTACACGAAGTGACTTCGCCGCAGGCGTTTCAGGGTCTGCGCGAGCGCGGCCTGAAAGTGCGGCGGCCCGACCTGACGGTAGCCACGGCGGACCACAGCATTCCAACCACTGACCGGTCGCTTCCCATCGTGGACACCATTGCCGCCAATCAGCTCGCGCAACTTGAGAAGAACTGCCGCGATTTCGGAATCCCGTGCTACGGCATCCACAGCGAGCAGCAAGGCATTGTTCACGTAATTGGCCCGGAGCTGGGTCTGACTCAGCCCGGCATGACCGTGGTGTGCGGCGACAGCCACACCGCGACCCATGGCGCGTTCGGCGCTCTCGCGTTCGGCATCGGCACGAGCGAAGTGGAACACGTGCTCGCTACGCAGTGCCTGTTGCAGCGTAGATCGACGACCTATCAGGTGCGCGTGGACGGCACGCTCAAAACCGGCGTCACCGCCAAGGACATCATTCTCGGCTTGATCGCCAGAATCGGCGTAGGCGGCGGCACGGGCTGCGTCCTTGAATATGGCGGCCCGGCGATTCGTGCGCTTTCCATGGAGCAGCGGATGACCGTCTGCAATATGTCCATCGAGGGCGGCGCGCGCGCCGGGCTGATCGCACCCGATGAAACCACGTTTCAATACATCGCCGGACGCCGGCACGCGCCCAAAGGCCAGGCCTGGGATGCCGCCGTCGACCGCTGGCGCAAGCTGCCCAGCGATGAGGGAGCAGTCTACGACAAGCAGATCACCATCGACGCCGACCGCCTGGAGCCCATGATTACCTATGGCACCAACCCCGGCATGGGCATTCCCATCACCGCGTCGGTGCCCGACCCATCCTCCATCTCCGACCCTTTGCAGCGCGACTCCCTCGAGAAGGCGCTGCGTTATATGGGACTCGAAGGCGGGAAACCGCTGCTCGGCCGCCCGGTGAACGTCGTGTTCATCGGAAGTTGCACGAATTCGCGCATCTCGGATCTGCGCACTGCAGCTTCCCTGCTGAAGGGCCGCAAAGTGGATCCGAAGGTTCGCGTCATGGTCGTGCCGGGGTCTCAGGACGTGAAGCGCCAGGCCGAGGCCGAAGGGCTGCCCGAGATTTTCCGCGCCGCGGGCTGTGAGTGGCGCGAGCCGGGCTGCTCCATGTGCATCGCCATGAATGGCGATCAGTTGCAGCCGGGTGAGTATAGCGTGTCCACCTCGAATCGAAACTTCGAAGGCCGGCAGGGCAAGGGCGGCCGAACGTTCCTGGCCAGTCCTCTGACCGCCGCCGCCACCGCCGTCACAGGCGTAGTAACCGACGTGAGGACGCTCCTATGAAGCCGTACACCAATTTTGAAAGCCGGATCGTTCCTCTTCCGGTCAACAACGTCGATACCGACCAGATCATCCCGGCGCGATTCCTGAAAACTACTTCGAAGCAGGGTCTCGACCTGCAGCTCTTTTACGATTGGCGCTACGACGACAAGGGACAGCCCAAGCCGGATTTCATCCTGAACCGGCCTGAGACGCGAGGGGCCGAAGTACTGCTTGCGGGCGATAACTTCGGCTGCGGCAGCTCGCGCGAGCACGCGCCGTGGGCGCTCACGCAGTTCGGATTTCGCGCGGTGATCAGCACTTCGTTCGCCGACATCTTCCGCGGAAATGCGTTAAAAAACTCTCTGCTGCCGATCGCGGTGCCACCCGATGTGCACGAAGCTTTGTTCGCCACCATCGCCAGGAACCCGGATGCCCGCGTGAAGATCGATCTTGCCGCACAAAAGCTCACCTTGCCCGACGGCAGCACCGTCGAGTTTCCAGTAGACTCCTTCGCCAAACAGTGCCTGCTCGATGGCGTCGACGAACTGGGCTACATCCTGACGCAGGGTTCGGCTATCGGGGCCTTTGAAGGGCAGCGGGAAGGGTCAATCAACACGCTGGGCGGAACATAGTGACCGCGCATTCGTGTTGAGAATCACGTTCTGTTCTCGATTCGCTCGAACTCGCCCTCAATCAACCGGTTAATGCGGGCGGTTTCGTGGGTGAGATGCTGCAGTCCGCCGACCATTTGCATCCACGGTTTCGAACCCGTCCCCCTGGAACTCAACTTCTCTTCGATGGCCTCGGTGAGGAATTGTCTTAAGGCGATGCCCCGCTCTGCTGCACGATCTTTCGCCCGACGGAACAGCGGATCCGGAATCTCGCGGGTCCTCTTCACAATGCGCATCTTACCGCGCCGCCCGCTTGAAAAACTCCCACATCCTCTCGTCCGCGTTCAGGTTCCGGCTGGTCTTGCCGATCACGAAAACCGGCAGGTATTGCAGGCCTCCCGGCCACGTGTGCCCGCCGCCCTCAATCGTGTAGGCTTCCACCGCGGCATGGTCCCGGCACGAACCGTAGTGGGCCAGGCGAACCGTCATGTTGCCATCCACGCGGCCCGGCAGCGAAGAGGACTCCGGAGAATCGGCGCAGCCATCCCGCGCCGCCCAAAAGCGCGCCGTGGCAGCCAGGGAAAGCACGCGGCTGCCCGTGGGCATCCCGTGCGGGGATGTGATCATGCCGCCCTTGTACGGCACCAGCGGGTCCTTGGTCCCGTGCATGAGAAGCATGGAAACCGGCCGTTGCGGCAGGCAATCGGGCTCGATCTTCTCCGGCAGCGTGGCAGCAACCGAAGCAACCGCTGCAATCGTGTCCGATGCTTCGCACGCCAGTCGCTGCGCCATCATGCCGCCGTTCGAGATACCGGCCACGTAGACTCGGTGCGGATCCGCGGTACCATCCCTCGTCAGATGATCTACCAGCGCAAGCAGGAAGCCGACATCATCTGTTCGCGGGAAGGCGATTCTGCCGCGGCCATCGTTCCATTGGCGCCAAAGGCCGTCCGGATAAGCGACAGCGAAACCGGTGCGGTCGGCTAACGGGCTGAATCCGGTCAGCCGTTCCATTCCACGGCCGTGGCCGCCGGCGCCATGCAGCACGATCACGAGCGGCAAACCCGCGCGCGGCTTCCCGGCCGGCAGGTGGAGTACGTAGGTCCGGTTGCGTCCGTCAAAATGAATGTTTCCGGCCCGTGTGCCTGAATCCTGACGGACAACTGCGGCCCGCAGCGCCAGGACCGCTACGACAAAACCGCACACCGCTAAGCTGGCACGCACACCCATACGTCTCCTCGAACCCGCCGCCGCGCCAAAAGTTGCTACTGCGGCGTGATTTTACCCAGCACCACCGGCCGCCTTGCGCCCGTCGCCGGGGGCAGGTTGGCGGGCCGCCCACGCCACGTCTCGTGCGCCAGTACCGCGAACGCCACCGCTTCCTTGGCATCGGCGTTGATTCCATACTCATCCGACCGCGCCATGCGCACGCCCGGAAGAAACGCCTGCAGGTATCCCATCAAAGTCCTGTTGTGAACGCCCCCGCCGGAAGCAATCATCTCATCCACTCGCATCCTCGGCCTCACGTACCTCTCGATTCCGGTTGCAATCGCCGCGGCGGTGAGCGCGGTTACCGTCGCAATCAGGTCGCGCAGCGGCAGCCCAGTCCGCTTCAGCCTCGCGATGAATTCCGCGCCGTACTGCTCGCGTCCCGCCGTCTTGGGCGGCCGCTGCCGGTAATAGGGATCCGCCAGCAAACGGTCGAGCAGCGAGCCGTTCACTCTGCCGCTCGCGGCAATCCGGCCATTGCGGTCGAAATGCTCCCGGCCCCGCGTGAACTCGGTGGCCAGCGCATCGATCCCCATGTTGCCCGGCCCGGTGTCGAAGGCGAACACTTCGTCCCGTTGCGCTCCGGGCGGAATGGCCGTGAGGTTGGCGATGCCGCCGATGTTCAGCGTCACGCGCCCGCGCCTGGCGTGGCGAAACAGCAGGTAGTCGACATACGGCACCAGCGGCGCGCCTTTCCCTCCGGCGGCCATGTCGCGAGTGCGAAAGTCTGAAACCACGGGCACACCGAGCCGCTCGGCGATCACGGCGGCCTCCCCGATCTGCATCGTCGCCGCCACCGGCTTCCCGAGGAACAGCTCCCGGTTGCCCTGATGGTAGATGGTCTGCCCGTGGCAGCCGATCAGCTCAACAGCGCGAATACGGCTGCGGCGAACGGTGTCTTGCACGGCGCGCGCGTAAAGCTCTCCCAGCAGGAAGTGGAGCCGTGCGATCTGTGCGGTCGTCGTTGTCGCGTTCGAAACGCCTAAAATCGCGTTGCGCACCGCCTGCGGATAGGCTGTCGAACGAAACGCCACCGGCCGAATTCGCCGGCCCTCGATGTCGACGATCGCCACGTCGATCCCGTCGAGCGAAGTGCCGCTCATGATCCCCGCTACTCGCAAGAGCGCTTCAACTCCTGTTGCAGCTCGTGCAACAACTGCAGCGCCTCGATGGGCCGCAGTTCGTCGATCTTCAGGTTGCGGATGCGCTCCGCAATGCCGTGACCCACGGGCTCGAACAAACGGATTTGCACGGGCTCGTGCGTTCGTGGCGCGAGTTCTTCGGTCACTTCATGCTCGGACCGCTCGTGCAATTGCAGGACTTCGCGCGCACGTTCGATCACCGCCAGCGGCAGCCCCGCCAGCCGCGCCACCTCAATCCCGTAACTGCGATCCGCCTTTCCCGGCTCGACTCTTCGGAGAAAAATGATGCGATCCCCGGCTTCCTTCACCGACACGCGCAGATTCCGCACGCCGTCGAGTTGTTCCGCCAGCTCGGTCAGCTCGTGATAGTGAGTCGCGAACAGGGTCTTCGCGCGAGTGCGCTGGTGGATATGCTCGATCACCGCCCACGCCAGCGCCAGGCCGTCATACGTCGCTGTGCCGCGGCCGATCTCATCCAACACGATAAAGCTGCGCGGCGTCGCCGTGTTCAGAATCACGGCGGTCTCCGTCATCTCCACCATGAAGGTCGAGCGGCCGCGCGCCAGGTTGTCCGAAGCGCCGATGCGCGTGAAGATCCGGTCGATGATCGGAAGGCTGGCTGAATCCGCCGGAACGAAGGAGCCCATCTGCGCCAGGATGGCGATCAGCGCGGCTTGCCGCAGGTAAGTGGATTTGCCGCCCATGTTCGGCCCGGTGATGATGGCGATCAAATCGGTATCGGAATTAAGGTAAAGATCGTTGGGAATGAAGCGGCCCGTGTCGGCCCCGAGCTGGTCCGCGAGTTTCTCGATCACCGCGTGGCGTCCCGCCATGATGCGCATGGAGCCGCCTTCGGAAAACGCCGGCCGCGTGTACCGGTTCTCGGCTGCTACCTCCGCCAGCGCGGCGGTCACGTCCAATTCCGCAATCGCCGCCGCTGTCGCACGAATGCGTTGCGCGTGGTTCGCGGCAAAGCACCTCACCTCGCCGAACAGCTCCTTTTCGAGTGTGAGTATCTTTTCCTCGGCATCCAGAACCTTGCGTTCGTAATCCTTCAGCTCAGGCGTGGTGAATCGCTCGGCATTGACCAGCGTCTGCTTTCGCTCATAATCGGCGGGCGCCAGGTGCTGGTTGGCCCTGGAGATCTCGATGTAATAACCGAAGACGTTGTTGAAGCGCACCTTCAGCGATTGAATGCCGGTGCGCGCCCGCTCGCGCGATTCGATCTGCGCGATGTATTGCCGCCCGTTCTGCCGCAGATCGCGCAGTTCGTCGAGTTCGGCATTGTAGCCCGCGCGAATCGCGCCGCCATCGGTAATGTTCACCGGGGGCGCATCGGCAATCGCATTCAGAACGCGATCGCGCACCTCCGGCACCTCGTCGAGCTGTTGGTGGAGGTCGGCCAGGCGCGCGGCCCTGCGGCCCTCAATCGTCCTTTTCAGGGGCGGAATCTTCTCGAGCGACCGGCCCAGCGCCAGCAGTTCACGCGGCCCCGCCGAGCCGATCGTGATTTTGGCGAGCAGTCGCTCTATATCCAGCACCGCGCTCAGCTCGCTGCGAACCCCGGCGCGAACGATCGCGTCGCCAAGCAGGTCAGCGTCGCCATCGAGTCGCGCCTCGATCTCGTCGCGATCGAGTGATGGGCTGAGCAGGCGCCGGCGCAGTAAGCGGCCCCCCATGCCGGTCAAAGTCTGATCGATCACGGAGAGCAGCGTCGCGCCTTCGCCCGCGAACAGCGGTTCCACCAGCTCCAGGTTGCGCACGCTCACCGCGTCGAGCACCATGCCATCGGCGCGGTCGTAATACGACGGCCGGTCGAGATGATCCAGCGTCGCGCGCTGTGTTTCCTGCAAGTAGTGCAAAATAGCCCCGGCCGCGCAGATTGCCGCATGCCGCCCTGCCAGGCCGCAGCCATCCAGTGAAAGCAGTTTGAAGTGTTCGCGCAGCGTGCGGTCCGCGTAATCGTAGCTGAACGTCCAGCTCTCGGCTTCGGTGCGCAAGAACCGGCGGCCTTTGTCCTCCGGCGCCAGCAGTGGCAAATCCGCGGGGAACAACACCTCGCGCGCGCCTAATTGCTCAATGGCGGTTGCCACATCGGAGGGCGCCAGTTCCGTCACCCGAAATTCACCGGTCGAGACGTCCACGTGCGCCACACCCGCCCGTTCGCCGTTCAATGCCACCGAAGCGAGATAGTTGTTCTCGTGTGAGCGAAGCAGGTGCGCGTCGGTCGCCGTGCCCGGCGTAACGATGCGCGTGATCTCGCGCTTCACCAGCTTCTTCGCCAGGCGCGCGTCTTCCATCTGATCGCAGATGGCTACGCGGTGCCCCTTCTGAATGAGCCGCGCGATGTAGCTCTCCGCCGAATGATAGGGCACGCCGCACATGGGAATGGACGCGCCCTTCTCTTTGTTGCGCGAGGTGAGCGTGATCTCGAGTTCGCGCGCCGCCACGACGGCATCCTCGTAGAACAACTCGTAGAAATCCCCCAGCCGGAACATCAGCAGGGCGTTCGGAACTTGTTGTTTGACGGAGTTGTACTGCCGCATCAGCGGCGTCGTGGCGTCAGAAGCCATCCATCACCGCCAAGACGCCGGGCCGAGAGCCACCGCACGGGTTCTTCCCTGCGCCCTCTGCGGCTTTGCGGTGAATTCGTCAGGCATAAATGCCGCGCAGCTTGATGGCAAACGCGACGCGATCGAGCGCCAGCATGTACGCCGCTGTCCGGTTGTTCACGCCGTGCTTTTCGGCATAGCTGACCACCGCGTCAAAACTATTCACCATGATTTCTTCGAGGCGCGTGTTCACCAGGTCCTCGTTCCAGAAGAAACCCTGGCGGTCCTGCACCCATTCGAAATACGACACGGTCACGCCCCCGGCGTTGGCCAGAATATCCGGAATCACGAAGATCTTCTTATCGCGCAGGATCTCATCCGCCAGCGGCGTTGTCGGCCCGTTAGCGCCTTCGCACAGAATGCGGCACCGCAATCGGTCTGCATTGGCCGATGTGACCACGTTCTCCGTGGCGGCCGGCAGCAGCACCTCACAGGGAAGGAACAGAGCTTCGTGCCGGTCCATGTTCTCACCGCCGGGAAAATCACGGACTGACCCGGTCTCCTTGCGATGTTCCATCAGAGCCGTAATGTCCAGGCCATTCGGATTGTAGATCGCGCCATCGTACTCGACGATGCACACAATCCTGAAACCCGCCCTCGCCATCAGCCGTGCGGCCATTCCCCCCACGTTGCCGAATCCCTGAATCACTACGCGCGTGGCGGCCGGCTCGAGAGCCAGTTTCTTCAGCGCCTTGAGCGTCACAATCATGCAGCCTCGTCCCGTGGCCTCCGTCCTGCCGCGTGAGCCCCCCAGATCGAGCGGCTTTCCGGTCACCACTGCTGTCACCGTGTGCCGCACGTGCATGGAGTAGGTGTCCATGATCCACGCCATCACGCGATCGTTGGTGTTCACATCCGGCGCCGGCACGTCGCGCTCGGGTCCGAGAAACTCGATGATCTCCGCCGTATAGCGGCGCGTCACGCGCTCCAGTTCGCCATCCGAAAGCAGATTGGGATCGCAGATCACGCCTCCCTTCGCGCCGCCGAACGGAATGTTCACCACCGCGCATTTCCACGTCATCCACGAAGCCAGCGCCCGTACTTCGTCCAGCGTGACGTCGGGACCAAAACGGATACCGCCCTTGCCTGGTCCCCGCGCGATAGAGTGCTGCACGCGATAGCCGGTGAATATCTCAATCCGCCCGTCGTCGAGCTGCACCGGTATATGAACGGTGATCTCTTTGGTCGGGCTGCGCAGCACTTTGCGCATGCCATCGTCGAGATTGAGCCGTTCCGCGGCCTCATCGAAGCGCGCCTCCGCCGCCAGCCACGGATTGGTCTCTTGCTCGGCAGACAGCAGGGTCGCCATAAAAAACCTCCGGTTACATTATGCCATCGGGGTTAGCGCTCGACGCTCGCGGTGTTCATGCGGCCCGAGATCAACTCCAACGCCCGCTGGATCTGCGGGTCGCGCTGCGCCTCAACCTCGTCACCTTTGGCTACCCCCAGCGTCTGGTTGAAAATCTCCGTCTTGAGACGATTGCGGATGAAGTCCAGATCGCTCGACCACTCCGCCAGACTGGGCTGAATCCCGTGTTCCGCAAGGTAACCATGGAAATCGTCCAACAGACTCGGCGTGATCTCGAAACGCTCGGTCACTTCGTGCTTTTGCGCGTACCCGGTGGCGAAAGAAGGAAAAGCGCCGCTGCCCTCCATAGCCGCCTTGAAGCGCGATACATTCGGCGGATACACAACCTCGTCCGGCATGATGCCGCCTCCGCCACGCACCAACCGGCCTTTGTCGGTACGAAATTCCGACTTCACATTCGGATGCGCCGCCGTTGCGCCCAGTTCGAACTGCGAGGGGTCGAAGGGTTTCTGAATGGAGCGGCCGCTCGGAGTGTAATAGAGCGCCGTGGTCAAAGCCAGACCGGTAGAATCGGCAAGCGGGAAGACGCTTTGCACCAAGCCCTTCCCGAAGCTCGGCTCGCCCACGATGAACGCCCGATCATGATCCTGCAGCGCGCCCGCTACGATCTCCGATGCGCTTGCGCTCTTTCCATTGATTAGCGTCGCCAGCGGAAAGTCGTAAGGCTGGGCATCCGCCGGAACTTTTTCTTCCTTCTGAGGAACCGCCCGGCCGCGCACCGTCAGGATCGGCCGCCCGGGTTCCAAGAACAGAGAAACCGTCTCCACCGCCGCGGTCAACATGCCGCCGGGATTGTTGCGCAGGTCGAGCACCAGTCCCTTCAGCTTCCTGCCGCCCAGGCTCTCGATCGCTTCCTTGATCTGCGCACCCGTCTTCTCGTCGAAACTGGACACGCGCAGATAACCGATGCCCGATTTCACCAAGAAGGCCCGCTCCACGCTGGGCGACTGCATCTCCTCCGGCGTTAGCGTGAACTCCAAGAGGCGCAGGTTTCCGGGACGCCGGATCACCAGGTGCGCGGGCTGCTGTTTGGACTGCTGCAAAAGGCCCACCAACTGCTCCATGTCCAGCCGGTCGAGCCGGTAGTTGTTGACCGATAGGATCTCATCGCCCGGGCTCATGCCGGATTTCGCCGACGGCGTTCCTGGGAACGTCTGCAGCACAATGACGCGTCCCGGAAGAACCGAGACCACGCTCCCGAATCCTTTCTGTGTGGACGTTTCAAGCCGTTTGAGCTGCTCGAATTGCGGCGGATCGAAAAACACCGAGTGCGGATCGAGCCTCCGCAGCATCCCCGGGATCGCTCCCTGGTAGAACGCCTGTTCCGACGAAACCGGGTCCGCGGCATTCTGCTCCACCAAGGCATAGGCATCCACCAGCCGCTTGACTTGTTTGTCCAGGTCTTCGGCAAAAGCAGTGACGGCAAGTAACAGAACCGCGGGGAAGAAACGCACCATCAGTCGGGCCAGATGGAGGATACCTCAACGGCAACACCAGGAAAACGCCGCGGGGAGATCTGGCCTTGGGTGACGACGCCCTGGGTTACCAGCTTGCCGTTCTCCAGTAGGACGACTTCGATGGTCTGCGCCTCCGGGGAAATAATCCACAGCTCTGCCACGCCCATGCTCTCGTTATCCCTGATCTTGTCGGCCATGCCACGGCGCGTGTTCGCGGGCGATAGCACCTCGACAACGAGCTCCGGCGCAGAATGAATGTAGCCGTCCCGTTCCACAATGTTTTGTTTCAGAAATACGGCCAAATCCGGCACTCTGGATGTTAACGGCTTCTTCCGAACAATCAGGCCGAAGACAGAACCGACAACGCGCACTGCCTTTCGATCCACCTGACCTTTGAGAGCTTCTGACAGATTCTCCACAATCACAGCATGCTTCCATTTGTTGGGCGGCATGATCCGCACCTCGCCATTGACCACCTCTTCAATGGCGTCTTCCACAACCGGCATGTTCAGCCACTCTTCGTAGGTGACCGTTCGGGTCGTCGTTCCCATGCAATCTTCTATTTTAGCGCGTGAACTTCGTGGCCTTCTTTGCGGCGTAGCGCTCGAGTGCCAGCTCGATCAGACGGTCGATCAGCTTGGGATAAGCCAGGCCCGTGTACTCCCACATCTTTGGATACATGCTGATCGACGTGAAACCGGGAATCGTGTTGATCTCGTTGATGTAGAGCTGGCCGGTCGCGCGCTCCAGCAGAAAATCCACGCGCGCCATCCCCTCGCATTCCACCGCGCGGTAACACTCCACCGCCAGCCGGCGCAGTTCCGTGGTTTTCTCCGCCGGCAGGTCCGCCGGCAATTGCGTCTTCGCTTGGTCGAGAAGGTACTTATCTTCGTAATCGTAGAATTCGCGCGACGGCAGAACCTCGCACGGAAACGAAGCCTCGGGCTGGTCGTTGCCCAGCACCGAGCACTCGAATTCGCGCCCCTCGATCCCGCGCTCCACGAGAATCTTGCGGTCGTACTCAGCCGCCAGCGCCAGCGCCTTTTCCAACTCCGCGCGATCGCGCGCCTTCGAGATCCCCACCGAGGAACCCAGATTCGCCGGCTTCACGAACATCGGAAACGGCAGGCGCGACACGACGGCGCCCGTGTCCAGGTGCCCACGCGACAGTGTCACGTACTCCACAACCGGCAGCCCTCTCTCGTGGCAGATGCGCTTCATCAGCTCCTTATCCATGGAGACCGAAGAAGCCAGCACGCCCGCGCCCACGTACGGCAAATCCGCCAGTTCCAGCAGCCCCTGCACCGTGCCGTCTTCACCGAATGTTCCATGCAGCACCGGAAACACCACGTCGATGTCCGGGTGCGCGCCGGGCTCCGGCAGAATCGGCTTGGGCCGCCACTTCCCTTCCTGGCTGATGAAGTACTCCAGCACTTCGTATTTCGAGCGATCCATCGCTTTCATGATGGACTCGGCGGAGCGCAGTGAGATCTCGTGCTCTCCACTACGTCCCCCGTAAATGACCGCCACGCGAATTTTCACAGAATCTTCTTCCCCAATGCCGACATCACCAGTTCCACCGCCAGATCCGCCGTCCGGTTCACTTCATCGATCACCGGATTTACCTCCACCACTTCCATCGAGACCATCTGCCCCGAATCGCAGATCATTTCCATTGCCAAATGCGCCTCGCGGTAAGTCGCGCCACCCCGGACCGGCGTCCCCACGCCCGGCGCATACTGCGGGTCCACGTAGTCCATGTCCAGCGACAGATGAATCCCCGCCGTCCCATTCGTCGCAATACCGATCGCCTGTTCCATCACGGCGCGCAGCCCGCGCTCGTCAATGTCGCGCATCGTGAACGCGCGCACACCGCTACCCCGCACATGCGGCCGCTCCAAGATATCCACATCGCGCAGCCCCACCAGCGCCACGTTGCGCGGAAGAACCTTGGGCGCGAAGCCGAACAGCTTGGTCAGCTCGTCGGGACCCAATCCGATACAGCACGCCAGCGGCATGCCATGCACGTTGCCTGAAGGCGACGTCTGCGGCGTGTTCATGTCCGCGTGTGCGTCAATCCACAGCAAGCCCAGCCGTTTCTTCTTTCTCCGAAAATGCCGCGCCATACCGGCCACCGTTCCTATGGCGATCGAGTGGTCGCCGCCCATCACCAGTGGCGCTTTGTCTTCTTCCGCCGCGCGTTCCACCATGACGGCGAGCCGTTGGCAGGTGGCTGCGATCTGTGGCAGGTATTTCGCGTGGCGCGGTCCCTCCGGCAGACTCTCCGGCTGCTCCACCGGCACGTTGCCCAGGTCCTCCACCTCGTAACCCAGCGACGCCACGCGTTTGTTTATATTCGCCACGCGCATCGCCGACGGGCCCATGTCCACGCCGCGGCGCCCCGCGCCCAAGTCGAGAGGAGCGCCGATAATGGCAATGTGAGATCGATGCATTTTGAAAACTACGGATGCAGCCGGTAGAGCATGCGCGGAAACGCAATGGTCTCCCGGATATGTTCCAGCCCGCAGATCCAGGCCACGCATCGTTCGATTCCCATGCCGAAGCCGCCGTGCGGAACCGTTCCAAATCTGCGCAAGTCCAGATACCAGTCGAACGCCTGCTTGGGCAGCTTGTGCTCTTCGATGCGGCGCAGCAGCAGATCGTAATCGTGAATGCGCTGGCCTCCGCCGATGATCTCGCCGTAACCTTCGGGCGCCAGAATATCCACGCACAGCGCCACTTCCGGCCGCGAGGGCTCCGGCTGCATGTAAAACGCCTTGACTGCCGAGGGGTATCCGTCCACCATCAGCGGGCGGTTATGTTCCTGGCTGAGCAGCGTCTCATCGGTGCCTCCGAAATCGCCTCCCCACTGGATCTCGCTCCCTTTCGACTGCAGCAATTTCACCGCATCGTCATAGCTCATGCGCGGAAACGGCGTCTGAATCGCTTCGAGCTTGCTTACATCGCGCTCCAGCGCCTTCAGCTCCGCGCGCCGGTTCTCCAGCACCCGGTTCACCACGAAAACGATCATCTCCTCGCCCACGCGCTTGACGTCTTCGAGCGTCGCGTACGCCATCTCCGGCTCCACCATCCAGAACTCGGTCAGGTGCCGCCGCGTCTTCGATTTCTCCGCGCGAAAGGTCGGGCCGAAGCAATAGACTTTCCCGAACGCCATCGCCGTGGCTTCGTTGTAGAGTTGCCCGGACTGCGCCAAATACGCCTTTTCATCCTCGAAGTAGTTCACTTCGAACAGCGTGGTGGTCCCTTCGCACGCCGCCGGCGTAAAAATCGGCGTGTCCACCAGCGTGAAGCCGTGCGAATCGAAATAATCACGCACCGCGCGGATCACTTCGTGGCGCACACCCAAAATGGCGTGCTGCCGCTGGCTGCGCAGCCACAGGTGCCGGTGATCCATCAGGAAGTCGATACCGTGATCCTTGGGCGTGATGGGATATGGGTCAGATTCCGGGATGTGCTGCATCACATCCACATTCTCCACGTCCATCTCGTATCCGCCGGGCGCACGCTGGTCCGCCCGGATCTTGCCCGTGAAAACCACAGAGGATTCCTGCGTCAGGTCTTTGATCGTATCGAACACGGCTTCCGGCAGCGCGCTCTTCACCGCCACGCACTGCATCAGGCCGGTCCCGTCGCGCAAAAGCGGAAACACGATCTTGCCCGATTTACGGAGGTTGTACAGCCACCCCGGTACCTGAACGGTCTCGCCCACGTGCTTGGAAGCGTCCCCGATCGTGATCCGCTCAGTCTTCACGAAGGCTCTCCAACCGGTCGAATACCTCGCTCACGCGATCCAGTGGATGCTCCATCCCTTCCACTTCGCGCAGCTCCAGCAGGAGCGGATATTGCTTCGGCCGCGACCGCAACAGGCTCATGGTTCTCTTCCAGTCCACCGTGCCGCCTTCGGCCGCTAGCGGAAACAGGTGCTTGTCCTCTTTTCCGTTGTTGTCGTGAACGTGCGTGGACCGGATCCTCTCTTGCATGATCTCGAACGCCGCATCCACGCCCTCACCGATATTTGCATGGCCGACATCGAACACGAATCCCAAGTCCAGATGAGTCACCTCGATGAAGTCGCGCAGCCTCTCCGCCGTCGAAAGCTCGTTGGGAATGTTCTCGAGCAGGATTTCCACGCCGCGCTGCCGTGCGAAGAGGCTCAGCTCCTCGAGCGCCGAAAACGCCGCATCCACTTTGCGCTCCGTATACTCTTCACCGGACACTCCGATGTGCTGGATCAGGTAGCGGAAGGGAATCGTCTCCGCGATTTCGAGCGCTCGTTTGATCTCATCCACCATCGCCAGGCGCTGCGACTTCACCGGCTCGGTGATGGTGATGATGGAGTGCGGTCCCGATCGCCCCCAAATCTCATCCGTGTACATCGGGGAGTGCATTGAGTGCAGTTTCAGATCGGCATCGTCAAACCAGTGGCCGAGTTCCGTGATCTGGTTGCGGTTCCTGTAATCCAGATGCTGCCGCGCGCAGAAAATTTCAACCGCCGGAATGCCTGCCTGCATCACGCGGTTAAGCCAGGCAATTGACAGCCTGTGGTTCACAAACAGGTGCGTGGAGAGTACGCGATTCATCAGCTCAATATCCTTTTGCCGTGCCTTCGGTCCGCGGATCGGCCGAACCCTCGAGCCATCCGT
This sequence comes from Terriglobia bacterium, assembly GCA_020073305.1. Taxonomy (GTDB): domain Bacteria; phylum Acidobacteriota; class Terriglobia; order Bryobacterales; family Bryobacteraceae; genus QHXW01. The sequence goes on from JAIQFK010000009.1 coordinate 233,551, forward strand.
CGTGGGCCAGGATGGCCGCCACCTCGCCCTGCGCGTTCTCGAATTCGATGGTGTGTCCTCGCGCCTTGAGCAGCGCCACCGTGTCGGGTGAAAACCCGCGCTCCACCCGCAGCACGTCCGGCATCCATTGATGGTGCAGGCGCGGCGCATCCACAGCATCGGCTACGTTCATCCCAAAATCAATCACGTTCACCAGCACTCCAAGCACCGTGTTGATAATCGTCGGACCGCCCGGTGAGCCCACCACCAGGTACAGCTTGCCGTCACGTAACACGATCGTGGGCGTCATCGACGAAAGCGGAGTTTTCCGCGCCTGGATGGCGTTGGCCTCCCCCTGCACCAAATCGAACAGGTTCGGCTCGCCCGGTTTCGCCGCGAAATCGTCCATCTCGTTATTGAGCAGAAAGCCAAGCTTAGTTGCGGTCACCGCGCTGCCATAACTGTTGTTCAGCGTGTAGGTAACCGCCACGGCGTTTCCTTCCGCATCCACGATCGAATAGTGAGTGGTCTCCGAGCTTTCATGAGTCTCGGGCTTTCCCGGATGAATTGACGCGCTCGCGGTGGCGTGCTCTGGATCGATCGTGCTTCGCAGCCCGGCGATGTACCGCGGGCTCAGCAATCCCGCAGCCGGCACATGATAGAAGTCCGGATCGCCCATATACTCACTGCGATCGGCGAAATATCGGCGCATCGTCTCCGCCATATAGTGCACCGTCGCGGCGGAGCCAAAACCCGATTTCTCATACCCCGAGCCCTCCAGCACACCCAGCATCTGCAAAATGCCCACCCCTCCCGAACTCGGCGGAGGCGCGGTCACAATCGCGTATCCGCGATAGCTGCCCGTGAGCGGCTGCCGCTCGATGGCCCTGTAGTTCTTCAGATCATCCAGCGTGATCAGCCCGCCGTGCTCTTTCATATCGGCGGCCAGCAGTTGCGCCGTCTCGCCTTCGTAAAAATCCTTCGCTCCGCGGTCGCGAATCCGCGCCAGCACGCGGCCTAACTCAGGCTGCACCAGCCGGTCTCCGGCCTCGTAGTACCTTCCGTCATGGAGAAAGATCCGCTTGGACTCGGGAAACTGGCTCAGTCGCTCGTTTGTGTCCTTCGAGCGCAGCGAACGCGCCTGGCCATAGGAGACCGGAAACCCGCCGTCTGCCAGCTGCACCGCCGGATCCACCAGTTCCGCCCATTTCTTACGGCCATATTTCCGGTGCGCCATTTCCAGCCCGCGCACCGTTCCCGGCACTCCCGAAGCGCGGTATCCAAGCACGCTGTCCTTCGTCACCTTGCCATCCGGCCCGAGATACATGTCATGCGACGCTTTTGCCGGCGCGCGCTCGCGGAAATCAAGAAACACTGTCCGCCCGTCCGCGAACCGCGCCAGTAGAAAACCGCCGCCGCCGAGGTTGCCCGCCGAAGGATGTGTCACCGCCAGTGCAAACCCTACCGCTACCGCCGCGTCGATGGCATTCCCGCCAGACTCGAGCACCGCAACGCCGATATCAGTCGCGTGCGCCTCGCGCGTGGCCACCATGCCATGCCGCGCCCGCACCGGCTGCCGCGCACACCATCCCGCGCCGGCGGCCAGCATGGCCAGCAACGCAACTCTTCGCATAAGCTCTGATTCTACAATTCGCGTCCATTCGCGTCCATTCTCCCCTACAGTTAGGTGTCGCAGCCAGAATTGCATTCTGAGCCGCGACTGCGGGAAGCCGTCGATGCTCACGTCCTCAAAGACTGAATCGGAATTTGCGCAAGGCATGCTCCCGGTGCGTGTGAACCTGTAGCGCAGGCCCACGCGCCTTTTGCGGGGACCTGCGGCTTTTGAAGTCTCGCCTCTGCACGACGTTGCCTGGAAGATGTGAAAATCCAGTCTGGCGTGCCCGACCTCTATATCCGTTGTAGGGGCCGAGCACGCTCGGCCCGATCTGTCCCACGCCGCCTTTTGCCGCCATCGAAGAGAAACCCGCATGTCCCCCACAAAAAGCGCCGTGGCCCATACAATCAAAATAGAGCGCGCACAAAATTGAAAACTATCCCCGACTCTTGGACCAGGCGTCTCGCGCAGCACGAAGATCGCGTCTTTCTCGTCCTGACTCTATTGATTGGCGCCGTGGTGGGCCTGGTCGTCGTCGCTTTCATCGTGCTCACCGGAAACCTGGGCGCGCGCATGTATCCGCCGGGTGGTTCGCCCTGGAGGCGGTTGCTGGTTCCCGTTGCGGGCGCGCTCGCCACCGGGTATCTCCTATCTCGCTATTTCCCCTATGCGCGTGGTAGCGGGATTCCGCAAACCAAAGCTGCGCTCTTCGCCCGCGAGGGCCAGATCAAGCTGCGCACCGTGCTGGGAAAGTTCTTCTGCTGCTCGACGTCGCTCGCCAGCGGTATTGCGCTCGGACGTGAGGGACCGTCCGTTCAGGTGGGCGCCGGCATCGCGTCCGTGCTCGGCCGGCGCATTGGGCTGGGACCGGAGAGAGTGAAGGCCCTGATTCCCGTCGGCGCCTCCGCCGCGGTGGCGGCTGCTTTCAACACTCCGATCGCCGGCGTGCTCTTCGCGCTCGAAGAGATCATGGGCGACATGAATGCGCCAGTGCTGGGCTCTGTGGTCCTCAGCTCCGCGACCGCGTGGATCGTCCTGCACCTGCTTCTGGGCGATGAACCACTCTTCCACGTACCGGCTTATCAGCTCATCCATGGCGTGGAGTTTGCCATGTACGCGGTGCTCGGCGTCTTAGGTGGCTTGGTTTCCGCCGGCTTTGTAAAGCTGCTGCTAGGGCTTCGCGCCTGGTTCCTCCGCCAGCCCAAGTGGACCGAGTGGTTTCAGCCCGTGGCCGGCGGCCTCCTGGTTGGCATCATGGGATGGTTCGTTCCGGAATCGCTCGGCATCGGATACCGGTACGTGGGCGACGCCCTCAATGGAAACATGGCTTTAAAAGCCATGGCCCTTTTGCTGGCGATGAGACTGTTCGGAACCGCGGTTTGCTACGCATCTGGAAATGCCGGCGGCATTTTCGGCCCTGCTCTGTTCATCGGCGCGACGCTGGGCGGCACGGTGGGAAGCATAGCTCACGCCGCTTTTCCTCATCACATCGCCTTCGCCGGCGCCTATGCTCTGGTTGGGATGGGCACGGCATTCGCTGGAATCGTTCGCGTGCCCATGACTTCTGTCATCATGATTTTCGAAGTCACGCGCGATTACTCCATCATCGTGCCGCTGATGATCTCAAACCTCATCAGCTTCTTCATCTCCCGGCGTCTGCAGCCTGAAGCCATCTACGAGGCGCTCTCCCGGCAGGACGGAATCCATCTGCCCGCCTCCGGAGCGCACGCCGGGCACAGCGCCCCGCGGGTCGCTCAGGCCATGCGTTCCGACGACCAAGCCATCGAACCCCAAGCCGCCATCGCCGAAGCGCTCAGCCACATCCACTCACTCGCCGTCAACGCCTGGCCCGTGTCCGACGGGAAACAGCTACTCGGGATGGTCACGGCTTCGCAGCTTGAGAGTGCCGCCGCCGATGGCGCGGCCCACGGAACGGTCTCCCAGATTCTGGCGCCCCTGCCGAAGGGCCATCTCGATGCGGAGGACTTTCCCCACGTCCATCCCGATCAATCGCTCGACTTGGCTCTGCAAAGGATGGGCGACATGCACCTCGACGCGCTACCTGTCGTGAGCCGCGCCAACGTCCGCGAAATCCTCGGTGTAATCACTCTACCCGACGTCCTCCGCGCCTACGGAATCCGTTCGAGCTGACCGTTTTTCTCCGTTCAATTGCGAAGGCTTCGCGTCGCCATAACGCGCAGCTTCCAATTCAGTGACCGCCTCGACATCAACGCGCGTGTTTCTGAGCCGCGACCGAAGGAAGCGGTTAACGGCCTTTTTCAGCAGGCGCCTCTAGTCGGTCACCGACTTCTGTGCGGATTTTTGAGCCGTAGCTGCTGGTGACGGCTCGTTACCGGTGTAATTTTTGACTCCAGATTACTTTCACGCGCTGAAAAATTCCACATGTGTGCAATACTGCGGGAAGCACGCCAGACGCAGTTTCCCTCACCCATGAAACAAGGAGACATACCAATGGTTTTTCGGCGCCACCGACTAACAACCTTCGCTCTTGCTTTGCTGACGACACCATTCCTAAACGCTACTTCCACTCACACCTGGGTTTCGGGGAGTGGCAATGATGCCAACACCGGCACGCGGACGTCGCCCTTCGCCACCTTCGCAGCTCACCAACACCACGGCGGGCGGCGTCATTTCTGTACGGGATTCGGGCGATTTCGGACCAGTGATCATCAACAAGTCGGTCACGATTGACGGCGGCGGCATTGGAGGCGCCATCACGTTCACCGGCTTGGAAGGAATCCTCGTGAGCGCTGGCTCATCGGATACCGTGATCCTGCGGCACCTGACAGTCAATGGATTGGGCGTGGGCTCGGACGCCATATTCTTGACGAGCGCCCTTAACCTCATCATTGAAGACTGCACCTTGGAGAATTTCACGACTATCGGCCTCGGAATCGGCAGCGGTTCGGCACAGAATGTCGTCGTCAGGAATACTTACATTACGGGCGGCCAACTTGGCTTGAGAGTGTTCCAGGGCGCGGGGCCAGATCAGATCTCCATGCGGGGCGTCACCATCAGCGGTGCCAGCCAGGTGGGAGTATTTGCCCGGTCCGGATTGACCGAAATTAGCGACTCGGTCATCACACAAAACCTCGTGGGCCTGGAGGATGACACCAATGCGACCATCAACGTGGCGAACAGCGTGATCTCGTACAACGCGACTGACGTGATATCTTTTGCGCCGTCGACCATTCTTGTCTCCAACAACAACACCCTTTTCGCCAATAATGGAACGGGAGGGGGAGGCGGCACGACTCTCAGCTTTGGTCGCCAGAGCACACCGTCCAGCCTGCCCGACGATAAGCCCAGAGGAACTAGGCAATAGGCCCATTCGAGCTAATAACCGTGGGGCGGACGCCCTGGTCCGCGGCCGACGCCCGTCGGCCTTTTAGCTTTCACTTTGATTCGCGTGCATTCGCGGCCCTATTTCTTCCGCCTTCTCCACTCAAACAGAACCACCCCAGCCGCCACCGAAACATTCAGTGACGCTATCTGCCCAGCCATCGGAATGCGCACCAGCACATCGCAATGTTGCTTCACCATCTGGTGCAGGCCTTTGCCTTCCGCCCCAAACGCCAGCACCGCGTGCTCCGCGTAGTCAACTTGGTCGTAACTCTGATCGCCACGCTCGTCCACTCCGTAGATCCAGAAACCGCGCTTCTTGAGATCTTCCAGAGCCCGGTTGATGTTGGTCACTCGCACCACGGGCAGATGTTCGATCGCGCCCGCCGCCGCTTTGCCCACCGTCTCGGTCAGCCCTGCGGCTCGCCGCTCCGGCACGATCACCGCGTCCGCACCCGCTGCGTGCGCCGTGCGGATCACCGCTCCCAGATTGTGCGGATCTTCCACGCCGTCGAGCACCACCAGCAGGCGTGCCTCGCCCGCCACGTCATCCAACTCCGCGTACGGCTTGGCCGCCCCAAGCGCCACAACCCCCTGGTGCGCCGCGCTGCCCGCCAGGCGATCGAGCGCCGAGCGTTCTTCGAAGCGCAGCGGAGTCGAGTTCTTGCGCGATAGATCGATGATTTCCTGAATCCGCGGTCCCGCCAGCCCCTTCGCCACCAGAACCCGGTCCAGCGCGCGGCGTGCGCGCAGCGCCTCCGCTACCGGGTGAATGCCGATCAGAATGGACAATAGCGCTTACCCTTCGGGCTCGAGATCCAGCCCGTTGTTCAGACGATTGGTAAAGTTGGCCATCGCGACCACCAGCGTAATCTCCACCACCTGTTCGTCGTTGAAGTTTCGGAATAGCGCCTGGTTGGTTGCGTTCGCGTCGGCTTCCGTCGTCAGCTCATGCGCATACTGGATGACCGCTCGGTCAGACGGACTGAAATCCTGATACTGCTCGGTCTCGATCGCCCGCATCTCCTCCTCCGAGATCCCCGCCTTCCGCGCCGTGGCTTTGTGCGCCGCGGTGCAGTAGGCGCATTCGTTGGCGATCGAGGCCGCCAGATACGCCAGTTCCTTGGTACGCCGGTCTACCGAGCCGGGACCCATGATGGTCCCGTATAACGGCACAAAATGCTTGAGCGCCTCGGGCTTGTGCGCCAGCAGGCGAAAAAATCGGTTCTCCCGCTTGCCTTTGCTCTCGAGTTCGGCAAGGTACTCGTTCCGGGCAGGCTCAACTAAAGGAATCAGGGCCATGCAACCAGTATATGCGGCGTATCGCCACGTCATTTCATCCAGAAGTGCAATTTCATCCAGTCTGCGAGCCGGCTTGGCCATGTGGAAAGGATCGGATCCGCCTGCGCCAGTCCCACTCCATGTTGGCCCCGCTCATAGATGTGCATCTCGGCGGGCACGCCCGCCTTGCGCAGCGCCAGGTAGAACAGCACGCTGTTCTCCGGCGGCACTCCGGAATCCGTGCTCGTATGGAACAGGAATGCGGGCGGCGTCTCGGCTGTCACCTGGGTTTCGTTCGAAAGGCTGGCCGCAAGTTTCGGATCGGGGTTGTCGCCCAGCAGGTTCCGCAGCGACCCGCGGTGCGTGTACGGCGTCGTGAAAGAGATCACCGGGTAGGCCAGGATCATGAAGTCGGGCCGCGAACTCAGGCGGTCGATGGGATCGGCCGCATCCCCGTTTCCTTTGTCGAAATGCGTGCCCGCGGTCGAAGCCAGGTGGCCGCCCGCCGAAAAACCCCAGATGCCGATCCTGTCGGAAGCCACGCCGTAATCGGCCGCACGGAATCGTACGAAGCGCAGGGCGCGCTGGGCGTCGCCCAGTTCGATCGGATGATGATACCGCGGTCCCAGGCGATACCGCAGGATGAACGCCGCCACGCCTCGCTCGTTCAACCATTCCGCAATCTGCCGGCCCTCATGATCCAAAGCCAGCATCCCGTAACCCCCGCCGGGACAAACCACCACTCCGCTGTTGGCTCCGTTCGACTGCGGCAGGTAAACCGTCACGCTCGGCCGGTCGGATTCTTCGTTGCCCAGCGCGCCCGGAGCGCCGTTGGGCCAGAGCAGTTCGGTCTTGGGCGCAGCCTGGACCATCGCTGCGAGCAAAGTAAAAAGCAGAACTTTTCGCATAAGGAGTCTCCTGAATCACACCCGACACGAATTTTATACCTTGTTTGTGCTCAACGACTTTAGTCGTGAGCCCGGGCCTTCGGTTTGGAACTCGCTCCCTACAATTGAAGTAACCGTGCTTGCGCCAAGCGCCCGTATGCGACTCCACAGACTCCTCGCCGGCTGGATGATGGCAGCCACAATCTCCGCCTTCGCCCAAACCAAAGTCGACCTCCGCACCCAAAGCAAGTCGGTGGATTTCTCCGCCGCGTCTTTGACAAAACCTGTTCGAACGGGGACATCACTTCCCGGCGCGTGTTCCGCCGGAGAAATGTTCTACCTCACCAACGCGACTCCGGGCTACAACCTCTACTACTGCACGGCAGCGAACATTTGGACGCCCGCGGGCGCATCCGCGCCCAACTACTCCCTGTCGTTCGCCGCCCAGACCTCGGTAACGATGACCCATAACTTGGGGACGTCGAATGTTGTAGTGGGGTGTTACGACGCTAGCAACAATGAAGTGTCCTACGCGACGTTCACGGTCACCGACCTGAACCACGTAACGGTCACCTTCTTCACCCCTCAAACCGGGCGGTGTGTCGTGAACGGATTCGGGGGACAAGCCATCAGCAGGTTCGCCACCGCGTTCACCTCGCAGACTTCCGTCGCCATTACCGCCGCCACCCACAACCTGGGCACGGGCGATCTGGCCGTTGCCTGCTATGACGCGGGCAGCCCCAAAACGCGAATCGAACCCGATCGAGTTCAGATCGACGCAGCCAACAACGTCACCATCACATTCTTTACGGCTCAAAGCGGGAGATGTATTCTTCAATGAAGCTTGCCAAAGCACTTACCGCCTTGTGGATTCTTGCGATTCCATGCGCGGCGCAGCAGGTCATCAACGGCAGCCGCACCTTATTAGGAAACTGGGATGCCAGTGGTGCTGCTACGACCAAGCCCGCCAAAACCGGCACGGTCCTACCTGCCACATGCGGCGTGGGTGAGGTTTTCTTTAATTCGAGCGCCAGCCCGGGCGGCAACCTTTATCTTTGCGCGGCCGCCAACGCCTGGACGCAGGTGCAGGGCACAAGCGGCGGTGGCGGATCGTCAAACTTCCGGCAGGCTTTCACGAATGTGACTTCGGCGACACTGGTGCACAATTTAAACACGTTCGGGATCGTGTTTTCGTGTTTCGACAACAGTACTCCTCCGCTGTGGATTTTGCCGAAATCGGTCAGCCTGACCGATGCCAACACGCTGACGGTGACGTTCGCCTCCTCGCAGTCGGGGTCTTGCGTCGTCAACGCGACGGGAGGCGGCACTTATACGCCCGGCGCCGGCATCAGCGTCGCCGGATCCACGCTTTCGGTCGACAAGACGTCTGTTCCCACCTACCTTGCCGCCTCAACGTCACTGTCGTTCGGTGCCATTGCGCAGGCGTCGTGCGCGCAGCTTACCCTTGCGCTTACCGGAGCGAATCCGGGAGACTCCATTGCCCCGGGCTGGCCATCCACCATAGAAGCCGGACTGGCCGGAAGCATGTTCGTCAGCGCGAGCAACACCATTGCCGTCAGGCTGTGCAATCTCTCCGGATCCACCCTGACCCCCGCCGCGCAAACCTTCCGAGCCACGGTCATTCGTTCCTTCCCATAAAGTCAATCCGCGTAGAGGAAATTCGGGTAGCGCGTCACCGGCAACTCCGAGCGCTTGACGGCCACACAATAGGTCTGTTCGCTGCGCATGGACGTGTTGTAGCCATTTTCCTCCAGGAAGTTCCACATGGGCAGATTCACGGAGAGTTCAGCAATCGGCTCCGTGAAGATCGTCTCGATTTCGAATCCCGCGGCTTGTAGCGCGGCCTGCAGCTCGAAAGCGGTGTACTCGCGCACGTGCGGCGGTTCCACAGGCAAGCCGGGTCGCGGCCGGCTGTACTTGGAATAAATCTGGGGGTTGTCGTATCCGTGCAGAGTCCGCGCGACACTGGTCAGACTTGCCACATTCGGGGTGGTGACGAGCAACCGCCCTCCCTCCTCCAAAATCCTGCGGCACTCGAGCAACAGGTGTATGGGATCCGACAGCAGATGCTCGATCATCTCGCAGACGAGTACGGTCTCGAAGTATCCATCGCTGTATGGAAATCGATCGTGCTCGGCATCGAATAAATCAACGACAATCTCAAATCTCTCGCCACGGACGCCCGCGGTTTTATGGTCCACCTGGCCCAAGGAGCCATGGTACGCTCCGCGCACCTCCCGATACCCGAGATAGCGGCGCAAGAAGGGCGTGATTTGCATATAGGAGCCCATCTCGAGAATGCGGCCTCCGGTGCGCGGCCGCGGCACCAGAGCGAGGGTGCGGGCCAGGCGCGGAAGGTGCTTCTCAAAGTAGGCGCGGGCGGCGGCATCCGGAAGATCGAGCCCACGTAGCTGCTCTTCAGCTTCCGCGAGTTCCGCAGGAGCTCGCGGCAACGACCGAGGAATGCCGGCCGCAGATTCATACCGGCGGCTGAGATACGCATTCAGACGCCGGAGCGCCGCGCGAATCGCCCGGAGATGAAGCGGCAAAGATGTCGCAGGGTCATTCAAGGGGCCGAAACGGCCAGTTGAGCGGCATTGCTGGCCATCCCTCCGATTTTGACAACCACCGGATAAACTCCACTCGCGAGCAGCGGTACTTGCAGATTGACCTGCGCGAGTCCAGCGAAATTCGGCGCGAGACCGGCGAACTGAACCGTTGCCGGCCAAATCCCAATGCTGGCAGACACCTGCAACGTCGCGGGTATGGCTGTTCCGGCCGGAGGCGCAGCGCCGTCATCGATCTGAGCAGCAACCGGGCCCTGGCCGGTGAAGAAGACGGATACGAAAGTGCCGGCCGGCGCCGGGTTCTGCGGCGAATTGACGGAACCGTCGGCGTTCAGCGCGGCCGCTTGCCCCTGCCCGTCGGTAAAGACGCCCGGGGCAGCCGCTACCAGCGAAAAGCTGGCGGGGGATGATAGCGCGCCCTCCACCCGAACCACCACCGTTGCCGGCCCGGCGGCGAGCGCCGATGGCACCTGAGCATTGATCTGGTACGGTGATACGAAGAGTAGAGGAGCGGCCACTCCGTTGATGAGGACGGAAACGTCGGCAAGGGAAATGGGCAGAGGAATAGCCGGCGCGCTTACGGTGGCGGAAGCCAAGCCGGAACCGAACAGCGAAATGAGCGCACCCGGCGAGATCGCATCCGTCGAGTAGCTGGCGGCATTTGTCACACCGGTGATGACCGGCGGATCGGACGCCCGTTCGCCATAAACCGCGACGCCGTTATAGGTCGGCACAAAGACTTTGCTATCGGCAATCGCCGGCACGGAGAACTCGGCGTAACCGAAGAACATGTCAGCCGGCTGCGCGTCACTGTCGTAGAGTTGTTTCAAGTTTGCGGCATCATAACCCAGCAGTTTGCCGCCAGCCTCAGAGGACAGGGCCCATACGACGCCATTCTGATCGCCATTCGCGGAAACAGACGGCGTGGCGCCAAGGGCAGTGAAGCTGTTGGCGGTTTGAGCGGAAGGCGACGGAGCAAGAGTCGCGCCAGAAATCGGAAACGCGAACATGGGCGAATTCTCGGGCGCAAGGTAAATCGAGCCCTTAAAGTAGGCCGCCATGCCGAAAGTGGGAGACGACGAAACGGGCAGCGAGGCCAACGCCTTGGAATCGCTTCCCGTTTGAGCGCCTCCGAGGCTCTCACGGTCGAGGAGATAGAGCCGGCCTTCCTTCCCCGACGTTAACAGAAGATGCGGGTGCGCCTGGCTGCCCACCTCGTCGGGCAAGAGAACCGCGCCACTTGAGCCGAGATCGAGATCGTTCGCGTCGAGATCGTCTTTGTCAACAGGTGTGAAAACGTCCGAGACCGTGAGCCGCGGCGCCGGCGCCAGTTTGAGAACGGATTCGTCCAAAGCGCCGTCGCTCGAAATCCCACCGATGTCGCCGTTGGCCGATACCACATAAATATTGCCCTCGGGGTCCGCGGCGGGACCCGCTCCTCCGTTCCAAAATGACGCGCCACTTCCTTTGGGCGTGTCATTGAAGACGGCGATCAAGTTGAGAGTTGCGGCGTCGTGCGCCATGACCCAGCCGTGATACGTGCCCAAATCGCAATGACCGGACCAGGACGAGTAAACCACGCCGTTCGACAATAGCAGAGCCGTGCGCTGTTTGTGCGAGAGCGGCACGAACCCGGGCGGGTGGATTACCACAGGGCTTCCGGGCCGCTCGGCGCCGGTCGTGACGTCGATGGCGTGCAGGCGGAAGACAGACTTGCCGCCAGGTTCCTTGGTTACGGCGATCAGATAAATGACGCCGGACTTCGCATCGATGACGGGCGTGCCGGTGATCCCCAGTTCAGGGATTACCGCACACTGTACGTCCGCCGCCGGGACGGTGGTTATGCCATGGGCCGGATCGAGAAAGCTGGTTTTCCATAGCGGCTCGGCGGAGCCCGCCTCGTCGTCGGCATCGAAGGCGTAGAGGCTATCGTGAGAGGTCGCCACGAACAGAACGTTGCGGAGACCCTTGCCGGCAATTTTCACCCGGGAAAGATACAAGGGCTGCGCGTAAACCGATCCGTCGACTGGAAGAAAGTAACGACTGCCGAACTGGGGCGCCCTGACGTTCGCTGGCGTGAGAAGAAATTCGCTCAGGTATTGGCCGGTGCGCGCGTTATCGTTGTGATAGGTGAGGACGCTGGTCTGCGCCGCCGCGGAACATGCCACCAGCCAGAACGCCAGGATTCGGTGAGCCAAGCTCTGAACTATAGCGCAAAGCTGCGAAGAGTGAAAATTCGCGTAAACGCCCGGATTCAGACTTCGGACTCGCCGACCGAGGCATACCTCAATTTGGCCGTCAAAGACTCCAGGGCTTGTTCCAAAGCGGCCTCGGCGCTCTCGTGGTGGGTCCAGGGAAAGCTCACGTCGCGGACGAGTCTTCTTTGGCCCCCTTGCTCCTGTTCCACCCACAGCAACGCTACATAGGCACTCTCTTCCGGCTTTCCAAAACGCTTCAGAATCTCGATTCGATAGCAGATTCGGCTGCGCCACAAGCATATGGTTTTGACTACGTCGTGGCGATCGGAGAACTCAGGCGGGAGTGGTTGCGGTTTCTCCATCCGAACAGTCTATCACTCGGCGGGCTGTAAGAACGTCAGTACCGCTCCCTCTGGTCGCGGCTCAGCAAACCCCGCCCGATAGAGCCGTGACTAAGCGAGCGGCTGCGCTATGCTAACGAACGCACGGCGACAGGCCTACTAGCCGTGTCCGAGGGCAAGCCCGCACAGTAGACCGAGGATGCTCATTTCGACGAGACCGGTAATCAGGGAATAGGCCAGAGCCGAACCGGGCACGTTGAACATAACGGCTTGGGCAGCAACGCCCATGGCAACCCGGAGGAACCACACCATGAGGCCGAACGCCAGTCCTTTCGTAAGCCGTCCACCCGGCAGAGCGGGCGACAAGCCTACGAACAGGGCCGCCAAGACGACACCGGAAATGATGTCGAATAACAAGCCCAAGGGTGCGTTGACAGACTGCCGGACGATCGGCCGGTAAACAGCGTAAAGGCGCTGCGCAAGTGGATTCGCATTCAACAATCCGTCGAGAATCGCGAAAACCACCCCGACCCCTACACCGACGGCGAGTACACGAAGAGAGATCACAACTTGGGTCAGAATATCATCTTCACACCCTTACGTTTTCGGAGAGGGATTCTGTGCGGCCTGGGACAGGGGCGTCCCAGAGTCGGACAGGCTGTGCGGTTGCGACGTTTGATCCGCAACCACTTGTGATGGCCGTCGGGTTGCACCTCGTGATCTGATGCTGATCCAAAACCTTCACCATTCCGTGCGTTCGTTGCGCCGTGCGCCGAGCTTGACGGCGATCTCGGTGTTGACGGTAGCGTTGGGTGTGGGCGCGGGCACCGCCCTGTTCAGCGTGGTGAAGGCAGTGCTCCTGAACCCGCTCCCCTACCCCGATCCGAGCCGCTTGGCGTGGGTCGTGGGACGGAACGACTCCGGCGGCGAAACACAGGTGTCGCTGCCTGACTTTGACGACTGGCATAAGCAGAATCACAGCTTTGCTCAAATGGCAGCCTACGGCGAGGGTCCAGTTGTGGCAGGCGGAGGGGACGCCGCAGAGCGCAGTTACGGCGCCATGGTTACGGAAGACTTCTTCGCGGCCATGCGCGTCCATCCGGCGAGAGGCCGCGTGTTTTCGCCGGAGGAGCAGCAATCCGGCAGAGCCCTGGAGACAGTTGTGATCGGGTACGGCCTTTGGCAACGCGCGTATGGCGGGGATCGCGCGATCCTGGGCCGCCACATCACGGTGATGGGGATGCGCTCCACCGTGATTGGCGTAATGCCGCCGGGCTTCGCCTTTCCGCCGGGAAGCGAACTCTGGGTCGCGGCCCGCCCTCTGGGAGAAGGCGAATCGCGAACCGCGCACAATTTTCGGGTGGTGGGCCGGCTGCGTCCTGGAGTAACCATGGAAGCAGCCAACCGGGATGTCAGTATCATGGAGCGCCGGATCAAACAGCAGTATCCGGACGCTTTCCAAAGTGCAGACGCCTCTGTGGTTTCGCTCGCCTCGCACCTGACCGGAAGTGTGCGCACGCCGCTCGTGGTGCTGTTCGCCGCGGTCGGGCTGCTGCTGCTCATTGTTTGTGTGAATGTCTCTAACCTCCTGTTGGTGCGAGTGACGGCGCGCTCGCGCGAACTGGCGGTGCGAACGGCGCTTGGGGCGCAGCGGCATCACTTGTTCCGCCACCTGCTGGTGGAAAGCTTGATACTCGCGGGGGCCGGCGGCGCGCTGGGCTTGTTAGTCGCCTTCTGGTCGATGGACCTGGTTCGCGTGCTGCTGCCGGCCGGTGTGCCACGCGCCGCCGAAATACGCATCGATGGCGGAGTGATCGTGTTTGCGCTGGCTCTCACCGCGATGGTGGGCATCCTGTTTGGAACCTTGCCGTCGTGGCGGGCTTCGCTGCTGAACATCCACGACGTGCTGAAAGCCGGGGCTCGCGGCCAAACCGCCACGCGCCGCACGCAACGCACGCAGGCGGCGCTGGTAGTTTCGGAAGTAGCGCTTTCGGTGGTGCTGCTGGCGGGGCGCCGGGCTGTTGTTGCAAAGCTTTTCGCGGCTGAAGGCGGTGGACCCCGGTTTCAAGACCACGCATGTTCTGGAAGTGGATCTCTCGCTTCCGGAGAATGAAGCGGAACGCGAGCGGTTAGTCGCAAGATATCGCGACCTGCTTGAACGGGTGCGGGCGCTTCCGGGAGTGGAAGCCGCCGGTATGGCCAAATACCCGCCGCTCGATCCCTTCCAGCCCGACGGCCACTTTTTCATCCAGAGCCAGCCGAACTTGCCGGCGCCTGACGCTGGGCACGTGATTGTCAGTCCGGGTTTGATGGAGGCGCTGCAGATCCCGCTGGTGCGCGGGCGGCGATTCACCGAACGCGACTCAGAAGACGCACCAGGAGTGGCGATCGTGAGCGCGGAGATGGCGCGGCAATTCTGGCCTGGCCGCGATGCCATCGGCGAGCGGATCTGGTACGACAGCTTCGACCCGAAGGAGCACTGGCTGACCATCGTGGGAGTGGCGGGCGACGTCCGGCAATCCGGCCTCACAGAGCCCGCGCCGGCGCAGGCATATGTGTGCTATTCGCAAGTGCAGATCAAGGGACAGCTCGGATCTGGCAACCTTCTGGTGCGGGCGGCGGTTGACCCGAAGAGTCTGATACCCGCCGTTCGCAGGGCGATTCACGACACCAATCCCGAAGCCGCCGCCTCGTTCCGCCTGATGGACGACGTGCTGGCGGACGCCACGGCGCGCCAGCGCTTTCAGATGCAGGTGATGGGCGCGTTCGCGGCGCTGGCCTTGATCCTGGCGGCGGTTGGACTCTATGGCGTGCTCTCCTACGCCGTGACGAGCAACCGCGCGACGATCGGAATCCGCATGGCGCTGGGCGCGCAGCCGGGCGACGTGTTTCGGATGATGGCGCGACGCGCTCTGGGGCTGGCTTTCGCGGGCGCGGGGATTGGGATGGCAGGCTGCCTCGCGGTGCGGCGGGTGCTCGCGAGCGTGGTCTTCGGTGTCGGTCCGAGCGAACCCGCGGTGCTGGCGTCGGCGGCCGCACTGATGCTTGCGGTATCGCTGGCCGCCTGCTGGTTCCCGGCGCGACGCGCCATGCGGGTGGACCCGGTTACGGCGCTGCGGGAGGAGTAGGGTTCGCGGTCTAACGAATCACATGAACGCGAACGGCCAGTTTCAGTTTCTTCCACGACTGATCCGCAGTGTAAACGGGGGCTTTCCAGGCAATGCCCAGGGCCAGGCAGGCCCGGTCGCCTAACGATAAACCGAGGGGGCGGGTCTGGGCGATCAGGTTGCCCGCAAGCCTGGCGTGCCGGGCGGTGAACGCCACGGCCTCACGAACGGGGCTTAGCGTTGCCTCCCACGCGTCGTCGGGGCTGAGGCCCCGGTCCACGAGTTTGCTGTGCACTTCGGCAAGATTGACCGTGCTGCTGACGGCGTCGCTCAACAGTTGCGGCGTCAGCTTGTCCGCCCCGGGTTCGCGATTGAGCAGGGCCAGCAGCGCCGACGCGTCCAGCACGACCCTATTCATGGCGGGCAGCCTCGCGCCGGTCCGCGATCAACTCGTCCACCAGAGATACGCCTGACTTCACATGCTTGCGGACTAGCCGCTGGGCCCGCTCGATCCGCCGCTTCAATGTTGTGATGCGCAGTTCGTCGTCCTCGACGCGCAGGACAACCTCATCGCCGACGTGGATGCCGAGCCTCTTGCGAAAAGAAGCGGGAATCACCACCCGGCCGTTTTCATTGACCCGCATTCGGGTTTCTTCATCCATTCGTGTTTTCGCCTGATGTGACACTATCTCTAGTATATGTCACAAACTTGAGAAACTGCCAGAAACCTAACACGTGTCAACGGCGGGAAAGTAATGACCTTGACGTTGCATGGTCCGGATGCCAGGGGCGGGAAGAAGCACGATAGCGCGGACTCCGACACCCTAAGAGATTTCGCCGTCATAGCTGGTCCCCGGCTCGAGCTCGGCGGGGCGCCTGTCTGCGGTCAACACGGCGTTGATCTTGCCCGCCAGACGATCCATGTGAACGGGTTTGGTTTCGTATTGATTGCAGCCGGCGTCAATCGCCTTCTGCACGTCGGACGGGGAGGCGAGGGCCGTGAGGGCAATGATCGGAATAGCGGATGTGGTGTCATCCGCCCTGAGCTTGCGGATGGCGCTGATGCCGTCCAGCTCAGGCATGCAGAGATCCATCAGAATCACGTCGGGGATCTCGGCGCGGGCGGCGTGGAAACCATCCAGGCCGTTGACCGCGGCGAAGACCGTGTAACCCAGTTTTTTCAGGCGACGGCTCAGCAGCTCCCGGCTCATTTCGTCATCTTCGACCAACAGGATTCTCACCATGAATCAGTTCCCCTTGTGTAGAAGTTGATCGATGATTCCAACCAACCTCTTGATATCCACCGGCTTGGTGTCGAACGCATCACAGCCCGCGGCGAGCGCCTTCTGCCGGTCTCCGGTCATGGCGTGGGCGGTGAGCGCGACGACCGGGATGGCGCGGGTGGCGTCACCGGATTTCAGGATGCGCGTCGCCTCCCAGCCATCCAGGCGCGGCAGACTCAAGTCCATGAGGATGAGATCGGGCTGCAGAGTCTGCGCGGCTTCAATTCCCTCCAGGCCGTCGCAGGCGGTCACCACTTCATAGCCGCGCCGCGTAAGCCGGCTGCACAACATGTCGCGGTTCATCTCGTTGTCTTCGACAATCAAGAGTTTGGCCATCAGGAAACCTCCACGGGCCGCACGGGGACGCGCATGGTAAAGGTTGACCCTACGCTCACCTCGCTGTCGACCGTAATGTCGCCGCCCATCATGCGGCAGAGGTTGCGGCTCAAAGCCAGTCCCAAGCCTGTGCCACCGTACTTGCGCGTGGTCGAGGCGTCAGCCTGCGTAAAAGAGTGGAACAGTTTTCCCAGTTGTTCCCGGGAGATCCCAATGCCGGTGTCGGATACGCTGACCTCGAGCCACTCCTGGCCGGGGCGCGACACTTCGAGCGTGATCACGCCCTCTTCGGTGAACTTACAGGCGTTGCTGACCAGGTTGAGAAGGCTTTGCCGGAAGGCCGTCAGATCCGCGTGAATGGCGCCAATGCCGTCAGGACAGATCGTCCGGATTTCGTTGCGGTTCTTCCGTGCCATCGGATCGGCGGTGACCGTCACCTCCTGAAGCACGACGGCCACGTCGAACTCCTCCGGACAAAGTTCCATCTTCCCGGCTTCGATCTTCGAGATGTCCAGAACATCGTTGATGAGGCTGAGCAGGATCTTGCCGGCTTTTTCGATCTTGCCGAGATCCGGCACCACGTCATCCAACCCACGCTCCTGGCAGTCCTCCTGGAGCATCTCGCTGTAACCGATGATGGCGTTCAGCGGCGTTCGCAGTTCGTGACTCATGTTGGCCAGGAACATGCTTTTTGCCTGGTTGGCGTGCTCGGCCTCCTCCTTGGCCGCGACCAGCTCGCGCTCCGCGCGTTGGGATTCGGTCATGTCCTGAGCCACCCAAACCTGCCCGTGGATATCGCCGTCCTGACCAAGCATGGCGGCTGCCGAGAGCCGCACCGGGGTACGCCGGCCGTCTTTGGCCCGGAATGCGGTGATCACGCCTCCGCACGTCTCGGCCCGTGCGACGCCATCCAGGATGAGATGCGCGGGCTTGCCCACCAACTCCTCCTCCCGGTAGCCCAGAAGAGCGAGCGTGGCCCGGTTGGTGGTGCGGATTGTGCCCGCGGGGTCGACGACGATCAAGGCTTCGGCCATCGAGCGGATGATGTTGTCGACGTAGTCGCGCCGGACCGTGGTGGCCGCCAGTTGTTCGAGCATCCGGTTGAACGCCACCGCAAGCTGCCCCACCTCGTCCAGCCGGGACACGGGCGCTTTCCGGGTCAGATTTCCCGCGCCGACCTGTCTGGTGAACTCCGTGAGAGAGGCCAAGGGCTCGAGCAGCCGCCGCAAGCGGAAAAACTGGATGGAGAGAATGGCGGCCGTGGCAATTCCCGCTGCTCCCAGTCCGAGGCCCACGGTCCAGGCAAACAGAGCATCCTGCTTCTTCATGGAGAAGCCGATGCGTACCGTACCCAGTCTGCCTTGCCGGGCGTTCGCGCCCATCCAGTCCATGAGCCCGTCGTTTCTAGGGGGGACAACGTCCCGCCAGGCCTCGAAGAAATGCTCCCGCCGGTGCGCGGCGTAGTCAGGAATCTCGGCGCGGACCCTCGGCCGGCTCGCGGCCTCCTTGAGCTCGACGAAGAGCACGTCCTCGGCCGCCAGCGTGTTTCTAGCGATGGTTTCGAGTTCCGCGCGATTGCCCACGAGCATGGCGAACTGGCTCTGGCTGGCTACGAAATCCGCCAAAGACTCGGCCCGCAGATGGAGCTGCGTCTCGAAGGCGGCCCGCTGGGTCAGCAGAAAGGTCACCGTGAGCACCGTCACCGAGAGCCCCACCAGCGCGAGGCTCGAAGCCGTGACGCGGGCCAGCAGGCTCTCGCGCCGCGGCCAGCCCGCCTTCTTCCCGGCTACGGGCTCTCCGGGCTCGACACCGGGATTGCGGGTTGCAGTTCGGTTGAACAACGGTCTCGGGCGTCCGCACACACCGGCGGACTCTCTTGCCTTTCCCTCTTCTCATCGGCGGTTTGGGCCGAAGGCTGTAGGCGCGTCCGCCGTTCCCGAGCCTGCCTGAATGGCGTTCCGGTTATAATCGGGCCGGACCCCATCTATGTCTCGAACCTCCTTCTTACTTCGAAAATTCGTACTGCCCATTGTGTGCGTTCTGCCGGGTGTGAACGCCGGATATGGGGCCGGGCGCGCATTCACGATCCGCGATCTTTATCGCATCCAGCGCGTGGAATCCTTGTCCCTCGCCCCCCATGGCGAGATCGTGTTCGCGGTCAAAACCACCGATCTGCCGGCGGCCCGGCAAACGACTCATGTGTGGATGATGGACGCCGGCGGGGGCCATCCGCGCCAGTTGACCTATAGCGACAAGGGGGAATCCGCGCCGGCGGTTTCTCCCGACGGAAAGTCGATCGTTTTCGTCAGCTCGCGCGATGGCGATGCCAATTTATATGTGCTGCCGGCTGAGGGCGGCGAGGCGCGCAAGCTCACCAGCGTGTCTACCGGCGTAGCCGCACCCGTGTGGTCGCCCGACGGCAAGTGGATCGCTTTTTCGAGCGACGTTTACCCGGAATGCGGGGCCGACGATGTGTGCAACAAGAAAATCGCGGACCGCTGGACCAAGGGCAAGCTGCAAGCGCACATGGCCGACGGTCTCCTCTACCGCCACTGGACCGGATGGAAGGACGGAAAGCGCACGCACATCCTTCTGGCAGAAGTCACGAGCGGCAAGGTTCGCGACCTCACCCCCGGCGACTTCGACTCGCCGCCCTTTCAGCTCGCCGGTCCGCCGCAATACGACTTCTCGCCCGATTCCGCGGAGCTGGCCTTCGTCTCCAACCACGATGCCCGTCCGGCATCCTCCACCAATAACGACCTGTGGCTGGCGCCCGTTTCGAGCAAAGAACCGGCACGCAATATTACCGCCGCCAACCACGGCTTCGATGGGAATCCCAAATACTCGCCCGACGGCCGCTACATCGCTTACCGTTTGCAGAAGCAGCCGGGGTATGAGTCGGACCGGTTTCGCCTGGCCATTTACCAGCGCGCCACCGGCGAGTCGGTCGTGCTCACAGAATCGTTCCAGAACTGGGTGGAAGACTTCACATGGTCTCCGGATTCAAAGGCTCTGTACTTTTCTGCGCCCATAGAGGGAAACGAGCCGGTCTACCAGGTCGACGTGGCATCCGGAAAAATCCGGCAAGTGTTGTCAGACCGGTCCATCAGTGACTTCGTTCTTTCAAAAGATGGCAGGCGGATCGTGTACACGCGCAGCTCGGTTGGGGAGCCGGGTGAGATCTTCGCCGCCAGCATGACAAACGGCGCGGCTGCAAAACCGGAGCGTCTCTCGCACTTCAACGATGCCATCGCCCAAGCGGTCGATATCCGGCCTGCCGAGACCTTGTGGGTCACGGGATCGGGTGGAGCGAAAATCGAAACCTTTATCGTCAAGCCGCACGATTTCGATCCCACGAAGAAATATCCGCTGATCCTGAACGTGCATGGCGGCCCGCAAAGCCAATGGGCCGACTCGTTCCGCGGCGACTGGCAGGTCTACCCCGGCGCGGGCTATGTGGTGGCCTTCGCGAACCCCCATGGCTCTACCGGCTACGGCCAGGAATTCACCGCGGAAATTTCCGGCGACTACGGAGGCCGCGTCTTCGAGGACCTCATGAAGGTCACCGACGAACTCGCGCGCCTGCCGTACGTCGACGCGAACCGCATGGGAGCGATGGGCTGGTCCTACGGCGGATACATGATGGACTGGTTCGAGGGACACACGGACCGCTTCAAGGCGATAGCTTCCATGATGGGCGTCTACGATCTGCGCTCGTTCTACGGCGCGACCGAGGAACTCTGGTTCCCGGAATGGGACTTGAAAGGACAGCCGTGGAACTCGCCGCTGTATGACGAATTTTCTCCGTCGAAGTCTGTGAAAAACTTCAAGACGCCGTGCCTGGTGATCACTGGCGAGCTCGACTACCGCGTGCCTTACACGCAGTCGCTGGAGTTTTACACGGATTTACAGAAGATGAACGTGCCCTCGCGGCTCGTCGTGTATTCGAAAGCCGGACACTGGCCCGACTGGTATGAGATGGCCCTCTACTACACCGCGCACCTCGAATGGTTCCACACCTATCTCGGCGGCGCTGGGCCGGAGTGGACGACCGAGCAGTTTTTACGGAATGCGGTGTTTGAAGAGGGGAAGAGCGGGAAGTGAAGATGCGGGGCACTGTTGCCGCGCTCTGGATGGTCAGTCGCTAGCCGAGCCGCGAGCGCAAGGGAGCGTTGCTCGTCTGGCAGCCCCACAACAATCTCCACCGGCACCCACATCTCGGCAATCTTCTTTTCCACCACCCGAAACCCCGCGGTTTCCAGGGCACGGCTGACGAAGATTGGCCGACAGTCGACGAAATTAGGAAAATGCCGGTGCGACCATTCGTACGCCTCGAGAATCACTCCGCCGGGTCCTTCCTTCGACATTCCGACCACTCCGATGCGGCCCGCCAGCGTCAACACCCGCTTGCATTCCTCGAGCACGCGCGGGATTTCGGGCGTGTCGAAGAGTTCCAGGGTGAAGCTCATGAACACGGCGTCAACTGTCGAAGCGGCCAGCGGCAACTGCACGGCGTCGGCGCAGGCGAATCGCACCCGGTCCGACAAGTTCGCCTCGACGACTCGCGCGGCCGATCGCGCCAGCATGCCTTCCGACAAATCGATAGCGAGCACACGGCCCTCCGGACCCACCGCGGCCGCCAGATCCACCACCGAATGGCCGGTCCCGCACCCGATTTCGAGGATTCGCTCGCCATTTCGCGGCGCGAGCATTTCAATCCCGGCCCTTCTCACGGGGCCTTCGCTGCGCTCCGAAAGCAGGTCGTAGAAGTCGCTGATTTTGTCGTAGAAGGCTCGGGTCTCCCGCCGGGAGGTGAAGACTCTCAATATGCCGGATCGATCCTGGTCTGGCGAAGACATAGCGGCTCCGCTATTGGGCGGCGAACAGCGGCAACTGCTCCGGCCCGCGGCTGCGGCTTTTCTTGTCGAGCACGGTCCTGCCGTCCAGCTCGGGCGAAATGGCGCGCTCGTACGCAATCAGCGCTTCGAAATTCGCCTCGGGTGAATAGCGTTCCTCCACCGCGCGGACGAAGCGTTCGAGCCGCGCGAAGCCGTCGAGTTTATCCCGATCGCCCAGTTTCGCGGAGTCAAGGGACCGCCGCAACACCGAGAGGGATTCGTCGTACGTTTTCAAAGGCACGGGGAACGGATGTCCGTCCTTGCCGCCATGCGCGAACGAGAATCGCGCCGGGTCCGAGAACCGGGTGGGCGATCCATGCACCAGTTCTGCGATGAGCGCGAGGCTCTCGAGGGTTCGCGGCCCCAGATTTTCCAGCAGCAGCAGCGACGCGAAATCGCGCAACTCGCGCTCGTAGGCGACCGCCAGCACGGCGCCGAGCCGCTTCAGGTCTACATTTTCGGCGCGGACATCGTGATGCCGCGGAGCCACGAGCTTCCGCAGATCGCCGAGCGTGTTCTCAGGGTTCTCGCGGGCGATGGCAAGGAGGGCCTGCTGCGCGGGCTTCGCCTGACCGTCGACCAGGTTCATGATGATGCCCTGATTTTCGCCGGCGATTCCCGTATGCGGCTCAGACGTGAAGTCGTGCACGGTCGCGGAGTGCCAGTGGTAGCGCCGCGCAAAGCCGCTCGCGTCGTTGAGCCCCTGCTGGACCACCGCCCACTCGCCGGCCGCGCTCACGATGAACGTGTGGAGATAGATCTGGAAGCCATCAGCGATGGCATTGTTGTCGATCCTGGCGGTCAGGCGGCTGGTGCGCACCAGCGATTCTCCGTCGAGACCCGTGCGTTCCGCGACGGCGCGCAGTTCATCGGGTGTGCTGCGCGAATGCCTTCCGCGGCCGCCGCAAATCGTGATGCCCAGCTCATGCGCCCGCGGATTGACGCCGCGCTTCAGCGCGCCCAGCACGGATGTGGTGATCCCCGACGAGTGCCAGTCCATGCCCATCACGCACCCGAGCGCCTGAAACCAGAACGGATCGCTCAGCCGCGACAGCAGCGCCGAGGCCCCGTAATCGAGCACGATGTTCTCGACGATGGCCGTGCCCAGACGCGTCATCCGCTCCGCCAACCATTGCGGCACACGGCCGCCGTGGAGCGGCAGGTCAGCAGATCCGGAGCGTTGCATGGTTCTCTGCGTTTACTGTAGCGCATGACCACGACTGGTTTTGGCGGGAGTTTGCGGCCTTTTCCGGCAGACGCGTTTGCCGGTCTCGGATGGGGGCAGCCCGCATGCTTCCCGCCTGCAGGGGGGCCAAACCCTCAAGAGATCCGGCTTTCAGCCGATGTGTAGAACCAGGAGAAGAACTGTCTTGTGCCGACCGTGCCTTCAACAGCCGCTCTCGTCGGCTTTTACGACTACCGCCTCGTCGTTCTGTCCGTTTTGATCTCGACGCTTGCTTCCTACGCGGCGCTCGATCTCGGTGGAAGAGTAACGGCAGCGCGAGGGCTGGTTCAACACTTCTGGGCGGCTTGCGGGTCCGTCACCATGGGGCTGGGCATCTGGGCCATGCACTACATTGGGATGCTGGCCTGGGACCTTCCGGTTGCGGTCTTATACCATTGGCCCACTGTCCTTCTGTCTCTGCTTGCCGCCATCCTGGCATCGGGGGTTGCCCTGTTCGTCGTGAGCCGGGATGAACTGACTTCCAGCCGCACCGGCATTGGCGGCGTGCTCATGGGGATTGGCATCGCCGGCATGCACTATATCGGCATGGAAGCGATGCGGCTGCGCGCCATGTGCCACTATTCCGCCGGTATGGTGGCCTTGTCGGTTATCCTCGCCATCGCGATTTCTATGGTGGCTCTCAGACTGACGTTCCAATTGAGGGACGAAAACGCAGCCACCGGCTGGCGAAAGCTAGGCAGCGCCATACTGATGGGGGCGGCGATTCCCGTCATGCATTACACCGGTATGGCGGCTGTCACTTTCATGCCGATGGACACTGCCGGAAGCCTGGCCAACACCGTGGCGATTTCTTGGCTCGGCACGTTGGTGATCAGCAGCGTCACCGTGGTGATCCTGGGCCTGGCCATCCTGACCTCGCTGATCGACCGCCGTTTTGCCGCCCAAGCGCGTGAACTGCAAAACCTGACGGAAATCCTGGAACGGCAGAATGAACAGCTCGAGGCCATTGTCGTTGCACGCACCCGGGAACTCGCCGAGGCGCATGCGCGGCTGACTCTTCTCGACCGGGCAAAGGACGATTTTCTGACGATCATCTCCCACGAGTTGCGCACGCCGCTCAACGGGCTGCTTGGCGTGAGTGAGATCGTCTTGGGTGAAACATCCCCCTCGGAGGAGAGCCGGGAGCTCCGTAGTATGTATGAACAGTCTCGACAGAGGATCATGTCGATATTGGATGACGCCTTGCTGCTGACTAAGATCAATCTCCACAGTGAGAAATTCAAATCTACTCCGTCTTCCTTGAACGTGGTTCTGGACCGCGCGATGGAACGAGCCATGCCGTTCGCCGGCTCACGCCAGGTGGCCCTGCAACGGTCACCGGAGCACTTAGGCCAGGTTCACGGAGAGAAAGACCTGTTGGTCAGGGCTTTCCATGCACTCATTGAGACCGCCGTAAAATTCTCCGACGAGGGCGGGGCTGTCCGGATCGCGGGTGACGTTGTTCCCAATTCACTCCGGGTCAGTATCGAGAGCCTGGGCAGGACCATCCCCGGCCCTGCCATCGCGAAGTTCTTCGATACTTTCTCGATCGGTGAAGCCATCTCACCGGGCGGGGATCTTGGGTTAAGCGCGCCTGTCGCATCGCGCATCCTTTCGTTATTCGGCGGCGCCGTGACCGTTGCCAATCGCGAGCCGTCTGGCATCCGATTGACCGTGGAGTTCGATGCGGTCACGCAAGACGTCGCGGTCCACCCGGCCGCCTGAACACCCTTCGGAAAAATAAGCCGGGAGTCAAATTCCGGGGGAGTCTGGATCCGCGATACCAGTCCCCGAACCCAATGGCTGGGAAACGTGCCGCTACCCCCGGGCGAATGCCACCGTTCCGTTTCCGGCCGCTAACCAAGCCGCGCGCGGAGCAAGCGGTTTGTTTGTTCGTGCTGGCGCGTGTGTCCGCGCCCGGCCCGCTCTATCCCCACAGCCGGATCGAATCGATTTTCTCACGCCATCCTGTCCTCAGGCTTCCGATGCCGGTTGACGAACGATAAATGCGTCTGTCCCCTTTTGCTCTTTTTGTAGCGCAGGCCCACGCCCGATTTGGGCGGGGACCTGCGGCCTTTCGCTGAGATCGAAGAAAAAACCGCAGGTCTCCGGCAACAACCTCCGTAGGCCTGCGCTACAACTGCCCCGCGGGACTGTACCCTTCCAGCGCCGACAATATCTCGCTCCCATACATCTCCGCCTTGCGGATTCCGATGCCGTGAATCTCCAGCAGTTCCGTGGTGCTCGACGGCCGGCGGCGGCAGATCTCCTCGAGCGTGCTGTCGTGCATAATCACGTACGCGGGCACGCCGCTGCGCTTGGCGGTGGCGCGCCGCCACTCGCGCATGTGATCCACCAGGCCGCCATCGCCGCCGGCTGGTTTCGCCGCGCGGTCTTGCTTCTTCCGTTTCTTCGGCGCCCGTTCAGCCTCAGGTTTGTCCATCCACTCCGGGGCGCCGGCGCACACGTCGCACATGCCGCACGCCGTCCACTTGGGAGTCTCGCCGAAATGCGTGCAGATCTGCCGGTGGCGGCATTCCTGAGCCTCGGCGAAGTGACGCATGGCGTGATACCGCTGCCAGGCGCGCTCCTTTTCGCCCGGGTCCTGCAGGGCCTCGATGAAGTACGCGAGCAAACCCGCGTCGCGTTTCTGCCAGAGCAGCGCGCAGTCGGCGGGCAAGCCGTCACGCCCCGCGCGACCGGCTTCCTGATAATACTGCTCGATCGACTTGGGCAGCGCCAGATGGATCACCGCGCGTACCGAGGGTTTATTGATCCCCAGGCCGAACGCTAAAGTGCCTACCAGCACAGGCACTTCGTCGGCCATCCAGCGCTCCTGGTTGTGCCGGCGCCGTTCCGTGTCCATTTTGCCGTGATAGCCGATCGCCTGAATGCCGCACTGCGCCAGGAACTGGACGGTCTCGCCGACCCGCGCAATGGTGGGCGCGTACACGATGACGTTCTCGCCCTCGTGCGCGCGCAGCGCGGAAACCAGGAGCCGGCTCTGGGTTCTGGTATCGCACTGCCGCACCAGGTAGCGCAGATTCGGGCGGCGGAAGCTCGCAATAAACTTTTCGGGATCGTGCAGCCGCAGTTGCGCCAGGATATCGTGGCGCACCCGGCGCGTGGCGCTGGCGGTGAACGCCGCGATGGGAAGGCCGGGGAAATTTTCGCGCAGCGCGCTGAGCTGCCGGTAATCCGGCCGAAATTCGTGGCCCCATTCGGAGATGCAGTGCGCCTCGTCAATCGCAAAGAATGCGATGGGCGTCCGCGAGAGCCACGAAATCGTATCCGCGCGCGCCAGGCGCTCGGGCGACAGATACAGCAGGCGGTATTCGCCGGCGATCGCCCGCCGGATCACCTTCTCCTGCTCCGAAGCGGAAAGCGTACTATTCAGCAAGGCGGCGGGAATTCCCATCTGGCCGAGTTGCGCACCTTGGTCCTGCATCAGGGCGATCAGCGGTGAGATGACGACGGCAGTCCGGCCGAGGATCAGCGCAGGCAATTGATAGCAGAGGGATTTGCCACCACCGGTGGGCATGACCACCGCGATATCGCGGCCGGCGAGCAGGCTCTGCACGATGCGCTCCTGCAGCGGGCGGAAACCCTCGTACCCCCAGTGGCGTTTCAGCGGGGTAAGAAGGTCGAAATCGGACACCAAACGATTATTGTATCGAGCCGCTGTGAAATCGTCGGTAACCTTTTGCGAATTTCTGCCGATTCATTAGTTGGGGATGCCGAACGCACAACCAGACCGCAGACGATCTGGCCGTAACACCGAATACGGGATGGTCGTTTTGGTCGCCTCCGGCGCAAGGGAACCGCGGCAAATCACCGGCGCCCTGATCGATGCCAACGACGACGGTTTTCGCGTTCGCCATCCATACGAAGGATTCCAGCCTGGCGACCTCGTGAGCTTTATCCACCGCATGCGCGAAGGCACCGCGCGCGTGGTCTGGCACAAAGCTCTCGGCTCCGATTTTGAAACGGGCTTTTCGTACTGCTAAGATTGACGCCGCCCTTCACCGGGTGGCGGACTTCAACGTGTACCCGCTCAGGACGCGCATGTAGTTGGCGCGCTCGAAGGCCTCGGGGTCTGGGACCGAACGCAGGCTCATGCTGCCCTGCATCTCGGCGATCGACTGGTACTCGTGGTCCAGCATCCATTCCACAAGCTTGCTCCGCACGCTCGCAAAATGGCCGATTCCGTAACGCAGCGGCGCGGAAGTCATCATCGCCACCCGCGCGCCCGCCATCATGGACTTGATCACATCGGCCGCCGTGTGAACCCCTCCCGTGACCGCCAGATCGGCCTTCACGTTGCCATAAAGGATCGCCACCCAGTGCAGCCGCATGAGCAATTCGCGCGAGTCGCTCAGCGACAGGTTGGGCACCACCTCCAGGTTTTCCAGGTCGAAATCCGGCTGGTAGAAACGGTTGAACAGCACCAGGCCATCAGCGCCAGCCTGGTCGAGCCTCTTCATCACGTTCGGAATCGCGCTGAAATACGGGCCGAGTTTCACCGCCACAGGAATGCGGACGCTGTTCTTGACTTCGGCGACGAGGTCAGCCTGCATCTTTTCCACCTGCGCGCTGTCCACCGACAGGCTCACGGGCAGGTAATAAATGTTCAGCTCGAGCGCGTCCGCGCCGGCTTCCTCAATGAGCTTCGCGTAACGGATCCAGCCGCCCGCCGACACGCCGTTCAAGCTGCCGATGACCGGAATCCCCACGGATCGCTTCGCTTTGTAGAGATGCTCGACGTAGCCTTCCGGTCCGATGTTGTAGGCCGCGAGTTCCGGTAAATAGCTCTGCGCCTCCGCGAACCCTTCGTTCGGCGATAACTGGCGGTCAAGCTCGTTGGCCTCCAGGTTGATCTGTTCCTCGAACAGCGAGTGAAAAACAATGGCGCTCGCGCCCACATCCTCCAGCCGGCGAACATTATCCAGCTCGCGCGTGAACGGCCCGGCGGAGGCCACCAGAGGATTCTTCAGCTTAAGCCCGAGATATCTCGTGGAAAGATCAGGCATGAGGGGTCTCCTTGGCTGGCTGGGGCTCGGCGGCCGGTTTGGGTTCCGCCGCGCCGTTCTGCGCTGCGCGCGCTTCATACAGTTTCCAGCGTTCGTGCACCTCCGCCTGCGCCTCCTCCAACAGCCGTTGCGCCGCTTCGGGCTTGCTGTGCCGCAGCATGGAATATCGCGTCTCGTTATAGATGTATTTCTCGAGTGGCAGCGTCGGCGCTTTCGAGTCCAGGACGAACGGGTTCTTGCCGGATTTTGCCAGCTCCGGATTGTAGCGGAACAGCACCCAGTGCCCCGAGGTCACGGCATTTTTCTGCTGCTCGAGGCCGTGCACCATGTCGTAGCCATGCGCGATGCAATGGCTGTACGCGATGATCAGCGACGGCCCGTCGTGGGCCTCGGCTTCGACGAACGCCTTCAACGTGTGCATGTCGCCCGCGCCCATGGCCACACGCGCCACGTAAACATTGCCGTAAGTGGTGGCGAGCATCGCCAAATCCTTCTTGGCCGTGCTTTTGCCGCCCGCCGCGAACTTGGCGACCGCACCTTTGGGAGTCGCTTTCGACATCTGGCCGCCCGTGTTCGAGTAGACCTCTGTGTCAAGCACCAGGATGTTCACGTTGCGCCCGGACGCCAGCACATGATCCAGGCCTCCGTAACCGATGTCGTACGCCCAGCCGTCGCCGCCGAAGATCCACACGCTCTTTTTCACCAACATGTCGGCCACCGTGAGCAGGGCGCGGGCATCGGGCGATGACATGGCTTCAAGCTTCTTCTTCAGCGCAGCCACACGTTCCCGTTGCTCCAGAATGCCTTTCTCTTTGGATTGATCGGCATTGAAGATGGCCGCGGCCAGTTCGTCGCCGATTTCCGGAGCCAGCTTCCGCACCAGCTCACGCGCGTACTCGGTCTGTTTATCCACGGACAGCCGAAGCCCCAGGCCGAATTCCGCGTTGTCTTCGAACAGTGAGTTATTCCACGTCGGACCGCGCCCCTCGCCGTTGACCGTGTACGGCGTCGTCGGCAGGTTGCCGCCATAAATGGACGAACACCCAGTGGCGTTGGCGATCACGGCGCGATCGCCGAAAAGTTGTGTCACCAGCTTGACGTACGGCGTCTCGCCGCAGCCCGTGCAGGCGCCCGAAAACTCGAACAGCGGCTGCAAAATCTGCACATCCTTCACCTGGCCGGTGTTGAGCAGCGTACGATCGAGTTCCGGCAGGTTCAGGAAAAAGTCCCAGTTCCTGGCTTCGGTCTCGCGCAGCGAAAGCTGGTCGTGCATGTTGATGGCGCGCCGCTTGACCTCCGTCTTGTCCTTCACCGGACACGCCTCGATGCACAACCCGCAGCCGGTGCAGTCCTCCGGAGCCACTTGCAGCGTGTACTTCAACTCTTTGAACTCCCGCCAGCGCGCCGGCGCGGTCTTAAACGTCTCCGGCGATCCGGCGAGTTTGTCGGAATCGTAAATCTTGGCGCGGATCACGGCATGCGGGCATACCAGGACGCACTTGCCGCATTGAATACACAGCTTCTCGTCCCACACCGGAATCTCGAGAGCGATGTTGCGCTTCTCCCACTGCGCGGTTGCCGTTGGAAACGTGCCGTCCACCGGCATCGCACTCACTGGAAGCAGATCGCCCTTACCGCTGATCATGGGCGCGATGACGTCCTGCACAAATTCCGGCGCCTGCTTCGGCACCGCGGGACGCACATCGAACTCGCTCGAGACCTCCGCCGGCACCTCGACCTCGTGCAGGTGCGCCAGCGTATGATCGACGGCCGCAAAGTTCTTTTGCACCACCGCCTCGCCGCGCTTGCCGTAGGTCTTCTTGATGGAAGCCTTAATGTGGTCGATGGCTTCCTGGCGCGGCAACACCCCGCTGATGGCAAAGAAACAGGTCTGCATGACGGTGTTGATGCGCGACCCCATGCCGGTCTGCTTGGCGATTTCGTACGCATCCACCACGTAGAACCTGAGTTTCTTGCGGATCATCTGCTGTTGCACGCTGCGCGGCAAATGGTTCCAAACCGTATCCGGCCCATAAGGGCTGTTCAGCAGGAACGTGGCGCCGGGTTCGGCCGCGTCCAGCATATCGAGGCGGTCCAGAAACACGAACTGATGGCAGGCGACAAAGTTGGCGCGCGAGATCAGGTAGCTCGAATGGATGGGCTTCGGGCCAAACCGCAGGTGCGAAACCGTCACCGAGCCCGATTTCTTCGAATCGTAGACAAAGTAGCCCTGCGCGAAATGCTCGGTTTCCTCGCCGATGATTTTGATGGAGTTCTTGTTGGCCCCCACGGTGCCGTCCGCGCCCAGGCCGTAGAACAGCGCCCGGACCGTGCCGGGATCTTCAGTCGAATACTCGGGATCAAAATCCAGGCTGGTGTGGGTGACGTCGTCTTTGATGCCGATGGTGAAGTGGTTTTTGGGCGAGGCCTTCTTCAGCTCGTCATAGACAGCTTTCACCATCGCCGGTGTGAATTCCTTCGAGGAGAGCCCGTAGCGCCCGCCAGTCACCTGCACATTTCGCTGGGACTCGCCGAGAGCGGTTACGACATCCAGATACAGCGGCTCGCCAATGGATCCCGGCTCCTTGGTGCGGTCGAGCACCGCGACGCGCTCGACACTTGTGGGCAGAGCTTGGATGAACTGCTCCACGGCAAACGGCCGGTAGAGGTGCACCTTCAGCAGCCCCACATTTTCGCCATGAGCGTTGAGGTATTCCACGGCCTCCTGAACGGCCTCGGCTCCCGATCCCATCACGATCAGCACGTGCTTCGCGTCTGGCGCTCCGCAATAGTCGAACAGGTGATACTGGCGTCCGGTCAGCTTGGCGAACTTGTCCATGACGTTCTGCACGATGGTCGGGCAGGCCCGGTAATACGCTTCGACCGCTTCTCGCGATTGGAAATAGACGTCCGGATTCTGTGCGGTTCCGCGAAGAACAGGCCGGTCGGGTGTCATGCCGCGCTGGCGGTGCGCGCGCACCAGGCCGTCATCGATCATCGCCTTCAGGTCGTCGGCGGTGAGTTGCTCCACCTTGGCCACCTCGTGCGAGGTGCGGAAGCCGTCGAAGAAATGCACGAACGGGATGCGCGCTTCGAGCGATGCGGCTTGCGAAATCAACGCGAAGTCCATCACCTCTTGCACCGAGTTCGAGGCGATGAGCCCGAAACCGGTCTGGCGTACCGCCATCACGTCCTGGTGGTCGCCGAAGATCGAGAGGGCGTGCGTGGCGATGGCGCGCGCCGCCACGTGGATCACCGTCGGCGTCAATTCGCCGGCGATCTTGTACATGTTCGGGATCATGAGCAACAGACCCTGCGCGGAAGTGAAAGTGGTTGCCAGCGAGCCCGCCTGCAGGGCGCCATGCAGCGCGCCGGCGGCTCCCGCTTCGCTCTGCATCTCCATGACACTCGGGATGGTGCCCCAAATATTCGGCTGGCCTTCGCTCGACCACTGATCTGACCATTCGCCCATCGGCGAGGACGGTGTAATCGGGTAGATTGCTATGACTTCATTGATCTTATGGGCAACAAACGCGGCCGCTTCGTTGCCATCGATGGTGACTTTGGGTCGTGACATGATAAGTGATCCGTACTGACAACAGGCAGTTCTGGGCCCATGCTAACTGGGTCTATTTCTTGAACTTAGTTTCGTGGCGGAAAGAATTCGGGGCGGATGGCACGATCGGCAATAACTACCCTGGGGCATTTCACCCTACCGGCTCGTTCTGTCATTCACTGCGCAGATCGTCGAGCAGTTCCCCCTCCGGCCCGACGAGCTGAATGCGCATGGCGATCTGGCCCAAGGCATGGGTGGAACAGCTGAGACAGGGATCATAGGCCCGGACCACAGCCGACACGCGGTTGAGCATGCCTTCTTCGAGTTTGTTGCCGTTGACGAAATGTTGGCTCACCTGCTGGATGCTCTTGTTCATCGCCAGCACGTTGTGCCCGGTGGCCACGATGAGGTTGGCCCAAACGATCGCGCCCTCGTCGTTCACTTTGTAGTGATGGATGAGCGTGCCGCGAGGCGCTTCGATCATCCCCACGCCTTCCAGCGCGTTGACGCCCGCCTTCGCCCGTACATGCGATTCGAGAATCTTAGGCTCGTGGAGCAGCATCTCCATCCGCTCGAGCGCATGAATGATCTCGATCAGACGCGCGTAGTGGTAGAGGAACGAGCTGTGCGCTACGCGCCCAAAACGCTGGCGAAATTCTTCGAGTTCTCTGTCGGCGCGCGGAGTCCCGCAACGGTCGGCGGCATTCAGCCGGGCCAGCGGCCCCACACGATACACGCCGCGCGGAAATCCCTCGGGCACGTAGTACGGCGCCTTCAAGTACGAATCGCGCTGGGCCGCTTCGGCGATGAAATCCGCATACTGCTCGGCGGCGATCTGATCCTGCACAATGGTTCCGTCCGCACCGCGGAAACGCAGCTTGCCGTCATACAACCGGAGGTTTCCCTCCGCGTCGACCATTCCGGCATACATGGTGGGCGCCGAACCGAAATACGCGATCTCTTCCGGAAACCCTTCGATCTTCGATTTGAATAAGTCCATGGTGCGGCCGGCGATCGCATTCGCTTGCGGCAGCGTCGCGAGGATCTGGTCGCGCACCTCGCGGGCCATGGGAGCATTGACACCGCCCGGCACCACCCACGACGGATGGATTCGCTCTTTCGCCAGGCTTTCAATCACCTGCTGGCCGAACTTCCGCAGCTCGATGCCATCTCGAGCCAGCTCGGGGTGCTTTTCGATGAGGCCGAGTACGTTGCGCTTCTCCGGATTTGAATCCATACCCAGCAGCAGGTCCGGCGCGGACAGATAAAAGAAACTGAGCGCGTGCGATTGCACGATCTGCGCGCAATGCAGCAGATCGCGCAGCATCTGGCCCGCAGGCGGAACACGGATCGCCATGATGGCATCGCAAGCTTTCGAAGACGCCAGCAGATGGCTGACCGGACAGATGCCGCAGATGCGCGCCGTGATGCCCGGCATCTCGTAGTACGGCCGGCCTTCGGTCAGTTTTTCGAAACCCCGCACCTGGGTGACATGAAACTGGGTATTGGCGACATGCCCGGCGTCGTCCAGGTGAATGGTAATCTTCGCGTGCCCTTCAATGCGGGTTACGTGATCGATGGTGATGCGTTTCATAGCGCGCTCCTCATCCGAACCTCGCCTTCGAACCGAGATCGGGCTTGCGGCCCGCCAGAACATCGCTGACCACGCCCAGAATCACCTGCGAGCTGGGGGGGCATCCGGGCACGTGCAAATCCACTTTCACGAAGTCGTGGACCGGGCAGGCCTGCTTCAGAAGTTGCGGGACGCCATCCACGGGCAGGCCTTTGTTCTCCTGCGCTCCCTCCACGTAGACGCGCTGCAGCAGCCGGTTTACCGGGATCGAGTTGCGCATAGAGGGGACATTGCTGGTGACGGCGCAGTCGCCGAGCGCCACCAGAATGCGCGTGCGCGCACGGATCTTCTGAATTCTGTTCACATCATCCTGGCTGCTCACGGCTCCTTCAACCAGCGTGACGTCGACCTCCTCGGGAAACTCCTGCGCGTCGACCAGCGGGCCGTAGACGATGTCCGCCTGCCCGGCAAGCGCAATCACACCGGCATCCATATCGAGCAGAGACATGTGACACCCCGAGCAGCCGTCGAGCCACACCGTAGCCAACCGGACCTTCTTCATGCCTCGACTCCTCTCCACACGGCCAGCGCGCTGATGTTGTCGTTCCGCTTCACCATCTCCTCGACCGCATGACCTTTCTCGCTCAGTGCGCCGGTGGGGCACGCCTGCACGCACTTTCCGCAGTTGGTGCAGCTCGCGGCATCGCCCCATGCCTGGTTCAGCTCGCTGACCAGCCGCGCCTGAATGCCCCGTGAGATGATCTCCCACACATGCGCCCCTTCCACTTCGGCGCAGACGCGAACGCAGCGGGTGCACAGAATGCAGCGGTTTTGATCGAGCACGAACCGCTCGTGCGACATGTCCACTGGGAGCTTAGGATAGTCGTACGGATAGCGCACGTGCGTCACACCGAGCGAACAGGCCATCGCCTGCAGCTCGCAGTGTCCGTTCGACACGCACACCGCGCACACATGATTGCGCTCGACCAGGAGGAGCTCCACGGCGATCCTCCGGTACTCGGCCAGCTTTGGTGATTTAGTCGTCACCGACATGCCGTTTTGCACTGGAGTGGTGCAGGCGGGAAGCAGGCGGTCGATGCCCGCCACTTGCACGATGCACAGGCGGCAAGCACCCACGGCGCTCAGCCCCTCGAGGTAACAGAGGGTCGGGATGTATTTCCCGCTCGCCCGAGCGGCCTCGAGAATGGTCTTCCCCTCCGTGGTCGAGACCAGTTCACCGTCGATCCGAATTGAAAGCACTCTCTGCGGCACGCTCCATCCTCCTTTAGCCGGCGTTCACGCTTTTGATGTCGCAGCGCAGGCACCGGCAGGCTTCCTCGTGCGCTTCTTCCGCCGTCAGCCCAAGAACCACTTCGTCGAAACTTCGCGCCCGCGCGCCGACCGGAACGTGATGGCCGGTATGCCGGCGGGATTCCACGGGTTGCTCCGGAGGCGTCTGATCGTAGTCAAACTCGGGGAACAACTGGGTCCACCGGTGGACACCCATCAGGCGCTCGTCGATATTGCGCGCGGCCTTCTTCCCGTACCCCATGGCGTTCGAGACGTTCGACGCCCCGGTGATCACGTCGCCCCCAGCGTAGAAGGTGGAGCGGCTGGTCTCGAGAGTAAAGCGGTCCACCTCGATGGTGCCGGATTCTTTCATCTGCAAACCGGAAGCGCGCGCGAAGTCCAGATCGAAACTCTCGCCCACCGCCAGGATCACGTTGTCGCACTCGAACCGGCGGATCTCACCGGTCGGCACCGGTTTGCGGCGGCCGGAAGAATCGTATTCGCCAAGCCGGGTCTTCACCACCTCGATGGCTTTCACGTTGCCTTGCGCATCGCCGATGATCCGGTGGGGCGCGACCAGAAATTCGATCTTGGCGCCTTCCTGCTGCGCGGCCTCCGTCTCCTCTTCGATGGCGGGCATGTCGTTCCGCTCGCGGCGGTAAAGGATCAGAACCTCCGAACCTCTGCGCAAGGCCGTGCGCGCCGAGTCGATCGCCGCGTTACCGCCTCCGATGATGGCCACGCGCCGGCCGAGCGGCATCTCCTCCTTTTTCGCCACCGATTCCAATACGTGCAGCGCCGTATGGACACCCTTCAGCTCGGTTCCGGGAAGATAGACCCAGGAGTCCTTCCAGGTGCCGATGGAAATGAACACGGCGTCGAAACGCTCATCCAGCTCGTTCAGAGGCACGTCGAACCCGACCCGGGTGTTGAAGACGAACTGGACGCCTACGCGCTCAATCAGCTCGACCTCGCGCCGCAGCACCGATTTCGGCAGCCGGTAATCCGGCAGAGCGAATCGCAGCATGCCGCCCGCCTCGGATTTGGCGTCGAAAACCGTCACTTCGTGGCCCAGCATCGCGAGATAGAACGCGGCGGTAAGGCCGGTCGGGCCCGCTCCGGCGATGGCGATCTTGTACCCGGTGGGCGGGAACCTGCGCGCCACGATCCGCCCAACCATTTCTTCGTACCGGTCGGACGTCAAAATCGAGTCCGCAATCAGCCGGTGAACTTCGCGCATGTTGACGGCTTCATCCACGGTCTGCCGGCGGCAGCGGTTGTCGCAGGGGTGCTGGCAGACGCGGCCCGTCGAAGACGGCAGAGGATTGTCCATGATGACCGCTTCGAAAGCATCCTCCATGCGGCCCTCTTTATAAAGCTGGAGAAACCGGGGAATGTTCATGTGCAGCGGGCAACTGTTTTCGCAGGGTGAGAGCGCCAGCTCTTCACACACACCCGCCCGGCAGCGCTGGGCAACCACGTGGTCCTCGAACTCGTGCCGGAAGTGGCGCATGGTGGTGAGAACCGGATTGGGAGCCGTCTGGCCCAGGCCGCACAGCGAGCAGTCGCGGATCATGCGGCTGAGTTCATCGAGCACATCCAGCCGGTCGACCGGTCCCGTGCCTTCGGTAAACCCGTTGAGAATGCGCAGCGCCTGGTTCAGCCCCACTCGGCAGGGAACACACTTCCCGCAGGACTCGGAGCGCGTGAACTCGATGAAGTAGCGCGCCACGTCCACCATGCAGTTGTCTTCGTCCATCACCACCATTCCGCCGGAGCCCATGATGGAGCCGAGTTGCCCCAGGCTCTCGTAATCCACGGGTGTGTCGAACATGTCCTGCGGAATGCAGCCGCCCGACGGACCGCCGGTCTGCACGGCCTTGATGGTCCGGCCGTTCACGCCGCCTTCGCCGATGTCGTAGATAAAGTTCTTAAGCGGCGTTCCCAGCGGCATCTCCACCAACCCCGTGTTCTGCACCTTGCCCACCAGCGAAAAAACCTTCGTGCCCGAACTCTTGGCGCTGCCGGTTTCGGTGAACCACGCGGGCCCCTTGGTGACGATGGGCGCGATGTTATACCAGGTCTCGACGTTGTTGATGTTGGTAGGCTTTCCCCAGAGCCCTTTCTGCGCCGGAAAGGGCGGACGCGGCCTCGGCCTTCCCGCCTGTCCTTCGAGAGAGGCGATCAGCGCCGTCTCCTCGCCGCAGACGAAAGCCCCGGCTCCCTCCACCAGTTCGATGTTGAACCGGAACCCGCGGCCCAGGATGTTCTCGCCCAGCATTCCGTATTCGGTGGCCTGCTCGATGGCGCGCTTCAGGCGATGCACGGCCAGCGGATATTCCGCGCGCACATAAATGATGCCCTCGGTCGCTCCCATCACATAGCCGCCGATGATCATGCCTTCCAGCAGTGAGTGCGGATCGCTCTCGATCTCGTTGCGATTCATGTACGCGCCGGGATCGCCTTCGTCGGCATTGCAGATGATGTACTTCTGGTCGGCTTTGGCCTTCGCCAGAAACTCCCACTTGTTTCCGGTCAAATAACCCGCGCCGCCGCGTCCGCGCAGCTTGGAAGCCTTGATCTGCTCGATGACAATTTCAGGCCGGCCGTCGATCAGAACCTTATAAAGCGCTTCGTAACCGCCTACGGCGATGGATTCCTCGATGTCGTCCGGATTAATGAAACCGCAGTTGCGCAGCACGATCTTCTTCTGGCCTTTGAAGAACGGCACTTCATTCCACGACGGCAGCTCCGGGTAACCCGGTCCATATTTCACGTGGGCGGTGATATGGTCCCATTCATCCACCCGGCAATAAGCCAGATCCGGGGTGATTTGGCCCATCGAAATGTCGTGCAGGATTCGCTCGGCATCATTGGCTTGCGCCCGGCGCAGCACGACGAGCGCGCGCCCCGGCAGCCGGATGTTGACCAGCGGCTCCTCCGAGCAGGCGCCGAAACAGCCGACACCGGTGAGTTGTACGTCGGCGCCGGTCCGGTCGATGGCTTCGGCGAAAGCGTGATACAGTCCTTCCGCTCCGTTGCCGCGGCCGCAGGTTCCCATCCCGATAGCCACGCGCGGCACCGGCGGCACGAGTTTGTTCAGACCGGTTTCGCGGACTGCGTGAAACGTGCTGATGTCCTGTATGGCTGGCATCACCTGTGCTCCCGTTCGAGCGCCTGGACCTCGCGCTCCAGCGTCCGTTCATTCACGTGGCCGCAAATGCGGTGATTGACCTCGGCGACTGGCGCCAGCGCGCATTGGCCGAAACACGCC
The DNA here is from genome assembly GCA_020073305.1 of Terriglobia bacterium. Classification (GTDB taxonomy): domain Bacteria; phylum Acidobacteriota; class Terriglobia; order Bryobacterales; family Bryobacteraceae; genus QHXW01. The sequence continues at coordinate 271,375 of JAIQFK010000009.1, forward strand.
ACCGTGCGGATGGTGAACTTGCCGTCCGGCGTCGTGACCGACAGCTTGTCGGCTTCGCCCAGATGCCCGGCATCGTTGAGCCCGAGTTCCAGGCGCAAGCTCTCCAGCAGTTTGCGCGAGCCCCGCGTGTGACACGCCGTGCCGCGGCAGATGCAGATGGTGTTGTCGCCTTGCGGCTGGAGGTTAAACAGCGAGTAAAAGGTCGCCACGCTGTAGATCCGCGCCAGCGGGACATGCGTTCTCTCCGCCACATAGCGCAGCGCGCCCAGCGAGAGGTGCTTGTGGCCGTCGTGCTCCTGCACGGCCTCCAGAATGCCAAGGAGCGATCCGGGACGTTTGCCGCGCTTGGCGATCACCTGATCCATAAACGCGCGTGCCGCGGCATCCGGCAGATCGTGAGCCACTGTATTTTGTGCTGGCATGGCGAATCCCTCTTTTCTACTAGGCACCCGGCTTCAGAGTTCAGGGCCTCTGACTCCGAAGTGCTAAATAACTGCAATCTTCTCGCCGATCTGAGCACCACGGGAAGTTGCTGCTTTCTGGCCGCGCCTGGCAGGTTGCCTTGGTTTACTACTTGGGTGTTTTGCCCACAACGGGCATGGCATTCTGCGCCATCCGGCGCGGGGGCAATGCCCGCAGGTGGACGCTGGGTGGAACTGGCGGACCTGTTAGCGCGAATCCTGATATCCTAAGCGGTCAATGAACCGGCTGTACTACGGCGACAACCTCACCGTTTTGCGAGGCTGTGTTGAAGATGAGAGCCTGAACCTGATCTATCTCGACCCGCCGTTCAACAGCCAAGCGACATATAACGTACTTTTCAAGAGCACCGCCGGCGAAGAATCGCGCGCCCAGATCGAAGCCTTTGAGGACACATGGCATTGGGGCGATGAAGCGGAATTAGCCTTCGACGGGGTGATGACGGGACAGAACGCGGACGCAGCGGAATTACTACGCGCCTTCAGATCGTTTTTGAAAGAAAACGACATGATGGCTTATCTCGCGATGATGGCCCCGCGTCTGTTGGAACTGCACCGCGTGCTCAAGCCGACCGGAAGCCTATATCTGCACTGCGACCCGACCGCAAGCCACTACCTGAAACTGCTGATGGATGCCACTTTCGGCGTGAGGAACTTTCGTAATGAAATCATCTGGAAGCGCACCAGTTCGCATGGCAACGTTTCCGTCGGATACGGAGACGTGACCGATTCAATCTTTTTCTACAGCCGTGCAGAAACGCCCACATGGAATCAGATCTACATCCCGTACTCGCAAAAGCACATCGACACAAAGTTCACGTATAAAGAGCCCGATGGCCGCCTATTCACGACCAGCGATCTAAGAAACCCAGGCGTAAGACCGAATCTGACGTATGACTATAAGGGCTACAAGCCCCACCCGAACGGGTGGGCTGTCAGCCGCGAAAAGATGGAGCAGTACGACCGCGAAGGCCGACTGTGGTTTCCGCCCGACAAAAAGGGAAGAATCAGGCTAAAGCGGTACCTCGATGAGCAGCCCGGCCAGAAACTTCAGACGCTTTGGGACGATATTTCTCCGATCAATTCCCAGGCCCAGGAGCGGCTTGGCTACCCGACACAGAAGCCTCAGACGCTTCTGGAGAGGATCATAAGCGTAAGTTCGAATGAAGGCGACGTAGTGTGTGACCCGTTCTGCGGATGCGGGACGGCGGTCCATGCAGCCCAGAAACTCAAGCGCGAATGGATCGGTATCGACATCACGCACCTTGCGATTTCGCTGATAGAGAAGCGCCTGAAAGACGCATTCCCTGGCATCAAGTATGAAGTCCACGGCACACCGAAGGATCTGGAGGGCGCAAGAGCACTCGCGGCACAAGACAAGTATCAATTCCAATGGTGGGCCGTGTCGCTAGTGAACGCCGTTCCGTTTGCGGGCAAGAAAAAAGGCGCAGATACCGGCATTGATGGCCTGATCTACTTCAAGCCAGAGGGCAAGATCACCGAGAAAGCCATCGTCTCAGTGAAGGGCGGGGATCACGTCAACGTCGCGATGGTCCGCGATCTGGCGCATGTTGTGGATCGCGAGAACGCCAAGATCGGCGTGTTTATTACCCTGGCCGATTCCACGGGTCCCATGCGCACCGAAGCGGTGAAGGCCGGCTTCTACGAAACGCTGTATGGCAAATATCCCAAGATTCAAATCCTGACAATCCGGGAATTGTTCGAAGGGAAACAGCCGAATATTCCCCTGGTGGACGCTTCGGCCTTCAAGAAAGCTCCGAAAGAAGCAACAGGAGATCAGGACGATCTGCCCTTCTGATCTATAATTAAATAGGAGTCAAGCAGGGTTGAGGCGGGGCAAACCCCTCTAAGGTTGACCCGTTAATCCTGACGGCGCGATCGGGCTGCTGCTGACTCCCAGTTTTGCTCCGCTAGTGCGTCAGTTTCCTTTTTTGTCTGATTTCAGCGATGTCCAGCCGCTTTGTTCATATTCGAGAATTGAGATTGAGCGCTCAGTGAACAATGCATGGGCATCAGGGTTGGCCCGATAGACGCCCGCGCTATTCGAATAGAGAGTAATTTCCCTTTGAAGCCGGCTGTAGGTCGAGCGGAAACTGAGCCATCGTTGCTGGTATTGAAGAGTCTGCTGGACTGCCTCAAGCGCGGTGACGATGCATCCAAGTGCTGTCACAAGAAGCTTAGAATCGCCCATCACCCAAGGAGCTATGGGAACACAAGCACCGGCCGTGATCTGGACCCATTTTATCCAAAGGAAGCGCCATCGGCAGGTCCGTGCAGTTTTGTCATACCATCCAAGCATGCGATCAATATATTCCGGCAGGTCAGTTGCACCGTCAGCAGACATGCGGCAATTCTAGGCTATGGCTACCGGTTCAAGCAAACCGAAGTATTACGACTTCGCCACTGTCGCGCCGCCTAGCGGTCGAGCGGTCCCTCGGAGAGCACCGGACGGCACTCCGCTGGAAGATCCGAACGCGGGAGACTCTGGTCCCCGAGAGCGACATCGGAGGAATACAAACAACTACAGTCAGGCTGCCTGGTGGCTTGGCTCGTGGTGAAGGCGCATCAACTGGTCCGAACGAAGTGCTAGAGAGGCGTACGTTTGACCGGAGTCATCGCTGAACTCAACCTCGTACACGCCGGGCGCAAGACTCTCGACGACGGTGCCGACCTGGCCCCGCAAAAGTCCCTCCTCAGGGACATCCTCGAGCAGGGCAACCACAGCTAGCATCTCGATTTCAGCCATCGCAAACCTCACTTCAATAATACAGATTGTCGTTTGGATTGTTCACCTTCAGGAACACCCGCGATTTCCCCCGCCAACCGCTCAGCCGCAGCCGCAACTTCCGGGGAAAGCTCCCCTCCGACGTCGAATCTGATCCCTTCAATCCCGTAGATCAAAAGCCTCGGAGGCAGCCGGCCGAGGGCGCGCGCTATTTCTACCGCCTCGGCGATGCCGAACGCGTGCGTGGAACAGCAGAACTGCTCCGGCGGCAGAGGAGTTTTGCTTGCGTCCCAGACGGTGATCGTGCCCGGCGCGGCGCCGCTCACTACGGTATCGATCAGCACCGCTTCGCCCGCGCCGTTCCAGGCGTCGATCAGGGCCAGAGGGTCGCCCGTAAACTCTTGCGCAGCGATTCCCATTTGCTGGAGCCGCCGCGCCACCAAGACGCCCGCGGCATCGTCCGAGCGGTCAGTATTCCCACAGCCCAGAATCAGCACGCTCACTCCCGCTCGATATGGACCCGCAAAAAGTGAGTCGCGCAGGAGATGCACGGGTCGTAGTTGCGCAGCGCCTGTTCGCATTTCCAGGTCACTTCGTCGGTGGGGCGGGTGGCCAGTTGCGGCACGAACTGCCACAGATCTTCTTCCATCCGCTTCTGGTTTTGGGAAGTGGGCGGAACGATCTTGGCAAATTGAACCAACCCCTCATCGTCGATCCGGTAGCGATGATACAGAAGCCCGCGCGGAGCTTCGGTGACTGCGCAGCCTGTGCCGGCATGCATGGAAATGGCGGCTCGCGGCGCGGCGGGCGGTTCGTAGGCTTCGATCACGCGGATGGCTTCCCAGCAGGCGAAGACCAGCTCGACAGCGCGCACGATGATACTGCGAAACGGGTTGTTGCAAGGGACCGAAAGTCCGGAGTCTCTGGCGGCCTGCTGCGCAACCTCCGGCAAACGGGCAAAATTCAGGTTGAAACGCGCCAGCGGACCCACCATGTAGGACCCACGTGCCCGCAAGACGGATTGCAAAGCGTTCGAGTGCTTGACGTGCTGTTCCAGAAAGTGCTCCTCGTACTCGGCCACATCGATGTCGAGGCCTTTATTCGAGGCCAGCCGGCCTTCGTTGAACGGATATTCGTCGGGATGCGAGAGGGCCACGAACTCGTAGGGTTGTTCGAAGTCCGGGAATTCAAAGCCCGCCACCAGGCGCACGCTTTGGAGGGAGGCGTCGAGCGCCCACTTGAGATCCTCGAGCAGCGGACTTAATTCACTGCGCGCGGGAACGCGGTAGAAGCCGCCCACTGCGACCGAAACGGGATGGATTTCACGGCCGCCCATCACCGTGACGATGCGGTTGCCGATCTTCTTCAGACGCAGAGCCTGCTCGACCACGCCGCGATAATCGCGCGCCATCTGGATGGCGTCCGGATATCCGAGAAAGTCGGGAGCGTGGAGCATGAAGATGTGCAGGGCGTGGCTTTCGATCCACTCGCCGCAATAGAACAGGCGCCGCAGCATGCGGATCGCTGGGTCGATCCTGACCCCCAGGGCGCGCTCGATCGCGTGTACCGCGCTCATTTGATAGGCGATGGGGCAGATCCCGCAGATGCGCGCCACGATATCGGGCACCTCGGAAAAGTGGCGACCTCTGAGAAACGCTTCAAAGAGGCGCGGAGGCTCGTAGATCGTGAACTTGACGTCGGTGACGCGGTCTCCTTTCATTTTGACGAATAGCGCACCTTCCCCCTCGACCCGCGCCAGGCAGTCGACTTTGATGGTCCGGCTCTTGCCTGCCGTGCTACTCATGGCGCTCGCACTCCTCACTGGCCTTGCGGAACTGCCATGCCCAGGCGTTGAAGCCGCGAAACGCCCGCGCAATCTGCGGGTCGCTTTGCCCCAGGATGCGGAACTGCTCGACCAGCGACGCGGTATTCGGACTCTCCATGGGTCCGTAGCAGCCGTAGCAGCCGCGGTTGAAGCTCGGACAGATGGCTCCGCAGCCGGCTTGCGTGACCGGTCCCAGACAAGCGATGCCCTCCGCCACCGCAATGCAAACATTGGCGCGGCGCTTGCATTCCATGCACACGCTGTAGGTGGGAATATTCGGTTTCCGGCCGGCCAGCGTCGCGCTGATCAGCTCGATGAGCTGGGCCTTGTTGATGGGGCAGCCGCGCAGCTCGAAATCCACCGGCACGTGCTCGGCAATCGGCGTCGAGAGCTTCAGCGTGCTGATGTATTGCGGCGTGGCGTAGACCACGCGGATGAACTCGTCGATGTCGCGGGAATTCCGCAAGGCCTGGATCCCTCCCGCGGTGGCGCACGCGCCGATGGTCACCAGCTTGTGGCACTGCCGCCGCACCTGCTGGATGCGTTCGGCGTCGTGGTGGGTGGTGATCGACCCCTCCACCAGCCCCACGTCATACGGGCCCTTCGCCATCGACCGGCTGGCCTCGGGGAAGTAGGCGATCTCCACCACGCCCGCCACGGCCAGCAGTTCGTCTTCGGCGTCGAGCAGGCTTAACTGGCAGCCATCGCACGACGCGAACTTGAACACGGCGATCTTCGGTTTTTTCCGGCCGTTAGAGTTCATGTTTTCCCATCAATCCTCGTACCTGCTGATACGAAAAGACCGGGCCGTCCCTGCAAATGAAATACGGACCGTACTGGCAGTGTCCGCAGAAGCCCACGGCGCATTTCATGTTTCGCTCCATGGACAAATAGATGTCGGCCGCCGAGACGCCGCGGTGCTGCTCCAGTTCGGCCACCACGTAATTCATCATGATTTCCGGCCCGCAGACCAAAACCACGGTGCGGTCGGGGTGCAGGCGTAAGTGGCGGAACAGGGTGGTCACCACGCCCACGCGTCCGCGCCAGTTCACACCGCCGTAATCGACGGTGGTGAGCACCTGGGTATCGGGCGAGCGGCCCCAGGCGTTCAGCTCTTTCCGGAACAGCAGGTCGCCGGGGCTGCGCGCGCCGTATAACACGATGAGGCGCACGTAATCGTCCCGGTTCCGCAGGACGTGAAAGATGGCCGGCCGGAGCGGAGCCAGGCCAATGCCGCCGGCAACAATCAGCACGTCTTTGCCGCGCCCGGCTTGAAGCGGCCAAGGCTTGCCGTAAGGACCTCTCACGCCCACCCAGTCGCCCGGCCGCAGGCTCACCAACGCCTGGGTTGCCGGGCCGACGGAGCGCACTGTGTATGCCAGGCGGCGAGCCTGCTCCGGATCGCCGCTGATGGAGATGGGCAGTTCGCCTACACCGAAAACGTAGAGCATGCTGAACTGGCCTGGCGAAAACGGGGGCCTCTCCGCGTTTCCGGCCGGCTGCAGGTTGAGCGTAAACGTATCGTGCGTTTCCCGCGAGACCGACTCCACGCGAAACGGCTGCGGGCACATGGGGTCGGCCGTGCTTTTTCGCGACCCTTCTTCAGACGTGAGGGGCATAAACATCCAATAGCTGCAAACGGGTGGCTTCGAGGCGCTGGGTCGTGATGCGGACAAACCGCTTCAGCAGCTCATATCCCAGATCGTGGTTCTCTTCGCACTTGGTGCGAAGGCATTTCCCGTCCAGGGCGATGGCTCGGATTCCCTCCACCACCCTGGCGTCGAAACGCCACCGGTGAGGCGGGATGAGCCAGGACCAACCCAGAATGTCTCCCGCTTCGAGCGTCTGCACCACGATCGGCGGGCGCTGCGGCGCATAGATTTCCAGCGCTACCCGGCCCTGGCGGATGAGATAAAACTGGCTGGCGTCTTCACCTGTGCGGAACAGGTAGGCGCCTACGTAATAGCGAACGTTCGATGCGCACCCGACGAACAATTTCAGGTATTCGGCGTCCAGTCCTTCGAAGAACGAATGCTGAGCGAGGATTGGTTCAAGTGATTCCACTGTTGCCCTCCTACAAAGCTCTCGAGGAAGTTGCGCTGCCGCCACGAATGGCGCGCACTTCCTCGGTAATGTCGATACCGGCGGGGCACCAGGTGATGCATCGCCCGCATCCCACACATCCAGAGCTGCCGAACTGGTCGATCCACGACGCCAGTTTGTGCGTCATCCACTGCCGGTAACGCGACTTCACCGATGGCCGGACGCTGCCTCCGTGGATGTACGAAAAGGCCTGCGTGAAGCAGGAGTCCCACCGGCGCCAGCGCTCGGCATGGCTTCCGGTGACGTCGCTCACATCCTCCACCACCGTGCAGAAACAAGTTGGGCACACCATGGTGCAGTTGGCGCAGGTAAGACACCGGGCAGCGACGTGGTCCCAGCGAGGATGCTCGAAGTTTTGATAGAGCAGGTCGCGAATCCCGGCTGTGTCCATCTGGCGGGTCTGAACCGCGGCGCGCTCGACGGCCTCGTCAGCCTCCTGGCAGAGCGCCGGGGACGCTTCGCGCGGATCCATCTCGCGCAGAATCTCGGCCCCCGCCGCGCTGCCGGCCTCAACCACGAACAAATGCCGGCCCTTGTCCGCGATCTCCGTCAACGCCAGATCAAAATCCTGGCGCGCCCGAGGCCCGCATTGCATCGAGGCGCAGAAACAGGTTGGCGCAGCTCGTGTGCATTGGACCGCGACCATGAAAACGCCCCGGCGGCGGCTGGCGTAAACGGGATCAGCAAAGCGGTCCTCGAGCAGGACGCGATCCTGCACGCGGATCGCGGCCAGTTCACAAGCGCGAACCCCGAGGAAAGCGTAATGTGGCGGAGGGGAGGATTGGTTGAGAACACGAACGCCTTCACCATTCCGCTCGATGTGAATGAGTTCTATCGTGGAGGGATGCAGGAACTTCTTCCAGCTCTGCGGCCCGACGTTGTAACCGAACAGCGCAGCGTCCTCGCGCTGTTTCAGACGGTATCGGCCGGCTTCCTGCTCATCGGTCCAGCCGGCAGGGAGGTCTTCCAGCTTCTTCAGGGTTTCGTAGACGATGGCGCCATCGCGCACCGTGGGGCCGGCCACCTGGTACCCGCGGCGCTCCAGCAACGGAATGAGTCGCCGGAGACCCTCGAGGGTGACCACTGCGCGCGGAACTGGACCGGCCGAATTCTGCATGGCGCTCCTTTCAATTGGAGGCCCGGGAACACCCGCCGGCGGCTGGCCCGGCCGTCCAGACCAGCCCCGGCGTTTAGCGAGTTTACGGGAAGATACCGCGGACCTGGGTCGCTTCGGCCACGCGTCCAACAGCCAAAATGTAGGCGCCGGTTCGCATGTTGACCTTGTGTTTCTCCGCGGTCGCGTGTACTTCTTTGAACGCGTTTGTCATGGTGCGTTCCAGGTACTTGTTGACTTCGATTTCCGACCAGAAGAAGCCATAGAGATCCTGCACCCACTCGAAATAGGAGACTGTGACGCCGCCGGCGTTGCACAGAATGTCCGGGATAACCAGGATGCCTTTTTCAGCCAGGATAGCGTCAGCCGCCGGTGTCGTCGGCCCGTTGGCGGCTTCCGCGACGATCTTGGCCTTGATGCGATCCGCGTTCTCCAGCGTGATGGTGTTCTCCAGTGCGGCTGGAACCAGAATGTCGCAATTGAGCTGCAGCAGCTCGCGATTGGTGATGGGCTCGGCATCCGGAAAGTTGAATAAGCTCCCGGTCTGTTCCTTAAATTTCAACGCTTCCACGGGATCGATTCCCTTACGGCTGTAGATTCCGCCTTTGGAATCGCTGGCGGCAATGATCTTGGCGCCATCTTCATGGAGCAAGGCTGCCGCAATGCTTCCGGCATTTCCAAAGCCCTGTACCGCGACGGTCGCGCTGCTCAAGTTGATGCCTTTCAGCTCACAGGCCAGCCGCGTGGTGACCTGGCAGCCGCGTGCGGTGGCTTCGTGACGTCCCTTCGAGCCGCCCAGGCTGAGAGGTTTACCGGTTACGCACCCGAGTTCCGTGTGGCCATGCAGCATGCTGATGGTGTCCATGATCCACGCCATGGTCTGCGGCGTGGTGTAGACGTCGGGAGCCGGAATATCACGATCCGGCCCGATGATCACCGAAATCTCGGTCGCGTATCGCCGGGTCAGGCGTTCCAGTTCGCCTAAGGACAGCGTCCTCGGATCTACCCGCACTCCGCCTTTGCCACCGCCGTAGGGGATGTTTACGGTGGCGCACTTCCACGTCATCCAGGAAGCCAGAGCCTTCACTTCGTCCAGCGTGACATCGGGATGGTAACGGATTCCACCTTTGGCCGGTCCGCGCGTGAGACTGTGTTGGACCCGGTATCCTTCAAACACCCGGATCTCTCCGTTGTCCATGCGAACGGGGATGGAAACAATCAACTGCCGCTTGGGCGTTTTCAGCATGCTGCGCATGCCGGCATCCAGCTTCAGATAATCAGCGGCCGTCTCAAACTGCTTTTGCGCGATCTCAAACGGGTTCAACGTTTCTTTCGAAAGGGTCACCGTACTCACAGTTGCCTCCTTGGCTTTTCTTTAAACTTCCACTGCAATAAGTGCTGGGTCCTCTACCCGACTTCTCTTGTTTGCTGCGATCTGCTCGAGCGGCACGCCGAGCTTACACAGCTGGCACGTATCCCGATTGGAGTAATAGGGCGTTTCCAGTTCGGCCAGATAATGGAGCGGCACGCCTTCGATGGCGTCGGTCTTGGGAGTCGGAATATGAAACAAAACGGCTACCGCCACGACTTTGGCGCCTTTGGATTCCACCAGTTTCTTTGCCTCGTTGAGCAATTTGCCGCACCGGAGGATGTCGTCCACTAACAGCACTTCTTCTCCGGGTACCGGCTCGATGTACTGCCGGAAGTGCATGGGGCCTTTGCGCGTTTCCTTCTCCGCCCAGTACACCTGCCGGGCATGCAAAGCCTCGCACAATCCGTACGCCACCGGCAGCCCTCCCACCGTCGCTGCAACCATTGAAAGATCGGGAATCATACTCCGGATCTTCGGGTCAGCACGGAGGAGGCGGCTCAGGCCTACGCTCAGCATTTTGGCGTAGCGGTAATATCGCATCGCCAGAGCGGGTTCCAAGTGTTGCGCGCAGTGGAGACCGTTCGGGTCCTCGAAGTGGCCGGTGCGCAGCGCGCCAGTCTCCCGGAGGATGGCCACCACTTCTTCTTGCGTGGGAATCAGGTCCATGCTCGCCTCATGATTCCCCTGTTGGGATCGGGTCCTGTGTTCGCGGCAAACGGACGCCAACGTCAAACATGGACGGGCTCTAAACAACAGGAAATCAGGTTTGCCACTGCAATCGATTCGCCGACTGCCAACGTCAGCCCGGCCATTTCGGATCGGCGGATTCCTGCGCTCTTTTACCCAGAATTTACCCTCGGCAGTGGGCGATAATCCACCACCTGAGCGTGCTTAATCAGTTTCAGTTAGCGGGGGATTACCGCTGCATCGACTCGATATACTTCGTCAGGTTGGCGATGCGCAGTTTGGTGACAGGCGCGTTGTTGGGGTCTAAGGATCGGAATATCGGTCCCCAGGTCGGCATGTCGGTTGAGCCGTGAGCGGTGACGACATCAGCGCCCTCGACAATGCGAGTGACTTTGCCGGAGGGGAACTTGCCGTCGTTCTTCTGTTTCAGCATGGTGAGGTCGGATGGGGCCACCTTCAGCGCTTCCGCCGCAGGGCCGTGTCCTTTGCCGTCAACTCCATGACAGGAAGCACAATACGTCTTGAACATTTCCACGGCCGAATCTGCCCGCGTGGAAGTGACGGGAATTTTCTTAACCTCCTTCTGTGCCGCGCCGGCGGACCACACAAGCACCGCCGCGCCTAAAATCGTCGTAAACCACACACCCGGTTTCATGCCAAGCTCCTTTCCCACCACCGTGTCATGTTCAGACGGGAATCTTGCACGTTCCCCTCCAACAGGACCGGGCTACTGCACCGAATTCAAATAGGCAATCAAATCTGCGAGTTGCTGAGGGTTATTGAACCGGGGCCAGGCGAGGTGGGCCTGCCGCATGCGCTCCAGCATCTGGGGGCCATGCCTCCACAGCGCTGAGATGATAGTCACTTCCGAGTACTTGCGTGCCTGGCCGGGCAAAGGCGGCGCGCCGTTGTTCCCGCTGGCGTGGCACTCTACGCAATGTTTCTGCGTAAACACCTGCTTGCCCCGGCCCGCGTTGGCGTCCGGATAGACGAACTGACGCATCCAGAGATAGCTCAAGAGTTGGCGCATCTCGTCCTGCGTTAAGGTCGGAGGCGGCTGGATCATTCTGGGGGCGTGGTTCCACATGTCCACCGCGATATCGGTCAAAGTCAGATTGTGGAGGCGGTTCTCCAGCGCGAGTTTCCCGGTATGGCACTTAATGCAGCCCTTGGATTCGAAGATCGCTTGCCCGCCTTCGCCGGAAGTATAGGAGAAGCGCGTGCCCAATTCCCGAGTTTGCGGCAGACTGCGCAGGTAAACCAGCATGTCGCTGAGCTCCTGGGTGGTCAATTCCTGCCATGCGATTTTCTTTTTTTCGAATGCCTCGTGCATGCGCCCGCTGTGATTCCACATTTGCTGGACCATGAGGATGGGCTGGCCCAGCGAGTCCCACTTCACGACCGCCGGAGCGTTCTCGGCGACCGACTCGGTGATCCCGTGGCAGTCGGCGCAGTGGCGAACACTGAACACCTGCTTGCCGCGGGCGGCATCACCGGGCTTGTCAAAAAATCGCGAGGAATAGAGAAAAGCGAACAGGTTGGCGGCATCCTCAGGGCTGAGTTTCGGCCGCTCGACGCCCGTGGTGTCCATCACGCCCCACATGAGGGGCGCATGGTTCCACATGGTGCTGGCCAGTTGGGCCGGCGTGAAGCCGCGGTCCACATGGCGACCCAGATCGGCGGCCCGCTTGCCGCCTTTGCCGTCGATGCTATGGCACTGGATGCACCGCTCGCTCTCAAAGAGCTTGTGGCCCTGCTCAGAATCGCCGGGGACAACAGGCAGAGTAGCGCCCTGCAGGCCCAGCGCAATCAGACTCGAAATGAGTAGTGGTCGAAACATTGGTGTACTCGGCTCCCGTTACACGACGCTAACGTTCAGTATAGTGCGGGGAGGGGCAAGCGGGGAGGTTGGTTGTGAATGGGGTGTGGGGGGGACTGCGTGTAGTGCCGGCCCCTCAACTGGCGCGTTTCGCCAGGCGGCCGGGGTTGTCTTTGAGGATCGTACCTTCGCCGTGGCCGCCCAGATCCAGCATCAGTTGGGTGAGGGCGCCGTCGTGGAGGACGTTGTTGGTGACGATGCAATCTTCGAGCGCGCTGCAGATGATGCCGTAGGACGGCGACCAGACGCCATGGCCGCCGTCATCCCGTCCTACTTGCAGGTTGTTCGTAGTGCAGGTGATGCCGCGGGCTTTCTCTAAGTAGATCTGGCAGGAGTCGTGGGTATCGGGTGTGGCGTTCTTTCCGCTGCGCTTCACGAAATTGCCGCTGATGGTCATCTGTTCGCCGCCAACGATCGCCAGGCCGCGCGTGCCGGCGCGGTCGAAGAAATTTCCGGTGATGTTGTAGCCGTCCCCGCCCACAATCAGAATGCCCTCGCGGTTCCACTCGATGCGGTTGGCGGTGAGGGTGCAGGAGGCGTTTTCCTCGCGGGCGGCAAAACCAGCGCCCTGGTTGCCGGAAAGCCAGTTGTCGAGCAGAAATCCATCCCAGCCGCGCAACGCAATGCCGTCGCCAGCGTTGTAGGCGATCATCGAGTGGCGGATGGAGAAACACCAGGCGCGGGTCAGACGCACGCCGTCGCCGGTGAAGTTGGCAATTTGCGAGCGTTCGATGCGAAACGTGTCCTCCCGCTTGCCGTAATCCGGCTTGTTGAGAAAGACACCGTGGACACTCTTGCCGAGCTTGCCACCGTCTAGAGACAGACCCTCGATGGTTGCGCCGAAGGCGCCGGTGATATTCAGAAGACAGCTTGCCGCGGGATCGGCGAGGCGGATGACCGAGCCTCCGCCACTGCGGTAATCCCACGCGGGAATGCCGATGACGGCGACGTTAGGGCGCAGATGCAGCTCGGCGGTCTGATAGATGCCGGGCGGCACGAAGACAGACCCGCCGCGCTCGGCCGCCAGGTCGATGGCACCTTGAATGGGTTTCGTATCGTCGGCCTTGCCGTCCCCTTTGGCGCCGAGCAGGCGAGCGTTGAACACCGTGCCGGCGGGGGTTTCGGCACCCTTGGCGCTAGATTGGAGGGCGAGCCATGCGCCGGCGACCGCGGCGGGTTTCGCGAGGCTGCGGCGGGTGGCGAATTGTGAGAGATCGTGAGTGTTCATTTGAATGGCTCCGATGAAAAGGAGTTAGAGTAATTTCTGGGCGAGTGTTGCAAGATACCGCTTCCTTTGGTCGCGGCTCAGTTTACGTCGCGGTTACCTTACATGATGACTCTATCGCATCGCGAATGGTTCGGTGTCACGTTCACTCAAACGAGATCGGTGGTGGGGACAGGCACCACTGTCACGAAGAGCAGTCTGGTCGAGTGCAACTGTTGAGATCAGGGACAGTGGAGCCAGTCCCCGGCCGGTGATACACATGACAACTTTATCGCGTCGTGAATGGTTGATGCTGACGAGCGCGGCATTCGCGCAAGGTCCGGCAGGCATTCCCTGGTATCAGACCATGCGGCGGTGCGGGCAGGTCAACTTCAACGAGCGCGATCCCGTCGAGCTGAACATCGACGAGTGGCTGGATTACTGGACCAGTTTGAAGATCAACGCGCTGCTGCTCAATGCCGGCGGCATCGTGGCATTCTATCCGACCCAGGTTCCGTATCATCACAGGAGCCAATATCTGGGAGACCGCGATCTGTTCGGCGACTTTGCGAAAGCGGCGAAGAAGCGCGGTATCCGGGTGGTGGCGCGCATGGATTGCAACTACGCCTGGGAAGAAGCGTGGAAGGCGCATCCGGAGTGGTTCGAGCAGAATGCGGACGGCTCCCCGCGGCGCCATGACCAAGCCCCTTCGCTGTATAAGACATGCATGTACTCGGCGTATTTCATCGAACAGATGCCGGCCATTATTCGCGAGATCAACCAGCTTTATGATGTCGACGGGTTCTTCACCAACGGCTGGCCAGGGGCGGAAGGACCGTCATCCTGCCATTGCGCCGAATGCCGCGACTTCGGCGATTCGAAGAGCCCGGAGTTTCGCGAGCGTCACCTGGCGCGCGTGCTCGAAGTGTGGAAGCTGTGGGACAGGACGACGAAGCAGAAGAAGTGGGACAGCGTGTACGTGGGCAACCTGGGCGGCGGCATCAGGGCATCGACGGACTTGCAGCGGATCGCAGCAGTCGCGGGATGGTTCAATGCGGATCACCAGGGCCGCAGCGGCTCGACACCGATCTGGGATTGTGCGCAGCAGGGGCGCGTGGCGCAGTGCGTCATGAAAGGCCGGACCATCACCAATGTCACAGGCTCGTATGCCAACAGCCATCCGCTGTGGCGGCACACATCGAAAGCTCCCGAAGAAGCCAACATGTGGATGGCGCAAACGACGGCGAGCGGCATGGTGCCCTGGTACCACTGGCTGGGTGGCGCGCCCAAAGATCTTCGTTGGCGGGAGACGGGGCGCCGGTTCTTTGACTGGATCGCGAAAAACGAACGGCACTTCGTCAACCGCCGGTCGATCGCCACGATTGGCGTGGTGTTTTCCGAGCGCGGAAATGCGTTCTATACGCCGCCGGGCGGAGGCGAACCGGCGGAGTTTCTGCAGGGCCTGTACTACGCGCTGCTCCAGACGCGCTGCCCGTTCGATTTCGTGCATGAAGACGATCTCGGCCCGGAGACTCTGAAGAAGTACGCGGCGCTGCTGCTGCCGAACGTGGCTTTGTTGAGCGACGCGCAGTGCCGGCAGCTTGCGGATTACCGGGCGAGCGGAGGATCGCTGCTCGGGACCTTCGAGACCAGCCTGTACGACGAGCGGGGAAAACGGCGCGACGATTTCGGCCTGGCGAAGCTGTTCGGGATCGGCAAGATGGGCGACGTCGAGGGCCCGAAGGGCAACGCATATTACGCCCGGATTCTGCGGCCGCACGACGTGTTGCGGGGCTTCGAGCATACGGCCATTCTGCCCGGCGCCGAGTTTCGGGTTCCTGTTCAGGCGACGAATATGGATCCGGTGCTGGCCGTGCTGCCGCCATATCCCGCGTACCCTCCCGAGATGGTGTATCCGCGGACCGAACCCACCAAAGAACCCGCGATCGTTTTGTGGGAACACGGCCGGAGCCGGCTGGTGTACGTTCCGGGCGACATCGACCGCAGCTTCTGGCGTTCGGGCAATCCGGACCTCAGCCGGTTGTTGCAGAATGCTGTGCGCTGGCTCGTGCGCGAGCGAGTGCCTGTTTCGGTGGAAGGCGACGGGATGCTTGAAGTTTTCGCGTGGGAAACCGAGCCCGGGTTTGCGCTGCACCTGCTCAATTACACGAACCCGAATATGCTGCGGGGCTGGTTTACCGAAACCTATCCGGTGGGAGCGCAGCGCGTGCGTGCCGAGCTTCCGGAAGGTGTCCGGGGCAACCGTGTGGACCTGCTGCGGGCGGGGACGCCGGTGCCGCTGAAGCGAGACGGGCGGTTCGTAGAATTCACTGTTCCGGGTGTGCGGGATTACGAAGTGGCGGTGGTGGAGCGGTGAGCAGGCCAATGTAGTGAGTAGTGAGTAACTGGTGAGTAAATGAGGGACGGAGACTGGAGTGCGCCCCTCGGGTGAGACACAGAAATGAGGGACAGGTGACCGTTCGCTGACAAGTCGTTGTCAGCAGGAACAACGTACCGCATACTGCGCATGGCTGGTGAAGCAGAGGCGGGCTCTGCTGGAGAGCAACCCGCCAAGGAATAGCCGGTCGGAAACTCATCCAGACGATGAGCGGGGGGCTTGGCCCAATGGGTTAGGCCCCCATC